>NZ_JADMUF010000010.1:0-17229 GCF_015546965.1 Collinsella aerofaciens
TGGCTTTGTAAAGCCGTTTGTCTCCACCCGCGTAGCGGGTGGTTTAAAGCTGGCCGCTGCGCGGCCAGCAGACTAAAGTCTTGAAATAAAGGGATAGGGCCACGCGGCCCTATCCCTTTTTGCTAGCTATGGCAGCTTGTGCGCTACTCGCGGCACAGGTGCACGGCGAAACCGGCGAACTCGCGCTTAAAGTACACGAGCTTGGTGCCGCCGTCGGGCAGCAGCACGCGCGACTCCTCGTTGACCTCGAGCCCGCGCTCGGCAAACCACTTCTCGGCCGCATCGATGTCGTTGACGGCAAAGCCAATGTGGCCCTTGGCGCCACGACCATTCTGCTTCATGACCTCGACCAGCGAATCGTTAAAGTACGAAACCGGGGTCTCGATAACGGGCAGGCCCATCATCGTCGAGAACAGCTCCGCGATCTCCAAGGCATCTGCCGGGTCGGTGGCGTTAATGCCCACATGGGCAACGCGCATACCAAAGAGCTCTACCGGGTTGGCGTTCTGCTCACTCATGCGGTCAGCGCCTACTGAGCCATAACGTCAAGGACGGCCTTCTCGGCGGCAACGCGGTTCATGCCGGTCATGAAGGGCACGCCACTCACGTACGGGCAGGTGAGGCCCTCGGGGGCAACGGTGGTGGCAATCAGCAGGTCGGCGCCCTCGTCGCAAGCGTCCTTGGCCTCGGAGATGGCGCACTGCACGATCTCATACTTGCCGGCATAACCGTTGGCGTCGAGCATGGTGGCGACCTTCTGGGCAACGAGCGTGGAAGTAGCAGCGCCAGCACCGCAAGCCAAAACGATCTTCTTCATAGGTAATATCTCCCTTCATGGTTTACTTTAGGTAAGTGTACCGCAGCGAGCGATGGCACTCAGCCTCGATGAGCTTTTATGCTAGTTTGCTTGCGCGCTGCGTATAATACATCTAGTACGTGTTGTCATACCGCTTGTTTTACGAGCGACTAAGGACCCTAATATGCCCGATTCCCGCACACTCTGGACCGCCGTCGTTATCATCTGCATCGCCGTGTCGGTGTTCTTTAGCGTCAAAAAACGCACCACGTTTAAACGCCTGCAGCAGTTGATGGCTGCCAAGCAGTGGGACGAGTTCGATCGTTTGCTCGACGCCAAACTCACCAGCATGCTGTACCCGCGCTATAACCGCGACTACCTGCGCCTGAACTCCTATCTGCTGCGTGAGGACCACGAGCGCGCCAGCGAGATGTTCGACCTGCTGCTGGGGCTCAACCTCCCCAAGATGCAGCGTGTCGACCTGGTGATTAAGGCCTTTAACTACTATGTTGGCCAGGAGGACCGCAAAAAGTCCAAGGAGCTGCTGCACGAGATCAAGGGCTTTGAGGGCGGTCAGGCCGAGGCAGTCGCGCACGAATGCCAACTGATGTACGACACGATGATCCTCAAGCGCCACAACGATATTCCCGAGCTGGAGCGCATGCTCGAGGACGTCGGCGACGACCCGGTCAAGCGCTGCCGCTTGGAGTACCTGCTGGCCCTACAGTACAAGAACAAAGGCGACGAGGCCAAGTTTGCCGAGTACTTGGAAAAGTCGGGCCGGCACTCGATGGCCGTCAACGCGTAACGGGCGGCTTGTGCTAGACTTCTAGTCTCACGGGGGCGTGGCGGAATTGGCATACGCAGGAGACTTAAAATCTCTCGCCGCAAGGATTGTGGGTTCGAGTCCCACCGCCCCTACCATGTATTGCTTACGAGCCCGTGTCCCCAAGGGATGCGGGCTCGCTTCTTTTGGACGCCGGTGGGACTCGGACCCGCGAGGGGGCGAGCGTCAAGCGGACGCGCAGCGTCCGCAGCGAGCCGGCGAGGGCGCCGGCAGGCGGCCGAAGCCGGTGCGGATTTGCGCAGCAAATACGCGGACGTCCCACCGCCCCTACCATTTGGCTTTTACGAGCCCGTATCCCCAAGGGATGCGGGCTCGTTTCTTTTACACGCCGGCGGGGCTCTAAGTTGCGGTGGAATAGATCCTGTTTATACCGTTTACCAGCTTATTTAGGAACTATTTCACCACAACTCAGAGGAAGACGGTTAAAGAGCACTCAGGCTCGGGGTCCAGGCGATGGTGGGAGTCGCGCCGTCGAGAACCTCGTTGATGGTGGCGGCCATGCCGGCGAGTAGGCTGTTCTCGCTTACGGTGAGCGTCTTGTAGCCGCCGGCACGCATGAGCTCGCGGATCACCACGGCGCCGGCCAGAATCACGCCCGCGCGCTTGGGCTGCACGCCCGGCAACGCGGCAATGCCGGCAACATCCAGCGTGGACATGCGCTCGATAGCGGCCGAAATCTGCTCCATCGAAAGCTCGCGCAGATGCACAAAGTTCGAGTCGTACGGCTCCAGTTCGTGGACCAGCGCCACGAGCGTGGTGACGGTACCGCCCACCGCGACCAGGCGCTCTGCACGCTCAAAGTCGCTGGGCAGGCCCTCAAAATAGGCGGAGAACTGCTCGCCCGCCCACGCGGCGGCAGCCGCAAGCTCGTTCGTCGACGGCGGCAGCGCCGAGAAAAACCGCTCCGTCACGCGACGGCAACCGATGTCCAGTGAGCGCGTTCCCTCCAGCGCAAAGACCCCGCGCTCAGGCGCATAGACGCCCGTCGCGAGCTCCGTGGAGCCACCGCCCGAATCGGCGACGATGATGCGCTCGCCAGCAAAGTCGTGCGCCACGCCAAAAAACGTCAGGCGCGCCTCGACCTCGCCCGGAATCACCTGCGGTTCGAGCCCCAGATCGCGCAGACCGTCCAGCAGCAGCGCGGCATTGGACGCATCGCGCGCGGCACTCGTGCAGGTGGTGCAGACGCACGCGGCCCCAAAGGTACGGGCTTCGTCCACAAACATGCGGCACGCAGCGAGCACGCGCTCAACGGCCGCCTCGCAAAAGCGCCCCGTCGCGTCCACGCCCTCGCCCAAGTCGGTGATCTCGGTATGCTTGGACGATTCCACGATCGCCCCGGCCTCGACCTGCGCCAACACCAGTCGCGACGACACCGTTCCCAGGTCGATCGCGGCTACCTTATAGCGTTTGCAATTTGTCATTGCGGGCTCCCCTCCGGGCGCTATTTGCCGTTGGACACGACCGTCTGGCCCTCGACGCCGTTAAACCCAAACAGCATGTCGAGCGCTTGGATGTACCACGGCGCGTCCTTACCGACTTCTTCGATTTCCTTGGCCACCTCGCTGGCCTTCTTGGCATTCGACGACTTCTGGCTCGACGAGGCATCCGAATCGCCGTCCAGGCCCTGCACTTCAATCCTCTTCTCGCCGGGCATCACCAAGCCCAGGTCCTCGGATGCCGCATCCTTAATACCCTCCTCCGAGAGCAGCTTGTCGACGCTTTTTTGCAGTCCATCATTGTATTGCTGGCGAATCTCGACCTGCTTGGCCAAGATATCGCTCGAACGCTTTGCCACGTACAGGTCGCGCACGGGGAAATACAGGCTCACGAGCACCAGGGCAACGACGATGCCGATGAATAGCCCTCGCTGAGGACCGTGGGTAAAGTCGTAGATCGCCTTGACCACCGCGTTGTCGTTGGCGTAGTGCATAAAGTCCGAGCCCGAAAAACGGTTCGAGGGCCTGCTCGACCTATCGTGCGTTTGAGCCGACGAGCGCTGAGCATGCGACGAACGTGCCGGGCGCACTGGTCCATCTGTCGAAGTATTCACTTGAGCATTGGGGCGCGAGGTACTTGTCGGGCGCTGCATGGAGCGGTCGGCGCCGGCGTAGGCGGACCCACCGAGCTGCACCGTGCGCGCACGGCGAGGCGACGGCTCACGCGAACCGGCGGAATAGTACCTGTTGTCGTAAATCTGATCCATGTGCGCCTTGTGCGGTTGAGGTTTGTTTGCGCTAAGTATTCTAGTTATAGCACGAGCGCCCGCACCGCCTTCGCCAGCCTTTGCTCGACATAAAAAAGGCGCTGAGCCATATGGCCCAGCGCCCAATGGCGGCCATCAGAAGTGGAGCGGAGCCGAGTCAACCCCGCCCCCGCGACCTCCGCGTGCCTAGCGAATGTTGTAGAACGCGGCCTTGCCGGCGTAGCGCGCGCTGCCCTCGAGCTCGTCCTCGATGCGGATGAGCTGGTTGTACTTGGCGATACGGTCGCTGCGGCACGGGGCGCCCGACTTGATCTGGCCGGCGTTGACGCCCACGACCAAGTCGGCGATCGTGGAATCCTCGGTCTCGCCGGAGCGGTGGCTCACGATGCAGGCGTAACCGGCCTCCTTGGCGGTCTCGATGGCCTCGAGCGACTCGGTGAGCGTACCGATCTGGTTGACCTTGACCAGGATCGCGTTGGCGGCGCCCAGCTCAATACCCTTCTTGAGGCGCTCGGTGTTGGTGACGAACAGGTCGTCGCCTACGAGCTGCACCTTATTGCCAATGCGGCGGGTAAGCTCGACCCAGCCGTCCCAGTCCTCCTCGGCCATGCCGTCCTCGATGGAGATGATGGGATAGGTGTCGACGAGCTTCTCCCAGTAATCAACCATCTGGGCACTCGTGTACTCCACGCCCTCACCCTTGAGCTCGTACATGCCGGTCTCGGCGTTGTAGAACTCGGTCGAGGCCGGGTCCATGGCGTACATGAAGTCGACGCCAGGCTTAAAGCCGGCCTTCTCCACGGCCTTGGTGATGTACTCAAACGGTTCGGCATTGGTCTTGAGGTTGGGTGCGAAGCCGCCCTCGTCGCCCACGCCGCCGCCCAGGCCGGCCTCGTGCAGCACGCCCTTGAGGGTGTGGTAGACCTCGGCGCACCAACGCAGGCCCTCGGCAAAGCTCGGGGCGCCCACCGGCATGATCATGAACTCCTGGAAGTCGACGTTATTATCGGCATGCACGCCGCCGTTGAGAATGTTCATCATAGGTGTGGGCAGCAGGTGGGCGTTGACGCCACCCAGGTACTGGTACAGCGACAGGCCCGCCGACTCGGCAGCGGCGCGGGCAACGGCCAGCGACACGCCCAGGATGGCGTTGGCACCGAGCTTGGTCTTGTTGGGGGTACCGTCCGCAGCAATCAGTGCGTCATCGACGGCGCGCTGGTCGAAGGCGTCGAGGCCCACGACGGCGTTAGCGCACTCGTTGTTGACGTGCTCGACGGCCTGCGAAACGCCCTTGCCCAGGTAGCGGCCCTTGTCGCCATCGCGCAACTCGCAGGCCTCAAAGGCGCCGGTCGAAGCACCCGAAGGCACCATTGCGCGGCCAAAGCTGCCGTCCTCGAGCACGACCTCGACCTCGACGGTGGGATTGCCGCGGCTGTCGAGCACCTCGCGACCATAGACGTCCAAAATATCGCTCATGTTGTCTCCCTCTCACTTGGAAACGTAGTGGATGCAAGCGACCGGCTGACCGTGCACCGTCGGTGCGCCTCCGTAAGTTAGCCATGTCGCACTTTTTGCATTATGCCCTAAGTTAGCCGAGGGATACACTTGATTTTCGAAAAATTTAGCGGGAACGATAAGGCATGTCAGCCCGTCGTTCCCGCAGTCTTACTCCTCCGCCTTTGCGGCATCCCACAGGTCGTTGAGGCCGTGAGTCGAAAGCTCGGCAAGATCCACGTGAGCATCGGCCGCCATCTGCTCCATCGCGGCCCAGCGACGGCGGAACTTTGCCGTGCTGGCGCGCAGAGCGCTCTCGGCGTCGATTCCCTCCTTGCGCGCAACGTTGACCAGGGCAAAGAGCAGGTCGCCGAACTCCATCTCGCGCTCGGGCGAGCCGGGAGCCTCGGCCTCAAACTCGGCGCGCTCCTCGGCGACCTCGTCCCACACGTCCTGAACCGTCTCCCACTCAAAACCCACGGCAGCCGCCTTGCGCGACACCTTCTGGGCTTGCATCAGCGCCGGCAGATGCGTGGGCACACCGTCGAGCAGGCCCTCGGGCGCAGCCTCGCCCGCCGCCACGGCCTTGTCCTTGGCGGCCTTCTCGGCAAGCTTGACCTCGTCCCAAATCTTGAGCACTTCATCGGAGCTGTCGGCATCCACATCGCCAAACACGTGCGGATGACGGCGGATGAGCTTGGCGTCGATATCTCGCGCCACGTCGGCCAGTGTAAACTCGCCGGCGTCAGCAGCAATCTGCGCATGCAGCACGACCTGCATGAGCACGTCGCCCAGCTCCTCGCGTAGGTGAACCGCGTCGTCCGCCTCGATGCAGTCGAGCGCCTCGTAGGCCTCCTCGATCATGTTCTTGCCAATGCTGCGGTGCGTCTGCTCACGGTCCCACGGGCAGCCATCGGGCTGACGCAGACGCCAGATGGTCTGCACCAGATGCTGCAGCTCGGTCGACGCGTCTACCAGCGTGGACAGATCGCGCGAGCCCTCGGCATTTTGCTGAGCCATGTGCTGCGCCATGGCTACTCCTCCTCCATGACCACGTGGCGGAACGCGCCGCCCTCGTAGATGCCGTAGCTGTGCGAGCCGTCCTTGGGGATGCTCACGCTACCGGGGTTGAAGAGCCACAGGCCCGGGTGCGCGGTGCTTTCCTCGTTGACCTTGATGTGCGTATGGCCGTAGACGAGCGCGGAGCCCTCGGGCAGCGCGGGCGCGTGGTCGACGCTGTTGTGCATGCCGGCGCCAAAGACGTGGCCGTGCGTCAGGAACAGCTCACGGCCGGTTTCGTCAAACAGCGTGGCGTAGTCGGCCATGACGGGGAAGTCGAGGACCATCTGGTCGACCTCGGCGTCGCAGTTGCCGCGCACGGCGATGATGCGGTCGGCTAGGGCGTTGAGCAGCAGAATCACGCGCTTGGGAGCATAGTCGCGCGGCAGGTCGTTGCGCGGACCGTGGTAGAGCAGGTCGCCCAGCAGAACGATGCGGTCGGGCTGCTCGGACTCGATGGCGGTGACCAGGCGCTCGGTCCAGTATGCCGAGCCGTGGATGTCGGAGGCGATGAGGTATTTCATGGTGGTCCTTTCGGTGGGGTTAATAGGATTGGTGTGGCGCGTCGCCGACCGTGTCACTCAAATTGCAGAGCCGCGGCTTGTGCTGCCTGCATCACGCGCTGGAGCGGCACATTGTGCTCACGGGCAAGGCGAGCGCAGTCCTCGTACTCGGGCGCTGCACGCTCGCTGCCGTCGGGCAGGGTGGCCACCTTGACGGACACCTCGCCCCATGGCGTCGTCACCTGCTCAAAGCGGCGTGGCAGGCAAACGCGTTCCATAACCTGGCGACGAATGCCGTTGGTCGTGGTTTCCAAAAAGATGATCGTCTGCAGGCGCTCGATATCCTCGTGGGCGCAGATTACCTGCAGCTGCCAGCCGGGACGGCCTTTCTTGCAGTAGAGGGGCAGCCAGTGCACCTCGCGCGCACCCGCCTCGCGCAGGCGGTCGGCGGCGTAGGCAAGCACCTCGGGCGATGCATCGTCGATGTCGCACTCCAGCTTGACGATGGTTTCGGGCGCATCGGTCTCGCGGGACAGCGGGGATGTGCTATCGCATTGCATACGGTCCGGATCCTTTCCGCGCGGGCTCATTTTGTTCATCCAAACGCTAGCACATCGCGGGCGGCGCAGGGGCGGCGTCATGGGATAGGTGCGACTTTTGCTGGGTGCAAGTGCTGGCGCGCTCCAACGCCGGCCCGCTCCATTCAAACGTGTACGTCAGCCTCCAAACATGTCATTTATTGCAGCTTTTGGAGGCTGATGTACATGTTTTGAGAGCACAAGCGAGGCCGCACCGCGCGCCGCGCAGCCTTTCCAATCGATTTCGACCCCCCGCGTGCCCGGCGTGTTGAGAGCTGCGCCATTACAATGGAGCGGATTCGCCAAATGCAAAGGAGTCTCCATGTCCGCATGTCCGCTGGTCGATTGCCATACCCACACCTCGTTTTCGGACGGGCATGCCTCGTTTGAGGAGAACGTCCGCGCTGCCGCGGCTGCCGGATGTCAGGTCATGGTCTCGACCGACCACCTCACCCTGCCCGCCAGTATGGACGCCAGCTGCGAGGTGCAGGTTGTCGAGGGCGACCTGCCGGCACATCGCCTGGCATTTGAGGACGCCCGCAAGCTCGCCGCGCAAATCGCGCCGGAGCTCACCTTTATCTACGGTTTTGAATGCGATTGGTACGAAGGCTGCGAGCCCTTGGTTGAGCGCTGGTCCGATGGCGCCGTGGTGCGCCTGGGCAGCGTACATTGGATCGGCGACCCCGGCGATATCATGGCCGGGGCCGCAGGCACGGCGGGAACGGAAAATGTCGCTCGCCCCGATACGCCAGATTCGCTCTGTGGCTGGATCGACGACGACACCAACCTGCACGTCTGGGAAAATCTGAGCGTGCGCGGCGTATGGGAGCGCTATGTCGACGACTGGTGCCACGCCTGCGAGAGCTCGCTCAACTTTGACGTGATGGCCCATCCCGACCTAGTTATGCGTTTTTCGAAGGAGGGCTTCGCGCCCGACTTTGACCCCACGCCGCTCTGGGAGCAGATGGCCGAGTGCGCCCACGACACGGGTCGCCGCGTTGAGGTTTCGACCGCCGCGCCGCGCAAGGGCCTCGACGATTACTATCCCGCGACCGGTCTGTTGCGTTGCTTCGCCCACGCCGAGGTGCCGATCACTTTTGGCTCGGACGCGCACCGCGCCTGCGATATCTGCTGGAACATCCGCGAAGCCCAGGCCCACGCCTACGAATGTGGCTACCGCACCTTCGACATCCCCCACCCCACCGGCGAATGGGAATCCACGCCCCTCTTCTAACCCATCCCCTTCATCAGTTGCGGTGAAATAGGGACCGTTTTGCCTGATGAAGCGTTTAAACAGTCCCTATTTCACCGCAACTTCCATGGGGCCAGGGTAGCTAATTTGGGTTTGCCTTAGTGGCGGCGGGCGTTGAGTTCGCCGGCCAGCTCGTCGAGGGTGATGCCATAGCGCTCGAGCGTTACGAGCAGGTGGTAGATCAGGTCGCCGGCCTCGTAGCGAATGTGGTCGTGGTCGTTGTCCTTGCAGGCCATGATGACCTCGCTCGCCTCCTCGGCAAGCTTCTTGAGCAGCTCGTCCTCGACGTCGGTCAGCAGACGCGCGGTATAGCTCTCCTGCGGCGATGCATCACGACGACCGCGAATCACCTCGGCCAGACCTGTCAGCGTCTCACCGATATTTCCATCCTGAACGTTTGCGGTGCGCACACCCATGGTTCAATCCTTTCTGGTGGCCGAGCGTCTAATCGAGCGCCCGTCCTACGCGAGTTTCTTAAAGAAGCAGGTACGGTTGCCGGTGTGGCAGGCCGGGCCCGGCGAGTCGACCTTGACCAGCAGCGTATCGCTATCGCAGTCGGCCCAGAGCTCCTTGACCTCCTGCATATTGCCGCTCGTCGCGCCCTTGTTCCAGAGCTCCTGGCGACTACGGCTCCAAAACCACGTGGTACCGGTCTTGAGCGTCAGCCCCACCGATTCCTCATTCATCCAGGCAACCATAAGCACCTCGCCAGTGTCATACTGCTGAACCACACAAGGAATCAGCCCCTTGGCGTCGTACTTAAGATCCGCTGGAGTAGTAATTTCTCTCATTTCAATTCCCCAAATTCAAACATCGCAGGTCGGCGAGGGTTGTCCAGGTGCCGCAGGTTGCCGCGAAAGAGGAGCGACGCGTACCTTGGTACGCGAGCGACGGTTTGAGCGGCAAGATGCGGTGCCTGGGCAAGCCGCAGCATTAGAAGTCCAACCTGACAGGGATTCCTTGGCTGGCCATGTACTCTTTGACCTGGCGAATGCTGAAGGTTCCAAAGTGAAAGACACTTGCTGCCAGCACGGCGTCGGCCTCACCCTCAATCACACCCTCGGCAAAATGCTCGAGCGTACCCACGCCGCCGCTCGCGATGACGGGAATCGGCACCGCGCGCACCACGGCGCGGGTGAGCGCCAGGTCAAAGCCGGCCTTGGTGCCGTCGCGATCCATACTGGTCAGTAGGATTTCGCCGGCGCCGCGACGAGCCGCTTCCTCGGCCCACGCCACCGCATCGATACCCGTGGCGTTGCGACCGCCCGTCGTGAAGACCTCCCACCTATCGGCACCCGGCTCGCCGGGCAGGCCCACACGCTTGGCATCAATCGCCACGACCACGGCCTGGCTGCCAAACGCCGCGGCAGCCTGGCTAATCAACGATGGGTCGCGCACGGCCGCCGAGTTGAGCGACACCTTGTCGGCACCGGCGGCAACCATGGTGCGCATGCCCGCCAGGTCACGAAATCCGCCGCCCACGGTATAGGGAATGGCAAGCTCCTCGGCCGCATGCGCCGCCATCTCGATGGTCGTCGCGCGGTTATCGCTCGTGGCGGTAATGTCCAAAAATACGACCTCGTCCGCACCTTCGCGGTCGTAGGCGCGCGCCAGCTCCACCGGATCGCCCGCATCGCGCAAGCTCACAAAGTTGACGCCCTTGACCACACGGCCGTCCTTGACGTCCAGGCAGGGAATCACACGTTTGGTAAGCATGGACTACTCCTCCCCTCGGGCGGCGGCCAGCGCCTGTACCAGCGTAAAGTTGCCCTCGTAGAGCGCACGGCCGGTAATGGCACCCTCAACAGCATCCTCACCCACCGCAGCCAGCGCGCGAATGTCGTCGAGCGTAGAGATGCCGCCCGAAGCCACGACAGGAAAGCCCGCGACCTTGGCAACATGGCGATACGCCGCCACATCGATGCCCGTCTGCATGCCATCGCGCGCGATGTCGGTATACACCAGATGCTTAAAGCCCAGCTCGGTGAGCTGTGCCACGGCATCGTCGAGTGCCACGCCCGCGCCGTCGCGCCAGCCGTTCACCTTGACCTGGCCGTCGCGCGCGGCGATGTCTGCCACCAACAGCTCGCCAAAGCCTTGGGCCGCCACCTCGGCAAAACCCGGCTCGGTCACGAGCACCGTGCCTAGTGCGATGCGGCGCGCACCGTAGCCGGCCAACTCGTCGATGCGCGCGAGCGAGCGAACGCCGCCGCCCACGTCCACGGACAGACCGTCGACGCCGCAGATGGCCTTGATCGCCGCCGAGTTGGCAGCGCATGCGTTCTCGTCCTCGCCAAAGGCAGAAGACAGGTCTACGACGTGCACCCAGCTCGCGCCCTGCTCGGCAAACGAGCGGGCGACTGCCACGGGGTCGTCGGAATATACCTTGCAGCGGCTGCGGTCGCCGCGCTCCAGGCGCACGACCTTGCCGCCGATCAGATCGATTGCGGGAAACAGGATCATCGGCCGGCCTCCTCGACGATGTTGACGAAGTTCTTAAGGATGCGCTGACCCAGCGCTGAGGATTTCTCGGGATGGAACTGGCAGCCCCACACGTTGCCGTGACGCACGATGCACGGGAAGCTCCGCGTATAGTGCGTGCGCGCCAGCACATCGGCGGCATCAGCGTCGTCGGCCACCGCGTAGCTGTGGGTGAAATACATGTTGGCACCCTCGGCAAAACCAGCAAGCAGCGGATCGGCCGCGCCGGCGGGCGTCATGTGCACCTGGTCCCAGCCCACGTGCGGCACCTTCAGGCGGCTCGACTCCAAGCGCGTGCACGAACCGCGCATAATACCCAGGCCATCGATCCAGGGACCGTCAGCCCGCTCGGAGGCGTTGCCGTCCGCGGCAACACCCTCGTCCGCAGGCACGCCCTCGTTGCCGCGCTCAAAAAATAGCTGAAGGCCCAGGCAGATGCCGAGCAGCGGAGTTCCGGCGGCGACGGCATCGAGCACCGCGTCCGCCTCGCCGCTCTGGCGCATAAAGGCGATCGCGTCATAGAACGCGCCCACGCCCGGGATGACCAGGCCGTCGGCGCGGCGGATCTGCTCCGGGTCGTCCGACGTACAGGCGGCGGCACCGGCGCGCGCAAGCCCGCGCGCAACGCTCGACAAGTTGCCCTTGTGGTAGTCGACCACCACGATCTTCGGTTCGCCCACGCGACCCTCCCTTTTCCCATTCAAAACCTGTCCCTTTTTGGCAGGTTACAGTGAACCCTTGGTGCTGGGGATGCCCTGCACGCGGGGATCGAGCTCGCAGGCGTGACGCATCGTGCGGCCCACGGCCTTAAAGGCGGCCTCGATAATGTGATGCGAGTTGCCGCCCGCCAGCTCGCGCACGTGCAGCGTGAGCTTGGCGTCGCGCGCAAAGGCATAGAAGAACTCGACGGCCAGCTCGGTATCGAAGCTGCCCACGCGCTCGGACGGCACGGGCAGCTCGCAGTAGGCCTGGCCGCGACCCGAAATGTCCACGGCGGCCATCACGAGCGTCTCGTCCATGGCGATCGCCGCATCGGCAAAGCGCGTAATACCCGCTTTGTCGCCCAGCGCCCGGCAAAACGCCTCGCCCAGCACAATGCCCGTATCCTCGACGGTGTGGTGTGCGTCGACCTCCACGTCGCCCACCGCGCGCACCGTCAGATCAAACAGGCCATGGCGGCCGAAGGCGTTGAGCATGTGGTCGAAAAACGGCACGCCGGTCGAGATATCGCACACGCCGCTCCCGTCCAGGTCGAGCTTGACGACAATATCGGTCTCCCCCGTCTTGCGGGTCACCTCGGCATAACGGCCCATCTACATCTCCTCCTTCACCAGCGCGGCAAACGCAGCCAGCACCTCGTCGTTTTCCTGCGGGGTACCCACGGTAATGCGTAGGCAGTCCGCGAGTCCCGGCGCGTAGCTAAAGTCGCGCACCAAAATCGAATACCCGTCGCGCAGGCGCTCGCGCACGCGCGTGGCATGCGGCGTGCGCACGAGCACAAAGTTCGCCGCGCTCGGCCACGCCTCCACGGTCAGACCCTCGGCAGCCATTGCGCGCAGGGCGCACAGCTCGCGCTCGCGCTCGGATGCAACCTGTGCCACCACGGGCGCGTACGCATCGCGGGCACGCACGCAGGCAAGCGCGGCGACCTGGCTCAGCACGTTAACCGAGTAGATTTGGCGAATCGCCGCGAACACGTCGATGACCTCGGGCGCCGCGATCACATAGCCCAGACGCGTACCGGCGGCGCCGAACGCCTTGGACAGCGTGTGCAGAATCACCAGGTTGGGATGCTCGGCGATAAGCCCCTGCGCCGTGGTAGCCGCGCCAAACGAATCGTCGGCAAACTCAACGTAGGCCTCGTCGACCATGACCATGCCGGGGCACGCATCGCACAGGGCCGCGACAAAGTCGAGCGGTGCCACGTCGCCCGTGGGGTTGTTGGGCGAAGTCACGATGGCCAGGTTGCACTCAGGCGCCGCTGCAAGCACCGCCGCTTGGTCGAGTTCAAAGGTCGCCGGGTCGCGCCACACATCGCGCACCTCAGTCTGACAAAGCGACGCAAAGAACGCATACTCACTAAAGCACGGCGGGCAGTTGAGCAGGGTCCGTCCCGCGCCGCCAAACGCCAGCAGGTAGTTATAGAGCAGCTCGTCGCCGCCGTTTCCCACGCAAATATTCTCACGCGCCACGCCATGCCAGGCAGCAAGCTCATCGCGCAGGTCGTTGGACATGGGATCGGGATAGCGGTTGAGCGGCGTGGCAGCCAAAGCCGCGTCGATTGCCTCGCGCACGCCGACCGGCACGGGATAGGTGTTCTCGTTGGCCGAAAGATTGATGCGCGTGGGCGTAAAGTTGGGATCGTAGGGCTCAATACCGGCCAAGTAGGGCTGGACGAGCTCCTTCATGCGCGGCGTGAGTTCGGCCATGTTAAGCCTCCTCGCTGGTCGCGCCAGCGGAAGTCAGGTCCACGCCCTCGGCGACCGTCGCGGTCGTATCACCCGGCCAGGCGACCTTGGTCAGGTCGGCCGCGGCCAGAGACTCGGCACTCACGGCATCCTCGCCCTGCTCCAGCACACGGCGACGCAGAGCGGCAGAGAGCGCGTGTGCCCACAGGCCCTCGGCCTCGGCCAGGCGCTGCGTAGCGGGAGCATCGGAGAGCAGGCCTTCGGGCGTATAGCAAATGACACTCGAGCGCTTAACGAACTCTTCGACCGAAAGCGGGTTGGAGAACATGGCCGTGCCGCCGGTCGGCAGCGTGTGGTTGGGGCCGGCAACATAATCGCCGAGCGGCTCGGAGCTCCAAGCGCCCACAAAGATGGCGCCGGCGTTGCGAATGCCGCCAAGCAGGCCCATCGCATCCTTGCAGTGCAGCTCCAGGTGCTCGGGCGCCACGGTGTTCACGGCCTCGACGGCGGCAGCCATATCGGCGGCCACCACGATGGTGCCTTCGTTGTCGAGCGAAGCGCGCGTGATCTCGGCACGCGGCGACTGCGCCACCAGGATGTCGATGCCAGCCTCGACCTCGCGCGCAAACTGCTCGTCGCAAGTCACCAGATAGCATGCTGCCAGCGGATCGTGCTCGGCCTGGGCCATCAGGTCTGCCGCGACCACCATAGGCTTGGCCGTGGCATCGGCCAGCACGCAGACCTCGGACGGGCCAGCGACCATGTCGATTCCCACATCGCCCGAGACAATCTGCTTAGCCGCGGCGACAAAGGCGTTACCCGGTCCGGTGATTTTGTCGACGCGCGGAATGGTCTCGGTACCATACGCAAGTGCGGCCACGGCCTGAGCGCCGCCCACCATATAGATCTCGTCCACGCCGCCGAGCTTTGCCGCGGCGAGCGTGTAGGGACTGATCAGGCCGTCTTTTTGCGGCGGGGTCACCATAACCACGCGCTTGACGCCGGCGACCTTGGCGGGAATGGCGTTCATGAGCACGGTGGAGGGATATTGCGCGCGGCCGCCCGGTACATAGATGCCGGCCGCCGCGAGCGGGGTCACCTTAACGCCGAGCATCGTGCCGTCCACACGCGTGGTAAACCAGCTCTGCTCGACCTCGCGCTGGTGGAACTCGCGAATCTGGCGCGCAGCTTTCTCCAACGCGGCGACAAAGGCCGGGTCGAGGCCTTCGAGCGCGGCATCGATCTGCTCCTGCGGCAAGCGGAAGCTCTGCAGCTCAACGCCGTCAAAACGCTGACAGTAATCGCGCACCGCGGCATCCCCGTTGGCACGCACGTTGGCCACGATATCGCGGGCGGCGTCGATGATGTTTTGCGGCAGCACGCCCTTGCGGTTGAGCTGGTTGGTAACGAGGCGCTCACCGGGAGCGAGCTTGATGGTCTTCATATCGGTATCCCCTATCGGTCGAGGTTGTGTTCGAAAAACGAGAGGCCGGGCGGCGGCGCCAATCGGCCCGCAGCCCGTACGTTGGGGCGCCCGTGCGCGCTCGCGCTATTGTGCCGAGCCCGCGACGGGCTCAAAATGCTTGTCCTTAACGGCCGCGGCCAAGCGATCGGCCAAGTTGCGTACGCGCGGATCCAGGCGCGCGGCACCTGGGTTGACGAAGAAGCGGGCCGTGCAGTCCATGATGCGGCCGGTGATGACCAGGTCGTTGTCGCGCAGGGTGGCGCCCGTGGCGGTAATGTCCACGATGCGGTCGGTCATGCCGACGATGGGTCCCAGCTCGATATTGCCGTGCAGCGAAACGATATCGGCATTCACGCCGCGCTCGGCATACCAGGCGCTCGCGATGCGCGGGTACTTGGTGGCCACACGAAGCGACCCGCGGCGGGCGTAGTTGCGCTCGGCCTGGCCAGCGCGCCACGCGGGCTCTGCCTCGATAAACGTGCACAGGCCGTAGCCCAGGTCGACCAGCTGCAGCAGGTTGAGGTCGGCCTCGATGAGCGAGTCCCAACCGCAGATACCGCAATCGGCACCGCCGCAGCCCACAAAGGCGGGTGCGTCGCTGGGACGCACGATGACAAACTCGATATCTCCGACCGTGCCCTCGCCGGCACGTGTGTCGTGACCGCGCACGATCAGGTGACGGCCGGGGTCGCGCAGCTCAGAGACGTCCAGGCCCGCGGCCTCGAGCACGTCGAGCGTGTCAGCCTTAAGCGAGCCCTTGGGCACGGCGATGCGCAGCGGGCCCTCAGCGCCACGGCCCGCGGCGTGATCGCCGTCGGAAGCGGCATCCTCGGCCGAGGTGCGCGCGGCCTCCAGGCGCTCGAGCGAAAAGGCGAAGCCCGCCGCCGGCACCTCGATACCGTCGCCAAATGCGCCGGTAAAGATGGAGTCATAGCGTCCGCCCGAACCGACCGGATCGGGCAGTCTGCCGGCATAAGCCTTAAAGACCAGGCCCGTGTAGTAATCGAAAGAGTTCATGATAGAGAAGTCGAACGACAGCACCTGGGCGTCCTCGGGTGCCAGGCCCTCAACCAGGGCACGCAGCTCGCGCGTCAGCGGCGCGACGATACCGGCGGCCTCCAGCAGCGCGTCCACGCGGTCGAGTACCTCGGCACCGCCGTGCAGACGCGGCAGCTCGCTAATGGCGGCCTTGACGGCATCGGACTCGGTGCTTGCCGCCACGCGGGCATCGAGGCCCACAAAGTCGTTGGCGTGCACGCAGCGCAGGGCCTCGGCGGCCAGCTCGCGATCCTCGCACGCCGCGAGCAGTTCCTTAAACGGACGCACGCTACCTGCGATAATGCGTGCATCGGGCAGCGCCAGCTTGCGCACCGCCTCGGCCACGAGCGAGACAATCTCGACATCGCCCGCGGTATCGCCCGCACCGATAAGCTCAAAGCCCAGCTGTGTAAACTGGCGCGAGCCGCCGGCATTGCGCTGGCACTCGCGAACCACCGGCGCCTCGTAGCGCAGGCGCAGCGGCAGGTCGGCCGCGCGCATGCGAGTCGAAACCAGGCGAACGATCGGCAGCGTGTTGTCGGGACGGACCACCAGCAGGCGACCGTCGTCATCAAAGAGCTTAAACGGCGTATCCGCAATGCGGCCGCCTTCCTCGAGCGAACCCTTGTCCTCGAGTAGCGGCGTCTCGACCGGCAGGTAATGATGCTCCCTAAAGCAGCCCTTCACCGTCAGCGCGATCTCCTCGCGCGCCTGAGCCTCCTCGGGCAATATGTCCCGGAATCCCCACGGTGTGGCCGTCATCTGGTGAGCCTCCTCATGCTGTGTTTCATATAGAACAGAAGACCGGCATAGCTCCGCCGGTCTTCTGGGTACTTTAGCATACTAGAGTGTTTGCGGGAAGAATCGTCCTCCTCGGCTCACACCGTATTCATTTGGAAACATAGGGCAAGCGGTTAGCAGCAGTCTCTTGTCACAACGCAAAAAGGGCGCCCGCGCAATTGCGGACGCCCTTGTGCAGGGTCGAGATATCAACCAGCCAAGATATCGGACCCGTGACCAGCTCTTAGTAGTCGAACTGGTGGTAGTAGCGGCGGTACTTGAGGTTGTGCTTGGTGACCAGCTCGTAGTTGCGCGCGAGGCG
>NZ_JADMUF010000010.1:17327-85683 GCF_015546965.1 Collinsella aerofaciens
CTTAGTAGTCGAACTGGTGGTAGTAGCGGCGGTACTTGAGGTTGTGCTTGGTGACCAGCTCGTAGTTGCGCGCGAGGCGGTCGGTGGTCAGCACGGACAGGATCCAGGGGGACACGATGACGCGGAAGTCGTCGTCCAGGCCCGGGATCGCGTACTCGGCGGTGTCGATGATGACGTAGTCCTCGTCGCCGGTCACGCCGCTGGTGAGGAAGGCGCGGACGCGCTCGTCGAGGGCGCGGCACTCGTCCTCTCCCATGAACAAGAACACCGGGACGCCGGGCTCGAGCAGCTCGAGCGTGCCGTGGAAGAAGTCGTGCGAGGTGATGTGGCGGATGCGCTTCCACTGCATCTCCTCGAGCAGGCACATGGAGTACAGGATGGTCTCGCCCCACAGCGCGCCCGAGCCGATGAACATGGTGTAGTCGGCCAGCGCGTACTTCCTGGCGAGCTCCTCGGCGCGCGGCTCGAAGCGCTTGCGGATGTCGAGCATGTCCTTCCAGACGTCCTTCGTCTGCTCGATGAACAGGTCGAACTTGGGGAAGCAGCCGCGGCGGTTGAGCAGGCGCAGGCCGAAGCAGTCGGCGAGGTAGTAGCCCTTCTCGCAGCCGCCGGCGCCGTGGTCGGAGGCCATCATGACGCAGTTCTCGGCGCCCACGGCCTGCCCGATCTTGCCCTCGGGGTTGGTCATGGCGAAGACGCGCACGCCCATCTCCCTCATCTTGCCGACGGCCTCGAGCACCTCGGGGGTGGTGCCGGACTCGGAGGCGGTCAGCACGACGGACCTGTCGGTCATGCGCTTGTGGCCCATGACGTTCCACTCGGCGGCGTGGATCAGGTAGACCTCGAGGTCGCGGTCGCCGAACTTGTTCATGAGGTACTCGAGCTGCATGAACTCGTCCCAGGTGCCGCCGACGCCCATCAGGAAGACGGCGTCGTAGCCCTCCTCGTGCACGCGGTCGGCCAGGGCGGTCATCCGCTTGCCGGCCTCGTAGACGTTCCTGCCGTCCTCGAGGTAGCCCTCCTGGTCGAAGTGCATGATCTCGATCTTCTCGGTCTCCTTCATGTGTGTCCTCCCATCACATGTGCGCAATTCTATACATCGCGCTTCTTGCTGATACCAATTATAGCCATACGATTGCTTGTTATTTAATACCAATCCAAACTCACGGAGATTTGCGGCGAACGGTCGGTTTCCTCGCCCGAGTGGTATTACAACGCCAATAGTTGTCTATTTCGAGCGCTACTGCCAACGGGCTCCCCACAACTCGCCAGCTATAAAAGCGTTGCGCCAGACCCGCCCAAGCGTTTCCGGCGCAACCGCGCAGTTTAGTTATTCGGCTTCCATCTCCGCTGTCACACGGCGATACATCTCGATAACCTGAGTCGTCGCCTTGGACGGATCCTGATAGTAGCGGCCGTCACACGTCTCGGCCGAGACATAGCCCGTATAGCCGTGGCGCATGAGTGCCTCGAGGTCGGCACGCATATCACGCTCGCCGTCGCCCCAGGCAAGATGCGTCGTGCCACCGCCCACATCGACAAAGTGGGTGTGAACGATCTTGTCGCCCAAAACCTCAAAGTAGCCGTCGATTGTGTCGCCGGCAACTTCCATGGCGCCAAAGTCGATACATGCCTTCAGGTTGGGGCGATCGACCGCCTCGAGGATGCGCGCGACATCCTGTGCCGTATTGACCAGCACGGACTCCGACGGCTGCAGTGCCTCGAGCGCGACGCGAATACCGCGTGTGTCAGCGTAGTCGCACACCGAGCGCAGCATGGCGACGCTGCGGGACCAGGCGTCCTCAGCTGGCTCGTCCAGATAGGCCCAACCACTCGTCACCAGAATCTGCGGCACGCCCAACTCAACGGCAACGTCGATCACATTCTTAAAGTACGAGAGGATGCGTTTTTGGCCCGCCTCACCGCGCACCGCGACGTTCCACGGCTTGGGGTTGTTCTGCTCGGGGCACACGCACACGATCTTGATACCGTATTGGGCGGCAAGATCGCGAATCTTATCCACCGAATCGTGCTCATGGCAATCCACATACAGGTGCATCGAGCCGGTCCACAGCTCGATATTGCGATAGCCGGCCTCACCTGCAGCCTTAAAAAACGTCTCGATGCTGTAGTAACGATGGTTGATGTTCATGAGCGAAAGCTCGGGTACGACCATAGCCCTCCCCTTTCGTACGGAGTTTTAAAAAACAGGGGGCCGCCGCAGATGCGACAAGCCCCCCAAAGATCGACGCAACCGTTAGACGCGATGGAAGCGCGATTCGAACATATTAGGCAAGCACGCCAAAGTAAGCGCCGATGATGCCCACGACCATGGTGCAGAGGATCAGGACCATCGGGTTGATCTTCTTGGAGAGCAGCCAGTAGTAGAGCCAGAAGGCGGCCATACCGAGCATACCGGGCATGATGCCGTCCAGGATGTCCTGGAGAGTCTGAGCGGAGTCGCCCTGACCAATGGCGATGGGCAACGAAGCCCAGAACATGTCCTTGCTCATGGCGCCGACGACCATAACGCCGACAATGCCGACGCAGGCCATGATCTTTTGCATCAGGCCGGTCTTCTGAGCCTCGTCGAGGAAGCCAATGCCTAGCTCATAACCCTTGATAGCGCCAAAGATACGAATCAGGAACGCCGGGATGTTGTAGACGAGCAGGAAGGCGATGGGGCCAAAGACGTTGCCGGCCTGGCACAGGCTGATGCCCACGGCAGCGGCGACGACGCGCAGGGTGGACACGAAGAAGGAGTCACCCAGGCCGGAAAGCGGACCCATGAGGGCGGCCTTGATGTCGTTGACGCTCTCGGGCTCAACCTCGCCACGAGCGACCTTTTCTTCCATGGCCATCGCGATGCCACCCACGAAGGGAGCGAGCTGCGGGGTGATGTTGAAGAATGCGCTGTGACGATGCAGGGCCTCGGCGTAATCATCGGGGCGGCCGGCATAGATCTTCTTGAGCATGTTGGCGACCATCAGGCAGAAGGCAATGTTCATCTGCTTGTAGTAGGTCCAGGAGAATTCCATGCCCAGGGCGCCGGTGTTCACGGCGCTCTTAATGAGGTCGGAGCGAGTAATCTGGTTCTCGGAATTAGAAGTCATCGTCCTCATCCCCTTCCACAGAAAGCTGGGACTGGGCGCCACCAAGGCCCAGCAGGTCGTACTTGTCGATGCCGATGATGATTGCGATCAGGGCGACGCCGAGGACGGGCACGTTGGCATAGGAGCACAGCAGGAAGCCCAGGAAGTAGAACGGCACGAGCTGCTTGGTAAGCACCAGACGGCCGAGCATGGCGAAGCCCATGGCAGGCAGGATGTTGGCTGCGACGCCAAAGCCATCGAGGACGAACGTCGGGATGAAGTCGAGCAGGCCCTGAACAGCGTCGGCACCCAGATAGAAGGAGACCGAGCACAGGATAAAGGCCAGGACGACAATCACGAGACCGATAATCCAGTGCATAGCGTAGATACCCTTGAGGTTACCCTTGCTGGCAAAGACGTCGGCACGGTCGACCAGAAGGGGCATACCGGCGTTGACGACGTTCTTAATGGCCAGGCACAGAGTGGCGATGGGCATCGCGAGCGCGATAGCGGCCTCGGTGCTCTGACCCAGCTGAATAGCGAAGGCGCAGGCGAGCACACCGCCAATCGTCTCATCGGGCGGCACGTAAGCGCCGATGGAGATAGAACCCATGAAGAGCAGCTCGAGGCTCGCACCGATGGCGAGGCCGGACTGCAGGTCCCCGAGGACTATGCCGACGAGCGGGCACAGAACGATCGGGCGGAACGCATAGAGCGTACCGAGCTGATAATCGAGCTTACCGAAGGCAGCGATAAGTCCGATGAGGATCGCTTGAACAAGCATTGTTCCTCCCTTTGATCCCTCTTGGATCCGCGCGGCGATTCCCGACTTGTCAGCGCGCCCTTTTCCATGCCGACAATCGCCCAGACAGATCCAGCTTGTACCGGTGTGCTGTTAACACCTAAACCGGTGCAAATGATTTGATACCAATTATATAGTCATGCGAAAACTATTTAATACCAATCGCTCAACGGGCGTGTACTCCCGGTGAACGGTAGATGGGGGTAACGGGTAAAGCGTTTATCCGGTACGCCCACGAATAGGGGCGGCGCCGTGCGCGCCGCCCGTGGTTCCCAATTAGAGGGCGCTTAGGGCATCGACCTTGGGGTCGTCGGCCAGAGCGCGAATCTCGACCTCGACACCGCGGCCGACGAGCTCGCGAATGTCCTCTTCCTCAGCAGCAGTCACAAAGATCTGGCGGGAGATCTTACGGGCATCGGGACGCTGCTCGTCCTTGGACTTGGTGTTGCCCAGGTTGATGGAGGTGATCTGCGGGCAGCCGTCGACAAGCTGCTTGGCCTCGGCGATGCTGGCGACGCAGATGATCATCTTGTACTTATCGGTAACACCGGAGTTGATGGCCTCGATGGCGTGCTCCATGTCCTTGATGACGAGCTTGACGTTGGCCGGCTTTCCCATCTTGAGCGTAGTCTTCCAGACGGGATCGTTGGCAACCTTGTCGCCAACGCAGAAGATGCAGTCGGAGCCCAAGCCCTGGACCCAAGAGACGGCCACCTGGCCATGAAGCAGACGATGGTCGACGCGAAGCAGTTGAATCATGATTGACCCCCAAAGGTCTCATGCCGGAAACCCGGCCCCATTAATAGCAGGCGGTGACTAGAACTCTTCCTCGTCATCCGCATCGGTCAGCAGGTCGTTGACAAACTTGACGCGCGTGTCGTCAGCCGCGAGGATCTCGCGGATAACCTGATCGGCGGGAGCCTCCTGGTCCGAAAAGAGCAGCTGGATCAGCAGCGGCAGATTCATGTTGGCAACCAGGTAGGTGTTGGGGCGCGTCTGGACGATCTTGGTGAACTCGTTGTTGACGCTGCCGCCAAACAGGTCGGTGCACACGATTACGTCGTCGGCGGGGTCGAAGGTCGCCAGGAGCTTGGCGGCCTCCTCGGCGACGTCGGTGCGGCCGTCGACAAACATCGACAGGTCGTGGACGTTATCGCGCGCGCCCGAGAGCAGCTCGGTGCTCTCTTTGATGCCGGTCGCAAAATGCGCGTGGCTGGCAAAGATGTATTGCCTCATTGCGGTTTCCCCCAAATGGAATTAGTAGTCGAACTGGTGGTAGTAGCGGCGGTACTTGAGGTTGTGCTTGGTGACCAGCTCGTAGTTGCGCGCGAGGCGGTCGGTGGTCAGCACGGACAGGATCCAGGGGGACACGATGACGCGGAAGTCGTCGTCCAGGCCCGGGATCGCGTACTCGGCGGTGTCGATGATGACGTAGTCCTCGTCGCCGGTCACGCCGCTGGTGAGGAAGGCGCGGACGCGCTCGTCGAGGGCGCGGCACTCGTCCTCTCCCATGAACAAGAACACCGGGACGCCGGGCTCGAGCAGCTCGAGCGTGCCGTGGAAGAAGTCGTGCGAGGTGATGTGGCGGATGCGCTTCCACTGCATCTCCTCGAGCAGGCACATGGAGTACAGGATGGTCTCGCCCCACAGCGCGCCCGAGCCGATGAACATGGTGTAGTCGGCCAGCGCGTACTTCCTGGCGAGCTCCTCGGCGCGCGGCTCGAAGCGCTTGCGGATGTCGAGCATGTCCTTCCAGACGTCCTTCGTCTGCTCGATGAACAGGTCGAACTTGGGGAAGCAGCCGCGGCGGTTGAGCAGGCGCAGGCCGAAGCAGTCGGCGAGGTAGTAGCCCTTCTCGCAGCCGCCGGCGCCGTGGTCGGAGGCCATCATGACGCAGTTCTCGGCGCCCACGGCCTGCCCGATCTTGCCCTCGGGGTTGGTCATGGCGAAGACGCGCACGCCCATCTCCCTCATCTTGCCGACGGCCTCGAGCACCTCGGGGGTGGTGCCGGACTCGGAGGCGGTCAGCACGACGGACCTGTCGGTCATGCGCTTGTGGCCCATGACGTTCCACTCGGCGGCGTGGATCAGGTAGACCTCGAGGTCGCGGTCGCCGAACTTGTTCATGAGGTACTCGAGCTGCATGAACTCGTCCCAGGTGCCGCCGACGCCCATCAGGAAGACGGCGTCGTAGCCCTCCTCGTGCACGCGGTCGGCCAGGGCGGTCATCCGCTTGCCGGCCTCGTAGACGTTCCTGCCGTCCTCGAGGTAGCCCTCCTGGTCGAAGTGCATGATCTCGATCTTCTCGGTCTCCTTCATTCCCGCTCCTTTCACGAGCAGTTTGAATTGTCGCACGGAATGGACAGGCTTGCCGCCCCGTCTCGCCGCTTAACCTTGTGGACATCTTGGCCCCAAGCTCAACAATTCAAAGGTTCTTAATACCAGTGAACGATTACAGGTTAGCCGTTTTTAATACCGATTTTTTGATTTCATCCTCCCCTCTCGGTAGACGGTCAGTTTTTGCCGTTCATCGGTCATGCGACACATGTCCGTAAAAAAATGAGCACCCCGCCGTGCACGAGGATGCTCTAGACGCTAATAGTTGTAGGTATATCCGCCGGCATCACCGCGGTTAAAAGACTTGGCATGCTCGATCGCCTGCCCACTCGAGTCATAGGTCATGCATTCCAGTACGAGCGCCAGGTCGCCCGGCTCAAGATTGAGCAAACTCGCATCGCGTGCGCCCAGCGCTTCAATATCGAGTTTCTCAATCGACTTGTCCGGTTTGCGCCCCAACATGTCGTAGGTCTCGAACAGGCTGAAGACCGAAATGTCCACGTCTTCGATGCCCGGAAACAGCAGACACGGAATCAGCGTCATCTCAATCGACACGGGCTCCCCATCAATGCAGTTGAGACGGCGCACCGAGTAAAGCAGATCGTCCTCGGCGATGCCAAACAGGTCGGCGTAATACGGGCCGGCGTAGCGTTTGGAGCGCGCCAGAATGCGCACCGACGGCGTCGCGCCCGACGCCAGAACCGACTGACGGAAGCCGCCCTTGCGTTCGTGCTCGTCAAACCACTTGTGTCCCACAAAGGCGCCCTTGCCCTGCACGCGACGAATCTGGCCACTTTTGACCAGCTCGTCCATGGCACTTCGGATTGTCAGGCGCGTCGTGCCAAACTCCTCGGCCAGCTCGTTTTCGGACGGAATCATCGAGCCCGTCGGGTAGTCGCCGCGCTCGATTCGCTCCGCAATGCAGCGGCGAATTTGTTTGTAAACCGGCAAGTCTTCTACTGCATCAGCCATTCGACACCTACCTTCGTCGCAACGCCGTCTGCCTCGCCGTTATCGGCAAAACGATACTTGGTCGGCAGAATCACGGACTTGCAATACTCGACAAAGCCATCGTTCTCGTCACGCTCGTGCGAAGCCTTGTAAAACACCGGCGTGCCCTCCTGAGCACCCAGCAACTTGGCCTCGTCGGCGTTCAGACGGCTGATGGAAATATGCTCCTTGCCGTGCGTCACATGGACATTCCCTTCTTTGAGCAAAACGTCGTAGAGGCTTTCCTGCTCAAAATCGTGATCGGGAAGCGAGGGGCACAAAGACAGATTGACGTGGGCCGTCTCAATCGACGCCGGGGAACCATTAACCACGCGCACACGTCGAATGCAGAAAAGCGGCATGCCCAGGTCGATCTGGGCCTTTTGGGCCAGATCGATATCGGCGTACACGACCTTGGACCAAACCAGGCGTGCGGTCGACTTTGAGCCAACCCTCTCCACCGCCTGCGTATAGTTCCATGTTTCCTGAAAGATGTTCAGCGGTTTGGGAGGACACACATAGGTGCCCGAACCGCGGCGGCTTTCCAAAGTTCCGCACGAAATAAGGCGCGCGATCGCAGCACGCAACGCCGTGCGCGACACGCCCAGCTCTTCACAGAGCACACGCTCGGCGGGCAGCCGGTCGCCACCCTGCAGGTCATAATGATTGATATACCAAAGAATGCCCTCAAAGGCGCAATCTTTGGGCGGAATCGCATATGGTTCACTCGGCATGGGCACGGCTCCTCAACCGCTTGATGCTGCAGGCATCATTGCTCCGGACGCCCCATGGCGTCGAAGGCTTCTTTGATCTGCTCCGCAACGTTCCGATACGACCGATATAGGCCGGAGTCTCGCTTGACTTCGCCCGCGGTCACCGGAATCTCAAGCTTCGAAATCTCATCCTCGCCGGTTTGCACGGCAACGATGACACCCATACCAAGGCACATATTACGCTTGGCAGCATTGTTTTTGGTAGCCTGAGCTGGATTAATCAAAATCTGCTGAGCTAGTTCGCGATTGCTAAGCTCCGGCACATCCTCGGGATTTCCGGTCTCGACAATCTCGCACTGCAGCACATCCGCGTAGTCAAAAATCCTCGGGGTCGCACCGCGCTGATGCACGGCCCACTTGCGGCGCGTGGCGTCCTGGTAGATAGCCGGCAAAAATGTAAACCGCGGCGGGTCCAAAATCGTATCCGTGATGGTAAACACATCGGGATCAAAGGCATCCTGCGGGT
Source organism: Collinsella aerofaciens (assembly GCF_015546965.1). Lineage (GTDB taxonomy): Bacteria > Actinomycetota > Coriobacteriia > Coriobacteriales > Coriobacteriaceae > Collinsella > Collinsella aerofaciens_X. Next base: position 25,788 of record NZ_JADMUF010000010.1, read on the forward strand.
TTTTCTTCTTGAACAGCCCCATATCAGCCTCCCGTACTAGCATTAAACAACTCAAGCTGAATATAGCACCAATTTCAAGCCGCTGCCTTACCCTATCGGTGCGCGGCGTCTATGGCTCGCCCAGCGGAAGAGTTAACGGACGAGGGCCGGGGTGCCTGCCTTGTTTTGAGAAGTGGGCTCCGCGAACTTCTCAAAACAAGGCAGGCACCCCGGCCCCGCCGGCAAATAGCGGACACTCCGCATGCAATCTATGCAAACAAACAAGTACGCTTAGCTACATTCGGTAAGTTCGAGCACGCTGCCCTTAACGATAAGTGCCGGTTCCAGGACGACCTCTTCGGCACGCCTACCGCCCCTACCGGCAAGACGCTTGGACATGCAGCCAAAAGCATGCTCCGCAAGGACACCAGGATCCTGCTCAATCGCGGTCAGCGCCGGCTCAAAGAGAACGTCGGCCGCCGAGTTGTCATAGCTCACCACCGAGATATCGCCCGGGATGCTCTTCCCCATCTCGTGCAAGCGCTTGAGCAGACCGAGGGCGATGTTATCCGAACTTGCGAACACAGCGGTGGCATCAGTTGCGAGCACCGCCTCCGAGGCCTCGTAGGCACTCGGAATGTAGTACTCGCTCTCAAACTCCAAACGTGCGTCGATAGGCAGGCCAACCTCGCGCAGCGCGCGCTCATAGCCGGCAAGTCGCTTACGCCCCGTATTGGAACGGCGCGCGTTAACCAAGCAGGCAATGCGACGGTGGCCCTGCTCGATCAGATAGCGAGTGGCCATGTAGCCACCCATCTCGTGGTCGAACATCACCTTGTCGCACTCGAGCCCCTCAATGGCACGGTCGACCATCACGGCAGGGATAGGCAGATGGCTGACTTCTTCGCGCAGGGCGCGGTCGTCGGAGAACTCGTCGCCCACAACCAGGAAGACACCATCAACGCCGCGCGTTACCAGCTGGCGCAGCAGCTCCAGATCGTCGTCGGCACTTCCACCCGAGCTGGTAATGAAGAGCGCATAGCCATCCTCGCGGCAGCGCTTTTCCAGGCTACCGGCGAGCGAAGCAAAAAAGCGGCTCTCGATGTTAGGGACGATAAGGCCCAGCGTGCGCGACTCGCGCATGACCAGACTACGCGCAATCTGGTTGGGGACATAGTGGTTGCGCGCCGCGACCTCCTTGATGAGCTTGCGGTTTTCTTCCGAGATGCGACAGGGCCGATTATTGAGAACAAGCGAGACCGACGAGGGGGAAAGCCCCACCTCCTGGGCGATCTGCTTGAGGGTGACTTTGTTGGCCATCTCGCTCCTTCCAGGTTTACGCGCAATCTCTTGAAAGTATAGCGACCGCCCCTCTACCTCGGTGATAAACACTTTACCAATCCGGTAGACGGCTGTTTTATCGCCGCCAGCGCACCAAATCCGTCCGGGTGGGGTATATTGCAATCGATTGATGACAACGACCACCAAAAGGCGGATATTCGTATGCACGAGAACGACTTTTTTAACGAGGACCTGCTGTGCGCGCTTGCTGGCGTTGCCGGCGAGGACAACGTGCTGATGAGCGAGCCCATGCGCGAGCACACCACGTTTAAGATCGGCGGCCCGGCCGACGTCTTTGTCACGCCCGATACCGAGCAGGGCCTCGTCGCCACGCTCGACACCTGTTATCGCTGCGACCTGCCGCTCACCATCGTGGGCAACGGCTCCGACCTGCTCGTCGGCGACAAGGGTATCCGCGGCGTCGTCGTGGCGTTGGGCGAAGGCCTCTCCGACATTACGGTCGACGGTACGCACGTCACGGCGGCGGCCGGCGCCTTGCTTTCCGATGTCGCCGCGGCGGCAGCCGAGGCCGGTCTCACCGGCATGGAGCCCATCTCGGGCATCCCCGGATCGGTCGGCGGCGCCTGCTACATGAACGCCGGCGCCTACGGTGCCTGCATGGCAGACGTGCTGGAGTCTGTGCGCGTCTACAAGCCCGCCCGCATGCTCGACGACGGCACCCGCGGCAGCGGCAACATCATCGAGTTCGATGTCGATGAGCTCAACCTGGGCTATCGCAAGAGTCGCATCGCCGACGACGGCTTTATCGTTCTTTCTGCCACCTTCAACCTCGCACCGGGCAACGCCGCGATGATCAAGGCCGACATGGACGACTACCGCCAGCGCCGCGAGGACAAGCAGCCGCTCGACATGCCGAGTGCCGGCTCCACCTTCAAGCGCCCCGAGGGTTACTTTGCCGGCAGGCTCATCATGGATGCCGGCCTGCGAGGACACGCCGTTGGCGGCGCGCAGGTGAGCGAGAAGCACTGCGGCTTTATCGTCAACGCCGACCACGCCACCGCCGCCGACGTCAACGAACTCATCCGCTACATCCAAACAACCGTCAAAGACCAATTCGGCGTAGACCTAGAACCCGAAGTCCACCGAGTAGGCGAATTCCTTTAACAAAGAAGGCCCCGAAAGGGGCCTTCACCATATTTATTCAGATAACCCAGTCCGGTGTGTCGCGCTCAGGACCCGAGAGGGCCGGGACAGTCCGAGAGGCATAAGGTTGATCGCGAGTTCCGCACGAGCCGGAGAGCACTTAATGTGCTCTCCGTGCGAGCAGGACTGCCCGAGCAGGCAACCTTATGCCTCTCGGGCTGTCCCGGACCAAGCCGCAGCTACGACAGCGCAATACCGCCAAGCCAGCCCCAACGCACGCCAGAGCCAGTGCCATAGAAGCTAATAAACGAATCGAGCGACTTAGACGTAATGGCGCCCTCGTTGCTCATAACGATGCCGCCGCCAACGTAGATACCCACATGACCGTAGATAAGGCCCGGAGCACCCGTGCCGCTGTGCGAGGAATCGGCCACGATCATGCCCACCTGCAGCGCCGAGCGGTCGGAGCTATAGCACCATGCGTTAAACATATCGCACGCGTTACCGCCAAAGTAGCCAACGCCGGCGTTACGGAAGACATTGGTAACCCACGCCGCGCACCAGTTCTGACCCGGCGAAGGCGTGGAGTAGCACGCGTTGACGACGGCCTGCTGTTTGCCCGAGCCGGCATTCTGTTGCGGGGTTCCGGGCGCATACGATCCACCACCCGAGCTTGAACCACCCGAGTAGGAATTGTTCTTGTTCGCGGCAGCCGCGGCAGCGGCAGCCTTCCTAGCGGCCTCCTCGGCCTGGGCGGCAGCGAGGATCTCGGAATCGCGCTGAGCCATGAGCTCCTTGACGTCGTCGGAAAGACCGTTCAGCACGGTCTGGACTTCTTGCTGCTTGGCCTGCATATCCTGCATCTGAGCCGTCTGCTGGTCCTTGAGTTTCTCCAGGTCGGCCTTTTGTGCTTCGAGCTCGGTCTTCTGTGCGTCGAGCTCAGACTGAATCGTCTGGATATCCTCGATGGCATCGCGGTCACTCTTGTTGATCTTCTCAACGTAATGCGCGTTGGCGACGAGTTCCTCAAACGAGCCAGAGGCCAGCAGCAAAGACAGGATGTTCGTGCCGCCGGACTTGTAGCTGGCGGCCACGCGATCGGAAAGGTCGTTGCGCTTCTTCTTGAGCTCGGCCTTCTTTTCATCGATCTGGGCCTGCGTGTCGTCAATCTTGCCCTGGACATTCTCGATGTCGTTGAGGGTCTGGGCATTCTTGTTGGCCAGCGCCGCATACTCATTTGCGATGCTGTCGAGCTGGGCCTGAACCTCGTCGAGCTGGGCCTGGGCGGCATTCAGTTTATCGGTGGTTTCTTTGGAAGCCTCCGCCGCATGGGCGCGAGCGGGCAGGCCAAAAAGAATTGCCGCAGAAGCGGCGCCGAACAGGGCCTTGAGGGCAGTGCGGCGCGAGAGCTCCTGGGAAAGGATGGAATCGCTGTTTGGTGACATATGTACTCCGTTACATGTTTATTTATATGTCGCTCAACTCATACATATTAGCGTACATATGGCGCGTCCCAATGATTTCCACGAACGGCAGGAAACTACAAGGTCAGCGGCTCGTAAGCAAATGCCAAAGATCAGGTTATGCGTACGCAAGCTCTTCTGATGAGTACGTTAGCACAATCCTCTGCTTTTCCTACAGCGCACGATTTGGGCGTCCCTGCCTGCGCTATACTCCCGTGAAGAAGTGTTCCTGATTCGATAGGAGACTACATGTCCAAAGCACTCGACCCCAAAGACACCTGCGTCCTCGTTACCGGTGGCGCCGGTTTTATCGGCTCGCACACCGTCGTTCAGCTGCTCGAGGGTGGCTACCAGGTCGTCATCGTCGATGATCTCTCCAACTCCAGCGCCGTCGCCGTCGACCGCGTCAAGACCATCGTGGGCGACGAGGCCGCCAAGAACCTCACCTTCTACGAGGCCAACGTGCTCGACCGCGATGCGATGAACAAGATCTTCGATACCCATCAGATCGACCGCGTCATCCACTTTGCCGGCTTTAAGGCCGTCGGCGAGTCGGTGAGCAAGCCCGTCGAGTACTACCACAACAACATCGAGAACACCCTGGTGCTCATCGACGTCATGCGCAACCATGGCTGCAAGTCCATCATCTTCTCGAGCTCCTCGACCGTCTACGGCGACCCGGACAACCCGCCCGTCACCGAGGAGGATCCTAAGAAGCCCGCGACCAACCCCTATGGTTGGACCAAGTGGATGATCGAGCAGATCCTTATGGACGTCCACACCGCCGACCCCGAGTGGGACGTCGTGCTGCTCCGTTACTTCAACCCCATCGGCGCTCATCCGTCGGGCCTGATCGGCGAGGACCCCAAGGGCATCCCCAACAACCTGGTGCCCTATGTCGCCCAGGTCGCCGTGGGCAAGCTCGAGGCCGTTCAGGTCTTTGGCAACGACTACCCCACCCCCGACGGCACCGGCGTGCGCGACTACATCCACGTGTGCGATCTGGCCTCTGGTCACGTTGCCGCCCTTAACTGGATGAACGGCAAGACCGGCGTCGAGATCTTTAACTTGGGCACCGGTACCGGCACCTCGGTACTCGAGGTCGTCGCCGCCTTCTCCAAGGCTTGTGGCAAGGAGCTGCCCTACGTGATCCGCGAGCGCCGCGCCGGCGACATCGCTGCCAACTGGTGCGACGCCTCCAAGGCCGAGCGCATGATGGGCTGGAAGGCCCAGTACGACATCGCGGACATGTGCCGCGATAGCTGGAACTGGCAGAGCCACAACCCCAACGGCTTCGCCGACGCCGAGTAGCAAAAAACCTACATACCGCTCTTGCCCCGATCTCACGTTGTGAGGTCGGGGCTTTTTTCATGGCATGTAACCATTCGCCGAAAATCGACCAACTTTTTTATCTTGCCTGTACATGTTTAAACAACATGTTTTACAATAGGCGTATCGAATCAGAACATCGGAGACGGACTGCACACCCATCGGCAGGCCGACCCCACAACAAGAAGGTTGGTGAGCGCATTCATGGAGCGTGCAAGCGGCGTCCTCATGCCCGTCTCATCTCTGCCCGGACCATACGGAATCGGCGGCTTTGGCTGGAATGCCTACGACTTCGTCGATTTTCTCGCCTCGTGCAAACAACATTACTGGCAGATTCTGCCCCTTACGACGACCAGCTATGGCGATTCGCCCTATCAGTCGTTCTCGGCCCGCGCAGGCAACCCCAACTTTATCGACTTTGCCGAGCTTATCGAGGCAGGGTATCTTGAACAGCGCGATATCGATGGCGTGTACCTGGGTTCTGACCCCAGTAACGTCGACTACGGTGCTATCTTTGGCGGCCGCCGTCAGATTCTCGACCGAGCCGCTGAGCGCTTTGCCGCCGACAAGCCGGCCGATTTCGATGACTTTATCCAGGCCAACGAGGACTGGCTCATCCCCTACTGTGAGTTCATGACCGTCAAAGAGGAGTGCGGTCTCAAGGCGTTTTGGGAGTGGCCCGCGGAGCTCCGCACCCGCGGCGAGGCTTCCGCCAAGGTCTGCGCCGACCATCCGGCGCGTATGCTCTACCACCAGATGACGCAGTACTTCTTCGATCGCCAGTGGAGCCGCCTCAAGGCCTATGCCAACGAGCGCGACATTCTCATCATCGGCGACCTGCCCATCTATGTCTCGCGTGACTCCGTCGAGATGTGGGCGACGCCCGAGCTCTTTAAGATCGACGCCGCCGGCAATCCCGTGAGCGTCGCCGGCACGCCGCCCGACCAGTTCTCGGCCACCGGCCAGTACTGGGGCAACCCCATCTACGACTGGGACGCCATGGAATCCGACGGCTTCTCCTGGTGGGAGAGCCGCATTCGCGCCGCCCTCGACATGTACGACGTCATCCGCCTGGATCACTTCCGCGGCTTCGAGGCCTATTGGGAGGTGCCGTTCTCCTCGCCCGATTCGTCCTACGGTTCGTGGACGCAGGGTCCCGGCCTCAAATTCTTCAAGACGCTCGAGGAAAAGCTCGGCACGCTGCCCATCATCGCCGAGGACTTGGGCTTCCTCACCCCCGGCGTCATCGACATGCGCGACAACTCGGGCTTCCCCGGCATGAAGATCCTGCAGTTTGCCTTTGAGGGCACCAACTCGTACTACCTGCCGCATAACTACATCGCCAACACCGTCGCCTATGTGGGCACCCACGACAACGAGACGGCGCGCGGTTGGTTTGAGGGAACGGCCACCCCGCGTCAGCGCGAGCAGGCAGCCCTGTACACCCATCAGCAGGCCGGCGAACCCATGGCAGATGCACTCAATCGCACCATCGCCGCCAGCGTGAGCGACACGTGCATCTACACCATGCAGGATTTGCTCAACTTGGGCAACGAGGCGCGCATCAACACCCCTGCCACGCTGGGCGGCAACTGGACCTGGCGCATGCTCGACGGCGCCATCACCCGCGAGCTCGAGCACAAACTCACCGACTGGACCGAGACCTACTTCCGCATCCCATCGGAAGCCGAAATCGAGCTTCCTCAATAGGAGCTACCGCGCCCGACCCCTCCCCACCGTGCGGACGCGCTTGCTTTTCCCGCGCGAGGCCACCCCAATCCCCTCGCGCGGGCTTCTTATGAATTGCAGACATGAAACAACCCATCACAGGAGAAAACATGCCCCGAATTAACCTCATGGAACTCGCCGAGCAGTCTTTTGGCACCTCGCTCGAGCAGCTCGACGACCGTCTCATTTACAAGCTGCTGGTCAAACTCGTGCAGGAGCGCTCCGCCACCTGCCCGCTCAACAACGGCAAGAAAAAGCTCTATTACATTTCCGCCGAATTTTTGATCGGCAAGCTGCTCATCAACAACATGATCGACCTCGGCATCTACGACGAGGTTAAGGACCAGCTCACCGCCGCAGGCCACGACCTCAACAAGATCGAGGAATTCGAGGTCGAGCCGTCGCTCGGCAACGGCGGCCTGGGTCGCCTGGCCGCGTGCTTCCTGGATTCCATCGCCACGCTGGGCTTGACCGGCGATGGCGTGGGCCTCAACTATCACTACGGCCTGTTCCGTCAGCGCTTTGTCGACAACCAGCAGAAGGCCGTCCCCGACGAGTGGCTCGGTGAGCAGGACATCCTAGTCGACGATGACCGCTCCTACACCGTCGAGTTCGGCGATTTTGCCGTTACCTCCAAGCTCGTCAACATCGATGTGCCCGGTTACGGCCGGCCCACCAAGAACCGCCTGCGCCTGTTCGACCTGGCGAGCGTCGACGACGGCCTGGTCCCCGGCAGTTCCATCGACTTCGACAAGACCGAGATCGCCAAGAACCTCACCTTGTTCCTCTACCCCGACGATTCCGACGAGCAGGGCCGCCTGCTTCGCATCTACCAGGAATACTTCATGGTGAGCAACGCCGCCCAGCTCCTGATCGACGAGGCTATCGAGCGCGGCAGCAACCTGCACGATCTGGCCGACTACGCCGTGGTCCAAATTAACGACACGCACCCCACCATGGTCATCCCCGAGCTCATTCGCTTGCTCACCACCGAGCACGACATCGAGTTTGACGAGGCCGTGACCATCGTACGCTCCATGGTCGCCTACACTAACCACACGATTCTTGCCGAGGCGCTCGAGAAGTGGCCGCTCGCCAGCCTGCAGAAGGTCTCCCCTGCCATCGCCGACATTATCGTCAAGCTCGATGAGATCGCGAAGGCCGAGCACGATGACCCGCGCGTCGCCATCATCGACGAACACGATACCGTCCACATGGACCACATGGACATCCACTTTGGCTTCTCCATCAACGGCGTAGCCGCCCTCCACACCAAGATCCTGGAGGACACCGAGCTTCATCCGTTCTACGAAATCTATCCCGAGAAGTTCTCCAACAAGACCAACGGCATCACCTTCCGCCGCTGGATCCATGGGGCCAACCCCGCGCTCGCCAGCCTGCTCGACGATGTGATCGGCACCGACTGGCGCAGCACCGGCGATCTGAGCAAACTCGCCAAGTTCGCCGACGACAAGGACGTTCTTGAGCGCCTGGCCGCCACCAAGGTCGAGGCCAAGGCCATCATGCGCCAGTTCATGGCGCTCGAGCAGGGCGTGACCATTCCCTCCAACGCCATCATCGACGTCCAGGTCAAGCGCATCCACGAGTACAAGCGCCAGCAGATGCTCGCGCTCTATATCATCTGGAAGTACCTCGATATCAAGAACGGCAACAGACCTAAGCACCCCGTCACCATCATCTTTGGCGGCAAGGCGGCGCCTGCCTACACTATCGCGCAGGACATCATCCATCTGATCTTGACGCTGTCGCGGTGGATTGCAAACGACCCCGACGTGGCTCCCTACCTGCAGGTTGTCATGATCGAGAACTACAACGTCACCGCCGCCGAGCGCGTGATCCCCGCCGCTGACATCTCCGAGCAGATCAGCCTGGCCTCCAAGGAGGCGAGCGGCACCTCCAACATGAAGTTCATGCTCAACGGCGCCCTAACCCTGTGCACGCTCGACGGTGCCAACGTGGAGATTGCCGAGCTCGTGGGCGACGAGAACATCTATACCTTTGGCGCCTCGTCCAAACAGGTTGAGCAGCTCTACGCCGACGGCACCTACAACGCCGGTGCGCTCTACCGCAAGCCCGGCATTAAACTGCTGGTGGACTTCATCACCAACCCGGCCTTTATGGCGACCGGCAACGCCGAGCGCCTGCAGCGCCTGCACGATGACATTAAGGGCAAGGACTGGTTTATGGCCCTGCTCGACATTGAGGAGTACATCCAGACCAAGGAGCGCGTGTTGGCCGACTACGAGGACCAGGACGCCTGGATGCGCAAGGCGCTCATCAATATCGCCAACGCCGGCACCTTCTCGTCCGACCGCACCATCTCCCAGTACAACGACGAGATCTGGCACCTGAACTAATTTCACTTCCCTTACCCATCCTCTTGAGAAACGGAGTCGTGGCGACACGGCTCCGTTTTTTGTGCCCGCACGTTACCCTGCAACCCGACTCGACCGAAGAATCTCGATCTGTAACAGCTACTCGGTAAAAACGGCCCCAGCTGTTACAGATTGAGACATACCGGCCCCTCCCCTTGGGTTTATCTCAATCTGTAACATCTAGCAGCTGAAATTCACCTTTGGTGTTACAGATTTAGATGAAATGGCTAGCTCAGGGAACCGTCTCGATCTGTAACATCTAACGTCCGAAATCGGCCCTACCCGTTACAGATCGAGACAAACGACCGGCCAGACAACCCCAACACAAAGAAAGGCTCCCCTCTCGCCCAGCGGACGGGAGGGGAGCCTTATATGTGACCGCGGCAAAAGGATGGCAATACCGCAGTCGCCCAAAGGGAGGGTCCGGATGCACCGGGCCTAGATAAGGTTCTTGCCAGACACCTTATCGAAGAGATGGGTCGCGTTCTTCTCGAACTTGAACCAGATGGTGTCGCCAGCCTTGAGCGCGCCCTTGGCCTCGAGGTCGACGACGGGGATAATCAGGACAAACTGGCCGTCGGGAGCGGTCACGTGGACATGCTCGGTCGAGCCCATGAGCTCGGTCACCTCGACGGTACCCTGGAGCGCGCCCTCCTCGCCCTTGTCGGCAAGCAGGATCTGCTCGGGACGCACGCCGGCCGTAATCTCCTTCACGTCGCCGCCGTCCCAGTTGAGGGCAAGCTGAGCGCAAGTCTCGGGGGCGAGCGCCACGTTCATATCCTCGGTCTTGACGGTAAAGCCGTTGCCCGAGCGCACCAGCTGGGCATCGAAGAAGTTCATCTGCGGCACGCCGATGAAGCCGGCGACGAAGATGTTCGCGGGATGGTTGAAGACCTCCTGCGGCGTGGCGATCTGCTGGACAACGCCGTCCTTCATGACCACGATGCGGTCGCCAAGGGTCATGGCCTCGGTCTGGTCGTGAGTAACGTAGATGAAGGTGCCCTTGATTTCGTGACGTAGCTTAATGAGCTCGGCTCGCATCTGGTTACGCAGCTTGGCGTCCAGGTTGGACAGCGGCTCGTCCATCAGGAAGACCTTGGGGTCTCGCACGATGGCGCGGCCGATGGCGACACGCTGACGCTGACCGCCCGAAAGCGCCTTGGGCTTACGGTCGAGATACTCGGTAATACCCAGGATCTCGGCAGCAGAGCGAACCTTGCGGTCGATCTCGTCCTTGGGGACCTTCTTGAGCTCAAGCGTAAACGCCATGTTCTCGTACACCGTCATATTGGGGTACAGAGCATAGCTCTGGAACACCATGGCAATGTCGCGGTCCTTGGGCGCCACGTCGTTGACGCGCTTGCCGTCGATGAGCACGTCGCCCGAGGTAATGTCCTCCAGGCCGGCGACCATGCGCATCGTCGTGGACTTACCGCAGCCAGAGGGGCCAACGAGGACGATGAACTCCTGGTCGTGAACGGTGAGGTTGAAGTCCTCTACCGCGAGCACACCGTCCTCGGTAACCTTGAGGTTGTGCTTCTTCTCCTCGGTCTTCTTCTTTTTGCCAAAGAAGCCCTTCTTTTTGGACTCGTTGTTGGGATACACCTTCTGAACATGTTTGAGAACGATCTCGGCCATGTCTTTACCTTTCGATATGCGGCGCCACGCTGAGGGGCGCCGCAGAAACTTGCAAAACAGTTACGGCATCAGCCCTTGACGGCACCTGCCACCACGCCGTCGATGATGTACTTCTGGCAGAGGATGTACATGATGACGATGGGGATAACGACCATCATGATGCAGGCCATCATGGGGCCGAGCTCGACGTGGCCGTAGCCGCCGCGGAAGTACTGGATCAAGATAGGAATGGTCTTGTACTTGGTGGAGTCGAGCGTAAGGTAGGGCAGCAGATAGTCGTTCCAGACCCACATGGTCTCGAGGATGCCGACCGAAAGATAGGTGGGCTTCATGATGGGAAGGACGATCTTAAAGAACACCTGGACCGGGTTGCAGCCGTCGATCATGGCCGCCTCTTCGATCTCGAGCGGAATGTTCTTTACAAAGCCGGCGAACATAAAGACCGCCAGGCCCGCGCCAAAGCCGAGGTAGATAAAGCAGATGTTGAACGGCGTGTTGAAGCCGATGCGGTCCGCCAAATTGGACAGCGTGAACATGAGCATCTGGAAGGGCACGACCATCGAGAAGACGAACAGGTAATAGAAGAAGTTCGAGATCTTGCTGTTGACGCGCACTACGTACCAAGCACACATGGAGCAGCACAACAGAATCAGCACGACCGACGTGACCGTGATGATGAGCGAGTACATAAATGCCGAGGCAAAGCCCTGCTCGTTAAGGGCGTGCATGTAGTTTGCGAGGCCGTTGAACGTCTCGGGCGTGAGCAGATCGAATGCCGTGGTGGTGCTGATTGCAGTTGCCTTTTTAAAGGAATTGAGCGCAATCATGAACACGGGGTAGATCCACGCGAGCGACAGAATCGTAAAGAAAATCGAGAGCGCGCGGTTGATAACCTTATCGCGTTTCATTACTGCTGCACCTCCTTGGACCTCGTGGCCTTAAGCTGAATCATGGAGATGGCTACGACCAGGATGCAGAAGACAACCGCCTTGGCCTGACCGATGCCCTGCCATGCGATACCGGCACGCGAGTAGAACGTGTTGTAGATGTTCAGGGCGAGCATCTCGGTGGAGTGCGCGGGGGCGCCGCCGGTAAGGGCGAGGTTCTGGTCGAACAGCTTAAAGCCGTTGGTGATAGACAGGAACAGGCAGATGGTGATGGTCGGCATCAGGTTAGGGATCTTAACCTTCCAAAACGTCTGCCATGCCGTGGCACCGTCGACCTTGGCAGCCTCGATGTAGTCGGACGGAATGGACTGCAGACCAGCGATGTAGATGATCATCATGTAGCCGACCTGCTGCCACAGGGTCAGGATGATAAGGCCCCAGAAGCCAGCAGCAGAGTTAAGGGCGATGAGCTGGGCGCCCACGTTGGAGAGCAGGCAGTTGATCAGAATCTGCCAAATGTAGCCCAGCACGATGCCGCCGATCAGGTTAGGCATAAAGAAGATCGTACGGAAGATATTGGTGCCCTTGAGCGCTTTGCGGGTGAGCGCCTGCGCAATGGCGAGGGCGATCACGTTGATGAGCACCGTCGACAGGAAGGCAAACGCCACGGTAAAGAAGAACGACGTGGCAAACTGCGGATCGGACAGTGCGCGCACGTAGTTCTCGATACCGACAAAGTGCGTATTGTTGATGGTAATAAACTGGCAGAACGAGAGATAGAAGCCCTGGATAAAGGGGATCACGAACCCGATCATAAACGCCAGGCACGTGGGCAGCATAAAGAGCGGCCACCAGCGCTTGAGTGCTTTGCCCATAGAAGGGTCCTTTCAATATGCAGGGGGCGGGCAAACCAACGTCTGCCCGCCCCCTGTCGCTAATCAGATAGCTTGGGCAGCAACTGCTTACTCGGAAGCAGCCTTCTCGGTCTTCCAGCCATCGACGAAGGCATTCTTGACGCCGTCCCACTTGCTGTTGTCGGCAGCATAGGCGATCAGAGCCTGCTTGAGGTTCTTCTTCCACTCCTCAGAGGGGATGTAGACGAAGTCCCAAGCGACGGTCTTCTTGCCGTCCTTGGCCATGGCGACGGCCTGCTGCGAGAAGACGTTGGTGGTTTCCTTGGCGCTCTTGAACGGGGCAGTCAGACCCATCTTGTCAGCGATGATGCTGGTGGCGGTGTCAGAAGTGACGCACCAATACATGAAGTCCTCGGTGGCCTTCTGAGCATCCTCGGAAGCCTGGGAGCTGACGCACCAGTAGTTCTCGCCGCCGGAGCACAGGCCCTGGTTCTCCTCGCCGTCGACGCCGATGTAGATCGGCAGCATGCCGAGCTGGTCGTCGGTCATACCGGCCTTGGTGAGGTCGGCGTAGGCCCAAGAGCCGTTCTGGTAGAAGACGGCCTTGCCGGTTGCGAACTCGTTGGTGGCGTCGTCACCGGTCTTGGAGGCGAGCTGCGAAGGATCGCAGGTGGAGTCGGTGATGTACAGGTCGAAGATCTGCTTAAAGTTGTCGAGATACTCGCCCTTGATCTCGTCGTCCTCCTGGTTGTGCTCCTTCTCGAACTCGTAGTAGAGCGGGAGGTTGGCGAGGTGGGTGGTGTAGCGCCAGCTGGAGGAGTCATCCATGCCGGCGGAAGTGAAGGCACCGTCAACGCCGAGCTCGTCCTTGCGGGCCTGGATGTCATCGGCGCAAGCCTTCAGCTTGTCGAAGGAGTTGATGTCCTCGGCCTTGTAGCCAGCCTTCTCGAGCAGCTGCTTGTTGTAGATGATGCCGTAGCTCTCCTGGACCCAGTCGATACCCAGATCCTTGCCATCGGACTGCAGAGCCAGGGAGTCGTCAATGAGCTCACCGCGGAGCTTGGTATCGGACAGGTCGGCGCAGTAATCCTTCCAGTTCTTAAGACCGGTGGGGCCGTTGACCTGGAACAGGGTCGGAGCGGAGCTCTTGGACATCTCGGACTTGAGCTTCTCCTCGTAGGTGTTGGAAGCAGCGGTCACGATCTTGACCTCGACGCCCTTCTCCTTCTTATAGGCCTTGGCGATCTCCTTCCACTCCTTGTCGACCTCAGGCTTGAATTGGAGGAAGTAGACCTCGGCAGCGTCACCAGAAGCAGAGGAGCCGGAGCCGGCAGAACCACCGCAGCCCACGAGACCCAGACCAAGAACCGCAGCCGCGGAACCAGCAAAGCCCAGGAACTGCCTTCTGCTCATTTCGTTCTTCATTACAATCCACCCTTTCACACCGTGGCGGCACCCTTTGCCGCCGCCTTCGGAGATTGGCTCGGGGACTTTGCCCCTTTTGCTGATTTGTACAATACGCTATTTGGCTAGTTGTTTGAACAAGTATTACTAGAGCGGTAGAAAAACATTGGTGAACGGTAATTTCAACTTGATACTTGACAAGTTTTGTATAAACAATTATTTGTTATCGAATGCAGAGAAAACGCCCGGTCAAGCCGATGCATCGTCGGTTTGACCGGGCGTTTTCTCTTTGAGGGCATGAGTCTCGTCGGGCTGCGAGCTAGCCGGCTATCGCTTGGAGTTGACGCGGTAGTGGAAGATCTCAGGATGCATGCGGGCATGCGTGACCTCGAACAAGATGCCGTCCGAGGTGTACGACTGGCTCTCCATGACGGCGACACAGTTGTATTTGCCAAGGTCAAGATAGCTGCAGTCCTCATCGTTGGCAAGCTCGACGCTCACTGTACGGCGACTCGCCATCACCTTGACGCCGCGTTTGTGCTCCAGATAGTCGTAAATTGACTTTGCGGCGATCTCGGGCGTCAGACCCTTGGCGATCGACTCCAAAAAGTAACCATGGTCTACTTGGCGCGCATTGCCGTTAAGGCTTCGGACACGCACCACGCGAATCAACTCCTCGCCCACCTTAAAGCCCAGGCGACGAGAGAGTTGCTCAGTGCAAATCAAATGCTCAAAAGACTTGACCTCGGTCGATGCGACGGCATTGTTGCGCTTTGCAAACTCGCCAAACGACTCAACCTCTTCGAGTGCGCCCAACATGTCGGTTTCGCCCTTAAGCCAAATAACGCGCACGCCCTTGCCGTGTATGGGCTGCACAAACATCCCGTCGGACAGCATACCCAAGGCGCGACGGACGGTATTGCGAGTGCATCCGAACTCCGCGGTCAGCTCGGCTTCGGTTGGCAGCATCTCCTGAAACGCATAGGTCCCATTAATGATGCGCGAGCGTATTTCTCGATAGATTCCTTCGTATATCGCTTTTGGCATTGTTTCACCTCTATATTGTTCATTTCCGGCTAGGCACGATAGCATTTCTTAAAGTTGTTTAAACCGAATATCGGTAAAGCGGCAGGATTTAACCGTTGACGGTTTCTGTCATGCCCAAATCGGTTTCGCTCAAAACTGCCGGTACGACAATCGTCTGGTCCTCTACAATGAATCCATTGTTTAAACGTTTCCCCACGCGCAACGCGCCTCGATATTCGGAAGGCAGAACATGCTGCAAAAAATCCAACGCTTTGGCGGGGCAATGTTCGCTCCCGCCATGCTGTTTTCTATATCAGGCCTCATGGTCGGCGTCTCCGCTCTCGCAACGACTGCGGACATCGTCGGCGATCTCGCCGTATACGGAACCCCTTGGTACGTTTTTTGGACCATCATCCAGCGCGGCTCGTGGACTGTCTTTAAACGCCTCCCGCTCCTTTTTGCCGTAGCGCTGCCCATCGGTCTTGCCCAAAAACAACCGGCTCGTTGCTGCCTCGAGGCTCTCGTCGCCTATTTTGCCTACTGCTTCTTTTTGAGCGAGATCATTAAGCTGAGCGGAGACAACCTTGGACTTGAGTACCCGTCATCTTTGACCTCCGCCAGCGGTATCACCGTCATCGACGGCATCAAGACGCTCGACACCGGCATTATCGGCCCGCTGGCGGTATCGGCAACCGTCGTCGCCATACATGACCGCTTCTACGATGCCAAGGTTCCCGATTGGCTCGGCACCTTCTCGGGCTCCTCGCTGGTCTACCTCATCAGCTTTTTTGCCGTGTTTGCCCTTGCCGCTATCTCGGCCGCCATCGTGCCCTACGTATACGATGTAACCGATGCGCTGCGTCACACGCTTGCAGGCGTCGGTCCCTTTGGCGTGGGCATCTTTGTCTTTTTAGAACGAGCACTCGAGCCCTTTGGCCTGCACCACCTGCTCTACATGCCGATCTACTACGACAACCTGGTCATTAACGACGGCATCTACGCCACGTGGAGCAGCTTGCTCCCCATCCTCTCCCATAGTACGCGCCCCCTTAATGAGCTTGCGCCGTGGGCCGGTTTTACCGCCACCGGCTGGGTCAAGCTCTTTGGCCTTCCTGCCATCGCGGCTGCGTTCTACTCCACCGCAAAACCCGAGCGCCGCGCCGGCCTCAGGGTCATCCTTGTTCCCGCCATCATCGCCTCGGTGGTTTGCGGCGTTACCGAGCCACTCGAGTTTCTCTTTATGTTCACCCACCCCGGGCTCTTTTTGCTCTACGCCGTCTTATCGTCTTGCCTTGCCACAACCATGAATCTCTTTGGCATCGTCGGCATCTTCTCGGGCGGCCTCATGGAGATGGCAGCCTTCAACTTTATTCCGCTCATGCGCACGCATGCCGGTGCCTATCTTTTGGCGCTCGGTATCGGCCTTGCCTTTAGCCTCATCTTTTTTGTTAGTTTTCGAGCACTCATCTTGGTCTATGACCTTAAGACACCGGGCCGCGAGGATCATGTCGCCAATCGCGCGGCAATCGATTGTTTAACGGGAAACGACTTTGCCAAAGAGCAATCCCCCAATGACGAGGTCAATAGTCGATCCGATCAAGATCACGTCCTCGCTGAGCGGGTAATTCAGCTTTTAGGTGGCGTTGGCAATATCGTGGGCGCAACCAACTGCGCCACGCGCCTGCGCGTCGAGGTCGCAGACCCTTCCATCGTTGCAGATAACGCGTCGTTTGTCGCGGTGGGCGCCAAGGGCCTCATCATTACGGGCAAGACCGCCCAGGTGATTATCGGCATCTCCGTTCCCCGCGTTAAAGAGCATTTTGACCAGATCATGGGCCTCGAGCCGGGATTTGTGCCCACCACCTCGGCCTCCCCTGCCGCCAGCGCAGCCCATAAGCGCGGCGACATCTGCTTCTTCGATATCGACGGAACGCTCGCCTGGCAAGACCCCAGGCTCGCCCAAGACCTTCCCGAAGACGAGCGGGACCTCTCCCCCTATCCCAACGAGGCGGTTTCGCAGGCAATCCGCGATTTCGTTGCAAACGGCAACATGGCCTTTATCTGCACAGGGCGCACCCTCAGTTGCATCCACCCCAAACTTCTTGAGCTGCCCTGGACCGGCATCGTCTGTCTTGCGGGCGGTTACGCCGAGATCAACGGACACGCAATTCGCGATCTGTCGATGACGCCCAGTATGCTGCAGCGTCTTGCCCCCTATCTTGAGCAGTCGGGCGAAGTCATCCGCTTTGAGGGCCTCAACGGCGTCGTGCGCATGAGTGCTGATGCCCCCGATGCTCCCGGATACGCGCGCACCCTGGGCGACGCAGTCACGCAGCTGCAACATTACAGTGCCTACAAGATCTTGATGTCTACATCGCTCGCCAACCACATCGCTCAAGATAAGGCACTTGAGCCGCTGTTGTGCTTTAACGAGCTCGAACTCGAGGTAACCGAAATCTCGCCCCGCGAATGCACGAAGCGCGGGGGCATCCAGTCTGTACTCGACGCCCTCGATCCCCACCATGGAACCGTATACGGCATCGGCGACGCCAGCAATGACGTCTCGCTGATGAACGCCGTCGATGTCGGTATCGCCATGGGCAATGCGCCAGACTATCTCAAAAAGCGCGCCGACTACATCACCGACTCGGTCGACAAAGATGGCGTCGTCAAGGCGCTCGAGCACTTTAGGCTTATATAAGCAGCCGGCACGCGCACGCGTCCCGTTTCTCCAAATCGCCAAAACAGACGCGCCGGCAACTCCAATGTGGCAATATGGTATCTGCACACCGCAACGATGTAACCCAAGAAAGAATGCGAGAACCCGTGTCCAGTCCGTTTACCAGCTTTTTAGCCCAGCACTTTGACCAGATTAACGACTATCTGGCCACGTTCTTTGACGGACAGGCGACCTCTGCCGATATCGAGCGCTACCTGTACGCGCCGCTCTCGGCTTTTACGGCCAACGCCGGCAAGCGCCACCGCCCGCTTATCTGTATGCTCGCCGCAACCGCAGTGGGCGGCAGCTTTGAGGGCGCCCGCAGCGCCGCGGCAGCCATCGAGCACTTCCAGTCGGGCGCGCTGATCCACGACGACATCGCCGACAACGGACAGCTTCGTCGAGGCAAGCCCTGTATGCACCTTACCGAGGGCACGGGCCTTGCCATCAATTGTGGCGACCTGGCGCTCACCATGGTCACCAAGACGGTTCTCGACGACCCCACGCTGGAGTCCGACGTGAAGCTGCGTGTGCTCCACGAGCTTACCGAGATGATCGTCCGCACCATCGAGGGTCAAGCGCTCGACCTGGGTTGGGTCCGTGACGGGCGCTTTGATATCTCGGTTGATGACTACCTGGACATGGCGACGCACAAGACCGCGTTTTACAGCGGAGCCACGCCGCTTGCCGCCGGAGCCATTATCGGCGGCGGCAGCGATGAGCAAATCGAAGCGCTGCGCGCCTTTGGCCTGCATACGGGCCTTGCCTTTCAGATTCAGGACGACCTGCTCAACCTTGTCGGCACTAAGGAAGCCGCCAACAAGGACTTCCGCACCGACATCACCGAGGGCAAGCGCACGCTTGTCGCCGTTCATGCCCTCTCTGATGAGCGCTACCACGACGAGGTCGAGGCGATTCTTTCCTCGGGCACCGATGATCCCGCGCAGCTCGCACGCGCCGTGGAGATCTTCCAGGAGACCGGCTCCATCGATTACGCCCACACTTACGCGCTCGACCTGACCGCTAAGGCCAAAGCGGCCATCGAGAACGTTGAGCTTGATCCGCACGCACGCGAGCTGTTCCTCTCCATGGCAGATTTCTTTGTGGAGCGCCTTAACTAACGGGGGTTATAAAACCTGTCAGCAGCGTATTTAGGCACAACTTGCTACACTGTTGAGTGCATGTTTATGCATCCCTTTGCGTTGTCTATCCGACAGACGCTCAAATAGTACGAATGGTACGCCGAAAGGGGTTCGTTCATGGAACCTATTACAACGGGCATGCAAGGAGCAGCCGTCGAGGACGTGCAGTCTCGTCTCCTGCAGCTCGGCTACACGATTGATGCCGCCGAAGTCACCGACAAGTACTTTGGAGCCACCACTGAGCAGGCCGTCAGCACCTTCAGGCTCGACAGCGGCCTTGCTGCCGGTCACGCCGTCGATATCCCCTGCTGGAGCGCCCTTGTAGACGCTTCGTATAAGCTGGGCGACCGCACTCTCTATCTGCGCATGCCCAATTTCCATGGCGCCGATGTGCAGGCCCTGCAGCGCGCTCTCAACGTTTTGGGCTTTGCCTGTGGCGAAGACGACGGCTACTTTGGTCCGCATACCGAGGCCGCCCTGCAGCAGTTCCAGGAAAATGTCGGCCTGTTTGCCGACGGCATGGCCTTCCAGGACACCTACGCCTACATCAACCGCCTGCACCATGTGTGGGAGGGCAAGCCCTCGGTCACCGAAGCCGAGTCCCGCATCGGTTTTGCTCGCGCCGCCAACGTGCTCGAGCGCTTCCAGATTGCCGTCATCGGTGAGGACCCCATCGCGCGCAGCGTTGCATCGCGCATGTGGAACATCGCCACGGCGACGACCGATAGTAGCGGCATGATGCTTTGCGATTCCGAGGTTCCGACCGACGTGGACCTGGTACTCGAAATTGCAAGCGATGAGCTGCCCGCAGATGCAGCGCCGCGCGCCACGATCGCCCTCGCCGAGTGCCATAACCTGGCCCAGCGCATCCGCACTGCCAATGTCGCCGCGCAGCAGAAGCCAGCACGCATTCGCATTGAGCTCACGGGCATGACGCGCTACAACGGCACCTTCACGGCCAGCGACGCGCAGACACTCGCCGTACGCCTGCTCGATGGCGTTTGCGATGCCCTCGCAGATTAGGTAAACTAAACGAGTTGCTTTTGGGCAACACCACACATTGGGACGTAGTTCAACGGTAGAACTCCGGTTTTTGGTGCCGGCTGTTGGGGGTTCGAATCCCTCCGTCCCAGCCCCGAGATACTTACGCGAACCCCTGCCGGGACCGTCCGGCGGGGGTTCCTTTTTGTCGAACGTGAACTCCGCGGTGAGCGTGCCGGCGGCGCGGTCCACCACCACGCGGCGCACGAACAGCCGCACGGCCTCCAGCGGGTCGGAGCGCCCCATGACGCGGCGCACCCAGAACTCCACCTGGTCGGCGTCCAGCGCCCCCATGCCGGCCCGCGCGTCGGCCACCTCGGCCTCCAGCGCCGCCCGCTCGTCGGACAGCGCGTTCAGCTTCTCGGCCACGGCGTCCACCGCGCCGGTCTTCGCGGCGAGGTCCACCATGTGCGACTGCTCGCGGGCGTTCTGCCCCAGTCTCTTCTCCATGGCGCGCACGGCGGCGAGGTCGTCGGCCAGCGCCGCCTCCTGCTCGGCCATGACGTCGGCCACGATGCCCTCCACGGCGCCGTCGTCGGCGGCCAGGGCGTCGGCCACCATGCGGGCCACCTCGGCCTCCAGCGCGTCGCGGCGCACCTGGTGGCCGGTCGCCGGGCAGCGGTAGTACGTGTACTTCCTGCCCGACTTCCCGTGGCCGCTGCTGGACTGGCAGCGGTGGCCCTCCGAGTCGAACAGCTTCCCCGACAGCAGGTAGTCCACCGTGGACCTCCTCCTCCTGGTGCGCAGCGCCAGGCGCCGCTGCACGGCGTCGAACTCGTCGCGCGGGATGATCGCGGGCATGCCGCCCTCCACCACCGTGTCCCCGTAGCGGTACACGCCGGCGTACTTGTCGTTGCGCAGCATCTTGCCCACCGCCTGCACGGTGAGCGGGCCGCCGCCCTTCGAGCGCACGGCCGGCAGCGCCCCGATGATGGCGCTGAACGGCTCGCCCTGCTGGTACATGGCGAACACCCGGCGCACCGCGGCCGCCTCGCCCTCGTTGACGACGTAGCGGCCGTCCGGCCCGTGGTCGTAGCCGAACACCCGGATGCCGTTGTGGCGGCACTTCATGGCGTTGCCCGCCAGCCCGCGCCGCACGTTCTCGGAGAGGTTCGCGCTGTAGTACTCCGCCAGCCCCTCCAGCATCGACTCCAGCAGGATGCCGTCCGGGCCGTCCCCGGTGCGTTCCGTGGCGCTCACGAGCCGCACGCCGGCCTGCTTCAGGCGGCGGCGGTACACGGCCGCGTCGTAGCGGTTGCGCGCGAAGCGGTCGAGCTTGTACACGTACACGGCCGAGAACAGGCCCCTCTGGGCGTCGGCCACCATGCGCATGAACCCGGCGCGGCGGTCCGTGGTCGTGCCGGTCGTGGCGCGGTCCTCGTAGACGTGCCCCACGGCGTCGCCGGCCGCCTCGATGGCCGCGCGGCACACCCTCACCTGGTCCTCGATGGACTCCTCGCGCTGGCCCGCGCTGCTGTAGCGGGCGTAGATCGCCGCCGTGGCCATGGCCGGGCGCCTCCCCTCACTTCAATCGAATACCGCCGGACTACTCCCCGCCGGCGTTGGCCGGGTCGCGCGCCAGCGACGTGGCCACGCTGTGCAGCACGTGCCGGCCGTTCTCGTTCATCGCCTCGTAGGCGTCCTCGATGGCCTCCAGGCGCTTGTCTATCACGCGCACAGGTTTTGGCTCCGGTTCGTCCGGTATCCCCATGGCGGCGGCAATGACGCCTGGTGCGGCGAGGTCATACCCGTATAGCTCCGAAACGGTTACGCCGAAGAAGTCGGCCAAACGCTTTACTTCGGAGCTTTTCTGCGGCTGGTTCTTGCACTGTTCCCAGTTTCTATACGTCCCGGGATTCACGCCCAGCTGCTCGGCGGCTTCTTTTTGCGAGAGGTTGGAGCGCTTCCTGATCGCTTTTAGCTCGTAAAGCATGCGATTTTCACCGCCTATCTGTGTACCTACTACATGACCTCGATTATAAATTGCAAATTATTAGTTGACTAGTACACGGATTCTTTGTATCTTACAGATGCAACAAGTTCGTGTACTACTACACGAACACAACCTACCGAGAGGAGAAGCAATGGACGAGAAGTACAGCCCGAGCTGCGAGGCCATGACGCCGGAGATGATCACCTTCGCACTGGCGGAGAACGGGTGCATGGAGGAGACGCACAACTCCATCACCTCGCGCATCAACGCGAAGTGGGGCTTCGACATGTTCGCCATGAAACTCATGGAGTCCGACATGTGCCAGCCCTTCGAGATGGGCGGCAAGACGTACTACGCCTGCGCAAGCATCCGCTTCACCGTTCGCGGCGTCGGCTGGGCCACGGACTTCGAGACCATCGTGCGCGCGCCCGAGTGGGACGACGACAAGGAGAAGGAGGAGTAGATGAACGGGAAGCTGATGAAGGAGCGCCGCCGCGCGCTGGGCATGACCCAGATGCAGCTGGCGGTGGCCGTGGGCGCGTCGAGCGTGGCCATGGTCAGCAGCTGGGAGCGCGGGTGCACCGTGGCCAGCGTGCCCAAGCTGAGGAAGCTGGCGGAGGTCCTGGGCGTGACCATGGAGCAGCTGCTGGAAGACGGGGAGGACGAGTAGCGATGGCGGAGGTGATCGTATATGGGCGCCACAGCCGCGGAGCGTCGGGCGGCGCTGACTGCCGCAAGGTCCGCGTTCGCCCTGCCGGAGGTCCGGCGGGAGTACGAGAGGTGGAGGGCCGAGCGCGCGGAAGCCGCCAAGCACAGCGCGCCCAGTCCCCTGAAGAGACCCGCGTGAGCGGGTACCCGCAAGTATCGCACAGGCGCGCCGAGTTCTGGCGCACGGTCCGCACGGCGCTGGCCGTGGCCCTGCTCGTCGCGCTCGCCGTGGGGCAGGCGTGGCAGCTCGGCTACACGCAGGGCACGGCGGCCGGCTACGGCGAGGGCCGCGTGGACGGCATGGAGCGGGCGTACGAGCGCGGATACTCCGCCGCCGTCTCCGACTACCAGGGGGGTGTGGCGGAATGGGCGAAGGAGTAGAGGCCGTCGAGGCCATCGTGGCCATCGACCCCGGGTCGCTCCACACGGGCGTGGTCCACATGACGCGGCGCCGCGTGCTCGACTCGCGCACGTTCGCCTTCAAGGAGGGCTGCGGCGCGGACAACGACCTGCTGGACGCGCGCTGCGAGGAGATCTGGACGCTGCTCCGGAGGTTCCTGGAGACCCACGAGCACGGGCCGGTCGTGATGGAGGGCTTCGTCCCCTACCCCGGGCGCTGCAGCGGCACCAAGGGCTCGCACCAGACGCCGTGGCTGTGCGGCCAGCTGCTGGGCCACCTGCGCGAGGCCGGCGAGGAGGTCGTCCTGCAGACCAGCAGGCAGGTGCTCAACCCCAAGACGCGCGGCAACGCCGCGTGGACCGTCGACTGGCTGCGCAACAGGCAGCAGTTCTACCAGGGGCAGGGGCTCGTGACCAACGAGCACGAGCGCAGCGCCTTCGCCCACGGCTGGTACTACCTGCACACCGGCGAGGGCGCGCCAAATGAGGAGGGGTGAGCAGTGCCGCCCCTGGACCGCCTCCGAGGAGCGCAGGCTGGCCGAGATCGCCGGCACCATGCCGAGGCGCGAGGTGGCCAGGGCGCTGCGGAGGTCCAACGAGGCCGTGCGCCAGAAGGCGTCCCGCATGGGCGTGAGCCTGCGCCACTGGGAGCCGAGGTGCTCCGAGACGTGCCCGGCGTGCGGGATGGCCCGCACCGAGCTGAGGGCGAGCGGAACCTGCCGCCCGTGCGAGCTGAGGGCGCTGGTTGCCCGCGCGGAGTCCGAGACGGCCGAGGCCATGGAGCGCCTGGGGCCGGCCGACCGCGCCGTGTACGCGTCCACCGAGACGAGGCTGCAGAGCGCACCGGACCCGAGGCCCGCGCCTCCCCGAACCGAGGGCATGACGCCCTACCGCGCCGCGAGGGCGCGCGACGCCTACGACGAGGCGCTGGAGCGGTGGGAGGTGAGGACGCTCACCAGGCTGCTGAAGGCGAGGCGCCGACGCCTCGAACGCATGATTAAAAAAATCTCAAATCAATGACACAAACGCATTTTCCCAGCTAGGAGGAGTAGAAAACATGCAACTGAAGAGAGTAAAGACCGAGGACGTCTACCCGAGCGAGGGCAACCCCCGCCGCGACTTCGGCGACCTCGACGCGCTGGCCGCCAGCTTCGCGCTGAACCCCGCGCACCCCGGCGAGCCCATGACCCCGCCGCTGCTCGTGCAGGACGGCGGCGTGTACCGCATCGTCGACGGCGAGCGCCGCTGGCGCGCCATGCGCAAGGCCGGCACGGCCGAGTTCGACGCCGTGGTGTGCGAGGACTGGGGCGACGCCGACGCCGCGCTGGCGATGCTGGCCACCGACGACAAGAAGCCGCTGGACGACGCCGAGCGCAGCCGCGGCGCGCAGCGCTGCCTGCTGCTGGGCGTGGAGCCCGAGAAGGTCGAGCGCGCCGTGCGCAAGAAGGGCATGGCCCGCGTGCGCCGCGTGGCGTCCGAGATCGGCGCCGAGGCCGAGACCATGAGCCTGGACCACCTGCTGGCCGTGGCCGAGTTCACCGGCCAGCGCTCGGTCCGCGTGGCGAACGCGAGCGAGGGCGAATGGGCGCGCGTGGCCAGGGAGTGCCGCCGCGAGGTCGAGAGCGAGCGCATAGTGGCCGCCTTCGACGAGGCCGCCGAGCGCCTGGGCGTCGAGCTGCACGGCCAGAAGTCCTTCGACACGGCCGGCTACGCCTACGACTGCCGCGCCGACAACCCCGAGGCGTTCGAGGACAAGGCCGCCGACGACCCGGAGGGGGCCGCGTGGGTGCTGGTGCTGCCGACGGTGGCCGTGCCGTACGCCTACCGCTACGTGCCCGCCGACACCGAGGAGAAGGCGGCCGCGGCGAGGCTGCGCGAGGACGCCGACCGCATGGAGACGACGTGCCGCGAGGCGGCCGGCTCCATGTTCGCGCACCTCGCCGAGCGCCTGCTGGAGGGCGACTACCCGGAGCACGCCATGGCCAAGGCCGCCGCGTCGTTCCTGGGCGACCCCGACAACAGGTGGTCGGCCTACACGGAGGCGTCCGAGGCCCTGGACGCGGCGGGCTACGACGGCACGCGCCCGGACGGCCGGATCACCGGCATGTGCGGGGCCTACGCGCTCCACGACTGGCTCGGCGACGCGGTCCCGGGCGGCGGCGTATGGATGTGCGTGGCCGGCGGCCAGCCCGGCGGCACCGTGCAGGCGCCCGTCGCCGTCGCGGCGTGGCTGGAGGCCGTGGCCGCGGCCGTCGAGGACGGCTGGCGCATGGGCGCGGGCCAGATGCAGCTGGTGGCCGAGGCCAAGGCGTGGCTGGAGGCCGTGCGCGAGAGCGAGAACAAAAACGAGAACGAGGAGGAGAAGTAGAGATGGTCAAGATCGCATCGGTCGAGGCCGAGAACGTCAAGAGGGTGAAGGCGGTCTACCTGGAGCCGCGCGCCGAGGGGCTGACCGTGATCGGCGGCCGCAACGGGCAGGGCAAGACCAGCCTGCTCGACGCCATCGGCTGGGCGCTGGGCGGCGACAAGCTGCGCCCGTCCAACGCGGCCCGCGAGGGCGCGGCGAGCGCCCCGGCGCTGCGCGTGGTGCTGGACAACGGCATCGTGGTGGAGCGCCGCGGCAAGAACGGCTCGCTGAAGGTGACCGACCCTTCCGGCCGCAAGTCCGGCCAGGCGCTGCTGAGCTCGCTGGTGGACCGCCTGGCGCTCGACCTGCCGCGCTTCATGGAGTCGAGCGACAAGGACAAGGCCGAGACGCTGCTGTCCATCCTGGGCGTGGGCGACCGCCTCGCCGAGCTGGACGCCAAGGCGAGCAGCGTCTACAACCAGCGCCACGACGTCGGCGTGATGGAGCGCCAGAAGCGCGCGAGCGCCGAGGAGATGCAGTTCTGGCCGGACGCCCCGGCCGAGGAGGTCGACGCCGCCGAGCTGATCGCCGCGCAGTCCGCCATCCTCGCCCGCAACGGCGAGAACCAGCGCAAGCGCAACGAGGCGTCCGCCATCCAGGCGCGCCTCGCCGTCGCGCGCTCGCAGCTGGCCGCGCTGGAGCAGCAGGAGGCCCAGATCAGGCAGGCCGTGGACGCCAAGACGGCCGAGGTCGACGCGCTGGCCGGCGACGCCGCGACGGCGAGCAAGGACGCCGCGCAGCTGCACGACGAGTCCACCGACGAGCTGCAGGCGCAGCTGGCCGCGGCCGACGCCGTGAACGAGAAGGTGCGCACCAACGCCCGCCGCGCCCGCGCCATGGCCGAGGCCGACGAGCTGAAGTCCCAGTACGACGACCTGGACGCCGAGATGGACCGCATCCGCGCCGAGCGCACGGACCTGCTGCGCGGCGCGGACCTGCCGCTGCCGGGCCTGTCCGTCGACGAGGAGGCGCGCCTGACCTACGGCGGCCAGCCGTGGGACTGCATGAGCGGCAGCGAGCAGCTGAAGGTGGCCACGGCCATCGTGCGCCGCCTGAAGCCGGAGTGCGGCTTCGTGCTGGTCGACAAGCTGGAGCAGATGGACCTGCAGACGCTGGCCGAGTTCGGCGCGTGGGCGGAGTCCGAGGGCCTGCAGGTCATCGGCACGCGCGTGTCCACCGGCGGCGAGTGCAGCCTGGTGATTGAGGACGGCCGCGGGCAGCTCGGCGGCGAGCCCGGCGGCGCTGAGAAGGCCGAGGCGCCCGTCGCGCCGGCCGGATGGGAGATCAGGTAATGGGGGCCTTCATCGACCTGACGGGGCGCAGGTTCGGACGGCTCACTGCCATTAAGCGCGTCGGCACCGTCCGTGGAAAAGCCGCTTGGCTTTGCAGGTGCGACTGCGGCGGGAAAGCCACCGTACCGTCATCCTCGCTAACGAGCGGCAACACACGCAGCTGCGGATGCATCCACTCGGAACAGGTGACGGCCAGGAACAGGGCGCGCGCAACGCACGGTGGCGGCAGATCGCGGCTGTATGGCATATGGCACTCAATGAAGCAGCGCTGCTACGACAAGGCGCGCAAGGACTACGCCAACTACGGCGGGCGCGGCATCCGCGTATGCGACGAGTGGCTGCACGATTTCGGCGCATTTCGCAACTGGGCGGAATCAGCCGGCTATAACCCCGACGCGCCTTATATGGCCTGCACTTTGGACCGTATCGACGTGAACGGCGACTACTGTCCGGACAACTGCAGGTGGGCAGATGCAAAAACACAGGCCAACAACAGGAGGAACAACAATGCTGAACATTAGCCGCGGGGCGACCATCCACCCGCAGAAGGTGACGATTTACGGTCCCGAAGGCGTCGGCAAGACCACGCTGGCCGCGCAGTTCCCCGACCCGCTGTTCATCGACACCGAGGGCGGCACCGAGGGCTACGACGTGGCCCGCACCCAGGCACCGCAGAGCTGGACGGCGCTGAAGGACCTCGTGCGCGCCGTGGCCGCGGAGCGCCCGTGCGGCACGCTGGTGCTGGACACGGCCGATTGGGCCGAGCGCCTGCTGTGCGCCGAGCTGTGCGCCAAGAACAAGTGGGCGTCCATGGAGGCGCTGAACTACGGCAAGTGCTGGCAGTACGCGCTGGAGGAATTCGGCCGCCTGCTCGACCTGCTCACCGACGTGCGCGACGCCGGCATGAACGTGGTGGTGACCGCGCACGCGACCGTGAGCAAGTTCGACCAGCCCGACGAGGCGGCGAGCTACGACCGCTGGACCATGAAGATGTACAAGAAGGACGCCGGCCTGCTGAAGGAGTGAGCGGACGCGCTGCTGTTCGTCAACTACAAGACCGTCGTCGAGATGGTCGGCGAGGGCTTCAGCGCCAAGGGCAAGGCGCGCGGCGCCAAGCGCACCATCTTCACGACGCACCACGCCGCCTGGGACGCCAAGAACCGCTGGGGGCTGCCCGACGAGGTGCCGCTGGGCTACGAGGCCATCGCGCCGCACGTGCCCTCCCCCACGGCCCCGCAGCCGGCCGCTGCCGCGGCACCCGCCACGGCGCCCGCCGCGGCCCCGACACCCGCCCCGGCACCGGCACCGGCACCCCAGCCGGCACCCGCGGGCGACGCCCCGGCGAGCATCCCCGGCACGGAGGGGCTGCCCGCGTTCTGGGCTCCGGCCGTCCAGCTCATGGAGCGCGACGGCGTCACGCCCGACGAGGTGCGCGGCTTCGCGGTGCTGCAGGGCCACTTCACGCCCGACACGCCGCTGGCCAACTACCCGGCCGACTACGTCGCCGGCCTGATCGTCCCGCAGTGGGACGCGGTCAAGGCCAAGGTGGCCGAGTACCGCGCCGCCGAGGACGTGCCCTTCAACTAGCAGAGAGCCGCCGAGGGCGGCGAGAGAGAAAGGATTGAGAGATGGCAGAGATGCAGGACGTGGCGCTCGACTGGGACGTGTGCGAGGCGGACCCGGACGACGGGCAGTACGGCGGATGGACGCTGCTGCCCGAGGGCTTCTACCCCTTCCGCGTCGAGAAGATGGAGCGCGAGCGCTACCAGGGCTCGCAGAAGATGCCGCAGTGCCCCATGGCCAAGCTCACGCTGTCCGTGACCGGCGCCGACGGCCGCGACACGACGGTGCAGCAGCGCCTGTACATCACGCGCAACCAGCTGTGGAAGGTCTCGCGCTTCATGGAGGCCGTGGGCCGCGGCCGCAACGGGGCCGGCAAGGTGATCATCGACTGGGGCGGCATCGAGGGCACGGGCGGCTTCGTCAAGCTGAAGGTGCGCTCCTACACCGGCCGCGACGGCCAGGAGCGCCAGACCAACGACGTCGAGTGGTTCGTCAAGCCCGAGGAGTATCAGGAGGCGTGGGAGTCCTACGACGCCGCCTGCAGGGCCGCGGCCGCGCAGGCGGCCCCGGCGGCGCAGCAGCAGGCCGCCGGATACGCCCCCGCGCCGGGACAGCAGCCCGCCGGATACGCCCCGCAGGCGTCCCAGGCGGCCCAGAACGGCGCGTTCGCGCCCGCGCCGCAGTACTCGCCCGCACCGGGCGCACCGGCCCCGCAGACGGCCTCACAGGGCGTCCAGCAGCAGGCGGCCCCCGGCGCCTGGGGCATCCAGTAGGGAGGCGGCACCCGTGGAGCTGAGACCCTACCAGCAGGCCGCGCGCGAGGCCATCGAGCGCGAGTGGGATGGGGGCCGGGCGCGCACGCTCCTGGTCCTCCCCACGGGGTGCGGCAAGACCGTGGTCTTCTGCACCGTGGCCAAGGACGTCGTGGACGCGGGCGGCCGCGTCCTGATACTCGCCCACCGCCGCGAGCTGCTGCAGCAGGCCGCCGACAAGCTGCGCGCCGCCACCGGGCTGGGCTGCTCGGTCGAGCGCGCCGAGGAGACGAGCGCGGGCAGCTGGTACCGCGTGACCGTCGGCAGCGTGCAGACCCTCATGAGGCCCAAGCGCCTGGCGCGCTTCGCCCCCGACCACTTCGACGCCATCGTGGTCGACGAGGCGCACCACGCGCTGTCCGACTCCTACCAGCAGGTGCTGGGGCACTTCCCCGGCGCCAAGGTCCTGGGCGTGACCGCCACCGCCGACCGCGGGGACAAGCGCGACCTGGGCCAGTACTTCGAGAGCGTGGCCTACGAGTACACGCTGCCGACCGCCATCCGCGAGGGGTACCTGTGCCCCGTCCGCGCCGAGACCGTGCCGGTGGCCATCGACCTGGCCGGCGTCAGGGTCTCCTCCGGCGACTTCGCGGCCGGCGACCTGGGCACGGCGCTGGACCCGTACCTGGGGCGCATCGCCGACGAGATGGCCGCGGCCGGGTGCATGGGCCGCAAGACCGTGGCCTTCCTGCCGCTCGTGGCCACGTCCAAGAAGTTCGCGGCGGCGCTCGCGGAGCGCGGCTTCGACGCCATGGAGGTGAACGGCGACAGCCCCGACCGCGCCGAGACGCTGGCGCGCTTCGACGCCGCCGGCCCCGGCGCGGTGCTGTGCAACTCGATGCTGCTCACCGAGGGCTGGGACTGCCCCAGCGTGGACTGCGTGGTGGTCCTGCGCGCCACCAAGGTGCGCAGCCTGTACGTGCAGATGGTGGGCCGCGGCACCCGCCTGAGCCCGGCCACCGGCAAGGCCGACCTGCTGGTGCTCGACTTCCTGTGGATGACCGAGCGCCACGACCTGTGCCGCCCGGCGCACATCGTGGCCAGGTCGCCCGAGGTGGCCGAGCGCATGACCCAGATCGCCGGGGCCGCCGGCGGGCCGGTCGACCTGGGCGCCGTGGAGCGGCAGGCGTCCGAGGACGTCGTGCGGCGGCGCGAGGAGGCGCTGGCCGAGCAGCTGGCGTCCATGCGCAAGCGCAAGCGCGCGCTGGTGGACCCGGTGCAGTTCGCCATGAGCATCCGCTCGGAGGACCTGGCCGGCTGGGAGCCCGCGTTCCCCGCCGAGCTGGAGCCGCCGACGGACAAGCAGCTGGCGGCGCTGGAGCGCTACGGCATCTTCCCGGACGCCGTGGAGTGCCGCGGCAAGGCCAGCCTGCTGCTGGACCGCCTGGCGCAGCGCCGCCGCGAGGGGCTGGCCACGCCCAAGCAGATACGGCGGCTGGAGTCCTACGGCTTCCGCGCCGTGGGCACGTGGCCGTTCGAGGCGGCCAGCAACATGATCGGCCGCATAGCGGCGCAGGGCTGGCGCGGCGTCCCGCGCGGCGTCGACCCGGCGACCTACGACCCGAGGAACGGGGTGTAAGAGATGGACGACTACGGATACGGCGGCGGCAGCCTGCTGGAGGACGACCTGCAGGGGCTGCTGGACGCCGTGGACCCCGCGGGGCTGGACTACCGCGGCTGGGTGGACGTCGGCATGGCGCTGGCGGCCGAGGGCGTGCCGTGGGAGGTCTGGGACGCGTGGAGCGCCCGCGACGCCGCCCGCTACCACGCCGGCGAGTGCGAGCGCAAGTACCGCACCTTCCGCGCCGGCGGCGACGGCCGCGTGAACGGCGGCACGCTCGTGCACATGGCCATGGAGGCCGGCTACGAGCCTCCCGCCTCCGAGGACGTGGCGCTGGACTGGGACGTGTGCGAGGCCGACCCGTGGGACGGCCCCGTGCCGGGCGGAGCGCGCGACTGGCGCACGACCCGCCCGCAGGCGGCGCCCGCGGCCAAGCCGGCCAACGTCGTCGTGGACCCCACGTGGCTGGAGTCCGACGAGCTGCGCGAGCCCGACGCGGCGGACTGGCACCCCGGCGAGCAGCTCACGCGCTACCTGTCCGCGCTGTTCGACCCCGAGGACGTGGTGGGCTACGTCACCGAGGCGTTCGAGCGCGACGGCCGGTGGACGCCGGCGGGCAAGGGCATCTACACCCGCACCGCCGGCGAGCTGATCGAGAGCGTGGCCAAGTACGGCGACGACCTAGCCAGCTCCATCGGCACGCCCAACCCCGAGAGCGGCGCGTGGATTCGCTTCAACCCGCTGGACGGCGGCGGCGTGCGCAACGACAACGTGGCGGAGTTCCGCTACGCGCTCGTGGAGTCCGACGAGATGGCGCCGGGCCGCCAGATGGCCGTCATGCGCGCCCTGGAGCTGCCCATCGCCGCCGTGGTCCACAGCGGCAACAAGTCCGTGCACGCCATCGTGCGCGTCGACGCCAAGGACTACGACGAGTACCGCCGCCGCGTCGACTTCCTGTACCGCACGTGCGCGGACAACGGCCTGAAGCTCGACACCCAGAACAAGAACCCGTCCCGCCTGTCCCGCATGCCCGGCGCCATGCGCGCCGGCCGCAGGCAGTGGATGGTGGCGGGCTCCATGGGCAGGGCGAGCTGGAAGGAGTGGCGCGAGTGGCTGGAGGAGCAGAACGACGACCTGCCCGACCCCGAGACGCTGGCCGCCACGTGGGACGACCCGCCCGAGCTCGCGCCGCCGCTGATCGAGGGCGTGCTGCGCCAGGGGCACAAGATGCTGCTGGCAGGTCCCTCCAAGGCCGGCAAGAGCTTCGCCCTGATCGGCCTCACCGTGTCGCTGGCCGAGGGCCTGCCGTGGTTCGGGTGGAGGTGCGCCCAGGGCCGCGTCATGTACGTGAACCTGGAGCTGGACCGCGCCAGCTGCCTGCACCGCTTCCGCGACGTATACGCCGCCATGGGCGCCGAGCCGCGCAACCTGGAGAACGTGTGCATCTGGAACCTGCGCGGCCGCTCCAAGCCCATGGACCAGCTGGCGCCGGCGCTCATACGACGCGCGGCCAAGGAGCGCCCCATCGCCGTCATCATCGACCCCATCTACAAGGTGATCACCGGCGACGAGAACAGCGCCGACCAGATGGCCGCCTTCTGCAACCAGTTCGACCGCGTGGCCGACAGCCTGGGGTGCGCCGTCATCTACTGCCACCACCACTCCAAGGGCGCGCAGGGCGGCAAGCGCTCCATGGACCGCGCGTCCGGCTCGGGCGTGTTCGCCCGCGACCCCGACGCGCTGCTCGACATGCTGGAGCTGCACGTCTCCGACGAGCTGCGCGCCCAGCTGGAGGCGCGGCGCGTCGGCGGCTGGTGCGAGGCGTGGATGGACGCCAACGCCGCCGCGCTCGGCGACTGGCGCGCCTCCGTGCCCGACGACGCCCGCGCGGCCGGCGGCGACGCGATGGTCTCGGCGTGCCGCTCGCGCGTCGAGGCCGTGCGGCCGGAGTGGGCCGGCGCGTTCCTGGACGGCGTGGTGGCCGCGCGCCGGTCGGCCCGCGCCATGACGGCGTGGCGCGTCGAGGGGACCCTGCGCGAGTTCCCGCGCTTCGAGCCGGTGAACCTGCTGTTCGACTACCCCATGCACCGCATCGACGCCACCGGCGCGCTCGCCGACGCCAGCCCCGAGGGCGAGGAGCTGGGCCGCATGGACTACCGCGCCCAGGGCCGCGAGCGCAAGGCGAGAAACGACGCCCGCAAGCAGTCCGAGAAGCTGGAGGCGCTGCGCGAGGGCATGGCCGCCTGCGCCGAGGACGGCGTGGACGCCACCGTGGCCAACGTGGTCGAGCGCATGCCCGAGGTCGGCGGCAGGGCGCCCACCGAGGGGCAGGTGAAGAACTGGGTGAAGGCCGACAAGAACGACTGGTGCCCGATCATCTCCGAGGGCGGCAGGGGCAAGCCCGGCGTGCTGCGCGACCCCGAGATGGAGGCGGCCATGACCGGCTGGTAGTTAGGTTAGGTCGGACTATACCTAAAGGTATAAGAGTGACCTAACCAACCTAACGGCAAGACCTAGGGTTACGGGGGACGTGCGTGCGGGCCAAGGCCGCGCCCGCACTCGTGCGCGACGGCTCCCGCCCCCGCAACCTAGGAATCATGCAAGAGATAAGAACGAACGAGAGGAACGAGAGATGAAGGTATACAAGTGCGACCGCTGCGGGGCGTACGTGGAGCAGCGCGCGCTGGAGCTCCTGCGCATGCCGTACCGCGGTATCTGGAGGATAGGGCGCCGCGGGCACCTGTGCCCGGAGTGCGCCGAGGGCTTCGGTCGCTGGTGGGCCGCGGGGAAAAGGACAAGGGACGAGAGGAAGGAAGAGGTGACCGGGCGATGAGGGTGGACGTACCCGGGCGCGGCGCCGTGGATATCCGCCGCGTGGCGATAGTGGGGCCGACCTGGACCGACCTCGAAATGTTCAGCGAGACGTGCGGGCTGCTGCAGGAGACGGCGTACGCCTCGGCGGGGGACGCCGACCCCATCCGGTTCGGCTGGCTCCCGTGGCACCCGACCATGGACGACGGCCACAGGCGCCGGCAGATGGTGCACGACCTGGCCGCCGAGTGGTCCGACTGCAGCCCGTGCATCGACGGCGTGTGCCTGCTGGAGGGATGGCGCACCGACGGGGACGCCGCCTTCGCGGCCGCCGTGGCGAACACGTGCGGCGCCGTGGTCAAGGACCTGAAGTGGTGGCTCGACGCCCTCGCGCCGGACGCCGCGCAGGAGGCTGCCGGAGAGGAGGCGAGCGGGCAGTGAGGACGATCGAGTACGAGTGCGGGCGCTGCGGGAGGCGCACGGCCATGGAGCCGGACGGCGGCGAGGTCGAGCTGCTGGGCGGCGGGGCCGCCGGCTGCGCGCTGGCCGCGGAGAACCTGCTGGAGCTGCTGCGCGGTCTGCCGGACTCGCTGGCGCGGACGCTGGCGGTGAGGGCCGCCGAGGAGTGCGCGCTGTGGATAGACGAGCTGGAAGGAGAGGACGAATCATGACGAACGGTACGGAGAGGCCCAAGCGCAGGCCCAGCATCGAGGTGCGCTGCCCCAAGTGCGGGACGCGCACGGTGTGGCACAGGCTGCCCAGGGCCGGCGACGAGTGCCGCTGGTGCGGGCACGCGTTCGGCGACTTCAAATGGCACGAGACCAGGGGGGTGCGCGGTGGACGGGGGACCGAATAGGGGCTGCCTGCTGGTGCTGCTGGCGGCGCTCGCCGTCGACCTCATGGTGCTGCGCGGGTGCATGGCGCTCGCCGCGGCGCTGGCGGGGTAGCGGGCGACAACAACCGGATACTGTGGGCACGCCGGGCGGGCTGGGCCCGGCGGGTCTCCTCCACGGGGCCGTCCTTCGGGGCGGCCCCTTCGCTTTTGGCGACACGTGCCCGACACTGCCGCCCATGGGAAGCAACAGGACCGACATACTCACGCCCGCGCAGGAGGCGTACGCCCGCGAGAGGGCGAAGGGGGCCACGCAGCGCGCGGCCTACCGCGCCGCATACCCCGGCTCCGCGAAGTGGAAGGACAGCGCCGTGGACAGCGCGGCGTGCCGCCTGGAGGCCACCGGCAAGGTATCGGCAAGGCTGAGGGCCCTGCAGGAGGCCGCCGCCCGCGCCGCCACCGTCACGCGCGCCGAGATCATCGACGCCCAGGGGCTGCTGCTGCGCAAGGGCCGCGAGGCCGTGGAGCGGCACTCGCTGGCGGACAAGGAGATGGCGCCCGCCGTCAAGGCGCTGGCCGACGCCTCCGACCGCCTCATGGAGTGGCTGCCCGACGAGGCGCCCGGGGAGGGCGCGGCGTTCGTGCGGGACTTCGCGCTGCTGCTGGCCCCGCCGTTCCTGGAGCCGCACCGCATGATCGCCGGCGGCCACCGCGGCGATATATGGCTGGCCGGCGGCCGAGGCTCCACCAAGTCCTCGTTCTGCTCGCTGGAGGTCGTGAGGTACATCGAGACGCACCCCGACCAGCACGCCGTCGTGCTCATGAAGCGCAAGGCGGACCTGCGCGACGCGGCCTACGCCCAGGTGGTGTGGGCCATCCGCGCGCTGGGGCTGGAGGACGGGTACGACATGCCCGAGTCCACGCTGCGCATCACCAGGAAGGCCACGGGGCAGAAGATCATCTTCCGCGGCTGCGACAACGCCAACAAGATCAAGTCGATAAAGGTGCCGTTCGGCTACGTGGGCTGCGCGTGGTTCGAGGAGGCAGACCAGTTCGCCGGCATGGCCGAGATACGCAAGGTCACGCAGTCCCTCACGCGAGGCGGCGAGGGCTGCGTGCGCCTGTACTCGTTCAACCCGCCGCGCTCGGCGCGCTGCTGGGTCAACGCCGAGATGGAGCGCCGCGAGGCCGCGGGCCTGCCCGTGTTCCGCTCGACCTACCTGGACGTGCCGCCGGAGTGGCTGGGCGGGCAGTTCATCGAGGACGCCGAGAGCCTGAAGGCTGCCGACGAGCGCGCGTACCGCCACGAGTACCTGGGCGAGCCGGTGGGCATCGGCACCGAGGTGTTCGACAACGTGGTGTTCAGGGCCATCACGGACGACGAGGTGGCGCAGTTCGAGCGCCTGCGCTTCGGCCAGGACTTCGGCTGGTACCCGGACCCGTGGGCCGTCACCGGCAGCGAGTGGCGCCCCGGCGGCCGCGCGCTGCTCACCTTCTGCGAGGACGGCGCCAACAAGCTGCCGCCCGACGGGCAGGCCGAGCGCGTCAGGGAGCTGCTCACGTGGGACGGCGGCGACGGGCGTCCGGCCTACCACCACCTGCCGGTGCTGTCCGACGACGCCGACCCAACGGCCATCGCCGTGCAGCGCGACCACGGCGTCAACGCCAGGGCGGCGGGCAAGGGCAAGCCGGGCCGCATGGCCTCGTACCGCTTCCTGCAGTCGCTGTCCGAATGGGTCATCGACCCGGAGCGCTGCCCGAGGCTGGCCGCGGAGGTGCGCGCGCTGGAGTACGCGCAGACGCCGGACGGCGAGGTGCTCAACGAGATACCCGACGGGAACGACCACTGGGTGGACGCTACCCGCTACGCAACGATGGACGAGGCGCGCAGGGCGCGCGGATACAGGAAGGTGGCATAGGGCATGGCAGTGGACGAGTTCAGCGTGCCGGCGCACGTGACCAAGAAGCTGAAGGAGCTGGGGTACGCCGTCGACACCTCGATGGACACATACATCCAGTCGTGGTTCGACTGGTACAGCGGCGGGGACGACTGGTACCGGGACAGCTACACCGACCTGCAGGGGCGCCGCCGCACCCGCAACCGCATGAGCATCCGCCCCGCCAAGCGCGTGGCGTCCGAGTGGGCCAGCCTGCTGATCACCGACGACACGCAGGTGAGCGTGGAGGCCGACGCCGCGAACAAGTGGCTGCAGGACTGGCTGGACCGCGCCAACTTCTGGCCCACCGGCCAGATGGTCGTGGAGAAGGCGTTCGCGCTGGGCACCGCCGCGTGGGCGCTGTGGCTGGACGTGCGCGACGAGGGCGCCGAGCTGAAGGTGCGCCGCTACGACGCCCGCATGGTGCGCCCGCTGTCATGGGACGAGGAGGGCGTGAGCGCGTGCGCGTTCGTCACCCGCGCCGCCGTCGCCGGCAAGCGCGTCGACCAGCTGCAGGTGCACGCGCCGGACCTGGAGACCGGCACCTACCACATCAGCACCTACCTGTTCAGCGAGGGCGAGGAGCAGGACGCGGAGGCCGCAGGCGTGATCGCCGACTTCGACACCCTGCAGGACTGCCCCACGTTCGGCATCATCCGCCCCGCGCTGGAGAACACCGTGGTGGACCTGTCACCGTTCGGCCAGTCCGTGTTCGCCGACGCGCTCGACGCCATCAAGGCCGTGGACCTCGCCTACGACTCCATGTTCCAGGAGGTCGAGCTGACCGCCGCCAAGGTGTTCGTGGACGAGAGCATGGTCGACGTGCGCAGCGAGAACGGCAAGGTCATACCCTCGCCGCGCATCGAGGGCCGCCTGTTCCGCCGCCTCGCCGGCCAGGACCCGACCAAGAACCTGATCAGCATCTACAGCCCCGAGATACGCGTGGAGCCGCTGCGCTCCGCCTTCGACATGGCGCTCGCGGAGCTGGGCGACCTGTGCGGCTTCGGCCAGCAGTACTTCGCGCTGGACAGGTCCGGCGGCCTGAAGACGGCCACCGAGGTGGCGGCCGACAACTCCGCGCTCATGCGCAACGTGCGCAAGCACGAGAACGTGCTGCGCGGCGCCGTCCAGCGCGTCGTGACGAGCCTGCTCAACTGCGCCCGCATCCACTGCGGCGCGGCCATCGAGGAGGACTTCGGTGCCGTCAAGGTCCAGTTCGACGACAGCGTGATCGCCGACACCCAGACCGAGAAGAACATGGCGCTGGCCGAGATAGCCGCGCTGGGCGTCCCGGAGCTGAAGCAGCGCTACCTGATCGACTGGCACGGCTTCAGCAAGGAGGAGGCGGCCGCGGCCGTGCCCTCCGCCCAGCTGCTCGACGAGGGCTTCTGATGCTGTCCCCCGAGGCGCTGGAGGAGGCCGGCGAGGCGCTGGCGCGCGTGTACCGCGGCATAGAGGCCGACATGCTGGACTACCTGGTGGACCTCATGCTGGCCGGCGGCGGCGTGACCTCCAGGAGCGTGACGGCCGCGGCGCTGCTGGGCCAGACCCACGCCGACGAGCTGCGCCGCATCATCGAGGGCCACGCCGGCGAGGTGGACGCCGAGCTGCGCGTCACCGTCGAGAAGTTCATGAGGGCGTCCGACGCCGACGACATGGAGCGCCTGGGCAGGCCCGGCACGGAGAAGGAGTGGCCGCGCCAGATGGACGCCACCGTGCGCGGGCTCGCCGCCATCCTCCAGCGCGACAACCTGCACATGGAGCAGGGCGCCCTCGACGCGTTCCTGTCCGCGTCCACCGAGGCCATCGCCCGGGTGAACTCCGGCGCCTCCACGGCCGAGCAGGCGCTGCACCGGGCCGTGCGCAGGCTGGAGCGCGACGGCGTGAGCGTGGTGCAGTACCGCGACGCCGCCGGCAACCTCACCGTGCGCAACCGCGTGGACGTGGCCGTGCGCCGCCACGTGCGCACCCAGATCGCCCAGGACGGCGCCCGCATGACCGCGAGGGCCATGGACGAGTACGGCGTGCAGCTGGTCGAGGTCTCCAGCCACCCCAACGCGCGCCCGAGCCACGCCGCGTGGCAGGGGCAGGTGTACGGCTGGCGCGGCGCCGTGAGCATCGACGGCCGCTCGTACGAGGGGCTGGAGGCCGCCACGGGCTACGGATCGGTGGACGGCCTGCTGGGCGCCAACTGCCGCCACTCGTTCGGGCCGTACCTGCCGGGCGCGCCGCGCGCCTACGAGCGCGACCCCAAGCACGCCAGCGGCCTGCCGGGCGAGGAGGTCTACAGGCTGGAGCAGAGGCAGCGCGCCGGGGAGCGCGCCATCCGGGAGGCCAAGCGCGAGCTGGCCGGCGCCCGCAAGTGCTACGACGCCTCCCCCACCAACGAGTCGCTCGTGGAGGTGGTGAGGGCGCAGGACCTGCTGACCCGCCGGCAGGAGGCCATGCGCAGGCTGGTGAAGGAGTCAAACGCCAAGAGCCTGACCGGGCACCCGGTGCTCCACCGCCACCCCGCGCGCGAGTGGGCCGGGGACATGCCGAGGGTAACGCTGTCCGTGAGCGCGAGGACCAAGCAGCGGGCGCGTGAGACCTTCAAGCTGATGGAGGCGTGCGCGAAGAAGCGCCGCCCCATCTACGACAACGGCGCGCTGGGGCACGTGGCGAGAACGGCGTACGGCAAGATGGGCAAGGAGAAGGGCTATATCGTCGTGTGCCATGGCGCCCCTTCGTTCGTCGACCTCCTGGGCCAGCGCTCCGACCACAAGGTGCTAGCAGACGTGATCAGGGCGCGCGACGACTACGAGGACGGTACGCCCGTGCAGCTCATGGCGTGCTCGACCGGCAAGGCGCCAAAAAACGGCAGCCCGTGCTTCGCGCAGCGCCTGGCGGACGAGCTGGGCGCGCCCGTCACCGCACCCGACGGTACGCTGCAGGTTTACAGCGACGGCAGGCTTGAGGTCGGGGACAGTCCGGGGGATAATACAGGCGAGTTCATAACGTTCCAGCCGAGGGAGGGGAAGAAGTGAGAGGCATAGCGACGACCGATTACGCCAAGGGCACGGACTTCCCGACCAAGGCGCTGGCGGAGAAGGACAAGGTGCTGGCGTTCATGCGAAAGCAGGCGCCGTTCTGCGCGACTGCCGGGCGCTTCCAGGACGCAGTCACGGGCAAGACGGTATACGACAGCGCGTGGGGCTGGTACAGGCGCGGCGGCTGGCAGTGGAGCGACCGTGACGCCTACCACGTCGAGAAGTACGACCTGGAGCTAGAGCCCGAGTTCGTGAACTACGCGCTGAGCCACTAGCGGACAACACAGACAACCGAACAGAACGAGGCGAGGGCCGTCCGCAGGGGCGGCCCTTCCTTTTGGCGGGCGACACGTGCCCGACCATCCAAGCTGCGCGGGCACCCGGCGGCAACGGGGTGCGGCGCGGCAGCGGCGGCAACAGCTGCAAGTACCGAAGCGCGCAGAGAAGCGCGGCAACCAAACACCGGAAAGGACTGGTACGGACATGGGAGCACAGCAGACGCAGGGGCAGCAGACCGACCCGCAGGAGGGCCAGGAGCCCACGGGTGGCGCCGACGGCGGCACCCAGGCACAGCAGCCCCAGAAGCCGGCTAACGAGCCGGCAGGCGGCACCACGGAGCCGCAGGGCGGCGATGGCGGCGCGACCGTCAACCGCCACAAGTACGAGCGCGACCTGAAGGCCAAGGACGACGAGATCGAGAAGCTGCGCGCGCAGCTCGACGAGGCGGCCAAGACCAAGGAGGGGCGCGAGGAGCTGCAGAAGAAGCTCGACGAGATGAAGGCGTCCATGGCGAGCGAGAAGGCGGCCTACCGCCTGGAGATCGCCGGATGCAAGAACGTCAAGGCGGCCAAGGCGCTGCTGGACGACTACGAGGGCGACGTGGACAAGCTGAAGGAAGCCTGCCCGTACCTGTTCGAGGAAGTCAAGAAGACCGGCTCCACGGGGCTGAAGCCCGTGGGCGCGGCCAAGGACGACGACGCGGCGCTCGACCGCGCCTTCGGCCTGAAGAAGTAGAGAGGAGCAGCACATGGCTGCAACCAACAACCTGTCCAACTGCATCGACAAGTTCACCAACCGACTGGACAAGGTCATCGCGCAGGAGACCGTCACCGGCGACCTGAACATGAACCAGGACCTGCTGGGCGAGATGAGCGGCAACGGCAAGATCGAGATCGCCAGCATCGACATGGACGGCCTGGCCACCCACAAGCGCGGCCAGGGCTTCACCAAGGGCGGCATCTCCGTCACCTGGCAGCCCTACCAGCTGCAGTACGAGCGCGACCGCGAGTTCAACATCGACGTGCTCGACGACGACGAGCGCGCCAAGCTCGTCTCCGCCAACGCCATGGGCGAGTTCACCCGCACCAAGGTGGTGCCCGAGGTGGACGCCATCCGCTTCGCCAAGCTCACCCAGAACGCCGGCACCACCGTCAAGAAGGACCTGTCCGGCGCCGACGAGACCGTGGCCGCCGTGCTGGAGGCCGAGCAGTGCATGGAGGACCACGGCGTGAAGCTGTCCCAGTGCCTGTTCTACCACTCCGCCGCCACCAAGAAGCTGCTGCGCCTGTCCAACAAGTACCAGCTGTCCGCCGGCGAGTCCCCGAACAGCAACTTTGGCACCTACGACGAGATGAAGATGATCGGCGTGGCCGGCGACCGCTTCTACTCCGCCATCAAGCTGCTGGACGGCACCACCTCCGGCGAGGAGAAGGGCGGCTACGAGAAGGCCGAGGACGGCAAGGCGCTGAACTTCATCGTCATGGCCCCCGAGGCCGCCGCGGCCATCTCCAAGCACGAGAAGCTGCGCTACTTCTCCCCGGACGTGAACCAGGACGACGACGCCCACAAGTGGCAGTACCGCCTGTACCACGACCTGATCGTGTACCTGAAGAAGAAGGGCCTCATCTACGCCCACGTCGCGGTGACCGCCTAATGGGCACCATCGTGGGGCTGACCTTCCCCGAAGAGCCGGCCGAGAAGCCGGCGGAGGCCAGCCAGGAGCAAGCTCCCGAGCCGGAGCCCGAGGAGCCGGCAGAGAAGCCGGCCCGCAAGCCGCGCAAGAGGGCCGCGGCCAAGGCAGCGGAGGCGGAGTAGCCATGCTGCCGGAGGTCGAGAGCGCCGACTACCACGGCGCGAACACGTGGGACGACGTGCGCCCGCACCTGGGCGCCGCCGTGGCCGCCGTGCGCGAGGTGATCGGCTTCAACGTCCCCGAGGGCGAGGAGCAGGTAGCCGCGTACAAGGCGGCCGTCTGCGCGGCGCTGGACGTCGACGCGGCGTACGGCTTCTCCGGCGGCATCGAGGCGTCCGGCTCCGTCCGCCTGGGCTCGCTCACCATCGAGCAGGGGCAGGGCGGCGGCTACGACGCCGCGATGGACCGGGCGGTGCGCCGAGCGCTGTCCGGCTCCGGCCTCCTGTACCAGGGGCTGGGGTGATCGGCATGGTGCCCATACCCAAGCGCCTGCTGCCCAGCCGCGCCGAGGTGCGCGTGCCAGAGGAGAAGGGCGGCCGCCAGGGCTTCTCCGACAAGAGGCTCCTGCTGGGCGTGCGCTACGAGCAGAGGGCGTCCGTGCGCGCCACGGGCTACCAGCTGCAGGACGCCACGACCGGCCTGCTGTTCATCGACGCCGTGAACACGGCGGGG
The DNA here is from genome assembly GCF_015546965.1 of Collinsella aerofaciens. GTDB lineage: Bacteria > Actinomycetota > Coriobacteriia > Coriobacteriales > Coriobacteriaceae > Collinsella > Collinsella aerofaciens_X. The sequence goes on from NZ_JADMUF010000010.1 coordinate 67,767, forward strand.
GCCATGGAGCTGCCGGCCGGCAGCCTCGTCTCCGTCGACGGCGCCACCGAGTGCTGCGTCGCGTCGTGCACACGCTACGTCGACGAACGCGGCCACGTGCACCACTGGGAGGTCGAGCTGAAGTGAGCATCGCCGTGGACGTCGTCACCGCCGGCATCGACCTGGCGACCGCGCCGGCCGAGTGCAAGAGGCGCCAGGTGCTGTACGCGCGCCGCTGCGCGTTCACCATGCGCAAGTACGTGCCGGTGCTGGAGACCATCCTGCGCTCCAGCGAGCCGGTCAACTCCGACTACGGCGCGGGCGTGCTCACGTGGAACACGCCCTACGCGGCGCGGCAGTACTACGAGCCGATGAACCACACCGACCCGGCGACGACCGACCACTGGGACGAGAAGTGCCAGCGGGAGGACGGCGACGACCTGCGCGAGTTCGCGCGCCGGCTGTACATGGACTACTAGGAGGCACGCACATGGAAGAGAACGGCACGCTGGACCTCGTGGACGTGGTAAGGGACCGCCTGGAGGCGGCCGGCGTCCGCGACGTGTTCACCTACCTGCCCGACACCCGGCGCCACGCCGAGTTCTGCGCCATCCGCACCGGCGTGCCCGGCGGCGAGGACGGGTACTTCGACCTCGCCTTCGACACGGCCGTGCGCCTGAGCCTGTTCTTCGCGCGCCGCGTCGAGCTGGACGCCATGGCCGACGCGCTGCTGGCGGAGCGCACGCTGCGCACCGTGCCGCTCGACAGCGCCAACGGCAGCTACCGCATGATACGCATCGAGACAGTGAAGCCGCGCCCGGTCCAGTGGGACGAGAGCGGCCGCAACGTGTGGGTGGTCGAGGCCACCGCGCACATCGAGATCAAGGAGTTTTAGATGGATATCGGTTTCGCGCTGAACTACCAGCACGTGGTCGAGGTCGACACCACCCCGGACGGCGACAAGCGCCACTGGGCATGGGTCGGCCCCGGCATCTCCAACATCGGCAAGGACAACAGCGAGAGCACGAGCGAGGACGCCTACTACAACGGCGGCGGCAACACCAAGACCGACGTCACCGGCGTGAGCGCCAAGTACAGCGTCGAGGGCCACCGCCTGATCGGCGACCCGTTCCAGGACTACGTGGCCTCCATCGAGGACGGCATCGGCGCCGAGCGAGAGACGACCTACCGCGTCACCGACCCGACCGGCAAGTGCATCGAGGCGCCCTGCACCGTCCTCGACATCGCCGCCAACGGCCCCAACGGCGCCGCCAACGAGAAGACGAGCTTCAAGTGCTCGCTGTCCCGCTCCGGCGTGGCCACCGTCGTGACCCCCGCCGCCGGCACCCTGCTGCCCGAGTCCGTCAGCGTGGCGCAGGAGGTGACCGTGGCCGTCAACAAGACCGCGGCCGCCGTCAAGCCGTCCGTGCTGCCCGAGGGCGCGTCCACGCGCTGCCTGTTCGCCATCGAGGACACCGGCATCGCCCGCGTGGCCGCCGACGGCACCGTGACCGGCATCAAGGCCGGCAAGACCCGCCTGGCCGTCAAGTGCGCGGCCAAGCCGTCCGTCTCCGCCGTCGTGGACGTGACCGTCTCCCCGTCCTAGGCGCGGGGCGACAGCCGGGGGAACATCTGCCGAGGAGGCCGGGGCTACGCGCTGCAGCCCCGGCCTCCTTTCTCTTTGAACGCAGCGCACGATGGGAAGGCAGCGCAACCATGAAGACACTGAAGGTAAAGAAGTCGTTCGAGCGCTTCGAGGTCGAGGTCGGCGACGAGACGGTGGAGTGCACCATCGACTGCACCGACGGCACCGTCAACGCTTTGGCGGCCAAGTGCATCAAGGCGCGCCAGCAGGCGCTCGCGCTCGACACGCTGAAGGAGAAGACGTTCGACCGCAAGAAGCTGAACAAGCTGTCCGAGGACATGGCCGCCATCATCGGCCCCATCATCGTCGAGGGCATCGGCGAGGAGTCCTACGACGCCATCCTCACGGCGTGCGGCGACGGCGTGAAGCTGAAGCCGGCGCAGTGCAACCTCGTCATGGTCCAGGTATTCGCCACCGTGTGCCAGGCGATCTTCGACCGCCTGAACGACGTGAAGCAGAGCAAGGCAGCGCACTACCTACAGGACGTGGTGGCAGATGCGCAGAAGCCTGACGACGAGAAGCGGGACCGTTAACGGACGGTTCTGCACAACTTACGAATACGAGGGGGCGGAGTACGACGTGTGCGACTCCGCCCTCAACGCCATGCTGGTGAACGAGCTGTTCGCCGACACCGAGCTGAGCGAGGAGGACAAGCAGCAGCTGCTCAGCGCCATGCTGTTCGCCGACCTGCCCGCCGCCATCGAGACGGCAGGGCGCGACGGCTTCTGGGACATGGTGGACGCCGTGCTGTGGGACGCCATGGGCGTGGACCTGTACGGCACGAGGGGCGCCGCCGGGTGCGAGGAGCCCGTGTTCGACTGGGACGAGGACGCCGGGCGCATCCGCGCCTCGCTGCTGCAGGCGTACGGCCTCGACTGGGACGCCGTGGCCGGCAGCATGAGCTACGGCGCGTTCCTCGACCTCGTGGCCGGCCTGATGGAGTCCGGCGAGACTCCGCTGCAGCAGGCGATCTACTACCGCACGGCCAAGTGCCCGAGGGAGACCAAGAACAACAGGGAATACGTGGAGGCGTTCCGCGCCCGCGCGGCGCACTTCGCGCTGCACGCCGACCGCACCGAGGCCGACCGCATGGACGCGGCCAACGGCGCCATGGCGTCCGCCTTCGCCGCCGAGTTCGCCGCAGCGGAGCGGGCGGTGAGGGCCGATGGGTAGCGCATCCAACGCCGTCTCCGTCCTCGCGCGCCTGGACGACCAGGGCGTGGTCTCCGGCCTGAAGAAGATCAAGGTCTCCATGGAGGAGATCAAGGGCAAGGACGGCAAGCTCAACTGGGAGGGCCTGAAGAAGGGCGGCTCCGCAACCAAGGCGCTCGGCGAGGGCATCACCGACCTGGGGCGCTCCATGACGCTGGGGCTCACCGTGCCCATCGTGGCGGCGGGCGGCGCGGCCACCTCCGTGGCGGCCAGCTTCGACGACGCCATGAGCCAGGTGCAGGGCGCGCTCGGCGGCGCATCCGTCGACATGGACGGTCTGCGCGCCCTCGCGCTGCAGCTCGGCGCCGACACCGTGTTCAGCGCCACCGAGTCCGCGCAGGCAATGGTGGAGCTGGCCAAGGGCGGCCTGACCGAGGCCCAGATCAAGGGCGGCGCGCTCGCGGCGTCCATGGACCTCGCCGCCGCCGGCCAGCTCAACCTCGCCGCCGCCGCGGCCACCACGGTGCAGATGATGGGCAGCTTCGGCCTGGGCGCCGGCGACGCCACCCGCATCGCCAACGCGCTCGCCGGCGCCGCCAACGCCTCCTCCGCCGACGTCTCGGACCTCACGCAGGCCATGAGCCAGTGCAGCGCCCAGGCGTCGCTGGCCGGCTGGAGCCTGGAGGACACGGCCGCCGCGCTGGCGCTGTTCGCCGACCACGGCGTGAAGGGCTCCGACGCCGGCACCAGCCTGAAGACGATGCTGCAGCGCCTCGCCGCGCCCACCGACCAGGCCGCCGAGGCCATCGCCGCCTACGGCCTGAACATCCGAGACTCCAACGGCAAGATGAAGGACATTTCCGGCATCGCCGACGAGCTGACCGGCAAGCTGGGCGGCCTGAGCGACGCCGAGCGCGATGCCGCGCTGCAGACCATCTTCGGCTCCGACGCCTCGCGCGCCGCCGCCATCCTGATGCAGTCCGGCAGCGAGGGGCTGGCCAAGTACATCGCCGCCACCAACGACGCCACCGCCGCCGAGACCATGGCCAACGCCCAGAAGGGCGAGCTGTCCTGGGCGCTGGAGAACATGGGCGGCGCCGTCGAGTCCGCGTCCATCGCGTTCGGCACCGCGCTGGCGCCGGCCATCACCGCCGTGGCCGGCGTGATAGGCAACGTCGCCGAGGCGTTCGCATCGCTGCCCGCCGGCGTGCAGACCGCCATCGCCGTGGTGCTCGCGCTCGTGGCCGCGCTGGGCCCGCTGCTGATGGTGGTCGGCTCCGTCGTGGCGGCGCTGCCGGCCATCTCCGAGGGCTTCGCCGTGCTGGGCGGCGCGCTGGCCATCCCGCTGGCGCCGGCCGCCGCCGTGGTGGCCGCCATAGCCGCCGTAGCCGCGGCCATCTACGCCGCGTGGACCACGTCCGAGACGTTCCGCGCCGCCGTGATGGCCGGCGTAGACGCCATCAGCTCCAAGGTGCAGGAGATATGCGCGTTCCTCGCGCCGTACGTGCAGGCGTTCCTCGACCAGATCGTCTCGACCGTGCAGGTGGCCATGGACACGCTGGGGCCGATCATCGGCGCCGTGCTGACCGTCATCGTCTCGACCGTCGTGCCCATCCTGACCTCCATCATGGACACCGTGGCGCAGGTGCTGGCCGTGATACTGGCCACCGTGACCAACGTGATGGCCGCCGTGAGCACCGTCATACAGGGCGCCTGGACGCTTATCCAGGGCATCTTCCAGACCGTGCTGGGCGTGATTCTCGCCGTGACCACCGGCGACTTCACGATGCTGCAGCAGGGCGTGTCGAACATCCTCAACGGCCTGGCCGGCATCGTGAGCGGCATCCTGCAGGGCATCGCCAGCGTTTTCTCCGGCCAGTGGAACGCCATCAGGGCCGTGGTGACCGGCGTGTGCAACGCCGTCACCGGCGCCGTCTCCGGCGCGTTCAACGGCATCAAGTCCGTGATCGACAGCACGATGAACGGCGCCAAGAGCACCGTGTCCGGCGCGCTCAGCGCCATCAGCGGCTTCTTCGCAGGACTCCACCTGCAGTTCCCGCACATCAACCTGCCGCACTTCAGCATCAGCGGAGACTTCAGCCTCGTGCCGCCCAGCGTGCCGTCCATCTCGGTGAGCTGGTACCGCACCGGCGCCATCGCCATGGGCGCCAGCGTCGTCGGCATCGGCGAGGCCGGCCCCGAGGCCGTCGTGCCGCTGTCCGGCCGTGAGATGGACCCGTACGCGGACGCCGTGGCCCGCCGCCTGGCGGCACGCGGGGCGGATGCCGGGGCCGGCGGCACGACCGTCTACAACATAGGCGACGTCACGCTGAACATGGACCAACTGCGCGACCTGGCGACGCTGGAGGACTTCGTGGACCTCGTGCTGGACGCCAAGCGCGCGAACCCGACGAGAGCGAGAGGATAGAGCATGGCGAAGGGATACTTCGGAGAGAAGGCCGGCCCCGGCGCGCACATGCGGGCGTACGTGGAGTGCAGGACCACGGCGCAGAAGGAGGGGTGCGCCTACGTCCAGTACAAGCGCAGCATCCGCGTGGACGACGGCAACTTCGGCGGCACCATCGTCGACCGCAACTGGGGCGGCCAGGTGCAGCTGTACGGCCCCAACTGGTACGGCGACTCCGGATGGGTCGACTACGGATGGGTCGGCTACGGGGAGCAGGCCGTCATCACGGCCACCATCTCATACCTGAGCTGGTCCGGCGTCCACTACAACTCGTCCGTGACCGCCCGGTACAGCCCGGACGTGCCCACGTGGGCGCCCAACGCGGTGAGCCAGTGCAGCGCCGTGCTGGACGGCGGCAAGATCAGGGTCAAGTGGAGGAACAACAACACCACCACGCGCCCCTACGCCGGCATCTACGTCGACGTCTCGGTGGACGGCGGCGGCTTCACCCTCCACAAGGACGTCGGCGGCGGGGACACGGAGTGCGAGTACGCGTGCGAGCCGAACCGCGTGTACGAGTTCCGCGTGCTGCCGCACAACGGGGCGGGCAACGCCGGATCGCACACCTACACGGGCAAGGTCTGCACGCTGCCGGCCCCGCCCACGGACGTCAAGGTGGCCCGCCTGAGCGATACCGAGAACGCCGTCACGTTCGGGCACGGATCGGACTACGACGACCTGTACCTCGCCCACGACGTGCAGCGCCAGATGGACAGCGGCGCGTGGTCCGACTTCGCCGCGGTCGAGCCGGCAGGCACGCGGTGCCCCGACCGCTCGACGAGCGCCAACCACTCGTGGCGCTACCGCGTCCGCAGCCGAAACTCGGCCGGCGCGTCCGACTGGGTGTACACGGAGACCGTCTACAACACGCCCGCCGCGCCCGGCAAGATCAGCATGGCGCGCGTCTCGAACACCCGCGTGCGCGGCACGTTCGACAACCCGGCGAACACGGCCACGTCCGCCGAGATAGAGCGCAGCCAGGACATGGAGGAGTGGACGGCGGTGCGCACCGTCGAGGGCCACGTGACGTCGTTCGAGGACGACCCCGGCGGCGGCACGTGGTACTACCGCGTCCGCAACGCCCACGGCGGGCTGAGGAGCGCCTGGACGGCCAGCAGCGGCATCGTGACCATCTGCGCGCCGGCGGCGCCCACCGTCACCTCGCCGTCCTCCTCGCAGGTCATCCCCAAGACGCAGGCCTCCATCTCCGTCACGTGGCGCCACAACCCCATCGACGGCTCCGCCCAGACGGCCGCCCAGTGGCGCTGGAGCACCGACGGCAGGATCTGGACGACCGTCGACGTCGACGGGGAGGCGTCCAGCGCGACGCTGGCCAACTCGTTCGCGGTCAACACCCGCCTGTCCGTGCAGGTGCGCACCAGGGGCGCCCATGCCGACTACGGCCCGTGGTCGCCGGCCGTGGCCACCTACGTGCGCCAGGTGCCGACGCTGTCAATCGAGGAGCCGGCCGACGGCTTCACGGTCGAGACCGTGCCCGTGCACGTCCGCGTGCGCTACAGCGACCCGAGCGGCACCATGGCGGCCGGCACGCTCAATATCTACGACGCCTCCGGCTCGACCGTCTACAGCCGCGACCTCGCCGCCGGGCTGGAGTTCGACATACCGGCCTCCGAGTGGCTGCCGGCCGACGGCGCATCGTACCGCCTGGCGGCCACCGCCCGCTCGTCCTCGACGCTGCAGGGCTCGGCCGAGCGCTCCGTCTCGGTGCGCTACAGCCTGCCGGCGCCCGCCATCGTCGTCGCCGTGCCGGACCCGGCGACCGGCCGCGTGGCCGTCACGGTGCACGCGGGCGTCGAGGACGGCGCCGCGCCCATGGAGTCGGCGAGCGTCTGGCGCAACGTCGGCGGCGTGCGCACGCTGCTGGCCGACGGCCTGCACGACGGCGCGGAGCTCACGGACGAGTACGCGCCGCTCAACACGGACTACGCCTACGAGACGGCCAGCATAGCCGCGTCCGGCGCCGTGCGCGAGACGAGGTTCCCCGGCCGCGTCGACTCGGGCCACGTGTTCGTCTACTGGTCCGGCGGCATCGCCCGCGGCAGGTACAACCCCGCCGACGAGATCGCCGTCGAGCCGGAGTTCTCCACGTTCCGCCTGGCCGGCAGGCGCTACCCGGTGGGCGTGTCCTCCGACCGCGTGGCCGAGAAGCACACGGCCTCCGTCACGCTGAACAGCCGCGAGGAGGCGCTGGCGTTCTACCGCGCCGTGTGCAGCGGCGAGCGGCTGGTGATGAAGACGCTGTACGGCTTCGTCTTCCCGTTCATGGCCACGGCCAAGCTGGCGCCGTCGCTGGGCAACGCGGAGCGCCAGTGGAGCGTGAGCCTGGAGGCCACGAGGCTGGACGGTGAGGGCCTATGAGGTGGCACGGCAACCGCTACCACGAGCACTGGACGTTCCGGCGCGTCAAGTGGCCGGGGATGGAGGAGGCGGAGGACTACGGCCAGATCACCGGCGGCAAGTCCTCCGAGAGCCAGTTCAAGGAGCTGAAGGCCACCGGCTCCATCGACTACGAGGGCTCCACGGTGCCCGACGAGGACGACGCCGTGCGCGTGTACTACGGCTTCACCGACGACGCCGGCGAGAGCTGGGAGGGGCCCGTGGTGACCGGCTTCCTGGAGCTGGGCGAGACCGACCTGGACGGCTCGCTGGTGAGCGGCAGCGCCGACCTGTCCGGCATGCTCACCGTGGCGGCCTCCACCGGCCCCGGCTACCCGCTCACGCTGCCCGCCGGCACGCCCACCGTGGAGACCGCCGCCGGCTTCCTGCGCGCGCTCGGCCTCGTCGTCAACGCCGCGCCGTCGTCCCACAGGCTGTCCTCCGCGCACACGTTCGAGCGCGACGAGAAGTGGCTGGGCATCGCCAACTGGCTGCTGTCCGCCGCGGACTTCGGCAGCGCCGACACCGACGCGTGGGGCACCGTGCAGATGCAGCCCTACGTCGAGCCCACGGAGCGCACGCCGTCGTGGACGTTCCGGGACGACGAGACCAGCGTGTTCTTCCCCTCCGTCACGGTGAGGGACAACCGCGCCGACACGCCCAACGTGGTGCGCCTGTGGTACGAGGACGACAACGTGGGGCTGTACGCCGAGGCGCGCAACGACGACCCGCGCAGCGCCGCCTCGACCGTCACGCGCCGCCGCGAGCACCAGCTGGACGACGAGGTGACCGAGCTGTCCGGCGACACGCCCGAGAAGATGCTGGAGGCGCTGAAGGCCGCCGCGCGCAAGAGGCTGCTGGACAACTCCACCCGCATCGACTACGTGGAGGTGCACGGCCTGTTCATCCCGTCGCGCGTCGGCGAGTGCGGGCTGCTCGACTACCGCGAGGCCGGCGTCGAGCAGCTAGGCGGCATCACCGCCAAGGACGTCGAGTTCGGGCTGGGCGGCGAGACCACGCACACCATGCGGCGCCTGCTGCGCCCGGACTTCAAGGTGACGACTGCTGGAGAGGTGGTGTGGAGGAATGACGCCTAGCGGAGAGCTGGCGGACCGGCTGGCCGCGGCGCTGTGGCCCGAGAGGACCGCCGCCGACTACCACACGCGCGCGCCGGTGCTGTCCGTCGACGGCCCCACGGTGAACGTGAGGCTGCGCGGCTCGACCGAGCCGACGCCGTGCAGCAAGCTGGCGTCGTGTTCGCCGAGGGCCGGCGACACGGCGCTCGTGCTGGTCATGCCCGCGGGCTGCGTCGTGCTCGGAATTATCGGATAGATAGAGAGAAAGGAACGGCATGCGCGAGATTCTGACGCTGGACCTGCAGAAGTCCAGCACCCAGTTCATGCCAGTCATCGCGCTGAGGGCGCGCCGCGGCGACTCGCGGAGCCTCCAGCGCACGTTCCAGATCATGGACGACGGCGTGGCGCTGGACCTCACGGACTGCACCGTCTCGTTCATGGCGGAGAACGCCGGCGGCTTCCCCATCATGGAGGAGGTGGTCGACAAGGGGCAGGGCGGCCAGTTCACCTACCGCTTCCCCGACGCCGTGGCGGCCGTGCGCGGCTCCGTGACCATGGCCTACTTCCGCATCGTCGGCCGCGACTTCACGGGCTCCACCAACAGCCTGCGCATCGAGGTGCTGGACAACGTGGACCTCACGGACGCCGTGACCGGCGCCTACGTGCCCATGCTGGACCGCATCATCGAGCAGTCGACCGAGATGGCCGCAAACGCCGACGAGATCACCCGCCAGGCCACCGCCGCCATCAACGCCTGCACGGCCATCACGGAGACCGCGACGGCGCAGGAGCAGGCGCGCGTGATGAAGGAGGCGGAGCGCGTGACGGCCGAGGCCGAGCGCGCCAGCAACTACAGCCAGAAGATGGCCGAGTGGGAGCGCAACGTGCTGGCGCTCACCAACGGCCTGTGCGTCAACAGCAAGGGCCAGCTTTGCGTGGCCGTGAGAGTAAAGAGGAAGGGCTAGACATGGCAGAAAACGACAGCATCGTCGAGTACCCGGTCATCACCGACGACACGGGCCGCGCCATCGCGGGCGCGCTGCAGGCGATGGCGCACGACAAGGTGGCGGCGCTGAAGACGGACTGGGACGGCCTGGCGCGCATGAGCCGCGACGGCCTGGGGCGCTACGTGCTCGACATCGGCGACCAGATCACCTCCAAGTGGACCGACCCGGACGGCGGCACCGTCTACGACGTGGCCAACGACGTGTGCCACTTCGCAGAGGAGCTGGAGCTGCAGGCCGGCGAGAAGCTGCCCGGCACCATCATCGAATGGCACCACACGCTGCCGTTCGGCACGCAGTTCGACGAGAAGGAGGCCTTCTGGTACTGCGAGACCGCGCTGGCGGCCGGTACCTACAACCTGACCATGGGCACCTCGTGGGGCACCAACGTGGTCAAGGGCAAGACCTATCAGTTCACGCTCGCCAAGGAAGTGCCGAAGGGCGGCGTGCTGGCCGGCATGGAGTACGCGCCGGACCGAGACCCGGGCACGTGGCAGGTGAAGTCCTACAAGACCGTCGCCGACGCCAGCCCCATCGAGACGGTGGGCATGAGCGAGGGCGCGCAGGGCACGAGCCTGGGCACCATCGGCACCAAGCCGGACGGCAACATGAACAGCATCTACCGCTGCGCCTACGGCTACAACCGCTGGGCGCAGTCCGCGCTGCGCCAGTACCTCAACGGCAAGGGCACGAACTGGTGGAAGCCCCAGAACAAGTGGGACCGCCCGCCCGAGTACGTCGGCAAGCACGGCTTCCTGGACGGCATCCCCGCCGAGGAGCTGGCCGTCATGCGCCGCGTGAAGGTCGTCACCGGCGTGCCCTACTGCGAGGAGGGCACCGCCAACGAGCCGGTGCTGGACACCACCTACGACCTCGTGTTCCTGCCGAGCCTGGAGGAGCACTTCCTGGCGCTCAACGAGTCCGGCATGAAGGGCAAGGAGGGCGAGGCCTGGGAGTACTGGGCGCGCATCGCGCAGTCCCCGACGCCGCTGGCACTTTGGCAGACGTACACGCAGCTGATCACCTACGCCATCAACGGCAAGACCAGCCCGCAGTACGTGTTCCTTCGTTCCGCTTATCGCAACTACGGCGCCAGCGTGTTTTACGTGTACGCGTCCGGCTCCGTCGGCCTCACGTACGCGCAGCTCGCGCATCGCTGCGCTCCCGCCCGCGCCATCTAATCATCAATAACCATCCGGGGCGGGCCACCGCCCGCCCCACTACCGATAGGAGACCGCCTTGTCAGTGCCCAAGAGGCTGAGGAAGAAGTGCAAGCTGAAGGCGTTCCTGGACGCCTGCGACCTCGTCGAGCACACGCTAGAGATCACGGCGAACCCCAAGGTGTTCAAGCCCGAGCAGTCCGCCGTGACCGACAAGGTAAAGTCCGCCGTGTTCGACATAGCGCGCTTCATCTGGTGTGCCAACGACATCAAAGTGCGCGACGACGCGGCGCTGTACGCGGAGCGCCGCAGGCTGCAGGACATGGCCATGACGTGCTGCCGGGAATTGCTGTTCCTCATCAACCTTTCATGGGGCGTCATGCACCTGGCCGAGGGCAAGGCTGTATACTGGATAGGCCAGGCGGTCGACCTCAGAGAGGAGATCGCCGCATGGAGGGCATCCGATGCCAGGAGATACGGGCATCTGAGATAGCTGGGGCCGTGGCTGAACAGAACGTGTTCCTTCGTTCCGCTAATCGCAACAACGGCAACAACGTGTTTTACGTGAACGCGTCCGGCAACGTCAACAACACGAACGCGCAGAACGCGAATCGCTGCGCTCCCGACCACTCCGGTGGAGGCCCATTGAAAGCCTGCGGTGCAGCCGCGGAGCGGGCAGAAGCCGGCGCGGGGAGCCGCGACCCCGAGCCCGAGAGGGCCGACCAATGCCGGGGCGACGCCGACGCGGCTGGAACGCGTTCGGCTGCAGTGCGCCCCGGACCCCACCCACAACTGGAACCCGGCGAGCTTAACGGCGTCGTCGGGTTCCTCGCTTTGATGGAGAGCGCCAGGAAGTGCCGCCGCGGCGTCATGTGGAAGGACAGCGTGGCGAGCTACATGCTCAACCTGCCCGAGCGCACGCTGGCCATGAGCCGCAAGCTGCAGGACGGCACGTTCCGCTGCGGCAAGACGCGAGAGTTCGACATAACGAGGCCGAAGCGCCGCACCATCGTGAGCGTGGGCTTCGCCGATCGCGTGTTCCAGCGCAGCCTCAACGACAACAGCATCTACCCCCGCATGGTGCGCGGCTTCATCAAGGACAACGCGGCGTGCCAGGAGGACAAGGGCACCGACTACGCACGCGAGAGGCTGAAGGAGTTCATGCGGCGCCACTACCGCAGGCACGGGCCGAACGGCTGGGTGTGCCAGATGGACGTGGCCGGTTACTACCCGAACATGCGCCACGAGGTGGCCGAGGACGCGTTCTCGCGCAAGCTGCCGCCGGAGATCATGGCCATGGCCACGGCGGTCATGCGCAACCAGTACCCCGGCGAGGTCGGGTACAACCCGGGCAGCCAGATGATACAGATCGCCGGCATCAGCGTGCTGGACCCGCTGGACCACATGGCCAAGGACCTCATGGGCATCAGGAACTACATCAGGTACATGGACGACGCAGTGGCCATCCTGCCAACCCGCGAGGAGGCGGAGCGCGCCATGGCGGCCTTCGGCGACACGCTGCATACCCTAGGCTTCGAGCTGAACCCCAAGAAGTCGCGCGTGTACCCGCTGCGCGACGGCATCGAGTTCCTGGGCTTCGACTTCCACCTGACCGACACGGGGAAGGCCCTCATGTTCGTCAAGCCGTCGAACGTCAAGGACATGCGCCGCCGCGTAGCGAAGATGGCGCGGCTGAACCGCAACGGCCGCATCATGCGCGCAGACGTCGACGAGAGCTACCAGGGCTGGCGCGACCACGCTTCCAAGGGTGACAGCTTCGGGCTGATCAGGCGCTCCGACGCCTGGTACAAGGGACTATGGAAGGAGTAGCCGATGCTGAACATCAAGAAGGCCCCGGACGACCTGGCCGCCGCGCGCGAGCAGGAGAACCTGGCCAGCCGCATCGAGCGCCAGGAGGCGCTGACCGAGCTGGTGGCCGCCTGCACCGACGTGGAGCTGCCGATCGACGACGAGGACGAGACCGCACCCGGGGAGGTGGAGTAGATGGCCGTGAAGCTGAGCAAGTTCGCGCAGCGCGTGCAGAAGTGGTACCTGAAGGGCTTCTACAACGACGAGAGCCTGGAGCAGCTGCTGGCTGCCGGCAAGATCACCAAGCGAGAGCGCGACGCCATCATCGCGTCCAAGGAGGAGTAGGCCGTGGAGGTACTGAGCCTGTTCGCGCCGTTCGGCCCGGAATGGCTCGGCGGCGTCCTGCTCGGCCTCATAGCGTTCTACTTCGGCCGCCAGTTTCTGGACGAGTACAAGAAGCAGAACGAGCGCAAGGGCGCCCTGGACCTGAAGCGCGAGGAGCGCAAGCAGGAGGAGGTGGCCGAGCGGGCGCAGCGCGACCGCGAACGGTCCCAGATGGAGGGCCGCATCGCGGCGCAGATGGAGAGGTCCAACAGCCTCATGGAGGCCATGAAGACGCTGATGGAGTCCGTGGTGGCCTCGAACGAGGTGCTGCACTCGGACCTCGCGCACAGCCAGGCGCGCAGCCAGGGCATGGCCGCCAAGGTGGACCACATCTGCGACCGCGTCGACCTGCTGTACGACAAGGAATCAGACAGATAGGAGCAATCGAATGACAGAGATTCAGGCGGGCCTGACGGTGTGCACGGTGCTGGTCGTGCCCTATATCGTGCAGGCGATCAAGTCCAAGGCCATGGGCGGCAACACGGCGCGCTGGCTCGCCATCGCCGTCTCGGCGCTGTGCGGCGCCCTCACCGCCATGGCCGGCGGCATGCCGACCGACGCGTCGGCGTGGGTGACCTCGATCTTCGCGTGCGTGGGAGGCGTGCAGGTGGCCTACGCCTCCTTCAAGGCCGTCGGCGTGACCGACAAGTGGCTGGACGCCCTCCTGGCGCTCGGCGAGGTCAAGGGGGACTAGCCATGGACTTCGACAAGCTGCAGGCGGACGTGAACATGCTCCTGACCCGTCACTTCACCAAGGGGCGCAGCGGCCACAAGCTCAAGTTCACCGTCGTGCACTACAACGCCGGCGACCTCACCGTGGAGCAGTGCTACAACATCTGGCAGTCCTGCGAGGCGTCCGCGCACTATCAGGTCGAGTCCGGCGGCCGCATCGGCCAGCTGGTCAACGACTCCGACACCGCGTGGCACGCCCGTGACTGGGACGCCAACTGCGAGAGCATCGGCATCGAACACGCCAACCAGGGCGACTCGATCACGGACGCATGCCTGGAGAGCGGCGCGCACCTGCTGGCCGCCATCCACAAGTACTACGGCCTGGGGCGCCCGGAATGGGGCGTGAACGTGTTCCCGCACTCGCACTTCGCCGCCACGCAGTGCCCCGGCCCGCTCCGCGAGGGCACGACCTACCACAACCGCTACATGGCGCGCGCCCAGCAGTGGTACGACGCCATGGAGGCCGGCACGGAGCCGGGAGACGCCCCGACGGGCGAGACCACGCAGCCAAGCGGGGAGCACTCCGGCCAGGGCTTCGGCGGCCGCTATCGCTGCACCGTGAACTACCTGCGCGTGCGCGACGCGCCCGGCCTATCTGGCACCGAGGTGGCGCACTACTCGGCGGGCGAGGCGGTGACCCTCGACGACTGGTACAAGATCGCCGACGGCTACGTGTGGGGGCGCTACACCGGATACAGTGGCAAGGTCCGCTACGTCGCCGTGGGCAAGGCCACCGGCAAGCCGGAGGCCGACGACTACCTGGTGCGTGTCTAGCCATGAGGAGCACGGAAGGACCCGGGCGCGACGGGCTGGCTGCACTCCTCATGGTCGTGCTCGGGCTGACCGTGGCCGTGTGCTTCGCCGGCATGCTGGAGGGCTGCACGGACGAGGCCACGGCCCAGGCTGTGGACGTCGCCACCGTGTACGACACGCCCGCCGAGAGCGCCGAGCCCCGTACGGACGGCCCCATCTACGACCTGCCCGACAACGTGCACCAGCAGATCGTGTGCGACCGCCAGAACCGGGAGTACCTGCTGCTGACCACGGCACGCGGCGGCGTGTGCCTAATCCCGTACCTCGACGAGGACGGCGAGCAGGAGGTCATGCCTAACGCATGAGCCACGGTGCGTCCGAGACCGCCGCGAAACCGCAGGGCAGGGCGTACACGGAGGTGTTCGCCGTAAGTCTCCGCAGCCCAGCCAAGGTAACTAAGCGCTCTGGGCTTTCATCAGCCCAGAGCGCTTTCTTGTGGACAAGCGGAGGGATTCGAACCCGCAAGGGTGCGGAGCTGAGGAAACGCGAAACGTTTTCCAGCGCAGCACGCAAGGAGCGAAGCGACGCAGCGGGGCGCGGCCGCCGAAAAGGCGGACGCGGAATCCCTCCGCCCCACAAGCCGGCACTTAGGGACGTTCCTAAAGTGCCGGCACTAAAGGAACGTCCCCAAGTGCCGTATAACTTCTCGTCCTGCACGAGAAGTTGAAGTAGATTTCAAGGCATGTCCCAAAAATCTACCTCCAAAAGATAGGCGCCCCAGGCCCATTAGGACCAAGAGCGCCTTACATCTAGAAATCATCAGCCCAGTTCCGAAAAGCGAGCCGTCATCAACAAAGTGCCGTGTGGCCCCGACGGGCCGGGCATTAAGTTTGTCGCGAGTTCCGCACGCAAAGAAGGCCACTTAATGTGGCCTTCGTCTTGCGCAGGACTGTAGAGCAGCAAACTTAATGCCCGGCCCGTCGGGGCCACACGTCCCTAATTGTTCAGCATGCGGTCGAAGCTTCCCGAGTCGCCATCCCGATAGTCGGCGGTCATCAGAATCTCCTGCGGAATTCGTCCGCCCTCACGCAGCACGTTGCGGAACTGCACGCGCGTAACCATGGGCAGATCCTTAATCGTCGCCGCCAGGTTCTGCGGCACGCCCTGGTTGGCAGCCGCGGGCTCGCACGCGCCGCCGGCCTTCACGCGACGCTTATGCTCGGCAAGCATGGCGCGATACATGCCGGCATGCAGGCGAATCTCAACGACGTTGGCATTGCGAGTCTGCTCGACAATACGCGCGCCCTCTCGGTCGATGTCACCCACATAGTAAACGTAGTTAAAGCGGTAGCCGATCTCGGCCAGATAATCATCCAGCGCATGAGAGACACTCGCCTTGCACCCGCCGCCAAAGATCACGCCGCCCACCTTAGTGCCAAAGAGCTTGGCATGTTTACGTCCGCGCAGGAGCTTGACGATCTCGTCATAGGTATCCAGGTTCTCGACCATAATGAACGGCTTGTCGGCGCCCAGCGTAAAGAAGCCCGTAAAGTGCACCGGACGGTTGGGAGCGACCTTGATCGCCTGCATGCTGATGCCCTTTTCGGTCATACGCCTGATCAGGCGCTCGCCATGCTTGCCGTCAAAAGCCTTTTCGTCATTGAAGATCTGGTAGGCGCGCTGGCGGCGCGAGGCAACCGGAGTATCAGCGCCGCGGTTTTGCTCGACCCAAGCCTGGATGATCGCGATTTCCTCGGCAATCTTGCGATTGGACATCTCGTTGTGCTGAGCGCGCTGCGGCGTCTTTTTACCGTCCTTGCCTTCAACCCTTACAATCTGGGTCTGCTGCTCCTTAATTTTGGAGAGCGCCGTGGGCGTGGGGACAACCTTGAGCAGCTGCCTGCCCAGAACGCGGGCCAGGGCAAACGCCGAAACCTCGCCATGGGTAGTCGACTCAGCCTGCTGGGCGGCCGTATCTGCTGCGGCAGACTCGGGCTTCTTCTGAGGCTTGCGCTTAGAATCTCCTTGGACATTGCGCTCACGTTTCGAAGTAGACGTCTGCTTCTGCGAACGCTCGGGCTTGCCCTCCTTCGCCGGCTGACGCCTGGGCTGCCCCATCGGAGCATCCACCTTCGCATCTTCGTCGCGCGGCGCTACATTCTCGGCGGCATCCTGAGCGTTAGAGCTGCGACCGCCACGATGACGGCGGCGGCGAGGCTTGCTCGAAGTACCCTCCCCCATCTGTTCAGCCGCAGGTTGCTGGCCCAGAGTCTCCATATCGGAAGCAGTCTGCTCATCAACAGGCTTCTGTTCACGGACTTCCGGCTCGGCAGGCTTCACGGCTTTCTCGGCCCGCGCCTCCGGAACCTGATTGACCTTCTCCTGACGCTTTACAGGGTACGCGCGACCTGCGAAGCCGCGACCGGGACGACACGAGTCTGAGGCCTTCTTGGCCGGCTTCTCGGAATCGTCCGCAACCTCGGCAGCCTCTTCGGCATCGCGCACAACGTCCTGCTGTGCAGCCTTAAAATGCGCACCGCGACGACGCTTGGGCTCTTGGGCCTCCACGGGCTTTTGCTCCTTCGCGGGCTTCTGCGACTCGGCAGCAACCTCAGTCTCAACAGCCTCGGTATCAAGCTCATCCTTTTGAGCAACGGCGCGACGGAAGCGCTCCTGCTGAGCGCGGCGTTGCGCATCGCGCTTGCCGCCTCCGCCAAAGCCGCCGCGACCCGCCTTGGCGGTAAAAGCGCGAACGACGTTTTCATCGAGCAGCTCATCGGTATCGATATGCTCGCGCGAAACAGCTTCTTCCACGGTAGCCGTCTCAACGGAATCCTCAGCACCGGCCTCTTCGGCAACCTCGATGGGCTGCTCCTGGGCATCGTTAATCTCAGCATTAATGGTGTAAAAGGCAGGGCGACCGTTAATGCCGCTGCCCTCGATCTTGGTCACAATCTTTGCCGCGATGAGCTCATCGCGCATCGCCTTGGTGTCACATTCCTTGTCAACGGAGCGGAAAATCTGTGCCAGCGCGCTCGACTTGATCTTGAGCGCCTTGCGGCAGAGCAGGTCGTAGGCAACCAGCTTTGCCCGCTCGGCAGAAAGCGACGTTTGTCCGCTCAGACGCTCAGCCAGAGCATCGACATTTTGTTGGTTATCGGAATATACCGTCTTGGCCACGGGGCCCCTTTCATATGCACACATATACGTGTATATGGTACAACGCGTGAGACTATACACGCAAAACATCTGCGAGGACGCCCTTGCATCACCCGTTCTCGCATCAAAACCACCCCTAAAAGGGGTGGTTTGCTCTTAGGGTATAACCCTTGGATTTCCGGCACGCGTCTAAAGGCGCC
>NZ_JADMUF010000011.1 GCF_015546965.1 Collinsella aerofaciens
GCGGTGTCCCCTCCCTTTCAAGAAAGAGAAGAGGCGGGGCATGCCCCGCCTCTTACACCACATCTCTGCGCGCTACCGCGCTCCGCCGCCTCAATCACGTGTTTGGCGAGAATTGCGGTGGTCACAGCCCCCACGCCGCCCGGCACGGGTGTGATGGCGCCAACGATCGGTTCCGCAGCATCAAAATCCACGTCGCCGACCAGTTTTCCGGCAGCCTCGTCCCAATTAATGCCAACATCGATGATCGTCTGGCCCTCGCGAACCGCATCCGCGCCAATCGTGCGCGCGCGTCCAACCGCGGCAACAACAATGTCGGCAGAACAGCACTCGGCAGCTAGGTCACGCGTATGCGTATGGCACGTCGTCGCCGTGGCATTGCGAGCCGTAAGCATGGCGGCAACGGGACGGCCAATTACCAGCGAGCGACCAACAACGGCAACTTTAGCTCCATCCAGTTCAACGCCGTAATGGTCCAGCAACGCCAACACGGCTTCTGCCGTGCAGGGAGCAAAGCCCTCGCCTCGCCCCGAAAGCGTGGTGAGCAGCGAGGCCGGCGTCATGGAGTCGACGTCCTTGGCGGGATCGAGTGCCGCGGCAACTGTATCCTCCTCAAGCCCAGCGGGCAACGGACGAAACATCAGGCATCCGTGAACAGCGGGGTCGGCATTGATGCCCTCGATAGCCGCCAGCAGCTCATCCTGCGAAACATCGGCAGGCAGCAACACGCGACGAGCTTCGATGCCCACCTTTTCGCAGCGTTTGAGTGCACCGCGCTCGTAGGACAGGTCGTCCTCGCGCTCGCCCACGCGAACGATGGCCAGCGTCGGCACAACGCCGCGCTCACGCAAAGCCGCGCAGCGAGCAGCGAGCTCCTCAGTCAACGCGCGGGCGACGGGAGCACCCTTCAATAGCTCGGCCATGGCTATCCCCTCTTCCTTGCGGCGTCGGCGGCGCGGCGCGCCAGCGCATCGGCGCGCGGCAGCCACGTATCCAGCAGCTCATCGCACGCCGTCTCGAGCTCCTCGGCACGCGCCCGGTCTTTCATAGATGTGGTGTTGGCAAAGAGCGTCAGGCTCGCACCCTGCATGGCAGCGCGGCAGAACACGGCGCCGCAGGCCACGTCGGACAACAGCTGGCGCGAGCCCTTATCGGCCATGTCCTCGAGCAGCGCCAGCGCGCGGCCGCAGGCATCCATGATCCGATACGGTGGCATGGCCGCCACGTGCAACGCGTCCTGAATCGCCGCAGGTCGAGCTGGGTCCTCGCGCGGAATACCGTACGCAGCGGACACCTGGCCGTACGCACGAACGTCCTCGGCGACCAGGTCCACAAGTTCCTGCGCCAACTCGTCTGCCTGGGCAAATGCACGCGTCAGGTCGTCCGCGCGATCGGCAAGCGCGGGATTAGTCGCCCCATAACGAGCAACCATCCCACAAAGCGAGGCACCCAGCGCGCCCACAAAGGCGCTCGCGCTGCCGCCGCCGGGAACCGGCTCGCGCGCGGCCAGCGCCTCGGCAAACCCGCGGCAGGTCTTGTCCATCATCTCTTGGCTCATACGCATGCACCTTCAAGTCATATACATCGGTCGGGCGGAATCGCCGACCAACCGCATCGATCACGTAATGGTGCTAAGTCTAGCCCATAAGTACATGAGCGTCAGCGCACCTGACCATCGCAGATTTCTATGGCACGCGATAGGCGTCGACAACGCAAGCATGGGACACATGGCCCACCTTTCGGGACTTCCGGACGTCACAAACTGGGGCATATCTATAAACAAGGAACCTGTTGGGGCAACGCCCGCGTACACGCGCCCCTTTAAAACAACGGACACCTCACCCCGGGGAGAGCCGACAGCACCGGCCCTCCCCTCTTTTGGACCCGTGCATATTGCCACTTAACGGTGCAAATCCGGCCCTCAGAATGGGACACATGGCCCACCCGAAGGAGCCGTCCACGCGTACAGTAAAGACAGGTAATCCATGGACGATTACAGATCGAGGAGGACACGACCATGAAAAAGAAGGCCTTTGCGATTCTCATCCTCTGCATCAGTCTCTTTGCCGCGGTTGCCTTGGTGGGTTGCGGTGGCAGCAGCGGCGCTACCGGCAGCGGCGGTGGCGGTGGCGGTGGAGCGGAAAAGCCAGCCGTGGATATGAGGACTGACTTCATTTGGTTTAAAGTCGAGGTGCCCGAGGGCGTCGAAATCACGGACGTTGCAGGCGATACCGCCGACAGGGCCCAGTTTAAGTTCACCGAGAGCGAGCATGCCAGTGACCGCTTCATCCCCGTCTTCGATCCTGACAAGAACGCCGATGAACTGTTCGACTACGAGGCAAAGTGGAAGGCCAGCTCTGGATGGACCGAGAGCGATCCCGTTAAGTACAACGGCAAGACCTGGCGCAGCGCCTACTTTACGCACTCGGGCGGCGTGACGACCGAGTACTTCACCGACGTTGACGGTGGCAGCGTGTATGTGCGCATCGACAACGTCGAGGAGCACAAGGACGCCGTCGAGACCATGATGAAGTCCCTGGAATTTGCCGATGACATCGCCGAGGCCAAGACCGAGGCCATGGACGTCAAGCTCGACGATATCGAGATCAAGCGTTAAGCGACTGGCGAGCGCAGCGGGAAACACGGGCGCAGTGCAAACAAGCGACGGTACCCCAGCGCTTCGTACCCAGGGAGGGCCGGTAAACCGACCCTCCCTTTCTTATGCCGGTAGCTGGCGAACGCGAGGATGCCGGGCTCCAAAACTATCCCAAGCGCGCCAGTAGCACCAATAGACAAGCGCCTCAGCACGTCCGCCCGCCGATTAATAGCGCCATGCAGACAATTTAAGCCGACGCCTTTAAACATCTGGGCAGTATAGTATCCAAAACGAGCGCATAACCGCACCCTGAGAATGGAGGAGTTATGACCGAACACCATGCCATCAGCCGCCGAGCATTTACGCTGGGCCTAGGACTCGCAGCATTGTCGCCTTTTGTAAGCCTGCCCGAAACCGCGGGACTGGGCCTTCCCGTGCGCGCGGCATTTGCAGACGACGCTGCCACAGCGTCGGACAGCCTCCGCAATTTCGTCATTCGCCTTCGCCCCGCGGGCTATTTTCGCACCGCGAGCGTCAACCAAGACGGCAACGTTCGCGGCAACGTCTGTCACCTGTTTAACGACGGCACGTCCAGCAAGCTCATCCTTGAGAACGTAACGACCAAGAATGACGATACAAACTGGTACGCCATCCGCACCTTGCTCAATTTCGAAGAGCATAAAAAGACGGGCTACAGCATTTGGTCGGTCGACGACGACTCGGACAAAGATGGAAAGGTCATCCACGTATGGGGCGGCGAGTATGACAACAAGCCCAGCCGCGCTTTTGCGTTCGAGCGGCAATCAAACGGAACCTATATCATCCGAGACCGCACGGTCGAGAAAGAAACCGAGAAAAAAGACATTAAGTACCTGGCAATAGAATCGAACGGCGAAGACCAGGACAACAATAAGATCTGCCATAAGAGTAAGAGCATTCCGTGGGAGCTCGAACTTATCGGTTACGACATGAAAAAGAACGATGCCACGGTTAGCAGCCTCGACTGGATCACGTATAGCAGCTACGTCGACGGACCATGTTGGATGAAATACGTCGACGACAACAAGTTCCTCGACGAGCTGAGCATCCCGGGTACGCACGATTCGGGCACCTGCAGCGTGGACAACGACACTGAGCCCCAATCCTCGCAAGTAAAATGCCAGCAGGATTACATTCCCACGCAGCTGCTCGAAGGCATTCGCTATTTTGATATTCGTCTCGGAAAGGGCGACAACCCTGGCATCGACCATGGGATGTACTACCTGCTCAAAAAAGACGCGTACTTTTTGCATCTTTCCGATGTCATAGGCTACTTCAAAACGTTTTTGAACGAAAACCCGACAGAAGCGCTCATCATGCTTGTATCACGAGGCAACGACGAGGCTACCGACGAAAGTGTTACGACGGCTTTCGCCAAGGTTTTGGACGACAACCCCAATCTGTTCTATACGTCGAGCCATGTCCCCACACTGAAAGAGGCGCGCGGAAAGATCGTCTTGTTGCGCCGATTTAGGCTCGCCGGCAACAGTGTAAGCGGCCACACGTGGGGCCTCGACCTCACCGAATGGGACGACAAAATCAAGGCGCATTCCGGAAAGTCCATGTGCCTCGTCCAAGACGCGCGAGGCTTTGAAGCCGCGGGGGAAACAGGCGACAAAGAGCCCTATTGCACCAAGGTATACGCCCAGGACAAGTACAAACTCACGGGAACCGACAAGCTCAGCTGGGTCGATAATGCGCTGAAGGAAACGACCGGGCGCACGCGCAACGAGGTAGATGTCGAGGACGATAACGGGGCCAAGGAGAAAGTCCTGGAGCGTTGCTGGTCTATCAACTACACCAGCTGCACGGGCTTGTCGCACGGAGGCAATCCTTTTACCTCGGCACGAGTAGTCAACGAGCATCTGTATAAGAGCCCGTACATCAATCCCAGCGGCATCGAGGATACAAAGTCAGATTACCTCAAGCACATTGGCATCATCGCATCCGACTTTGTTGATGCGGCGCTGGCCCGGAGCATCTACCAGCGCAATTACGATACGGAGCACAAGCAGACAGCTTCGTACTATCTCCCGTACTATCTCCCGACCCGCATGCGCATGACGTACGGCGACTCGCTGAGCGATGCCTCATTCCAGGATGGCAAGACCGTTGGCGAGGGTCATTTCCGCCTTGCCGACAGCAGCAACGCGCTCAACGCGACAGCTTCGGGCCATGCGTTTGCCATTGAATACGTGGATGTCGACGCCCTGGGCAACGAGACCGTTACGGGGCTGCAGGGTTTTGTGCCCATCGATATCGATCCACGCGCGCTGACGCCCCATTTTGAGGGACTCGAAGGCCTTAAGGCCGGCGAAGACGTGCGCGCCAAGATTGCGGCATCACTCGAGGGCAAGCTTGAAACCGATGCCTGCACGGCCCAGCTCGAGTTTGTGCACGACGCGACCGGCGCTCCGGGCACAGCAATGGCCGAGGGCGAAACATTTGCCGCAGGAACATACTGGGTGCGCGTGAACGGTCTCTTGGGCGACGCGGCGCAGAACTACACGCTCGCCAGCGACGGAGCCGCAAGCTTTACCGTAGCGGCCTCGGACAGTGCAGGCGGCGCCGGCACCGGCAGCGGCACGGGTTCCAACGCAGGCAGCGCTGATAAGAATGGTAAGGGCAACAAGGGCAAGGGCTCGGGCGGAAAACTCGCCGACACGGGCGACGGCTCCGGCATTGCCGCCGGGCTCGCCGCTGCCGCCGTGGCGACAACGGTCGCCGGCGCAGCAATGCTTGCCAGTGACCACGAAAACGCTGGGGACAGTAGCGAATAGGCAAGCCGGCCTTTTAAACACATCGACTCAATCGGGGGCGCAGAACACCGTTCTGTGCCCCTAGCTTTTGCAGATGAAGAGGCGGTGCGTCCAGAAAACTCGTAGGCCAAGCAACTAGACGCCGCATCACCCATGTGTGGGCGCGAATCTGGCCCGAACGCCGCTATCGGCTACATCACCATGTTCAGCGCGTTCACAAATTCCTGAGCCTGGGAGTGACTGCTCAGCCTGTAGGAACAGACGGTCAGCAACCTATTACGGAGGAGCACGCGCTTACCCTTGACCCCGTTGACACCCGTAATGTCCTTGAGGTAGACGATCTTGGTATGGGTACCGAAGAAGTTGTTCTTCACGACCGCCTCGATACGATTGGGATAGATGCTTATTCCCTTGAAAACGCCGGCACCCTTATCGTGAAACAGCAACGTGTTGTTATCCACGCACGCCACCCCCATGGAGTTCGATAAAACCATCTCTATGACCACATTTTAGCCACCGCAAACCCTTTTCGCGGTCGCGCACAGAGCACCAAATCGTGTCCGTACGAGCAAATAAACTAATACCGCAAGGAATATAAGCCGTTATCCAAGGATGGCACCGCAAAACAAAGGCTTAGCAATAGCTAAGATTTAAGTCTAAAACCCTTAGGAAGTGCTAATATATAGTTATTGAAAGAGACTAAGATGCAGAGACGCGAATTGATCCGTATCCTCGAAGAAGCCGGCTTCATCTCGAAAGGAGGCACTAATCACGAGAAGTTCGTCAAAGGAGATAAACTCGTGCTCGTGAAACGCCACCGAGAGATCGAGGATCAAATTGCCAAAAGAATCCTAAGGCAGGCAGGGCTTCGATAACTCATCCTCATCACATTTCGCATCGCTTTTTAGAGGAGGTCTTACATGGTTTACGTATGGGAATTTGAGTTCTTTGATTCGGACGGCATGGTCGACGCCGTGCCATGTGGCTCGCTGGGCGGAGGAGGAACGTTTGGCTCCGACCTAAACGACGCCGTCGAAAGCGCCGCCGATTTTCTCGCATGTATGGTCGACGATCACCTTATGGGCGGCATTGAACTACCCGCGCCAGACTTCGGGCATGAGCCGCGACACGGCGGCAAGATTATCGCCGTAGCCGTCAGCCGCGATCTCAACGATATCCCCGCCGTCACCGCAGCGGATGCCGCGCGTATGCTTGGTGTTAGCTCAGCACGGGTATCGCAACTGATAAACGCAGGACTGTTGGATTCATGGAAGGATGGCACCAAGCGCATGGTGTCCAAAGCTTCCATCGAGGCACGACTCGCCGACGCTCCAAAGGCAGGGCGCCCAAAAGAGGTCCCTATTGCCGTGTAAAGGAACGCCAGGGCATATCGTTTTGACATATCGGCCATTGAGTTCTCTCGATTCGCGACGCACTGCGTCGCGAATCGAGAGAAACCGTCTCAGCCCCAATGATTCGATTAGGTCGTCACACGCTTGCGCAATGAACAAGCAAAGCATGTTTGCCGCCGGGCCCCCCAATTCGGATCGCACTGCGTTCCGAATTGAACCTGACACGCTGCCGCAGGTTATCACGAATTCCCGACAGAGCATAAAAGGAGCTTTCCTTGACAGACAGACCGAAAACAACACTGCGCGACTGCATCTATGGGCTCGCCGTCGGCGACGCGTTGGGCGTTCCCTACGAGTTCAGGTCTCGTGGCACGTTCGAATGCACCGACATGATCGGCTACGGCACGCATGGGCAGCCCGCCGGCACCTGGAGCGACGACACATCTATGACGCTTGCTACCTGTGACTCGATTAGGGAGCTCGGGCATATCGACACCACAGACATGCGCGACAAGTTCGTAAGCTGGATTGCCCGTGGCGAGTATACGATCGACGGCGTTTTCGATTACGGTGGTACGACCGCCCGTGCCTTGCACACCGGCAAAGGAGGCTCCGGCGAGCGCGACAACGGCAACGGTTCGCTCATGCGCATCGCTCCCCTAGCGTTCACCGATGCGACAGACGAAGAGGTCAGCAAGGTCTCAGCGATTACGCACGCCCACAGAACGTCGACCGACGCGTGCATCATATTTGTCGAACTGATGAGGGATGTGATGAACGGCGCGCTCCCCTCGTGGGCGTTGCAGCTGAAAAGCGCACCCGAGTACGAAATCAGGTCCGGTGGCTTCGTGCGCGACACTCTTAAGGCAGCCACATGGTGCTTCGTCAACACTAACAGCTACGAAGATTGCGCGCTTGCCGCCGTCAACCTGGGCGACGACACCGACACCACCGCAGCCGTTGCCGGCGCCCTCGCCGGCACGGCCTACGGTCTCAGAGCCATCCCGCAGGAATGGATCGACACCCTACGCGGTAAAGAGCTGATTGAGCAGTGTTTGTTTTAGGGCGCACTTACAATAGAAACTGACCAGGAGGCACCATGGAAAGAGAGATCGCAAATATAGACGAGTTCCAAGTGGACGAAAACGGGACTCCGCTATTTCCAGCAGGACTGAAGGAAGAAGCCAACCTCTATGTCCTCCCCGACGGGCGTTACCTCCCCTGCGGGGTCTACAGGACCGCGGACGGCGGTTCGCTCATTTATGAGCCATCCGAACTAAGCTTCTTCGGGCAGATGCTTGCTCAATTCAAAGAGTGCTAGAGGTTTGATTGCCCGCTAGATCGACACTGCTCCGAACCATGGGATGGGTAGGATGTCTCCCACCGCGGCCTGTGAGGTAAAATCTTGACTGCCGCGGAATCCGCCTGCGGGCAACGCTCCGATCTCCGATTGGGGTGAAGCCTATGAACTTGTTTCTTGAAATCCTGCGCCTCTCGATGTATGTGACCGGCATTGCCCGGAACCTCTACGCGATCTGGCGGGAATATAAGCAGTAACGGATAGCGAAGGGAGTCATGAAAAGGGCCGGTTGCAGCCGGCCCTTTAGACGATAATACCTGCGTTGCCCGCGCTTCCGAAGTGTGACTAGCTGAGGAGCGGGTTCCGCGGCACAAGCTCATTTTACCCAGTGAGGCGGGTCTTTTGCAGCCGCTCCACCGTTAATTTACATCTACAGCCACTATCACCACAGACGACCGCCGACGGAAGACGGCGTGCGCACGTAGACCAACTTTCAACAGGTCCATGGCGCGGTCGGAGGCATAGCGCACGCCCCATTATGAGTATTGAAACCGCCCCAAAAACCGGCATCGGGCGTTACGTCTGCTTTATCGATGCGGGAGTCGCTAGCCGCCCAGTAGGATATTAAGGATTGCGATAATAATTGCTATCGCAGCGATAATCAGAAATAGCGTAAAGGGGAAAATTACCGGCTCGAGCAACAGCCGGATTAGCGCATCGATAAACTCGGCGTTTGCATCGGACATGGTGGCATCAACTCCAGACGAGGGCGACCACTCGTTCCAGCCGCCGGCTAGCAGCAATAAACAGATTATATTGTTGTCTGCCTACCAGTCAGATCGACACTGCTCCAAGACTATGCGGTTGTGTGCTTAGCTAGTACCAGAAAACGGTGCCGCCATCCCGTACGCTACCATCGCGCAGCATGCGGCGAGCCTCTGCGAACATGTGCTCCGCATAGCGCCCATGCCTATCGTTCGGCGATACGGACAGAACGGAAACGATACCGACACTGCGGTCGAGGACCACGGTACCCGGCTCTCCCTTGCCCTCGGGATAGTATTCGAACGTCGCGACATTACCGTCGTCTTCGATCTTCTTAAACTCGAGCATCTTCTGGCCACTCCACCTCATCCAACCATGCGTCCAATGTGTCCTGGCAACTGTACCGCAGACTCGCAGCGTCGTAGGCTGCGGGCTAATCCGTCCCTGATCCATGTAATGCGATTCCAGCAGCTCGCGCTTGAACATCATCGCGCAGCGCGCATGCAGTTCCTCGCCATCGAAAAGCCTGCACATTGTCCCAGTTTGATTACAAGTTAGATCGGCACTGCTCCAAAACGAGGGGTACTTCCAGTGCAAAATCTCACCAGTTTGATTACCAGTTAGATCGACACTGCTCCAAAACACCGCAACATTGCTGATTCAGTTGAAAAAGTTTGATTAACAGTTAGATCGACACTGCTCCAAAACGTGGAGCGAATGGAAGAGCACCAAGGTCGGTTTGATTACCAGTTAGATCGACACTGCTCCAAAACACACCTCCATATCCCAGCGCTCGTTTAAGGTTTGATTACCAGTTAGATCGACACTGCTCCAAAACCTCGAACATATACCGGTTGATGATGTCCAGGTTTGATTACCAGTTAGATCGACACTGCTCCAAAACCAGCAGCTGCACTGGATAGCTGTAAGAAAGTTTGATTACCAGTTAGATCGACACTGCTCCAAAACGTGTTCCGCGTCATGTCGAATGGTGACGAGTTTGATTACCAGTTGGATCGACACTGCTCCAAAACGCAGGTCGGGCAGATTATGCCTGCTAGACGTTTGATTACCAGTTAGATCGACACTGCTCCAAAACGAAGGGAAAGCGCGAGTACCTTGCAACCAGTTTGATTACCAGTTAGATCGACACTGTTCCAAAACGGCGCCTTGCACTAACGATTATAGGCTAGGGTTTGATTACCAGTTAGATCGACACTGCTCCAAAACCAAACGATACCGTTACCATCAACGTTACGCGTTTGATTACCAGTTAGATCGACACTGCTCCAAAACGTGTTCCGCGTCATGTCGAATGGTGACGAGTTTGATTACCAGTTAGATCGACACTGTTCCAAAACTGATGTCGCCTACGAACTTATCGCCCCACAGTTTGATTACCAGTTAGATCGACACTGCTCCAAAACGGAATGGTAAACCTGAACGACGGCGTACATGTTTGATTACCAGTTAGATCGACACTGCTCCAAAACCGTGTACCTGTCCGCGACCAACGATTTCCAGTTTGATTACCAGTTAGATCGACACTGCTCCAAAACGTACCATATCGAGAACTGGATCGACGACATGTTTGATTACCAGTTAGATCGACACTGCTCCAAAACGCGGTGCCGCCCGTGGACGGCCTCCGAGGAGTTTGATTACCAGTTAGATCGACACTGCTCCAAAACAGACGCGCCGCTGTGCGAGGACTGCTGGGGGTTTGATTACCAGTTAGATCGACACTGCTCCAAAACAAGCTCGTGGACTTCACCGCGAGCAACAAGTTTGATTATCAGTTAGATCGACACTGCTCCAAAACAGTCATAGCCCGACGCGCAAGCGGTCCGAGGTTTGATTACCAGTTAGATCGACACTGCTCCAAAACTCAACGTCTCCATGGCCTATATGAACGTGTGTTTGATTACCAGTTAGATCGACACTGCTCCAAAACGTATGGTCGGAACCGCCCCAGCGCTGAGCGTTTGATTACCAGTTAGATCGACACTGCTCCAAAACGGGGATGTCGGGCACGATGACGGTGCGGTAGTTTGATTACCAGTTAGATCGACACTGCTCCAAAACAAGATGAGCAGGAGGGACATGATCCTTCTGGTTTGATTACCAGTTAGATCGACACTGCTCCAAAACCGACCGAACGGTGTGACTGTCCCGAATCGTGTTTGATTACCAGTTAGATCGACACTGCTCCAAAACTAACGGAAGTCTGTTCGGTGGCGAGG
This sequence comes from Collinsella aerofaciens, assembly GCF_015546965.1. Taxonomy (GTDB): domain Bacteria; phylum Actinomycetota; class Coriobacteriia; order Coriobacteriales; family Coriobacteriaceae; genus Collinsella; species Collinsella aerofaciens_X. Next base: position 11,052 of record NZ_JADMUF010000011.1, read on the forward strand.
ACGAGTTTGATTACCAGTTAGATCGACACTGCTCCAAAACATGGAGGTCGGTAGAGTGGCGATAGCCGTGGTTTGATTACCAGTTAGATCGACACTGCTCCAAAACGAGACAACCTGTCCAGCAACTACGACATATGTTTGATTACCAGTTAGATCGACACTGCTCCAAAACTGCTGTGATCATCGTTATGACTCGATGGCAGTTTGATTACCAGTTAGATCGACACTGCTCCAAAACGCAACGAGGACCTTGCCCGCGCGGTCGTCAGTTTGATTACCAGTTAGATCGACACTGCTCCAAAACTATACAAGACGTTGCCCGGTCAATGCCCGTGTTTGATTACCAGTTAGATCGACACTGCTCCAAAACCATTGGAGCAAATTCCCTACTGCGACGGGACGTTCAATCTAACCCGGTCTGTTCTTTCAATGCTCTAAAAACTGCAGGTCAACCGTTAGTTTATGTTCATGTCCGTAAGCCATGGTATCTTTTTTATTCTCCAGGAGCAACAAGCTCAACTTAAGAAAAAACACGTGGTCATAGAGCGTTTGCAGCTCATTTTCCGTCAAAAACGTTTTGAGATTTACGAATACGATTGTCTTTCTGCAGCCAGCGTCAAGAGCAAATGAAAGGAAATTAAGCAGATTATCAAGGAACGATTTATCTTCTTGAGGCGCTGCGCCAAATCCTAAAAACTTGAGGTAGCGCTTCAAATCCCATTCTAACCCAAACCCCAAATCGGCATTAAAGCCAAGGTTCAATCCGCCTAAACGCAGCTTTATTGCACGTTCAGCCTCTTCCACCTGCATACGCAGATCTTCGTCTTCTAGAAACTCACGCTCAACCTTCTTGGTGATTGCGGTCATAAATGCACGGTCATCCCATGGAAGATTCAGCGCATCAGGCACTACCATCAGGGCACTGTCGGGCTTAATCTCCTCATCGTCTTTCCAAAGGGAGTAAGGTTCCATCGCCTGGCGCCCCAATCCGTTTTGCAAAGAAGTTACGATCCGCGCGAACAGAGCAGAGTTTTCGACTTGCAAAACCGATGTCTCCCCTGCTGTTAGCTCCACCGGGTGTTCAAGTCCCGAAAACACGAGCCTCATAAAACCAGAAGCTCCTCCATCGTGTCTATCTCCTCATGGGTCTCACGGTTGCCCGTAATGTACTCCATGGTCGAAAACTGAGACTCAGTCACGCGAAGGACCTGCACGAGGCCGGACGGCGGACGATGCTTCCTAAGTCTTTGTATCGCGCTTCCCGCCGCCCCATCATTAACAACAAGCTTTGCATACACGGACTCCTGGAGCATAAGATAGCCATCTTTAAGAAGAAACTTGCGAAACACGCGGTAGTCTTTTCTTTGCGCAGGAGTATCGACGGGCAAATCAAAGAAGACGACAAGCCTCATATATCTGATCCTTTCCCCGATACTCATACGACCTCGAACGACTCGATCTCATCTACTGACAGCTTCCGGTCAAGGGCCTTGAAGCAGTCAGCAACATACAGGGATATTACGGAGCCCACGCGATACGTGCCGCCTCGATACGCGATTCCTTGATTGAGCATGTCGACCAAAAGTAGCTTTATCTCCTTAGAGAATTCGCCGTCGAAGTTATCGAACACAATACGGTCTACAAGAGGCCTAAATGGCTCCATAAAATCACAGCTCAAGTTGAACTGGTTAAACTCATTTTTGTGGCAGATTCCCGCCTGCGTAAGGTATCCGCGCGCCGCGATCTCGCGATTGACGCTCGACAGCAGGATCGCATAGCCGTAATTGAGAGCAGCATTCAGAGGCGTATCGTCATCCCTCGAAAAGGACGGACCAAACAGGGAACTGAAATATAATCGGGCGGCATGGCCCTCGCGATTTGTTGTATCTCCTGAGCGCACCTCGGCAACAATACTCTTGAGCGTCTCACCCTGCTCCTCACGCGCACGGGCGTGGAGCACATCAGATTGATGCTTGATTTTGTCGCGCACGATTCGTTGCCATACGCGCTTTTTGATCGGTTCGCCCCACTCAAGCTGTTCTGCAATACGTTTACTGGTGTTATGAGCCCCGTATAGCGGTAAATATTGCCCAATGGGGTCGCGCTTCTCGTCAGAGACGACAAACGCGACCTTTGCCTTGGCAAGCTCCGAGAGCAGATAAGCGCTTATGAACACCTGGTTGGTCTGAAGGACGACCGACGAAATCTCGGAAAGGTGCACTTTCGCCGTATCGTCCTCCCGGCGGACAACCATGTATCCACCCTTGTACTGCAGTTTGCAAGGACTAGAAATGACGATATTCCTAAAGCCCGACACGGGTCCTTCTCTCGAACATGCCTGTTACTGATTGGTCAATGATTACAAGGCCCTCAGGGACTTTATTGCGTGCAGGGCGGAGCCTTCCGGCTGCCTTTCCTCCTCCAAGCGCCTTGATGTCAATCGGCACAGACTTTTTATTGCCCACACACAGCCTGATCAACTTAATCAATAGGTCTTTTTGCTGTGCCACGCCGAGCGCGCTAAACGTCTCATACTTATCTTCAAGACCCAAATCACTCGCCAGCATAGGGCATTCAGATTTCTCCAGCGAACGAGCGACAGCCCGATAAACGAACAGGTTCGTATCCGCATCAAAAAAACCTTCTCGGCAGACGCGGGAGATCTTCAGGAGTTCTTCCTGTGAGAAGGCCAGCTGAGACGCCGACTTCATTTCCTCTTCAGCATTTACGCACAGTCGACTTCCAGCTATTTCCACAAGCTGCCATTTCAACAGCCTCGGAACAACAATCCTTGTACATACGCACGAAGTACCGGACGCCAGCTCTCGACAATAGTCTTCAAAAGCTACTGGATCGCTCTCCAGTTCTTTCATCTTGTAGACTGGCATCATTGCCATCTTCAAAACAGGCTTCGTCTTCTTATCCCTAACTTCGTAAATAAAGAAATACGCTGCGCTCTTGCTGTCGTACCCGCCGTAAAGCAAGGGGTCGAGTCCTTTTTTAATCTCAATCTTCGGCGCTTTCCTTTTAGAGATAGGATTGGCGTTCCAGTACGCCCCCGTATCCACATACGGCATCCTCGAGATGTAGCACTGGCGATAGTTGAGCGCACGGCGAATGCCCTCGACCTCTGCCGCTGCATTCCAGCCGTCCGGAAGATACTTTCCCCTATAACGTTTGACCTCGTCGTCCTCGGCCCAGGCATCGTCAAAGACCTCACCCGTCTCGGGGTCAAAACCCGCAGTCATAAAGCTATTAACGACAAATCCGGCAGATCCAGGCATGCGATGGGTTTTCTTAAACAGCTCGGACTGCTCGCGCACGTATTTCTTAATCACATGCGAGTAGCCGATGGGGTTCTCGTACATACCGGGATGGCGCATCTGAATAAACAGCCCCAAACGGCATGCCAGATAGGCATCGTGCGCATGATGGAAATCGTTGGCTTCGCGGCATTTAACAAGGCCTGCTGCCTCACGAAGGTTGTGCGATACGCTCGCCTTTACAGGAACGATCTTAGTTCCCTCATCGGCATAACGCGCCTCAAGCAACGCCTGCGCCATCTTAACCATCTGGCTCGTCTCAACGAGCTGACGCGCGACGAATCCCTTCATGGCGTTCTCATTTATGGAAGAGCGCAGCAAGTTGCGGTACTTTTTATCGCCAATGAGCTTCGCTCGGTGCAGCTGCTTCCACGTTTCGCCCATCTTCCAGCGAATGCCCTTATCGATCAAAAGCTGGTCGGTCTTGTGCTGATTCTCCTCGCGGTACACCAGCGCCTTATTCTCCAGGCTGTCGTCCTTAATGTAGGCGCGCGGAATGATATGGTCGACCTCGTACTCGCCCGAGCCCGCCATAAGCTTATTGAGGTCGATGGCGCGACCGGAATACAGGCACTTTCCGTTCTGCATCAAATAGAGGGTCAGGCGCTCGTCAAGATCTGCATTGGTTGCCTTGAGTTCCTTGAAATCGTCCATAACTGCCAGGTCGCCGCCCTCGGCCTTAAACGCCTTGAGAGCGTCCTCGATGGTGTCCCAGCGCTTCGTAGTCCGCTTGCCTTTCTTCTTTTCGTCCTCGTCGCGAGTCACCTCAACAAAAACGTTAGCCGGCGCATGCCCCGCAATCTTTACGATTTCGTCAACAATGCGAATCGCTTGATTCAGGCTGCGACGAATCGCCGGAGATCCGGGGAGCTCATTTACGCCTAGAGATTTCTCATGTTCGGCATAGTATTTGCGATTGTGTTCATCCACTTTTTCCTGGAAGCCCAGCGTGTTGTCGTGGAGAATCTCCATCATCACCATGGTCTCGCCCAAGCGACGCTCAGAACTGGGGTTTCCCTCTCGCAGCACGTCCATGATGCTCATAGAGCGACCGGCTTGCGTATCAATCCTAATACCCGTCAGGAATTTCTCCGACAGACGTCCCCAGCCAGTCAGTCGCTTTTTGCAAATCTTCTTAATCTGCTCGGCATCGAGCATTCCGTTGCCACTGGGACCGAACTCATCCTGCAGTTTTTCCTTAAGGATCGAGCGGTCCTCGAACAACGTGTTCCAAAGAATGATCTTCTCGATAACTGGATACTCGGCGCGGCTCAACTCGTCCACGCCAAAGATGTCTTTGGCAAAGAAGATGTACGAGCCCATCTTCGATTCAAGACCGCTCTCACCCTGGCCGCCGCGGACAACCGGATTTGTCGCGTCGCCCTCTTTTACAAGCCAGTCGGCAATCATCTTGTAAGTAATGCAACGCTTTTTATGGAATAGCTCATGGACAATGCCCTCGCGCTGCGCGGCATCCAAGCGTTGCCAATCGTCACCATCTTCAGACCAGCGAACGCCATTGAGTTCATTCAGAACGCAGAACTCCTCGTAGAGCAGAGACTGCTTGGGAAGCACCTTTTCACCAGCAAGATAAGTGCAATCACCCGTCATGCGCAGGATAAAGTTCTCGGCGCTCTTGTTCTTATCGATTACGGTATCCCAGTTCCAAGGCGTGATTGTCGCTTCTTCCATGCCGGGCTTGCGCTCGGACCATTGGAATCGGTGGTTGCCGTGTTTGTCCTTGGCCGCATTTTTAGGCGTCAGCGGTCCAACATAGTACGGGATACGGAACGTGACCAGGCTCTCGATCTTCGAAGCCTCGTCCTTGAGGAACAGATAGAAGCGGCCCTGGTTTTTGAGAATAGCCTGCAGCTCCTCAAGATGCAGCTGATAGTAGATGGCACCGTTATCACTCGTCTTAAGGCGACGCAAAAAGCGCTGTTTGTCGAATGCGTCCATCATGGCGATATAGCGTTCATCCGTCTCCGCGCCCGTTCCCGCAAAGAGCTTCTTTACGGATTTAGCGAAGTCATCATAGGACAGTTTATGCAGGTCATATGCGGTATAGCCTTGGGCCTTTGAGGCATCGTAGTCGCGCGAAGGATCATCACCATTCGAATCATGATAGGTTGCCCCGCGGAAGAAAGACTCATATGAGTTAAGAGCATATTTGCGGACCAAGAGCTTAAGCAGAGCAAGGTCTTCTGCGTATTGCTCGTATTTCTTGATCATGTTGATCGAAATAGTTTGGCCTTCTGCATATGACAAAAGCCCCTGCAAAACATAAGCAGAATATACCCCGCAGACAGACTCAAGAAGCTCGACGCAATCGTCGGGGCATGCAGCTTGCAGTGTCTCGAGTTTCTCGTCGTCAGAAAGCGCGAGCTTAGTTGCCTCGCACTCAAACTCGCCAAACACATCTTTGAACTCGCACTGGAGACCGACGACAGCGTTCGACAAAGCCTTCGCCAGCTTTTTATTCGCGGTTGCATCTCCGGTGTCAACTTTTACGAGTGCCTGAATGTCTTTTGCCTTTTGCGAGCGAGAAGATCGCTCGTCAGCCAAGATCTTCGCTACAGAGAGTTCATCAAGTTTCACGAACTCATATTCCCTCGATTCGCACCATGCCTTCAAAGCACCATTGAGATTCTTAAGGACATCAGATGTCTTTGCTGTCTTTGCCGTCAGTTTCTCTCCTTGGCGCAAGAAGTTACCGCGATGCTTAACGATGTTATGAATCGCAAGGTACACCAAGCGGAGATCTGCCTGCTCATCGCTTTCTATAAGGTAGGCGCGAAGATGGTAGATGGTTGGGAAACGATCGTAGTAATCGGCTTTCGTAAAGTCCTTGGTAAAGATCGGGTCGCCTTCGATGGTTCGCGACTGGTTGAGCCGCATGAAAAAGCCCGGATCAACTTCGTTCATTGCGGGCTCAAACAGTTTTTGCAATAGATCCAAGCGCCAACGACGCCGCACATAGCGACGACGCTGACCGCGATGGACACGAGCCTCAGAAGCCGGCTGTGCGGCATCGAACAGACGACTGCCCCAGGTAGGCTGCTTCTTAAAATGCAGGAGCTTGCCATGCTCGTCCGCAACCGCCCAACCCACGGAGTTGGTGCCCATGTCTAGACCGATGCTGTACTCACCCGAGTAGTTTCTTAGATTCATATAGACCAGCCCTTTCGCGCTGTGCTACAGTTGCCTTGTCGATTACCAGTTACATCGACACTGCGAGTCAAAATACGGCTATGCCAAAAATGCCTTCTTCGGAGGGCGTCCCGTAGGGGACAATTTGACTTGCCAGAGGGGTTCCGTTTGGAACCCCTCTTTTTTGATACTACTACCGCGAGCGGACACTTTTTAATAGCTATCGGCAAGCGTAATGTTGTTCAGTGCCAACGCTCCGAGCAGGGGCATTTAATGAAGTGCCCGGCACTTCCCCGCAATACAAAAACGGGGCGGCCCGCACCCCTGCGAGCTGCCCCGTGCCCCTGACTATCGCGTCATAAGACTAACCAGCACTACTCCCCTACTTCCCAAAGATCGCAGCGAGCAAGCCCTTGCGTTTGGGCTTCTCCTCTCGGTAGGAACCCTCGACGGCAGCTGCAACCTGGCGCGGTTGCTCGCCGCCTCCACGGCGCACGATCTGGTACAGAAACGGCGACTTAACGTATTTGACCTCGATGGGCATGGCATGCACGGTGCTCTCACCGGACAGATGCAGGCTCGGATTGAGCGGCGCCACGACGTGCGTTTCGCGCTTGTCACTAAACACCACCGCGGCCGCGCGGCCCGTCTGTCCGTTTACGGCAATGCGCACCTGCTCGCCATCGCGGCTGTCCGCCGCCGGACGATCGACAAAGTAGACCGGCACCATCACCAGGCCGTCCTTATGTTTGCGGGCCTTGCGCGCCCACATGCGAATGCTCTTTTTATTGAGCCCCAGTACCGCCTCGGCGTCGTTGCCCGCAACGTCGAGCGCCAACTTATCAATGACCACCTGGTCCTTGGTAGACGCATCGACGGAGACGACGCGGAAGTCGCCTTCCTGCATGGCGGGATCGAACGGACCGACCTTGGCAAAGTCCCACGGCTCCAAAATGCCCATGAGGCGAACGTCCAGGTAGTTTGCCCTGGGGTATGCCCAGTCGAGCACCTCGTAGTACACCAAGGTCTCCTTGCTCAGGCCCTTGCCCGGGAAGCTCGCCATCATGCGCAAGTCCGCCAGCGCCATGGGGAAATAGAAGAGCATCATGTCGTTTTGGATCGCGTCTTCCACGTCGTGCCCGGCAAAGGCATCCGGATACTGGCGCACCAGCTGCAGCGCGTTGGCACGTGCCTGCTGCGGCGAGATTTCGCAGGGAATACCCTGCTCGGGCACATACTCCGCACCAACGCCCATGGTCAGGCGCTTGCTAAACGTCCCCGGCTTGAGCAGGTCCGCAATGCCGATCTTATTGCCGCAGGACGGGCACTCAAACACACGCTGCGTTGACTCGCCCTCAAAGGACGCTCCGCAGAAGGGGCAAGGAATGCTCACATGCGTGGCCTCTTGGAACTCCTGCGCCGTGCCGCGATCCTCCCACAGCAGATGTTCCAGGACCGACTGATTGCGCCAGTGCGCATTGAAGAAATACCAGTCCGGGTCCTCCGGGCGCTCGAGTTGCGACACATGCGTGAGTTTGAGCAGTCCATCCATCACCGTCAACGGCGTATGGCGAATACCCAAAGCGCTCTTGGGCTCTCCGGCGTCCGCCTGCCACGGAACCACCGTGCCGCAATAGGCGCACTCAAAGCTGCGCTTAGCCTGGTGCGAGTACATAGGGCCGCCGCAGTTTTGACATTTAATGGCAAACATCTCGTCCATGGAAACGTCCTCCTTTGCACAGGGGCTGTCGATATTAAGTATGTCGAGCAAATCGGCGCGTGCCCATACCCATGTGGCCCAAAATGGAGCACTCGCACGGACGAGAAGGCGCAGCGGGCTCAAAGCCATGCGGGCAACCGCCCCCCTCCGCCCCGTGCCCGTTAGCATCGGCAGACCATTGCTGCATTTTCTGAGCATCGTCGCACGACGCGTCCGTGCGAGCTACACTATCCCCTTAAACATGATTGTGAGGACGACCGTTATGCTATTTGTAAATCGGCTGGTACATACGCTTGTTCCCGGCAGCGAGAGCGAGCCGGTCGATACCTCCTGCCGCACCAACGCGGGGTTTGCCGCAAGCCTCATCTGCATCGGCCTCAATATCACGCTGTGCCTGGCCAAGGGCATCGCGGGCCTGCTCGCGGGTTCCGTCTCGCTTGTCGCCGACGCCTTCAACAACCTCTCCGATGCCTCGAGCAACATCGTGAGCCTGCTCGGATTCCGCCTTGCCAGCCGCCCGGCCGACGAGGGGCACCCTTACGGCCATGGCCGCTACGAGTACCTGGCAGGACTGTTTGTCGCCGTCCTCGTTTGCGCCGTCGGCATCAACCTGATCCTGGAGTCGATCACCAAGATCATCAAGCCTTCCCCCACCGCCTACACACTAGTCTCCATGGCCGCGCTCATCGCATCCATGCTCGTCAAATTCTGGATGGCGGCGTTCAACCGCACACTGGGCAACCGCATCGATTCCGAGACGCTCATCGCCACAGCGCAGGACTCCAAAAACGACGTCATCACCTCGGGATCGGTCCTGGTGGCAGCGCTTATCTCACAGACAACCGGCATTGACCTCGACGGTTGGGCGGGCCTGGGCGTTGGCATCTTCATCTGCATCAGCGGCATGGGTCTGGTGCGCGACGCCATCAGCCCGCTGTTGGGACAGGCACCCGACCCCAAGCTGGTGCAGGAGATTCGCGACAGGATTATGTCCTATCCGCAGGTTCTGGGCACGCACGATCTGATGGTGCACGACTACGGCCCCGGTCGCCAGTTTGCCAGCGCACACGTGGAGATGCCCGGCGAGGGCGATGCGTTTGAGCACCACGAGATTCTGGACACCATCGAGCACGATATCAAGCATCAGATGGGTATCGACATTACGCTGCATTGCGACCCCATCGCGACAACCGGCGACGACCTGCGCGGCTGGGTCAAGCGCGGCATCATGCAGATCGACCCCGCACTTTCCATCCACGACCTGCACGAGCACGACGGCTTCGTCTCGTTTGACCTGGTGCGCCCCGACGGTTTTGACATATCCGACGAGGAGCTGCTGGAACTCGTCACGCGCATCGTGCACGAGCGCCGGCCCGATGTCTCGTGCGTCGTCACGTTTGACTCGGGCTTTAGCTCGCCCGACCGCCCGGCCGAGCGGCTGTAATCGGCAGCAAAACGGGACGCAGGACCGCCGACCAACGCGCATGTGCGCCCGGTCACGCGATCCTGCGTCCCGTTTTTATTTGCACTGCCAAGGCTCTAGCCGCTCGGCCGCTAGTTTCCCTGTGCGCCCGAAATGCCGTTTTGCAGGGTATCCCAGGCGTTCGTTGCCATGTCACCCAGGTTCTGCGCGGTGTCGCCGAGATTCTGAGCCGTGTCACCCAGTTGCTGGGCCTTATCTCCCAGCTCCTGGGCCTTGTTGCTCAGGTCCTCCAACGTATTGGAGCTCGAGCTGTCCGCACCGCTCTGATCGCCGGACACATTGCCCGACGAGCTGTCCTTGCGCGTGAGCTGAACCTCCAGGTTGCCATTGTCGTTGTAGTAGGCAGACATAACAACCCAGTTGGCATCGACGACAGGCGTTGAGCCGTCATCGGTCAGGATCACGGCGTTCGAAAGATCGGCCCCACGCGACTTGAGGAGCTTCTTGGCGTTGGACCAGTACTGCCCCGGGATATCGCTCAGGTCGACAGTGCCGGACTGGGTAGTCTCGGTCTGCTCGGCCGTGGTATCAGTCGTGGCGCCCCGCTTGTTGAGCATGCCCGACACGATGGCAAACACAACCGACAGGGCAAAGAAGATCGCCAGCACAATCAGGATCTTCTTGATCACGCTCGACGAACGCGACGGTTTCTTTTCCTCATCCTCGCCATACTGCGGAATCGACTTGGGGTACTCGCGATACGGCTGGCGCGCGTAGGGATCGCGCGACTCATAGCGAGGCTGCGCCGTGCGCGGCATATACGTCGTCTGCTGAGGCTGTGGAATGGGATTCTGCGACAGGTCATCATAGGGATTCGGCGCAGAACTGGCATAGGGATCCTGCGGCGCGTAATCAAACGGGTCCGGCGCCGCGTTGCCATAGGGGCTTTGCGAAGATGCAGCGTAAGGATCCTGCGCCGTGTCGCCATAGCCCATAACCCGCGTAGGCTCGGCAGAAGGCTGCGTCGCGGCAGGGTCGGCATAACCGGGGCCGGGCACAACGCGAGTCGCGTCGGCGCTGTCGCCAGCCTGCGCGGAGCTGTAGCCGCCCATCACGGTCGTCTTATCCTGGTCCATGCAACGATTCCTTTCCGTCGCCCGTAAGCATCAAGTTATCCATGCATTCTACCCGCGCAAAAGCCTATGATTGGCAGTGCCCGTCGGTATCTACAAGACATGCGCGGTCCTCGGAATAAAAAGCCCCGCCGTGCTGCAGAGCGCGGCGGGGCGGGCAGGCGGCTATGGGCAGCAGGCTTAGAACAGACCGGTGATGTTGCCGTCGTTGTCGACGTCGATGTTCTCGGCCGCGGGAACCTTGGGCAGGCCCGGCATAGTCAGAACGCTACCGGTCAGTGCGACCACAAAGTGGGCGCCGGCGGAAACCTTGAGCTCGCGCACCGTGATGCGGAAGTTCTCGGGAGCACCGAGGACCTTGGCGTTGTCGCTAAAGCTGTACTGGGTCTTGGCCACGCATACCGGCAGGTTGCCAAAGCCGTTCTCACGCAGTTCGGCAAGCTGGCGCTTGGCAGCCGGCGTAAAGTCGACGCCATCGGCGCGGTAGACCTTGGTGGCAACGGCCTCAAGGGCGTCGGCCACATCGGCGCCGTCCTCGTAGGCAAACTTGAGCTCGCTCGGCTGCTCGATCAGACGCATGACCTCATCGGCCAGCTCGAGTGCGCCCTCGCCGCCCTTGGCCCAGACCTCGGACAGCTTAACGTTGACGCCGAGCTTCTGGCACTCGGACTCGATGAGTGCAAGCTCGGCCTCGGTGTCTGTCGGGAAGCGGTTGATGGCGACCACGCAGGGCAGACCATAAACGTTCTGGATGTTGTCGACGTGACGCAGCAGGTTGGGCATGCCGGCCTTGAGGGCCTCGAGGTTCTCCTCGTTGAGGTCGGCCTTGGCGACACCGCCGTTGTACTTAAGCGCGCGGGCAGTGGCAACGACCACGACAGCACTGGGGCGAACGCCCGTCATGCGGCACTTGATATCGAGGAACTTCTCGGCACCCAGATCGGCACCGAAGCCGGCCTCGGTAATGGCGACATCGCCAAAGCGCATGGCCATACGCGTGGCCATGATGGAGTTGCAGCCGTGGGCGATATTGGCGAAGGGGCCGCCGTGGACAAACGCAGGCGTGCCCTCGAGCGTCTGAACCAGGTTGGGCTTGAGCGCGTCCTTGAGGAGGGCCGCCATGGCGCCCTGGGCCTTGAGGTCACGGGCGCGGACGGGCTCGCCGGCAAAGCTGTAGCCGACGACGATCTCGCCCAGGCGCTCCTTAAGGTCGCTGGTGCTCGTAGACAGGCACAGGATTGCCATGACCTCGGAGGCGACGGTGATATCGAAGCCGTCCTCGCGCGGCACGCCCTGAGCCTTACCGCCAATGCCGTCGATGACGTGGCGCAGCTGACGGTCGTTCATATCGACGACGCGCTTCCAAGTGATGCGCTTAACATCGATACCGAGCTTGTTGCCCTGCTGAATATGGTTGTCGAGCATGGCGGCCAGCAGGTTATTGGCGGCACCGATAGCGTGAAAGTCGCCGGTAAAGTGCAAGTTGATATCCTCCATGGGGATGACCTGAGCCCAGCCGCCGCCGGCAGCACCGCCCTTAACGCCAAAGACGGGGCCGAGCGAAGGCTCGCGCAGGGCCACGGCACTCTTGACGCCGCGACGACGCAGGCCATCGGCCAGACCGATGGTCGTGGTGGTCTTGCCCTCGCCCGCAGGCGTTGGGTTGATAGCGGTCACGAGGACGAGCTTGGCCTGGTGATCGGTCGGCTCGTTGAGCAGTGAATAGTCAACCTTAGCCTTGTCGAAGCCGTACGGAATCAGGTGCTTTACGTCGACGCCGACGTTCTTAGCCACCTCGGTAATGGGCAGCGGCGTGACGGAACGTGCGATTTCGATGTCAGTAGGCATGGGCGGTCCTTTCGTTACCGAATGAGAAAAAGACCAATTCAGCATAGCACGGGCGCGCAATAGTAAAACGCCCATAACCGATGAACGGCGATATGTTTACCCGATGCCCAGCGATAGCCCAACAGCCCGCCAAAACAAAGCGCCCTAAACGGTAGGTTCAATCCCCAGGTGCTCAAAGGTGCGAAGGGTTGCCTGACGGCCCTGCGGCGTACGAATCATCAACCCGCATTGCAGCAAATAGGGCTCATAGACATCCTCGAGCGTGCCCGGGTCCTCGCCCACCGCGCTGGCAAGGGTCGTAAGTCCCACGGCACGACCGGAGAACGTCTTGGCGAGCGTCTCCAAAATGCGAATATCCATCCAGTCCAGACCGAGCTCGTCGATCTCGAAGAACTCGAGTGCCTGACGGCAGATATCGAGCTCAATGGGACCGTTGCCGCGCACCTGCGCATAGTCGCGCACGCGCTTGAGCAGGCGGTTGGCAAGACGTGGCGTGCCGCGCGAACGCGAGCCGATCTCGAGTGCACTGGGGTGGTCGATCGTCACGCCCAGGATAGTCGCCGAGCGCGTCACAATCTGCGCGAGCTCCTCGACCGTGTAGTAATCCAGGCGATATGAAATGCCAAAGCGGTCGCGCAACGGGCCTGTCAACATGCCTGAGCGGGTCGTTGCCGCTACCAACGTAAACTTGGGAATATCCAGGCGAATCGAGCGCGCCGCCGGACCCTTGCCAATCACGATATCGAGGGCAAAGTCCTCCATCGCGGGGTACAGGACCTCCTCGACCGAACGGTTGAGGCGGTGGATCTCGTCGATAAACAGCACATCACCCGGCTGCAAGTTAGTAAGGATGGCCGCCAGGTCGCCCGTGCGCGCGATGGCAGGGCCACTCGTGGTCTTGATCTGAGCGCCCAACTCGTTGGCGATAACGGTGGCCAGCGTGGTCTTGCCCAGACCCGGAGGACCCGAGAAGATCACGTGGTCGAGCGTCTCGCCACGGCTCTGTGCCGCTTCGATCAACACGCGCAGGCTCTGCTTGATGTGCTCCTGGCCACAGTAGTCGTCCAGGCGCTGGGGGCGCAAAGTGCGGTCGACATCGAGGTCCTCGGCCGTCAGCTCCGAGCCCACCATGCGCTCGCCGTGCGCCATGGATGCCGCCGGCGAGTTGCCGGGCGTCGCCCACAGGTCCTGAGAGTCATCGGCTTCCCACATCACGCATCCATTCCGAGTCGCTTAAGCGCCGCACCGAGCAGATCCTCGACACGCATATTCTGCCCATCATACCCGCTCAGGGCAACATCGGTCTCCTGCGGGCTAAAGCCCATGGAAAGGAGCGCCGCACGGGCGTCATCGATGGCCGAGGGAGCGGCAGCGGGCACGGGCATCGCAACCTGGCCGGGAATCACGTCGACCGGCACAAAGCCCTTGTCCTTGGCAAAGGTGCTCTTGAGCTCCAGGATCAGACGCTGAGCTGTCTTTTTGCCCACACCGGGCACCTTGGCCATGCCCTTGTCGTCCTCGGCCATCACCAGCGAATACAATTGCCCCACGGTATAGGTGGAAAGCACGGCGAGCGCCAAGCGCGGACCAACGCCCGAGACAGACACGAGCCGATCGAACATCGTGCGCTCATCCTTTGAGGAAAACCCGAAAAGTGTCATGGCGTCCTCGCGCACCTGCATACGCGTGTAGAGGCGGACCTCGCCACCGGGCGTCGGCAACGTGGCCGCAGTGCTGCCCGAAATGCCGAGCTCAAAGCCAACGCCCGACACATCGACGACGGCAGAGCTCATCGTGGCCTCGACAAGCGTTCCGTGGAGCTGGGAAATCATCAGTATCCGGTTCCTCTCTGTTGATAGAACTCGCCACCGGTGAGGGCGCGGGTGCGGCTGAGGTTTACGTGGCAGATGGCGCAGGCCAGGGCATCGGCGGCATGGTCGGGATGCGGGTCGTGGTCGAGCTGCGTGAGCGTGCGTACCATGTAGGCGACCTGTCGCTTGTCCGCGGCGCCGGTGCCCACCACAGCCTGTTTGATCTGCATGGGCGTGTACTCGCCAATCTCGAGCGCGCACTCCGACAGCGCCACAAGCGCAGCACCGCGGGCATGCGCCGTGGGGATGGCCGAACGAACGTTGGCGCCAAAGTAGATGCTCTCGACAGCAGCTGTGTCGGGTCGATAACGCTCGACGACATCCTTAAGGTCACGGGCGATATGCGACAGGCGCACCGCGAGCGGGCTGCCCGCGCTGGTCTCGATGCAACCGTAGGCACGGCAGCGAACCTCGCCACGCCGCTCCTCGATAATCCCCCAACCCGTATGAGCCAAACCGGGGTCAATGCCCAAGATAACCAAGCCGACCTCCCCTCGCCACAAGCACAGCGCAAGACAAGGCCCCGCGCATCATTCACGAACATCTGTTCTAGAATAACACAACGGGGCCAAGATACTTAGTTGAAGTGTCGGCGTTGGGAGCAAATCCCGTCCCCAGCTTAATTCTGCGAGAAAAAGGGAAACTGCCTCGGATCTACTGGCGGATGCGGCATCGGGCCACCCTGGGGACTACCTTGCGAGCCGCCCTGACCGCCCATCATCTTATCGATGGCGTCCTGAACCTCGCCCTCGAACTTTTTCATTCCCTCGTGCAAACGACGCTGACCGTCCTCAGAGCGCAGCTCCTCCATTTGCTCGGGCGAAATACCCAGTAGCTCGCCCAGCACGCCCATCATCTCGTTTCGCACGCGCTCGCTCGTATCCTCGTCAGCAAAACGGCGCACCTCGGCGCGCGCCAGAGAATCGACCGTCATACGCTCCTTGCCGTTAAGCCCCAGGTCGGACCACGCGAGCATGTACGGCCAGGCGCGCTCGACAAACGAACGGGCCGAGACGATCGGCGCCGTCGGCAGCATGCGACGAGCAGCCTCACCCTGGCGCACAAGCATCAGCAGCAGCGAGCAGGCCTCAGGCTTGCCAGCGGCCATCGGGATATCGTCGAAGGGACGGTTGCGGTCCACGTGCGCCTCGAGCGCGCCATCGACCTCACCCGGCTCAAGCCCGCCGAGCAGCTGTGCCGCGCGGTCGAGCATATCGACCGGGCCGTCGAGCGTCGAGAGCGCCTGCGCCAGCACACGCTCCATGCAATCCTCCACCGCGTTGAGCGTCACGAGCTCTTGGGGCACCACGGAAGACGTGCGGTTGCGCACACGCGCCACAAACTCAAGCGTCGACAGGTACACATCGCCAAAAGGCGCATAATCGCCCTGATAGCCGCCGCAAAGCGCCGGCGCCGCCAGCGCGTACTCGGTTTTGGACAGCGGGCTCAGCGCCATCGCACCCAGCTCGAGCGCCGTGTCCTCCAGCATGAGGCCCAACGTGCGCGAGCGCAGACGCTCGGCATCGCCCGCCGACACGTCGCGATCGAGCACACGCGCCGCATCCGGTGCATCGCGCTCGACGGTGCGAATGTGCAAACGCTCGGCGATGGCGCGGACGGCGGCACAGCGGGCAGCCTCGGCCTCTTCCTGCGCCGGCGTAAAGATACGGTTGCGCCCCAGCACCAGGCCAATCACATTACGCGGGCCCAGAGCGTCGACGGCCAGCGCCGCCAGCAAAGACGACGGCAAGTCGCCCTCGAGTGCCACAACAGCACGCGACGCACCGTGGGCTCGGGCGTTGTCGCGCACGGCGAGCACCAGCGCCTGCCACAGCCACTCCTCGGAACGGAACTCGGGCAGTTCGTGATCTTCCAGGGCATCAAGCATCACGCCGCGCTGAATCTCCTGGACCAGCAGGCTCTCCTCAAAACACGGCGCCTGGGCCACCACGCGACCGCAGTCGTCGAGCACAAACGAACCGCCGGTATACACCGACTCGTCATAGGCACCGACCGGCGCCATGCAGGCAAACCACACGCTGCGCTTGGATGCGATCTTGCGGTAGGCTCCGCTGCGAACGGCGGCAATGGCGGCAGTCTCGCGGTCGGTCATGTCAAACGCGTTGAATTGGAAATACGAAATGAGGTCAACACCGGTCGGCAACATCTCGAGTTCGCGGTCCAAGTCAAAAATCACGGCGATGCGCACGCCGTCCACGTCGAACACCGGCGGCGCCCAACGCGTGTCGCTGTTCTCGCCACGCTGCAGGGCAATGCTCGAACGCGCCGGCACCACATGACCGTCCTTGAGCATCATGTAGTCGAGCAGCGGCTGGCCCTCAAACGAAACCGCCGCGGGCACGATGCAGATCATGTCAAGCTCCTGGATACGCTCGGCGACACCAGTCAAGCCGGCAAGCATGTCGTGCTCAAAGTCGGCAGCGCCCACCAGGCCACCGGGCATGGCGCCCATAAAGAGCGGAGCCGGAACGCACAGCACGCGCGCCCCGCGCTCGTGGGCCAGACGAGCCTGGTCCTCAATGCGGCCGCAAATGCCCTCAATATCACCCAGGCGCATATCGATCTGTGCAAGCGCGAGCTTCATGGCTCAGCCCTTTCCGTCGTAAACCATCGAAATCGTAGTAAAAGCGCCGGCCGCATAATGCAGTCGGCGCTTGCATGTGCATATGCTAGCTATGATACCCCGAGCGGGGGCGCACTCCTAGAATGTCGCGGACCACAGCCCGTGCAGGTTGCAGTAGGCATAGACGGTACCGGTCTTGGAACCGCCCGCGAAAAACGTCGCGGGCTTCATGCCGGGCTCAAGGTAATGGACCTCTAAGCGGCCCTCAGCCTCAAGGGCGATCCACTCAATGTAGTGCTCGGGCAGGCTGGGGTGCTCGACCGAGCCAACGCGTGCGCGAATCACGTGACCGTCGCGCTCGGTCTCGACAACAGGCACGTGCTTCTCGTGCGCCGCGTCCTCAGTGTTTGCGGTCAGTTCCGTGCAGCCGGCGGGGGTTGCAACGTCGTCGCCAAGGGCAGCGATGAGCTTGCCGTCGGGGTCCTTAAAGAATTTCGCCATGATGTTCTCCTTTGCTGATGTGCCAATGTTCTTGATGGTTCTTATGCCCAAAGGCAGACAAACCATCCACGGCATTGCAAATGAACACATAACGAATCAGGCAAGCGGTCGGGCCAAAATGCGTCGACCGTCCTGCCCGCTCCAGCAGTCCCACCCCGCGCGCGGCTAGCGACCGTCACCGCCGAGCAGTGCCAGAACATCCTCGCGCGTGAACAGTGCCGACGAGATGCCGTCGCCGCCGAGCACGCTGTTGACCAGATCGCGCTTGGACTCCTGCATCTGCATAATGCGCTCCTCGATCGTGTCCTTGGCGATGAGCTTGTACACGGTCACGGTATGTTGCTGGCCAATACGATGCGCGCGGTCAGTCGCTTGGTCCTGCGCCGCCACGTTCCACCACGGGTCGTAGTGGATGACCACGTCGGCCGCCGTCAGGTTAAGGCCCACGCCGCCCGCCTTGAGCGAAATCAAAAAGACCGGCACCTCGCCCGCCTGGAACTGTGCGACCATCTTGGCGCGGCTCTCTTTAGACGATGCGCCCGTGAGCTTAAGGAAGGCGATATCCTCCTTGGCCAAGCGCTTGCCGATGATATCGAGCATGCCCGTGAACTGGCTGAACAGCAGAATGTGGTGCCCGCCGTCGAGCGCGCCATGCACGAGCTCCATGCAAGCGTCGAGCTTGGCGCTCCCGGCCTTGTAGTCCTCGTAGTGCAGATGCGGGTCGCAGCAGATCTGGCGCAGCTTGGTGAGCTCGGCGAGCACCTTGAGCTTGTCCTTCTTAAACTCATTGGCCTCGCGATGCTGTACCTGCTGGGCGATGCGGTCCTGATTGGCCAGGTAGAGCTTGCGCTGCTCGCCGGTGAGCTGTGCCATAACCGTGTCCTCGATCTTCTCGGGCAGGTCGGCCACCACGTCTTCCTTAACACGACGCAGCACAAACGGCGACACGAGCGCCTGCAGGCGAGCGGCGCTGTCGCCCTCGGCGTGCTCGACCGGACTCTCAAAACGCTTGGCAAACGACTCGCGCGTGCCCAAAAGGCCCGGCATCAAATAGTCGAAGATGCTCCAGAGCTCGGACAGGCGGTTTTCGATGGGCGTGCCCGTCAGGGCAAAGCGCACGCCGGCCGGTAGGCGCTTGGCGGCGCGCGCCACCTGGGTGAGCGGGTTTTTAATGTACTGGGCCTCGTCGAGTACCACACGGGCAAAGTCCTGCTCGACGTACTCGTCGATATCGCGCCGCATAAGGTCATACGACGTCACGACCACGTTATGCTCGGCCACGCCGGCGATCTGCACGCGGCGTTGAGCCTTGGCGCCCACGACGGCGCACACGTCGAGCGAAGGCGCAAAGCGCTCCAGCTCGGCAGTCCAGTTGTACACGAGCGACGCGGGGCACACCACGAGCGTGGGCTTGGTATCCCCCGCCTCCACGCGCGCCAGGATATGTGCAATCATCTGCAGCGTTTTGCCCAGGCCCATATCGTCGGCCAAAATACCGCCAAGGCCCAGGTGCTCGAGCGAGCCGAGCCACTGGTAGCCATCGACCTGATAGCCACGAAGCGTGGCCTTGAGCGAAGCCGGCACCGTAAAGTCCATCTTGCCGAGCGTGTCCAGACGCTCGACGGTGCGACGGAACGCGGCATCGCGATCGGCCTCGAGCGCGGGCGTGCGCGCGAGCATACTGTCGACAAACAGGGTGCTCGACGCGGGAAGCGACACGCCGTCGAGCAGGTCGACGGCATCGACACCCAGGTCCTCGGCAAGGCCAAACGCGGCGCGAGCGCCCTCGTCCAGGCGCACAATGTCGCCCGAGGTCAGGCGCGCAAACGTCTGGTGACGCTTGTACGAGTCCAGATAGATGGCAAGGTCTGCGGCCGAAAGCCCACTCGCGCCCAGCTCGACGTCGAGCAGGTTGCTCTTGACGGTCGCGCGCACCGAGAGCTTGGGCGCAGGACGTACTGAAATCTGGCGCAGGCGGTCGCTGAGCATGACCTCGCCGAGCTCGGACAGGACGGACAGGCCCTCGGTCAGCAGGCAGAACAAGCGGGCGTCATCGCGTTCCTCAAACGCCAGGCCGCCCTCGTAGAAATCGAAGTACAGGGCCGCCGTGTCCATAACGCGAAACTCCGCCACCGTATCGCGCGGCGGCACGCCCGGGCGCTGCTCTTCGAAGGGGCTGCCCGGAGCGCCCAGGCTAAAGAGATCTGCCGACCAGTCGCCGTAGGTAACCGTAACTTTGCAGGTCACGAGCCCATCGTCGACGCCGATCGCCATGGCAAAGCTCGGCTCGGGCGCCACGGTATCGAGCGCAGCGGGCGCGGTGAGGTCGGTGTAGTCGCGCAAAATGGGCAGCGCCATACGACAGAACTCCCCCACCTGGTCGGCAGCGATATGGACCGGCGTGCGACAGGGCAGCAAACGCGATAGAAACGGCGCCGCATGCTGGGCAAACGCCACATCGGCGCGGCGCGCACGGCGGGTGTCGACCAGATAGGCAACGTCGCCCGAAGCAAAGCAGTATGCATCGGCCGGCAGGCGCAGATCGTAGCTGCCACCAGCCGCCGGCGCGATTTTGGCGGCAAGGAGCGGTGGGCGCTTAGACAGAGCCTCGTCCTCCCCTTCCGGAGGCATCTCAACCGCCACGTCATAGGTGCGATGCGTCGTCGTCCCCCGCGACCAAGCGGGCTCAAAGGAGATGGTCTGGCCGCGCAGCAGGTCCAGCACATATACGATGCTATGCTCGGACAGCGGCAACTGACGCTCGGCGACAAAACCGCTGCGGACAAAGTCGTACGACGCCGAATGCGAGCTTGTGATGTCATCGAGATAGGCAACTGTCGTCACAACAAGGTTGAGCAGCTTTGTCGACACGTCTTCGAAGGCTTCAGGCGTATGGACAAACGTGAGCTTCTTGCCGTACGAGAAGGTGCCGCCTCGGACATAGGCGTCGACCATGCCGTCGATATCCTTGACCACGTAGGAGACCGATCCACAGCGAATGCGAAGCTCGAGCGCCCAGCTAAAGCGGTCGGCGAACAGCGGATTGTAGTACGGCACCAGCGAGGGCTCCAACACCGCCTTGGGGGCATCGGGATCCACACTGCCGGCGAGCTTGCGGCGTATGCTCGCCAGCTCATCCATGCGCGCGTCCGAAAGATCGGAGAGCGCCGCCATGAGGCTGGGACTCGTGGGGACGGGCGCCGGAAAGGGAAAATTGGGGTTGACGGCCGGCGCTTTGGGCGCGGTGCGCGCGGGCTGTTTCGGCTGCGCCGTAAACGTGCGAACCGGCGTGCGCAGCCCCTCAACAGGCTCAATGCCGCTGGCGTCCAGGTATGCCAGCGCTGTGGCGATGGCGTGCTTGCACATACCGGGGTAACGATAGGCGGCGGGGCAATCGCAATCGTAGTCGATCACCTCGTGCTCGTCCATGTCGAGCGCCACGTGCGTCTTGTACAGGTCGCCGCGCGAACCGCGCACCGAGCCCTCAACCGTCACGTTTTTGGAGAAGCGCGAGCCGCTGTCCTCGATCGACAGCACGGCGCCGTTGAGCATGAGCGAGCGGCCCTTCATAAAGGTGCCGCTCAGCGCCGCCTCTTTGCGAAGCGCCTGCACAAACGTCCCCTGCGCCATCACTTCCTCCAATCGCACCCAGGGTAGCTAATTTGGGACGGGGCTATTTTAGCTACCCCCATATATCGGCCGAGATTTACTCTGATCCCAGCCAATTCACTGTCAGTCAAAGGGTAGCTAAAATAGCCCCGTCCCAAATTAGCTACCCCTCAGCAACGCCGTCCCTAGATCACCGTCACGCGGCCTTGGTTACCCACAATGGCCTTGGCCTCGGCCAGTAGCGGAATCGAGCGCGCGTTGACCTTGGCCGGCACCTCAGCGCGCAGCACGCGCCCGTCCACCTGCTCGATAAAGATCTCCACGCGGTCGCCACCCGGGTTGGTGGTGAGCACCGTGGCCAGGCGCGCCATGTTGCCCTGGCTAAAGCGACTGTTGGGCACCATGACCTCAAACACCTTGGGCTTGTTGTTCTCTTCGTTGAGCTCCAGCGGCACGATTTCCTGCGCGATGATCTGGTCGCCGCGGTCCGAGCGCTCGAGCTTGCCCTTAATGCGCACAAAGGCGTCGGACAGCTGCGCGCCGGTCTCGGGATCGACCTCGCCGTACAGATACCCCTCGGCCTCCTTGTAGGTCTTGGGGAACACGACGACCGTGGCCTCGCCTTCCATGTCCTCGAGCTGCACGATGCCCATGGGGTCGCCGTTTTTGGTCACGCGCTTGGATACGCTCGAGACCATACCGGCCCACCACAGAGCCTTGCCCTCGGGAATCTCCTGGTTGATGGTGCCGCCCGTGGGGTTCTGAACTTCGTAGCCGGTGTCGATCTGCGAGAACGAGAAGTCGCGCGCTTTGCTGAGCGCATACTCAAACGGGCGCAGCGGGTGGTCCGAGACATAGATGCCCAGAACCTCCTTCTCCTGGCTCAGTTTAAGGTGGCGGTCCCCCTCCTGGCCATCTGGATCGGGCACACTCACCTCAAAGCCCGAGCCCTCAACATCGCCAAACATGTCAAAGAACGACGTCTGGCCGCTCGCACGGTCCTTCTGGCGCTTCACCGCGGCATCGATGATGTTCTCGGGGTTGTTCTTGTCCACAAAGCGCATCATCTGGCGACGCGGATAGCCCGTGGAGTCAAAGGCGCCTGCCTTGATAAGCGACTCAATCACGCGGCGGTTTGCCTGGCTGGAGTCCACGCGCTCGACAAAGTCGTGCAGCGTCTTAAACGGACCGCCCGCCTCGCGCTCGGCGATAATGGCCTGCGCCACGCCGGTACCCACGCCGCGAATGCCGGCCAGACCAAAGCGCACGCCTTCCTTGGTAGCCGTGAACTCGGTGCCGGACTCGTTGACGTCTGGCGACAGCACGGGAATGCCGTCGTGACGGCACGCCGAGACGTAGTGAACGATCTTGTCGGTCTTGCCCGTATAGGACGTCAGAACGGCCGCCATGTACTCGTGCGGGTAATGCGCCTTGAGCCACGCCGTCTGCATAACCAGGATGGCGTAGCCGGCAGAGTGCGACTTGTTAAAGGCGTAGGAGGCGAACTCAAGAACATCGTCCCAAATCTTCTGGGCGACCTCGCGCGTGTAGTTGTTCTTGAGGGCGCCGTTCATCCAGTGGTCGTAGGTGGTCTCGTCCGAGCCATCCTCCCAGTGCAGCACCGTCGACGTGAGCAGCTTGATCTTCTTTTTTGCCACGGGCTTACGGATGCGCGAGTCCGATTCGCCCTTGGAGAAGCCGCACATCTCGACGGAGATGAGCATAACCTGCTCCTGGTAGACCATGGTGCCGTAGGTTTCGCCCAGAATGTCGTCCAGGCGGTCGTCGTAGGAGACGGCCGGCTCCTTGCCGTTCATACGGTTGATGTAGGACGAAACCATGCCGGCGCCCAGCGGGCCCGGGCGGTACAGGGCGATCAATGCTACGACGTGCTTGTACTCGGTGGGCTTCATGTTCTTGATCGTGGCCGTCATGCCAGCGGACTCGACCTGGAAGACGCCGGCGGTGTGGCCGGAGCCCATGAGCTTAAAGATCTCGGGATCGTCAAAGGGAATCTCTTCCTCTTTGATGTCGATGCCGAAGTTCTTTTTGATGTTTGCCTTGGCCTTGGAGATAACCGTCAGCGTACGCAGGCCCAAGAAGTCCATCTTGAGCAGGCCCATGTCGGCAACGGTATGGCCCTCGTACTGAGTAATCTCGACGCCGCCCTTAGTGTCGAGCTTGGTGGGCACGTGCTCGTTGACGGGGTCACGGCAGATCAGAACGGCGCACGCGTGCACGCCTTCGCCACGGGTGAGGCCCTCGATCGAGAGCGCCGTGTCGATGATGCGGCGGGCGTCGTCGTCCTTTTTATATGCCTCGGCAAAATCGGGGTTAAACAGATCCTCTTTGCCAGGTTGCTTGTCGAGCACCTGCTTGAGCTTGACCTTGGGGTCGCTCGAGACCATCTTGGACAGGCGCTGGCCCATGTAGACCGGGTAGTCCAGGACGCGCGCGGCGTCGTTGATGGCCTGCTTGGCCTTAATGGTCGAGTAGGTGATGACGTGGGTGACTTTCTCGGGGCCATAGAGCTGGCGAACGTGCTCCACGACCTCGAGGCGCCGCTCATCGTCGAAGTCCATATCGATATCGGGCATCTCGGTACGCTGCGGGGACAGGAACCTCTCGAACATCAGGCCGTTCTCGAGCGGGTCGAACGCGGTGATGTTCATGGCGTAGGCGACGATAGCGCCGGCGGCCGAGCCACGGCCGGGGCCGACGCCGATGCCGTTGTCCTTGGCCCATTGCACGTACTCGGCGACGATCAAAAAGTAGGCGGCAAAGCCTTTGTCGCAGATGACCTTGTATTCGTACTCAAAGCGCTCTTTGATGTTGACGCCACCGATCTCGCGCGTGGCCCAGTCGTCACCGTAGTGCTGGCGCAGGCCCTTCTCGCACTCGCGGCGGAACTGGCTCTCGTGCGTCTCGCCCGGATCGAGCAACGGGAAGCGCGGCAGGATGATGGAGTCCCAGTCCAGCTCCACGTAGCACTTGTCGGCGATCTCGAGCGTGTTGTCGCAGGCCTCGGGGCAATACGGGAACATCGCCCGCATCTCCTCCTCGGTCTTCATGTAAAACTCCGAGCCGGTCATGCGCATGCGGTTGGGGTCGTCGACCTTGGCGTTCATGCCGATACACATGATGACGTCCTGCACGGGCGCGTCCTCGCGGCGCAGGTAGTGGAAGTCGTTTGTGGCGATGACCTTGACCCCCACCTGCTTGGCGATATCGATGAGCGTGCGGTCCATCTGCTCGTCGGTCAGGCCGTTGTCGGTGGTGATGCCGTGTTCCTGGATCTCGATGTAGAAGTCGCCGGGCTCGAAGGTGTCGCGGAAGGTCTCGGCCCACTTGATGGCGCCCTCCATGTCACCGCGGTCGATGTACTTGGGAATGATGCCCGCGATGCAGGCGCTGGTGCAGATCATGCCCTTGGCGTGGCGGCGCAGGTTGTCGAGCGTCACGCGCGGCTTGTAATAAAAGCCCTGCACGGCGGCCTCGGAGACCGTCTGCATCAGGTTGACGTAGCCCTCCTGGTCCTTGGCCAGAAGGATCATGTGGTAGAGCTCGGGCTTGTGGTCGCGGGCAAGGGTCTCGTCCGGCGTAAAGTAGACCTCGCAGCCAAAGATGGGCTTGATGACCAGCGGCGGCTTGAGCTCGTCGATGTTGCCCTTCTCGTCCCACATGGCCATGTCCTTGACGTACTGGGCATGCTCGCGCGGGTTTGCCTCGGGATTGGGCTCCACCAGCTCGTCGCGGCGGTCCTTTTCCAAGAAGGCTTTGTCGTGGCTCCACGTCTTGTACTCGGGCGTGTTGTGGTTGACGGCGTCGCAGGCCAGCGCCAGGTCGGGCACGCCGTACATGTAGCCGTGGTCGGTAATGGCCACGGCGGGCATGCCCAGCTCAACGGCACGGTTGACCATATCCTGGATACGGGTTGCGCCGTCGAGCATGGAGAAAACAGTGTGATTGTGCAGATGGACGAATGCCATGTGATGAGCTCCGATGCGGGTTCGTGTTCTGACTGAACGATTTTACCGCACGGCGCGGACGGCACCCGAACCTAGCCAAACCCACACGGCTCCTACTGCAGTTGCGGTGAAATACGGACTGATTGGCGGCTTTTCTGGCCAAAACAGTCCGTATTCCACCGCAAGTTATTGAGGGCTAGAGGTTGTAGGTGACTGCCTGAGGCTCGGCGGGTTCGACGAAGAGGGTCGGGTCTGGCTGCTCCACGCGGACGAACTTGACCGTTACCGTCTCAAAACCCGCCTTGTGCAGAACGTCCGAATAGACGCGCGCCTGCAGGGCATGCTTCTCCAGCAGCTGATCCGGCGTCTCGTCCGGCGTGCCACCCGTCTTGTAGTCGATGACCAGCGCGCGCGACGGATCTGCCGGATTCGTTGCCAAGGCATCGATGGCGCCTTCGGCATACGCACCGTAGCGAGCGATGTCCTCGTCCTCGCAACCCAGCGAGAAGAACGGCACTTCGGCGCGAACGCACGGCCACGCGAGCAGGTCGGCACGGACTGCCGACTTGAGCCAGCGATTCAGGGCAACGTCAAAACGCTCGCGCTGATCCGGCGTCAGGTGCCACAGGCGCGTCAGCGCATCGGCGCGCTCGGCAGGCAGTTCGTCGGCGCCCATCTCGATCAGCCACTGGCAGGCGGCATGGAACGCCGAACCCAGCGCCACGGGATTGCCGACAGGCTCAACGGTGGCCACATCCGCATCCGTCATCTCGGAGCCATCCGACTCCGCATCATCGCCGGCCTCGTCCATGGGCACGCGGGCCTCGGCCGCATGGTCCTCGGCCTCGGCATGCAGCGCCGCGGCAATCGACGAATAACTGTACGAATCGCGCGCCGGATACGGGCAGGTACCCATACGCACGCCCACGGCCTGGGGATACACAAGCTCAAACGCATCGGGCTCGGGGTCGGCAGGACCGGGCGCGGCTGCGCGAGTACCAGCATCAACAACCTCCGCGTCCGTATCACCGCGGACAAGCCTGCCCTCGGCATCCAGCGAAGCGTTAGCCTCAAACGTCTGCTCGCCAAAGGTAAAGTTTGCCAGCGAAATAAGCTCGTAGTCGCCCGGCTGGGAATTGTCGAACACCAAGTGGTCGGCATCGAGCTGCGGCATACCCAGGCCCCGGCCAGGCAAAATGCGGTGCAGCACGTCATAGGTCAGGTCGGATTCGACGTCGAAAGACGGCGCCGGCACCTTACCGCGGCTCACGGCGACGTCCATCGCCAGAATCACGAGCTCGCGCGCACGCGTCATGGCGACGTAGAGCAAGCGGGCCCGCTCCTCGAGCGAGAGCTGCAGGTCATCGTTGCGCAGGCGCACAAATGCCTCGGCGGGAGAACCCGTCGCACAGACGTCGTCCATAAGTTCCGGCGAAAGCCACAGCGACGTGCCCTTGCCTTTAAATGCGTGCTCAAACTGCTTTTTGACGTCGTCGCCCTTGACGAAGGTCCCGTCGACGAGCTTGACGCCATCAAAGCGTGCCGGCAGCGCCACAACCTGCGCGCCGCCCTCGACACGCCCCATCTGGGCAGCTCCGGTCGACTTACGTACGCCAAAGCACTCGGAAACCGCCACGACCGGATATTCCAGACCCTTGGACGCATGCACCGTCATGATGCGTACCGCGCCATTGCCCTCCTCGTTGAGCGCACCCGGCGCCTCCTTGCCCGCCAGGAAGCGATCGAAGGCGAGTGCAATGGAGCGCGGCGAGTTGCCGACCTCGGCCTCTGCCTCGGCCGCGGCATCGAGCGCCTTGAGCACGTTAGCGGCGATGGCCTTGCCCTCGGGGCCACGCTGCGCCAGGCGCACAAACCAGCCCGAGGCGTTGACCACATCGCGAGCGATAGCGGCAAACGAATCGCGCCCCACGCGACGGAACGCATAGCGCAGCACCTCGCGGGCGCGCGTCAGCAGCGGCAGATCCCGCAGGCCGGGCACGTCGCAATCGCTCATGATGCCCGCATCGATATTGCGGCGCGAGGTCTCCCCCGTCTGGTCGTCGAGCTTGGTCGCCAGCGCCAAGAACTCCTGGGCACCGAGCGCAAACATCGGCGAGGCCAGCAGGGGCATAAGGCCCTGCGCCGTGTCCGCCGGGTTGGCAAGCGTGCACACCAGGGCGCGAATCGTCTGCACCTCGGCAGCCTGCGCAAAGACCGAGCCGCCCGCGATGACGCAGTCGAGTCCCTGGTCGCGGAACGCTTGGGCGTAGACGTCGGCATTGGTCATGCGGCCCAGCAGCAACACCATATCGCCCTGAGGCTGTTTTTTATCGGCAAGCGCACGGAACCGCTCCGCGATCGCGCGGGCTTTTGCCAACGTGCGCTCTTGCGTGCTGCCGCCGGCAACGAGCAGCGCCTGGCGGCGCGAAGCCTTTGCCCTGAGCTTGTCTTCGCGCTTATCGCTCGGCTCAAGATCCAAAAAGCCCTGCATAAGGCCACCGGTATCGCCGTCAAAGACACGCGCCACGTAGCGCAGGACCTCATCGTGGCTGCGAAAGTTGCGCACGAGTTTAACGAGCTCGCCGGCGGGCGCTCCGGACGAAGCCGGAGCCCCGGACGCAGCGAGAACGGAGCCCGGAGTTCCGGCAGCCACCGCCGCGCCCAAAGCGCCCACCTTGCGCTCCTGGCGGCGAAAGACCTCGACCTCGGCACCACGGAAGCGATAGATCGACTGCTGCGCGTCGCCCACCGTGCACAGCGCACGCTCGCCCGCACCCGTCAGGTAGCGAATCAGATCGACCTGCATCTGGTCGGTGTCCTGGAACTCATCGATCATGACCATCTTAAAGCGGCCCTCGTAGGCGGCTCGAATGGCGGGATAATCGCGCAGTGCCTCGTATGCCATGCGCAGCAGATCGTTATTATCGAGCGCGGACTGGTCGGCCTTGAGCGCGCGATACTCCGCCTCTACGGCACGGGCGAGCCCCGTCAGCGCATCGAGCGCCGGGTCGCCACAAGCCAGTACAATGTTGACAAACGTGTCGGCAGCCTCTGCCTTGAGCAGCTCGACATTCTCCTTAGGGAACATCTTGCTCGCGCGCGGCATGCCGCACGACATCATGAGCCGCGCCACATCCGCCATGGTCTTGTCGCTCGCCTCGAACGCGTCGATGGCCTCGAGTGCCACCTGCGCCTTCTCGGTCGCGGCCTTGCTCGCGCCGAGCGCCGCACGATAGGCATCGGCAAGCGCCGAGGTATCGGAGCAGCCGCGAAGCACACACACGTCGTCCATGCCGCCTGGCAGCTGGCTCGACAACTCCAGCAGGTCGCGCACCAAGCCCTTGATGGTGGTGCCGCCGCCAAAGGGACCGCCCTCGCCCGCCATGGGATACCAGGCATAGAGGGCTTTGAGCGAAGCGGCAAGCTCGGGGGCGGCATCGGGCGCCGTCGCACGGCCCAGCACATGCTCGACAGCCTGGTCCATGAGCTCATCGGTATCGGTGAGCACCGTAAATTCGGGGTCGATGCCCAGCTCCAGCGCATGCGCACGCAGGATGCGCGAGCACATGCCGTGGATGGTCGAAATCCAGGCGTCGTCAACCGTCAGGGCTTCCTCGTCCATGCCCTCTTCGATAAGCGCACGGCGCACACGGTCGCGGATCTCGGCCGCGGCGTCCTTGGTAAAGGTAATGGCGAGCACCTGGTCCAGATGTTCAACGAACGGACCGGATTCGGGCGAGAGTGCGTAGACGATGCGGCGCGTAAGGGTGAAGGTCTTGCCCGAACCGGCGCCCGCCGAGACAAACAGCGGGCGGTCGAGCGTTTTGACGACTTGCAGCTGTTGCGGCATCAAAGTCGAAAGATCCATGGTCTACACGTCCCTCCTTACAAACGTTCCTTCGTGGTTATACGAGCAGCGCGCATGCGCGGCCTGAGCCGACGTCGGATCGACGGCAGCCACGACGCCCGCCTCGAGCTCGCGCAGGCGCTCGGCAATTCCGGCCTCCACGCGGTCGAGCAGCGCATCGAAGTCCATGTTGCCGCCCTCGCCCGGGAAGCCCTTCTTAAGGCCCGGAATACGACCGTCGCCGCGCTCCTCCTCGAGCAGCTCGTCACTCGCGGCGCCGCGCAGCGCCGGCTTGCCGCCCTTGGTCGAAAAGTAGAGCGCCGCGCGCGTGTTCAAGTCCAGCGCCCGCCGCATGGCCTGCGCGTAGATGAGCGTCTGGGTATGCGACGGCAACCAACGCGGGTCGTCGGCGGGCACCGCGCCCGTCTTCTCGTCGAACACCGTGGGGTCGGCGAGCTTATATTCCTCGACGCCCGAACGATGCTTGTAGTCGATCACCACGGCACGGTCCTCGGCATCCACGTCCACGCGGTCGATGCGCCCGCCGAGCGGCCAACCTGCATACTCGACCTTAAGCTCGTTAAACGCAAATTCCAGGTAGCGCGGGACAAAGGGCGCAAGCGCCTCGGACTCATAGGCGAGCACGCCCTCCAGCTGCGGCAAGATCTCGGCCACCTGGCGCTCCTCCACCGGAGAGAGCGGCACGAGCGGGCCCTCGGTACCGCGCTTGCCGGCGTGCTCGGCCAGGGTCTCGTCGAAGACCTCGCGCAGCAGCTCCTGTGCGCGCGGCAGGTTCATGGGCGTCACGCGCTCCATACCTTCCTGCGGCAGGCGAGCATGCAGGTGCTCCAACACGTCGTGTACAAAGTTGCCCTTCTCCATGTTGCCAAAGCCCGCATCGATAGACTGGGGTTTTACGCGATAGGACACAAACCAGCACAGCGGACAGGTGGAATAGGCCTCGATCTGCGAGGCGGACGTTAAACGCGGCACGAGCGGCGCATCCTCGCCCTCACCATCGCGGCGGCGCAAAACCAGATACGGCACGGCCTCAGCGCTCAGATGCTGAGGGGCTTCGCATGCGACCCGTTTGCGCTCGAGCCCTTCGCCGGCGGCGGGGTCGAAGTCCCTTACGATATCGCCCTCGCCCACGCACGTCGCCTTGGCGGCGCCGGCGACCTTGTCGGCGTCAGCGGCCTTGGCGTCGTCAGCGGCCTTGGCGTCGTCAGTGGCCTTGGCGCGCGCCCGCAACTCGGTCCACACGGCCGCCGGATAGCACTCACGCGCCTGGCGATCGTGGGTCATGCGGGCAAGCACAACGGGGCCGCGCGCAGCCTGCATCGCACGCCCAAAGCGCACACGCAGCAGGGCGGCAGGCTCAAGCGTCACGCCCTCGCGACCAAGGCTCGCCGTCAGCATAGCCAGCGGTCCCTCCTCGTGCGAGAGCGGATAGCTGTCCAGATCGACATCGGCAAACAGCACGGCATCGTAGCTGCCGGGGCGCAGAGCCGCCGCGTCGGCAAGCGAAGCAAAACGAACCTGAGCACGTGGCGCACGGTCAACCTCGTGGGTCTCGCAATCGTAGGCGGTGCTACGCTTGTCCACCCTGGTGCGAACGCCATCGAGCACGGGCACGGTCGCGACCTGCGACACGTCGAGCGCGCGGGCGTCGTTCATAAGGATGTCGATGGCATGGCGCAGCAGGGCAGTCTCGGCCTGGCGACGGGCCTGGCCGTCGAGACCGCCAAACGCGCGATCGGGCAGCGCCTCGGCAACGGCAAGCATGGCCTTGAGCGCCGTCACGGGCTTGTCACGCCATAGCGCCTGGAACACGTCCGAGACCACGCACGGCACGTTCTTAAACCAGTTCTGGTCGCTGGCCGCCTTGCGCGCGCCCCTCACCTGGCCCTGCACGCTCTGCAGCAGACTCTTGACGCCCGCAGTGGTCTTGCTGCGCGACAGGCGCATGTTCTTATCGAAGGTTCGCGCGCTGGCGGCATCGGCGCCCGAAAGCGGGCCGTAGATCCAGTCGGTAAGCTCCGGGGCGGGCCACCACTCGGTCTTGGAGGCGCTGCCCTCATCGGCGGCCTTCATGCGCTCGATCAGGTTAGCAAGTGCCGTGAACTGCCTGCCCGCGATGGATTGGGAAAACGCCGTGAACTCGGTCGTCTCGGCCGCAATGTGGCGCGCCGCCAAACGGGCAGCAAGCTCGCCGAACAACTGGGGCGCCCGGGCGGACACCACGAGCACGCGCGCAGGATCGGCGGGTGCCGCAGCGCCGTCGCGCGGTGCGGCACCCTCGCGCGCCTTTACCAACTTATCAATAGCATTCGCATAGGCATAGGCGCGGGCATGAGGACCGGCAACCTCTATAAAGGCAGGCTGAGCGGCGGGCTTAGAGGCGGTCTTAGACGCAGCAGTGTCCTCCCCCAGCGGCGCAATCTCAAACAGCACGCCGCAGGCATCAAAGGCCGCAGCAAGTTCCTCGCGCATTGCCGCCTGTTCGCGGGCGAGCAGCACGACGACCTCTCCCCCGCCATTCGCCACGGCAGACAGCAGCTCAAGCAGGCCGTGCGCAAACGACGTGACGCCACGCACAAACACAGCGCGGACGCAGGTTGGCAGATTGTCGGCTAAGGCACCGGCCATCATGTCGGCCGCCTCGCAGGGTTCGACCATATCTCGGCGGTCCAAACCGCTCGCGTAGGCGCGCAGCAGCTCGAACACACGAGCCTCGGCGTCGCTTTTGGGCTTGGGCTGGCAAACGCTGTCGCAGCGGCGCTCAATACCCGTCCCCGCTACACCCGGCAGCACATCACGGGCCATGCGCGCGAGCATGCGCACCGTACCCTGGCTGCGCGAAAGCGGCTGCAGGTCGGCATCGTCGCGACGGACAACCATATCCGAGAACAGCATCTGACGCTGCAGGTTGTCGACGAAGCTGCGGCCGTCGCCCATCAGCTCCCACAGCGAACGGAGCCACGACGAGGGGGTCTTGTAATCAACGCCCAGCGAGGCGCCGGCCACCGCCGCATCGTGGCGGCACAGGTCGAGCTCGGCAAACGTAGGCGCCAGCAATACGGCGCGCCCATGGCGGGCAACAAGGTCGGCAAGAATTGCCGCCTCGGCATCGCTCAGGTCCGCGCCCGCATTGGTGGTATAGATTCGAACAGGCATGGTCCTCCACTCAAACTGTTCGCAATATTCAATGTATCCATCCTACCCGCCCACGCGGACAACATGGCCCCACACCAACATCTTTTGGTGCATCGGGGTCAGGTTTGTTTGCACCACCTTGGCGCAAGATAACCTGACCCCAATGCACCAAAAAAACCGCCCCCGAAGGGACGGTTCTGTGCAATTCGTTTTTGCCGTTGGCCTACTCGCCATCCTCCAACTTGATGAGGATCTTGCGATAGCCGCCGTACTCGCCGTTGAGCGCCTTGGACACGCGGCTCACCGTGGTGGACGAAGCGCCGGTGCGGGCCTGAACCTCAACATAGGGCTCGCCCTCATCCAGATAACGCGCGACCTGCAGGCGCTGCGAAAGATCGCAGATCTCGCGCGGCGTGCAGATATCGGTCAAAAACGCTTGAATATCCTTCTCGTCGTCCAAAAGACTAAATGCGTGGACCAGTTGCTTGACATCAGGCTTGTCAAACATGTTCTCGATATTCATCGATCACCGCCAAACCCGCCAAAAGGCATCGAAGTTGATACTGACATCGGGCATCGTTCGCCCGTTCTATGCAATAAAACAATGCATGGGGCATTTGCCCGTAGCAGTGTAGCACACCACTAAACTAAAGCGATAAGACTCTCTGTCAGCGGCGCGTTTTTCAGGACGAACGCCGTTTTGAAACTAAATGCGCACGTAAGCTCCACGAATATTTGCGACAATGGGCGTCCAAACAAAGCGACACACTGTCTGCGCAGAAAGGGATCACACCATGCGCTTTATGCTTAACTGGCTCTTCACCTCGATCGCCATTGCGATCGCCACGTTTCTCGTCCCCGGCATCCAACCCTTCGGTTTTGCCGAAGCCTGGGTCTGCTTTGCCTTTGTGGGGCTGTTCCTCAACATCGTCGACTCGCTCGTAAAGCCGTTCCTCACGGTTATCTCGCTGCCGCTCACCATTATTACGCTCGGCATTTTCCAGCTTGTGGTCAACAGCTTTATGCTCGAGCTCGCCAGCTACCTGTCGGTTAATCTCCTAGGCGCCGGCATTTCTATCGCCAGCTTTGGCTCGGCCTTTATGGGCAGCATCCTGGTGTCCATCATGCGCAGCATCCTCGACGGCGTCGCCGAAGACTAAAACGGCCATTCCGGCCGTGCCCGTCTCAACAGCCCAAAACAAAGGCCGCCCATCGCAAAAAATGGGCGGCCTTCTTATTTGTCAAGTCTCAAAGGACGAGAGAATCTACCATTTCTACCCCGTCCCCAAATGCAGGTGTGGGTTAGATGACGTAGTCGTAGCCATGGTTGGGAGCGACAAGTTGATCGAGCGTCACGCCGTCGAGGTAGTCGTTGATGAGCTTGTCAAGGTTCTTCCACACGTCGAGCGTGGGGCACTCATCCGAACGCGAGCAGCCTTTGCAGTCGCCATCCAGGCAGGCGACCGGCGCCAGACTACCCTCGGTCAGGCGCAGGATCTCGCCCACCGTGTACTGCTCGGGTGGACGCGTGAGCACGTAGCCGCCGCCCTTGCCACGCATGCCCGAAAGCATGTTGGCGCGCACGAGCGTAGCCAAGATGTTCTCGAGATATTTCTCGGAAATCCCCTGTCGCGCCGCGATCTCTTTGAGCGGGATGCGACCGGCCGCCTGGTGCTCGGCCAGATCGACCATAACGCGCAGGGCATATCTGCCCTTAGTAGAAACCAACATGTATAGTGCTGCCTTTCGGTCATTTAGTCCGTAGAAATTCTAGCCGAAAAATTGGTTTTGAAAATACCCATTCCCGTCAAGATGGTTAATCGACTCGTAATAATCTTCTATTTCCTATTGCGTTACTAGGCTTTAGTGTCTACTATGCTTGCCAACAGCAAAACGAACAACCTATACGGTTTGTGGGTTTCGCTGCTACACACACCGTAAAACCACACGGTATCCAGTCATTTGAACACTTTGGAGGTTCATCATGAGCAATGTTTACACGTCCATCGATCAGCTTATCGGCCACACCCCGCTTCTGGAGCTCACCCACTTTGAGGTCGATGAGGACCTCAAGGCCCGTGTGCTCGTCAAGCTGGAATACTTCAACCCCGCCGGGTCCGTTAAAGACCGCGTCGCCAAGAACATGATCGACGAGGCCGAGAAGGTCGGCAAGCTCGTACGCGGCGGCGACTACACCATCATCGAGCCCACGAGCGGCAACACCGGCGTCGGCATCGCCTCGGTGGCGGCCGCCCGCGGCTACAAGGTGATCATCACCATGCCCGAGACCATGTCCGTCGAGCGCCGCAAGCTTATGCAGGCATACGGCGCACAGCTCGTGCTCACCGACGGCTCCAAGGGCATGAAGGGCGCCATCGCCAAGGCCGAGGAGCTGCAGAAGGAGACGCCCAACAGCATCATCGCCGGCCAGTTTGTGAACCCCGCCAACCCCGCCATCCACAAGGCCACGACCGGCCCCGAGATCTGGGATGACACCGACGGCAAGGTCGACATCTTCGTCGCCGGCGTCGGCACCGGCGGCACCGTGACCGGCGTGGGCGAGTTCCTCAAGGAGCAGAACCCCGAGATTCAGGTCGTCGCCGTTGAGCCCGCCACTTCCCCGGTGCTCTCTAAGGGCCAAGCCGGCCCGCACAAGATCCAGGGTATCGGCGCCGGCTTTGTGCCCGACGTCCTCGACACCCGGATCTACGACGAGATCATCCCCGTCGAGAACGACGACGCCTTTGCCACCGGCCGCGCCGTGGGCCACAAGGAGGGCGTGCTCGTGGGCATTTCGTCCGGCGCCGCCGTGTGGGCCGCGCTTCAGCTGGCCAAGCGCCCCGAGAACGAGGGTAAGACCATCGTGGCCCTGCTTGCCGACACCGGCGAGCGCTACCTGTCCACGGCACTCTTCCAGGACTAGAGCTTCTCGTTCTGAGAACGAGTCCAAGGCACGCCGGTCTCCCCTCTCTTCTGGCAGCCCGGGCTCATCCCAACAGGGTGTCCCACGAGACGTCCGAACTTGCTACAATGTCTGCGGCGCGGAACCAGCCTCCCGCGCCGCTTTTCTTTTTTGGCCACATGCCACCAAGGAGAACCTCCCCATGCACAACAAGCGCGTGCTCGTCGCCATGAGCGGCGGCGTCGATTCCAGCGTGACCGCGTATCTGCTCAAAAGTCAGGGTTACGAATGCGTCGGCGCCACCATGCGCCTCACCTGTCCCGCACCCGATCCCGCAACGGGCATGAGTAAGGTCGACCGCGACATCGCCGATGCAAAGGCCGTCGCCGAGCGCCTAGGGATACCCCACCATGTGCTCGACCTGCAGCAGACCTTCGACCGCAATGTTATCGAGCGCTTCGTGACCGCCTATCAGGAGGGGCTGACGCCCAATCCGTGCATCATCTGCAACCGTCATATTAAGTTTGGCGCGCTGCTCGATGCGGCACTCGATATGGGCTGCGACTACATCGCCACAGGCCACTACGCCAAAACGAGTCAGGCGTCCGATGGCACTTGGCAGCTGTACCGTGGCGAGGACCCCAAGAAGGACCAAAGCTACTTTTTGTATTCGCTTACGCAGGAGCGCCTGGCGCACACGATCTTTCCGCTAGCAGGCCTAGACAAAGAGCGCGACGTACGCCGCATAGCCGCCGAGCAGGGATTTACCAACGCCCAGAAGGCCGAAAGCGAGGATATCTGCTTTATTCCAGACGGTGACTACGCGGGCTATATCGAGCGCCGCTGCGGACATGCCGCTGCACCGGGCGACATCGTATGGCGCGACGGCAGCGTGGTCGGGCGCCACAACGGCGCACTGCGCTATACCATCGGCCAGCGCAAGGGTTTGGGCGTAGCGATGGCGCATCCCGTGTATGTGACGGGCGTCGACGCCGCCAACAACACCGTGCATCTGGGCGAGGCCGAGGACCTGACCGCCGCTGCTCTCACGGCCGATGAGTGGATCTGGAGCGCGCCGGCAGAGCGCATGGAGGCGGAGCTCGACGCCGGCGGCATTCGCGTAGGTGCCAAGTACCGCTACCGTCAGAAAGACCAGGCAGCGACCCTTACGCGCGGCGAAGACGAACAAATGCTGCTGACTTTTGACGAGCCGCAGCGAGCCATCGCCCCCGGCCAAGCAGTCGTTATCTACCGCGGCGACATCGTCCTGGGCGGCGGCACCGTTACGGCAGCTATCAAGTAGTCCCATCCCCTTCATAAGTTGCGGTGAAATAGGGACTGTTTAAGCGTTTCAGGCCGCTAAACAGTCCCTATTTCACCGCAACTTAGAGAGGACGGCCTCGGTCGGTACTGCTGTGCCAGCCGAGGCCGCTGCATCGTTAGCGCTGGACGTAGGCGCGGACCAGCTCAAAGGTGTTGCGCACGCCGTCCATGTGGCTGCGCTCGTAGTTGTGGCTCGCGTACACGCCGGGGCCGATCAGGCCGTGGCGGATATCGTAGCCGGCAGAGAGCGTGGCCTCGACGTCCGATCCGTAATGCGGGTACACGTCGATGGCGTAATCGAGCTCGAGCTCGCGCGCGATATTGGACAGCGTGGTCACCAGATCGTAGTTGTAGGGGCCACCCGAATCCTTGGCGCAAATCGACACCATGCGCTCGGTGCAGCCCAGGTCGTCGCCCACACAGCCCATGTCCACGCTGATCATCTCGCGCGTGTCGGCCGGCACAAAAGCACCGCCGTGGCCGACCTCCTCGTACACCGTAAAGAGCAGCGATACCTTGCGCGAGAGCGACACCTCGCCGTCAGCAACGGCGCGGGCCAAACCCAGCAGAATCGATGCCGACAGTTTGTCGTCAAGGAAGCGACTCTTGATGTAGCCGCTCTCCGTCACCGTGGTACGCGGATCCATGGCGATGATGTCACCAGTCTGAATGCCCAGCTCAAGCACGTCGTCCTTGCTGTCGACATTCTCGTCGAGCAGGATTTCCATGTTCTTCTCGATGGTCTTGACCGGCTCGTCGGCCACATGCGCCGAAGGCTCGGTATTGAGGACCACGCCCGTGTACACATTGCCATCACGCGTATAAACGGTGCAGTTCTCGCCATCGGCCGTGGACCACTGGTGCCCGCCGAGGGTCGTGGGGCGCAGGCGACCATTGTCCTTAATGGAGCGTACCATGGCGCCCAGGGTATCGACATGGCTCGCCAACACGAGCGGCTCACCCTCACCACCAAGCTCAACGAGCACATTGCCCTTATTGGAGCGCTCGGGCCCAAAGCCCATATCGCGCAACGTCTCCATCAGATAATCAGTAGCCGCACGAGTAAACCCCGTAGGCGAAGCGATAGAAGTCAGCGTCTTAAGCTGTCCTGCGATATAGGAGAGCGTCTCCTCTAGAGAAGCATCAATATTAGAAGTCATATGCATCCTTCCAAGTAAAACTAAGACCGAGTCCCGATTTTAACCGTTCTGCACGCGCAAGGCTCTGGGAGCCGAGCCACCTCTAGGCGTCCTCGCGCCGATTTTGCGCACGCGCACGGCTTACAATCCCAATCTTGCATAAATCCTATCGGTATCTGCATAGAAATGAGAAATCTTTTTGCTTCGTCTCAGGGTACCCCACCTTGGGCCGTGCAAAAAACGGAGTATTCAACACCGTGGGCCCCAACGACCCCATCGCGAACGACAAAACGACGCGGTTACAGCAGTGTTGCAGGTCGTCGCAAAGCAGCAACTCAGTAACAACCCCCTCCACTCATCGATAGCCCGCCCACAATGGCTGTCGATGGGCACCTGCGGGCCACTACGGGCCATTCAAAACGTTATGCATTTTTAAGAGCTTGCTGAATACTCCCAAAAATGCACGCTGGGAAGTGCACCACCTATCCGCAGCGGGCAGCATGCCTTGGTTTTGCCCATCTCGGGACATCGACGAGGCACAAAAAGCCCCGCCGCGCGTAGCGCGGCGGGGCCAGTGGCAAGTCAAAAGACCATACGCCTACAGGCGAAAGAACACCAAACGAGGCTAGGCAGCCGGGCAAATCTTCTTGAAGAGCTCGATGACGTCGTCGAGCGTCGCCTCGCGCGGGTTGCCCGGGAAGCAGGCGTCGGCCATGGCGTCCTTGGCCAGGACCTCGATCTCGTCAGCCTTCATGGCCTCGCAGACGTGCGGGATGTTCACGTCGGCGGAAAGCTGCTTGACGGCGGCGATGGCAGCATCGGCGGCCCCGTCGGTGCTCATGCCCGTGGTGTCAACGCCCATGGCGACGGCAACCTTGGCCAGGCGCTCGGCGCAAACCGGCTTGTTGAACTCCATGGCAATCGGCAGCAGCATGGCGCAGGCGACGCCGTGCGGGGTGTCGTAGTGAGCAGACAGGGTGTGAGCCATGGCGTGGTCGATGCCCAGGCCAACATTGGAGAAGCCCATGCCGGCGACATACTGGCCAAGAGCCATGCCCTCGCGGCCGGAGCCGGGCTGACCGGACTTGGCCTCGGCGACGGAGTCGCGCAGGTTCTCGCTGATCAGCTTAATGGCCTCAAAGTGGAACATATCGGAGAGCTCCCAGGCGCCCTTGGTGGTGTAGCCCTCGATGGCGTGGGTCAGAGCGTCCATGCCGGTGGAAGCGGTCAGGCCGGCAGGCATAGAAGCCATCATGTCGGGGTCGACGACGGCGACCTCGGGGGCGTCGTTGGTATCGACGCACACGAACTTGCGGACCTTCTCGGGGTCGGTGATGACGTAGTTGATGGTCACCTCAGCAGCGGTACCGGCGGTCGTCGGCACGGCGATGGTGAACACGGCGTGGTTCTTAGTCGGAGCAACGCCCTCGAGGCTGCGGACATCGGCAAACTCGGGGTTGTTGATGATGATGCCGATAGCCTTGGCGGTGTCCATGGAGGAGCCGCCACCGATGGTCACGATAGCGTCAGCCTCGGCGGCCTTGAAGGCCTCGACGCCGTCCTTGACGTTCTGGATGGTGGGGTTGGGCTTAATCTCGGAGTAGAGGCTCCAAGCGATGCCGGCGGCGTCGAGCTCGTCGGTCACCTTAGCGGTAACGCCAAACTTGACCAGATCGGGGTCGGAGCAGACGAAGATCTTCTTGTAGCCACGACGCTGGAGCTCGCCGGGGATCTCCTTGATGGCGCCGGAACCATGGTAAGAAATGGTGTTGAGAACGAAACGATTAGCCATTGATAGCCTCCTATCGTGCGCGGGACACCCGTTACGCCCCGCACTATAAGTCACATCCTAACGCTTTTGAAACAAAAAACACGCGAGAACATCAAAAGTGTTAAAGCGTTTCAACAACTGGTATCGTCACCACCAGACCACTAAACAAAAAGGGGCGGCCGAGATGGCCGTCCCCTCCCCATTATCAATCTATCTGACAGAGGGACTGCCCCCCTGTCACATCCTGCCGTTATTTTTGGCAGGCGTCTTTCCAATCTTCGCAGGCACGATTCCAGCGAGAGCGCAAGTCACGCTCGCGGTCGATAAACATGATGGCAAATGCGATAAACAGCAGCACGCTCGCCACCGCAATGGAGTGCAGCCCCATGCGCTCAATACACCAGTTGCCCAACACGGCGCCAAACACAAAGGTAAAGATCACGCCAAAGTACAGCAGGCCGTTTTCCAAAAAGCCGCGCCTGTGGGTGATGATGTAATCGTCCACGTTTTGCAGCGCGTTGCGCAAGTTGCCGATGCACATGGTCGTAGCGATGCCGTGACCGTGGATCTTGCGGAAGCTCTCGACCTGCATGCCGCAGGCAAACGAAGTGAGGCAGTTGGCGAGCAGGTTGTAACCGCCACCGGGGATAAAGCTCACGCCCAGCAAGATGACGGCTTCAAAGAACACCGTCACCTGACGCCAGTGGATCACGCTGCCAAACCGCTCGTGTACCAGATCGGCAAGCATAATGCCCACGGCAAACGACACCACAGGGAAGAAGTAGCGCCCCGCAAGTGCCCAATTGCCCTCCGAGATGCTCACGCCCACCAGCAAGATGTTGCCCGTCTGCGCGTTAGCGAAAACATGGTCGCGCCCAATGTACGAATACACGTCCATAAAGCCACCGGCGAGCGCCAAGATGATGCCCAGCTCAATAGACTCCGATATCTGTTTGGCACGCTGCATCGTCGTGCATCCTCCTTGTTGACGACTCTCTCGTGCGTTGGCGGAAACATAGCCGCCGTTCATACTGTAACCCATTGACAACATGGCGTGCGCGCGAGACGACCCCTTCGACACAGGGATACACAGTCTGGAAACAAACGACACCCGCATCGACACGCCGATCCGCTAGCTCATGTACTCCACCAGTCTTTTTAGCCCCGTCCCAAAAAGACTGGTTACAATTACGTGCAGCATACAAACACCGGGAGGGATCGTGGCAAAAAAGCCTCAGCACGCTCAGAACAACCAGCGCAGTCAGCAGGGCAAACAGGGCCAGCAGCAAAAGCGCGGCGGTAAGGCGCAGGGTGGGCACACCACGCATACCCCAGCAGCGCTCACACGCCCCTGGCGCCCGGGCCGCGATAAGTTCCTCCCCGTCAGTCGTGCCGACATGGATGCGCGCGGTTGGGACCAGTGCGACTTTGTCTACATCTGCGGCGACGCCTACGTGGACCACCCTAGCTTTGGTATGGCCATCGTCAGCCGCGTGCTCGACGCGCACGGCTACAAAGTGGGCATTATCTGCCAACCCGACTGGACTGACCCCGCCAGCATCACGGTGCTCGGCGAGCCACGCCTGGGCTTTCTCGTCAGTGCCGGTAACATGGACTCTATGGTCAACCACTATTCGGTGACCAAGCACCGCCGCCACACCGACGCCTATACTCCCGGTGGCGAGGAGGGACACCGCCCCAATCGTGCCGTCACGGTCTACGGCAACCTCATCCGCCAGACGTTTAAGGACGCCCCCATCATTATCGGCGGCATCGAGGCAAGTCTGCGTCGCCTGGCCCACTACGACTACTGGCAGGACAAGCTCAAGCGCTCGGTGCTGCTCGACTCGGGCGCCGACATCCTCATCTACGGCATGGGCGAGCACGCGATCGTCGAGATCGCCGACGCGCTCGACGCCGGACTGCCCATCAATCAGATTACCTATATCAACGGCACCGTTTACCGCACGAGCTCGCTCGACGAGGTCTACGACTACGACCTGCTGCCCAGCTGGGACGACCTTGCCGCCGACAAGCTCAACTACGCGCGCAGCTTTAACGTGCAGCAGCAGAATATGGACCCCATCACCGGACATCGCCTGGTAGAGCCCTACCCCAGCAGCGTCTATGTGGTGCAGAACCCGCCGTCGGCGAC
This sequence comes from Collinsella aerofaciens, assembly GCF_015546965.1. Taxonomy (GTDB): domain Bacteria; phylum Actinomycetota; class Coriobacteriia; order Coriobacteriales; family Coriobacteriaceae; genus Collinsella; species Collinsella aerofaciens_X. Next base: position 52,475 of record NZ_JADMUF010000011.1, read on the forward strand.
ACTCACCACCGACGAGATGGACGAGGTGGCCGAACTCCCCTACGCACGCGATTGGCATCCCGATTACGACGCGGCGGGCGGCGTGCCGGCCTTTGCCGAGATCAAGTTTTCCATTAGCTCCAACCGCGGCTGTTTTGGCGAGTGCTCGTTTTGCGCCCTCACCTTCCACCAGGGACGCGTGCTGCAGATGCGCAGCCACGACTCGATCATGCGCGAGGCCGAGCTGCTCACGCACGACCCCGAGTTTAAGGGCTACATCAACGACGTGGGTGGACCGACGGCCAACTTTAGCCGTCCCGCCTGCGACAAGCAGCTCAAGCACGGCGTATGCAAGAACAAACGCTGCCTGTGGCCGAGCGTATGCAAGAACATGGTGGTCGACGAGAGCGGCTACACGCAGCTGTTGCGCGACCTGCGCCAGCTGCCGGGTGTCAAGAAGGTCTTTGTCCGCAGTGGCATCCGCTTTGACTACACCATGGCCGATGCCTCGGACGAGTTTTTGCGCGAGCTGCTGGAACACCATGTCTCGGGCCAGCTGCGCGTAGCGCCCGAGCACGTGAGCGATGCAGTGCTGTCCGTGATGGGCAAGCCGAGCCGCGCCGTCTACGATGCGTTCTGCCGTAAATTTGAACGCTTGAACCGCGAATACGGACTCAAGCAGTACGTGGTGCCGTATCTGATCTCGAGCCACCCCGGCTCGACCATGAAGGAAGCCGTGGACCTTGCCGAGGCCGTGCGCGACATGGGCTATATGCCCGAGCAGGTGCAGGACTTCTACCCCACGCCGTCCACCATGTCGACGTGCATGTACTACACCGGCGTGGACCCGCGCACCATGGAGCCGATCTACGTGGCGCGCGACCCGCACGAGAAGGCCATGCAGCGCGCACTCATCCAGTATCGCAAGCCCGAGAACTACAAACTGGTGCGCGAGGCACTGGAAAAGGCCGGCCGCCGCGATCTGATCGGCTACACCAAGCATTGCCTGATTCGTCCCGTGCCCCCGCGCCCGGGCGAGACGTCTGCTGGCGGCGGACACGGCACCGGCAAGAAGGGCGGCAAGACCCACGGTGGCGCCGCCGGCAAGGGACCCAAGGGTAGCAAGGGCCACGGCGGCATGTCGCGTGCGCAGAACACCGCAGGCCGCAACCGCGCAGCTCAGGGGCGTCAGGGCGCCAACGGCGGCGGACGCCGCAACTAGGGCAGCGGTGCGCTCGCTGCGTCCATCCCACACACGTGGCGCAGCGAGCGCATTGCCTCAACGAGGATGACGCCGGCGATAGCGACCGTAATTGCCACGTCGAGCGGCGTGTTCACAAACCACAGCAGGCCCATGAGGTACGACCCGGCGTTAAAGGCAAAGTGCAGCAGTATCGTGTAGCGAAGCTTTCCGGTCGTCACGAGCACCCAGCCAAAAATGAGGCCGGCAGCGCCCGCATAGCAGCCCTGCACCCAGTTCATGTGCATAAAGCCGAAGACCGCCGCCTGCAGCACGATTGCCGCGGCGACGCCCCAGGTGCTCGGGGCCGCCCAGGGCACTATGGCGCCGTCTTGCGCGTTCGCGCGGCGCCGACGCTTCCAGAGCGGACGGCACTGTGGATTAAACGCTCGGAGCGAAAACTCGAAGATGATGCCGCGCACCAGCAACTCTTCGCAAAATGGCGCGCCAATCACCGTGGTCAGAACGGCCAGATAGCTGGTGTCGCCCATGCCTGTTTCCTCGACAAGCTCGCTGTAGTCGGCCGCCGCCTCGGGCAGCAGCGACAGCACGGCGTCGCATAGGTAGCTAATTACCACCTGCATGGATAGACCGATCACGACAACGCAGGCGATGCGCTTCCATGCCGCGCTTGCTCCCCCACCGAGCGGGCGCTCGCCTTGCCGGCGCGCCATGAAGGAGCGGGACCACAGATAACGCCACCACAGCAGCGCCATCAAAAATGAAGCCGTCTGAGCGGCAGCCTGAAACCATTGGATATCGAGATTGTCGATCGGATAGCCCGTCAGCGCCGACACGGCATCGAGAACAGAAAACAGAACCACGCTCAGGGCTATATCGGCAGCGACAACGCCAAAACAGGCAAGCGCCCACGCTATCGCATTGAGCATGCCGGCCCCATCCCGACGACTAGTCATTGGGGACGTTCTTTAACGACTAGTTGTTGGGGACAGTCTTTACCAAAGGCCCCGTTGGGCGAGATGTCGAACGGGAAGGTGCCGCAGCGATTGAAGGCGGCGATGAACATGCGGATGGCGTTGGACGGCGTGGTGCCCACGAGCTGAGTTGCCGCCGCGAAGGCCGCCTTTTCCTCGGGCAAGACCTTCGCGACAACCGGGGTCATGTGTTCTGCCATGGCGCTTCCTTTTTGAAACGACGGTGGTGCGGATAGATGCGGGCCGCGCGGCTGGGCGACGGGCTGTGAAGGCAACCCGATTGGCCCGCATCTGGAGTTTGTTCTACGGCGTTGGTATTACTTGGTATTCCTAAGTATTACCCCGCAGATAGAATACCATACCCGACCCCATGGGGACGGAGGAAAACGAATCATTTTGTTGCTGAGTTAGTATTTAGAGCGTGATGATGTCCGAGATATCGAGGGCCTGAGCGTCGGCGACATCGTGCGTGGCAAGCAAGAGCGTGCGGCTGTCGAGCAGGTCGAGCACAGCCTCGGCCGTCGCATCGCGCGCGGAGGCGTCCAGGCCGGTAAAGGGCTCATCCAGAATGACGGCACAGCCACCACACAGCAGGGCTCGAGCGATCTCGACGCGACGGCGCTGCCCGCCCGAAAGCTCAGCCACACGAGCATGAACATCGACCCCCGGCACCAGCAGGCGCAGCAGGGCCGCAGCGCTCGAGGCGTCCACGCGTGCATCGGCGCACACCAGCACGTTATCCAGGGCAGAAGCATCCTCGACTAGGCGCACATCCTGAAACACCATGGAACACGGCGCGCATTCCCCCGCAGCCAGCGCAAGCAACGTCGACTTGCCCACACCCGAGGCGCCCATCACGCAGGTGCGCCCACCGGCGGGTACACAGAGCACCAGTCCGTCGAGCGCCGGCGCCCAGGGCGCGCGATCGCCCACGGCAAGCGCAAGCTCCGCTGCAGCGCCATCGCTCGCAGCCCCCGCACGCCCGCGGCCACCGCGCCCATACGCCCGCACGGCAGTACGCCACGCCACGGGCCCCGAAGCCCGCAGCAACCACACCAGCACGCGCTCGCATGCCCACGATGCTGCCACGACCAGCACGGTCCACGCCAGCAGGTCAGCCGTCTCGATGAGCAGTTTCGCCTGATAGATGCGCTCGCCCACGGTGCCCGCCGCCATGCCGATCAACTCCGCCGCCACGCCGGCCTTCCAGCTCATGCCAATCACGGCGCGGGCACACGAAAGCACAAACGGCAGGACCTCGCGCCAGGTATGGGCGCAAAACAGACGCCAACCCCGCACGCCATGCAGACGAAACATCTGCTCCAGCGGCTTATCCGCTTGCGTCAAGCCCTCGACCAGTGAGAAATACACGCCCGGCAGTGCCATCAAAAAGACTGCGGCGATACTCACGCGCGCCGACCCCAGCCAAATGAGCAGCAGGACCACCACGCAGGCGACCGGCGTCGCCTTAACAAACGAAAGCGCCGGTGCCACCAAGCGGGCAAACGTCAGCGACCGCACCGAGGCTCCCGCCATCACGCCGCCGCACGCCGCGGCAAGCGCCAGCCCACCCAAGATTCGCGCGCCTGAGCCCACCAGAATCGCCCATGTACCGGCATCGCATACTAGCCGCAGCAACGCCACCGCAACAGTGCCTGGCCCCGGCAAAATCAACGGCTGCGCCACCAGTGCCGCTGCAAAGACCCACACGGCAAGCCAAAAGGCGGCAACGGCACCTGCTGCCGTCACCGCCTTCATACGCTCTGTCATTTGTCGAGCAAACGCACGCACGGGCTACTCCATGTAGTAGAAATCGTTAGCCGGGAGCTTGCCGCCCACGGCGCTCGGGTCCGCATCGGCCAGCACCTGCAGGTACCCACCGAGCGCGGCCTTCATATCCTTCCCCGTCTGACACACGAGCATGCACCCGGGAATCGCCTTTTCGGCAATCGTGGCGTTATCCACGATGCCTGCATCGACCACGGCCTGAGCCCAGTCCGCCGGCGCCGCATTGACGGCCTTCACGCTCGCCGCATGGCAGCTCAAGAACTCCGCCACGGCCTCGGGATGTTCCTCGGCAAACGCGCGGCGCACCACGGTCACGCCCGTCAGCAGGCGCGAGCCCGTGTCTCCCGCCAGCTCGTCCCACACATCGGTCAGGCTCACCGGTGCCGACAGCTTGCCCTCGCTCTTGGCGATGGCCGCCGTCTTGAACGGCTCGGGTAGCACGCCCACGGCAGTCGGGTCGGCAAGCAGGGCCGAGAGCACCTCGGTGGGCTCGCTCTTAAACTCGAGCGTCACCTGGCCGGTCAGGCCCGCGCGCTCCAGCAGGAAGTTCATGACGTACTCTGGCGTGGTGCCCTTGCCCGTCATGTAGACGGTGCGACCCGCCAGATCGCCAAACGAGGCCACATTCGCGTCGCCCGTCACAACGTTCAGCACACCCAGCGTGTTGATGTCGATGACCTGCACCGCGCCCTCGGTCTTGTTGTAGAGTACGCTCGCCACGTTGGCGGGTACCAGGACAATGTCGATATCGCCCTGAATGACCTTGGGCACAATCTCATCGGCGGCAGTATTCATCGCAAAGTCGAACTCATTGTCCGTCTCGCCATCGGCCGCCCGGTCCATAAACTGCACCAGACCAATCGAGGTCGGCCCCTTGAGCGAGGCGACGTGCACCTCGACCGGCTCTGCAGCAGCACCGGCGCCGTCCGTGGCAGCCGAGCCCGCGGCGGACCCGGCACCGGCAGCCCCGCCGCCACAGCCCGCGAGCGCAAGCGACAGCGCGCCCGCGGCAAGCGCCGAGGCAAACCCCCGGCGCGACATCTCAACATCAAACGCGCGCATCGCTAGCACGTCCCCTCGTTAGGCATCGTCCATGCGTGATGGTCGGTATGCAGCAGCTCCTCGGCCAGCGGCGAGAGCGGCTCGCCCAAGAACTCGCTATAGCACGCCTGGACATCGGGATTCTCGTGCGAGAAGCGAATCTCGGCGTTCGCATCCAGGCCCCACAGCACCTGACCACGCTCGGCTGCCAGCTCGCAGCCGTCGTGGATGGGCTGACCGCCACCACCGACGCAGCCGCCCGGGCACGCCATGACCTCGACGAAGTCATAGCCCACACGGCCGCCTCGAATCGCGTCGAGCAGGCGGGCGGCGTTGCCCAGCCCGTGCGCCACGGCGACGCGCACCTTGGTGCCATCGATATCGGCCACGGCCTCCTTCCAGCCGTCCAGGCCGCGCACGTCGGTAAAGAAATCGGCGTCGGGGTTCTTGCCCGTCACCAGGTAATAGGCCGAGCGCACGGCGGCCTCCATTACGCCGCCCGTGGCGCCAAAGATCACACCCGCGCCTGTGCCAAAGCCCAGCGGCGTATCGAGCGGCTCCTCAACCAGCGTGTCCACGCTCACGTGGCTCGCGCGGATCATGCGCACCATCTCGCGCACCGTCAGCGCAACGTCCACATCGGGTGCGCCGCCCTCGCCCACCATGCTCGGCAGCGCGCACTCGGCCTTCTTGGCCGTGCACGGCATAACGGACACCACGAACAGTCGCTCGGGCTCCACGCCCAGCACCTTGGCGTAGTAGGTCTTGGCGATGGCGCCGAACATCTGCTGCGGCGACTTGGACGTGGACAGGCTATCGACAAACTCCGGATAGCGCGCCTTCACAAAGCGCACCCAGCCCGGGCAGCAGCTCGTAAACATGGGCCAGCCACGGCTATCGTCCTCACCCTTAGCGGCGGCACCCAGGCGCTCGAGCAGCTCGGAGCCCTCCTCCATAATGGTGAGATCAGCCGAGAAATCGGTGTCGAACACGTACTCAAAGCCAACGCGGCGCAGCGCGCAAGCCAGGCGCTCAACGGTGGCCTCCTCGCGCGGAATGCCGAGTTCCTCGCCCCAGGCGCTGCGCACGGCAGGCGCGATCTGCACCAGCACGATCTTGTCGGGATTAGCGAGCGCGTCAAACACAGTCTCGGTATCGTCGCGCTCGCGCAGTGCGCCCGTCGGACAATGCGTAATGCACTGGCCGCACGCGACGCAATCGGTCTTGCCGATCGGTGCGCGCCCGCGGGTACCCACGGCGGTATGCGTGGCGCGGTTGGTCAGGTCCCAAATCCCTAGGCCCTGCACGCTCTCGCACACCTTGATGCAGCGCATGCATTTAATGCACTTGTCGTTTTCGCGGATGATGGGAAAATCGAAATCCCAGCCCTCGCCCGCCAAATGCCTTTGATACGGCAGATAGAAAATGCCCAGGTCGTTGGCGATGGTCTGCAGGTTGCAGTTGCCGCTGCGCACGCAGCTCGTGCACTGCGAATCGTGCTGGGACAGCAGCAGCTGCACGTTGGTGCGACGGGCCTCGCGGGCCTTGGGGCTGTTGGTGTGGACCACCATGCCGTCGAGCACGTAGTTGTTGCAGGCGGCAACCAGCTGGTCGCAGCCCTCGACCTCGACCACGCACACGCGGCAGCCGCCGATTTCGTTTAGATCGCGCAGGTAGCACAGGGTAGGAATCTGGATGCCGACGGACTTGGCCGCATCCAAGATCGTGGTGTGCTCGGGCACCACGACCTCGCAAGTATCGATCGTGAGCTTGACCATGTTGAGTGCTCCGCTTTCGGTGTTGTCGCTGACAGTGGGGTTGTTGAGCTCTACCATTCCAGGTTCCTCCCTCCGCGGAACGCGCCAAAGCCAAAGTGGTCGCAACGCAGGCAGCGGCTTGCCTCCTGGCGTGCCTCCTCCTCGGTAAGGCCCTGCTCGACCAGATTCCAATCGTGGATGCGCTCGCCGGCCTCGCGCTCGCCCAGCTCGCAGCGGCCGCACTCGTGCTTGCCCTTAAACTGCACGGTCGGCAGCTCAACGTCGAGCTTGATCTTGTGGTCAAAGCCCAGGTAGCGGTCGATATTTGCCGAAGCAACGCGGCCGGCGTTGATGGCCCGGATGACGGTGGCGGGACCGGTCTGGCAGTCACCGCCGCTAAAGAGGCCATCGAAACTGGGCACGGCGCCGTCCGAATCGGTGACGACGCAACCCCACTTGCAGGCGATGCCCATGTCCTCAAATGGCTTGGAGTCGATGTCCTGGCCAATGGCGACGAACACGCGCTCGCAGGGAATGACCTGCTCGGGCGTGGCGGCGGCACGCGGGGCCGGACGACCGCGACGGGGCTCGCCGATAATCTGCGGTTGCACGCGCAGGCCGCTCACGCGACCGTCCTCGCCCGTCTCGATGGCGAGCGGGGCCGTCAGCTCCAGCACCTCGCAGCCCTCGGCCTGGGCACCGGCAATCTCGGCGTCCTGGGCCGTCATATCGCAGATGCGGCGGCGGTAGACAATGCTCACCTTTTCGGCACCGCAGCGCACGGCAGAGCGAGCCACGTCCATGGCCACGTTGCCGCCGCCGATGACGCACACGCGCTGGCCGCTCAGGTCGGGCAGCTCGTCGTCACCGATGGCGCGCAGCATCTTGACGGCCGACTCCACGCCGGGCGCCTCTTCACCCGGAAGGCCGAGCTTCTTATCGCTGTGGGCACCGATGGCCAGGTAGACGGCATCGAACTCGTCGCGCAGGCGGGCAAGCTCCTCGCCATTGACGGAGTGATCGAGCTCAACGTCGATGCCGGCGCTCAAGATCCAGTCGATCTCGGCCTGCAGGCGCTCGCGCGGCAGACGGTAGCTGGGGATGCCGTAGCGCAGCATGCCGCCCAAGTGGTGACGCTGCTCAAAGATGGTCACCTTATGGCCCATCACGGCCAGGTAGTAGGCGCAGGAAAGGCCGGCCGGGCCGCCGCCGATCACAGCGACGCGCTTACCGGTGTTGTCCACTACATGCGGCTTGTGGTCGTTGAGGTCACTGTGCTCAACGGCAAAACGCTTGAGGGCGAGGATGTTCATGGGGTCATCGACCATGCCACGGCGGCAGTGCATCTCGCAGGGATGCTCGCACACCAAGCCGCAGACGAGCGGCAGCGGATTGTTCTTGCGGATGACCTTGACAGCATCGGCATAACGGCCGGCCTCGACGAGCGAAATGTACCCGGGAATGTCGACGTGCGCCGGGCAGCCCGAGACGCACGGAACGCGGGCCTCGCGGTCAAAGCCGCAGGAGTGCTCGCGGATGTGGTGCTCAAAGTCGTCGCGGAAGCCGCGAATGGCCGTGAGCGCCATGGCGCCGGCCTCGTAGCCGATGGCGCAGTCGCTCGAAAGGTAGATGGTGCGGGCCGTGCGCTCAATCAGGTTGAGCGTGGACTCGTCGGCACGCCCTTCGAGCACATCGGCAAGCAGGTCGCTCAGCGCGCTCAGGCCCACGCGGCAGGGCGTGCACTTGCCACAGCTCTGGGTGGAGCAAAGGTTGACGAGCGCTGCCGTAAACTCAACGGGACACGGGGCGAGCGAGCTCACCGCCAGACGACGTCCGAGCGCATCGTGCAGGTCGTCCATGACGGCCTGAGCGTGGCTGCGTTCCATTACATGCAGTCGAGCCATAAGATCCCCTCTCACATGGCAGCCCGGAGGCGAAGCCGAGCGAAGTTGCTACACGCAACACACTGACCTATAAAGTTGTTTGGCAGCAACACGGTTCGGCAGGCGGTATGAAACGTCGTCCTCAGCGGTGAAAAAGGACATTACCGCAGATAAATGCCATATTTGATAAAACGCGTTACCAAATGACAATGCCCCGCCCACGCAATCACGTGGACGGGGCATTGCTCCAGGTATGCGGCTAGCGACCCTGTTGCTTTTACTTAAGCTCGGGCCAGTAACCCTTGTTGGCCTCGATCATGTCGTCGAGAACCTCCTTGGCGACCTTCATCGAAGGCACGGTCTTGTTCAGCGTAAAGGCCTTGAGCGCCTTCTCGTACGAACCCTCGATCGTAGCCTCGACCACGAGCTTCTCGGAGTTCAGCTGCTGCATCATGAGGCCCTGCTGGAACAGCGGAATGTTGTCGCGGCTGATGACCTCGGGGCCGTTCTTGCCAATGTAGGCAGGCAGCTCGACCATGGCGTCGTAGGGCATGTTGGGGATAGCGCCCTTGTTCTCGCAAATGACCAGGAAGCGCTGCTTGGTGTCGTTCTTCAGAGCGATGGCCAGATCGGCAATCCAGTCGCCGTGGCTGCCCGCATAGAACGTGCTCTCGTCGATCTCGCCCGTCTTCTCGTAGTGATCGATACCATCGAAGAGGTTCTTCTCGCGCGTCTCCTCAACCTCGTTAGCACGGGTGCGCTCGGGGTTGGAATGCTCGACGAACTCCTTCTGCTGCAGGTAGTAGTTCAGATACGTGTTGGGCAGGTACTCCGGGAAGCACTCCATGATCTCGTACTCGCCCTTCCAGACGTAGTACCAGCTGCCCTTGGTGTGGCGATTCTGCTCAGGGTGCTCGTCGGCGGTCTCCTCGGGCTTCTTTGCCATGAGCGAGCCCATGCCCTTGAGGTAGGAGTCGGGCAGCAGGATCTGGTGCTCCTTGATGTACTCGCGCAGCTGCGGCAGGACCTCCTCGCCCTTGTGGCGGATCGAGGTGAACCAACCAAAGTGGTTGAGGCCAAAGTAATCGTACTCGACATCCTTCTTCTCGATATCGAGCGCGGCGCAAACCACGTCGATGATCGCGATCGGCATGTCGCAGATGTTGATGATGCGAGCGTTGGGGCGCAGCACGCGGCAGCCCTCGGAGACGATGGCGGCAGGGTTGGAGTAGTTGAGAATCCAGTAGTCCTTCTTGGCGTACTTCTCAACGTCATCGATCAGATCGACCATGGGGAAGATGGTGCGCATGCCGTAGGCAAGGCCGCCGCAACCGCAAGTCTCCTGACCCACGCAGCCGTGACGCAGCGGAATCTTCTCGTCCTGCTCGCGCATGGCGTAGCCACCCACGCGCATCTGGGCAAACACGAAGCTCGCGTCGGTAAAAGCCGTCTTTTTGTCGGTGGTCACCGTGAGCTTGATGTCCAGGCCGAGGTCCTCGTGCAAAATCCAGTCCACGAGCACGCCGATCTTGCGCTGGCGCTCCTCGTTGATGTCGTACAGACGAATCTCGTCAACGTCGAGCTCGTCCTTGCGCAGAGCGATGGACTTGACGATGCCGGGGGTAAAGGTGGATCCGCCACCACACAGAGTAATGATCATTGTTTACTGCTCCTTCTCAATTGCGTTTTCGACCTTGTCGCGCATCTCGGCGACCTTCATGCCAAAGATGATCTGGATGTTATTGCCGTTGCGGTTGATGCCGCTGTTGGGCACGTGGTTGATGAGGTCCTCATTGATGAGGTCCGGGTTCTTAACGTTCACGCGGAGACGCGTAAAGCAGTTCTCGAGCTCCTCGATGTTGTCCTTGCCGCCAAGACCTGCGACCAGGTCGGCAATACCTGCATCGACGCCCTCTGCGGGAGCCGCGGCAACAGCGCCCTGCTTCACCGCGACAGACGCGGCGGCCTCGCCCTCGGCAACGGACTCGGCGAGCTCGGACTCCTCCTCGCGACCAGGCGTGTGGAGGTTGAGCTTCTTAATAAGGAAGGTGAAGAGGAAGAAGTACAGAGCGGCGTTGACGACTCCAAGCACCAGCATAACCGGCCAGTTGGTCTTGTCGACACCCAGGACCAGGTTGGAAACCACGATGTTGATGATGCCGCCTGCAGTCGAAGCGGGCACGGAGAGGACCTTGAGCAGGACCAGGAAGATGCCGGACAGAACCGAGTGAACGACAAAGAGCACGGGAGCGGCAAAGACAAAGAGGAAGTCCATGGGCTCGGTCACGCAGGAGAGCACGGCGGTGATGATCAGCGGGATGATAACGGCCTTGGTCTTATCCTTGTTCCCCTTGTAAGCGGTGAAGATAAAGGCGAGACCGATACCGATGTAGGGCCACAGGTTGTTGAAGGTGTAGCTGTTGAAGTAGGTGCTGTCGGAGAAGGGCTGGCCCGTCATTGCCATCTCGGCAACACGGATGGGGTAGGCACCGGCGATAACCTGATCACCCAGCGTAAGGGTGCCGCCCACATCGGAGAACTGGAACGGAGTGTAGATGAGGTGGTGCAGACCGGTGGGAACGAGCAGCTTGTTGAGCATGCCGTAGATAAACAGACCGATGTTGCCCGACTCCTTAATGATGCCGGCAACGGAGGAGATGGCACCCTGAACCGGAGGCCAAACGATGCAGAAGCCTGCGCCCATGATCCAAGAGATGATGATCATGATCAGGAACGGAAAGCGAACGCCCGAGAACATCGAAAGGGCAATGGGGAACTGCTTGTTCGAGTACTTGTTGAACACGGCACCGGTGATGCAACCGAGGATGATGCCACCAAACACGCCGGTATCGAGCACCTGGATGCCCATAACGGTGGCCTGGCCGGTTCCGGTAAGACCGAGCATGCCGCTCGCATCGGCAAGAGAGCCGGTGGCGTTGAGCACGATGTTGTTAGCCTGCAGGAACAGGAAGAACGACATCAGGGCGATCAGCGAAGCATGGCCCTTGTTCTTCTTTGCCATGGCGCCGGCGATGCCAACGCAGAACAGAATCGAGAGGTTGTTGATGATAAACATCAGCGACTGATAGACAACGGCGCCCACAAGCTGGAACGGACCGGAGCCCAGTACGGGGACCAAAGCGCAGATGGTCTTGTTGGTCAGAATGATGCCCACGATGAGCAGGATGCCGGCAACCGAGAGATACATCATCGGCTGGACGATCGACTTCGCGAACACCTCCAACGGCGCTTTGAAATTGAACTTCTTTTTTGCGGTCATAGCGGTACTCCCCTTCCTTTTCCGCAAATTAAGACAGATGTGCCCTGGGCAAGACCGTAAGCCCTGCCTTATATCAATCGATGTGTGGGCACGTTATGCCTAGAGACCAGGTTCTCCAAGCAGGTTAACAATGTGATATGCGAGATAACTCTTCTCAGCATCGGTAACGACAACGTTATAGGTAGACGACAAGTGAGCGGCTATGGCGTCCGCGCACGAGAATGCACGCGGATACGCCGTTTCATCGATTCGGAACAGCGCGTCTCCGTTGATTTGCCCGGCCGCAGGATCGAGCGCTCGCTGTGCGAAAAACTGCAAGTGGCGAACGAAACGTTCGTAAGGCAGCGAGGTGCCATCGAGGGTCGTAGAATAGCGCTCAGAAACAATCGCGAGCACGTCGCGAACAAGCTGGACCGAAACAATCAGGCGGTCAGAGCGCTGCGGCATGGTGGCGTTGACGATATGCAAGGTAATGAAACCCTGCTCTTCCTCGCTCATCTGGATGCCCATATACTCCTTGATAATCTGCAGCGCACGGCCCGCAAGCGCATACTCCTTGCGATAGAACTGCTGGATCTCGAGCAGCAACGGATTCTCACAGGGGACGCCCTTGCGCTCGCGCTCCAAAGCAAGGCTGATATGGTCTGCGAGAGCAATGAGAATCTTATCGTTGATGTCGACATTGAGCTCTCGACGAAGCATCTGAACGATTTCCTCGGAAATCACGAGGTTGACGGTGGGGATGGACTCCAAAAGATGTGCCAAGCGGTCAATCGTACGCGAGTCCTGAGAAGTTCCCTCCTGCAACGCGTAGGTCTTTTCGACTGATGCCTCGTCGATGGCATCGCCGGCATGACGGCCAAAGCAGAGACCTCGGCCAATGACGATGAGCTCGGAGCCATCGTCCGAAGTGACCATTGCGACGTTGTTGTTAAAAACTCGCTTGATAACCACGGTACCCACCACAAGAATTTACTCGGAAAGCCAGACGACAGGCTTTTTAACAGCAACAGGGCCGGAAGCATGCTCACGAAGAGTCGAGTTCTCCGAACGCTCGCACACGATAACGAAGACCGTGGGATCGAAGCCGGCAGCGCGAACCACGTCGAAATCGACCTCGACGAGGGGCTGGCCCGCGTCGACATGGTCACCCTGGGCAACAAGCGCATGGAAGCCCTTGCCCTCAAGCTTAACAGTGTCGATTCCGATGTGCAGCATCACCTGAGCAGAGCTGTCATCGGACATAATGCCCAGCGCGTGCTCAGTCGGAAACAGCGCCGCAACGGTACCGGAAACAGGAGCGCACACCGTTCCCTCTTGGGGAACCACGGCAACGCCATCGCCCACTGCACGGCTGCTAAAAGCGGGGTCATTGGTATTTTCTAGATGAACAAGCTCGCCGGAAACAGGGGCGAGGATCTCGAACTCGGAAGTCGCAGTCGCCTGCTTGTCCGAGCCACCCATAAGGCGAGAAAAGAAACCCATGGTGGCATGTCCCTTCATAAATATAGCCCAACCAAAATCATGTGAATGCGTCCATGGAGACACACCCGTTCAAAGACTTTGGTTAGGCCCACGTCCGAGGGACTCGGTAACCTTCCGCATTTCTTTTTACGGGAGGTATTGTAGACAAGCCCAAAGCCGGAACAATCATTATGACCGATGAACGGTATTTTTTCTTCGATAAACGGTATTTAGGCGGCACTTAGGGACGTTCCTTTCCCGCCGGCACCCAGGGGCACTCCTCACTCTGGCGCGTTGGGGACAGGTTTGTTTGCACCAGGTTGGTGCAGATTAACCTGTCCCCAACGCACCAATTTCGTATGCGCTAGATGAAGAGCTCGCATTCCTTCCGCACGACGCAAACCTTGCTCAGCATCTGGGAAACAGTGGATAGCTTGTTGGGATCAAGCTTGCGAGCGCCTCGCGGACATACGGCGATGCAGCGCATGCAGGAGATGCACGCCTCGCCAGCTGTTCGCTTGGGGTCGCCCTTTTCGATAGCACAAACGGGGCACGCCGCGGCGCATGCACCGCAGGAGACGCAATCCTCTGTTGCCTCGGGTGCCATGCGATGACCTCCAGCTTGTTTATAAGGACGATTGCCAGGAATAGAGGGCTCGGATGCATCCTCAGCCGACAGCTTTTGCTGAATTTGCTGCGCAAACTCTGCAAGCTGCGCCGCATCCTGCGCATCCGATCGCCCAGCAGCAAACTGACGAGCAACGGAATGCTCAGCAATAGCAGAAACCGCTGCAACCACCCTAAATCCAGCGCACTTCGCAACGTCCTCCAGCTCTACGAGTGTGTCCTCAAACGCGCGGTTTCCGTAGACGCACACCAGAACGGCCCGCGCTCCGTTGCCGTGAACCATGTTCAGTCGGTCGACCGCCACGGCAGGGACTCTGCCGGCATACGCTGGCACGGAGATAACAGCCACGTCGTCCTTCGTCATCGAGACCTCGTGGAAATCCAACCCGCTATCGGTCAGATCGACGGTAACGGTATTCTTGTCCAGCGCTCCAGCCACAAGGCAAGACACCTTCCGCGTTCCACCCGTCGGACTAAACACAATTTCGAATACGCTCATCGAGGCACCCTCCCCCTACGCTCAGCAACGCGTCAAGCCGTTTTCACATCCAGCCAGAGTATACGGCACGTGGGACCCCCGTTTTGGTGCACCAAGCACCCCAATGCACCCACCCTACGCTGTCCGCCTCTTCGTTTTGTATAAATTACGGTACAGATTGTATATATTTACGGGATACTGCCGTGTTCTCCTGAGGTACCCCAGGTCGCGCGCGCAGACGTGGTGTAAGAGTGTCCTGAGGTCCGTCGCTGCAAGCCCCGATGTTACTCCTTCTTGAGGC
>NZ_JADMUF010000012.1 GCF_015546965.1 Collinsella aerofaciens
GCGGTCCATCCGGTTCGACCGGGCCGCGCGGCAAGGAGATATATTGCCAGACCGGAGGGCCCCCGCGGGCGGGAATCCCGCACTCCATATTTTGTTCACAAATGAATAGGTCCCTCAGTCGCATCACTGGGGTTAAAACTGAAGCATTGGCTTCTGATATTGGCGATGACCAGCTGTTTTATAGGTGTTAAGGCATCGGTCATCTCTGGAGCGCCACTTTACTCCAAAAGCATCAGCTATTTGTTTCCCGTCGGTAAAAGGCAGGTTTTGTTCGCCGAGCGTTCTTATATATAGAGAAGTTCGGGTTCGAACCCGTGCACCGGCAACAAAAAAGCGGCCGGCATCCGCCAGTCGCTTTTCTATTCTATGGTGGGCCGTCAGGGGTTCAGCCTGCTCCGCAGGCGGCCGCTGCGGCGCTTTCGCGCCTTGCGCGCTGCGCTGGCAAACGCTCGCGCGTTTACTCAGCTCCGCGCCCTTTCGGGTTCGAACCCGTGGCGCGGCAATAAAAAAGCGGCCGGCATCCGCCAGTCGCTTTTCTATTCTATGGTGGGCCGTCAGGGGTTCGAACCCTGGACCTTGGGATTAAAAGTCCCCTGCTCTGCCAGCTGAGCTAACGGCCCGCGGGTGGCATTGTACCACGGTCTGGGACTATTCCCAACTCCATTGGCCGTTCTGGAAAATCACAACTTCACGTCCATCAGGTGTGATGCCCGTAATATCGATATCGTCCGTGCCAATCATAAAGTCGACGTGCGCGCTCGAGACGTTAACACCATGCTCCAGGAGCTCCTCCTTGGACATGTCATACCCACCCTCGATGCATTCGGGGAAGCCGACTCCCAGCGCAAGATGACAGCTGGCGTTCTCGTCATAGAGCGTGTCATAGAACAGAACGCCACTTTCGCGGATCGGAGTGTTCTTGGAAATGAGCGCGGCCTCGCCCAGATGAGCGGCACCTTCATCGGTGTCAATAATGCTCGCAAGCGTCGCCTTGCCCACACGGGCATCGTAGTCCACTACGCGGCCGGCCTCGAACTTAATCCAAAAATCGTCAACCTTGTTACCGTGGTGGATGAGCGGCATGGCCGAGTACACGATACCGTCGGCGCGCATGCGATCGGGCGAGGTGAAAACCTCCTCGGTGGGGATGTTGGGGAAGAAGGGGTGTCCATCGGGCGTCTTGCCCTTGCCACCGGCCCACTCGTGACCCTTCGTCATGCCAATCGTCAGATCGGTTCCATTTGCCGAGGTGTAATGCAGCCGGTCAAAACGATTGTCGTTCAGGAAGCGCAAGTTCTTTTCGAACGCTGCGTCATGAAGCTCCCAGTCGCTCTCCGGGTCCTGGCCATCGGCGCGAGCGGTGTGCAGAATCGCATTCCACAGCTTATAGATTGCAACCTCATCGGCGTCTCCCGGGAACACCTCGCGCGCCCAAGCCACGACCGGAGCGCCGGCGATGCACCACGGGTTGATGTTGTAGTCCAGTCCACGGCGGAAGACCTTGCACTGCGTGTTCCTTGCCTTAGAAGCTGCAGCGGGCTTGGCGGGATCGATACCCTTGAGAGCCGCAGGATCCGCACCCTCGATAAAGATAAAGCAGGCACCGTCCTGGGCCAGGGAATCCAGCTGCAGGCGCTTCCACTCGGGCGTCTGCTCAAAATAGCTTTTCTCGACATGCTCGTACGTGAGCCTCGTCACGGCATCATCGGCCCAAATGACCGTCACGTGGCCAGCGCCGGCGGCATAAGCCTCCGCAACCACCACGCGGGCAAAGGGCGCGCACTCGACCGGAGACTGAACGACAACCTCCTGGCCGGGCTTGACGTTTACGCCCTTGCGGACAACCAGGCGCGCATAGTTTTTAATCTTGGGCTCCAGGGCCTTCATGCCCTCCAGAGCTTCTTCGACCGTCAGGGCAGCTCGAATCATGTGCCACTCCATCTATCTATAGAACAGTAAAAAGGCGCGCCGCTAAAACGACGCGCCTTATATCTTAGCGATATGTATGGATACAAACGCTACTTCTTCTTGGAGTCCTTCTTGTCCTCCTCGGCAGCCGAGCGCTCGATAAGAGCGTTGAGCTTGTTCTCGGACATGCCCTCGGCCTGCGCGCGGTACATGTTGCGCAAGGGACGAATACGAACGAAGTCGTAGATAAAGTCACCCAGGATGATGACATAGGACAAAACGATGCCGACCATCTGAACAGGACTGGACACCGTACCGCCGGGAGCGAAGTAGAGCGAAGCCCAAATTGCCACGACGAGTACCATGCCGATAGCGAGCACAGCCCACCAAATACGGCGGCGCTTGGTGTAGTCCTCGTCCTGCTTAAGGAGGATATTCGACACCGTATAGATGCGGTCCTCCTTGGCGCGCTGCTTAGCCTTGCGGGCGCGCTTCTCCTCCTTGGAAAGGCCGTCCAGGTTTTCACCCTTCTCGAGCTCTTTGCGGCGTGCCTTGGATGATGCTGGCACGACGCGAACGGAGCTCGCTGCCTGGCGGGCGGGTTTAGCAGATGCGGCGGACTTGCGCGCAACCCCGGTAACTTCGTGGGATTGCGTGCGCTTGTTCGTGGCGCTACGGGTACTCACTTATGCGTTCTCCTTCATGCTTGTGAACTGGGAGCCCGTGATGATCTGGAAGGCCTCGCGATAGCGCTCGGACGTGCCATCGATGACCTCGGCGGGCAGGTGCGGGGTCTCCCCCGTCATATCCCAGTTGGCTTTGAGCCAATTGCGGACGAATTGTTTGTCGTAGCTGGGCTGAATCTTGCCCTCCTCGTAGCTGGCGGCGGGCCAGAAACGGCTGGAGTCGGGCGTTAGGCACTCGTCGATCAGCGAAACCTTGCCATCGATGACACCAAACTCAAACTTAGTGTCGGCGATGATGATGCCTCGAGTCGCGGCATACTCGGCAGCGGCCTTGTAAATCTTGAGGGACAGGTCGCGAATCTGCGTGGCGATGTCCTCACCCACGATTTCGCAGCAACGCTCGAACGAAATGTTCTCGTCGTGGTCGCCGATCTCGGCCTTCGTGGACGGCGTGAACAGCGGCTCGGGAAGCTTGGAGGCCTCGGTCAGACCCTCGGGCAGCTGGATGCCGCAGACGGTGCCGTTCTCGTCATAGGTCTTCTTGCCCGAACCGGTCAGATAACCGCGGACGATGCACTCGATAGGAATCGTCTGGGCCTTCTTGACCAGCATGGCGCGACCTGCGAGGTAGTCACGATACTCGGCAAACTCCTCGGGGAAATCCGCCGGATCGATGGAGACGAGATGGTTGGGAACGATGTCGGCAAACTTATCGAACCAGAATGCCGAGATGCGGTTGAGCACCTCTCCCTTAAACGGAATCTCGTCGGGAAGAATGAAGTCGAACGCAGAAATGCGGTCGGTGGCGACCATCAGCAGGTTTTCACCGGCATCGTAGATATCACGAACCTTGCCACGGGAATCCGGACGACGCTCCATCGTAGTCACGTGAGTCACTCCTTACCAAAATACGACAGTAATGCGGGTTCTTTCCCGCACGTTTTCGCAAACTCGGAGCGGCAGGGACGAAACCCCTCCTTCACCGAATAGCGAAAAGCTAGTGCTCCATTGTAGTAGATGCCGCGTCCGCCGTGTGCTCGCGAGGCAGATGAATCGTAAAAGTCGTACCCTTTCCAAGCTCCGACTCCACGGATATGTAGCCGTGATGACGCTCGACAATCTGCTTGGTCACGGCGAGGCCCACGCCCAGGCCACCCGCCTCGCGGGCGCGACTGGCGTCGGCACGCCAAAAACGACCGAAGATGCGCGACAAATCATCCTTGGCGATACCGATGCCTGTATCCGAAACCGCGATATCGACGTGCTTGCGGTCGCTGAGCACCGACACCACGACCCAACCCCCCTCGGGGGTATAGCGCATGGCGTTACTCAAGAGGTTGATGACGCATTGCGTGATCATGTCGGGATCCGCCTCGACAACGTCATCGTGGCCCTGCGTCTCATCTGCAAAGCGCAGACGCAGGTCACGGTCGGCAAACAGGCGCTCCTGGCCATTCACAATCGAACGCACAAACGGCACCATGTCCACCGGCTCCAGGTTGAGCGGCGCGGTACTGTTTTCCATGCGCGACAGGTCGAGCATCTGCTGCACCAGACGGGCCAGACGACGCGTCTCCGATGCGACTGTCTCCAGGTGCTCGTCGTCGGTGGGATACACACCGTCTTGCATGGCCTCGACCGTTGCAAGCATGGCCATGAGCGGCGTGCGCAGCTCGTGGGCAACATCAGAGGTCAGGCGCTTCTCGTGTTTCATATCCTTTTCGAGCGAGGTGGCCATCTCGTCGAAGGTCTCTCCCAGCTGATCGATCTCATCATCGCCGCGCAAGCCCGTACGAGCGGACAGGTCTCCATCGCGAATCTGCTTGGCGGTGCTGGTAATACGATGAATCGGCTTGGTGAGCATGCGCGACATGAGCGCTCCGATAACGACCGAGATGCAGACGGCCACAACCGCGGCAAGGGCCATGGCGTTAAAGGTCTTCTCTCTGAATGCTGAATCTGCCCTGGTGAGCAGGGCATCGGAGCCGATGGCCCACAGCTTTACCTGTCCGACATGCTCGCCGGAAGACGTAACAATCTCGACGTTAGCAACGCTATCGGAGTCGGTTGGAGCAGACGAGACCGGGCTATGCGATGCCCTCTTGCCGCTCGTGTCGTCGGTCGTAGCCTGGTTTTCGCGTACATCGGCGGTGGCGCTTGCCGAGGGCCAGGAATCGTCATAAACGATCACGCCCTTTTTATTGACGACCTGCATGCCCAGATCGTCGGAAACCAAACTCGATGTTGCGACCGTGCGCAGTTCTCCCGCGGTCCAAGAGCCGTTTTCCTCATATGAGGTCGCCAACTTCTCGGCAGCGGAATTTGCGATTTCGACGATATTGGAGCGTGTGTAATCCGAAAAGACCGTGCCCCACACAACAGAGACAACGCCCACCAGCACCAATACTGTCATGAGCGATGTCAGAGCAAAAGCAAGTGCCATGCGCGAGGGATAGCTCATCGTTGGCCGTGAATCGGAACGAGGCGTGTTCCAACTAGCCTTGGAACCCGCCTCGCTCTCCTGCTTGTGCTTTTGTCCGATTTCAAAGCGCGCAGGTGTCATATGTGATTTCCCTATTTCTCGTCCGACTTATCGGTCTTAGCCGGAGCCTCGAAGCGATAGCCGACACCATGGACGGTGTAGAGCCACTTGGGCTTCTTGGGATCATCGCCCAGCTTGGCGCGAAGGTTCTTCACGTGGCTATCGATGGTGCGCTCATAGCCCTCAAAGTCGTACCCGAGCACCTTCTCGACCAGCTCCATGCGGTTATACACACGGCCGGGATGGCGGGCAAGCGTGGTGAGCAGCTTGAACTCGGAAGCCGTCAGATCGACTTCCTTACCCTCGACCAAGATCTTGTGGCCCGAGATATCGATGACCAGATCGCCGAAGTCGAGTACCTCGACGGCGGGCTCGTCGGCCTGATGGGCACGGCGGAACAGAGCGCGAACGCGGGCGACGAGCTCGCGCGGCGAGAACGGCTTAATCAGATAGTCGTCGGCGCCGAGCTCAAGACCGATAATACGGTCCTCAATCTCGCCCTTAGCCGTCAGCATGATGATGGGGACATCCGAGGTATCGCGAATGGTGCGGCAAACGCGCTCGCCGGGGATCTTGGGGAGCATAAGGTCGAGCACGACCAGGTCGAACTGATGCTTCTCGAACTCCTCGATCGCGGACTGGCCGTCGCCGACGCCCACAACCCAGTAGCCTTCGCGCTCGAGATAGGCAGCGACGGCGTCACGGATTGCCTTCTCATCCTCGACCAGCAGAATCTTTTTTGCATCTGAAGCCATAACACGGCCCCCCTGTCTCAATTAGCTAAGAACAAGCCCATTTTAACGCACCTGAGCCCGCCGGATGCCGCTATGACGCGGCAGCTCGGCGGGCGGTACTCACAATTACAACGCGTTTATTCCCCTGTTGGCGCCTTTTTAACCCCTCTAAGCTTAAAGAGAAAATAGGCGTGCAGCGACCGTCTCTGGTATACCCTGGCTGTTGCGCACCGTGGCGTACGTAAGGAATGAGTCCGATTTTCCCGCCGTAGCTGGATAATCGCCATACTCCAAAGCGCGGTCGGGCGACAGCAGCGAGCCATAGGTCTTGGCAGAGGTGTCGATCAGGAAATGCGACGCCTGTACCTTAACAAGGTATTTATTCTTCTTGCCAGCCGCACATGCGAGCGGCTCGCGTGACAGGAAGAGGTACGGCCCTCCCTCATTACCGATATACGTGCCCATATTGCCCAGGCTGCCCACGCCACTATAGGCCGCCTCGATAGAAAACACGAAGGTATCGCCCATATACACGGCCTCGAAAGGCGAAACTGACGAAGGGAGGACCAGCTGGGCACGCTTGGTGTTGTTGCCGTCGGTCAGATCAATTGCCGTTATGCCGTAGTAGACGCCCTCGTCGTTGCGGACACGCGGCGAGATGGTCAAAATGCCGTCGCTCGCGCGCGGGGCCGATGCAAAGCGGCCCGTCGATTTCCAAATTGCCTCGGCCTTGGATTCATCAAGCGAGCGACGATAGCAAAACGAATCACTACTCGTTTTATTGCCGCCTGCCGAAGGCATTTTATACCAGATAACCGATGACCCAAACGCCGTAAACAGGGGCGGATCATAGTCCTTGCCACCTCGATCGAGCTCAACCACATCGCCAGAGAGCGAAGCGCCCGATAGATTTTGAGCGTAGAGTTTCCACGATGAATTGGCAAAGTTCATCTCAACCCACGCGAATACGCCGTCGCCGGCACGGACATCGTAGAATGCATATCCCGTGCCCTCGATAGGATCCTCGATTAATGTGGTAAGCGAGCCATCGCCCAGGTTAAGCACACCGAGTGTGTTGGCGTGCAGTGCCGATGCGGGCGCCATCATCGCCGCGGCGTAATCGCCGTCGCAGTAGTACAGCAGCGTACCCAGAGGCAGCGTCCACGACGCCGCCGGCTCAAGATCGATGTCGACTGCCTCGTACTCATCCGTAATCGAGATGATTTTGGAATCGTCCTTGATAACCTGCGGCTCGCCGGTGGCATCATCGCTGGTGCCCGTTTTTTTCGAGCATCCGGCAAGCACCGTGGCAGCGCCCGCGGCAGCCCCACCGAGCACAAAGCCGCGACGCGATATTCCGTTCTTGTTGTGATCGGCGATACCCATTAGGCGATCTCGGCGCGAGCGGCCTCGATAGCGCGTGTAAGCTGGTCGGCGCAGGAGGTCTTTTTCATACCGCAGGTATTACCGGCGAGAACCTCGATTACGCGATCGGCAGGAGCGCCCTCGACCAGCTTGGAGATTGCCTTGAGATTGCCGTCGCAGCCACCGGTAAACTCAACGCCCATCACCTTGTTGCCGTCATCGGAAAGGTCAAGGTGAATATTGCGAGCACACACGCCCTGAGGCTTGTAATCAAACGAAATCATGCGATCCCCTCTCAGAATGTTATTCGAGACGACTATTATCCCCGTCTTTCCCTAAATGCAACGAGGCGCTTTGCCGGCAACACACATTACCAGCAAAGCGCCCTAAAAAGCTAACGTTATGCTCGAACCTACTCGAAGCTCAGCTGCTCCAGACGATCAAAGACTGTGTCGATACGAGTGAGGAAGTCCCACGGATCAAAAATCTCGTCGAGCTTCTCCTGGCTGACGGTGCAGCGCGGGTCGGCCTCGAGACGCTCCTTAAAGGTGGGGCCGGAGACACAATCCTGTACCTCGTGCCAGGTTGCCATGGCGTTCTCCTGCACGATAGCGTAGGCGTCCTCGCGGGTGATGCCCGTATCGACGAGGGCCAGCAAGACCTTGGAGGAGAAGATGAGGCCGCGTGTCTTGTTAAGGTTGGCCATCATGCGAGCGGGATACAGCTGCAGACCGTCGATAACACGGATGAGGCACTGGAACATGTGGTCGAGCGCGATGAAGCTATCGGCCTGGGCGACTCGCTCGGCAGAGGAGTGCGAAATGTCACGCTCGTGCCACAGGGCGACGTTATCGAAGGCAACCTGGGCGTTGGACTTCACGACACGCGACAGACCGCAGACCTTCTCCATGGTGATGGGGTTGCGCTTGTGCGGCATGGCGGAGCTGCCCTTTTGGCCCTTGCGGAAGGGCTCCTCGGCCTCGAGCGTATCGGTCTTCTGCAGGTTGCGGACCTCGGTAGCGATACGCTCACAGGTGGCCGCGGTGGTGGCGAGAACGCCGGCGAGGTAGGCGTGATGGTCGCGGCTGATAACCTGCGTGGACAGCGGGTCGTGAACCAGGCCCAGGTGCTCGCAGACATATTCCTCGACAAACGGCTCGATGGAGCTGTACGTGCCGACAGCGCCCGAGATGGCACCGAAGGCAACATTCTTGCGGGCGTCCTCAAGACGGTCCAGATCGCGCTTGAGCTCCCAGGCCCAAGAGCCAAACTTCATGCCGAAGGTCATCGGCTCGGCGTGGATGCCATGAGTGCGGCCAGCACAGAGCGTGTTGCGCTCCTCGAAGGCGCGACGCTTGCAGATCTCGCCGAGCTTCTTGACATCCTCGATGATCAGGTCGCAGGCCTGGGTGAGCTGGTAGCACAGGGCCGTGTCGCCCAGATCGGAGCTGGTCATGCCATAGTGAACCCAGCGGCTGGGCTTGGGGTCGCCCTCGGGAACATCGGCATCGATGTATTCCTTCATGTTGGTCAGGAAGGCAATGACGTCGTGGCGCGTGACTTCCTCGATCTCATCGACCTTCGCCTTCTCAAAGTTGGCATGGTCGCGGATCCACTGGGCCTCGTCTTTGGAAATACCAATCTTGCCGAGCTCCGCCTGGGCCTCGCAGGCCAGAACCTCGATCTCCTGCCAAATGGCGTACTTGTTCTCGAGGGAGAAGATGTGTCCCATCTCCGGGCGGGTATAGCGATCGATCATAGCGGCTCCCTTTTGGTTATTGGCACGTTGGTCGTAACCCAACCATTGTACCGTGCGCAGGTGCAAGTATGGGCAGTAGGCATTAACCTAACATTTTGCCGCAAGAGCAGCCATGGGGACATCCGCGTATTTGCTTCGCAAATCCGCACCGGCTTCAGGCGAGCCCCTCAGCTTCACGAAGCCGAAGGGGAAGACTCCGCCGAATTGTCCGTCCCCACGTCTTCCTTTGCTGATGGAGCGGGCAACGGGACGTCCGCGTATTTGCTTCGCAAATCCGCACCGGCTGCGGCCGCCTATCGGCGACCTTGCCTGCTCGCTATAAACGCTTCGCGTTTATTTAACGCTCGCACCCCGTCGGGTTCGAGTCCCGGCACTTTATTGAAAAAGGCACGGTAACGAAACGTTACCGTGCCTGAAATTCGAATGGAGCGGGCAACGGGACTCGAACCCGCGAGTGTCAGCTTGGGAAGCTGATGCCTTACCACTTGGCGATGCCCGCATATGTGGGGGATAGTATAACGCGGTTGTCTTGTTCGATACAAGGGTGGCAATGCTTGTTTTAGCTGTGGAGATTCGTTTGAAAATCGCGTCAATTGTGGAGACGAGGACCTTTGACTTCCTGTTCCCCTTATCTTCTACCTGCGCTTTTGCTTGATTGTTGTATTTGAGCTCAATTTGTCAGGAATTGGGCAAGCTTTTGGTCAGGCTCCGGTACTTACCCGCATGAACCTCGGGGGTAGCCTCATCCTACGCGTCGCAGCCTCCCCGTGCGACGCACGAGGGATAAGGAGCAGCCATGTCCAACGCACCCACGCACTCTGTCCACAGCGCAATCGCAACAGGTCCGCTGCTCCTGCTCCTCTTCCTGCTTTTCGGCTGCCTGGCACCGGGAGCCGCATTTGCCGTCGATGGCTACGACCAGCTCGGCTTCCGCACTATTAGCGATGATTGTGGACCCTTCTTCATCGGCAAGTATGAAGCTCAAGACACCTCGATTGCCTACTGCATGAACCAGGAGCGCCCCGGCCCCACCAAACCGGGCGGCCCATGGCTCAACTTTGATCAAGGCTGGGTGTGGCTCGACGACGAGTTCGCGGCAATCGTTTGTCACGGATATCCCACCACCACGTCGTTTGGCGGTTACCATCTTTCACCCGATCGCGCCCGCGCCGCCACCCAGCTTGCCGTATGGATGCTCAACGGCACTACCCATGTCGACGGCACCTACTCCTACACGACCGCTCAGGGTAAAACCAAGAGCGGACACTTTACCGCCGACAATGAAGTCGTGGCGGCTGCGCGGTGGCTCCACGACAGCGCAAAATCAGGACGCATCAAAGCCGCTCCGCACCGCGCGCGACGCTATCTAGGGGCCGTATCGGGCGGCAGCAAACGTCAAGACATGCTCTATGTACTGCCGGCGGTGTCTGTTTCCTTCCAAAAGCAGTCTGCTAACACCGTTATTACCAGCGGAAACAATACCTATCAGTTTACCGGGGCAACATTCGATATTTTTGAGAGCGCCAGCGGCGCGCGTGTCGGCACCATCAAGATGGACAGCAACGGTCGAGCGCAAGCAACACTTCTGCCCAACACGGCATACTACCTAGTTGAAACGAAGGCGCCGGCCGGCTATGTCCCCCGCCACGATCGTATTGCCTTTACCACGGGGAATGACGGCGGGCGGGTCGCCATTGATGAACAGCCCGGCACCATCAACCTGCGTATCGTAAAACTCGATGCCGCGACGAATGCCGGCCACCAGGTGGGAGCTTCGCTCGCAGGAGCAGAGTTCACGTGTGTGTCGCAATCAGCCCCTGGATGGGCACAAATCCTCACGACCGACGAAAGCGGTCGGGCCACCCTCGCCGATGTCCCCTTAGGAACCTTTACCATCTACGAATCAAAAGCCCCCGAGGGCTACCTGCCATCCAACGACAGCTGGACCTATACCGTTGGAGCCGACCAGCTCGGCGATTCAGGCGTGGTCGAGATCGAATCTCGCGTTTCCGATATCCCCATTGCGTTTAACCTTGAGATTTCCAAATTCAAGGATTACGGCAATAGCGACCAATCCGGCCTGGAGCAGCCGGCGGGTGGTGTTGTCTTTGAGGTTGTCAGCAACAGCTCTCAGCAGGTTGTTGGCACACTGACCACAAACATCTATGGCTTTGCCTCCACCGAAGATCAGCCCGAAGCATGGTTCGGCACAGGCAAGCGACCCGCCGGTGTCCACGGAGCCGTCCCATACGACCGTGCCGGCTACACGGTTCGCGAGGTTCCGGAAACCGTCCCCGAGGGTTTTAAACGTGCAGGGGAATGGACCGTCGGGGCAAATCAGATTTCCGACGGCGCCGAGCTTCAATATATCGTGGACAACCACGCTCTGTCGACGCATCTCCAGATTGTAAAACGCGATGCCCAAACAGGCGCTTCTGTTCCCCTAGCCGGATTCACCTTCCAACTCCTCGACAGCAATCACGAACCTGTCTCACAAACTTGCTGGTATCCAGCACATAACGTAATGGACACCTTTACGACTGACGCGACCGGGACCGTCACACTGCCCGAATCGCTCGTGCCGGGCACCTATTATGTACGCGAAACCTCGGCCAAAGAGCCCTATCTTGTCAGCGAAGAAATCGAGGTAAACATACCCGCCGACATGAACCTAACGCCCGTTGCAATCGCCTCGTATTATGACCTCGCCGCGACCGGAAATATCAGGATCGTTAAAACCGATGCCGTAGACGGCAGCAGCCTCGCGGGCGCCATCTTTGAGATCCGTGCCTCGGGTGATATCGTGCGCCCCGACGGTAGCATTGCCGCACTCGACGGTGAGACTGTCGCGACCGTCACGACGGATGAAACTGGAGAAGCACGCGCGGACAACCTCCCACTGGGATCTGGCACCGCACGCTACGAGGTTGTCGAGACTCAAGCGCCGGCAGGCTTCTTGCTCGATCAGACAACCCATATTGTCGACCTTACTTATGCCGACCAGAAAACACCCGTTGTAGAAGCACGGCTTAACGTATCCGACGATTACACCAAGGTTGATATCTCCAAGGTCGATGCAAGCGGTGAGCAGGAAGTAGAAGGCGCACGGCTCACCTTATATGGTCCCGATAAAACCGAAATAGACTCCTGGACCTCATCCGACAAGCCACACCGCGTCGAACATCTTGCACCCGGCACCTACTCGTTGCGCGAAATGATGTCTCCGCGGACCTATGACCTTGCCGAGGAGATAACGTTTGAAATAAAGGATACGGGAGAAGTCCAATCCGTCGCGATGAAGGATGCGCCCATCGAGATCAAGGGGCAGGTCGACAAGCGTCAGGAACTTGTCCAACCTATCGAAAAGGGCCTGTTGGCTAACGGCGATGGTAAAAACCGTGCCGCGATGCAAACCAATACGGATGGGCTTTTCTCCTATACCATCGACGCTCGAAACGATTCAACTACCTGGGTTGATGAGTTTACAATTACCGATGATCTTGAGTGTGCCGAGGACGATACGGCGAGATTCGTCTCAATCGAAACCCCCGTCGCCATCGGCGACCTCAATGGTCTGTGCAACGTGTGGTATCGCACGACGCCGTTGGACTCGACAGACGTCGATGAGCCGGCAAACGCGACACTTGACGATGGGCACGAAAATCCTTGGCTTGAGTCCGACGAAGTAAGGGAAAGTCTGGGTGAGGATTGCCGCCTCGTCGATTACGACGGCTGGCACCTCTGGAAGGCGGATGTCTCGACCACGGAATCCACCACACTCGAGGCGAAAGAACTCGACCTTGCGTCCAATACCGTCGTAACGGGCATTCGCATTGAATACGGTGCGGTAGCCGCCGGCTTTACGACTCGAAGCGATGCGGATTCTTGGACCCGCGATGATCTCAAAGATGAGCACGACGACCTTGACGATGCCAAAGCAATCCTTGGCACAGACGCTCGGGGCGCAATCGTGCACATGCAGGCGACGTCGGCTTATACGCCCCAAACCGCACTCACCAACAGCGCACGCGTCGATCTTTGCCGCAACGGCGGCGGCGATAAACTTGAGTCACATGACGAGGACCGTGTCATTCAACGCTGTACCCTACCGCAGGACCTACCGGCAACAGGATCAGTTCCCATCGCCGCTTGCATCACCGCGCTCCTGACCTCGGGTGCCGCAGCCCTATGGTTCGCTCGCCTTAGGTCGACCCCAAAGAAGCGCTAGCGCGATGAAAAAGCGGGCGAGCCAGTCCCCCTGGCTCGCCCGCTTTCAATCATGTAAATCGCCGTATCTACTCTGCAGACGAAGATCCACCATCAACGATTGCCTGCTCGGACTCAGGAATCCCATCGGCACCCGTACTCTGTTCTTGCTCCACCTCTTCGCTGATTGCGGAGGCGGGGGTCGAGCCCTTTGCACCCACGATGTAGGCAGCCCCAAATCCTAACGCAATGGCAATCAAGGTCAAAATCACGTAGACAGGCCAATGGCGCTTAATATACGAAAACACGTTGACTCCTTAGAGCTCCGTCTACGAACGGCGGATAACCTCGGTCACGACCTCGGATACCGTGGCAATGTTCGTCGGGTTGACATTGTGGGGCAGGTCGTCCTCGGTACGAGCGCAAGCCAGACGCGTGCCGTCCACGCCGGCGATGGTGAGGGCTCGGCGGCTCGCCTCGAGCGCGGCATAGGCATCGGTCTTGGCATAGGGCATCTCGAGCGCGCCACAATCGACATGGAACGACTTGCACACCTTGCTGACCAGGTTCATGATGCGGCGATCGCCCTTGAGCAGCTGCTGTTCGCCCTCGACCGTCACCACCGAAAGCCTACCGGCGCCGACGGATTCAAGATTGATGAAGAATACGCCGCGGAGCTTATCGCGATGCGAAGCCAAGAAGGCCTTCATGCCGGCGCCATCACAATCCGAGGCGCCCGTTGCCACAAACCAGATATCGTGACCGAGCAGCTCATCATCGCCCATAGAGGCGACAGCCGAGAGCATATCTTCGGAAGAAGCGCCATCGGAAGACGTAGCGCCGCCCTTCCAGCCATCGTTATCGTCCTCGAAGTTATCCCATGAACCGATACCGCGACCGGACTTCTTGGCATCGTAATCGTCTTCGACGCCCAGCCAATCACTCATGCTGTCCTGCTCGTTTTTCCTTTTACGACCGAACAGGCCACCCAGGCCGCGTTTGCGAGACTTGGGTGCCGCTGGGGCGGGAGCCGAAATGGTCTCGATCGGCTGCGCGCCCGACGCAACGGGCATAGAAGGCGCAACGGGTGCCGATGTGGGTTCGGGACCCTGGGCAGTAGCAAAGGGGTCGTTGACCTGGGCAGAGGGATCGGGAAGGTCGAACAGCGACGTGCGAGACGCAACGTTTGCCTGCTTCATAGACGGCAGCGACGGATCGGGGACCGAAGCCAGCGGAGACGAGGAAGGTGCAGGCGACGGTGCCGACGCCGGATCGGGAACATTCATCTGCGGACGCGGCGATGCCTGGGAGGAAATCTGGGCCATAAGGGAATCGACCGTTTCGTCCTGGGTGGGAGCGACATTGGCAACCGTGGCACCGGAACCACTCGGGGTCGGCATGGTGAAAATCTGCGTGGAGTAAGGCCTCGACTCATCCGTCTCGGGAGTCTCGGAAACCGCAGGCACTTCCTCCTGCTCGACCTCGGTCGAATCACCTTGATCGGCTGCCGCGTATTGCTCTTCGTCAGAGTTGGCCTCGACGGACTCGTCCTCGGCGGCATCTTGGATTTCGGCAGCATCAATGGGCTCGTCATCGTCTGCCGTGTCGCCCTGCTCATCGGAAACAGGAAGGGGCTCGGCAATTGCGGTGCCTTGCTTTTCAAACGTTATCGTGGAATCAAACTGCGCGGCATCAAACGACATGGTGCTATCGACGTGCTGCTGAGCCTCGAAAGACGTTGTTGCCTCAACAACATCCGCTGACGTCGGTTGCTGGGACTCAAAGGACGTCGTAGCTTCGGCAGCGTCGACGGGCCCGGACTGCATAGCCTCGTTCTGCTCAAACTCTTGCGCCGCGCGCTCACGTGCCGCCTCGGCTGCCTGCTGCTGAGCGATAGCCTCCTGCTCGGCAGCCTCGCGTGCGGCAGCGCGCTTCTCCTCGAAATCGTCGACAAATTTCCTGCCCTTTGCAAGCGCACCCTTAAAGAAGCTGGAAGCGCTGGCGCCAATCGAAGAGAACGCGGATGCAATATCGGCATGGGGCGTTGCCGCGGGAATCTCGGCAGAGAAATCAGTATCGCTCTCGTAAGACACGCGCCTCGGCTGTTCAACGTAATCGTCGTCAGACTCGTCCGCAACGTCTTGCGCCGGCGCGGCGGGAGCCAAAATGTCCAGTCCTGCCGCGGGATCGATCGCAGACACCGCCTCGGGCTCGGCAGCGGTAACCGCGGCAGACTCATCATCCACGGTGGCAACGGGCGCAGGCGCCGTCACGACGGGCGCAGGCTCGGGCTCAAACGTCGGCTCCTCGCCCTCCTCGTAATCGAGCGTGCAGGACTCGGGAAGCATTCCGAGCGCACGGATGGCATCCGAACCAAAGCGGATGTTGCCGGCGGCGTTGCGATAGAGCTTGGGCTCGGGCTCGGCCGCGGCAGGCTCCTCCGCCGGCTCAGCAGCGGGAACCTCGTCATTGAACTCTTCGTCCTGGACAGCCTGATTCTGATCCTCGGGCACGATGGCGCCAATCAGCGTCTCGTCGGCAGACGCACCCTCAAAGCCCTCGATCTGCTCGTCAAAAGCCTCGCCCTGTTCGGGCTCGGTTTGAGCGTCGGGAGCAATCGGCTGACCGAACTCGTCCTCGGCGTAGGTAGGCTCTTCGTACTCGATGGTGTTGCCGTAGTCGTTTTGCTGCTGGGCCGCGGCATACTCCGCCGCCGCGCGCGCCATTTCCTCGGCACGACGTTTCTGCTCCCCAAAATAGGTATCGAACGGAACATCGTCGGGAAACTCGTTCTCGCCCTGGAAGGGAGCAACGTTGTCCATAACGCCGAGCATAGCGGCGACAGAAGACTTGTTGCACACCGCGCCGGACGTATAGGGAAGAATGTGGCGGTTAGAGATGATGTTTGCCGCGTTGGCAAGTGCAACGAGGGAAACGAGGATCGCGACAATCCACAGCAGAACCTTGAGCGCGCCGGGGAGCGGCAGGATACGCAGGATGGCAACGGCAGCAGGGGCAACCGTGGCAACGGGCAACAGCTTGGCGATGAGCGCACGATACGAAGCATAGGGCTCGCGGGCGAGCAGCTCAGCACGGGGAGAGTCGTAGTGTGCGACAACGACCACCGGGCGGTTGCGCGGAGACGCGAGCGGGCCCGAGGCCTTGTGGTAGGCGATGACATTTTGGCTCACGCCCGTCTTGCCCAGGCGCGAAACCACGGGGTGGCCCGTGCGCTCGAGCACGTAAAGAACGGCGCCGACAATGGCCAGCAAGGTGCCGACCAAGCCGATACCGCCGCCGATGCCCATCAGCAGGGCGCCGGCAAACGCAAGAATACCGGTAACGGCAAATGCCAATCTACTGGGCGCCGGGGCATTGAACTCCTGAACCTCGGGGTCAAAGCCGTGGTTGCGGAAGATCTGAGCGATATCCTCGGCAGCCAAGCGCTCTTCTTCGCTGCATGCCGGCGTAATGCCGGTGTTCTGCAGCAGGTGGTTAATATAGTTCTGGGTGTTCGCCATGTGCGCTCCACATCCATAATCCGACAAATAGGCCCAATGCATGCACATTAGAACCGTATATAGTCGAAAGTATACCCCGAGCGAGCGCAAACGACCGAATTCGGGCCATCTTAACGCCCCGAGCGGACAAGGATATAGCCTAATCTCCATATCGGACTAAAATCATGGCAACAAACCACCTTCCCATGCGAGGACTCTATGACGGCAAGCGACACGACCGCTACGAACAAAAAGGGGACGCCGGAGCCCAGTTTCGATAAAACTGCCCAGCGCATCCTCAATCTTTTCTTTGTGCTCAACAGCTCCCCCGAACCGCTGACGACCGAGCAGATCGTCTTGGATTCTGACCTGGGATATGGCTCGGGCAACATCGACTCGGATAAGCGCAAGTTTCGGCGCGATCGTGACAAACTGCTCGAGCGTGGCATCTTAATCAAGGAGGTTCGCCCCGCCGGTGCGCAGGAGACCGAGGAAAGCTCGTGGACAATCGACCGCGAGCACACGTTTGCAGCAGGTGGCCTCATCACCGCAGACGACGCCGACATCCTACTCAACGCCATCGACCAGACGCTAGCGGCCGGCTCTTCCACCTTTGCCGCGCCGCTTGCCGATATTCGCTCCAAAATTGCCTACCTCACCGGCATGTCGGCGGTGGACGAAGCACCGATCCGCCGCTCCCCCACCGTCGATGCGGTATGGAGCGCCTTTGCCGAGCGATGCGCGCTGCGATTTTTATATCAGAACGGACGCGGCGAGCAGAAAGAACATACCGTCTGCGTCTACGGCATGTTCGAGCGCGAGGGCGTGGCGTACTTCTGCGGCCTCGACAATGCCACCGACGACATCAGGACATTCCGCTGCGACCGTATCGTTCGCGCTTGGCGTCCTTCGAAGGCCTACGCCATCCCTGCAGACTTCAATCTCAACGACTATCTGTTCTTTGAATTCGATTTCGCCGACCGACCGCCCGTTGCAGCCACGTTCTCGTTCGCCCCTCAGACGCAGATCGATATGATCAACGGCCTCACGCGCGGGCGAGGTGAGCTCGCACACACCGATGCGGGATGGACCTGGACCGTTGGCGTGCGCGATCTTGAAGCCGCCGCCTCATTTTGCATGGCCCACGCCATGGACGGCATGAGGCCCATGGCCCCCGAATCGCTCAAGCAGGCGTGGAACCACCTCATTGAAAGGACGGTGCACGAGCATGCCCGTGCGTAAACTCACCAGCGAGCAGAGACTCTCGCGCGCCATCGACATCATGGAGGCCCTCTACGCCGCCGGCGAGAACGGCATGACACGAACCGAGATTTGCAGCCGCTTTGACATCACGGGGGTGTCGCTCGACGAGATTCTCGAGATCGTCTCGACGCTCGCAGACCGAGAATCGGGCGCGCGCATCATCTGCGAATGCCGCGGCGAGCGTGTGGCCCTCACTGGTGACGCCGGGCGTGTGCTACCGTTGCGCCTGAGTACCGCCGAGGGCGCTGTGCTCAACCATGAACTTGAATCGTTGGGGATCGAGCCGCAAACGGCAGCTCGGATTCGACATGCCCTTCTACCCGAAGAGCTCGGCTATAACCAGCGCGTCTTTGACACCGTCAACCACGGGTCGCACTGGCAGCAGCTGAGCTGCGCCATTCAGGACGGTGTTCGTTGCCGCATCTCGTATCGCTCGATGGACGATGCGCGGCCACGCGAGCGTCTGGTCGACCCTTTGCGCATTACGGTAAACGGCGACCAAACATACCTGATTGCCTGGGACATCGCGGTCGATGAGCAGCGCACCTATCGCATGGATAAAATCGAGGAACTCGCCTTGACGGAAGACTCCGTCGTGCCTCACACACCGGACGTCGCATCCCTCCGCGATTCCCTTGCCCGGACGCAGCGCAGCGCAAAGCTCTTGATGCCATTCGATATGGCGGAGCATCTGGACTGGGCTGGCATCACTCTAATCGAGCACAGCGGGGCAGACATGGCAACGGTAACCGTGCATTACGGCTCTGAGCGTTGGCTACTGAGCCAGGTAATCGCAGCGGGCGGAGCCATCCGCATCTTGGATGACCCCGCCCTGTCAAAGCGCCTGTGCGATATGGCAAAAACTCTTGTCTGTCCGCTTTAGCGCCGCCGCTCGTGGCGTGCGCGCCACAGTTGCAGATAGTGACCGATCTGCGCCGATTCGATGCGCTGGCAGGAGCTCGTGGGCAGCGACGTTAAGAACTTCTTTCCGTAGCCCTTCGTCACCAGGCGCGGGTCGGCCAGAATCAGCACGCCGCAATCGGTCGACGAGCGGATAAGGCGGCCGGCCGCCTGCTTGACCTCGAGCACCGCCTCGGGCAGCGAATAGCGCGCCCAAGCGCGGTCTTCGCGCAGGTTGCGCTCGCACGAGAGCGGGTCCGTGGGACTCGAGAACGGCAGCTTGGGAATGATGACGCAGCGCAGCGTCTCGCCGCTGGCGTCGAACCCCTCCCAGAAGGCCTTAAGCGCAAAAAGCGATGAAGTCGGCTCGTTGATAAACCGATCGCGCAGGCGACGAGGAGATGAGTTGCGCTGCTGGCAGTTGAGCTCCAGACCCGCACGGGCCATCTTGGGCTCAACGCGGGCGTACAGGTCTTCCATGTCGCGCCGATTGGTGAACAGTGTGAGCACCGATCCGCCCATGGCAAGATGGGCGTCGACCAGCACGCGCTCGAGCGCCGTAAGATAGCTCTCGCGGTCACGCGGATCGGGGATATCGCCCGCAACGACTACAGCCATGTTCGAATCGAAGTCGTAGCTCGAGTCCAAGTGCAACGATGAGGATGTTGAGGCACCGATGCGATCGAGGCCGACCGCGTGGTTAAAGTGTTCAAAGCTTTTGGACACCGTCATGGTCGCCGAGGCAAAGATAGCCGTGTGAACCTCGGGCAGCCACTCGGTTGCCAAGGCCTCGCCAATGTCGATGCGCTCTGCGGTCATTGACTCTCCGCCGGCACGCAGCCTGCGATTGACCTGCAGCGAATACACGTAGTGTTCATCGGTGCCATCAATGATGAGTTTGAGGTTCTCGGCCAGCTCGTGCAGGCGGCGCGAAATATCACCCAGGTCGACAACAACCTCGGGCTTGTCGGCGGCGACGGCTTGCACCAGCGCGTCGACGCTCTTGTCAGCCTGTTCCAATGCGTCGATGGCAGTGTAGGCCGACTGCAAGAAATCATGCCAGTCGTCAGATTCGCGCAACTCGGGGCCAATCCATAGATTGGCATTGTCATAACCCCCACGGGCACGGCGACCGAGCTCGCGAACGCCATCGAACACGTCGGCGATTGCCATGCTCGCGCGCGCAACCGTCGACGTCGCCTTGGCAGTAAGGCCCAGATAGAGCGTAGAGCCCTCGGAGGTTGCCAAATCACGGGAAACCTGGCTTAGCGCGCCGGTGCTCGAGCCACCCAGGCGCTCAAACAGAACGCGTGATTCGTCCGCCGACACCACGCGCGCCCACTGACGGCGCGCCTCGCGCTCGATGGAATGAGCCTCGTCGATTACCCAATGACGAATCGGAGGTAAAATCCTGCCCTCGGCCGCGACATTGCGGAACAGCAGGGAATGGTTGGTGACCACCACATCGGCATGCGCCGCACGACGGCGAGCGCCGTGGACCAAACATTTATCAGGGAAAAACGGGCAGAGGCGACGAGCACACTCGCGCGAGGCCGTCGTAAAGTCGGGGCGGTTGACGCTGCGCCACCGAATGCCGAGCGAGTCGAGGTCGCCATCGGCTGATTGGCAGACGTACGCCATAATGACCGCGACCGCCGCGAGCGTGTCCGCCGGATCGCGCTTGGTGGTAATCTCGACCTGGCTGCGGCTCATGCGCTCAAGCTTGCGCAGGCACGGATAGTGGTCATAGCCCTTGAGAGCGCAAAATGACAGGCCACCGTCCAGTTGCTCGGCAAGTTTTGGCAGCTCATGGTACATGAGCTGGTCGGCAAGATTGTTCGATTTGGTCGCAATACCAACCGTGATGTTGTTACGGCGTGCTGCCTCGGCAAAAGGCACCAGATAGGCCATCGATTTGCCGACGCCCGTGCCCGCCTCAATTACGCGATGTGTGCCCGTGACCAGCGCATCGCGGACCTCGAGCGCCATCGCGATCTGCTCATCACGCGGCTCGTAAGTGGGATACATGCGATTGACCAGGCCACCCGGCGCATAGTCTGCCTCAATCTCCTCACGACTCGGCATCTTGAGGACCGGCAGTTCGTCGGCGTCCACCCGATCGTCGGCGCGATCGGCCTTGAGAACGTCAGCACGAGCGGCGCTGAGAGAGAAGATAGAACCAGGGTTCTGCCCCGCCAAGAATGAGAAGATAGGACGATAGGACCAAGGCACATCCGGATGCATGTCGGCTAGGCGCGCCATGAGGCCCTGGGGCAAGTCGGTGAGCGCCACGAGCAACACACGCCATACGCCACACAGGGCGTCGACGTCGGCATTGGCACGGTGTGATACCGAGTCACAGCCAAACAGATCGGCCATAAAAGACAGCTTGTGCGAGGCCAGGCGCGGAAGCGCGATGCGCGACAGCGCCAGCGAATCGATCCAAATATCGCTCACGTTGACGCCGCCTTTGACCGACTCGATAAACGAGCGATCGAACGTGGCGTTATGTGCGATCACCGGGCAACCACCGACAAAATCGGCGAGAGCGGCAACGGCCTCAACGGCCGACGGGGCATCTGCCACATCGGCATTTGTAATGCTCGTGAGCTCGGTAATCTCGGCGGGAATCAGTTGCTTGGGATGCACGAAGGTATCGAAGCGGTCGACGACCTCGCGGCCCGAAAGGCGGGCCGCCGAGATCTCGATCAGCTCATTGTCCTGCACCGAAAGACCCGTGGTCTCGGTATCGAGGACGATCACATCTTCCTCGATAAGGCCGAAGGACTGCGTTTTGGCGCGTTCGGCTAGCGTGGCATAGGAGTCGATGACAAACTGCGGCGTTCCTGACGAAACCGCGTCCTCGATTAGCATGCAATGCCCGCTCGATGAAGACCCATACGGATCAGGCTGTCACAGACCTGCGGGAACGTCATGTCGTCGGTGTGGCGGATCTCATCCGGATACAGCGACGTATCGGTCATGCCGGGAATGGTATTGGTCTCGAGGATAACGGGGCCGTCCTCGCTCACGATAAAATCGCTGCGCGAGATGCCCAGGCAACCGAGGGCCTTGTGAGCGGCACAGGCAAGCTCCTGGGCACGAGCATAGTTCTCGGGTGAAATCTGCGCCGGAATGCGATGGATGTCCGTAGGGTCGACATATTTCACGTCCAGATCGTAGAACTCGCAGTCCTCAGGCTTACGGATCTCGACAATCGGCAGGGCGCGCACGTCATCTTCACCGTATACGCCAACGGTGATCTCGGTACCCTCGATGCACTTCTCGACCAGCACTTTGTCGCCGTACTCAAACGCCTTGGCGATTGCCGCGGGCAGCTCGGAGGGCTCATGGACCAGGGAAATGCCATAGCTGGAACCGTTGACGGCCGGCTTCACAAAGCAGCGCTCGCCACAAACCTCGACGATATGATCGATATCGACTTCATCGCCCACCTCGAGCGCAAGGCCGGGGGCAATGGGAATGCCCGCCTTGGCGTACAGGAGCTTAGAGACCTCCTTGTCGGCACCGCAGGCGCTGGCAAGCACGCCCGAGGCCGTGTAGGGGATGCCCAGGGTCTCCATGGCGCCCTGCATGGCACCATCCTCGCCGCCGGCACCGTGCATGGCGATAAACGCCACGTCAAAGCCGCCGGTCGCCATGGTTACCATAAAGTCATCAGCGGCCGTGTCGAGCAGCTCCACCGAGGTGTAGCCGGCTTCCTTCAGTGCCACCACGACGTTCTTTCCCGAATTGAGCGAGATCTCGCGCTCAGCGGAATGACCGCCCGCCAAGACCGCTACGTGCATGTTCTTTAGGCTTTTACCCGGCATGGGCAGACTCCTCCTCTATAATTTCTGCAGCTGATACCATATTGTAGCGATACCCTCTACGTTTCCCCAAAATCGAAAGGCTTCCATGAATCCCAGGACTAAATCTCAGGACATTCGCGACTTGAGCCAAAACGATATTCGCGAGCTCGTGGCCGAACTTGGCCAGCCCGCCTTCCGCGCAAAGCAGCTCATCGAATGGGTCTTTGAGAAGAACGTTTGTTCGTTTGACGACATGACCAACCTTCCCAAGGCTTTCCGCGAGCAGCTTAAAGAGGCTTTTGCCTTTGACACGCCGACTGAACTCACCAAGCAGGTTTCCAAAGATGGCTCGCGCAAGTATCTGCTCGAGTACCACGACGGCGTTTCCGTCGAGACCGTCGGTATGCCCCGTCGCAACAAGCTTTCCGTCTGCGTGTCCACCCAGGCAGGCTGTGGCATGGGCTGCGCCTTTTGCGCTACCGGCCTCAACGGCCTCAAGCGTTCTCTGACCGCTCAAGAGATCGTC
The DNA here is from genome assembly GCF_015546965.1 of Collinsella aerofaciens. Lineage (GTDB taxonomy): Bacteria > Actinomycetota > Coriobacteriia > Coriobacteriales > Coriobacteriaceae > Collinsella > Collinsella aerofaciens_X. The sequence continues at coordinate 23,202 of NZ_JADMUF010000012.1, forward strand.
GACCAGGTACTTCATGTATCCAACGACTTTGGTGAGCGCGCCACGAGCGTTGTCTTTATGGGCCAGGGCGAGCCGTTTGCCAACTACGACGAGGTCCTCAAGGCGCTGCGAATTCTCAACGACCCCGACGGCATCGGTATCGGCGCTCGTCACCTCACCGTCTCTACCAGCGGCGTTATTCCCGGTATTCGCAAATTTGCCGACATCCCCGAGCAATTCACGCTTGCCGTTTCCCTGCATTCCGCCATCCAGTCGACGCGCAATAAGCTCATGCCCGGTGTTAAGAAGTACACGCTGCTTCGCCTTCACGAAGCGCTCCAGCTCTACACCGAGAAGACTGGCCGCCGCCCGACCTATGAGTATGCCATGATCGAAGGCGTCAACGATACGAATCCCGAGATGCAGGCGCTCTGCGACTTCTGCGAGGGAACGCTGTGCCACGTTAACCTCATTCAGCTTAATGACATCGAGGGCAGCCCGCTCAAGCCGTCGCCGATTCATAAGGTTGAGGATCTTCAGCGTCGTCTTGAGTCCCGTGGCATCGAGACCACGATTCGTAACTCCCGTGGTAACGATATTGACGCCGCTTGCGGACAACTGAAGCAGCGCTTCAAAGTTCAGAAGAACGCATAGGGGAGTCGCACCCTAAAACGTTTCATGTGAAACATCGAACGACCCCGGTTACAGAATATGCAACCGGGGTCGTTTCATTTATTGACCTTAATTTTGAATCTGCTGCTACCTGTCCCATTTTTTACGGCCAAAATAAGGGGTCCTTGTCTCATGAATCAGACAAGGACCCCTTAGAATATACTGAACAATTGTTAGGTACCTAATAGCCTACATTTTCCCATTGGTTGCTAACCCAACCTTGATTAATCTTGGGATTCTTCGTTACCTGAGCAGTACACATGGCAACATCTTCCGTCATAACATCCATTTTCTTTTTGGAAGTATCGACGATATCTTGCGCGCCACGAAGCAAACGACCTCGCAGTTCATCGTCTGTCGCGATCTTATAGCCAGCAAAGGCACCAGCCGCGACAGTCGTAGCCAATGCAATCGCTGTTAAAATCTTATTCCTCATCTTGGCCTCCTTGATCAAACTGAATCATTTCGCCAAGAATACGAGAGAGCTCTTCCTCGTCTTTAAACTCAATCTCAATCTTATTCTTTCCACGCGAGCTCTTCACACGCACGTTGGTATTAAAAACCTGACGAAGTACACGGGCAGCCTTTTTAAAAGATTGAGGCGTTGCAGGTCTCGGCGTCTTAGGTGTCTCTCCGGCAGAAAACAACGGAGCAAGGTTTTCTGTCGCTCTTACGGAAAGACCCTCTGCAACAACTTTCTCTGCAAGTCGAATTCGCGCGTCCTCATAGGGAACTGCAAGAATCGCACGTGCATGACCAGCAGTAAGTTTGCCCTCAAAAATCATCTGCTGAACTATTTCGGGGAGATCGAGAAGACGCAGTGAGTTTGTAATTGCAGAGCGTGACTTGCTTACCGCCTTCGACAATGCCTCCTGGGTCATACCGCTGGCATCGATGAGCTGTCGATAGCCCTTAGCCTCTTCGACTGGATTCAAATCTGAACGCTGAAGATTTTCGATAAGAGCAAGAGCTAGCATCTCTTCATCATTAACATCTTTAATGATGACAGGCAGTTCTTCAAGACCAGCAAGCTTTGACGCCTGGTAACGACGCTCGCCAGCGATGATCTCATAGCCGTTTCCATGCTTGCGAACCAAAAGCGGCTGCAAAACGCCATGTTCTTGGATTGACTCGCTCAACTCGCGAAGTTCAGTTTCGTTAAAGTGAATTCGCGGCTGATTAGGGTTGGGAACAATATCCTCAATAGGTAGCTTTGTTTCAGAGGCGGCATTTGAAGCCGACACAGCCGAACCACCGGTCTCATACTCGGCCTCTGAGACCAAAGCATTGAGTCCACGTCCCAATCCGCCACGTTTCTTTACACTAGGCACGTTTGATCACCTCTTTTGCAAGGTTCATATACGCTTTTGCACCCTTATTCTGAGGTGCATAGGTAATTACCGGTTCTCCAAAAGACGGAGCTTCGGAGATTTTAACCGTACGGGGGATCAGCGTCTTAAACGCCTTATCACCAAAGTACGATTGAACCTCCTCAACAACCTGATTCGATAGTGAAGTACGCGAGTCATACATGGTCATAAGCACTCCATAGGTGTCTAAGCCCTTGTTCAGACGTGATTTGACCATCTTCATTGACTCAAGCAGCTTTGTAACGCCTTCGAGTGCGTAATATTCGCACTGGATCGGAATCAAAACGCTGTCTGCTGCGGTCAATGCGTTGATAGTAAGCAGGCCGAGCGAAGGAGGACAGTCAATGAAAATGAAATCGAACTCGTCCTGAATCGGCTCAAGCAAATCTTTGAGGCGGGTTTCACGAGCAATTGCGCTTACGAGCTCAATTTCTGCGCCTGCAAGCTGAATTGTTGCTGGAATTACGAATACCTTTTTGCAATTTGTATCAAGAACAAGCGATTCTGCCGACACATCATTCAACAATGCATCATAGATGCAGTGATCAAGGTCTTCTTTTTCAATTCCAAATCCACTGGTGCTGTTTCCCTGTGGATCAAAATCGACAATCAGTGTCTTACGACCCTGCTCACCAAGTGCTGCTGCAAGATTTACAGCCGTCGTTGACTTACCGACGCCGCCCTTTTGATTGATGATTGCAATGATACGCGTGTCTTTTGCGCTCTTAGAACGCTTAACGTCGCGAAATCCCACGGTCCCTCCTGGTGTGTATTAAAGCTGTCAAACGGAGGATGTTTCACGTGAAACATTCCGAATCGATATCAACCGCCATGTTTCACGTGAAACACTGCAAGTTGTTAGTATCCATTATGTTTCACGTGAAACATCTAGGCAAGCGGATTCTTCTTTGCCATGCCATTTGAACGAGGCAATGAAACGGATGCTGGATGACTCTTCTTAAGAACAATGAACTCCCTGTGGCCCAGGCCCTCTGGTAAATCGATTGCGTCATTCAGAAGCGAAGAGAATCCGCAAATCTTAGCTGCTGACATGCCAGAGGCAAGCTCCTCATCAGATGGATTGCCCTTGGTGATAACAAATAGCCCTCCGTCCTTGAGGAACGGAGCTGCATACTCAACAAGAATCGGTAGAGGGGCCAGTGCGCGGGCGGTTACGACAGAGAACTGCTTCTTATGACTTCGAGCATATTCTTCAAGACGATCATGAACCGCATGAGCATGTTTCAATCCAAGAGCATGGACAAAGGAATTGACAGCATCAACCTTCTTGCCAACAGAGTCAATATAAGTAGCTTTACGATGCGTGGCTATGGTTAACGGAATACCAGGGAAGCCCGCACCTGTACCCATATCGAGCAAAGCTCCCTCAGGAGCCTTATTGATATAGGGGAGTAAAACAAGTGAGTCGAGGATATGAAGTACTGCAGCATCTTCTACGTTGAGAATACGGGTGAGATTGGTTGTCTTATTTGTTTCCAAAACCAAATCCAAATGCTTAATACATTTCCTCAGCTCAACATCAGTTACGCTCAAGGAATACTCTTTGCAATAGGAAGTTAGGCGACTCAACATCTCGTCAGCCTGCTGATCAGTAAGTACTAACAACGAAAGCTCCTTTCTGACAAAAATCAGTGTATCGAGAACTTTTGACAAAAAAAGGGGACGTGGAAACCACGTCCCCTTAGCATAAGCTCGAGTAGATTATCGAGCAACAATCACCACATGGCGATCAGGGTCAGAACCCTCAGAATGAGTATCGACGGCATCATTGCCACGAAGTGCAATGTGAACCAGTCGGCGCTCATAGGCATTCATGGGCGGAAGCGAAACACTCTTATGAGTGCGGATGGCACGCTCGGCAGCAGACTGAGCCATGGAGGCAACCTTGTCCTGACGGCGGCTCTTGTATCCCTCGACGTCCACTACAACCGGATACCTAAAGCCAAGCTTGCGGCTCACCAGCAAAGAGAACATAACCTGAAGGGCATCAAGGGTGCGACCATGACGGCCAATGAGAACGGCAAGATCGGGAGCCGTTACATCCAAAATCAGCTCACCCTCGTCACCCTCATACTCATCGATAGGAGAGTTGGCGGCATCGAAGTGCGAAAGGATGGAACGCAGGATGGAAATCGCAACATCGGCAATGGTGTCGAGCTCCTCATCGGTCAGCTCTTCACCAGCCTTGTAGCGCTGTGCAATCTCGGGATAATCGCCCGCGACCTGCGGGGCAACCTCCTCAAGCATATCCTCGATGATCTCTTCAGACATAACGTGCTCCAAAAGTTAGGTACCTAAATAAGATTGATATCCCGCTACTTCTTCTTGTGCGGGCGCGGCTTCTTCTCGCGACGAGTGACCTCAACCTGCAGCGGCGCGTTCTTAAGACGCTCCTCCTCATCGGCCTTCGCCTTGTCGATGACCTTCTGCGTCACAAAAATCTGCTGGATAACCTGCCAAGCAGACGAGACGTCGTAGTACAGCAGAACACCAACGGGAAGGCTCCAGCCCATCCAAAGCATCATGACCGTCATGACAACGGCCATCATACGCATGCTCTGAGCCTGCTGGCCGGTCTGGTTGCGCGACATATAGAGCTGCGGAATCAGGGTCAGAACGGCGAACAGGATCAGGCAGACCAGCGCAGGCAGTGCAACCATAAAGCCATCGGCAAAGGAAGCGCTCGGCGTGGTGGTCAGGTCGGGCAGGATGTTGAAGAACGAGAACGTGCCCTCGTTAAAGTACTGCGGCAGGTTACGCAGCAGCGTAAACAGGGCAAACAGGATAGGCATCTGAATCAGGAGCGGTAGGCAGCCGGACAGCGGATTGAACTTGTTCTCGCTGTAGAACTTCTGCATCTCCTCGGCCTGACGCTGAGGATCGTCGGCATAGCGCTCCTGGATCTCGAGCATCTTGGGCTGCAGCACCTGCATGCGAGCCGTCGACTTGGTCGACTTGAGCATGAGCGGCGTCAGCAGCAGACGGATGATGACCACCAGGATGATGATGGACAGGCCCCAGTCGACCGCAAAGGTCTGGATGAGCTTGAGCAGCTCGAAAAGGATGTTAACGATCCAATCCCACATGTAAGTTTTCCTCCGATAGCGAGTGCCCGCTAGGGCACAGGGTCATAACCGCCGACGTGCAGGGGATTGCAGCGAGCGATGCGCCTCACGGCAAGCCAGCAGCCTCTCAAAACACCGTACTTCTCAATCGCCTGGACGGCGTATTGCGAGCACGTTGGGTAATAAATGCAGGCGTCAGGCAATAAGGGCGAAATAACCTGTTGATATATGCGAATAGGAGCGATGGCAACACGTCGCAAAACGTGATTGCTCATCGCTCCTCCCCGGCAACGCCGGCGCGTTTAATAAGCGAACGCAACGCCTTGTCCATCTCCTGCGGCGAGGAAACCCTCGTCTTGGGAGTTGCGAACAAGATGATGTCATAACCCGCAACGGGAAATCCACAGCTGCGGGCGGCCTCGCGCATCACACGCTTAGATCGGTTGCGCACGACAGCACAACCGAGTCGTTTAGCACCAACGAAGGCGACCCTTCCGGAGTCGCCTTCGCCAACCGATTCACATATGGTCATTCGAATCAGAGGGTGATTGAAACGACGCCCCTGACTGAACACATGCTCGAAATCTTGCCGAGACTTAATAGTCTTCATGCGAGATGTGTGTATCGCTGCTAGACAGTGAGACGCTTGCGGCCCTTGGCGCGACGACGGGCGAGCACGGCACGACCACCCTTAGTGGCCATACGGGCACGGAAGCCATGGGTCTTGGCACGCTTACGCTTATTAGGCTGATACGTACGCTTCATCTTAAGTTCCTCCTGCTGCATTTCGAGTGTCCGCGGGGACGCGGACGCAGATATAGACACGTGAGCTTGAAGATTGTAGGGAAATCAATGTTCAAATGTCAAGAAATCAAAGGTAAAAGGTTGCGCAGTTCACACGGTTCCCCCATAAGCCAAGCTCGATTTAGCGGTGCATGGCAACTTTTCACGATATTTCATCGAGTTTTCAACAGGTCATGTTGGCAATGTTGAGAACTTTTCGCCCGTTTTCCAAAGTTTTCAACAGGTTTTGAAAAGTTGTCGAAAGATGAGAAACATTGCACGGTGAGCTACTATTTGTTCGAAACCTTTTGGAAGATTGCGAGCGGCATGTCTGACGACTTTTACACCATGGTCGATTCCGGAGACCCGGCACCCGACAACGAGCACATCACCGGCGTGCGCGAAGAGCGTGCGGAAGGCGAGCAGACGACCACGCAGGCGCCAAAAGCCATGTACGCCGCGCGCATCGCCGTCTATGACGACATGCTGTCGACACCGCGTGTGATTGTCATTGATCCGCAAGATGTCCGCACGTATTTGGAAGAGACGACCAACACCGTCTACCAGTGCATGAAAGAACAAGGTGGCCATATCTCGCTCATGGTCATCCGCGAGATTGTCGAAAACTTTATCCACGCGCACTTTGCCGAGCCCATCATCTCGATCCTGGACGGCGGAGACACCATCCGCTTTGCTGATCAAGGACCCGGCATCGACGACAAGGAACGCGCTTTCGACTTTGGCGTTACCAGCGCAAACAGCAAGATGAAGCGCTATATCCGTGGAACCGGAGCAGGGTTTCCCATGGTGCAGGAGTATTTGGAAAACGCCGGCGGTGCCGTATCCATCGAGGACAACATGGGCAACGGCACCGTGGTAACGGTAAGCCTGAACCCTAAACGCGTGCAGGAAATCGAGCGTGCCGGCGGACGCGGTGCTGCCGTGCGGCCCGAGACGGAGCACCCCACATATCCCCTGCCGGGAGCTTTTGCGCAGCAGCCCATGGCAACGCAGCAGATGCAGCCCCCCGTGGGACAGATGCAGCAGCCCGGAATGCTTCCTACACAAGAGCCCCAGGCGACATCGATGTCGATGCCGCCAAACATGCCAGAGACCATGCCGCTGGCGGATCAGGATGCAGCAGCAATGCAGCAGGCGACGGGAGCACCGGGTGGCCAGCAAATGGGCTATCAGCCGTACCAACAGGGATATCCATATCAGCAGATGCCGCCACTGGGGTATGGCCAGCAGTTCCCGCAGCAGTACCAGCAGGGATATCAGCAGCCGTACCGGCAGATGCCGCAGCAGCAGTACAACCCTTGGGCCCAGCAGATGCCTCCGCAGCCTTACCAACAGTGGCCTCAAAGTTTTCAACAGCAAATGCCGCCGATGCAGAGTTCTCAACAACCAGCAGCTCAAATGATGTATCCTAATGCAGCAAATCAGTATGCGCAGCCACAACCGGACGTGTTCGTAAGCGATCGCGGCAACGCCGCGCTAGGCTATCTGGCGCAAAATCAAGCGTGCGGTGCAACCGATCTGGCGAGGGCGTTTGGAAACTCGGCCCCCACTTGGTCACGCACGCTCAATGACTTGGCGCAGGCCGGCTTGGTCATCAAGCATGGCCAGAAATACCATCTGACCGAACTCGGCGCCGCTCGCGTGCGAGCTCAGAGCTAAAGAACGGGAGAGACAGTGGACGAGGAAGCAAGCATCATCCTGGGGGATGCCATCGCCTTTTGTCAGCGCGACGGCCAAGATGCACGCCTCATCAACATGCTGGGGCAATCGCGCGCCATAAGCCTGACCGAAGATACGCTCACGATCGAGGCCCCCTCGCGCTTTGCCATCGCGCAGCTCAAAAAGCATCAGCCGACTATTGAGGCCTATCTGGAAGAAATCGCCTTTGCACCGATTGCGCTCGACATCGTGGCACCGCAAGGCGCCGCGACGGAATCCGCTGCCGCGACGGCGGCCGCCGCGGCTCCCGCTGCTTCCCCGGCGGTGTCGGCCTCCGCAGGCGACGTGCCGACAATCGAGCACCAGCACAGCGATGTTTCCCGTGAAACCATGGCACCGTTGCCGACCGCGGCGGCGACGCCAGCGAACGCACCCGTCACGCACATGCCAATCGCTCACGACGCAGCGGCGAGCGCGGATTCGGGCATTGCAATCAAGAACACACTCTCGGCCGATGATTTTCGTCGCATGATGAACCAGATGAAGGGCGGAGCGCCGACTAAATCAACGCAAGCTGCGACCCCCGCTTCACCCATGCCAGCACCGACCGTGCCGGCTGAGCAGAATACGGATGGAGCCCCGCTCGCCGCGAACTCAAAATTTACCTTTGAGAACTTTGTCTACGGCCCCGAGAACAGTCATGCCTATCGCTCGGCACTCAAGTTTGCCGCCCTCGCGGACGAGCGCGGCACATGCACATCGCTGTTCATCTACGGCAAATCGGGCCTGGGCAAGACGCACCTACTGCTTGCCATCAAAAACGAGCTCGCCGAGAAGTCGCCCGAGATCAAGGTCAAGTATGCCAACTCCCAGGCATATCTGGACGACCTGATGACCGAGTTCGACCGCCAAAAGAAGAGCAACGCCCCCATCATGCAGGCGTACCACGGCGTGGACGTGCTCATCATCGATGACATCCAAAACATCATCGGCAAGCGCGCGAGCGTGGACTACTTTTTCCAGCTCATGGACGAGTTCATCCGCAACAACAAGAAGGTCGTCATCGCGGCAGACCGTGCCCCCAAGGACCTGAGCATGGACGAGCGTCTGACCAGCCGCTTCAACGCCGGCATGCTCTGCCTGGTCGCAGAGCCCAGCTACGAGATGAAATACAAGATCTTGCAGCGCTATTACGAGAACACCATCGTCGCCGCTCCCGAGGCAGGCGACGACTCGCTGCTGGCGGCCTATGGGGGCGACGGCGGACACCTGACCGACGAGCACTTTAAACACATGGCCGAGGTCTCGGGCACCAACATCCGCGAACTCGAGAGCTTTTGCGAGCGCTGCGCCGGCGAGGCGGGCGACCGCGAGCGCGAGGGCGGGGAGCTCACCTTTGACGATATCGACGCCATCGCCAGCCAGTACTTCGACACATCGGCCAAAAAGATCAACGTGCAAACGGTTCAGTCCGTCATTGAAGAGCAGTACGGCGTGACGCACGAGGAGCTCATCGGCCCGCGACGCAACGCCAATATCGCCAAGGCACGCCACATTGCCATCTATCTGGCCATCGAGATGTGCGAGATGACGACCACGGCGGTGGGCGCCGAATTTGGCAACCGCAACCACTCGACCGTCAGCACGAGCTACAAAAAGGTTCAGAAGATGATCCAGGAAGACCGCACCGTCACCGAAGATCTCAAATCGTTGCGCGATAAAATTACACTGCGCTCGTAGGGAAATAGAGACACCTGTTGAAAACTTGTCAAAACCACGGGCATAAGGTGTCTAAAACCCAACCCGCGGTGATGAAAAGTTTTGCGCAGGTTTTGAACGTGGAAAACCACCCCTGTTGCACACAGGTTGCTGTCGATTCTCTTTCTGGGTCTGACCTGCGTCTCTGGGAGTAATCAACAGTTTCGTCAGTGCTATTACTATTATTAAGATATTTATATCTATAGAAAGGTATTAAAAGATGAAGTTCACCGTCAGCCAGAGCTCGCTTACACAAGCCATCGGCGTCGTTATGAAGGGTGTCGCTTCGGCATCCACCCTTCCCATCCTGTCGGGCGTGCTCGTCAAGGCGCAAGACGGCATCTTGGAATTCCAGACCTCTAACTACACCATCTCGATCCGTCATCGCATCGCGGCGCATGTCGAAGAAGAGGGTGAGATGGTTATCCCCTGTAAGATGCTCTCCAATATCACCAAGACTCTCCCCGATGCCCCGGTCACCTTTGAGCTGTCCGAGCGCCAGGTGCTGATCAGTTGCGAGAAGAGCTCGTTCCGCCTGAACACGCTCGATGCCAATGACTTCCCTGAGTTTCCGGCCTATGCCATCGAGAGTGCCGTGGAGCTGCCGACCGATATCTTGTCCGAGATGGTCGGCCGCGTGTGGCGCGTCACCTCGACCGACAAGGCCCGCCCCATCCTGGGCGGCGTGCACATGAAGGTCGAGAACAACACCGTTCGCCTGGTGGCGACCGATTCCTTCCGCTTGGCCGTGTGCGATACGCAGGTCGAGACCTCGACCCTCGAGGGCTCCTTTGAGCTCAACGTTCCGGCCGACGCCTTTAACGACGCGCTGAACATCATGGCCAGCCAGGCGACCATCATGATCGGGGCTACCGACACCCAGGTCGTCTTCGAGGCCGGCAACACCACCTACGTGTCGCGCCGCATCGAGGGCGTGTACCCCAACTACAAGCAGCTCATCCCCGATTCGTGCGTGACGAGCGTCAAGATCGACGTCGCCGCCTTTAACGCCGCCCTCAAGCGCGTGGCCGTTATCGCGAGCGCCAACCCCGCCGTCAAGTTCGAGATCGATGTCGAGAACGGGCAGATGGGTCTGTCCTCCATTTCCAATGACCAGGACCTTGCGCAGGAGACAATCGATGTCGAGGCCGAGGGCGAGTCGGGCACCATCGCCTTCAACTACCACTACATCTTCGGGTGCCTCAATGCTCTGTCCAAGGAGAAGGAGATCACGCTGGAGCTCAAGAGCTACTCGCAGGCGGGCATCTTCAAGTCCTACGACAAGATCAACTACCTGTACCTGGTCATGCCGGTCCGCATCTAGCGCTGCGCCATGACCATGTTCGCCCGCGATCTTTCCGTCGCGCACTACCGCAGCTTCGATAGTTATCGCCTTGCCCTGGACGAGGGCGTGACGATACTTGCGGGACCCAACGCGGCGGGAAAGACCAATCTCATAGAGGCGCTGCAGCTGCTGACGAGCGGCGCCTCGTTTAGGCATCCGACCGCAGCCGAGCTCGTCCATGACGGCGTGGGCTCGTGCAAGGCCGAGCTGAGGCTCGAGGGCGACGGCCGCGTGCTTGATATGGGATTGAACGCGGAGGACGGTAAGCGCTCGTTTAGCCGCAACGGCAAGAGATGTTCTGCCGCCGGTGTGCGCGGGGTTCTGCCGAGCGTGCTGTTTTGCCCCGACCATCTGGACATGGTTAAGCGAGGCGCCAGTGTGCGCCGCGCCGCCCTCGATGACTTTGGCATGCAACTGAGCGCACGCTATGCCGATCTTGCGAGCACCTATGGGCGCTGCGTGACCCAGCGTAACGCCTTGCTCAAGGAGACCTGGTGCTGCCGCGAGATGCTCGGCGCGTGGAACGATTCGATTGCCCGCGCGGGCTCGGCCCTGCTTGTGCACCGGTTGGCTCTGCTCGACCGGCTGGCGGGCCATGTGCACACTGCCTACGGGCAAGTGGCATCCGGTGAGGCTGCCAACGTGACCTATACGTCCACGCTGGGGGATTTGCCCCAGGTCGATGATCGCGAAGAGCTGAAGGGCTGGGCGTACGAGCGCATGCTGGCTGCCCTTGATGAGCACGCCGACGAGGAAATTCGCCGCGGCGTGACGTTGGTGGGACCGCATCGCGATGAGATTGAGTTTACCGTGGCGGGTCGCTCCGCCCGTTCATTTGCCAGCCAAGGTCAGCAGCGAACGTTGGTTCTGGCCTGGAAGGTGGCGGAGGTGGCCGTGGCTCGCGATGTCCTGGGCACCGCCCCATTGCTGCTTTTGGACGACGTGATGAGCGAACTCGACGGCGAACGCCGCGGTGCTTTCCTGCGGCTGATCGGCGATGATATCCAGACGGTCATAACCACGACCAACCTGGGGTACTTTACCGATGACCTGCTTGATCGAGCCAAGGTGGTGAGCATGGGTGAGACGTGCTAATTACGAGCGCGAGAGCGAAACGGTTGCCTTCAGTGGATTTTTGAACGCAGAGCGTCAGCGCATCCTGGCGGCCGCGACACCTGAGCGCCGCGCGCAGATGGAGGCTGCCGGGGAGTCGCGCGCGGTCTATCGCGCGTGGAACGCGGTGTGCTCGGGCACGCGCGAGGGGCGGCATGTGACGGGCTTGCGCTACCTGCCCGAGTCCAATGAGCTGCTGGTATATCTCGATTCGCCCTCGTGGACGCAGGAAATGACGCTGTTGCGCGAGATCATTCGCGCGCGCATGGAGCGCGCCGGTGCGCATGTGGACGGCCTGGTGTTCAAAACCACCGCGCCCGGTCACACGCCGCCCGCCGCCAAGGAGCGCCTGCGCCCGGCGACGACCGAGCGCCCGTCGGCCCCGCACGCCGACCTAAGTGAGGCCGAGTGCACCGAGATTGAGTGCCAAGTGGCGCCCATCGAAGACCAAAAACTGCGCGAGGCCCTCGAGAATGCCATGAGAGCCAGTGCCGAGTGGGCCAAGGGCGTGCAAAGCAAAAAAGAGCCTTAAATCGCATCTGGTGGCCTTGTAGAGCCAAATACCCTCGTTCCCGAGGGTATTTTTTTACGATAAACTAGTAAGGCTGTACACATTTTCTTGACTGAAGGAGGACGTGTGGCAAACGAAAACGATTACGATGGCGGCGAGATTAAGATTCTCGAAGGTCTCGAGGCCGTTCGTAAGCGCCCGGGCATGTATATCGGCTCGACGAGCGCCAGCGGTCTGCATCACCTGGTGTGGGAGATCGTTGACAACTCCGTCGACGAGGCCATGGCCGGTTTCTGCACCGAGATCCAGGTGACGGTCCACGCCGACAACTCCATCACGGTCGTCGACAACGGGCGCGGCATCCCCGTTGACGAGCACCCTGTTAAAAAGATCCCGACGCTCGAGGTCGTCATGACGATCTTGCACGCCGGCGGTAAGTTCGATAACTCGGCCTATAAGGTTTCGGGCGGCCTGCACGGCGTTGGTATCTCCGTCGTCAACGCACTGTCCAAGCGCGTGGTCGTTCAGGTTCGTCGCGACGGCAGCACCTACGAGATGGAGTTCTCGCGCGGCAAGACCGTTAAGAAGATGGAGGTCGTGGGCACCTCGGATTCGACGGGCACCACCGTCACCTTCTGGCCCGACGACGAGATCTTCGAGACATGCATCTACGATTTCGATACGCTGCACAACCGTCTGCAGGAGACGGCGTTCCTCAATAAGAACCTCAAAATCGTGCTGACCGACGAGCGCGAGGCGACTCCCCATGTGGAGGAGTTTTGCTACGAGGGCGGCATCATCGACTTCGTCAAGTTCCTCAACGAGGGCAAGGACGTCCCCGAGGCCTTTAAGGAGCCCATCTACATCGAGGGCAAATCGGACCCGGACGCGCCTGTGACCAAGATGGGCGAGGTTGAGGTTTCCCTGCAGTGGAATAGCGGTTACGGCGAGAACGTCATGTCGTTTGCCAACGACATCTACACCCCCGAGGGCGGCATGCACCTTGAGGGCTTCCGCACCGCGCTCACCCGTGTGATCAACGACTACGCGCGCAAACAGAACCTGCTCAAGGAAAAAGACGCCAACCTGACCGGCGACGATGTGCGCGAGGGCCTTTCGGCCGTTATTTCGGTCAAGCTGCCCGACCCGCAATTTGAGGGCCAGACCAAGGCCAAGCTCGGCAGCTCCTATATGCGCGCGCTGACGCTCAAGATCGTGACCGACGGACTTGCCGATTACTTGGAGGAGCACCCTAAGCCCGCTCGCGAGATCGTCAAGAAGGCGCAGCAGGCCTGCAAGGCGCGCAATGCCGCCCGCAAGGCGCGCGAGGCGACCCGCCGCAAGAGCCTGCTCGAGACGGCGTCCCTGCCCGGTAAGCTCGCCGACTGCTCGGTGCGCGATGCCGAGCTCACCGAGCTCTTCATCGTAGAGGGCGACTCGGCAGGCGGTTCGGCCAAGGACGGCCGTCGCCGAGACATCCAGGCGATTCTGCCCCTGCGCGGCAAGATTTTGAACGTCGAACGCGTTGGTGACCATCGCGCGTTCTCGAGTGACACCATCCAGTCGCTGATTACCGCGATCGGTTGCGGCGTCACGACGAGTGCCGGCGACGGCGGCGACTTCGATATCACCAAGGCGCGCTACCACAAGATCATCATCATGACCGATGCAGACGTCGACGGTGCGCATATCCGCATCCTGCTACTGACGTTCTTCTACAAGTACATGCGTCCGCTGATCGATGCCGGCTACGTCTATGTTGCCTGCCCGCCCATCTTTGGCATCAAGGTGCGCAACAAGATTCACTACGTGTATCCCAACGGCCGCCAGCCCGAAGACGAGATCCTGCGCGACACTATCCAGAGCCTGGGCCTGAACCCCGACGATAACGATGAGGACGGCAAGGCCAAGGACGGCAAGATCACCAAAAAGCGCAAGGGCTATACCGTCCAGCGCTACAAGGGTCTGGGCGAGATGGACCCCAAGCAGCTTGCCTCGACGACGATGGACCCCAAGACCCGCATCCTGCAGCGCGTGTCGATTGAGGACGCCGTGGTGGCGGACCGCGCCGTGCGCGAGCTGATGGGTTCCGAGGTCGGCTATCGCCGCGAGTACATCGAAAAACATGCGCATGACGCGCGTTTCCTTGACGCTTAAGAGGAGGTAACGTGGCAGACGATATCAACAACAACGAGGGTATGGACGAGGCCGGCGATGCCGGTATGCCCGACGATCTGAAGCGCCTCCTCGCCCGTGCTGAGCAGGGCGAGGACGGCGATCCGGACGCCTATAACCCCGATGCCGATGATGATGAGGAAGAGGACGACGACGGCGAGCTCGAGGAGAGCTTTGGCGAAGTCGATCGCGGCGCCTCGGCCGGCGAGGATATCAATGGCGGCCAGCTCCAGATTTCGGAGTTCGGTCGCGAGATGAAGCAGTCGTTTATCGAGTATTCGATGTCGGTTATCACGGCGCGCGCCCTGCCGGACGTGCGCGACGGCTTAAAGCCGGTGCACCGCCGCATTCTGTACGCGATGAACGAGAGCGGCATCTACCCTAACCGCCCGCACAAGAAGTCGGCCTGGACGGTCGGCGAAGTTATCGGTAAGTACCACCCGCATGGTGACTTTGCGGTCTACGAGGCCATGGTCCGCCTGGCACAGTGGTTCTCCATGCGCACGCCGCTCATCGATGGTCATGGCAACTTCGGCAACATCGACGGCGACGGCGCGGCAGCCATGCGTTACACCGAGAGTCGCCTGGCCAAGCCCGCCATGGAACTGCTGCGTGACTTGCAGAAGGATACCGTCGACTGGCAGCCCAACTACGACGAATCGCTCGCCGAGCCCGTGGCGCTGCCTGCGCGCTTCCCCAACCTGCTGGTCAACGGCAGCCAAGGCATCGCCGTCGGCATGGCCACCAACATCGCCCCGCATAACCTCACCGAGGCGATTGAGGCTACCTGCTACCTGATCGACAACCCCGACGCCACCGTCGACGAGCTCATGCAGATCATGCCCGGTCCGGACTTCCCCACCGGCGCCATCATCATGGGCAGCGCCGGCATTAAGCAGAGCTACGAGACTGGCCGCGGCTCCATTACCGTGCGTGCCAAGGCGCATGTGGAGTCCACCAAGACCGGCCGCAGCCGCCTGGTCTTTACCGAGATTCCCTACATGGTCAACAAGGGCACCCTGCAGGAGAAGATCGCCCAGCTCGTCAACGACAAGCGCATCGAGGGCATCTCGGATATGCGCGATGAGTCCAACCAGAAGGGTATCCGCCTGGTCATCGAGCTCAAGAAGGGCGTCATTCCGCAGGTCGTGCTCAACAATCTGTATAAGTACACCTCGCTGCAGACGACCTTTGGCGCCAACAACCTGGCACTCGTCAACGGCGTTCCCAAATGCCTGAGCCTGCGCGAGATGCTGCAGCACTACATTGACCACCAGGTCGACGTGGTCACCCGCCGTACCCGCTTCGACCTTAAGAAGGCCCAGGCCCGCGCGCATATCCTTGAGGGCTACTTGATGGCTCTCGACCATATCGACGAGGTCATTAGCATCATCCGCTCCTCGCAGACCGACTCCGAGGCCAGCAGCCGCTTGATCGAGCGCTTTGGCTTTACGCCCGAGCAGACCACGGCCATCCTCGAGATGAAGCTGCGCCGCCTGACCGGCCTGGAGCGCGACAAGATTCAGGAAGAGCTGGACGGCCTGCGCCGCGCCATCGCCTACTACGAGGACCTGCTGGCGCATGAGGAGAAGATCCTGGGCGTCATCAAGGAAGAGATGCGCGAGATCTCCAAGAAGTTTGGCGACAAGCGCCGCACCGAGATCAGCCAGGTTGAGAAGGACCTGGATGTCGAGGACCTCATTGCCGACGAGGATATGGTCGTGACTATCACCCACACCGGCTATGTCAAGCGCATTCCGGTGGCCGCCTACCGTGCCCAGAAGCGCGGCGGCAAGGGCGTGTCGGGCGTCAACCTCAAAGAGGACGACGTTATTGATGAGATGTTCATCGCGTCCACGCACGAGTACGTGCTGTTCTTCTCGAGCAAGGGCAAGGTCTATCGCCTGAAGGTGCACGAGCTGCCGGTGGGTACGCGCCAGGCGCGCGGTACCGCGATCGTCAACCTGCTGCCCTTCGAGGAGGGCGAGAAGATCGCGAGCGTCATCAGCTGCCGCGAGTTCCCGGCCGACGAGTACCTGATGTTTGCCACCAAGAGCGGCATGGTCAAGAAGACCGTGATGAGTGCATACGACCGCAGCCGTCGCGACGGCCTGATCGCTATCAACCTGCGTGACGACGACGCGCTGCTGAACGTGCGCCGCGTGCGCGAGGGCGACAAGATTATCCTAGCCACCACCGCGGGCAAGGCGATCATGTTCTCCGAGGAGCAGGTGCGCGCTACCGGCCGCGACACCAGCGGCGTTCGCGGTATCGGCATGAAGGACGGCGTGAGCGTTCTGGGCATGGAAGTCACTAACGGCAACGGCGATCTGTTCGTCATCACCGAGCGCGGCTACGGCAAGCGCACGCCGGTTGCGGACTACCCGGAGCAGAATCGCGGCGGCCAGGGCGTCTACACCATCCAAATGACCGAGCGTAAGGGTAACCTCGCGGCCATGAAGACGGTGGGCCCGCAGCACGAGCTGTTCATCGTGACGGAGGGCGCGACGGTCATTCGCGTCAAGACCGACGAGATCAGTCAGACCGGCCGTGCCACCCAGGGCGTCAAGATGATGACCGTCGACGACAACGACCGCATCTGCGCCGTAGCCCGCATGACGGCCGCCAAAGAGAAGCCCGAAGGCGAAGGTGCCGAGGCCGCAGCCGACACCGAAGAGGCCCCAGTCGATCTAGGCGACGGCAACGACATGCCAGAAGATCTCCTAGACGAGTAAGAGGCCCTAGCTGGTAAAAATTATCAGACCCCATATATCGGCGGTCGGCGCACCTGCGCGCCGACCGCTTTTTTGAAAACCTAGGGACCCGCGTTCGCCCCGGCCGCCCGGCGGCATATGAAGTCGATCGCGAGTTCCGCACGAGCCGGAGAGCACTTAATGTGCTCTCCGTGCGAGTCAGGACTGTCCGAGCAGGCGACTTCATATGCCGCCGGGCGGCCGGGGCGAACCCCTCCAAAGATTTTCAAAAAAGTTGTTGACGCGCGCGTAACGACTCGTCTAATATATCCCTTGCGCGATGGACCTGTAGCTCAGTTGGTTAGAGCGTCCGGCTGATAACCGGGAGGTCACAAGTTCGAATCTTGTCAGGTCCACCACTTTCTTTCGCAATAAACACCCCAGCGAGAGCCGAGTCGCCGCTGGGGTGTTTATTACTGTCTCCGTGGGGGTTTAGCTCAGCTGGGAGAGCGCGGGCTTTGCAAGCCTGAGGTCAGGGGTTCGATCCCCCTAACCTCCACCATGATGGACCTGTAGCTCAGTTGGTTAGAGCGTCCGGCTGATAACCGGGAGGTCACAAGTTCGAATCTTGTCAGGTCCACCATCAAAACTGTGAAGAGCCCTGGGGCGTTGCCTCGGGGCTTTTTTCTTGTCTGTGATAAATCTCATTTTGGTTTTGTGTGCTGTGCGAAAGATTGGGTAGTATAGCTATTCAATGCGGCGACCCTGCCGTGTGTTAACCGCTACGTACCGGAGGTGTTCCATGGTTCGTGTCGACATAGAGACCATCGTCATGGCCGCCGGTCCCGTGCCATCGCTTATCGTGCTTCGCGAGCGCTGCGGCAAGTCGGACTCGCCCGCGCCACTGCGTTCTCTTTCCATTCAGACTGGTTCGTTTGAGGCTGCTGCCATTAGCCGTGGCATCGATAGCGGCCGCGCCGAGCGCCCGATTACCCATGACCTGCTGCTCGATACTGTTAGCGCCCTGGGCGCCAAGCTCGAGCGCATCGAGATCGTTCGCGCCGAGCCGCCGGTGTTCTACGCGACGATCGTCGTACTGGCCGATGGTGACGAGCGCAAGATTGACGCCCGCCCCAGTGATGCCATTGCCCTTGCCGTGCGCAGCAATGCTCCCATGTTTGTGGAGGACGACATCATGAATCGCTTGGGCACCGTTTCTGCCCATGCCGAGGAAGTTGACGACGAGCAGGAGTTCGAGAAGTTCGACGAGTTCGTCCACACGCTCTCCCCCGATGACTTCTAAATGCGGGGCGGCCAGGATGCGGGGCGTTCGCTGATGGCCGGCGGTATGTCGGCCGAGGCGGCTGCCATTGCGCGCGAGGCCCAGATGCGCTTGGAGGCTTCTGAGGCGGCTCGCATTGCCTATGTGACGCAGGCCCGCACGCTTCGCGAACGCCGCGGCTCGTTTATCAAGATGGTTGTCATCTCCGCCCTTGTCGCGGCAATCTGCTCGCGCCTTCGTGGTACAGTTGGTGCGCTTGGGTTTTCGATTTCAACAGGCCTGGTGATCTGGGGTGTGGTCGATGCGGTAATGCTGACCAGTCAGATCAAGGTGCTCGACAAGCGCGCGATGGATATGATGCGCGCCCGCGATGCCGCTGCTAAGATCGCCGCCGAGGCGCAAGAACTGTAACGACGCCAGACTCGATGGGAAGGTCTAAAGATGGCACAGGATATGCAGGATGCCGGTAACGTCTCCGCCGAGCTCGACGCCATGGTGTGCGATCTGATCGGTGCGTTCTTGGACGACCTTGCCGCCGGCGAAAACCCCGGCGTGGTCGTGGCAATTGAGGACGCCGCTTCCAACCGTTATCTGGCGGCGCTCGATGAGGATGGCGAAGAGGCGTGCCTCGAGGCGGCCACCAACTTTATCTCCGAGCACAAGATGGGTCTTAAGGACGAGGGCCTGGGCCGTATCGCCCGCTATGCCATCGGCTATACTGGCTGCGTCGAGATTGACGGCGGCTATCACGATGCTCTGCTCGTGAGCTTCTTCGAAACCACGCTCGAGAGTGGTTTTTCGGCATATGTGCTGTATGAGGGCATGGGCGCCGGCGATGGTTTTATGTGGAGCGACCCTGAACCTGCAGGTGAGGAAACCCCTCTTATCTAAAATCGCTAAAATAAACGAGTTTTCGGTAAAAGGCTCAATATTCCCGCTGAGCGTTGTATCGCTGGGCGGGCCGCATACGCGTGCCGTTTGTATATGGATAGAAGATAGGGGAACTACATGCGCGTAGACAATCTGAGGAACATCGCCATCATCGCCCACGTCGACCACGGCAAGACGACGATGGTCGACAAGCTCCTGCGTGCCACGGACGCTTTCCGTGCCAACCAGCAGGTCGAGGACCGCGTCCTGGACTCTAACGACCAGGAGCGCGAACGCGGCATTACGATTCTCGCCAAGAACATCTCTATCGAGTACAAGGACGTTAAGATCAACGTCATCGACACCCCGGGCCACGCCGACTTTGGCGGCGAGGTCGAGCGCGTGCTGCGTATGGCCGACGGCGCCCTGCTGCTGGTCGACGCTTTTGAGGGCCCCATGCCCCAGACCCGCTTCGTCCTGCGTCACGCTATCGACACCGGCCTCAAGATCATGATCGTCATCAACAAGATCGATCGTCCGGGCGCCAACCCCGAGAAGGCCTACAACGACTGCCTGGACCTCATGGCCGACCTGGGCGCCACCGACGACCAGCTTGAGTTCGCCATGGAGCATGTGGTCTACGCTAGCGCCATGAATGGCTTTGCCCGCCTTGACCCCAACGACGGCAACATGGACATGTATCCGCTGCTCGATATGATCATCGACGACATGCCCGCGCCCGAGGTCGACGAGAACGCCCCGCTGGCCATGCAGTGCGTGACCATCGACCATTCCAACTTCGTTGGCCGTATCGGCATCGGTCGCGTGTATTCCGGCGCCATCCATCAGGGCGACCAGATTCTGGTTGTGAAGAACGACGGCTCCAGCGCCACCGCTACCGTCAAGCAGCTCTTTACCTTCGACTACCTGGGCCGCACCGAGTGCCAGGAAGTCGGCGCCGGTGACATCGCCGCCGTCGTGGGCATCGACCGCACCGATATCGGCGATGTCTACACCGATCCCGAGAACCCCGTCGAGCTCGAGCCCATCGAGATTGACCCGCCGACCCTGTCCATCGTCTTTGAGGCTTCGACCTCCCCGCTCGTCGGCCGCGATGGCGACATCGTGGGCGCCCGTCAGCTCAAGGAGCGCCTGTTCAACGAGGCCGAGAACAACGTGACCATGAAGATCGAGGAGCTCGAGGACAAGAGCGGCGTCGAGGTCTCGGGTCGCGGCATTCTGCACCTGTCCGTTCTGATGGAGTCCATGCGCCGCGAGGGCTTTGAGTTCCAGGTCGGCCGCCCCCGCGTTCTGTTTAAGAAGGACGAGAACGGCAACAAGATGGAGCCCGTCGAGCAGGCCGTCGTCGAGTGCCCGGACGAGTACTCAGGCAAGGTCGTTGAGGTCTTCGGTACCTCCGGCGGCATCATGACGAGCATGGATACCTCGGGCATCGTGACGCACCTCGAGTTTAAGATCCCGACCCGCGGCATCATGGGTCTTAAGAACCGCATCATGAACGTCACTCACGGCGAGGGCGTGTTCTACCACACCTTCCTGGAGTACGGCCCCTACGCCGGCGAGATCGGCAACCGTCAGAACGGCGCCATGATCTCCATGACCACCGAGAAGGCCGTTGCCTATGCCCTGGGTACGCTGCAGGAGCGCGGCCAGCTGTTTGTTGAGCCGGGCACCGAGTGCTACGAGGGCATGATCGTGGGCGAGCGCAGCAAGGCTGGCGACATGGTCGTCAACATCGCGCGTACCAAGAACCTGGGCAACCAGCGTTCCTCGACCTCCGATATCTCCGTCCAGCTGGTGCCGCCCCGCACCTTCTCGCTGGAGGAAGCGCTGGAGTACATCGCCGACGACGAGCTGGTCGAGATTACTCCCAAGAACATCCGCCTGCGCAAGCGTCTGCTCAACGCCACCGACCGCAAGAAGGCTGCCGTCCGCGCCGGCCAGGTCAACAAATAAGCGCTGGGGCTTATAACCGCCAATAAGAAAGGGCGTCGACTGCAATGGTCGGCGCCCTTTTTGGTGCAGGGGGCAGGTTCGTTTGCGCCGCCACAAAGGTGCTTGGCATCTTTGTGGCGGATAGCTGCTAAGCGGTGGGGAGTCCCGGCGTGTTAGCCGGCTGCTGCGGCTTGAGGTGGGCATTGCGCCAGATGATCTGGATGATGTAGCCGAGCATAAAGACAAAGGCTACACCGCTGATGAAGTCACCTACGAGGGGGATTGCCGTAAGCGCGCCCGCGGCGATGCCACCCACGGCTGCCATGGCGTAGCGGTTTTGGCTGTGTCCGACCATGCGGACGATCGCGCACCCTGCAAAGGCACTCGACACCAGCGCGATGCCAATGACACCGCACATGAGGGCTCCGGCAAGCGACAGACCGGCGATGGAGATAATCAGCAGTAGGACGGCGGGGATGATAGCAATCGTGCCCAGAAGACCGCTCACCCACAGGGGCATGGGGCGCTGGTGGAGCATGCCGGCGGCGCTGGCGGTCGCGCGCGGAAAGACGAGCTCGAGCAGCAGAGCGACAAAGCAGGTC
Source organism: Collinsella aerofaciens (assembly GCF_015546965.1). Classification (GTDB taxonomy): domain Bacteria; phylum Actinomycetota; class Coriobacteriia; order Coriobacteriales; family Coriobacteriaceae; genus Collinsella; species Collinsella aerofaciens_X. Next base: position 45,077 of record NZ_JADMUF010000012.1, read on the forward strand.
GAGAGTGCCGCGGTGACGATACCGCCGATGACATCGTTAACGGTGGAAGTATCCTCGTTCTCGGTGCGGTCGATCTTGAGCGCGCCTACCTCGGCTCCTGCGGCACGCTCGGGGTCCTCGGAGACGTGCGCGTTCACGGTGCCGGTGATGTGGGCGTTCTTGCCCAGGATGAGCTTGTCGGCCCAAACCTCGACATCGCCATCGACGGTGCCATCGATGGTCACCGTGTCGCCCGCAAGTGCTGCCGACTTGGTGGAGCCTCGCAGGGCAACTGTCTCGCCTATCGCATAGAAACAGTTGGAGGTGCTGTCGGAATTGAGCACGACATGCTGACCAACGACCGTGACGCTGCCATCAACCGTGGTCTTGGCAATGTCGATGGTGCGTGCCGCCAGACGGACGGCACCGCCCACCGTGCAGTCGCGAATCGAGAGAGTATCGCCCGCGGCGATGATATCGCGGTCGATGGACGTATCGTCCAAGTTGAGGGCCTGACCTGCCCAGTACAGGTCACCTTCGACGCCGGACGGATTGGCGTCATTGTCGGTCGCAAGTACGTTGCCTGCGGTGTCCGTGCCGGCGAACGACGCCGTGGGAAGCGCGGTGATCGCCAGCGCGATGAGCGCGAATGCCATAAGCAGGCAGCGACGCATCTTGTGTGACGGCGCCGCCGCGGTTTGATTGAAAGCCATGGTTGATCCTTTTTTTAGGTGTTCGGCATATACCTAACAGGGTACCCAACGTGCGGGCGCTCTAAAAGAACCTCTCGGTTGCATTTCGAAGGATGAGCCCGCGCTACCTACTTTTTACGGTGCAAGAAGCGCGCGATATCTTCTTCGGTGGGGCTTTTGATGTCAAAGCGCAGCGAGAGCCAGCGCAGACCCATGGTCACGACAACGCATACGACCAGCGCGGCGACATTGCTCATGATGCCGCTCATAACGAGACACACATAGCTTGTCGATCCGGCGATGGCGGCGATGGCATAAAAGTTAGTACGTTGGAAAATGCCCGGAACCACGCCCATAAAGCCGTCGCGCAACATGCCGCCGCCCACCGCGGTGAAAAAGCCCATCATGATGCACACCGCCGGCGCAAAGCCGTAGACCAGCGCCTTGTCTGCTCCAGTGGCGGCGTAGATGCCGACCGAGATGATATCGAGCAGGGGAATGAGTTTTTCGGGTTTGTCGACGATTGCCGGGAAAATATAGATGATGGCTGCCGTGGCAATGGAAAGCGGAAGCGCCATCGGCTGGTTGAGGATGTAGACGTTGCCCACCTGCAGCGTCATATCGCGCAAAAGACCGCCGCCCAGACCGCAGACCACCGCGAGCGCGACCGCGCCCACCAGGTCGAGCTTGTGCTCGCGCGCAACCAGCACACCCGAGATCGATGCAGCGACAACAGCGAACATCTCGAGCCAAAACGGAATAGCGACCATGGCATCCGAGGCGTGTGAGGTAACGGTTATAGCGGCGACGACGGGCAAGATGGGGTCCTTTGGATTACGGATTTGGACAATGCCCGTACATAGTACATGTTCGGCGCCGATTGCGACCCTATTGCTCGGCAAACGGTCGGGACTGGATGCGGGCGTAGGCACCATGTTTGGGGATCTGGGTTGATGCTGAACGCGATGGGGGCGTGGTTGAATAGGAGGGATGTCCAAATTTTGAGCGGAGCTCAAAATTTATCCGGTCGGCTTACGCCGACCGCGCTGCGCTAAAAACGCGCCACTGGCGCGTTTTCTTTACGCTTTACGCCCTGTCGGGTTCGAATCCCTCCTCCTCCGCCGTATTTGTTTGTTAGGGACTCAAAACAAAAAAGCTCCCATTCTCGGGAGCTTTCTCAACCAAAATGGCGGAGGAGGAGGGATTCGAACCCTCGTGACCTTATACAGGCCAAACGGTTTTCGAGACCGCCGCATTCAACCACTCTGCCACCCCTCCGCGTGGGGTAAAAACAAAGCAGGCTCGAAGGCCTGCTTTGGAATTAACTGGCGGAGAGTCAGGGATTTGAACCCTGGAGACGCTTTTGACGCCTACACGATTTCCAATCGTGCTCCTTCGGCCACTCGGACAACTCTCCGTTAAATGCGAAAGTCAGTATACACGAGGAATCGCAAAGTGCAAACAGAAAAGTTGGCATTTTTTAAAACGCTCGGCCGCGCTTGGCGTTGCAGCGGGGTTTGAGGTGCCAAAAAACGGCTTCCGACCAGCGTGGTTGATCAACTCAATTGTTCAAAAGGGGTATTCATAAGCGACTTGGCAATGAATTTAAAAATCTTTGGGTGGTGCTGTGGACCACTGGTATGCAATTTGCGACCACAGCCTTGTGCCCGTTGACCTGTGGCTTGGCTCAGCTTGTTCCCACGGCACCGTATCTTGTCCACAGATTCGTCAAGCTTTTGGTCAGCATTTGGTTGGAATGCGCATGAAACGTCGTGCGAGTATGGGCATATGTGGAGGTCATGAGGTTGTAGCTGCAAATTCTTGCAGCCTAGGAGGTTGAAAGATATTATTACCAAGTCTTTTCCTGCTTCAGGCGCACCTTCACGACCTGAAGCCACATTTGCCCAGAGGAGGTGACAATATGAAGGCTTATGAACTGCTGTTCTTTGTTGACCCGTCGCTCGACCCCGAGACTCGTCTCGCTGTTATGAAGCGTATCGATACCACGATCGCTGAGGGCGCTGGCAAGGTCGACTCCGTTGACGAGTGGGGCAAGCGCAAGCTCGCCTACGAGATCAACGACCTCACCGATGGTGACTACACCCTCATCAACTTCCACGCAGATCCTACCCAGATTGCCGAGCTTGATCGCGTCCTGCGCATCACCGACGCTGTGGTCCGCCACATGATCGTCCGTCGCGACGACCAGGAGTAAGACTGTCGTTTTGGACTGGGCTTGTGCCCCAAGAGGAAGTAGTGAGTTATGAGCATCAATCGAGTGAACATCACCGGTAACCTCACCCGCGATCCCGAGCTGCGCGCCACCGCCGGCGGAACCCAGGTTCTGTCCTTTGGCGTCGCCGTGAACGATCGTCGCCGCAACGCGCAGACTGGCGAGTGGGAGGACTATCCCAACTTTGTCGACTGCACCATGTTCGGCACCCGCGCCGAGGCCGTGAGCCGTTTCCTGGCAAAGGGAAACAAGGTCGCGATCGAGGGCAAGCTGCGCTACAGCTCTTGGGAGCGCGACGGCCAGCGCCGGAGCAAGCTTGAGGTCATCGTCGATGAGATCGAGTTTATGAGCTCCCGTGGTGGCCAGGGTGGCTACGATCAGGGCGGTTACGCCCCCGCAGCTCCCGCGCCCGCAGCACGTCCTGCCGCACCGGTGGCTACGCCGCCCGCGGTCGACGTCTACGATGAGGACATCCCGTTCTAAGGGTTGTTCACCTATTTTTGAGTGAGAGGCGGCTTCGGTTCGCCGAAGTTGCCAAATGAAAGGTATTTTGACATGGCTAATGATTTTTCTGCACGTCAGCCGCGTCGTAAGTACTGCCAGTTCTGCAAGGAGAACACTGAGTTCATCGACTATAAGGACACTCAGCTTCTCCGTAAGTACATGACCGACCGTGGCAAGATCAAGCCCCGTCGCGTCACTGGCGCTTGCACGCAGCATCAGCATGACATCGCCAACGCCATCAAGCGCGCCCGCGAGATGGCTCTCCTGCCGTACACCGTCCCCGTGGTTTCCTCTCGTGGCAACCGCGACCGCGGCTAAGAAGGGAGACGCATCATGAAGGTTATTCTTCTCGATGAGATCAAGGGCAAGGGCGGCGAGGGTGACGTCGTAGAGGTCGCTCAGGGTTACGCTGAGAACTTCCTGTTCCCCAAGAAGCTCGCTGTTGCCGCCACCAAGGGCAACCTCAAGCAGCTTGACGAGCGTCGCAACAACATCGCCAAGCGCGAGGCCGTCCGTCTGGCTACCGCCAACGAGACCAAGGCTGCCTTCGAGGGCAAGACGGTCACCGTTGACGTCAAGGTCGGCGACGAGGGCATCCTCTTTGGCTCCGTTACCGCCGCTATGATCGCTGACGCCATCAAGGCTCAGCTCGGTATGGACATCGACCGCAAGCGCGTCGAGCTCGGTAAGCCCATCAAGGTTGCCGGTGCCCACACCGTTGCCATCTCGCTGTACCGCGAGATCAAGGCTGAGGTTGTCGTTCTCGTCGGCGTTACCGCCGAGGAGCTCGCTGCCGAGGCTGAGGTCGAGGAGGCCGCTGAGGTCGCCGAGGCCGAGACCGCCGAGGTCGAGACTGAGGCTGCTGCCGAGTAGCATTTGCTGCAACGCAACAATCTTGTTCTAAGAAGGGCGCTCTGGGAAACCAGGGCGCCCTTTTGTTTTTTGCGCTGAGTGAGTGTCATGGTGAACGTTGCGTCGAAGTCCTATATACAGGACCGTTCATCCGTTTGGTTCGGTGATGATTGGCGGCGCGCGGCGCGTTTTGGGACCGTGGCTGATACTATGGATGCTCGCAAGCGATATGAATGAGGATGCTCATGGCATATGACGATAGGGAGACCGGGCTGACGGTTGAGGACCGCGGCTCAAAGTTGGGTCTTCCCCAAAACCAAGATGCAGAGGCCAATGTACTGGCCGCTATGCTGCTATCGCCCGAGGTGGTCGAAGAAGCCCAGGTCGAGCTGCAGCCCGATGACTTCTACCGGCCCATTCATAAGACCATCTATACCGCGATGGTCGATATGTACAACAGCCGCATTCCCATCGACTCCATCTCGCTGATCGATTACCTGCGAAGCATCAACAAACTCGATGCCGTGGGCGGCGAAGCGTACATTTTGGAGTTGATGGGTCAGACTCTGTCGCTCGTGAACTGGCAGCACCATGCCGCCATCGTTCGCCGCGATTCAATGCTGCGTGAGCTGATCGGCGCCACCAACGAGATCAACGCGCTGGCATATAACGCCCCCACCGACACCAAAGAGGTCGTGGAGCTAGCCGAGAGCAAGCTGCTCAAGGTTACGGCGCGCGAGGTCAAGTCGAGCTACAAGACGTTGACCGAGTTTATGGTCGAGGCCTATAACGAGGCCGAGGAAGTGTGCCAGGCCGGTGGCCAGGCTGCGGGCGTGCCCACGGGCTTTCCGTCGCTCGACCGCATGCTCATGGGTTTTCGCGAGGGCCAGCTCATCATCATCGGCGCCCGTCCTGCTGTAGGTAAGACGTCGTTCGCTCTGAACCTGGCACTTAACGCTGCCGCTGCCGGTTATACCGTCGGCTTCTTCTCGCTGGAGATGTCGGGCAAGGAAATTGCCCAGCGTCTGATTTGCGCCTACGCCATGATCTCGATCAGTGACTTCCGCATGGGCCGCATTAGCCCCGAGCAGTGGGCCAATATCAATGAGGCCACGCAGACCTTGTCCAAGCTCGATATTCTGATTGACGATACGCCCGGCACCACAGTGACCGAGATTCGCGCCAAGAGCCGCCGTATGCTCCATAACAAGGAGAAGGCAATCATCATCCTGGACTACCTGCAGCTGGTGAGTCCTCCGCCGGGACGCCGCTCCGAGAGCCGTACCGTCGAGGTTTCGGAGATGTCGCGTGGTCTGAAGATCATGGCCAAGGAGCTCAAGATCCCGCTCATCGCGCTGTCACAGCTCTCGCGTCAGGTCGAATCCCGTACCGGCAAGCGCCCGCAGCTTTCCGACCTTCGTGAATCGGGCTCCATCGAGCAGGACGCCGATATTGTTATGTTCTTGGACCGCTCCGCCGACGAGGCCGAAGCCTCGCGCGACGATCGACCCGACGAGGGCGTTACGCGTATCGTCGTGGCCAAGAACCGTTCGGGCCCGATCGGCGACGTCGACCTGATGTTCCTGCCGGCATCCACCAAGTTCTATGAGCTTGATGGGGCACATGCCGAGGAGTAGGACAGGCGCCCGTTGCACGGGTATACTAGGAATGTTTTGTGCTTCTGCGTGCCGGCATGGCGCGTAGACAGGCCATGAATGTAAGGAGTAAACATGCCGTCAACCGTTTTGGTCGGTGCCCAGTGGGGCGATGAGGGCAAGGGTAAGATTTGCGACCTGGTCGCCGGCGACTTCGATGCCGTCGTGCGCTACTCGGGCGGCAACAACGCCGGTCACACCATCGTCGTCAACGGCAAGAAGTACGGCCTGCACCAGGTGCCTTCCGGCATCATGTATTCCGACCACGTGTCGGTGATCGGTAACGGCTGCGTCGTCAACCCCAAGGTTGTCCTTGAGGAGATCGACATGTTCGAGGCCGACGGCATCACCACCAAGAACCTCAAGATTAGCGGTAACGCGCATGTCATCATGCCGTACCACATCGATCTGGATGGCGCCTTTGAGCAGAAGCTCGGCAAGAAGAACATCGGTACCACCAAGCGCGGCATTGGTCCGTGCTATCAGGATAAGATGGCCCGCATTGGCCTGCGCATGCAGGACATGCTGGACGAGACGCTGTTCCGCGACAAGTTGGAGACCGCTCTCGCCCGCGTGAACCCCGAGCTCGAGCTCATCTACAACCTGCCCACCTACACCGTGGACCAGATTTGCGACGAGTACCTGCCGATGGCCGAGCGCCTGCGTCCCTACATCACCGAGACGAGCCTGCTGCTCAACAACATGATCGATGAGGGCAAGAACCTGCTGTTTGAGGGTGCCCAGGCGACGCTGCTCGACATCGACCACGGCACCTATCCGTACGTGACGTCTTCCAACTGTACCGCCGGCGGCGCCATCACCGGCTCCGGCGTCGGTATGAAGAATGTCGACCGCGTGCTGGGCGTCATGAAGGCCTATATCACCCGCGTCGGTTCGGGCCCCATGCCCACCGAGCTTTCCTATGAGTCCGAGGCTGGCCACACGCTGACCGAGGAGGGCTATGAGTACGGCGTGACCACCGGTCGCCGTCGTCGTTGCGGCTGGTTTGACGGCCCTATCGCCAACTATGCCTCGCGCGTCAACGGCCTCACCGACATCGCCGTGACCAAGCTCGACGTGCTTTCGGCCTTCGACACCATCAAAGTGTGCGTGGCCTACGACGTCGATGGCGAGCGCTACACGAGCGTGCCCGAGCATCAGGTGCGCTTTGAGCATGCCAAGCCCATCTACGAGGAGCTCCCTGGCTGGAAGTGCGACATCACCGGTTGCCGCAGCTTTGACGAGCTGCCGCAGGAGGCTCAGGATTACGTGGCGTTTATCGAGGATCTGGCACACACCCGCGTGACGTTCATCGGCGTTGGCGCCGGTCGCGAGCAGATCATCAACCGATTCTGGAAGTAATCGGTTTATACGGTTATTGCGATATACCCCTTTGCAGCCCAGACGGGAGGCCGAGGGGCATATTTGCTTGCAAAGGGCTCGCGTGGAGCGGGCCATTCATCCATAGAGGAGGCACCCTTGAAGGCGGACACTCAAACCATCGACATCCTGTTGTTGGGCAGCGGCGGCCGCGAGCATGCTTTGGCAGCCAAGCTCGCAGCATCACCGCGCGCCGGCAAGCTCTACATCGCGCCGGGTAACGGCGGCACCGCGAGCTGCGGCGAGAACGTGGTTCTCGACGATTGCGATCCTGCGGCCGTGGCGGCGTTTGCCCAGAGCCATGGATGCGGACTCGTGGTGATTGGCCCCGAGGCTCCGCTCGTGGCGGGCGTGGCCGACGCCGTCCGCGCGGCGGGTATCCCGTGCTTTGGCCCGGGCGCCGAGGGTGCCCAGATGGAGGGCTCCAAGCTGTTCTCCAAGCAGCTCATGGAGCGTGCGAACATCCCGACGGCCGCCTACGGCTCGTTTACCGATGAGGCTTCGGCTCTCGCCTACGTGCGCGAGCAGGGCGCTCCGCTGGTCGTGAAGGCTGACGGCCTTGCCGCAGGCAAGGGCGTTATTGTGGCAACCGAGCTTTCGCAGGCTGAGGAGGCTGTGCGTGAGTGCTTTGGCGGCACCTTTGGCGATGCCGGCAACACCGTGGTTATCGAGGAGATGCTCGTTGGTCCCGAGTGCTCGCTGCTGGCCTTTACTGACGGCAAGACCGTGCGCCCCATGGCTACCTCGCAGGACCACAAGCGCGCGCTCGAGGGCGACAAGGGCCCCAACACCGGCGGCATGGGCGTCTACAGCCCGGTGCCCATCGTGACTGACGAGGAGCACGCCACCATGGTGAAGGTCATGGAGCAGACCGTGGCCGAGCTCGCTGCCGAGGGTATCGACTACCGCGGATGCCTGTATGGCGGCTTTATGCTCACCCCCGCCGGCCCCAAGGTACTGGAGTTCAACGCCCGCTTTGGCGACCCCGAGACGCAGGTCGTGCTCCCGCGCCTTAAGAACGACCTGGTTGAGGTCATGCTTGCCTGCGCCAACTGCGAGCTCGATCAGATTGAGCTCGACTGGCGTGACGAGTGGGCCGTGGCCGTTGTCCTGACGAGCGCGGGCTATCCCGGCAGCTACGAGAAGGGCAAGGTCATCACCGGTATTGAGGATGCCGAGGCCATGGAGAACGTGACCGTGTACCACGCGGGCACTGCCGTGGTGGACGGCCAGCTCGTGACCAATGGTGGCCGCGTGCTTGCCGTGACCGCTCTGGGCGACACGTTCGAGAACGCTCGCAACCTTGCCTACGAGGCCTGCGAGAAGATTGATTTTGAGGGCAAGACCCTGCGTCGCGACATCGGCCTGCGCGCGCTGCGCGGTCGCGACGCCTGGGATGCCTAAAATCCGAGAGGAATGAGACGGATGGACGAGAAGAACGAAGAGCTCGTGGACGCGCAGATCGTCGAAGAGGACAGCCGCGTGTATGGGCACGCCGAGGGCGAGCCTGGTGGCGAGGTCGCTGACGAGCCGGCACTGGTGCTGGGCGACGATGACCCGCACGATGCCGAGCTGCACGAGAAGATTCTTTCGGAGGAGTGCGCCTGGAAGGGCAAGATCCTCGACGTCCACCGTCTTGAGGTTGAGCTGCCCAACGGTCACCGCAGCGCCCGCGATATCGTTCGCCATCCGGGTGCGGCGGCCGTTGTGGCGCTGACCGAGAGCGGCAAGATCGTACTGGTGCGTCAGTACCGCACCGCCATCGACCGCGTGACGGTCGAGATTCCCGCCGGCAAGCTTGATCCGGGCGAAGATCCGCTCGATTGCGCTAAGCGCGAGCTGCACGAGGAGACGGGCTTTAGGGCTGGTCGTATTCGCTTTTTGACGTCGATTGTCACGTCCTGCGGTTTTTGCGATGAGATCATTCATATCTACCTGGCCACCAAGCTCGAGTTCGACGCGCCCAACCCCGATGATGACGAGTTTGTCAACGTGGACCTGGTGCCGCTGCACGAGCTGATCGACGCCGTGCTCGACGGCAAGATCGAAGACGCCAAGACCGTCGTAGGCGCCTTGGCCTGCGATAGCATCGCGCACCGCTTGGGCGGAGCCGAGCTGTAACGAGTGGGGATAGCCCTGGGACAAGTACTACTGATTGCTTTGTCCCAGGGCCTTACGTTGCTGATATTTCTTTGAGGATCACATGCTGAAAAGGTTTTTGTCTTATTACAAGCCCCAGATGGGGCTTTTTGTTGCTGATACTGTTTGTGCTCTGGTGCTTGCTGCCATTGACCTTGCGTTTCCCATTATTCTGCGCAATTTGACCGGTGGGCTGTTTACTCAGGGTCAGGCTGCCATTATGCAGGCGCTCGGCATGATCGCGGTGGGCTTGGTGTTGATGTATGCCGTCCGCTGCGCCTGCCGCTACTTTGTGAGCTATTGGGGTCACGTGATGGGCGCGCGCATGGAGTCCAAGATGCGCGAGGACCTGTTCGACCAGTATGAGCGCTTTAGCTTTGCGTACTTCGACCGCAACAGCTCGGGCGACATGATGAGCCGCGTGGTCAACGACCTGTTCGATATCTGCGAGGCGGCGCACCACGTGCCCGAGTGGATCATCATCTGCGGCATCGAGATTATCGGCTCGTTTGTGATTCTCTTTACCATCGCCCCGGTGCTGGCGCTCGCCATGGCCGTGGTGACGGCGGCGTTTGCGGTCATCATGTTTTGGCAGAACATGCGCATGCGCGAGGTCTTTAGCGACAACCGCAAAAAAATCAGCGGCATCAATGCGCAGCTGCAGGATTCGCTGGCGGGCATGCGCGTGGTCAAGAGCTTTGCCAATGAGGAGACCGAACGCTTCAAGTTCCGCGCCTCCAACAATCGCTATCTTTCGTCCAAGGAGAACATGTATCACGCCATGGGCGTCTATACCGCGACGTATGGCCTGCTCTCGGGTGTGCTCTATGTGATCGTGGTGCTGCTGGGCGGCTGGCTGGTCGCCCAGGGACAGCTGCAGGCGGTCGATATGGCGACCTTCGCGCTCTACATTTCGCTGTTCTGCACGCCGCTCGAGACACTCGTCAATTCGGCCGAAACGTATCAGAAGGCTATCGCCGGCTTTAAGCGTATGGACGAGGTGCTCTCGACCGCGCCGGATATCCAGGACAAGCCGGGCGCCACGGATCTGCAGGTGACTGCCGGCGCCGTGGAGTATCACGACGTGTGCTTTAACTACGAGGATGTTGAGCTGGGCGAGGGCGATGCCGACGAGCGTCCCGTTATCGACCATATGGACCTGTCCATCAAGCCCGGGCAGACCATCGCTTTGGTTGGCCCTTCGGGCGGTGGCAAGTCCACGACCTGTTCGCTGCTGCCGCGCTTTTATGACGTGGCTGCCGGATCCATTAGCATCGACGGTCAGGACGTGCGCGATGTGACGCAGCAGAGCTTGCGCCGCGCCATCGGCCTGGTGCAGCAGGATGTCTATCTGTTTGACGGTACGATTGGCGAGAACATCGCCTACGGCAAGCCGGGCGCCACAGCGGAAGAGATCGCCGAGGCCGCCCGTCGCGCCAACATCGATGCCTTTATCGAGTCGCTTCCACAGGGCTACGACACCGTGGTGGGCGAGCGTGGCGGCCGTCTTTCGGGCGGACAGAAGCAGCGTGTTGCCATCGCGCGCGTGTTTCTCAAGAACCCCAAGATCCTGATCTTGGACGAGGCGACGAGTGCTTTGGATAACGAGAGCGAGGAGGCGGTCCAGGAGTCGCTCGAAGAGCTGGCACGCGGCCGTACCACAATCATCATCGCCCACCGTCTTTCGACCATTAAGCATGCTGACGAGATTGCGACCGTTGAGCATGGTCGCGTTGTGGAACGTGGCACGCATGAACAGCTTCTCGCCCGTGGCGGCACCTATGCCCGTTACTATCGAATGCAGTTCGAAGGTGCGCGTGCGCACGAGCTCGACTGATTGATATGACAGGAAGTTTATGGCTGACAAGAACCCTTTGACTCCGGAAGAAGTGACGGAGTTATTCTCCGAAATCGATGCATCCGGTGTCTTGGATCCCACGCTTGCCAAAAAGCGAACCGAGCGCATGCGTGAGAAGGAGGCTGCGGCCAAGCGCGGTGACAAAGCTGCGCTAGCGCAGCTGCGCAGCGAGGACCGCGCGAGCCAGGCAAAACATATCGACCCGCTGTCCGAGGACGATCCTTCGGGTTCGCAGGTGAGCCATACCATTACGAAGACCGCGATGGCCGTGGTCATTGGTATTTTGGTGCTGATCGTGGGCATGCAGGTTGGCTACGGCGTGATGCGTCGTCTGAACACCGCCAACCTGTCCGAGAGCGTTTCGGTCGATACCGTTTCGACGGCGCTGAAGGGCGGCCTTGAGTGGGGCAACGGCTTTACGCAGTTCCCGCTCGACTTTACCGTCGATGAAGCCGATGAGCGTACGGGCACGGTCGAGGTGACGGTGTTGGACACATCGTCTGCCAACGAGCTCGAGCTGCTGTCCAACGGGCAGATTCAGGCCGCGGCGCTTGCGACCAACGCGCTGCTTAACGATAAAATCGACCGCGTGGTGTATAACGTTCACGCCTATATCGACGAGGATAGCAACATTCAGCACGATTCCTTCTTTGGCATGTTTCCCGCCCAGGGCCACCAGAGCGCCATCCTGACGTTCGTGTGGACCAAGAGCTCATCCAACGCCACGAATATCGACTGGAAGATGCGCATCGTGAGTATGGATGACACCATCGCCGAGCGCATTCAAAAACAGGTGAACTCGGTGTCGTCGTTGATTGAGGACCAGGTGGTGAGCCAGACCAAGATTGACGAGGAAAAGGACGAACGTGACCTGGAACATCGTCTGCATGGCCGCGAGATTTTCCGCGGCGGCAAGCCCGATCGCTCACCGTCCGATCTGCTGGAACAGGACAAGAAAAAGTAAGAGGCCATCATCCCGCGTGAGCCACAGGCCCACGCGGGATGATTTTTCTGGGACGGGGATTAAAAAATCATTATGCATAGAAAGTCATAATTATCATTTCGTAAACATTTCGATGAAATTAACGCCATGAGGCATGCTTGCGGTTACAATACCGCGAGGCCTAACTACACACCTTTAAGCCGGTCCTGTGAGACCGGGAAGGAGAATTATGGCGAACAACCATACCGCGGGCGCTGCCGCCCGCACCTTCGCGCCCAGCGAGCTTTGCCAGCGCATGCTGGCCAAAACCAGCAAGGGCACCTGCGGTCCCTGCATCCTGTATCTTGAGGATGGGACCATTTTTTATGGACGTGCATGCGGCGCCGAGGGCACCGCGACCGGCGAAGTCTGCTTCAACACCTCGCTCGAGGGCTACTTTGAGGTCATGACCGACCCGAGTTATGCCGGCCAAATCGTAACCATGACCTATCCGCAGATCGGCAACTACGGTATCGACGAGACCGACGTCCAGTCGGCCTTCCCCGGCGACGACGTGCGCCCTACGAGCGCTCCGGCTATGCGCGGCATGATCGTTCGCGACATGTGCGCCACGCCTTCTAACTGGCGCTCGGCCGTCAGCGTGCCGGAGTACCTGCGCGCTCACGGCATCGTCGCTATCGAGGGTGTCGACACCCGCGCTCTGGTACGCCATCTGCGCGACAATGGTTCCAAGATGGGCATTATCTCGACCGAGATCTTCGACGTCGACGAGCTTGCCGAGCGTCTGGCCGCAGCGCCCACGCTGGTAGGCGAGAACCTGGTGAAGACCGTAAGTTGCCCCGCGCCTCACGAGTTTGTGGCCGCCGACCTGCCTGCCACGCATGACTTTGCACTTGCGGTTGCCGCTCCTGCCCGTCACAAAGTGGTCGCCTACGACTGCGGCGTCAAGCGCGGCATTCTGGAGGGCCTCGTCCGCGCCGGCTGCGACCTTACTGTCGTGCCGTGGGATACGCCTGCCCAGCAGGTGCTCGACATGAATCCCGATGGCGTCTTTTTGTCCAATGGCCCCGGCGACCCCGACGCCGTGGTGGAGACCTACGAGCAGGTGCAGCAGCTGATCGGCAAGGTGCCGGTCTTTGGCATTTGCCTGGGTCATCAGATGATCGGTCTGGCCTGCGGCGCCCAGATGGAAAAGCTTAAGTTCGGTCACCGTGGTGGCAACCAGCCGGTCATGAACCTGGTAAGCCGTCGCGTGGAGATCACCGCGCAAAACCATGGCTTTGGCCTGCTGTTCCCCAGCTTGGGCAAGCTTGTCCCCGAGCTTTCCGGCGGCGAGACCGAGCACGCTGCCAACGGCGACCTGCGCGTCTGGGTCCGCCGCGGTATCGCGCCGGTCGTGATGAACGAGCGCTTTGGCCGTATTCGCCTGACGCACGTGAATCTCAATGACGGTACCGCCGAGGGCATTCAGCTGCTCGACGCGCCGTGTTTCTCGGTCCAGTACCATCCCGAGGCCTCGCCCGGCCCCACCGATGCCCACTATCTTTTTACCGCCTTTACGCGACTCATGGACGGCGAGGAGAACTACCTGGACATCGATACCGCCAAGGACCGCCTGGCTGGCTGGAATTTCGCCGAGACCGCCGCGACCGAGACCGAGGAGAACTAACATGCCGAAACGTACTGACATCAAGCGCATCCTTGTCATTGGTTCGGGCCCCATCGTTATTGGCCAGGCATGTGAGTTCGACTACTCCGGCGCCCAGGCCTGCAAGGTGCTCAAGGAGGATGGCTTTGAGGTCATCCTGGTCAACTCCAACCCGGCGACCATCATGACCGACCCGGGTCTTGCCGACCGCACCTATGTCGAGCCCATCACCGCCGAGTTTATCGAGCGCGTGATCAAGAAAGAGCGTCCGGACGCGCTGCTGCCCACGCTGGGCGGCCAGACCGGTCTGAACGCCGCCGTCGAGCTGGCGAAAGACGGCACGCTCGACAAGTACGGCGTCGAGATGATCGGCTGCGACCTGGCCGCCATCGAGCGCGGCGAGGACCGCAAACTCTTTAACGAGGCCATGGCCGAGATCGGCCTGGAGGTCGCGCGCTCGGGCTATGCCTACAGCGTGGCCGACGCCGAGGCTATCGCCGAGCGCGTGGGCTATCCCTGCGTACTGCGCCCGAGCTTTACCCTCGGCGGCGCCGGCGGCGGCATCGCTCACACCCACGAGGAGCTCGTCTCCATCGTGAGCCAGGGCCTGGAGCTCTCGCCTGCCCACGAGGTGCTGGTCGAGGAGTCCATCGAGGGCTGGAAAGAGTATGAGATGGAGGTCATGCGTGATCACGCCGGCAACGGCATCATCGTGTGCTCCATCGAGAATCTCGACCCCATGGGCGTGCATACCGGCGACTCCATCACCGTGGCGCCGGCACAGACGCTCTCCGACCTTGAGTATCAGCGCATGCGCGTGGCTTCGCTCGCCATTCTGGAGAAGATCGGCGTCGAGACCGGTGGCTCCAATGTGCAGTTTGCCGTGAACCCCAACACCGGCCGCCTGATCGTCATCGAGATGAACCCGCGCGTGAGCCGCTCGTCCGCATTGGCCTCCAAGGCCACGGGTTTCCCCATCGCTAAGGCCGCCGCGCGTCTGGCCGTGGGCTATACGCTCGACGAGATCGTCAACGACATCACCAAGGCAACGCCCGCCTGCTTTGAGCCCACGATCGACTACTGCGTGGTCAAGGTGCCGCGCTTTGCCTTCGAGAAGTTCAAGGGTACCGACCCCACGCTCACCACGCGTATGAAGGCCGTGGGCGAGATCATGGCGATCGGCCGCACCTTTGAGGAGGCCTTTGGCAAGGCTATGCGCTCGCTGGAGGATGGCCACCAGGGCATTTGCGCCGGTGGCAAAGAGGGTGCCGATAAGCTGAGCGACGACGAGCTTGCTCAGGCCGTGGCAACCCCGACCGAGCATCGCATCTTCTTTGTGGTCGAGGCCCTGCGCCGTGGCTGGGACATCGCTCGCATCCATGCCATCTGTGGTATCGATCCGTGGTACCTCAACCGTATCAACGACATGGTGCAGGTCCAGGAGAGCATCCGCGGCCTGCGTGTGGAGGATATCGACGCCGACGCGATGCGCCTGCTCAAGCAGTACGGCACGAGCGATGCCGAGATCGCCGCACTGACCGGCTCGGACGAGCGCTTTGTGCGCGCCTATCGCAAGGGTCTGGGCGTGGTTCCCAGCATGAAGACGGTCGATACCTGCGCTGCGGAGTTCTCGAGCGCCACGGAATATCACTACAAGACGTACGAGAACATCTACCGCACGAGCCCGGATGCCAAGAAGTGCGTGGCTCCCGACGAGACCACGCCGGCGGACAAGCCCAAGGCGATGATCCTGGGCGCCGGCCCCAACCGCATTGGCCAGGGTATCGAGTTCGATTACTGCTGCGTGCACGCGAGCTACGCGCTGGCGGCCCGCGGCTTCGAGACCATCATGGTCAACTGCAATCCCGAGACCGTCTCGACCGACTACGACACGTCCGACCGCCTGTACTTTGAGCCGCTCACCTACGAGGACGTCATGGACGTTATCGATGTTGAGCGCCCCGATGGCGTCGTGGTGACGCTTGGCGGCCAGACCCCGCTTAAGCTGGCGCGCATGCTCGAGGAGAGCGGCGTGAACATCATGGGCACCAAGCCCGATGCCATTGACTTTGCCGAGGACCGCGAGCGCTTCGCCGCTCTGCTCGACAAGCTGGGCATCATGTACCCGCCGGCGGGCCAGGCCACCTCGTTTGAGGAGGCCGAGGCCGTAGCCGCGCACATCGGCTACCCGCTGCTGGTGCGTCCGAGCTACGTGCTGGGCGGCCGCGGCATGATGATCGCCTACGATGCCGAGCATCTGCGCGATTACATGGCCGAGGCTGCGCGCATTAGCCCCGACTACCCGGTGTATCTGGACCGCTTCTTGGAGGGCGCGATCGAGTCCGATGTCGACGCCCTGTGCGATGGCGAAGAGGTCTACATCGGCGGCATTCTGGAGCATATCGAGGAGGCCGGTATTCACTCCGGCGACTCTGCGACCTGCATACCGCCGTTCAGCTTTAGCGAGAGCCTGCAGGCAAAGCTTCGCGAGACCACGCGCCGCATCGCGATGGCGCTGGGCGTGCGTGGTCTGGTCAACGTGCAGTACGCCATTAAGGGCGAGACCGTTTACGTGATCGAGGCCAACCCGCGCGCAAGCCGTACCGTCCCGTTTATCTCCAAGGCCACCGGTGTGCCGCTCGCCAAGTGTGCCGCGCGTATCATGGCGGGCGATTCCATCGCGAGCCTGGGCCTGCCGAGCGACGAGCGTCAGCTGGACTGGTTCTGCATGAAGGAAGCCGTTATGCCCTGGGGCCGTTTCCCGGGAGCCGACGTTATTCTGGGCCCCGAGATGAAGTCGACGGGCGAGGTCATGGGTATCGCCAAGAGCTATCCCGAGGCATACGCCAAGACGCAGCTGGCAATTGACTACAAGCTGCCCGACCCGAGCGCCGGCAAGGTGTTCATCAGCGTGTGCGACCGTGACAAGCGCCACATCCTTTCGGTCGCGCGTATCCTGCGCTACCTGGGCTTTGATATCTGCTCCACCGAGGGTACGGCGCGCGTGCTGCGCGGCGGCAACGTGACCTGCGAGGTCGTGGAGAAGATTAGCGGCCCGCACGACGGTGAGCGCCCCAACATCGGCGACCTCATCGCCGATGGCAAGATCGCGGTAATCATCAACACGCCGTACGGCCCGGGTTCGCGTGGCGACGGCTATCTGTTGCGTACCGAGGCGGTGCGTCGCGGCGTGACCTGCGTGACGGCGATGTCCGCGGCCAACACGTACGTGAGCGCCATCGAGGCCGTGCGCGAAGACCAGCAGGGTCACGGCAGTGCCAACGACATGGGCATGGACGTCATCGCCCTGCAGGACCTGCCGCAGCACACGGTGTAGTGTGACCTGTCCGGCCGGGGCGGCAGCCGGACACTTTCTCTCGGAAACTGGGCTTCGCGAAGTTTTCCGAGAGAAAGGACCGCCTCCCGCCCCGGCCTGCGGTGACTCGGGTGCACCGTGTGCTGCCGAAGGAGCTTTGCGCGATGACTAGGGCTGAATAAAAAGTGAGTGTGGGATCCGCCGTTCGTTCGAACGGCGGATCCCACGTTTTTATTCAAGACTTTAGTCTGCTGGCCGCGCAGCGGCCAGCTTTAAACCACCCGCTACGCGGGTGGAGACAAACGGCTTTACAAAGCCA
>NZ_JADMUF010000013.1 GCF_015546965.1 Collinsella aerofaciens
GCCTCAAGAAGGAGTAACATCGGGGCTTGCAGCGACGGACCTCAGGACACTCTTACACCACGTCTGCGCGCGCGACCAGACCTCGGGTTCAACGAGGCGATTTTGACCCAAATACGCTGTTACTAAACTGGTAACAGTACTCATATTTGGCCTTTTTTGACCACGGGTCCTCTTGTTGGTGTCACACAGCTGCTTCGTGCGGGTATCCTAATGCCAACGTGTGCCTATCAGAGGAGAGACCATGCTGTTGTCCGGTATCATCGCTGCCCTTACCAGCCTTTTGATTCCCATCATCATTCTGTTGCTGCTGCTTCCCAACGCCTGCTACGTCGTTGAACAGCAGCATGCCGTGATCATCGAGCGTCTGGGCAAGTTTAACCGCATCGTCAACGCGGGCTTCCACATGAAGGTGCCCGTGATCGACCGCAAGGCCGCCACGGTGAGTCTGCGCACCATGAAAAACGGTTTTGGCATCGACGTTAAGACCCAGGACAACGTGACCATCGGCCTTGAGGTCTCTGCTCAGTACCACGTGAGCTATGACATGGGCGCCGGCCCGGCAGATTCGGGCATCTACAAGAGCTACTATATGCTGCAGGAGCCCGTCGACCAGATGCGTGACTTCATCACCGACGCCCTGCGCTCTTCGATTCCCGTCTACACACTCGATGAGGTCTTTGCCAAGAAGGACGACATCGCCAAGGATGTCAACGCTACCGTTTCCGAGCAGATGGCCGCCTACGGCTTCACCCTCGTGTCGACGCTCATCACCAAAATCGCACTGCCGACCGAGGTAGAGAACTCCATGAACGACATCAACGCCGCCCAGCGCAAGCGCGCTGCGGCACAGGAGCTCGCTGAGGCAGACCGCATCAAGCGCGTCACCGAGGCGACCGCCGAGGCTGAGGCTATGGAAAAGGCGGGCGAGGGCATCGCCAACCAGCGCAAGGCCATCGCGCTGGGTATCAAAGATTCGCTCGAGATCATCCAGGAGACGGGTGTCGGCAATGACGAGGCCAACCAACTGTTCATGTTTACGCAGTGGTCCGAGATGATGACGGAGTTCGCTCGCATGGGTAAAACCTCGACGGTCGTGCTGCCGAGCGACTTTTCGCAGTCGGCCTCTATGTTCGAGCAGATGCTGGCTGCCGGTAAGGTTCAGAACGAGTCAAAGGAGTAGACACGCGTGAAATACACCGTCGTTTGTGTCGGTAAGCTCAAGGAGCGCTTTTGGAAGGACGCCTGCGCTGAGTACACCAAGCGCCTGGGTGCCTATGCCAAGGTTGATATCCGCGAGGTGGCCGATATCGACCCGGCTAAGGCGGGCGGCGTGGATGCCGCGCGCGACAAGGAGGGGGCGGCGATTCTTGCTGCCTTGCCGTCTCGAGCGCATGTGATCCTGCTGGCCATTGAGGGCAAAGAGCGCTCGAGCGAGGAGTTTTCGGCGCGGCTCGATGATCTTATGCTGCGTGGTAACAGCGACATCGCCTTTGTGATTGGCGGATCGGACGGCGTGAGCGATGACGTGCGAGCACGAGCCGACGAGATGCTCAGCTTTGGACGCATTACCTTGCCGCATAACTTGGCGCGCGTGGTGCTGCTAGAGCAGATTTACCGTGCCTGCAAGATCAGTCGTGGCGAGCCGTATCACAAATAGGTCGGCAATACGAAACAATGGCGTGGGACAATACCTTTCGTTTTGAAGAGCGTGTCTGAGAGGACTATGAGATATGAAGATTGGGTTTGTCGGTTTTGGCAATATGGCGAGCGCTATGGCCGATGGCTGGATCGCTGCCGGTGTAGCTGCGAGCGACATGTGCGCCTGCGCGGGTCGCTACGACACACTGGTTGAGCGCTGCGAGGCGCGCGGCATGGCCGCCTGCCACGATGCCGCCGAGGTTGTCGCCGCATCCGATATCGTGGTCGCTGCGGTCAAACCGTACATGATCGAGAAGATATTCGCCCCGCTCAAGGATGCTCTTGCCAAAAAGGTCGTTCTGTCGGTTGCCTGGACCTGGGACAGTGCCAAGTGGGAGCAGGTCCTGCCGGGCGTCGCGCATATCTCGACGGTGCCCAACACACCGGTTTCGGTGGGCGAGGGCGTCATCGCTTGCGAGAAGGCTTCCACGCTTAGTGATGAGCAGAGCACAGTGGTGCTTGATCTGCTTGGCAAGCTCGGCGCAGTGGTCGAGCTCGATACGAGCCTGCTGTTTGTGGGCGGCACGGTGGGTGGTTGCGCTCCGGCATTTGTCGCCATGGCAATCGAGGCCCTGGGCGATGCAGCGGTCAAGCACGGTATCCCGCGTGCCGATGCCTATCGCATTGTGAGCCAGATGGTGCTGGGTACGGCAAAGCTGCAGCTTGCAACTGGCCAGCATCCTGCGGCGATGAAGGATGCCGTATGCTCGCCCGGTGGTGCCACCATCAAGGGCGTCGTTGCGCTCGAGGACTCCGGCATGCGCAGCGCCCTGGTCAAGGCAATCGACGCAACTCTCCAGTAAAACCTGCCATTTAGGGACAGGTTTATTTTGGCAGGTTTTTCCTGCGGTTTTGTCGTATGTGCGAAAAGCGCCCCGCAACCGGATCGTTACCGGTTGCGGGGCGCTTGCGTTTGCCCAGATAAAACCGACCAAAATAAACCTGTTCCTTTTTGGCAGGTTAGTCCCAGAAGCTGTCTTCCTCATCCTCGGACTTGGGTCCGCGGTCGACGTACATCTTATGGGTACGCTTCTCCATTACAAAGGCAAGAATCGCAAATAACAGGATGCCGCCGGCGAAAAGGATGGCAAAACCGGTGCGGGTGCCAAACAAAAAGGAAAAAACTGCGTCCATTGGGTGCCTTCTTGCGTAGTTGAGTTGGGTCGTAAACGCTCATAAGTATATACTTGCCCATACATGTACAAGGTTGCAACCTAAATGGAATGTATATCGCCGGAGGATCTAATGCTTGATATCAAGTTTGTTCGCGAGAACCCCGATGCCATCGATGTCGCCATGGCTAACCGCCAGACGTCTTGGGATCGCGAGAAGTTCTTTGAGCTCGACGACGAGCGTCGTGCCGTCATCACCGAGGTCGAGGAGCTCCAGGCTACGCGCAATGCCGAGTCCAAGAAGATCGGCGCCCTGATGAAGGAGGGCAAGAAGGACGAGGCCGAGGCCGCCAAGGAGGCCGTGCGCGCCGTCAACGAGAAGATTGACGGTCTGGCCGAGCGCCGTACTGCTCTCGAGCAGGAGCAGTACGACTTCATGGCTCACCTGCCCAACATTCCTTGCGAGGCCACGCCGTACGGCAAGGACGAGGACGAGAACATCGAGCGCCGTCGTTGGGGCACCCCGCGCGAGTTCGACTTCGACTTTAAGCCGCACTGGGATCTGGGCACCGACCTCGACATCCTCGACTTCGAGCGCGGCAACAAGCTCTCCGGCAGCCGTTTTACCGTTCTCGGTGGCGCTGGCGCCCGCCTGGAGCGCGCCCTCATCAACTTCTTCCTCGATACGCACATTAGCCGTGGCTTTAAGGAGTGGTGGCCGCCTATCGTCGTCAAGCGTCAGACCATGTTTGGCACGGGTCAGCTGCCCAAGTTCGAGGACGACGCCTATCACGTCTCGGGCGACAACTTCCTGATTCCCACCGCCGAGGTCGTGCTCACCAACCTGCACGCCGGCGAGGTCCTCGATGCCGACACCCTGCCGCGCCGCTACACCGCCTTCACCCCCTGCTTCCGCGAGGAGGCCGGTTCCGCCGGTCGCGACACCCGCGGCATTATCCGTCAGCACGAGTTCGACAAGGTCGAGATGGTCAAGTTCGCTAAGCCGGAGGAGTCCGACGAGGAGCTCGAGAGCATGACCGCCGAGGCCGAGTACCTGCTGCAGCAGCTGGGCCTTCCGTATCGCGTGATTAGCCTGTGCACCGGCGACTTGGGTTTCTCTGCCCGTCAGACCTACGACGTCGAGGTCTGGCTGCCGAGCTACAACGCCTACAAGGAGATCAGCTCCTGCTCCAACTGTGGTGACTTCCAGGCTCGCCGCGCCAACATCAAGTATCGCGACCCCGAGAACTTCAAGGGTTCGCGCTACCTGCACACTCTCAACGGTTCCGGCCTGCCGGCCGGCCGCACCATGGCCGCCATTCTGGAGAACTACCAGAACGCCGACGGCACCATCACGATCCCCGAGGTTCTGCGTCCCTACATGGGTGGTCTCGAGAAGATCGAGCCGGTCGCGTAACTTGGCTGCATAGGGGATATGCAAGGGCGCTCCTTCGGGGGCGCCCTATTTCGTGCGCAGGTCCATACCATGCCGTGCGGACAACTCAATAGAAAACACACGAACAACTGTTCTGTATACAGCCATCTACCTGCTATGCTTTTGCTAAATAAGAGCGAGAGAAAGGGGACGCGATGGAGCTGTTTGATGATCGGGTGGTTTTGTTTGAGAGCGACGAGGGCGGGGAGTACCTGCTTGTAACGTGTGAGCCGTCTGGCATGGGCGGCCTGGTGGTTCGGCAGACGAGTGAGGGTCCGTTGACACAATGGTGCTTTGAGGAGTCGCCGCATGTGGCCGAGACCTTTGTGACGCACGAGGGACTTGTGGCGCTGGAGCACTTCTATGGAGTTGGGACTTCCAACCAGGTCGCGCGCATGCTGAGCATCTCGTTTGCCGATTATGATTGTGCCCAGCGGGTGAGATCGCTCCTGAGGGAACTTGATGCTAAGTTTGACGTGATCGAAAAGCCAATCGATCGTACGGGGAACAGCGGAATATGCGGAGCAGCATGACAAAACTGCGTTCCACAAAAAAGTTTGAGATTGTGCTTGACTCCAATAAGCTAAAGTGGTTTTATATGTCTTGCGCTGCGGCGTTACCTCAGCTGGATAGAGGGTCTGACTACGAATCAGAACGTCATAGGTTCGAATCCTATACGCCGCACCAATCGAACTTGAAGCCTCCGGTAACGGGGGCTTTTCTTTTTCGGAAACCATGCATGGATTCGAACCTCGGTCGAGGCGCGAGCGCCAAGAAAACGCGGAGCGTTTTTAGCGAGCGGGCGAGGACGCCGGCAGGCGGGCGAAGCCGGTGCGGATCCGCGCAGCGGATACGCGGAATCCTATACGCCGCACCAATTGAAATTGAAAGCCTCCGGCAACGGGGGCTTTTCTTTTTCGGAAACCATGCATGGATTCGAACCTCGGTCGAGGCGCGAGCGTGAAGAAAACGCGGAGCGTTTTTAGCGAGCGGGCGAGGGCGCCGGCAGGCGGCCGAAGCCGGTGCGGATCTGCGAAGGAACTTAATCGGTGCTTCATAAAATTTTTCCAAATTGTTGCTTGACCCATTGAGGGGTCACGTGCATAATAATCCGTGCGTTGCGGCGTTACCTCAGCTGGATAGAGGGTCTGACTACGAATCAGAACGTCATAGGTTCGAATCCTATACGCCGCACCAATTGAGTTTAAAGCTCCCGGCAACGGGGGCTTTTCTTATATATCGATACATCTGAACTAACCGCCCTGTCGCATACCAGGGGATACGGACTCGATCGATTCCTTCAAATGAGTAAAAATCCAATTCAATAAACTTTTTTGAAAAAATGCTTGACCTATATTCAGTCCATGTGCATAATAATCAACAAGTCGCGGCGTTACCTCAGCTGGATAGAGGGTCTGACTACGAATCAGAACGTCATAGGTTCGAATCCTATACGCCGCACCATTTGAGATTAAAGCTCCCGGCAACGGGGGCTTTTCTTTTACGTAAACACTGCATGGATTCGAACCTCGGTCGAGGCGCGGGCGTAAAGAAAACGCGGAGCGTTTTTAGCCCGCGGGCGAGCGCGCCGGCAGGCGGGCGAAGCCGGTGCGGATCCGCGCAGCGGATGCGCGGAATCCTATACGCCGCACCATTTGAGATTAAAGCTCCCGGCAACGGGGGCTTTTCTTTTGCGCCAGCTTGAGTGCTTTCGTCCACAGGGACGATTTCCTGTCGACTCGTGTAAGATTCCGAGTAGATGTCGCGGCCCATTCGCGACCACTCCTTCTTCAAGCGACCGATCAGGGTGATATTTCGTGGCAGAGCGTCCGACATACAAGCTCAGGTTTCTCGATCCCAAGAAGCGCTTTCCGGCGATGCCCGAGCAGCCTGCGGGACGCTCATATGGAGTGGTCTGGAAACTCTTTGGCGAGGATCAGCATGAATCTTGTTATGTCGTCGAGTTCGTTGGCAAAAGTCATGTGTCGCTTTTGGGCTACGTAAGCGTTTCGGGTGAGGTGTACAAGGCGGACCGCCCCGTCAGCGAGGCTCCGCTGCCCAACGATCCCGACATGGAACTGGTCCTTGACGAGTCGGATTCCAGTATTGGTGAGATTATGGTAAGGGAAGCCAACGGTGCAATGCGCGCGTGTGCGCAAACTGCCGGCTCTCCCGAAGGCCCCATGCGCGAGCGGTCCGACCACGAGACATGGAATTCGACCCGCGCCCTTCCTTACGGCGAGTTCATGGCATCGATGTTCCTGCGCTACGTGATATTCGCTGACTCCGAAAATGCCATTGCGAACACGGCGGGCGTCGACGGTCTCGATGCGGACATGCAAAACGTTGTCGACAAGATCAAGCTCGTAAAGTTGCCCGAGCAGGTCGAGGTGTTTTTGGGCTTTAACACGGCACCGCTACCTGACGCTATCGAGACGCTGCTCTACCGCGTTGACCATGCCGAGAATCCGAGCGGTATCGAGCGTTATGCCGCCGCCCTTATGAGCGAGGTCGACTTGCCCCGTCTGCGCACCATTGCCGCCAAGTCCGAAATGAGCCTAGCGCGCATCGACCGGTCAAAGCTGTTCTATCTCAATTTTGATCGCAGCCTGCTGGACCAGGACGAGATTGACATGCTGCTTGCCATCGAGTGCCGTCTCAACCGCCTCTCCGGCATCCTTGAGCGCATCGGGGCTGGATTGGCCCCCGCGGCATCCTCGCCGAGCCTTGAGGGCTGCGCGCTCTTTGACTCGTGGCATATCGCCAAGACGACCAACGATGTCCCCCGACTGCTCGATACGGCCTCGAGCGATAACCCGTGGGGCAAACCGGGTACGGTGGCTTGCCGGCCGGGCGGTGAGTGGGATGTGCGTACCCGCTTCGCGCGCATTGTCGAGGCGCTTAACGTGGTCACGCGGCTCGACTATACCTATCGGGCAAACGTTGCCGAGGGGACTATGCTCGTTCGGTTTGGGCAGTCTGTCGTTGATGCCATGCCGCAACGTGAATACGACGCTCAGGATGACGCCTGGCGCGAGCTGGACGAGGACACGCGTGCGATCTGGGCCGCGGAGCACGATGCGCGCGTGGCACTCACGCTTGCGGCAGCGTGTTTTGCCGCGGGCACCTGCATCACGCGCTGCTATGTGCAGATTGCTGCTCCCGACAGTGAGCAGGGCGAGCGCGTTGTCACAACGTATTTCTTTGGGCGCGCGGCCTATCTGGCCGATTGCGTGTCTGTCGCCAAGGATCTTGAGAGCATGGACATGGACGATATGCCGTGCAAGCGTGTGCTTGAGGCGTATGAGTCAACCGCTCCGGAGACGATTGAGCCTGCGGAGGTTCATGCTCGTCCGCGTGATGACCATCGCACGCTGCCGCCGGCGCTGCGCGATCTGCTGCTTGCCGATACGGCTGACGAGTTGGAGGTCATGGAAGAGGACGACGACCCATACGTGGCCCGTGTTGTTGAATTGCGCGAGCAGGCAAAAGTCGACCGTACAGGTGCTTTTGAAGGCTTTTCCCGTCTTGTCGAAGAGTTGGAGGCTAAGTGCGCCGTCGCCGAGCTTTTGGCGACAGGTCCGGTTCAAACGCAGTTTTGCGATAACCAGCTGGTGCGCATGGTGCTACCGGTGTTGGAAGAAGACCGCTCGGTGCGGATTCTTCGTGCGCCCGATGCGCTGTACTTTGCCCAGCACGAGATCTGCAGCTTTTACGCCGAGCAAGAAGACTTTGAACGAGCACTGCCCGAGGTGCGTCATCTTTACGATCTGGCGCGCTCGTCCATGCAATCGCACTTTGCGCTCATCAACGTGCTTGCGCGTCTGGAGCGCTTTGACGAGATTATCGAGGTGGCGCGCCACGGTCTACGTATTGCCAGCGATCGTTCTGCAATCGGCTACCTGTTCTATCGCTTGGCGTTTGCCTATTGGAATTGCGATCAGCTCGACCTGGCGCTGGCTTGTTACCGTCTGGTGCCGCGCGGCGAGGAGTCGGGCAGCAGCGCGCTGGAAGAAATGCAGGGCCTTATGAACGAGATGGGCGTCAGCGAGCCTCCGACGTTCGAGGAAGCGGTCGAGACCATCCGCAAGGCTGGACTCGAGTTGCCGCCAGTGTCCGCCGTGACGAATCAGCTGGCAGATGCCGCTGTTCAACTGGTCGACAACGGCTTCTTTTTCCTGGCACGCGGTTGCATCTTCCAAATGTGGCGCACCATGGGCAACGACGAGCTCGGCTCCCTCAACCGCTCGCTGGGGTAGGGGCGAAAACTGCAAGGAGGAAAGGCCGCTAAGCAATTAGAAAATTCCCTCTTGCCCAACTTCGGCTATTTGGTTACTATAGAACGGCTGTTACGGAGAGCTGACCGAGAGGCCGAAGGTGCTCGCCTGCTAAGCGAGTATGCCCCAAAAGGGCATCTGGGGTTCGAATCCCCAGCTCTCCGCCAGTTTAACTTTAAAGAAGGGTCCCATCGGGGACCCTTTTTTATTATCGAGAAAGGGCGCTGGGGATTCGAACCCTCAAAAATGAGGCGCCCCGTTGAACGCCTCATTTGGTTCGATGTGATATCGCTCCGGCCCTACATCTCAGGAGCCTTGGCTACGGTCTCGCTCTCTGCCGTGAGTGGCCGGTTGTCGATGCGGCGGCCCAAGCGGTCGAGCTTCACAAGGAGCCATTCAATGGGATTCGGCCCTGTGCCTTCCTCGTCGGCAACCAGGTCCATGACGGCGACTTTGGTGCCGTCCTGCTTGAGCGTAACGCTGCCTACCTTGTCGCCAACATGCACCGTGCCCGAAAGGTCATCGTAGCTAACCTTTTCGGTCACTTCGCCGGCGAGTGAGAACACCGTTGCCTGTGCGGCGGGGTCGGCGAGCGTGGCGTCGATTGTCTTGTCCGTCCAATCTGTCTGGCTAATGCGTGCCATGAGCGGGTTGCCGTTGGCGGTCTTTTCCTGCGTGTTGGCGATTGCGACCGTGACCTTGTGGCCGTAGTACCAATTGGCAAGGGTTGCGGTATCGGTAAAGCGCTGGTCGGTGGTGGTGGAGTTCAAAACGACGGTGTAGATCTCGTCGCCGTCGCGGTTGTAGGCGCTCGTAAAGCAATAGCCCGCGTCGTCGGTGGTGCCGGTCTTGCCGCCGATGTTGCCATCTTGGCCCAGCAAATAGTTATGCGTGTCCATGGAATGCGAATGGTCGGTGCCGTCGGCGCCCGTGACCTCGATCCAGGAATCCTCGCTCGCTACGACCTCGCGGATCGTGTCGTTTTTCATGGCCTCCTGCATCATCAGTGCTACGTCGTGTGCGGTTGAGTGCATATCGCCAGCCCACTCATCAAAGTCCAGACCATGCGGGTTTTCAAAAAGCGTACCGGTGCAGCCGAGCTTCTTAGCGCGCTCGTTCATGGCCTTCACAAATGTGGCCTCGGCGTCTTTGGTCTTAGGGTCGATTTTCTTGCCCACATATTCGGCGAGCACGATGGCGGCGTCGTTGCCTGAGGGAATCATCAGGCCGCGCAGCGCCTGCTCCACGGTAAGCTCGTCGCCTTCGAGCAAGCCGGCGGTCGAATTGCCCACGGTGGCTGCGGCGTTGCTCACCGTGACCTTCTCGTCCATCTTGCAATTCTCGACGGTTAGGATTGCGGTCATGACCTTGGTGATCGAGGCAATCTTGACCTGCTCATCGGCGCCGCGCCCATAGTAGACGGTGCCGTCTTTGCCCATGACGAGGGCATTGGTCGCATCGATATCGGGCAGGTTTTCGACCGTGATGCCGCGCGCATTGGCGGTTTTGCCGCAAACATTGTCGGTCGTGAGCACTTGGGCGCCGGCGACGGTGGGCGCGCCAGCGGCAAGGGCGATAGCGCAGACAAAGCCGGCGGCAAGCTGGGCTGAGCGCTTTGCAAAAGAGGTGAGGGACTTCACGGATTTCGCTTTCGACGGGATGGTCTCTTCTGGAACTAGAGTATATCGTTTGCCGGCGTCGGCGATCATCGCGTGCGTGCGTGGCCCACATCCGCGCCCGAACGGGCACAAGGGTGCTTAAGACCGACTTAATCACCCACGCTTGTTGTGTGTGGCGGGCGCCCCCTCGGGCATAATGGGGCGCGAGAGGAGCACGCATGAACGAGCGCATTTTGGTAGTTGATGACGAGAAGGCCATCGCCGACTTGGTTGGCATCTACCTTACAAAAGAGGGCTTTGATGTCCAGATTGCCTATAGCGGGGCCGATGCTGCCAAGGCGATTTTGGAGCAGGAGTTCGATCTGGCGCTGCTGGACGTCATGCTGCCCGATATCGATGGGTTTGAGCTGCTGCGTACGATCCGTTCCAGCCATACCTATCCCGTGATCATGCTGACGGCGCGCGATGCCCAGCAAGACAAGATCGGGGGCCTTTCGCTTGGCGCGGACGATTACGTGGTTAAGCCGTTCCGTCCGCTGGAGCTCATCGCGCGCGTGCACGCTCAGCTTCGCCGCTACACCAGCTACGGTAGCCGTGCACAGGTGGCCGAGTCGCCGACCATTCAGCTCGACGGCTTGGAGATCAACCGCGATGCTCGTTCCGTGACAGTGGACGGTTCGCCGGTTCGCCTCACGCCCACCGAGTATTCAATCTTGCTGTATCTGGTCGAGCATCGCGGCAGCGTGGTGGCCGTGGAGGACCTGTTTCGCGCGGTGTGGAACGAGGACTTTATGCCCGGCTCCAACAATACGGTGATGGTGCACATTCGCCACTTGCGCGAAAAGATCGGCGACGACGCACAAAAGCCACGCTTTATCAAAAACGTCTGGGGCGTCGGCTACATCATCGAATAACGCTTTTCGCTTGTGAGGATTTTGATATGACAAAAGACGATAGGCAAGCGTTCGAGGTGCCCGATCGGCTCTTTGAATACGTGAGGTCGGTCGTCGACAACCGCGCGCTTGCAACGGTGCTGCTCTTTTTGCTGAGCCTGCTGCTGATTGGCATCGACAACATCGTCGGAATCTTGGCGGTGCTGCTTGTCGGCTTTTTGCTGATCGATCGATTTGAGATCGTGCGCCGCTGCATGGTGATTGGCGGCGCCGCGTGGGCCATGACGTTGGCGATTGGCGCCATGGCGCTCGGCGGCATCGAAGGGCCGGTGCTGTTCGATGCCGGCTTTGTATTCAACATGCTTGGCTTTGTGCTGGCGCTTGCCGCGTGCGTGCTGTTCTTGTGCGGTCGCGCCCTGTACTACCAGGGCTACGAACAGGGCGAGCAGCATGCCGACCGCGTGCTCGCGGCTCGCATCCAGGACCGCCTGATCGATCACCCCGACACCTGGGACAACATCGACGGCGACTTCTTGGAGGTCGAGGGCGCTCTTAACCGCGTGCGTGACCGTGAACGCAAGGTGCGGCAAGCTTTGCGCGACGAGTCGCATCGCAAGGACGATCTGGTCACGTACTTGGCACATGACCTACGCACCCCGCTTGCCAGTGTGGTGGGCTATCTTTCGCTGCTGCAAGAGGCTCCTGAGCTGCCGGTTGAGCAACGTGCGCACTTTACGGGCGTGGCGCTCGACAAGGCGCACCGGCTCGATGCGCTCATCGAGGAGTTCTTCGATATCACGCGCTTTGACTTCCACGATATCGTGCTCACGCGCGGCTATGTTGATCTGGGGTTGCTGCTGGCTCAGGTGGCTGACGAGTTCTATCCCATCCTCAACGAGCAGCATAAGGAAGTCCAAGTTGATATTCGCGAGGACCTGACGGTGCTCGTGGATGGCGACAAGATGGCTCGCGTGTTTAACAACATCATGAAAAACGCTATTGCCTATAGCTATGAGGGCTCGACCATCACGATCGAGGCCAGGCGCCGGGACGACGGTGGCGTGCGCGTGCGCTTTATCAATCAGGGCGATCCTATCCCTGCGGCTAAGCTCAAGGTGATCTTTGAGAAGTTCTATCGCCTGGATGCGGCGCGTGCGACCAATCGCGGTGGTGCCGGTCTGGGCCTTGCTATTGCCAAGGAGATCATCGCGGCACACGGCGGTACCGTTGCATGTGAATCGACGCCCGAACACACGATGTTCACCATCGAGCTGCCCGCCGCATAGCCAGCGTGCCCTTACAAACACTTGACAATGCGCTCACGTACATATGAGCCGCGATTTCTACTATCGATACTGCTGAATTGATATCGATGTGGAGGTATGCGGTATGACGGCTGCTGCGGCTGTGGAGCCCACGGAGCTTGAAGAACTCATGAAAGCGCAGGCCGAGGCCGCGCGCGAGCGCGAGGTTGGGGATGCGACTCGCCCCACGGCAGAGGATCTTGCCGCCTCGCCGACGCGCATCGATGTCGAGGGCCTCGACCTGTTCTATGGCGACCATCATGCGCTCAAGGACGTGAATATCAAGATCCTCGACAAGCAGATCACCTCGTTCATCGGGCCTTCGGGCTGCGGAAAGTCCACGTTGCTGCGCTGCTTTAACCGCATGAACGACGGCATCAAGGATTGCCGCATCGAGGGCAAGATTGCGCTCGATGGTCAAGATATCCTGGGCGATTACGACATTTGCCGCCTTCGCCAGCGCGTGGGCATGGTGTTCCAGCGCCCCAACCCGTTTCCCATGAGCATCTACGACAACGTCGCGTATGGTCCGCGCGGCATGGGTGTGCGCGATCGCGTCGTGCTCGATGAGCTGGTCGAGGACTCCCTTCGTCGCGCTGCGCTATGGGATGAGGTCAAGGACAAGCTCAAAGAGTCGGGCCTGGGTCTTTCGGGTGGACAGCAGCAGCGCCTGTGCATCGCCCGCGCGCTTGCCGTGCAGCCCGACATTCTGCTGATGGACGAGCCGACCTCGGCGCTCGACCCCGTGTCGACGCTCGTGGTGGAGCAGCTGGCCTGCGAGCTCAAGGAGGCCTGTACGCTCGTGGTCGTTACACACAATATGCAGCAGGCGGCGCGTATCTCCGACTCGGTCGCGTTTTTCTTGCTGGGTGAGTTGGTGGAACACGCGCCCACCGCGCAACTCTTCAAGAATCCGACCGATCCGCGCACGGCGGATTATTTGACGGGACGTTTTGGCTGATACCATCTAGTAAAGGTACCTTTAGGATTAAGATGCGGTCATGCCGGCCGCAAAGGGGTTCAACATGATCTATTACGTCGAGGACGATGACAACATCAGGGATTTGACGGTCTATGCACTGCGCAAGCAGGGGATCGAGGCCGAAGGCTTTTCGTGCGACGGTGAGTTTAAGGCTGCCGTGGCGCGACGGGTACCCGATGCCGTCCTGCTCGACATCATGCTGCCCGATACCGATGGCTTGGCGATTATGCGTCGCCTGCGTGCCGATCGCCTGACGGCGACGGTGCCCATCATGATGCTTACCGCCAAGGATACCGAGCTCGACAAGGTGATGGCGCTCGATGGCGGTGCCGACGATTACCTGACTAAACCCTTCTCGCTCATGGAGCTTGCGAGCCGCTGCCGCGCACTGCTGCGTCGCGGCGGCATGGTCAAGCAGGCGAGCGATGTGCTCAGCGTGGGCGACATCGTGCTCTCGCCCAGCCATCGCGAGGTGACCGTTGCCGGCGAGCCGCTTAAGCTCACCCTGCGCGAGTTCGACCTACTCGAGTATCTCATGCGCAAGCCCGGCGTGGTCTTTACCCGCGAGTCGTTGCTGCAGAGCGTGTGGGGCTGGGACTTCGACGGCGGTTCGCGCACCGTTGACGTGCACGTGCAGACGCTTCGCCAAAAACTGGGCGAGCATGCCGGCGCCATCGAGACCGTGCGCGGCGTGGGCTACCGCTTGGCCGAGCCTTCTGCCGGTGATGGTGCCGAAGGTGACGGCACCGCGGCCACCGCATCGGAGGAGTAACCCGTGGTCTTCGCCCCCCAGGGAAAATATACGCTGTCGCACCGCGTTTTTGTGACGATCTTTGTCTGCGCCATGGCGGTTATCGTGGCGTTTACGGTGCTGGGTGCGTTCTTTGTGCAAAACACCTTGGCGGATGCCACGAGTGCCAATCTGGCACAGGAAACCGAGCTCATTGCTGCCGCCCTCGACGAGCAGCAGGAGCCCATCCCGTTCTTGCGTAGCCTCGATCGCGAGGACTTGCGCATCACGCTGATTAACAAGGATGGATCGGTTGCCTACGACAACGAGGCGTCGCCTTCCACACTGCCCAACCATGGCGATCGCCCCGAGGTCATCGAGGCCTTTGAGAGTGGTTCGGGTTCCGCGGAGCGCGCAAGCTCTACGCTCGACGAGATTATGCTGTATCGCGCCGTCGCCCTTGATAACGGTCAGGTTGTCCGCTTGGCGCAGGCCCAGCCTGGCGTTGCGGCGATTTTGCTGTCGATGGTGGCGCCGATGCTGCTTATCGCAGCAGCGGGTGCGGTACTCTCGTTTTTTATGGCGCGCCGCGAGTCCCGTGCCATCATCGCGCCGTTGCAAGAGGTGGATTTGGACCACCCACGCCGTAGCTATGAGCACGCCTATGCCGAGATGGTCCCCATGCTTGAGCGTATCGAGTCGCAGCGCCAGGAGCTCAAGCGCCAAATGGCGGTGCTAGCGGACAACGACCGTATGCGCCGCGAGTTCACGGCGAATATCACCCATGAGCTCAAGACGCCGCTTACGGCGATTTCGGGCTATGCTGAGCTCATCGCAAACGGCATGGTCGAGGGTGAGGACGATCTGCGCACCTTCGGCGGCCGCATCTACCGTGAGGCGGGCCGTTTGGCGGCGCTCGTCAACGATATCCTCACGCTTTCGAACTTGGATGAGGCCGAGCGTGCGAGCGATGGCGAGGCGGTGCCCATTGGCTCAACGGAGCCCATTGAGCTTTCGCGTGCTATCTACGCGGTCGAGCAGCGTCTTGAGCAGGTCGCTCGCCAGGCAAATGTGACGATAGGCCATGAGACCAAGCCTGTGGTCGTCGAAGGCGTATCGCGTCTGATCGATGAGCTCATCTATAACCTGGCGAGCAACGCCATTCGCTACAACCGGCCCGGCGGTACGGTGACGCTGCGGTGCGGAACCAACGACGACGGGCACCCGTATCTGTCGGTTGCCGATACTGGTATTGGCATTGCGCCCGAGGAGCAGGGTAAGGTATTCGAGCGTTTCTATCGCGTTGACAAGAGCCGCTCTAAAGCGCGCGGTGGAACGGGCCTGGGTCTGGCCATCGTCAAGCATGCCGCCCTGTATCATCACGCCTCGCTCGATCTGTCAAGCGAGCTGGGGGTGGGGACCACCATCACGGTGACGTTTCCCATACAGCAGGATGAGCCATTCGCATAGCGATACAACATAGATATTGATGTAGACGCCGCATTTGACTTTCGGGTGCGGCGTTGTTGTGCAATTTTACGATTGCTTCCGACATTTTTACAGGAGAGCCTGTTTCTTATGTATAGAGTTTGGTCTCGGTAAAAAGATGCGATAACATACGGACAGTTTTGTCAATCCGAACTGGGGAAATGAAAGGCAAGCTGCATGACCCTTCTCGAACTGTTCCAGCTGCTGAAGAAGCACCTCAAGCTGGTCATCACCCTTCCGGTGGTCTGCGCGATCGCCATGGGCATCGTGTCCTTCGTTGCGATGGACAACACCTACACCGCGACGACGAGCATGTACATTCTCGCCAAGACCGACGATAGCGGTCAGATGAGCTACAACGATCTCTCAGCGAGCCAGATGCTTTCCAACGATATCGCCACGCTGCTGGATAGCGATAGCGTTAAGAGCGGCGCAGCCAATGAACTGGGCCTCACCGATCTGGATGACTACAAGGTGTCTGTTTCCTCCGAGACCACCACGCGTGTCATTACGCTTTCGGTTACCGGCACCGATGCCAAGGAGACGGCTAAGGTCGCAAAGGCCATGGCCAGCTCGGTGAGTACGGTCGCTCAGAACGTCGGCGCCGCCCAGAGCATCAACGTTATCGACGAGGCTAAGACCCCCGAAGCCCCCAGCGGTCCCAAGCGTATGCTGTACGTTGCTGTCGCGTTCCTCGCGGGCATCTTTATCGCAGTTGCCTATGTCGTTTTGGCAGACATGCTCAATACCCGCATCCGCGGTGCCGAAGAGGCAGAAGAGCTCCTGGGCATTCCCGTTGTTGGCCGAATTCCGGCTATGAAAGGTGGTAAATAGGCATGGCTAAGACAAAGAACACCGACAAGCTCGTTGTACAGAATGCCGCCAAGACCCTTCTGGCCAACATCCGCTTTGCGAGCGTGGACGACCCCATTCGCACCATCACCGTTACCTCCTCGATTCCCAACGAGGGCAAGTCTACGGTTTCCATTAACCTTGCTCAGGCAATCGCCACGAGCGGCAAGTCCGTGCTCCTGGTCGAGGCCGATATGCGCCGCAGGTCCCTTTCCGATATGCTCGGCGTTCGTTCGCGCGGCGGACTCTATGCGGTCCTTTCCGAGCAGATCTCCATTGACCAGGCAATTGTCGAGACGGGTCAGAAGAACTTCTACTTCCTCGATGCTGAGCCGCATATTCCCAATCCTGCCGACATCATCGTCTCCCATCGCTTTTCCAAGTTGGTAAAGGCACTGTCCGCCAAGTTCCAGTACGTCATCTTTGATGCTCCCCCGGTCGGCACCTTCATCGATGCTGCCGAGATTGCCAGCCTGACCGACGGTACGCTGTTCGTGGTGCGCGAGGACTTCACCAAGCGCGAGGAGGCACTCAACGCTATCGGCCAGCTTAAGAAGTCCGAGAAGGTCAAGCTCATCGGTACCGTCATGAACTACTGCGAGACCGAGACCAGCGAGTACTACTACTCCTACTACACCAAGGACGGTAAGAAGGTTAAGAAGGGCTCCGACGATCAGGGCACTTCCAAAAAGGGCATCTTCACCAACCGAGCAAACGTTTAGTTGATTAAGGCTGACCTATGCGTGACATTCATTGCCATATCTTGCCGGGTGTAGACGACGGCGCCGCCGATCTCGATGAGAGCTTGGCGATGCTCGAGGCTGCCAAGCGGGCCGGTGTAACCAGAATCGTTTGCACTCCTCACTGCCGTGATCCCTATTTTGATTACGACAAGATGTGGGATGCCTTTGAGCTGCTGCGCGATAACGCTGACGGTTTTCCGCTCCAGATGGGCTTCGAAGTCAACCATCGAAAGCTCGTTGATCTTGGTATCGATGCCGCGGAGCACTTGCATTTTGATGGAACCAATGAGTTCCTGCTTGAACTTTCGACGCATGCCGATGCGTATGCGTTTAGAGAGTACGAGAACACGATTTACGATTTGCAGTGCCGTGGCTACCAGGTGATCATCGCTCATCCTGAGCGCTATCGTGCGGTTCAAAAGGATGTAAGCGTGGCGGAGCGCCTGGTCGATATGGGCTGCAAGCTGCAAGCTTCGGCGGACTTTATTGCCGGCGGTCGCTTTGGTCGCGAGAAAAAGCCGGCACAGCGCCTGTTCGATCAGAACCTGTACAGCTTCATCGCGAGCGATGCCCATAACGTGGGTCATTACGACTGCCTGGCGAAGGCTCGCGCGAAGTTTAGCGTGCGCGGAGCTCATTTTCGCTAAAATCTGTCCCTAACGTTCGCATTGAATGAAAGGGCAGCATGGATATCCAACTTAAGACGGGATGCTTTGATGACGCGGCGTTGGTGCGCCGCGTCGTTTTTATGGACGAGCAGGGCTACGAGAATGAGTTCGACGCTATCGACGAGGATCCGAACTGCATTCATGTGACGCTCTATGTAGACGGCGAGCTTGCCGGTTGCTCGCGCGTGTTTCCCGAAGAGCTTGAGCGCGCGGCTGACGCAGAGGCTCCGGTGTCGCTGGCGTGCGACTTGGACGAAGGTGTCGCGGCGGGGGAGACCTACATTATGGGGCGCGTGGCCGTGCTGCCGAGCATGCGCCGTCGCGGTCTGGCGAGCAAGATTGTCGAGGCCAGTGCTTCGTGTGCACGCGATGCCGGCGCTAAGCTTATTAAGCTGCATGCGCAGGAATACGTGTTGCCGCTCTATGCAAAGGCGGGCTACACGCAAATTGCCCCGGTAGATTACGAAGACGAGGGCCAGCCCCATGTCTGGATGGCCAAGCGCGTAGATGGCAGATAGGGACGTTCCTTTTCTGCCGGCAGTTGGGGACACTCCTTGGCAATTGGCGCATCGGAGCGCTTAGACATACAGTTTTTCGATTCCGTATGTATATGTGCGCGCTAATGGGTTATAAAATCTAAGTCTGAACATAGCAGGTCTGCGATGCGGCTCGGGCAACCGGGCCGTTTTTGCGGACGGGGGTAGCGCGAAAGGACTGCACATGCGTCAATTTAAGACCGAGAGCAAAAAACTGCTCGACCTCATGATCAACTCCATCTACACCAATAAGGAAATCTTCCTGCGCGAGCTTATCTCTAACGCGAGCGACGCCGTCGACAAGCTCAACTTTAAGAGCCTGCAGGACCCGAGCGTCAAGCTCGACCAGGGCGACTTGGCTATTCGCGTCTCCTTTGATAAAGATGCCCGCACCATTACTATCTCGGATAACGGCATTGGCATGACAGCCGAGGAGCTCGAGCGCAATCTGGGCACCATCGCCCATTCCGGCTCCGAGGAGTTTAAGACCGAGAACGCCGAGCAGCAGGGTTCGGATGTCGACATCATTGGCCAGTTTGGCGTGGGCTTCTACTCGGCTTTTATGGTCGCCAGCCACGTGAAGGTCGTGAGCCGCGCCTATGGCGAGGACACCGCTCACGTGTGGGAGTCTGATGGTCTTGAGGGTTACACCATCGAAGATGGCGAGCGCGCCGAGCACGGTACCGATGTCATCCTGACGCTGCGCGAGAACGAGAAGCTCGATGCCGACGGCGAGGCCGAGACCTACGATCGCTTCCTGACCGAGTGGGGCCTCAAGAGCCTGATTCAGCAGTACAGCAACTATGTGCGCTATCCGATTCAGATGATGGTGTCCAAGAGCCGCCAGAAACCCAAGCCCGAGGACGCCGGCGACGATTACAAGCCCGAGTATGAGGACTACCAGGAGCTCGAGACCATCAACTCCATGACGCCGATTTGGAAAAAGCGCAGCTCCGATGTTGAGCAGAAGGACTACGACGAGTTCTACAAGTCTACGTTCCACGACTTTGATAATCCTGCGCGCACCATCAGCTTCCACGCCGAGGGCACGCTCGAGTACGACGCCCTGCTGTTTGTGCCGGGTCGCGCCCCGTTCGATCTGTACAGCAAGGACTACGAGAAGGGTCTGGCGCTCTACAGCTCCAACGTGCTGATTATGGAGAAGTGCGACGACCTGCTGCCCGACTACTACAACTTTGTGCGCGGTGTCGTGGACTCTGCTGACGTGACGCTCAATATTTCGCGTGAGACGCTGCAGCAGAACCGTCAGCTCAAGGCCATCGCCAAGCGCGTGGAAAAGAAGATTACCGCCGACCTTGAGGATATGCGTGACAACGACCGCGAGGCCTACGAGAAGTTCTTTGAGAACTTTGGCCGCGGTCTTAAGTACGGCATCTACTCGAGCTATGGCATGAAGGCCGATGAACTCGCTGACCTGTTGCTGTTCTGGTCTGCCAAGGAACAGAAGATGATTACCCTGGCCGAGTATGCCAAGGGCATGCCCGAGGATCAGAAGGCCATCTACTACGCCGCCGGCGACTCGCGTGAGCGCTTGGCAAAGATGCCCGTGGTAAAGGGCGTGCTCGACCGCGGCTATGACGTGCTGCTGCTGACGCAGGATGTGGATGAGTTCACGTTCCAGGCTATGCGTGAGTACGTTGCCGCCGATATGCCCAAGATTTACGAGGACGACGCTGCCCGCGAGGCTGCCGAGAAGGCTGTGGTCGACGGTGCCGAGCCCGAGGTCGAGGATCGTCATCTGGAGCTCAAGAACGTTGCGACCGGTGATCTTGACCTGGCGACCGAGGACGAGAAGAAGGAGGCCGAGGACGCCACCAAGGAGAACGAGGACCTCTTTAGCGCTATGAAGGAGGCGCTCGGTGACAAGGTCGAGAAAGTTGCCGTCTCCGCGCGCCTGACCGATGCCCCCGCTTGCATCACCACCGAGGGCCCGCTTTCGCTCGAGATGGAGAAGGTGCTCCAGAAGGGACCCGAGGGCGCGCCCGACGGCATGCCCAAGAGCCAGCGCGTGCTCGAGCTCAACGCCAAGCACCCGGTCTTCGACAAGCTTGTCGCTGCCCAGAAGGCAGGCGACGCCGACAAGATCAAGCAGTACTCCGGCTTGCTCTACGATCAGGCCCTGCTGGTCGAGGGCATCCTCCCCGAGGACCCCGTTGCCTTCGCGGCGGCTGTTTGC
Organism: Collinsella aerofaciens; assembly: GCF_015546965.1. Classification (GTDB taxonomy): domain Bacteria; phylum Actinomycetota; class Coriobacteriia; order Coriobacteriales; family Coriobacteriaceae; genus Collinsella; species Collinsella aerofaciens_X. The sequence continues at coordinate 20,535 of NZ_JADMUF010000013.1, forward strand.
AACTTGATGTAGTTCGGGGATACGGCACCGTAGCTAGATTAGAACGAGAGTGGATAATCTCCCACTTTTGGCTCGAATGCGGGCTTGAAGTGGGAGATTTTCCACTCTTGTTTCCTTTTGTACGGAGTAGTCATTGGGGACGTTCTTGTTTGACTGGTCATTTAAGAACGTCCCCAATGACTATTTGAATGATCCCTTCGTCCCCAAGGGATCATTTATTTGTGCGGGTTGTGGTTTTGTGACCTGCTGAAATTTAAGATACTGTACATCTGTACGCTAACTCATCTTCGTAGTATATTGCTACCCGCAAAACTCAGCACCATTGTGCCGCGAGGCACTAAAGCGCCTACGTACAATGGTTGTCGATAGTACGATTCGATTCAACGACAGGATGGATGGTCCAAGCGTGAGTCTCGGCAGCAAACTATCCAACGCAAAGGTCTCCTTTGCGATCTTTAAGCGCGACATCAAGCGACTGCTTGTGAACCCCGTCGCCTTGGTGGTTACTTTGGGCGTGTGCGTTATCCCCTCGCTGTATGCCTGGTACAACATCGTGGCAAACTGGGATCCGTATGGAAACACCCAGGGCATCAAGATTGCTATCGCCAACAACGACCAGGGCACTCAGAACGACCTGGTGGGCGAGCTCAACGCGGGCGACCAGGTCGTCGATCAGCTCAAGGAAAACGATCAGTTGGGCTGGACCTTCGTCGACTCGGCGGCTGATGCCAAAGAGGGCGTCGAGAGCGGGGAGTACTACGCCGCCATCGTGATCCCCAAGAACTTCTCCGACAATCTTGTCTCGATGCTCGATGGCAATTACCGCCAGCCCAAGCTTACGTATTACGTTAACGAGAAGAAGAGCGCCATTGCGCCCAAGGTAACCGATACCGGCGCTAATACTATCGAGGAGCAGATCAATTCGGAGTTTGTCTCCACGGTGGGCGAGACCGTAGCGGGCATTGCCAAAGATGCCGGCATCGATTTTAAGGATAAGACCGCCCAGGTTCAGGATTCGCTGACGAGTTCGGTGTCCGAGGCATCCGGTACCTTGAGCGAGGTTCGCGATTCGATCAACGACATGAACACCGCTATCGACAAAACGAGCGGCGCTATCGCCTCGGCGGATGGTGCGCTGGCCGGTTTGCAGGGTCAGACGCCTTCGCTGACTCAAGCGATCTCCCAAGGCAACGACCTGTTGGGCGAAGCGCGCACCACCGCGGGCAGATCGATCACTTCTCTCTCTAAGGCGCTTTCGGAGGGAAGTGTTGCACTGTCCAAGACGTCGGCTTCGGCGAACGCTGCGGTCGGAAAGATGACGGGCGCCTTGACGTCTACGACCACTCGCATCGACAACTCGCTCGAATCGCTTCAAACGACAATTGACCACAACAACGCGCTGATCGACCGCCTGCAGAGGTTGGCGGACAGCGTGCCGACGGGTTCGGAGGAAATCAACGCGCTCATCGCGTCGACAATCGATACGCTTCGAGGACAAAACGAAAGCCTCCAGGCCGTCAAGGACAATCTCTCGGCGCAGTCGAGTGCTATTGCGAATGACGCTTCGGCCGTTTCGAGCGCCAGTGACGCTATCAATACTGCAATTCAGACCGGTACGGCCAACATCAGCCAGGCTCAGACGGATCTTGGTCAAAATGCGCTGCCGAAGGCTTCCAGCGCGCTCGACTCTTTCTCGGTTGTATCGGGCGACCTAACCGGTATCGTGTCGGGCCTCACGCCTACAATCGCCAATGCGCGCGGTACGCTATCGCAGCTCGATGCCACGCTCAAGCAGGCCAAGACCACGCTGTCCCAGACCGATGCCTCACTTGCCAAGGTTCAGGACAAACTTGCGACCGCTGCCAACGACATCGCGGCGCTGCAGACCTCCGAGTCCATGGGCGAGCTGTCTGATCTGATGGGCGTCGATGTCAATGACGTGGCAGATTTCATGGCATCTCCGGTTGAGTTGACGTCCAAGTCGATCTATCCGGTCAAGAGCTTTGGTTCGGGCATCGCCCCCTTCTACACTAATCTGGCGCTTTGGGTGGGCGGTTACGTACTCATCGCCATCTACAAGCTCGAGGTCGATCGCGAGGGCATTGGCAGCTTTACGGCGCGCCAGGGCTACTTCGGCCGTTGGATGCTCCTGGTGATCTTGGGCGCGCTCCAAGCCATCATCGTGACGGCGGGCGATCTGGTGATTGGCGTGCAGTGCATCAACCCGCTGCTGTTCGTGCTGGGTGGCATCGCCATCTCGTTTACGTACGTCAACATCATTTATGCGCTATCTACTACGTTTAAGCATATCGGTAAGGCAATCGGCGTCATCCTGGTTATCGTGCAGATTCCCGGTTCGTCGGGCATGTATCCCATCGAGATGATGCCCGGCTTCTTCCAATGGCTGCATCCGCTGCTGCCCTTTACCTACGGCATCAATCTGCTGCGCGAGACCGTCGGCGGCATGTACTCGTTCAACTACCTGTTCAACCTGTGCATCTTGGGCGTGTTCCTTGCCATCGCACTCTTTATTGGCTTGCAGCTGCGTCCGCTGCTGCTCAACCTCAATCTGCTCTTTGATAAACAGCTTTCCACGACCGGTCTGATGATTTGCGAGTCCAACGACCTGCCGCGCCAGCGCTATTCGCTGCGTACGGCCATGCGCGTCATACTCGATTCCGATTCGTATCGCCGTGAGCTGCTCGAACATGCGGTGGCTTTTGAGCATCGTTACCCGTACTACATCAAAGGCGGCTTTGCTGCCGTGGTGGGCGTGCAGGTGCTGATCTTTGTGCTCTCGACGGTTCTCGATATCGACAATAACGGCAAGATCATCTTGCTGGTCATTTGGATTATCTCGGTCATTGTCATTTGCGGCTGGCTGATCAATATCGAGTACATCCGCGCAAGCCTCAACACCCAGATGCGCATCTCGGCGCTTTCGGACGAGGACCTGCGCCGCGAGATGCGCGAGCACACGGCCGCTATTCCGGCCGCCCGTCGTATGTTTGGCCTGAATGCCAGCGAGCGAGGCTCTAAATCCAAGGATCAGGCTGCCGACCAGTCCATTCGCCACGATATGCACCATGTGCCCGCGAACGGGGACGACACATTTGTGATGAATGAGGATAGCGCCCCGCTTGGCAAGCACTCAAAAGGAGGTGAGGCATAAATGAAGAACATCCTGCATCTGTTTAAGCGCGACGTCCAAAACGTGTCTCGCTCCGTGATCGGCATGGTTGTCGTGATGGGCCTCATTATCGTGCCGTGCCTGTACGCGTGGTTTAACATCGCCGGCAGCTGGGACCCGTACGGCAACACCGGCAATCTTAAGATCGCCGTGGTCAATACCGACGAGGGTTACGAGAGCGACCTGATTCCCGTCGAGGTCAACGTGGGCGAAAACGTTACCGCCGCTCTGCGTGGTAACGAGAACTTTGACTGGGTTGTGCTCAACAATCGCGATAAGGCTATCGACGGTGTTAAGTCGGGCGCTTACTATGCGGCCGTCGTAATCCCCAAGAGCTTTAGCTCCGACATGATGACGCTCTTCTCGACCGACGTGAAACACGCCGATATTGAGTTCTATGAGAACCAGAAGGCCAACGCCATCGCCCAGATCGTGACCGAAAAGGGCTCGAGTGCCGTTCAGAGCCAGGTTAACGAGACCTTTACCAAGACCATCACGTCCATCGGTCTTAAGACGGTGTCCAGCCTGCTCGATTACATGAGCACCGACCAAGTGAGCAACTTTATCGCCAACCTGTCCTCGACGCTCGGCGACTCGGTTCAGGACCTGCAGGACATCAAGGCCAGCGCGACTTCGCTTGCGGGCATTTTGAGTTCGACTTCCGATTCGCTGACGTCGGCGGGCGGCCTGCTCAAGCAAACCGGGACCACCGACCAGTCGGTGAAGCAGCTGATGGAGCATGCCGAGAGCGGTATTGCTGATTCCGGGCAGGCGCTCAAGGCAGCCAGCGATGCCATCGATGCGGCGATTGATGGAAGTGCCGGGTCGTTCGACAACGTGTCCACCGAGCTCGCAAAGGCCTTTGACGCCGCGAACCAGCATGTCGATCTGACGGTAGCACAGCTCAACGACGGTGCCGCGTCGCTCAACGCGCGTGCCGATGAGATTGACGCTGCGGCCGATAAGCTCCGCAGCCTTGCCGGCCAGGTGAGTAACGACAAGCTCAAGGAAGGGCTTGAGGACGCGGCTGCAGAGCTGGGCAAAATCGCGACGGAGTACCGCAACAATGCCAAGGAGCTGACGGGCATCGCGACGTCGCTCTCGGACAGCATGGCAAAGGTTAACGATGTCCGCGCCGAAACCGACCAGGCGATCGCCGACGCCAAGGCGGGCGTCTCGGGTGCCAAGATCGATTACGACTCCACATTCTCGGCTAAGGCTAAGGAGCTCAAGAAGACCATTTCGGGTGTTTTGGATTCGCTGAACGGCATCTCGAGCGATCTTGATAGCGCTGTTGCCGGTCTAACCGATGCATCCGGTTCGCTGGCAAAGGGCCTCTCCAAGGCTGCAAAGCTGGTCAACAAGGCTTCCGATCAGCTGGGTGAAGCGTCCGGTAAGATCAGTGCCTTTAAGGACGAGCTCGACGGTGCCCTGATGTCGGACGATCTGGCCACGATCAAGACGATGATTGGCAATGATCCCGAGGGTTTGGCCGTGTCGCTTTCCGGTCCCGTCGCGCTCGATCGCAAGCCGGTCTATCCGATCCGCAACTACGGCTCGGCCATGGCGCCGTTCTACACGATTCTGTCGCTCTGGGTCGGCTCGATCGTGCTGGCGGCCATGATGAAGGTGTCGGTTGACGACGAACTCATCAATGAGTTAATCCCCGTGCGCTTGCACGAGATCTACTTGGGCCGCTACCTGTTCTTTGGCGGTCTGGCCCTGCTGCAGGCAACGCTCGTGTGCGCGGGCGACATCCTGTTCTTTGGCATCCAGTGCGACGACCCGCTGCAGTTTGTGCTGGCGGGCTGGGTCGCGAGTCTCGTGTTCTCCAATATCGTCTACACGCTTACGGTCTCGTTTGGCGATATCGGCAAGGCGCTCGCTGTCGTGCTGCTGGTCATGCAGGTCGGCGGTTCGGGCGGTACGTTCCCCATCGAGATGACCGGCCCCGTGTTCCAGGCGATCTATCCGTTCCTACCGTTCACCCACGGCATCAACGCCATGCATGCCGCCATGGCCGGTGCCTACCATATGGAGTACTGGATTGAGCTGGGCATCTTGGCAAGCTATCTGATCCCGTCGCTGGCCCTGGGCGTCGTCTTCCGCCGCCCGGTCATCAAAGCCAACGACTGGATCATCGAAAAGCTGGAATCGACCAAATTGATTTAATACAGCAACGTAAACGCCGTCGGAACATCGAGGTTATTCAAGTTGGTACTTTAGTGGGCTGGATTGCGATGCAGTGCTGGTTGTTGCTACAGTAGCGGGGCGTGCCGGGGGTCCGGTGCGCCCTGTTTTTATTTGACCATGAGGCGGCACGCAGCCATACGCGTGCGGACACCACGCCCAGATTGAGTGCGAGGATGCCCTATGGCCCAGAATGCCGTTGATGAAATCGAAAACATGCCCGATAGCCCTGTCGCACGGGAGGACCTGGGCGCCGGCGGCACCTCCCGCGGCGCTGGCGCGCGTTCGCCGTTCTTCTGGAAGGTCTTGTTGCTATCGGTGGCGGTCATCTGGGGTTATTCCTTTACCACCATGAAAGATGCGCTCGACACCATTCCGGTGTTCGAGCTGCTCTACGTTCGCTTCCTTCCGGCTTCGCTGGTTATGTTCGTCATCTTCCACAAACGCATCATCGCGCACTTTAATGCCCGCAACCTGATCGTCGGACTTGGTATGGGCGCGCTTATGTGGGGCGCGTATGGTTTGCAGACGATTGGCCTGGCACAGACCACGGCGGGCAAGAGTGCATTTTTGACGGGTACCTATTGCATCCTCGTGCCGTTTGCGAGCTACGTCTTAAGCGGCGAAAAGCTTACCCGTTACAACTTGGGCGCCGCGTTGCTGTGCCTGGCGGGCATTGGCCTGGTGGCGCTCGATAGTGTCGAGTTCAATGTCGGCGATGTCATCACACTGGGCGGCGCGGTCTTCTTTGCCATCCAGATGGCGGTGACCGCCAAGTACGGTCGCAAAATGGACATCAACGTCATCACGTTTTGGATGTTTGTGGGCAACGGCGTCTTGAGCTTGGCAACGTCGCTGCTATTCGAGACCCAAGCGCCCGCGTCCGTGTGGACGCCGAGCTTTATCGGCGTGATGGCCTTCCTCTCGGTGGGCTGCACGTGCGTGGCGCTGCTCATCCAAAACGTCGGCTTGGCGCACGTCCCAGCCTCGACGGGCTCATTGCTCCTATCGATGGAGTCCCCTTCGGGCGTGTTGTTTTCGGTGCTGCTGATGGGGGAGGCGCTCACCTCGCGTCTGCTCGCCGGCTTCGTCCTCATCTTCCTATCGATCATTTTGAGCGAGACGCATTTCGATTTCTTGCGCCGAAAATCTCGCCCGCAATTGTAAACAATTTGTTGCGCCGCCCTCCCAGGGCGGCGTTTTTTATGTCATGCCCTTACAGTTGTGCCTTGCACTTTACGCTGTCAAAGTGCGTGCTGCAAAAACGTTACTGGAGGGCATCTATGGCACCAGCTCTGTCCGATCTTCAACCGAAACCAGCGCCTCAGGCTACCACAGCGGCGCAGACCGCTATCGGCGATGGCCTGGTCAAAGAAGCCCAGGCATTTGCCGGTGAGCTTGCCGCATGGCGACACGATCTGCACCAGATGCCCGAGCTGGGTAATAGCCTCCCGCAGACCTCTGCGTATATTCAAGCGCGCCTGACCGAGATGGATATCCCATTTGCTACGCTCGTCGACGACTCCTGTGTTGTTGGCCTGATCGGTGCCGGTGCGGCCGCGGCCGCTCAGGGCAATGGCACGTGCAAGGACGAGCAGGCTGGAACGGTCGTCATGCTCCGAGGTGATATGGATGCCCTTCCCGTTGCCGAGGAATCCGGCGAGCCCTTTGCATCCACCAATGGCTGCATGCATGCTTGCGGTCACGATATGCACGCGACGGCCCTGCTTGGTGCGGCGCGCCTGCTCAAGGCCCGCGAGGCCGAGCTCGTCGACGCCAATGCTACCGTCAAACTGCTGTTCCAGCCGGGCGAGGAGACCTTCGAGGGCGCCCGCGCCGCCATCGCCGACGGCTTGCTCGAGAACCCGCGCCCTCAGGCGGCCTTTGCCATGCATGTCAACAGCCAGTCGCCGCTTGGCCTGGTGCTCTACGGCAGCCCGGCGCTCTCGGGCGTGTACGGTTTCCGCATCACGCTCCAGGGCAAGGGCGGCCATGGCTCGAGCCCCGAGATCTGCATCGACCCCATCACGGCCGGCGTCCACGTGCACCTGGCGCTCCAGGAGCTTATCGCCCGCGAGGTGCCGGCGGCCAAGGAAGTCGCACTTACCGTTGGTAAGTTTGCTGGCGGCTTGGCGGCCAACGTCATCCCCGACACCTGCGTGCTCGAGGGAACGCTGCGCGGCTTTGATGTTGAGCTCATGGAGCGCCTCAAGACCCGCATCGCGGAGGTCGTTAACGGCGTTGCCACAACATATCGTACGCCGGCGACCATCGAGACGCTTTCGGATGTTCCGCCGCTTGTACTCGACAGCGATATGACTCAGGCGTCGCTTGGCTACGTGGGCGCGGTGCTGCCCAAGGCGGCTTTCTTGCCGCTTTTCCATGCCATGGCGAGTGAGGACTTCGCGCTTATCTCGAGCGAGATTCCGAGTGCGTACTTTACCGTGGGCGCGGCCGTAACCGACACGGACGAACACTTTGCCCAGCACCATCCCAAGGCACGTTTTAACGATGCCGAGCTGCCGCTCGGTGCCGCGGCCTATGCCGCCGTCGCTCTCGGATACATTGCGGACCACAAGGAGTAACCAATGCCCCAGCAGCGTAAGTTCTTCCCCGGCTGGCTCGTGGTGACCTCCGGCTTCGTGATCATGGCCACGTGCTACACGATTTTCGTCAACTGCATGAGCCTGTTCCAACCGCTGATCGTCAGCGACCTGGGCATTTCCCTTGCGCAGTACAACATCTCCAATGCCATCTCCACCGTGGTGAGTGTCGTGGGTTCGCTCGTTATCGGCCATGTTGCCGATAAGGTGAGTGGCCGCGTATTGGGCTCGCTCACCGTTATCGCTACCTCGGCGGTGCTTGCCGGCATGAGCTTTGTCGGTGAGCTGTGGCAGGTCTACGTGCTCTTTGCCGTTTCGGGCTGCTTCGCTGTGGCCTCGACCCGTCTGCTCATTAGCCTGGTGACCGCCAACTGGTTTACCGCCAAGCGAGGCCTTGCCATCTCCATCGCACTTTCGGGCTCGGGCTTTGGCGGCGCTATTCTCTCGCCGATCGTGAGCTCGCTTATCGTGAGTGTGGGCTGGCGCTCTGCGTTCCTGGTACTCGCTGCCGTCTGCATTGTGGCGGCACTGCCCATCACGGCCTATTCCTTCCGCACCAAGCCTTCCGAGATCGGCCTTAAGCCGCTCGGCGAGAACCCGGGCGATCCGTCCGTCTCGACGGCTGGCGACAAGGACGAGCACACGGCGCCCGAGGTTAGCGTCGGCTGGTCTCGTATCAAGAAGAGCCCGGCGTTTTGGCTGCTTGTCGTCGCCTTCCTCTTTATGGGTCTCGTTAACGGCGCCATCTTGCCCAACCAGGTCACCAACATGACGAGTGTTACCGTCAACGGCGCCAAGATTGTCACGGGCGGCCACGATCCCATGTGGGCGGGCACTGTGCTTTCGGCCTATATGGTCACCGTCGTTATCGCCAAGATTTCGCTCGGTGCGATCTATGACCGCTTCGGTCTGCGCTTTGGCAATATCCTTGGCTCCGTTGCGTGCATTATCGCCTGCGTCGCCCTGTGCTTCCCGACGACGGACCTCGGTCCTATTGTCGCCGCTGTGAGCTTTGGTATCGGAACGTGCATGGGCACCATCACGCCTACCATCGCCGCGTCCAAGCAGTTTGGCATGGCCGACCTCGGCAAGGTCACGGGCACCATCACCTCGCTCGAGATGGTCGGCGGCACCGTAGGCGCCATTGTCTCGGGCGTGCTGTTCGATGCCACGGGCTCCTTTGCGAGCACCTGGATCGTGTGCCTGGTGTGTTCTGTGGTCATGCTCGTATTCCTGCTGGCCTCGGAGCCCATCGCTGCCAAGCTGCGCGCGAGCGTGGCGGGGGAGTAGACGTCCGTCGCTCTTTTCTGTTCGCCCCGTTCTGTCCGTGGCCGCCTTGGAAGCCGAATGGATGCTCGTACCATCATTCGGTTTCCAAGGCGGCCACGGGCCTACGAAATGATCCCTTTTCCTCCGTCCCCTTCGGACCACGTGATCCCTTGGGGATGGAGGAATAGGGATCGCATACAGCGGCGGCGCGTCTGGCCGAACGAGCCCCCATACCCTCGTTCGGTCAGACGCGCCGCCGCGGTTTGTGTTTGTGCCGTATAATGACCGTTACCTATGACGCGATACAAAAGAAAGGTGTTTGCCCATGCAGGCACAGAAGGCGGAGGGAACCCGCGACCTTATCGGCGCCGAGATGCGCGCCTGGCAAAAGATGCAGCAGATTGCGGCCGGCGTGTTCGAGCCGTTTGGTTTTAAACCCATCGAGACGCCCGCGATCGAGCAGGTAGATGTGTTTGTCCACGGTATCGGCCAGTCGACCGACGTCGTGCGCAAGGAAATGTTCCGCGTGTTCAGCGGTGCCAACCTGGAGCGCGTCTTTACCGAGGGCACCGACACCAAACTCAAGCCCAAGCAGCGCCTGGCACTTCGCCCCGAGGGCACGGCCGGCGTGGTGCGCGCCGTCGTCGAGAACAATCTGGTGCCCCAGGGCTCCACGCCGTTTAAGGCGTACTACGCCGAGGCCATGTTCCGTGGCGAGCGCCCCCAGAAGGGACGCCTGCGCCAGTTCCACCAGGTGGGCATCGAGTGGCTCGGCGCTCCCGATCCGGCTGCCGACGCCGAGTGCATCATCATGCTCATGGAGTTCTACAAGCGCCTGGGCTTCGATCTTTCCAAGCTTCGTCTGCTCATCAACTCGATGGGTGACGCCCAGTGCCGTCCGGCTTACCGCGAGCAGGTTAAGCAGTTCATCCTCGATCACGCAGACGAGATGTGCGATGAGTGCCGCGAGCGCGCCGAGCTCAACCCGCTGCGTGCCTTCGACTGCAAGAACGACCACTGCCGCGAGATCATGGCCGAGGCTCCGCTGATGGGTGACAACCTGTGCGACGAGTGCCGCGAGCACTACGAGCAGGTCAAGCGCTATCTGGATGCCGCCGGTATCGAGTATGTCGAGGATCCCACCTTGGTGCGCGGCCTGGACTACTACACCCGTACTGTCTTTGAGGTCGAGGCCCCTGGCGCCGGCGTCGGCTCCATCGGCGGCGGCGGCCGCTACGATGGCCTGGTCGAGCTCGAGGGTGGCAAGCCCACGGCGGGCGTCGGCTTTGCCGTCGGTTTTGAGCGCGCCCTGCTGGCCCTGCAGGCCTTTGGCAGCGATTTGGGTGCCGATGAGGCCCCGTGCGTCTATGTCGCCAACGCCGGCAAGGAACTGCGCCAGAACGTCTTTGCCATTACGCAGGAGCTTCGCGCCGCAGGCATCGTGACCGAGGCCGACTATCAGGGCCGTTCGCTCAAGGCCCAGTTTAAACAGGCCGATAAGGTGGGCGCCAAGCTCATCCTGGTCCTGGGCGGCGACGAGCTTGCCGCCGGCAAGGTCAAGGTGCGCGACATGGAGAGCCACGAAGAGGTTCTTGCCGATCTGGCCAACGTCGTCGAGGCGGTTCGCGAGCGCCTGTAGCGCATCTTTTTGAGCTGCGGACCCGCTTGAGTGTCCCGCTCGCGGCGAGCGATTGTTACGGGGGTGTTTCGCATTTATGCGGAATGCCCCCGTTTGTGTATGCCGTCCACCGAGAAATACGACCATTTAGAGCAAAAACCCTTGCAATGCAGAAAATACTTTTGTGTGGTAAAGCGCAATCAGTGTCGAAAGTATTTCTCAAGCGCCTATAATGAATACCGCATGTTACGTGCATAGAAGGAGGAATGGGAGGAAACGTGGCTGAGAACCTAAGCAACCAGTCTGTACCCGAAGCCGCGGCGCGCGTCGCTGCCGTGGTCAACCGCCTCGTTAACCGAATCGGCTCGAATGCCGAGTCCAGGGAGCGTCTCGCCGAGATCGAGATCCCCGAGGAGCTGCGCGACAATCTGGCGTTGTTCCTGCGCCTGGAGCGTCGTGTGCTTAGCGAGTATGATCCTGAGATCGCGGACCTGTTCGATAAAATCCTGTCGGCCGAGATTGTGGCCAATGCCGGCAACCCCGGTACCCGCGCTGCCGACGAGGCCGTCGACGAGCAGGGCGTGCCCACCGCCGACGAGCCCACTGCCGTGGCATTTCGTGAGGTCGTCGATTTGATCGACAGTCTGCCGCTCGATAAGCAGCAGGTCATCGTTCGCGCCTTTACGAGCTTCTTCCATCTGGCAAACCTGTCGGAGGAGAACTACCGTGTGGCGCAGCTGCGCGAGCGCGAGGCCGGTGCGTCGACCGATACCGAGGTCGATCCCGCTAACGAGCTCACCGTCGCCTATCACCAGCTGGTGAATGAGCTGGGCGTTGAGGGCGCCAACGAGCTGCTCGGCAAGCTTGAGTTCCATCCCGTCTTTACCGCGCACCCCACCGAGGCCCGTCGTAAGGCCGTCGAGGGCAAGATTCGCCGTATCTCCAACCTGCTGGAGGAGCGTCCGCGTCTGGGCGGCTCCGACTTGGTGGAGAACGAGCGCCATATGCTGCAGGAGATCGACGCCCTGGTTCGCACGAGTCCCATCGCGTTGAAGAAGCCCACGCCGGTCGAGGAAGCCGATACCATCATCGACATCTTCGATAACACGCTGTTCGACGTTATCCCCGTCATCTATCGTCGCTTTGACGACTGGGTGCTGGGCGACAAGGCCGGTACCGTGCCGCCGCTGTGCCCGGCGTTCTTCCATCCCGGCAGCTGGATCGGTTCCGACCGCGACGGTAACCCCAACGTTACCGCCAAGGTGAGCCGTGAGGTCGCCGCCAAGTACTTCACCCACATGGTGCTCAAGCTCGAGGACAAGTGCCGTCGCATCGGCCGCAACCTCACGCTCGAGGCCACCTACAGCAAGCCGTCTGCCGAGCTCATCAACCTGTGGAACCATCAGGTCGAGATGAGCCCTCGGTACACGGCCCGCGCCGAGCTGATCTCCGAGCACGAGCCGCATCGCGCCGTCATGCTCGTCATGGCCGACCGTCTGAACGCCACCGTGCGCCGTATCACCGACACCATGTACCACAGCGCCGACGAGTTCCTGGATGACCTGCGCGTCGTCCAGCGCTCGCTAGCCGCCTGCGGTGCCGTCCGTGCCGCCTACGGTCCGGTCCAGACCATCATCTGGCAGGTCGAGTCCTTCGGCTTCCATATGGTCGAGATGGAGTTCCGTCAGCACTCCGTGGTGCACGCCCGCGCCCTCAAGGATATTCACGAGAACGGTATCCATGGTGACCTGCAGCCCATGACGCGCGAGGTCATCGACACCTTCCGTGCCATCGGTTCCATCCAAAAGCGCTACGGCAAGAAGATGGCGCACCGCTACATCATCTCGTTTACCAAGAGTGCCCAGCATGTGGCCGACGTCTTTGAGCTGGCCCACCTGTCCTTCGCACACGAGGAAGACGTTCCCGAGCTCGACGTGATCCCGCTGTTCGAGCAGCTCGAGGACCTCGAGGGCTGCGTTGACGTGCTCGACCAGATGCTTACGCTGCCCGTGGTGCAGAAGCGCCTTGCCCAGACCAACCGCCGCATGGAGGTTATGCTGGGCTATTCCGACTCCTCCAAGGATGCCGGTCCTACCACGGCCATGCTTGCACTGCACTCCGCGCAGGAGCGCATCGCCAAGTGGGCCGAGAAGAACGATATCGACCTGGTGCTCATGCACGGTCGCGGCGGTGCCGTGGGCCGTGGCGGCGGCCCGGCCAACAAGGCCGTGCTGGCGCAGCCCAAGGGTTCGGTCAACTGCTTCTTTAAGCTCACCGAGCAGGGCGAGGTCATCTTTGCCCGTTACGGCAACCGAACGCTGGCTCAGCGCCATGTTGAGTCCGTTGCCGCCGCAACGCTTTTGCAGTCGGCTCCGAGTGTCGAGAAGACCAACACCGAGACCACGCAGAAGTTCTGGGATATGGCCGAGAAGCTCAATGCCGCGAGCCACGAGCGCTACCTGGACCTGCTGAACACCGAGGACTTTACGCCGTGGTTCTCGACCGTGACGCCGCTGACCGAGGTCGGTCTGCTGCCGATCGGCTCGCGTCCCGCCAAGCGCGGCTTGGGTGCCAAGTCGCTCGACGACCTGCGTACCATTCCGTGGATCTTCAGCTGGAGCCAGGCACGCATTAACCTGGCCGCTTGGTACGGCCTGGGCACCGCCTGCGAGCAGTTTGGCGATCTGGACCAGCTTAAGGCTGCCTACCAGGAGTGGCCGTTCTTCCGCACCTTTATCGACAACATCGAGATGTCGATCGCCAAGACCGACCAGCGCATCGCCAAGATGTATCTGCACCTGGGCGATCGCCAGGATCTGTCCGAGAAGGTCTTTACCGAGATGCAGCTCACGCGTAAGTGGGTCCTTGCCATCGTCGGTGACGAGTGGCCGCTGCAGCGTCGTCGCGTGCTCGGCTGTGCCGTTTGCGTGCGCAACCCCTACGTCGACGCTCTGTCCATCGCCCAGGTCCGCGCCCTTCGCGAGGTGCGTATGAACCAGGACGAGATGGCCGAGGAGAAGAAGGCCGAGTACATGAGCCTGATTCTTTCGACTGTGACCGGCGTCTCGGCAGGTCTGCAGAACACGGGGTAATCGATAGTCCTGTAGTCGTCCGAGCCCGCCATTGGTTTACTTTTAGGCACGTCCTCGGACATGCAAGGAGCCCTCGCTGCGCACTTCGTGCGGCGAGGGCTTCTTGCGTCCTGCGGAGTGTGCCTAAAAGTAAACTAATGGCGGGCCCTACGATGTCCGGTCTTCTGCGGATTACGGGCTGAAGAAATATAGCGCGCTTCGCGCGTTTGGAAAGGGCTTCGTGCTGCGGAATGCATTCAGAGTGAAACCCATCGGGTCCTTTCGTCCTCGGTTTACGGCGGATCAGCCGCTGGGTGAGGGTGGTGCTTGGGGCGACGTGCAAAAAACGGAGTTTTCAGCAGCTAAAGATTGATGCATAAGGCTGTGGGTGACGTTCGCGGCCCTTGTTGATGCTTTTGCACGACGATTGGGCTTTGGCGACGATCATATATGGCTGGTTTCTCGCCGCATGCTATCCAGATGGGTCGAGCCATGAGGACTATCTACTTTTCGAAAGACTTTTGGCACCAAAATCTTATCCCGCGATGCTGAATACTCGCAAAAATGCACGCTCCGGAGGGTACCACCCTGTTACGGCTAGAAATCTATGCGCCATTTTATGCAATTAATTAACGCATTTATGCAAAATGGCTTACGTGCGTACGTCTCGGGCTAGATGTTTGCCTCGGCGTTGCGTAAATCATCCTGTCTATAGTGTCTTTGACAGGCGGCTGCGGTCCCGTTTGGGGTCGCGGCCGTTTTGTTGTGGGTCAAATATGAACGTTGTGTTAATGAGTCGGTGGACGGTGGTGTTTTTCGGTAAGCGGCGTATCCTTCCAACGGTTTATCTAGTGTGTCAGTTGAAAGGAAGAGGGCGCTCGTCATTGTTTGAATGTGAACTGCCGTTTGACCACAAGACGTTGCATCTGGAGCTCGAGGATAAGAACTTCGCGGGTGTGATGGAAGGTCATCAAAACGAGTTTAAGACTACAAAATCACAGGAAGAGCTGGTAGAGGAGTCACTTGCCAACCCTTATGGTTCGCCTTCGCTCGAGGAGCTTTGCGCTGGCAAGAAGGATATCGTCATTATTAGCTCCGATCATACGCGCCCCGTTCCCTCGCGTGTGACGATGCCTATTCTGCTGCATCACATCCATTCCGCTGCGCCCGAGGCTCGAGTGCGTATTTTGGTTGCTACGGGTATGCATCGTCCGTCGACGCACGAGGAGCTCGTCAACAAGTATGGCGAGGAGATCGTTGCCAACGAGGAAATCGTTATGCACGTCGCGACTGACGACAGCATGATGAAAAAGATCGGCACCCTGCCTTCTGGTGGCGAGTGCATCATCAACAAGATTGCCGCCGATTGCGATCTGCTGCTTGCCGAGGGCTTTATTGAGCCGCACTTCTTTGCCGGTTTCTCTGGTAGCCGCAAGTCCGTCCTGCCTGGCATCGCCAGCTACAAGACCATCATGTACAACCACAACGGTCAGTTTGTGAACGATCCCCATTCGCGTGCCGGCAACCTGTGCCACAACCACGTGAGCGAGGACATGTTTGCTGCCGCCGAGATGGCTCACCTTGCCTTTGTGCTTAACGTGGTGCTCAACGGCAAGCACGAGGTCATCGGCTCCTTTGCCGGCGACATCCACAAGGCGCACGAGGCCGGCTGCGAGTTCGTGAAGAGCCTTGCCGGCGTTGAGCCCGTTGAGTGCGAGATTGCCATCACCACCAACGGCGGCTACCCGCTCGACCAGAACATCTACCAGGCCGTGAAGGGCATGTGCTCTGCCGAGGCTACGCTTCCCGAGGGCGGTGTAATTATCGACGTCGCCGGCTGTGCCGACGGTCACGGTGGCGAGGGCTTCTATCACAACATCGCCGACAATGATCCGGCAGAGTTTGAGCGCGCCTGCATCGACCGTCCTAAGGACGAGACCCTGCCCGACCAGTGGACGAGCCAGATCTTTGCCCGCATCCTGGCGCATCACCCTGTGATCATGGTTACCGACCTGTGCGATCACCAGATGATCAAGGATATGCACATGACGCCGGTCAACACTCTCGATGAGGCGCTCAAGCTCGCCTTTGAGATGAAGGGTGCCGATGCCAAGGTGGCCGTCATTCCCGATGGCCTGGGCGTTGTCGTCGCTCAGCACTAGTACGCGGCCTAAACGAATCGTTTATAACCGACAAGAAAGATAAGGTTTTATGCTTACCAAACTCCTCTGCGAATTCGGCGCAACGGCCCTCATGATCATCTTTGGCGTGGGCGTGCACTGCGATACCGTGCTCAAGGGCACCAAGTATCAGGGCTCCGGCCACATGTTTGCCATCACCACCTGGTCTTTTGGCATCTCGGTCTGCCTGTTTGTCTTTGGCGGTGCCGTGTGCATGAACCCCGCCATGGTGCTTGCCCAGTGCATCGTAGGCCTGGTGCCGTGGAGCAGCTGCATTCCCTTCATGATTGCCGATATGCTCGGCGGCTTTGTGGGCGCCGTAATCGCTTGGCTTATGTATGCCGATGAGTTCAAGGCTTCCGAGGGCGTCGTCGACCCTATTGCCCAGCGCAACATCTTCTCGACCAACCCTACTACCGAGGGCACGAACTATGCCCGCAACTTCTTCTGCGAGGCTATCTGCACCTTTGTGTTCATCAGCGCCATCCTTGCTGCCGCTAGCCGCGCCGGCGAGAACGTTTTGATGCTCGCTATCTGCGTCGGTCTGATCGTTTGGGCCGTTGGCATGGGCATGGGCGGCATCACCGGCTTCGCCATGAACCAGGCTCGTGACCTTGGTCCTCGCATGGCCTATCAGGTGCTGCCGATCAAGAACAAGGCCGACAACAACTGGAAGTATGGCCTGCTTGTTCCCGGCATCGCTCCGTTTGTCGGTGCCGCTCTGGCCGCGCTGTTTGTGCATGGTTTCTTGGGCATGTTCTAGGCTAAGGCTACATAGTTGTCCGCCGTCCGCATGGGGTAACTTCCCAGCGCGTCCTCGGACATGAAAGAACCCCCGCTGCGCACTTCGTGCGGCGGGGGTTCTTTCGTCCTGCGGAATGCGCTGGGAAGTTACCCCATGCGGCCAGCTGCGGGGTCTTTGTTGCGTTCGTACAAGCAGCCCAACGTATAAATCTGAATTTGAATTTGGATGGGAGGGGCTTGTTGCTGTTGGGGGCGTTGAAGCGCGGGTGACACTTTGGGATGTGTGGCGCCTTGGGTTGGGGTGATGCTTTGGGGTGAGATTCTTACTTAGGTGAAGAGGGGATTTATGGCTGATAGGTAGTCTTTGGCTACGTCGGCTTTGTCTGCTTGGAAGTTGTGCCAGGCCCACCATTGGACGGTGGCTACGAAGCTTGAGGCTATGTGGTGTAGTAAGAAGCTGCGGTCCATGGCGGCGGCGGGGCCTGCGGGGTCGACGGGGACGGTTTCGGCTGCGCGCGACATGATGGTCTTGCGGAGACAGTCGGCGAAGACGCGTGAGCCGGCGCCGGCTACCAGCGCTCGGACGCCCTGGCGACGTTCCCATAGATTGTTGAGGATATGCTCGACCTGCACGAATGGGTCGTCGAGCGGTGTGCCATCGTCGTCGAGGGCGTGGGTGCAGATGTCGCTCACGAGCTCGGACAGTAGGTCGTCTTTGCTCTTAAAGAGGCCGTAGAACGTGGCTCGACCAACATGGGCACGAGCGATGATGTCGCCGACGGTGATCTTGCCGTAGTCCTCTTCGCGTAGCAGCTCGGAGAACGCCGCAACGATGGCAGCGCGGCTTTTTTCTTTGCGGGCATCCATGGCTATGCGTCCGCGTGAACGAGCAGGCAGCGGAGCGTGCCGGAGCAGCCCTCGTAGGGGCGCTTGCCTGCGCCGTAGCCGACGGCCTCGATGCGGTAGCGTGAGGGCAGTTGGTCGGACGTGCGCAGCGCGGTGACGATGGCGGCGCCCGTGGGCGTCACGAGCTCGCCGGCGACCGGTGCAGGCGTGAGGGCGATATTGCCCGCCTGGCACAGGTTGACGACAGCGGGGACGGGGATAGGCATGAGGCCGTGGGCACAACGGATGGTTCCGTGGCCCTCGGAGAGCGACTCGACCACGATGTCCTCAATACCCAGGTCGTCGAGGCAGATGGCGACAGAACAGACGTCGACGATGGAGTCGACGGCGCCCACCTCGTGAAACATGACGGCCTCGGGCGTTTTGCCGTGAGCCTTGGCCTCGGCAGCAGCGAGTGCGGTAAAGATGGCGAGGGCGCGACGCTTGGCGCCATCGCTTAGCTGCGAGCCGTCGATGATGTCGGTGACGTCCGTCAAAGAACGGTGGTGATGGTGGTGGGCGTGATGGTGACCCTCGTGGTCGTGGTCGTGGTCGTGGTCGTGCGCGTGCACGTGCTCATGGCAGTGCTCGTGCTCGCCATGGTCATGATGGTGGTGCTCGTGCTCGTGCGTGTGCTCGGCAGCTGCTTCGTTGCCGTAGAGCCAGGCCATATCGTGATCGTGGTTCTCGAGCTCCTCTGCAAGCTGGACGTCAAAATCGCAGGCGTCGATGCCATGCTTGTTTACGCGCGTCACGGCAATCTCAAAGCCGTCGACCGGAAGCGTGGCGAGCTGTTCGCGCAGATGCTCCTCGCTGGCGCCCAGGTCGAGCAGGGCCGCGACGGTCATATCGCCGCTGATGCCCGAGGTGCCGTCGATGATAAGCGTGTGCTGATGGTTGGACATGGAATGCTCCTTAGCGGGCGCGGGGCGTGCCGACGCTCAGATGGTTGATAAGACTTGCCTGGTAGGCGGCACCAAATCCGTTGTCGATATTGACGACCGAGACGCCGCTGGCGCAGGAATTGAGCATGGCGAGCAGTGCTGCCACGCCGCCAAAGCTTGCACCGTAGCCCACGCTGGTGGGAACGGCGATGACTGGACAGCTCACCAGGCCGCCGATGACGCTCGCCAACGCGCCCTCCATGCCGGCGACGGCAATGATCACCTGCGCCTGTGCAAGTTCCTCGGCATGTGCGAGCAGGCGGTGCAGGCCGGCGACACCCACATCGTAGAGGCGGTCGACCTCGTTGCCGTAGAACTCGGCCGTCAATGCGGCTTCCTCGGCGACGGGCAGGTCGCTCGTACCGGCGCAGGCGACAACGATGCGTCCGTTGCCGGTAGGGGAGGGCTTGCCGCCCACGAGGGCGAGCTGTGCGTCCGGGACATATCCCAGGTCGATGCCGTTGTCGAGGAGCTCCGAGGTGCGGTCTGCCTTTTCGGCATCCAGGCGCGTGACCAGGATGCGCTCCTGGCCGGCATCGCGCAGTGCTTCGATAATGGCGGCAATCTGCTCGGCGGTTTTACCGGCACCGTAGACAACCTCGCCGGCTCCCTGGCGCACCCCGCGCGAAAGATCGAGCTGCGCAAAGCCCAAATCGGCGGTCGGAGCCGTCTGGATGCGCGTGAGGGCGTCGGCAGGGGTGACTGCTCCGCCGGCAACATCGCTCAGCAATTGCTCAAGATCTTGCTTATCCATATATGTTCCCTTCGACGGCGCAAAGTCTAGCACTCAAAGGGTATGTTTCCGAACACTAAGACAAAATTGTTCGGAAACTATAGGACAGACTGATTCAATTGTCAGACGGATCGACTAGTCGCGCAGGATGATGTCCATGGCGAGCATCAGGTTGCGCTCGTCGATGGCAAACGGGGCGGCTTTGCGCGTCTTGGGCTTGGCGCAAAACGCGATACCCGTGCCCGCGGCCTGAATCATGGGGATATCGTTGGCGCCGTCGCCGATCGCGACGGTATGGGCCATATCGACACCGCACTCAACCGCCCAATCCAGCAGCCGGATGAGCTTGGACTCCTTGGTCACGATGTCTGCCGCCAGCTTACCGGTGAGCTTGCCGTCCACGACCTCCAGGCGGTTAGCCAGGCAAAAGTCGATGCCCGCGGCGGCCACGATCTTGTCGGCGACCTCGTGGAAGCCGCCGCTCACGACGCCGACCTTCCATCCCTTGCTGTGCGCCGAGCGCACAAGCTCCAGCGCGCCGGGGGTAAACGTCACGCGCGCAAAGGTGCGCTCGAACACGCTCTCGTCCAAGCCGGCAAGCAGCCCCACGCGCTCTTCGAGCGCCTGCTTAAAGTCGAGCTCGCCGCGCATGGCGCGCTCGGTGATCTGCGCAACTTGCTCGCCCACGCCGGCTTCCTCGCCCAACAGGTCGATGACCTCCTGGTTGATGAGCGTGGAGTCGATATCCATAACGATGAGGCGTGCAGTCATGGCGGGCCTTTCCGAGTGCAGTTGTATTGGGGCACATTGTCGCACGTGGCGCGCGTCGGCAGACACTGCGACGCATCAATTGTTTCGTCTCCGTCAAGTCTTTGGGCATGAGCTACTTTTCCGCGGCACATCGACGCGGGTGCGATAAGATAGAACGCCATGTCCGGCTGCGCGGTTTACGCAGGCTGGGCAAATCTGTACGACGCCGCCCGGAACGACACGGGGCGGCACAGATCCATAAAGGAGGATCACTGGTATGAGCCAGACCCGTCCCATCGATGAGCATTCCATGCACACCCGTACCTGCGGCGAGCTTCGCTTCGAGAACGTGGGCGAAGAGGTCACCCTCACCGGTTGGGTGAGCCGTCGCCGTGACCACGGCGGCCTTATCTTCTGCGACCTTCGCGACCGCGAGGGCATCACGCAGCTCACCTTCGACCCCGAGCACTCCGACGGCGACGCCTTTAAGATCGCCGAGACCATGCGTCCCGAGTGGCCCATCAAGATCCACGGCGTCGTGCGCGCTCGTGGCGAGGAGACCACCAACACCAAGCTCGCGACCGGCGAGATCGAGGTCCTGACCGACCATGCCGAGGTGCTCAACACGTCCGTCACTCCGCCGTTCCAGATCGAGGACGGCATCGAGACCAGCGAGGACACCCGTCTGCGCTATCGCTATCTGGACCTCCGCCGTCCCGAGATGATGGCTAACCTCAAGCTGCGCTCCGACTTTACCTTTGCCATTCGCGAGGCGCTGCACAACCGTGAGTTCATGGAGGTCGAGACGCCCTCCCTGTTCAAGTCCACGCCCGAGGGCGCCCGCGACTTCATCGTTCCCAGCCGTATTCAGCCGGGCAACTTCTACGCCCTGCCGCAGTCCCCGCAGCTCCTGAAGCAGCTGCTCATGGTCGGTGGTGTTGAGCGCTACTACCAGGTTGCCAAGTGCTTCCGCGACGAGGACCTGCGTGCCGACCGTCAGCCCGAGTTCACCCAGGTCGATATCGAGATGTCCTTCGTGGACCAGAACGATGTCATGAGCGCGCTCGAAGAGGTCCTGTCCGATGCCTTCGGTCGCATGGGTGTTGAGATGCCCACGCCGCTGCGTCGCATGAACTACTGGGAGGCCATGGATACCTATGGCTCCGACAAGCCCGATACCCGCTACGGTATGCACCTGGTCGACCTGACCGACATCTTTGCCAACTCCAAGTTCAAGGTCTTTGCGACCGCCGCAAACGAGGAGGGCTCTGTCGTCAAGGCTATCAACGCCAAGGGCGCCGGTGCTTGGGCACGTGCCAAGATCGATAAGCTCGCCGGCGTGGCCTCCACGTTTGGCGCCAAGGGTCTGGCCTGGATCGCTTTCCGCGAGGACGGCTCCATCAACAGCCCCATCGTCAAGTTCTTCTCGGACGAGGAGATGGCTGCCCTGCGCGAGCGCATGGACGTCGAGCCCGGCGATCTTGTGATGTTCGCCGCCGGCCCGCGTTTGCTCTCTGACGAGATCCTGGGTGGCATGCGTTCTCACATGGCCAACGCACTCGAGATCAAGCGCGAGGGCCACGACTTCCTGTGGGTTGTCAACTTCCCGCTGTTCCACTGGGACGAGGACCGCAAGGCCTATGCAGCCGAGCACCAGCCGTTCACTCTGCCGACCGAGACCGACATCGCCAAGATCGAGGCCGACCCGTTGGCAGCAGGTTCTTGCACCTACGACTTTGTCATGGACGGCTTTGAGGCCGGTGGCGGCGGTATGCGTATCCACAACGCCGAGATGCAGATGTCCATGCTCAAGCTCCTGGGCTTTACCGAGGAGCGCGCCGAGTCTCAGTTCGGCTTCCTCATGGAGGCCCTCAAGTTTGGTGCGCCCCCGATGGGCGGTTTCGCTCTGGGCCTGGACCGCGTGTGCATGCTGCTCACCGGTTCCGACTCCATCCGCGACGTCATGGCGTTCCCCAAGACGGCCAGCGGCTCCGACCTTATGTCGGGCGCCCCGAGTGCCGTTAGCGGCGCCCAGCTCAAGGACGTCAGCCTGCGCCTGATGTAGGCGAGCGGCTACATATTGCCCGTTGCGAGGGAAGGACGCGCTCCTTCCCTCGTTTTTTGTGGGACGGGGGTGCGCCGGTAACGTACAATAACTACCACGTGGCTGGGTTTGCCGGCCGAATGTGCGATGCCGCGGGAGGGGACATGGTCGAGTTTACAAAGACGATTAAAGATCCGTTGGGACTTCACGCCCGCCCGGTTGCGCTGCTCTATGACATCATTGCCAAGCACCGTAGTGACGTGTCGGTTTCGATTGGTGATCGCCACACGGATGGCCGCGATGTCATGGGACTCATGGCTCTCTACGGCGAGTGCGGCGAGGACATCGTGTTCCGCGTTTCGGGCGTGGATGAGGCTTCCTGTGTTACGTCGATCAGAAACCTCTCGCTTTAAGCATGACAGGGCGTGGTAAAGGATGGTCCTTTGCTGCGCCCCTTTGTTTCGTATAGGAAACTTTTTCGAAATCTGAATAGGGACCCTTTCCAAAAAGTTAACCACGTGCTAGTTTACTATAGCGAACATAGACGTGGTTAACTTTTAACGCGTCGATGTTGAGGACGAACTGACGTTAGGAGCAACTCATGTCTTGCGGACCGCAGATGCCGGCCATGCCGCTTTCGATGGTAAAAGCGGGCGAAACCGTGCGCGTGTCTCGCGTAAAGGGCAATGAGGACATGAAGCACCACCTCAAGGACCTCGGCTTTGTCGAGGGCAACGAAATCCACGTGGTGAGCTCGAGTGGCGCCAATATCATCGTCACCGTGCTGGGCGCACGCTTTGGTATCGATTCCAAGGTTGCCATGCACATCATGACTGTCGGTTAGTCCGCAGCATTTCAAAAAAACCGAAAGGGGGACAAGAGGATGAAGACGTTGGGTGACGTTAAGGTGGGCGAGAGCTCCACCATCGTCAAGCTTCACGGTGAGGGTGCGCTTCGCCGCCACCTTATGGACTTGGGGCTCATCAAGGGCACTTCGTTCAAGGTCGTGAAGGTTGCACCGCTCGGTGATCCGGTCGAGATCAACGTGCGCGGCTACGAGCTTTCCATCCGCAAGGAGGAGGCGGCCGTCGTCGAGGTCCAGTAAGGGCTCGCGACGTATATTTCTGCAGATAAAGTTAGGTTTTTCTAACTTAATGCTGCAACTTTGAAGCACATTATCCAGCCTGCGCGGAGAAAGCAGCGCAGGCACACAAGGAAGAAGGATTGAATGGCGGATTCTCAGATCCATGTCGCGCTGGCGGGTAACCCCAACTGCGGCAAGACCACGCTTTTCAACCTGATCACCGGCGCCAACGGCTACGTTGGCAACTGGCCCGGCGTCACGGTTGAGAAAAAGGAAGCCAAGCTCCTAAGCGACAAGAACGTTACCATCACGGACCTCCCCGGCATCTACTCGCTTTCCCCCTACAGCCCCGAGGAGCAATGCTCGCGCGATTACCTCATGAGCGGCGAGCCCGATGTCGTCGTTCAGGTGGTCGACGCCACCAACCTCGAGCGCAACCTATACCTGGCGCTTCAGGTCATCGAGACCGGCCTGCCTGTGGTCGTCGCCCTCAACATGGCCGATCTGGTCGAGAAGAATGGCGACAAGATTGACACGGACAAGCTCTCCAAGAAGCTCGGCTGCCCGGTTATGATGATCTCCGCTCTTAAGAACAAGGGCATCAAGGAGCTCTTTGAGCAGGTTAAGAAGTCCGCTGCTTCCAAGGGCCAGGTGCCGGAGCACAAGTTCGACTCCTCCATCGAGGACGTTCTGGACCACATCGAGAACAACCTGCCGGCAAGCGTCCCCGCCAACAAGCGCCGCTACTATGCCGTCAAGCTGTTCGAGCGCGATGCGGACGCCTGCAAGCTCATCAATCTCACCAAGGAGAAGGCCGCTCGCGTGGAGCAGCTGGTCGCCCAGTGCGAGCAGGACTGCGATGACGATGCCGAGTCCATCATCACCGGTGAGCGCTACGGCGTGATCGCCCACATCATCGACGAGTGCCTCACCAAGGCTCCGGCCAAGATGAGCACCTCCGAGAAGATCGACCGCGTGGTTACCAACCGTATCCTGGGCCTGCCGATCTTTGTGGTCATCATGTTCTGCGTGTACTACATCGCCGTCTCCACTCTGGGCGGCACGGTGACCGACTTCACCAACGACCAGCTCTTTGGAACCGACGGCTGGTATGTGCTCGGTCAGGGCCGCGATGCCTATGACGCAGCAGTCGAGGCTGCGGGTGACGCCGCCGATTCGGTTGACCCGGCGGAGTATGGCCCGTATGTTCCGGGTATTACCACCATGGTCCACGACGCACTTGTGGCGGGTGGCACCGAGGACGGTGGCCTGGTCGATTCGCTGGTCTGCGACGGCATCGTCGGCGGTATTGGCGCCATCATGGGCTTCGTCCCGCAGATGTTCCTGCTCTTTGTGATGCTGTCCTTCCTGGAGGACTGCGGCTACATGGCCCGCGTCGCCTTTATCATGGACCGCGTGTTCCGCCGGTTTGGCCTGTCCGGTAAGTCCTTCATCCCCATGCTCGTGTCCTCGGGCTGCGGCGTCCCCGGCGTCATGGCTACCAAGACCATCGAGAACGAGAAGGACCGCCGCATGACGGTCATGACCACCACGTTCATTCCCTGTGGCGCCAAGCTGCCGATTATTGCCCTGCTCATGGGTTCCATCATCGGCGATTCTTCCACCACCGCCGCGTGGATCAGCCCGCTCTTCTACTTCCTGGGCGTCTTTGCCGTCATCGCCTCGGGCCTCATGCTCAAGAAGACCAAACTCTTCGCCGGTCGCCCGACGCCGTTCGTTATGGAGCTTCCCGCCTACCACTTCCCGGCGATCCGCTCTTGGGCACTACACGTGTGGGAGCGCTGCTGGGCCTTTATCAAGAAGGCCGGCACGATCATCTTCGCGTCCACCGTCGTCGTTTGGTTCCTCTCCAACTTTGGTAGCTATAACGGTTCCTTTGGCTTCCTGCCTGCGATGGACGGCATCCCCGAGGAGTTCACGGACTACTCTGTGCTCGCCATGCTGGGCAACCTGGTTGCCTGGATCTTCGCCCCGCTCGGCTTTAGCACCTGGCAGGCAACTGCGCTGACTGTCTCTGGCCTTGTCGCTAAGGAGAACGTCGTCGCCACCGCCGGCTCGCTGCTGTCCGTCGCCGACGCGGGCGAGACCGACCCGAGCCTGTGGACCGCGTTTGCGGGCATGTTCCCCACCATGGGCGCCTGCGTTGCCTTCGGCGCCTTCAACCTGCTGTGCGCTCCGTGCTTTGCCGCCATTGGCACCATCCGCAACCAGATGGACTCCGGCAAGTGGACTGCGATTGCCATCGGCTACGAGTGCGCCTTTGCTTGGGTGATCGCCCTGTTCATCAACCAGTTCTACAACCTGCTTGTTCTGGGGCAGTTTGGTATCTGGACGGTTGTGGCCATTGTGCTGCTGGTTGCGATGCTCTTCCAGATTTTCCGTCCCATGCCTAAGTTTGCTTGGACGGACGAGGACGAGACCAACACTGCTTCTGCTGCCATCTCTGCCTAATCCTGCATCAAGGTAGCCCCTTTCCACGAGCCCGGGTATCTTCGCGATATCCGGGCTTTTTGGTGCATTGGGGATGGTGCAATGGGGGACAGATTGCTTTGCTCCAGAAGTAAGATATGGCGTTTCCGCAGATAAAACCGACCAAAATAAACCTGTCCCTTTTTGGTAGGTGGAGAATGGGGTAAAGTAAGTGATGGTTAACTAGAGGAGGCTTGCTATGGCACCTATCGATATTGTTGTACTGGCTGTTATCGGTATTGCGTTTGTCGCGGTATGCGTGCGCATCTACCGCAAGGGCACCTGCGCCGACTGCGCCCAGGGTGGCGTTTGCACGGGGCATTGCTCCAACAAAAAGACGTGCGCTGCACTTAAGGGCGTGGACAAAATCGCCGAAGACTTGGGCCGCGGAATCAAGTAAGGCCCAGACATCTAAGCGCCTCGCGAGCATCCGTTCGCGGGGCGCTTTGCGCATTTGAGGGAGAGCGCGGCGAGTCGAAGAGCATTTTTGGGGTATCGTTAACTGGACTATTAATTGGCAACTTATCTATAACGGAGTAACCGCATGAGCGCTCGCGTAACCATGAAGGACATAGCCGCCGAGCTTGGCGTTTCCATCAATACCGTGCACAAGGCTCTGACGGGAAAGGCCGGCGTGAGCGAATCCGTGCGCGCCAAGGTGAACGCCAAGGCCGAGGCCATGGGCTATCACCGCAACACAAGTGCCTCAAGCCTGCGCCGCAAGGATATCAATCTGGTGTTTTGCCTGCCCCGCGCATCGCGCGAGGGAGCGTACTTTTTCCGTTACCTGTGGGAGGGCTGCAATCGCTTTGAGCAGGAGGTCATCGACCAGGGCATTACGGTTGAGCGTGTTGAATTTGGCGTGGGCGGCTACGCTGATGCGCTCGAGCAAATCGACGAGCGTTTGCAGGTGGGCGAGAAGATTGATGGCTTGCTTGCCTATGCGCCGGGCGACGATCGTGCAACTGAGCTTTTGGGGCAGATTGCCGAGGCGGGCGTGACGATCGAGCTCGTCGACGGCGACCGTCCGCACCTCGACCGTCTGGGCGCCAGTCTGGCTGATTATTCAACGGCGGGCAGCCTGATGGCCGAGCAGGCGGTCAACTTGGTTCACGCCGCTGGTGTCGATGCCCGTGTGCTCCTGCTAGCGGGCGACCCCTATACCGATTCACACTATCTGACCGCTCGCGCCTTCCATACGTACCTGCGCGAGCATGATGTTCCTTGGCAGGTCGAGGACCTTACCGGCGCTCATGCCCAGGTCAAGCAGCTCGAGCGCGAGCTCAAGAATCGTCTCAAGGCTCCGGACGCCCCCGAGCTGATCTGCAGCGTGTTTGCCGTGGGCTCCGAGCTGGTTGCCGATACGCTCGTTTCGGCCGGCAAGGCGGGCGAGGTCATGGTGATCGGCAATGACCTGTTTCCCGAGAGTGTGCTTGCCCTGCGTCGCGGCATTTTTACCAATATCGTCTACAAGGACCCAGTGAGTTTGGCATA
This sequence comes from Collinsella aerofaciens, assembly GCF_015546965.1. Taxonomy (GTDB): domain Bacteria; phylum Actinomycetota; class Coriobacteriia; order Coriobacteriales; family Coriobacteriaceae; genus Collinsella; species Collinsella aerofaciens_X. Next base: position 47,824 of record NZ_JADMUF010000013.1, read on the forward strand.
TCGTGGCGCCAAGACCTTAGGCGATTACCTGCTGTGGGGAAAGACACCGGCGGAGCCTGTGCAAAAGGGCGCCGTCGAGATGGTGTTTGGCAGCAACGTCGACCGCTACTGCGAACTTGCGGGAATTTAGCCGATTGGGCAGGTACCCCCTCTTGCGACGTGCATTTTTGGGAGTATTCAGCATTGGCATGCCCTGAATGAGGCGCAGAACGACTGTTTTAAGTGCCGCCGGTGGCGTATTTCGCCATCGGCGGCACTTTTTATGCCGATCGGACGCAATGTGCGCATCAAATGGGGCGCCGAGGACGGCGCACGGCGCGCTCCAATGCTGAATACTCCCAAAAATGTACGTCGGGACATGACCCACCTGGTCGCGCGCGCAGACGTGGTGTAAGAGTGTCCTGAGGTCCGTCGCTGCAAGCCCCGATGTTACTCCTTCTTGAGGC
>NZ_JADMUF010000014.1 GCF_015546965.1 Collinsella aerofaciens
CCATCGCGCCGAGAGTACTGCGGGGTCAGCCCGTGGGAGGCCAGGGCGCCGCTGACCGGTGGACGGCACCGAGCCGTCATCGAACTGAGAAGGGGGAGGCCTCGCGGCCTCCCCCTTTTTGCGTTATATACACGTTGTGCTTTGGGACCTAGCTCCCCCGTATGCGCTCTTACTGTTTGGCTGTATTTTGAGTCCTTCTAGTGTATTTGAGCGATAATTACTCGCATTGGCGTTAGGGAGGGCTTGATGTTTACCGTATTTGTCTTGGGCAATATCGCTTCGGGTAAGTCGACTGCCTGCCGCTATTTCGAATCTCGTGGCGCTATGCTTATCGATCTGGATGAGCTTGCAAAATCGCTGTATGTGCCGGGCTCTGATATCGTCAATGCTCTCGCGGATGAATTCGGTTGGGACATTTTGGATGAGGAAGGCGGCATTCGCCGCAGCATCCTCGCCTCTCGAGCTTTCGCTTCTCCTGATTCGGTCGCACGGCTCAATGGCATTGTGCATCCCGTTCTGATTGAACAGCTTTCGCTTAGGATTCTCGATCCGGTTTGTTGTACGGTTTCATCACCCCGTTACCCCTTTGCGGTGGTTGAGGTTTCTGCTCCGACTGGTTTTGAGGATGCATTTGGCTTGGCTGATGAAATTCTGGTCATTAGCGCCCCTTTGTCAGTTCGTCGCGAGCGCGCTATTCAACGTGGCATGGAGCCATCTGATTTCGATGCCCGTTCTGCTTGCCAGCCTGATGAGTCTGCGCTGTGCAATCTCGCTACAACGGTGATTGATAATTCGGCAGCCGATAATTCGCTCTTTGAGCAGCTTGACTCGTGGCTTGCATGCCACGGGTTTATAGACACTCCGGATAAGGAGGAGGCCGATGCCTAAGACACGTTTCTTTATGTGGTATCGCGTGGCGCCACTTGCCGTTGTGTTCGTCTTCGGCCTTATTTCGCTCGTCTACTCGCGTGCTCCTGCCGCTTTCTTTAAGCCGCTGTATCCGATTGACTATGAGGCGTATGTAAAGCAATCCAGTATTTCGCATAATCTTGATCCGTATCTGGTGTGCGCTGTCATTAAGTCGGAATCGAATTGGGACCCCGAGGCCGAGTCGAATCAGGGTGCTCAGGGATTGATGCAGCTGATGCCCGAGACTGCCCAGGATATGATTGCCAAGGGCCTTGTCGACGGAGGGGAGTATTCGGCCGACAATCTTAACGATCCGGCTACGAATATCGAGTTTGGCTGCGCATACCTCTCGTATCTTCTCGCCTATTTCAACGGGTCGACGGATAGTGCCATCGCCGCCTATAACGCCGGTATGGGCAATGTCGACGGATGGGCGCAGCAGAACACGTCGCTCCATAATGCGATTACCTTCCCTGAAACTCAGGCTTATCTGATTCGCGTCAATAATGCCTGGGTTCGATATAAGACTCTCTATCCCGATCGGTTCGTATAGGACTAAGCCCACCGCCCGCGTATACTGCAGATGTATGAGTTAGGAGTATCCATGGCGGAATTTGAAGTAGAACGCGTTGGTGGTGAACTTAAGCGCTTTGGCGTTGAGGGCGCTGATGTGCCGTTTAAGGTCGTGTCTCCATACGAGCCCGCTGGTTCCCAGCCTAAGGCCATTGAGTCACTTGTGCGGGGCGTGAGGGACGGAGACCGCTATCAGGTTTTGCTGGGTGTGACTGGTTCGGGTAAGACTTTTACGATGGCCAAAACCATTGAGGCCTTGGGTAAGCCGACCCTTGTCATGGCTCCGAATAAAACGCTCGCCGCTCAGCTTGCGAGCGAGCTCAAAGAGTTCTTTCCCAATAACGCTGTGGTCTACTTCGTCTCGTACTACGACTACTATCAGCCCGAGGCGTATGTGCCGCAAAGCGATACATATATCGAGAAAGACTCCTCGATTAACGAAGAGGTCGAGATGCTGCGCCATCAGGCGACCGCGTCACTGCTCTCTCGACGTGATGTGATCGTTGTCGCATCGGTCTCGTGTATCTATGGCATTGGCTCTCCTGAGGACTATGCGGGTCTGGCTCCAAACGTCGACAAGAAGGTGCCGCTCGAGCGCGATGACTTTATCCATGCGCTTATCGACATTCAATATGATCGCAATGACTATGACCTGGCACGTGGCACGTTCCGCGTGCGCGGCGATGTTGTTGACGTGTATCCGCCTTATGCCGAGCATCCGTTGCGGTTTGAGTTCTTTGGCGACGAGGTCGAGCTGATTGCCGAGATCGATGAGGTCACCGGTGAGATGCTTCGTGAGTACGAGGCCATTCCCGTATGGCCGGCATCGCACTACGTGACCGAGAAGCCGAAGGTCAAGGCGGCTCTGAAATCGATCAGCGAAGAGTGCGAGAAGCGCGTGGCGGAGCTCAAGGCGACCGACAAGTTGCTCGAGGCGCAGCGTCTGCAGCAGCGTACCGATTATGATCTTGAGATGCTCGAGACGATGGGCTTTTGCAACGGCATCGAGAACTACTCGCGTCATCTGGACGGTCGCAAGCCGGGTGAGCCGCCGTTTACCCTAATCGATTACTTTCCCAAGGATATGCTCTGCATCATCGATGAGAGCCATGTGACGGTGCCGCAGATTCGCGGCATGCACGAAGGTGACCGCTCGCGTAAGGTGACGCTGGTGGAACACGGTTTTCGCCTGCCCTCGGCGCTCGATAACCGCCCGCTTCGTTTCGATGAGTTTGAGGCAAGGATCCCCCAGTTTATCTATGTTTCGGCCACGCCGGGCGACTACGAGCTGCGGGTGAGCCAAAACGACGTGGAGCAGATTATTCGTCCGACCGGCCTGCTCGACCCCAAGATTGACGTGCGTCCAGTTCGCGGTCAGATTGACGATCTTGAGGACGAGATTCGCGAGCGCGTTGCCCGCAAGGAGCGCGTGCTGGTGACCACGTTGACCAAGCGCATGGCCGAGGACCTGACCGACCATCTACTTGATGCGGGCATTAAGGTCAATTACATGCACTCTGATACGGCGACAATGGACCGTGTCGAGATCCTGCGAACGCTGCGCGAGGGCAAGATCGATGTTCTCGTTGGCATCAACCTGCTTCGCGAGGGCTTGGATCTTCCCGAGGTCTCACTGGTGGCAATTCTCGATGCCGATAAGGAAGGCTTCTTGCGCAACCGCCGTTCGCTGATTCAGACGATTGGCCGTGCGGCCCGTAACGCCGATGGTGAAGTCATCATGTATGCAGACGTTGTGACCGATTCGATGAAAGAGGCCATCGAGGAGACACAGCGCCGTCGCGAGATTCAGATGGCATATAACGAAGAACATGGCATTGTGCCCAAGACAGTGCGCAAGGCCATCAACGACATCTCAAGTTTTATTGCCGAGGCCGAAAAAACTGTGGGCTCCAAGGGACGCTCGAAGGGCGACTCTCTTGGCCATGGCGCATTCTATACGCCCGATGAGTCGGGCGAGGGCGGTGTGCCGGAAACGGTGGCGCCCGAGCAGACACTTGCGGAGCAGTTGGAAGAACTGCCGCATGACGAGCTTGTGCGGATCGTCGAAACCATGGAAGAGGATATGCGTAACGCTTCTGCCGCTATGGACTTTGAGGAGGCGGCGCGCCTGCGCGATGCTGTCGTTCAGATTCGGGCGATGCTCGAGGGTGCGTCTGAGGACGAGACGATCGAGCGCTTACGCTCGCAGGCCCGCAAGGGTTCCACGTTCGCATCGGGCAGAAAACGCCAGGGTGCACGGTTTAAGAAATAGCGAACAGGCCCCGAGTTCCCTGTGGAGCTCGGGGCCTATGTCTTTTGCGCGCTGGAATTTGTGCGTTAGAGATCTGCGATCAGGGCTTCAGCACAACGGATGCCGTCGGTGGCCGCGCTCATGATGCCGCCGGCATATCCAGCTCCCTCACCACAAGGGTAGAGGCCCGGGGTCGACACGGCGTGGCACGTTCGGTCTCGGATGACAGTGACCGGTGAGCTCGAACGAGTCTCCACGCCGGTAAGAACGGCATCGGGACGGTCGTAGCCTCGTAGCTTTTTTCCGAGTAGGGGAAGTCCCAGGCGGAGCGACTCGACGATATGCTGTGGTAGGGCTTCGTCAATTGCCGTCCAGGTCACACCGAGCGGATAGGTGGGCTTTACCTTTCCGGGCGCCTTGCTGGCGCGTCCTGCGAGGAAATCTTCGACGAGTTGTGCCGGTGCGTTCCAGTTGGAACCGCCCAGGCGATAGGCGGCCGCCTCGCAGGCGCGCTGGAGCTCGATGCCGGCGAGCGGGTCATCGTTGGGAAGGTCCTCAGGCGTGACGTTAACGAGCAGGGCGGCGTTTGCGTTGCGTCCGTCGCGGGCATTGAGGCTGGCGCCGTTGACGCACAGGTGGCCCTGCTCGGAAGAGGCGGCGACAACCTGCCCGCCGGGGCACATGCAAAACGAGAACACGCTGCGGCCGTTGGGAAGATGGGCGACGAGCTTGTAGGGGGCTGCTCCGAGGGCAGGATGTCCCGCCAAGGCTCCATATTGGGCTCGGTCGATGTCGCGTTGCGGATGCTCGATGCGAACGCCCATGGCAAAGGTCTTTTGTGCGAGGGCCACGTTGTGGTCCTTAAGGAGCTCAAAAATATCGCGAGCAGAATGCCCGCAGGCGAGGATGAGGTGCTTTGTCTCGATTGACTCGTAAGCGGCGTCGTGGGACGATAGGACATCAATACTGGTGATGGCGCCAGACGCGTCGATGCGAATGTCGACGAGCTTCGTTCGATAACGGACGACACCTCCGAGCTGCTCGATGCGCTGGGATATAGCGGTGACAACCTTGGGAAGGATGTCGGAGCCAATGTGCGGCTTGGCATCCCACAGAATATCGCGGGGCGCACCCGCCTCGACGAAGGTTTCGAGGATAAGGCGATGGGCGGGATTTTTTGTTCCTGTATTGAGCTTGCCGTCCGAGAAGGTCCCCGCGCCGCCCAGACCAAACTGGATATTGCTCTCGGGGTCGAGGATGCGCTCCTTTAGAAAGAGATCGATCGCCTGCGAGCGGCGAAATGCCGGGTCGCCGCGCTCGATAAGCAAGGGCTTCAGACCCGCTTCGGCAAGGGTGAGTGCAGCGAAAAGGCCGGCGCATCCGGCGCCGACGACGACGGGGCGCTCTTTGGGTGCGTCGGAGACGGGGGAGGGGAATGAAGGCCCATCGTCTTCTATCGCGCGTACGCGCGAGCGGTCACGCTCGGCAACGCTGTCGACCGCTTCTCGCTCGAGGTGGGGACTAGTCAGCTCAACACGAAAGCTCAGGATAAAATGGACGTCTCGTTTTTTGCGAGCGTCGATTGACTTGCGGTGGAGCTCGATGGACTTGATCTCGGAGTCCTTGCAACGTAAGACGCGCTTGGCGACTCGCTTGCCAACAATGAGGCAGGCATTTTCATCGCCGGCTTCATCGAGCGACGCGTTGACTTGGGTGATTTCGATCATCGAGGTCTCCTTAGAGGCAAGAAAGAGGCCGTCCGGTATCCCAGACGGCCCGAATGCGTTTTTGATTATAGACTGCGCGGCTACAGGCTGCTTGCAGCGCGAATGCCCGAGAGCCAGGCCCACGCAAGGTTAAAGCCTCCGCAATCGGCGTCGATGTCGAGCGCTTCGCCGCAGACGTAAAGCGGGGCGTCGACAACGCTGCGCGCGCGTAGACTGGGTGTTGAGATGCTCTCGACAGATACGCCACCACGCGTGACCTGCGCCGAGCGCTCCTCGGCTGTTCCCTCGACGAGCAACTTAAAGTGCTTGAGGATCGAGACCAGGTGGATGGCATCGTTGGAGCCTGGATGGCACTGCTCGAACGCTGTACAGACGACGCGGGAGAGTTGCGGGGCGAGCATGCCGTCGAGCCAACGGGGATCGCGGGGCGAAAAGCCGCCGAGCAGCTTAACGCGCCGGTTGAGCATATCGAGCAGCTCGTCTTTAGAGAGGTCGGGGAAAACGTCGAGCAGGATCGTATCGCCGTGCTGGATACGACGGGAGAGGTTGAAGACAGCGACGCCCGAGATGCCGAAGGCTCGAAACAGTACTTCACCGTCTTCGTGCCAGAGCTCACTATGGTTACGGGTGAGCGTCAAGCGGGCGCGGACGCGCAGACCATCCAACGTCTTGAGTGCCGCCCGATCGCCAACGACCGTTGCCGATACGGGGCAGAGGATGGGGCGCAGCGAAGTGAGGGGGAGACTAAACGTATCGGCGATACCGGTGGGGTTGCCGCCCGTGGCGATAATTACGGTATGTGCCTGCAGGGCCTCGTTCTTGCGAGGGACATCGGCGAGCGCTTTCCGAAGCGAGCGGAGCTCCGATTTTCGGTCGTCGTGCTTTTTTGCCTTGAGCGCCCGCGCTGGACGGTCTATTTGGAGTGCCCAGCCTTCGGAAGCTTTGTGCGCCGAGGCAACGTTGGCTCCGCAGATTAAGGTGATACCTAGGCGGTCGCAAACGTTGAGAAGCGCGTCGCGCACCGATTCTGCGCGAAGGGAGCGCGGGTACAGCCGGCCTTCCTCGGAGGTTGTCATGATGCCCAGCGAGGAGAAGAAACCCATAAGCTCTTGTTCGGGTTGGGGGCCCATGACGGATTCGACGAATGCGGGGTGGTTATACCGCTGAGAATCAATCGATTCGTTGGAGAGGTTGCAGCGGCCGTTACCGGTCGCAAGGAGCTTAAGGCCGCAGGCGACATCGCGCTCAACGATGCAGACGCTTTTGCCAGCACGTGCGGCCGTAATGGCGGCGGCGAGGCCTGAAGCCCCGCCGCCGATTACCAGGACGTCATAGAAGGCGCTCGTGTTCACTTAGGCCTCGTCGGTCTCGTGCGGGGTAATGGCCTCGACGGCAGAGACTGCCTTGGGCAACATGCCATCGGGCAGCGCGGTCTCGACCTCGCCCTTATCGCAGGCCTCGGCGAGTGACGGATTGATGGGAAGCGTGCCCAAGATGTCGAGGTTATAGCGCTCTGCGACCTCGGGGAGCTTGCTCTTGCCAAAGACCTCGATCTTCTTGCCGCAGTCGGGGCACTCAATATAGCTCATGTTTTCGACGATGCCCAGAATGGGGACGTTCATCTTCTCGGCCATGTTGACCGCCTTGGCGACGATCATCGAGACCAGATCCTGCGGGCTCGTGACGATGACGATGCCGTCGACGGGCAGTGACTGGAAGACGGTGAGCGCGACGTCGCCTGTTCCCGGAGGCATGTCGACCAGCAGGTAGTCGATGGGGCCCCACGAGGTCTCGCTCCAGAACTGCCTAATGGCGCCTGCGATGACCGGACCGCGCCAAAGGACGGGGTCGGTCTCGTTTTGGAGCAGCAGGTTGGAGCTCATGACCTTGACACCGTGCTCGGAGATTTCGGGCAGCATAAGGTTGCCAAGGGCATGGACGTGGCGTCCGCTCATACCGAACATCTTGGGGATAGAGGGACCGGTGATGTCGGCATCGAGGACGCCGACCTTGTGACCGTGACGGGCAAGCTCGGTGGCGATGGCGCCGGTGACAAACGACTTGCCGACACCGCCCTTGCCGGAAAGCACGGCGATGACGCGTTTGACCTCGGACAGCGTGTTCTCCTCAAATTGCGACGGCGACGTTTGTCCGCCGGCGGCCTGTGCGTGCTCGCAACCCATGTATGACTCCTTTGTATATGTTGGGGCCGGGGCCCCGCGATGTGACACGAGCGTCATTGTACCCTCGTTTGCGAGCGGGAGCCATTTGCGATGCATTTGGGCCGAGCGTGCTTGCAATACGATGGGCCCAAGCGAATGGGCGGGCTTACTGAACTTTGCTGGCGAACTCGAGGTATTGCATGCGCTGCAGCTTGTCGATCGTCGAGGCGTATGGGCTGTCTTCAGATTCCAAGTCGTAGCGCAGCCCGTCGGCACCGAGGTAGCCGGCGACATTGATGGTGGGCACATCTGACCTTGTTGCAAGCAGGGCCTTTTGATAGTCGGTGAGCGGGGCGCCGATCTTATTAAGGGTAATGGCTGCAATCTCGTTTGCCCCGACGGTGTCGTAGACGTTGAGCTCGGTATTGCCGGCGATTTCATAGTTAGCCCAGACGAAATAGGTCGACTGATAGATACGGAAAGCGTGGCTTGCCGTATCTTCCTGAGGGTACAGCTCGTCGTTGAGAGTCGTTGCGGCGCTCGGCTGATGGTCGCCAAAAAAGACAAGGACAACCGGTCTGCCGATATTGCGGAGCTCGTTGATAAAGTACTCGAGGTCCCGGTCGGATGCGTTGATGCAGGTAAGATAGGTGTTGAGTGCGCTATTGGCACCCTCGCTGGCTCCCTCGACCCAATAGTTTGTCAGCTCCTCGGCGGGAACGGTGCCATAGTCGTAGCCGCCGTGATTTTGCATCGTGACGTCAAAGATGAACTGCGGGGCTTCGTCGGTTCTAAGCAGGTCGAGTATCTTGTCGTAGGTGGCGTAGTCGCATACGCCGGCATGGTAACGGGGCGCACCTTCGAAATCGCCGATTGAAAGAAAGTCTCCAAAGCCCAGCTGCTGATAGATTTTATCTCGATGGTAGTTGACGGGGTTTTGCGGGTGCATAGCGGTAGCGGTATACCCAAGCTCCTTAAGGTCCTTTGCCAGGCTGTTGACGCCATTCATCTGATACAGCTGATAGGGGATTTTGCCTAATCCGACAAAGGCCGTTGTCGCTCCGGTCAAAAATTCGAATTCGGAGTTCGCCGTTCCGCCACCGGCGACCGAAGCGAGCATGGTGCCGCGAACAAGTGTGTCGGGAAGCGAGTTGTAGAATGCGGGGCCGGTGTACCCGGCCGCCTGGAGTTGCTCAAAGCACGAAAGATCGCTAAAACTCTCGTTCATGACGGCAACAATCGTCGGCTTGATTTCATTGAACTGGGCAACGGCCGCCGCGCGCTGCTCGCTCGAGCCATACGTGCTGTCGTAGGTAGCGGCGAGCTCCTGCTCGATGCTCTGCGCCTCATCGGGCGTATAGTCTTCGGGCTTCTCAATGGGCAACTCGTTGACCATTTCGGTAAACGAAGTGATAAAACCCTGAGATGCATACGTGGTGATGGGCTGCCAACGGTCAAATCCAAAATTCAGCGCCTGCTCCAAGTCGATGCTGGAAAAGCCCGAGAGCCCCACAACGGTCACTAGCAGAAAAGCGCAGAGGTTAGCGGCGATTGCGGGGAAGATATGGGTGGGCGTACGGAGCTTTCGCGGTCGGATAAGCGAAAGAAGCCCCAGGGAAATCTCCAGCAGGGCGAGAGAGGTTACGATTCCGGCGGTAAAGGTAAACTCGTATCCCTCGCTCACTTCCATTGCGGTGCCAAGGGCCAAGATATCGCTTGGCAGGATGGCCTCGCCTTTAAACGTTATGACGAAGTGCTCGGCAATGCCAAGGACGCAACAGACGACGGGCACGAGGGCCATGACGCCTCCATGACGCTGTCCCAGCAAATAAAGGGAGAGCAGAACCGTCGCGAGCAGCCCGACGGAAAACCCGAATGAGTTGGCGGGAATGCGATAGAACGTTTCGTTGCAGGCAATTTCGAGTGAAACGAACGAGAGCGCTGAAACAGCGGCGATGACAAGGATGTCACGGCAAATACAGGCAACCGTTCCCGTCGCAAGATCGGTTTGGTCGATAAGTCCCGAAACCAAGGGCTCGACAAGAAGTATGACGGCGGCAGCACCGAGCGCCGAATAAGAAAGGACCCATAGGGAACTGTCCTCATTTACGAGCAATTGATTCGTAATCCATGCAGCTACCATGCCGAGCGGGATGAGGAGCGTCGCGCACCAAAAGACGCGGGCAATGGGCGGCTTTTCATTGTGTTTGATTGAAAAATACACGCGCACGACGACGGTGGCCACGATAAGGACGGCGATGAATATGGGCAGATTGGCCATGTCGCTCGAAGTGATTTCAAGGGGGATGTCTTCGGTCATGGACGTTCCTCTGTTACAGCAAATTAAGTTCAGTATTAGATTACTGTAACCTTTCCACGGCATTTCGAGAAACAAAGCACCTGATACGCAAAGCTAAAGGTCTGCGAATCTTGTATTACGAACATCTGTGCGCGTCGAGTGCGCTAAACTCATCGACAGTATGATTCGATGCAATAGGAGGCAAGGAGCTTCCATGTCTGATTCTTCTATCGTTATTCGCGGCGCTCGTGAGCACAACCTCCGTGATATCGATGTTTCCATTCCGCGTGACCAACTCGTGGTCATTACCGGTCTTTCTGGCTCGGGCAAGAGTTCGCTGGCATTTGACACTATCTATGCCGAGGGCCAGCGTCGATATGTCGAGAGCCTTTCGAGCTATGCGCGCCAGTTCTTGGGCCAGATGGACAAACCCGACTTGGATTCAATCGACGGCCTTTCGCCGGCGGTGTCGATTGACCAAAAGACGACGTCTAAAAACCCTCGCTCGACGGTTGGCACCGTAACCGAAATTTATGACTATCTGCGCCTGCTGTTCGCCCGTGTGGGCACCCCGCACTGCCCCGAATGCGGCCGCGTCATTGAGCGTCAGACGACCGACCAGGTTGCCGACAAGGTCTTGGCGGCGGGGGAGGGCCGCCGCGCGTTTGTGCTGGCACCGGTGGTGCGCGGGCGAAAAGGCGAGTACACCAAACTGTTTGAGGACCTTCGCGCCGAGGGCTTTAGCCGCGTGCGTGTCGACGGTGAAGTGCGCTCGCTCGACGATCCGATCGATCTGGACAAGAAGTTCAAGCACGATATCGAGGTCGTGGTCGATCGCATCGTGATCCGTGAGAACTCTCTGGGCCGTATCGCCGAGTCTGTTGAGCAGGCGACCGCGCTGGCTCACGGCAATGTAAACGTGTACATGCTGCCCGATCGTGATGCTCCCGAGGGGACCGAGGGCGAGCTGCTGGAGTATTCGTTGGCCTTGGCGTGCCCGGAGCATGGTCACTCCATTGACGATCTTCAGCCGCGTGATTTTTCGTTCAACGCTCCCTATGGCGCATGTCCTGAGTGCGACGGCCTGGGCTTTAAGAAAACCGTTGATGCCGAGGCGCTGATCGAGGATCCCTCGAAGTCCATTGCCGACGGAGTCTTTGGTAGCCTGTTCGGCAATTCGAACTACTATCCGCAGATTTTTGCTGCGGTCTGCAAACACTTTAAGGTGAGCACCGATACGCCGTGGGAGGACTTGCCCCCTCGCGTGCGTCGTGCATTCTTGGATGGCCTGGGCGATACGAAGATCTCGGTCGACTACCAAAAGCTCGACGGACGTCGCAGCCAGTGGGATACCAAGTTTTCGGGCGTTCGCAACATCCTGTACGAACGCTATACCGAGACGACGAACGAGAACACCAAGGCGCGCTTGGAGAAGTACATTCGCGAGGAACCGTGCTCGAGCTGCCACGGCGCTCGTTTGCGCCCTGAGATGCTCGCCGTCACCGTGGGCGGCAAGTCCATTTACGAGGTTTGTTGCCTGTCGTGCCGTGAGTCGCTCGAGTTTTTTGAGGGCCTGGAGCTCACCGAGCGCCAACAGTTTATCGGCGGGCGCATCGTCAAGGAAATCCTGGAGCGCTTGCGTTTTCTGGTCGATGTTGGACTCGACTATCTGACGCTCGATCGTGCCTCGGCGACGCTTTCTGGTGGCGAGGCGCAGCGTATTCGCCTGGCAACGCAGATCGGCGCGGGTCTCATGGGCGTGCTCTATATTCTGGATGAGCCCTCGATCGGTCTTCATCAGCGTGACAACGAGCGCCTGATCAAGACGCTCGAGCGCCTGCGCGATATCGGCAATACCGTTATCGTTGTCGAACACGACGAGGATACAATCCGTGCCGCCGACTACGTGATCGACATGGGGCCCGGCGCCGGCGTCAACGGCGGACACGTAGTCGCGGCGGGAACGCCTGCCGATATCATGGCGTGTCCTGAGTCGATGACGGGCGCTTATCTGACCGGCAAACGAATGATCCGGGTGCCTGATGAACGGCGCAAGCCCGGTCGTGGCTGCCTTAAAATTACGGGCGCTCGAGCCAACAACCTCAAAAACGTTACCGCCAAGATCGAGTTTGGTACGCTTACGGTTGTTACCGGCGTGTCGGGATCGGGCAAGAGCTCCCTGGTTACCGACACCATCGCGCCTGCCCTTACGAATGCCATTCACCGTTCGACGCGCCCTGTGGGCCCATATAAGAAAATCGAGGGTATCGAGTGTATCGATAAGGTTATCGATATCGACCAGTCGCCGATTGGCCGCACGCCGCGTTCCAACCCTGCTACCTATATCGGCCTGTGGGATGATCTTCGCGCGCTGTTTGCGAGTACGCCGGAGTCGAAGGCGCGCGGCTACTCACCGGGTCGTTTCTCCTTTAATGTGAGTGGCGGGCGCTGTGAGGCGTGCAAGGGCGACGGACAGATCAAGATCGAGATGCACTTCCTTCCCGATATCTACGTTCCCTGCGAAGTTTGCGGCGGTAAACGCTACAACCGCGAGACACTCGAGGTCACCTACCGTGGCAAGACCATCTCGGACGTACTTGACATGAGCGTGGCCGAGGCACTGGCTTTCTTTGGGAATATCCCGCAGATCAAGCGAAAGCTCCAGACGCTGTACGATGTAGGCTTGGGCTACGTGAGCCTGGGCCAGCCCGCCACGACGCTTTCGGGCGGCGAGGCGCAGCGTGTGAAACTCGCCAAGGAGCTTCATCGACGCCAGACGGGCAAGACGTTCTATATTTTGGACGAGCCGACGACCGGCCTTCATTTTGAGGACGTCCGCCAGCTGCTCGATGTGCTGCAGCGCTTGGTCGATGCGGGCAACACGGTGCTGGTGATTGAACACAACCTTGATGTCATCAAGGTTGCCGACCGCCTGATCGATATGGGTCCCGAGGGCGGTAACGGCGGCGGAACCGTCGTGGTTTCGGGCACACCGGAGCAGGTTGCGGACTGTCCGCAGAGTTATACGGGCAAGTTTTTGGCGCCGTTGCTCAGGCGTGACCGGGAGCGTCAAGCTCAGCTTGATGCTCAATAAATAGGCGATTCAGTTTATGGGCGCCATCGACTCCTTGTGATTCGATGGCGCTTGCTGTGCCGAAGTGACGTATGCAGCCGAATTGGACATATACTTAATCCTTGCGTCCGAATGCGAGGGAAAGGATATGTCATGGCAAAGGCTGTAAAGACGCCAAAAACCAATGCAATGCGCGAGCTGGAAAGCGCCGGCATTTCCTATGTTCTACATACGTACGAAGACGATGGCGATGAGTCGGTGGGCCTGGGGGTCGCGATTTCGGAGCAGCTTGGCGAGGAGCCCGGTCAAGGATTTAAGACTTTGGTCTGTGTGACACCGTCCAACGACTATGTCGTGTGCTGCATCCCTGTTGCCGACGAGCTCGATCTAAAGTCCGCCGCGCGTGCCGCGGGGGAGAAGTCCTTGGCCATGATGCATGTGAAGGATTTGCTTGCGGCGACTGGCTACGTTCGCGGCGGCTGCAGCCCGGTCGGTATGAAAAAACGCTACCGGACGCTCATTGATGAGACATGTGTCCTTTGGGATACCATTTTTATTTCGGGAGGCAAGCGTGGTTATCAGCTCGAGCTTGCACCCGATGATTTAATTGCATTTTGCGGGGCGACGGTTGCCGCGATTACGAGAGAGGACTGAGCGATGCCGCAGGAAGAATTGAAGTGCGGAGCTCATTTTGCAAAAGAATCTGCGCCTCAGACACCCTCATCCGAAGCTTCTTCGTCGCGAGATGACACTGACGACATGGGCTCGTCGGACTACTCCACGGTTGGTCGTTCCGCCGGGCTTATGACCATCCTGACCATCGTGTCTCGCATCACTGGTTTTATCCGCACGTGGGCAATGGCGGCCGCTATCGGCATGTCGCTACTCTCGTCCTCCTATCAGGTCGCCAACAACCTGCCCAATATGCTCTACGAACTCGTGATGGGCGGCATGCTCGTGACGGCGTTTTTGCCCGTGTACATGGGTGTGAGGCGTGAGCAGGGTCGCGAGGCCTCGAACGAGTACGTGGGCAACCTGCTCGGCATTCTGCTTTTGGTGCTGGGCGGCATTTCGTTGCTGGGGACCGTGTTCGCCCCGGGCTTTATCTGGACGCAATCGTTCCTTTCGGGTGACGGCGGCAGCATGGATATCGCTGCGTTCATGTTCCGTTTCTTTGCCATCCAGATTCTGTTTTATGGTTTGGGCTCGGTGTTTTCGGGCGTTCTCAACGCGCACCGCGACTACTTTTGGTCGACGTTTGCTCCGGTCCTCAACAATGTGATCGTCATTGCGAGCTTTATGGGTTTTGCGCCCGTGTCCGCACAGTTTGGCGAACGTGCCGGCATCATCTTGATTGCGGCCGGTACGACCCTCGGTGTCTTTGTTCAGATGGCATGCCAGATCCCCGCGCTTGGCAAGCACGGCGTGCATCCCCATATCCATATCGACTTTAAGGACCCCGCACTGCGCCAGACGATTGCGCTCGGTATCCCGACGCTGCTCGCCACGGTGTGCATGTTTGTCTCGACTTCTATCACCAACGCTGCTGCGCTGGTGGTCCAGCCCGAGACGGGTCCTTCCGTCATCGCCTATGCGCGCCTGTGGTACACGCTACCCTACGCGCTGATTGCCGCCTCGCTTTCGAC
The DNA here is from genome assembly GCF_015546965.1 of Collinsella aerofaciens. Lineage (GTDB taxonomy): Bacteria > Actinomycetota > Coriobacteriia > Coriobacteriales > Coriobacteriaceae > Collinsella > Collinsella aerofaciens_X. The sequence goes on from NZ_JADMUF010000014.1 coordinate 14,641, forward strand.
GGCGCTCTATACCGAGCTCTCTCACGACGCACAGGAGAAGGATTACGACAGCGTTCGCACGGGCATTTCGCGTGGCGTCGCCCAGATGCTGTTCTTCCTGATTCCGTTCGCGCTGTACCTGATTGTCTTCGCGCGTCCGCTCAACATGATCTACTGTGCTGGCAAGTTCGATGAATCCGGCGTGACGCTGGTGTCCGAGTACCTTGTCTACCTGGCGCTCTCGCTGCCGCTCTACGGCGTGGTCGTCTTGATGCAGAAGAGCTTCTCTGCCTTGCTCGACATGAAGCCCTATAGCTGCTATTGCCTGTATTCCGCCATCGGCCAGGCCGGCTCGGTTCTGCTGTTTGGCGTTGTGCTGGGCTTCGGTATGCCGGCAATCGCGCTTTCGTATGTCGTCGACTACGTGATCTTGGTCGGCTGTTCGCTGTGGTGGCTGCGTCGTCGCCTGCGTGGCCTTCAGGTCAAATCTATCCTGCATGGCGGTTTCTTTGGCCTTTTGCTCGGTGGCCTAGGTGCTGCCGCAGGCGCCGGCGTCATGTGGGCGCTTGAACACTTTGTCGGGGCACTTGGCGGCTCGATTCTGATTACTCTTGGCTACGTTTGCGTTGCGGGTGTCGTCTCGCTTGCTGTTACCTTTGGCCTTGCCGTCGTCCTTAAGATGCCCGAGGTCTCGGCGCTGCTTCGTCGCAAGTAGGTGCGTGTGGCCGGTCACGACAACATTCCAACGCTTGCCGAACAGGTTTCGCGCGTTCCCGCGCAGCCCGGTTGCTACCTTTGGAAGGATGCCAAGGGCGATGTCATCTACGTGGGCAAGGCGAAAAACCTGCGCGCCCGTATGCGCCAATACGTGACACTGCAGGATGAGCGTCAAAAGATCCCGCTGATGATGCAGCTGGTGGCGAGCTTTGACTATATCGTGGTGGAGACCGAGCATGAGGCGTTGGTGCTCGAGCGCAATTTGATTGGTCAGTACCATCCGTACTTTAACGTCGACCTCAAGGATGACAAGAGCTATCCCTTTATCGCCATTACAAAGGGCGACCTGTATCCCGCTATCAAATACACGCGTGAGCGTCATAAGCCGGGAACGCGCTATTTTGGACCCTATACCGATAGCCGTGCGGCACGTGAGACGATAGATACGCTGCGCAAGGTGATCCCGATCTGCTCGGCTTCTTGTGCGGAGTGGCGTCGTTGTCGCCGTATCGTCGAGTCCCACAAGGGCGAGGAAAACATCGTCAATATGATTTGTGCGCAAAACGGGCGTCCCTGCTTTGACTACCATGTCGGTCGTGGCCCGGGTGCATGCGTCGGCGCGATTTCTCCTACGGACTATGCCAAGAACGTCAAGCGTGTCGAGCGCTTTTTGTCGGGCCACCGCAAGGATGTCGTCGATGAGCTGACCTCCGAGATGGCGGATGCCGCCGAGGCGCTCGACTTTGAGCGCGCTGCCCGCGTCAAACGTCGTTTGGAGGTCATCAGGGGTCTGGACGACCGTCAGCAAGTCGTTTTTCCCTCCAGTGTCGATATCGATGTCATCGGGTTCTATCGCGAGGAGACCATCTCCGCCGCTTGCGTCTTTGTCGTGCGTGAGGGTCGAACGGTTCGAACCTGCGAGTTTATTCTCGATAAGGGTTTGGATGTCGACGAAGAGGAACTTCAATCGGGCTTTCTTAAGCGCTATTACGACGAGACGGCTGATATTCCAGCTGAGATAAACCTCTCTGTCGAGCTTGAGGATGCGGAGGCGCTGGGGGAGTGGCTTGCAGGCAAGCGCGAGCGTTCCTGCCATCTCCATAGGCCGCAGCGTGGCGAAAAGCACCGTTTGCTCGATATGGCATCCAAAAATGCGCGCCATGCCCTCATGCGCTACATGATGCGAACGGGGTACGCTGACGACCGCACCAATCAGGCGCTCCTAGAGCTCGAAAGCGCGCTGGCGCTGCCGGCGCCGCCGATGCGTATCGAGTGCTTCGATATCTCGACGCTGCACGGAACCTTTACCGTCGCCTCGATGGTGGTGTTTACCAACGGGCGCGCCGACAAGAGCCAGTACCGTCGTTTTAAAATTCAGGCCGAATTGGACGAGGCAAACGACTTCGTTTCGATGTCCGAGGTTTTGGGACGACGCTATGCTCCCGAGCGTATGGCCGACGAGCGCTTTGGATCGCGCCCCGATTTGCTCGTTGTCGATGGCGGTAAGCCGCAATTGACCGCTGCGATCAAGCAACTTGAGGCTCTTGGGCTCGATATACCAGTTTGTGGCTTGGCGAAGGCCGACGAGGAAGTTTTTGTGCCCTGGGACGAGACTCCTGTCGTGCTGCCGACCGGGTCTGCTTCGCTCTATCTTATTAAACAGGTACGTGATGAGTCCCACCGATTTGCCATCACGTTCCACCGCGAGTTGCGCGATAAAGCCATGACGGTTTCGGTACTCGATGACGTTCCAGGTGTGGGACCCACCAGAAAACGTGCCCTTATGCGCCATTTTGGCTCGATGAAGCGTTTGCGCGCGGCGAGCGAGCAAGAGATCGCGGAAGTTCGCGGCATACCTGCCGATGTTGCCAAGGCGGTCCACGAGGCGCTCGTTGCATGGAATGCCGAGCGCGCCGAGGCGGCGGCTGGCCATTCCGATAGCTAAACACGAGTCTAAACAACTGATATACATGATTGCGCGATTTTCAACCATTTATTTCGCCATGATTGCCTGCTGGTTTCGGGTTTTATTAACGCTAAAACGTTTGACTAACCCAAGCGAAAACCCTGCTATCCTGCGGGTTGACGAAGACTGATATCTCACCTCGCCGATACATACTGTCTGGCGAATCGTTTGTCAACGAATTCGGTGAACGGTAGTAAATACCGTTCAAGCGTATGTATGTATCGGTCGCCGAGCGCGGCACCTCAGTTGGGTTCGTCGGTAGGTAAGGTATATATCGTCCGCAAGTTGCGCGGGGGCAAGTCTAGGTGCTCCCGAGTAAGATTCTCTATTGATAGGAGAAGACATGGCCATCATCAACAAGGGTATGTCCAGGCGTTCGTTCCTCGGCCTCACCGGCAGCGTCGCTGCTGTCGCAGGGCTTGGTCTCACCGGCTGCGGTGGCAGCTCTAGCGACGAGGGTTCCGCTTCCGGTTCCACCGATTCCGCCAACCGTGGCGGCGGCGTGATCACCGCTGGTTCCGCTTACGCTCCGTCCAGCTTCGATCCCGCCAGCACCGGCTCCGCTGTGGGCCTGGGTGCTAACTGGCACGTCGTCGAGGGCCTCTACGGCATCGATTACCACGACTACAGCACCTTCAACGAGCTCGCCACCGACGATCCCAAGTCTGTGGACGACACCACTTTCGAGGTCACCATCCGCAAGGGCGCCAAGTTCTCCGATGGCACCGAGGTCACCGCTGACGATGTCGTCGCCTCCTACACCGCTTGCGCCGCTTCCGCTACCTATGCTCCGTTCTTCCAGCCCTTCGAGTCCATCGAGGCCAAGGACGCCAGCACCGTGACGGTCAAGACCAAGGTCCCCAACTTCTCCCTGCTCAAGGATCGTCTGGCTATCGTCCGCGTTACCCCGGCCACCCAGACCGAGGAGGATCGCGCCAAGCAGCCGATCGGCTCCGGCCCCTGGATGTACGACTCTATCTCCGATACCGAGATCACCCTGGTTCCCAACCCCGAGTACAACGGTGAGTACGCTGCCGAGGATAAGAAGATCCAGTACAGCATCCTGACCGACCCCACCGCTCGCGTTACCGCTCAGCAGGAGGGCTCCACGCTCGTTATGGAGCTCGTTACCGCTGACGCCGTCGACCAGCTCGAGAGCGCTGGCTGCAAGATTGACAACGTTCAGGGTTTCGGCACCCGCTTCATCATGTTCAACGTTGCCAAGGAGCCTTGGAACAACGTCAAGGTCCGTCAGGCTGTCATGTATGCGCTCGACACCGAGAAGATGGTCAGCAACACCTTCGCCGGCCTTGCCACCGCTGCCAGCTGCTACCTGCCCAAGAGCTTCACCAACTATCATGAGGCTTCCACGGTGTACAAGACCGACGCCAAGAAGGCTAAGAAGCTCATCGAGGAGTCTGGCATCACCCCGGGTGCCATCACCCTGCGCACCACCGACAACGAGCAGATTAAGGGCATGGCCGCCCAGGTCAAGAACGACCTCGACGCTCTCGGCTTCGATGTGACCATCCAGACCGATACCTCGCCGGCTACCTACGCTGCCATCGACGGCGGCGAGGCCTACGATATCCTCCTTGCCCCTGGCGATCCTTCCTGCTTCGGCGCCGACCCCGACCTGCTGCTCAACTGGTGGTACGGCGACAACGTCTGGATGCAGACCCGTTGCCCGTGGAAGGAGTCCGCTGAGTGGCAGAAGCTCCATGGTCTCATGGACGAGGCTCTTGCCGCCGAGGGCGACGAGCAGCAGAAGAAGTGGAACGAGTGCTTCGACATCATTGCCGACAACGCCGTTCTGTACCCCGTTGTCCACGTCAAGACCGTCTCCGCTTCCTGGGACGATCCGTCCACTGCGCCCAACGGCGAGGCTCTCGATGGCTTCAAGGGCATCGGCACGACGAGCATGTCCTTCAGGGGCGTTGCGACCGTCAAGGCGTAAGACTCGCTTGAGTCTGTATGCAGGATGTCGGTCGTTGGGACCGTATCCTCATAGTTGAAACAAAGACCCGGGCGGCAACGATGTCGCTCGGGTCTTGTAATGAGTATCCGTACTCATATACCAGTTGGTCCTACCGACAAAAGAAAGGGGAGAGAACGTGAACAACTTGCTACGTTTGATTGGAAGGCGTCTTGTGGCGCTGCCGATCATGGCATTGGGCGTCACCGTCCTGGTGTTCTTCCTTATGTCGTTCTCCAAGACCGACCCCGCCTACACGGCGTTGGGTGACGGTGCCTCGCCCGAGGCGGTTGCCGAGTACCATGAGAAGTATGGTCTGGACGACCCCTGGCCCGTGCGTTACGTGCGCTATATGGGCGATCTGATCCATGGCGATATGGGCACCTATGGTGCTGCTCGCAACTCCGTTGCCAAGCGCATCTCCACGGCCCTGCCCGTCACGATGCAGCTGACCTTCATCGGTCTTGCCATCGGTGCGGTCGTTTCGTTTTTGCTCGGCGTCATCGCGGCTCTGTATCGCGACAAATGGCCGGACCAAGTGATCCGCGTCTTTTCCATCGCCGGCTTGGCAACCCCGTCGTTCTGGCTTGCCGTTCTGTTGATCCTGCTGTTCTCTTCCTACCTTAAGGTGCTCCCGGCATCGGGTGCTCTGCCTCACTTCACCACGAATCCGGTTGGCTATCTGGGACGTATGATTATGCCCGCTATCGCCTTGGCATTTCCGCTGACGGGCCAGATGACTCGTATCGTGCGTACCGCCATGGTCGAGGAGCTCGATAAGGATTATGTCCGTATGGCTCGCGGCGCCGGCGTTCCCGAGAAGGTCGTCGTCGGCATCAACGTTCTTCGCAATGCGCTGATCACCCCGGTCACCACCCTCGGTCTTAAGATCGGTTACCTCATGGGCGGCGCCGTCGTCATCGAGGTTATCTTCAACCTCCCCGGCATGGGCACCGCGATTCTGCAGGGCGTTCAGGGCAACGAGGCGAACCTGGTTCAGGGCGTCGTTATCGTCGTTGCTCTTGCCTTCATCATCATCAACATCGTGGTTGACATGCTCTACCTGCTCATCAACCCGCGCATCAGGACGGTGTAGATTATGGTAAAGATTCGAGAGAAGCAAACCGAGCAGCTCGAGAAGGCTGCCTCCAAGGGGCTCAAGCTCGGTGGCTGGAAGAAGATGACGCTGTCTTCTAAGATTGCCGCCGTCGTGCTGGTGCTGGTCGCCCTGACTGCGATTCTGGCGCCCCTTCTTGCCCCCTATAGCCCGGTCGAGATCTTTACGGCTCGCCAGGCTCCCGGCAACGGATTTATCTTCGGTACCGACGATAAGGGTCGCGACATTCTGTCGCGTATGCTCTACGGTGGTCGTTACTCGCTGATCATCGGCTTTGGCGCCACCGCCATGGCTCTGGTCTGCGGCTCGGTCGTGGGCGCCCTTGCAGCGGTTTCGCGCAAGGCCGTCTCCGAGACGATCATGCGTATCTTGGACATCATCATGTCCATCCCGGGCATCGCCCTCGCGGCCGTCTTCGTCTCCATCCTGGGCAACTCCGTGCCGTCGATCATCTTCGCCATCGGCTTTATGTACACTCCGCAGATTGCCCGTATCGTGCGCGCCAATATCGTGTCCGAGTATGGCGAGGACTATGTCCGCGCGGTCATCGTTTCCGGCGCCAAGGCTCCGTGGATTTTGATCAAGCATGTTCTGCGTAACTGCATCGCCCCGATCATGGTCTTCACCGTTACCCTGGTCGCCGACGCCATCATCTTCGAGGCCTCGCTGACCTTCATCGGCGCTGGTATTCAGGAGCCCACCGCTACCTGGGGCAACATCCTCGCCGACGCCCGCGGCGGCGTGCTCGCCGGCCGTTGGTGGCAGGCGCTGTTCCCGGGCCTGGCCATCATGATCACCTGCCTGGCGCTCAACATCCTTTCCGAGGGCATTACCGACGCCATGGCCGCTGCTCCCTCCGCCGCCCTGGATCCGACCGATTCCTCCAAGCGCCGCGAGGCCGACCTGCTGGTTTCCGACCCCGTTCGTGCCTACAAGGAGCAGGCTCAGTCCCTCTCCGCTCGCCTTGGCGCCCTGCGCGATGTCGAGCTCAAGCGTGATGATCGCCATGTGCCCGATGAGTCCGTTGAGCCGATCCTTTCAGTCCGCGATTTCTGCATCCAGTTTGAGCACCACGGTGATATCAACGTCGTCGACCACGTTAACTTTGACGTCCGTCCCGGCCAGACTATGGGCCTGGTGGGCGAGTCCGGCTGCGGTAAGTCCATCACCACGCTGGCCATCATGGGCCTGACCGACGATGACGAGCATCTTTCCGGTGAGGTTCTCTGGGAGGGCCGCGACCTGCTCAAGATGAGCAAGAAGGAGTGGTTCGGCCTGCGCGGTACCGATATCGCCATGGTCTACCAGGACGCCCTATCTTCGCTCAACCCCTCTATGCTCATCTCTGCCCAGATGAAGCAGCTTACCAAGCGCGGCGGAACCCGCAGCGCCGAGGAGCTCCTGGAGCTCGTCGGCCTCGATCCCAAGCGCACGCTCGAGAGCTATCCGCACGAGCTTTCCGGCGGCCAGCGTCAGCGTGTCCTGATCGCTATGGCCCTTACCCGCGACCCCAAGCTGGTCATCTGCGACGAGCCCACGACCGCTCTGGACGTTACCGTCCAGAAGCAGGTCATCAAGCTGCTCAACGATCTTCAGGCCAAGCTCGGCTTTGCCATGATCTTCGTTTCGCATGACCTGGCTCTGGTCGCCGAGGTTGCCCATAACATCACGGTTATGTACGCTGGCCAGGTTATCGAGCAGGCACCCACCAAGGAGCTGCTCACCAACCCGATCCACGAGTACACCCGCGGTCTTCTGGGCTCCGTTCTGTCCATCGAGAGCGGTTCGGGTCGCCTGCACCAGGTGCCCGGCGCCGTTCCGAGCCCGCGCGATTTCCCCAAGGGCGATCGCTTCGCGCCCCGCTCGAGCCATCCGCGTATTGGCTTGGACACCCGTCCGGTCTTCAAGCGCGTGCCTGGCACCGAGCACTTCTATTCCGAGCTCCCCGACGAGGTGCTCAAGGCAAATGGTTTGACCCCTCACGCGGAGGTGATGTAGATGAGCGAGACCGCAGTAAACGGCGTCGAGCCGATCATCTTCCTTGATGACGTCCACGTCACCTTTAGGACCCGTACCGGCTCGATTCTGCACCCCAACCTGGTTCACGCCGTCCAGGGTGTAACGATTAAGCTCATGCCCGGTCAGACGATTGGCATCGTCGGCGAGTCCGGTTGCGGTAAGTCCACCACCGCTAACGTCATGTGCGGCCTGCAGGCCCCCACGAGCGGCAAGGTCTACTTTAAGGGCAAGGACGTTACCAAACGTACCGCCGAGGACCGTCGCCACATGGGTCGCGTCATCTCGGTCGTGTTCCAGAACCCGGCCACGGCGCTCAACCCCCGCATGGTCGTTCGCGAGCAGCTGCTCGACCCCATGCGCGTCCACAACCTGGGTACCGAGGCCGAGCAGGAGAAGCGCGTCAAGGAACTCTTGGAGCTCACCGGTCTGCCCAGCTCCGCTGCCGAGGTTCTTCCCGGCCAGCTTTCGGGCGGCCAGCGTCAGCGCGTCGCAATTGCCCGTGCCCTGTCGCTGAACCCCGATGCCATCATCGCCGACGAGCCCACCTCGGCTCTGGACGTTTCGGTCCGCGCGCAGATTCTGAACCTGCTGACCGACCTTAAGAAGGAGCTCGGCCTGGCCATGGTGTTCATCAGCCATGACATCCAGACGGTCCGCTATATCTCTGACGACATCATCGTTATGAATGGCGGCAAGATCGTCGAGCAGGGCGAGGCCAAGCAGGTCTTCCAGCACCCCCAGGACCCCTACACCAAGATGCTGCTCGGCGCTGCGCCGTCGCTGCTGCATCCCAAGCTCGGCGAGTAGCCTCGCTTTCCTTCCCGTGCGCCCGGTTCCCTTGCCGGGCGCACCTCCGTTGCGATTTCGAAAGGTTGGGTTCACGAGCCATGCCAAGTGCTCAGGAGCTACAACATCAATTTGGTGAATATCGAGGCGCCATGCCCCGTCCATCAGATTTCGATCTCTTTTGGAAGGATCGCATGGCCGAGGCCGACGCCGTCGGGCTTGACTATGCGATCGAGACGGCATCGGTCGCCGATGCCGCGACCTGCCAGCTTTTCGACCTCTGGTATACCGGCATGTGCGGCGCGCGCCTGCATGCCAAGTACCTTAAACCCGTCTCGGACGAGCCCGTGCCGCTGGTGCTACAGTTCCACGGCTATCCGGGTGCAAGCCGCAGCTGGTTTGAGCAGGCGTCGTTTGCGGGCATGGGCATGGCACTCATCGCTCTCGATTGTCCTGGCCAGGGTGGCCCCTCCGAGGATATTGGTGGATTTGAAGGCACGACGGTTGCCGGTCATATCGTCGCCGGTATCGACGGCGACCCGGCCAACCTCTACTATGTCCGCTTGCACCAAGATATTCGCATCCTGTGCCGCATCGTTCGCGAGCTCGAGGGCATCGATCTTTCCCGCGTATTTGTGAACGGCGCGTCGCAGGGCGGCGGTCTGGGCATTGCGACCTGTGCGCTTAACAGCGAGCTTATCAATCGCGCCGCCATCCTCTATCCCTTCCTGTCAGATTTCCGCCTGGTCTGGGATTTGGATGCCGACGACATTGCCTACGAGGGCCTGCGCTATTGGTCTCGCTGGTTTGACGAGGACTCGACTCGTATTGACGAAGCCTATGCCAAGCTGGCGTACTTCGATTCCAAGAACTTTGCCCCTATGGTCAAATGCCCCGTGCTGTTTGGCACCGGCACAGCCGATATCGTCTGTCCGCCAGCGACGCAGTTTGCGGTCTATAACAACCTGACCTGCGAAAAGCGTCATGAGTTCTTTGAAGGCTTTGGCCACGAGGAGATTCAGGATTTTGACGATCTGATCATTCCGTTTTTCTGCAAGGGAGGGGAGGCTCATGTCTAAGTGCGAGAGCAATGTTGACGAGCTGATTGTCCCCGGACTCGTGGGAATTCCTGGAACGGTTTCGTCAAGGCTCGCAGAATATCGGGACTGGCGCGGTGATGTCCAAGCAGATGTTTCTGATTTAGAGACATGCGCTTCGAATCTTGAGATTCAAGGCCTGGCCATAACGGCGATTGACTTTGTTAACCCCTGCGCCCGTTACTCGGAGGTCTCCTTTGAGCTCGGTGACGATGCGATTCACGCTCGTTTGATCGAGCCTGTCGGTCGTGCCCGAGTATCTGAGCGCGTGCCGCTGTGCCTGATGTTCCACGACATCGATCGGCCTGTGCGCGGCTGGCATCACATGACGAGATTTGCCGCCATGGGGTATGCCGTTCTCGCGCTGGATGACGATGTTACTGGTGCGGACGACCTGCAGCGGGGGATTTCTTCGCCCGCATTTGTCAGGCGCGTCCGTTGGGGCTGCGCGTTGGCGAAGGTCGCGCGCAATCTTGATGGCATGGACCCCGACCGCATCTTTGCATGGGGCGAGGGTCTTGGCGGCGGAGTCGCGCTGGCGGTTTCTGCTCTGGACGAGCGGGGCCTCGCCTGCACGGCGGTTGCCAATCCGCTTCCTGGCGGCCTTGAGGCGCTGTCGTCTCGGGTGCGCGGATCGGTGCTCATGGGCACATCGCTTATGGATACCGTGAGCGATCCCAAGGATCAGTTTGCCGTATTCAACGGTCTTGAGTGTGACCGGAGGCATATCATCTATGCAAAATACGCTCACGAGCGCATCAATGCGTTCGAAAACGAAGTCGTCGACTTTTTTAACCAAACGTTCTACTCGTGTTCTTTGGCCTAGACGGCCTGGACACTGCCAACAAGAGTGGGTGGCATAGGGCCGCCCGCCAGACAGCTAAGGAGATTCTTGTGGCAACTCAGAAATTCACCGGCGTTATCCCTCCCGTCGTTGTTCCCGATACCGAAGATCACCAGCTCGACGTTGCCTCCTTTGAGCGCAGCATCAACCGCATGATCGATGCCGGCGTCGATGGCCTGTTCTTCTTGGGATCCTCGGGCGAGGTCGTCTTCTCCACCGACGAGCGCCGTCGCCAGATTATCGCCGAGGCCGTGCGTATCGTCGACCACCGCGTTCCCGTTCTGGTCGGCATCATCGATACCGAGACCGAGCGCATGATCGAGCACGGCAAGGTCGCCCAGGAGCTGGGCGCCGATGCCCTCGTCGCCACCTGCCCGTTCTATGCCCTGCAGGGCATGACCGAGGTCGAGGAGCACTTCCGCATCCTGCACGAGGAGCTCGACCTGCCCATCTTTGCCTATGACATTCCCGTCTGCGTCCACACCAAGCTCCCCTGGAAGCTCCTTGCCAAGCTCGGTGCCGAGGGCGTTCTGGCCGGCGTCAAGGATTCCTCGGGTGATGACATCTCGTTCCGCTACCTCGTTCAGGAGAACGAGAAGAACGGCCATCCGATGAGCATCCTCACCGGTCACGAGGTTGTTGTCGACGGCGCTTACCTCGGTGGCGCCGACGGTTCCGTCCCGGGTCTCGCCAACGTTGAGCCCGAGGGCTACGTGCGTCAGTGGAAGGCCGCTCAGGCTGGTGACTGGGCTACCGTCAAGGCCGAGCAGGATCGCCTCAATGAGATTTCGCACATCTGGGATGTCACCTCGGGCGTCCAGGGCTATGCCGGTGGCGTCGGCGCCTTCAAGACCGCTATGAACCTCATGGGCATCTTCGACAGCCCGACCATGCCGCGCCCGGTGAAGGCCATGACCGGCGAGAACGTTGAGGCGATTAAGAAGGTCCTCCAGGACAACGGTCTCCTTTAAAGCTTTTCCAGGCACCCGACCTCGCCGTTCAACCGTGCGGCCATGACCCATTAGGTCAATGGTCACACGGTTTCTCGGCGATCTCGGGCACCTGGAAAACCTTTACTGCGCTGTGGCGGCTAGCCTGACGGCGCATTTCCTGTAGTTGTTTTTATCTCCTAAGGAGAGCGACATGGAGAACAAGTACGTCTGCTCTGTCGATATCGGCGGAACTAAGATCGCGACTGCCATCATGGAGTACCCGGCTGACGGTAGTGTGCCCCATCCCGTTTTTGAGGCCGAGGTTCCTACCGAGGCCCAGGAGGGCGGCGAGGCCGTCTTCCAGCGTATCGAGGCGTCCATCAAGGCTGCTCTCGAGGCGAATCCCGATGTCGAGGTCCTCGGTGTCGGTATCGGTGCCGCCGGTGTCGTCGACCCCAAGACGGGCGCCATCGCGTATGCCAACGAGATCATGCCCGGCTGGTCCGGCGTTCAGTTGGGGCCGCGTCTGCGCGAGGACCTCGGTCTCCCCGTTGCCGTTGTGGGCGACGTGCAGGCTCATGCTCTGGGCGAGGCCCACTGGGGTGTCGGCAAGGGCAAGTTCTCCGTCTTGTGCCTGGGCATCGGCACGGGCATCGGCGGCGCATATGTCGAGAACGGCCGCGTGATGCAGGGCTTCCATGGTGCTGCCGGCCATATGGGCCACATCGAGTGCTCGGCTGCCGCCGGCATTCCCTGTGCCTGCGGGCGTTCCGGCCATCTTGAATCGGTTGCTTCGGGCACTTCCATTGGTCGAATGTACGATGAGCGCTTTGGTCGCGTCGACCCCAGCCGTCCTTCGGTTGGTCGCGATGTGAACGACCTGTGCCGTGCGGGCGACGCAAAGGCGACCGAGGTCATCCATGACGCCGGCTTTGCGCTGGGTGCCAGCTTGGGCTCGCTCGCTAACATCTTGGACCCTGAGGTCATCGTGCTTTCGGGCGGCGTGATTCACCAGGGTCCCGATTGGCGTTCGCAGACGTGGAAGGATTCGGTGCACGAGGGCTATGCCAGCCAGGCGCTCGATCCGCTTCAGGACACGCCGATCCTCATCGGTTCTCTGGAGGGCGATGCTCCGCTCATCGGTGCCGCTGAGCATCTTCTTGCCTCGTTGAAGTAAACGTATCTTCTGTAGGAGCCTCCCGAGACAACACGCCTCGGGAGGCTGTTCTGAGAAAGGTTACAGCCTTATGACCGTCGATCCTTTGATTCAATCCCTGAAGGGCAAGCTCGTCGTGAGCGTTCAGGCGTATATGGGCGAGCCGCTTCGTACGCCCGAGACCATGGCTCAAATGTCTCGTGCTTGCGAGCTCGGCGGCGCCGCCGCCATTCGCTGCCAGGGCCTTGCCGACATTGCCGCCATTAAGGGTCGCTGTGAGGTTCCCGTCATCGGCCTGTGGAAGGATGGGCACGAGGGCGTTTACATCACGCCGACGCTGCGTCACGCTCGCGCCTGCGTTGCTGCGGGTGCCGATATCGTGGCGATCGACGCCACTGATCGTCCGCGCCCCGATGGCAAGACGGTCGAGGATACCTTCCGCCCGCTGCACGAGGAGGGTGTGCTCCTGATGGCGGATTGTGCCACCATCGAGGACATTCGCCGTGCTGTTGATATGGGCTTTGACCTGGTATCCACCACGCTGTCTCATGGTGTTGCCGCTATCGATTGCACCATGGCCGACGGCCCCGATCTGCCGCTCCTGCGCCAGGCGACTGAGGAATTCCCCGGCCTTCCCATCATTTGCGAGGGCCGCGTGCACACGCCCGAGGAGGCTCGCGCCGCGATCGATGCTGGCGCCTGGGCCGTTGTCGTCGGCACCGCCATCACGCACCCCACGAGTATTACGAGTTGGTTCAAGGCTGCGCTTGAGGCGTAAGACAGGCCTCGTATCCGCTCGGGGCGGTATACTCAATATAGGCAATTGACCGCGCGGGATCCGGGTTGCTGGGTCCCGCGCTTGTTTTCGGGAGGCAGCACATGCAAAAGGGAGATGCCATGGATGCGGCGGAGCGCTCGGAGCGCATCCCCGATATCGTCATCATCACCGGAATGTCCGGATCGGGCCGCACACAGGCCATGCACGTGTTCGAGGACATGGGCTATTTTTGCATTGATAACCTGCCTCCGCGTCTCATCGCCCAGCTTGCCGAGCTCGTTGGCATCAATACGGGCGTGGGCAGGCATCTCGCCGTCACCTGTGACCTGCGCAGCCAGGGCTTGTTCGATGAGCTGCTCGATGCCGCTGCCGCACTCGAGGAGCGCGAGATGAGCTGCGACATCGTGTTTCTCGAGGCCTCTGACGAGGTGCTGATCCGTCGTTATAGCGAAAACCGCCGCCGCCATCCCATTGCCAAGCCGGGGGAGACTACGGCCGATGCGATTCAGCGCGAGCGCCTGCAGCTGCAGGGTGTGCGCGATCGAGCCGATATGATCATCGACACGAGCCGCCTGCGTACCTCTGCCCTGCGCAACAAATTGCGCATGGCGTTCTCCGAGTTGTCCGACCAGCAGCTCATGGACGTTCACGTGTTCTCGTTTGGCTTTAAGCACGGTATGCCCGTTGAGGCGGACATTATGATCGACGTTCGCTTCCTGCCCAATCCGTTCTACGATCCCGAGATGCGCACCATGACCGGTCTCGATAAGAAGGTCTCCGACTTTGTTCTGGACCATCCCAAGACCCAGGAGTTCTGGAAAGCTTGGACGCAGCTGCTCGATACGGTCATGCCCGGCTATATCGCGGAGGGCAAGCCACAGCTTTCTATTGCCATCGGCTGCACGGGCGGTCAACACCGTAGCGTTGCTATTGCCGAGGCCACGGCCCGTTACCTGGAAGGTGCTCAGTACCACGTGAGCATCTCCCACCGCGACCTGTCGCGCGCCAACACGAAGGCATAGGCCTGCATGTCGTTTACCGCTGAGGTGCGCGACGAGCTTGCGCGCTGCGAACCCGAATGTGAATACTGCGACTTGTCGACGCTTGCCGCCCTCACGCGCGTGAGCGGTACGCTCTCGCTTAACGGCTCTGGGCGGTATCGTTTGACGGTTGCGACTGAGACGGGAGCCGTCGCGCGCACGATGATCACACTGACGCATCGCATCCTTAAGCTCAAAACGGAATTCACCGTTCGTAAATCTGTATTGCATAAGGTCCGAAACTACCTCATCACCTTGCCCGATCAACCCGACCTGGACAAGGCTCTGGTGCTGCTGGGCATTCTCGATCGCAGGGGAGGGCTCGTCGCTGGTGTTCCCCGGCACATCGTTGCCCGTCCCTGCTGCAGGCTTGCCTACATCCGCGGCGCGCTCATCGCCGGCGGTTTCGTGGCCGATCCCCGCGGCGACTTTCATTTGGAGATCGCGGTGCAGGGCGAGCAATATGCCAAGGGGCTTTGCGATTTGTTGGAGCAGATTGGGGTCCATGCGCGCGTTAACGCGCGGCGCGGATCCTTTGCTGTCTACATTAAGAGCGCCGAGGAGATCGAGCAGCTCCTAAAGCTGGTCGGCGCCAAGCGCAGCGTTGCCGAGATCGAGGAAGCGCGCGCGGTCAAATTGGTTAAGAACGACGTAAACCGTCGCGTGAATGCCGAACTGGCCAATCAGACCAGAAGCGCGGGTGCCGCCCAGCATCAGCTTGCGTTGATCGATGAGCTCGAACAGCGGGGCTTGCGCGACACGCTTCCGGACGCCTTGGCGGTCTTTTGCGACCTGCGCGAGCGCTATCCCGATCTGTCACTGCGCGATCTGGGGGAGATGGCTGACCCTCCCTTGTCGAAGTCGGCCCTCTACCATCGAGTTTTGAGACTTGAAAAGCTCATTGAAGCAAACAGGTAGTTGAGCGAAACTGCTTATATAGGGATTGAACTGCTGTTTTACTCTTTAAAACGTTTTAACGTAAATTTGATTTTCAATTTCGAGCATTCTCGTGAAATTCAAGTCAAAAAAAAGGTATATTAGGCGAGTGGTTAGTTTGTGGGCCTCAACGGCGGGCGCTGTAGCTCGCGGGGGCCTTACGAAAGGAGACACAATGGCAGTAAAGGTTGCTATTAACGGCTTCGGTCGCATCGGTCGTCTGGCTTTCCGTCAGATGTTCGGTCATGAGGGCTCCGAGATCGTCGCTATCAACGACCTCACCTCTCCCGATATGCTCGCTTACCTGCTGAAGTACGACTCCACGCAGGGCAACTACGCTCGCGATCACGAGGTCGTTGCTGGCGAGGATTCCATCACCGTTGACGGCAAGGAGATCAAGATCTACAAGGAGGCCGACGCCAACAACCTGCCTTGGGGCGACCTCGACGTCGACGTCGTTCTCGAGTGCACCGGCTTCTACACCAGCAAGGCTAAGGCTCAGGCCCACATCAACGCTGGCGCCAAGAAGGTCGTCATCTCCGCTCCGGCCGGCAGCGACCTGCCCACCATCGTGTACAACGTCAACCATGAGACGCTGACCGCTGAGGACAACATCATCTCCGCTGCTTCCTGCACCACCAACTGCCTCGCCCCGATGGCCAAGGGTCTGAACGACTTCGCTCCCATCGTGTCCGGCATCATGACCACCATTCACGCCTGGACCGGCGACCAGATGCCGCTCGACGGCCCGCAGCGCAAGGGCAACAAGCGTCGTAGCCGCGCCTGCGCCGTCAACATCGTCCCCAACACCACCGGTGCTGCCAAGGCTATCGGCCTGGTTCTCCCCGAGCTCAACGGTAAGCTCATCGGTGCTGCCCAGCGCGTCCCGACGCCGACCGGCTCCATCACCAACCTCTACGCTGTCGTTGACAAGAAGGTCACCGTCGACGAGGTTAACGCCGCTATGAAGGCCTATGCTGCCACCATCTCCGAGACCTTCGGTTACAACGAGGACGACATCGTCTCCACCGACATCATCGGCGAGACCCACGGCTCCATCTTCGACGCCACTCAGACCATGTGCTCTGACCTCGGCAACGGCCAGACCCTCGTTCAGGTCACCTCTTGGTACGACAACGAGAACTCTTACACCTCTCAGATGGTCCGCACCATCAAGTACTTCGAGAAGTTCGTTGCTTAATTTAGCTTTTAGCGAATAGCTCGTTGAGCGTCTAAAGAAGGGCGCGGCCTTATAGGGCTTACACCCTAGGGTCGCGCCCTTTTTATAGGAAATCGTCTGCCGTAATGGGAGGCAGACACGTACGAAAGGTAGAAGCAAACATGGCCTTTACCAAGAAGACCGTCCGCGACATCGATGTCGACGGCAAGCGCGTTCTCGTCCGCGTTGACTTCAACGTGCCTATCAAGGATGGCGTCGTTGGCGACACCACCCGTATCAAGGCTGCCCTGCCCACCATCAACTATCTCGTTGAGCACAACGCTCGCGTCATCCTCATGAGCCACCTCGGCCGTCCCGATGGCACCGGCTTCCAGCCCGAGCTGTCCCTCGAGCCCGTCGCCAAGAAGCTCGCCGAGCTCTCTGGCCTCGACGTTGCCTTTGTCGCCGACACCTACGGCGAGAAGGCTGCCGAGGCTGTCGCTGCCGTCGAGCCGGGCAAGGTTCTCGTTCTCGAGAACGTCCGCTTCGACAAGCGTGAGAAGAAGAACGATCCCGAGATCGCCAAGAAGCTCGCTTCCTATGGTGACGTCTTCGTTCTCGATGCCTTCGGCACCGCTCACCGCGCCCAGGGTTCCGTCGTGGGCCCCGCCGCTTACCTGCCTGCCGTCGCGGGCTTCCTGCTCGAGAAGGAGGTCGACACGCTGACCGGCATCTTCGCCGAGCCCGAGCGCCCCTTCGTCGCTATCGTCGGCGGTTCCAAGGTTTCCTCCAAGATCGGCGTTCTTGATCACCTCATCGACTCCGCTGACACCCTGATCATCGGTGGCGGCATGGCCTACACCTTCTTCCTGGCTCAGGGCCTGTCCGTCGGTCAGTCTCTCAAGGAAGAGGACTGGGTCGAGCGCGCCGGCGAGATGCTTAAGAAGGCCGAGGAGAAGGGCGTCAAGATCCTGCTCCCCATCGACAACCGCGTTGCCGATCACTTTGGCGAGGACGCTGTCCCCGAGGTTGTCGCTTCCGACGCTATTCCCGACGATCGTGAGGGCATGGACATCGGTCCTAAGACCGAGGAGCTCTACGCCGAGGCTGTCAAGGGCGCCAAGACCGTGTTCTGGAATGGCCCCATGGGCGTCTTCGAGTTCGACAACTTCGCTCACGGCACCCAGGCTATCGCCGAGGCTGTCGCCGAGGCCGACTGCACCTCGATCATCGGCGGTGGCGACTCTGTCGCAGCTGTCAACAAGTTCAACCTGGCCGACAAGATGAGCTGGATCTCCACCGGTGGTGGCGCTTCCATGGAGCTCGTCGAGGGTAAGGCCCTGCCCGGAGTGGAGGCGCTTCTCGATGCCTAATCGCACCCTTCTTATCGCTGGTAACTGGAAGATGAACAACGACGTCGCCGAGGCCGCCAAGCTCGCCGACGAGCTGGCTCAGGCTCTGCCCGAGGTTCCGGCTGGCGTCGAGGTGCTCGTCTGCCCTCCGACCATCGACATCACCACGGTTCATGACCGTATTCAGGCTGCCCCCATTGCCCTCGGTGCGCAGAACGTGTACTGGGAGGCCAAGGGTGCCTTCACCGGTGAGTCCTCTTGCGACATGCTCAAGTCCGCTGGCTGCACCTACTGCATCATCGGTCACTCCGAGCGTCGCGACTACTTCCACGAGACCGACGAGGACCAGAACAAGAAGGCCAAGGCCCTCGTTGCCGCCGGTCTTGTTCCCGTCTTCTGCTGCGGCGAGTCCCTTGAGGTCCGCGAGGCTGGCACTTATGTCGAGCACGTCGTGAACCAGGTCAAGGCTGGCCTTGCTGGTCTTGAGATCACCTGCCCCAAGCAGGTCGTCGTCGCCTACGAGCCCATCTGGGCCATCGGCACCGGCAAGACCGCTACCGCCGAGGACGCTCAGGAGGTCTGCGGCGCTATCCGTGAGACCCTCAAGGAGATGTTCGGCGAGGAGCTCGCTAACGGCATCCGCGTTCTCTATGGTGGCTCTGCCAAGCCCGGCAACATCGCCGAGCTCGTCGCCAAGCCCGACGTTGACGGTGCCCTCGTGGGCGGCGCTTCGCTCAAGGCTGCCGACTTTGCCTCTATGGTCGTCAAGGCAGGCGAGTAGGACATATGGCACAGCGTCATCTTCCTGCACTCCTGATCATCATGGACGGCTGCGGCCTGGCTCCGGCCGATGGCGAGAACGCCGTTGCCGCTGCCAAGACGCCCTTCCTTGATAGCCTGTACGAGAAGTACCCCCACACTACGCTCGGCGCTTCGGGCGAGGACGTGGGCCTTCCCGATGGCCAGATGGGCAACTCCGAGGTGGGTCACCTCAACATCGGTGCCGGCCGCATCGTGTTCCAGGAGCTTTCGCGCATCAACAACGCCATCAAGGATGGCTCCATCGCCAAGAACGAGGTCTTCGTCAAGGCTATGGACGACGTCAAGGCTGACGGCAAGACTCTCCACCTCATGGGCCTTATGAGCCCTGGCGGTGTTCATTCTCACATGAACCACGTCGAGGCTCTGGTCAAGATGGCTGCCGAGCATGGTGTCAAGACCGTTCGCGTCCACGCCTTCATGGATGGCCGCGACGTTGACCCGCAGTCCGGTGCCGGTTACATGAGTGAGTTCTGCGCCTTCCTGGCTAAGATCTCCGAGGAGACTGGTTGCGACGCTCGCGTTGCCACCGTCTCGGGCCGTTATTGGGCCATGGACCGCGATAATCGTTGGGAGCGCATCCAGCGCGCCTACGACGTCATGGTCAACGCGTCCGATGCCGATACCGACCCCGTTGCCGGTATCAAGGCCTACTATGAGAAGGATCCGCGCGGCGACGAGTTCGTCGAGCCCTTCGCTGCCCACAACGAGGGCATCCACGAGGGCGACGCGGCCATCTTCTTCAACTTCCGTCCCGACCGTGCTCGTCAGATGACCCGCGTGTTCACGGACAAGGAGTTCGACGGCTTTGAGCGCGAGCAGATCAAGCTTTCGCACTTTGTGACGATGACCGAGTACGACCCGACGTTTGACGTTGAGGTCGCTTTCCCCAAGACGTTCCCCGAGAACGTTCTGGCCGACGTTATCGCCGCCAATGGCCTGAAGCAGCTGCACACCGCCGAGACCGAGAAGTACGCACACGTGACGTTCTTCCTCAACGGCGGCATCGAGGAGCCCAAGGAGGGCGAGGAGCGCGTGCTCGTCGCTTCCCCCAAGGTCGCTACCTACGATCTGCAGCCTGAGATGAGCGCTCCCGAGGTTACCGAGAAGCTCGTCGCTGCTATTAACGAGGATCGCGCTGATTTCTACATCGTGAACTTCGCGAACTGCGACATGGTTGGTCACACCGGTGTCTTCGACGCCGCCGTTAAGGCCGTCGAGGCTGTTGACGATGCCCTGTCCAAGGTTGTTCCGGCGATTCTCGCCAAGGGCGGCTTTGCGCTGATTACCGCCGACCACGGCAATGCCGATCACATGTTTGACGTTGCTTCCGACGGTTCCAAGCATCCGTTTACGGCTCACACCACCAACCGCGTGCCGTTCATCATCGTTGACGAGAAGGCCAAGCTCACCGGTATCGAGGACGGCCGTCTTTCCGATATCGCTCCGACCATGCTCACCATGGCTGGTATTGAGCCTTCCGCCGAGATGACGGGCCGCGTGCTCGCCACCGAGGCCTAATAGAAAACAAATACCGTTTTCTAGTAAGGGGGTTGTCCACAACCGGACAACCCCCTTTTTGGTATTTCTGCCATTTCCACCCCGTCCTTGAGTGGCAGGTAGGGGAGAGCGGGGGATTGTGGTACAGTACTGGAGTTTAACTGTTCTATTAAGGAGCTTATCTATGGGTCCGTTCCAGATTCTTCTGTTTGTCGTTTGGGCTGTCTCTGCCGTGGCGCTGACGATTCTCGTCCTGATGCATTCCGGTAAGGGCACCGGCGTTTCGGATATGATCGCTAGCTCGCTGTATAACTCCAGCTCTGCCACGGGCGTCATGGAGCAGAACCTCGACCGCCTGACCGTCATCATGGCTGTCGTGTTTGCCGTGTGCGTCGTGCTGTGTATGTTCTTCTTCCCGCAGGGCATCGTCGGCTACTAAGCACGAGCCGCATAAATATTCAAAAAGGGTCCCGTAAGTGCGGGACCCTTTTTGTTTACATATTTGTAACAGAGTCAAAATATCCTCACATACTTCGCCCAACTAAAGAAATTCTCGACCGTTAACCGGAATTAGCCCCAAATCGTGTATAAAATGCGCTACACTATTGCAAAACGTTGGTCCGTTGTGCATAACCAGCCATAGCAGCGGGCGGCGTTTTGATGGTTCGGATCGGATTGTTTCGACATGTGTCCGACTGAACATTTCTTTGTCCTATCTCATAAGGAGGATGGCATGGCTGATTCTATGTTCCACCAGCCCGTTATGGGTCGTCGCGCCTTTGTTGGCGGCACCCTCGCTGCGAGCTCCATGGCTTTTCTTGCCGCGTGCGGCAAGAAGGGTGGCGACGCTTCCGGTTCTGAGTCCGGTTCGACGCTGAACTTCTACATCAACAATCCGGTCTGCATCGACCCCTACAACGTCCAGGAGGACCAGGGCACTCAGGTCGAGTATCAGCTCTTCGACCCTCTGACCTCTTACGACGCCGAGAAGGGCGAGATCGTCCCGCTGGCCTGCGAGTCCTTTGAGGCTAACGATGACGCCACCGAGTTCACCTTCAAGATCAAGAAGGCTAAGTTCCACAACGGTGACGACGTTACCTCCAAGTCCTTCAAGTTCAGTTGGGAGCGCTTGGTCAACACCAAGTCGGCTATCGCTACCGAGTATGGTCCTTCCGAGGTCGCTTATCACCTTTCCATGGTCGAGGGCTATGACGATCTGCTTGCCGGTAACGCTACCGAGCTCACCGGTGTCACCTGCCCCGACGATGAGACCCTCGTCGTCAAGCTGACTTCCGCCTACGCCGACTTCCCCTTCGTCGCCACTCACCCGGCTCTGGCCCCGGTTCCCGAGTGCGCCGAGTCCGATGCCAAGAGCTTCTACCTTGCCCCGATTGGTAACGGCCCGTTCATGATGGACGGCAAGTGGGAGGATGGTCAAGAGATCAACCTCAAGAAGTTCGACGATTACTATGGCGACAAGGCCAAGATCGACGGCATTCACTTCCAGGTCATCAAGGACATGGAGACCGCTTACAAGGAGTTCCAGGCCGGTAACCTCGACGTTTGCGACGTTCCCGTTGCTCAGATCGATGCCGCCAAGAAGGATCGCGGCGTGTCCAAGGACGGCTACACCATGGGCGACGGCGAGCGCATGCTGCTCGGCGCCGAGCCTTCCACCTACTACCTGACCTGCAACACCACGGCCGAGCCGTTCAACAACGCCGACCTGCGCAGGGGTATCTCCCTGGCCATTAACCGTGAGGCCATCTGCAAGACCATCTTCAAGGGTACCCGTACCCCCGCCGACGGCATTGTTCCTCCGGGCATCGATGGCTACAAGGAGGGCGCATGGGAGTTCTGCGCCTACGACGTCGACAAGGCTAACGAGTACCTCGACAAGGTTGCTCCCGCTGGCGCTAACGGCGATCGTGGCATTAACGTGACCCTTTCCTACAACCAGGACGGTGGCCACAAGGAGATTATGGAGTCCATCATTGGCGACCTCGCCAAGGTTGGCGTTACCGCCGTCTCCGATACCCCCGAGTGGTCTGCCCTTCTCGAGCAGTACCAGAACTTTGACTATCAGTTCGGTCGTCTGGGCTGGATCGCCGATTACCCGATTATGGACAACTTCCTGTATCCGCTGTTCCATTCCGACTCCCTCGGTGGCGACAACCGTTCCGGTTACAACAACCCCGAGTTCGATGCCAAGGTCGACGAGGCCCGTACCACGGTTGACGACGAAGAGCGTATCGCGAAGATGCAGGAGGCCGACGCCATGGTCGCTGCCGACTGCCCGGTTATTCCGCTGATGTTCTACACGCACACCCTCGCTGGTTCCGACCGCATCAAGCACCTCTATGTTGATCCGCAGAAGCATGCTGATCTGGGTACCGCTGAGCTCGCATAAGATTTGCAGCTTTGGTGAGGGTCAAGTTTTTACGTAGACCTCATGGGAAACATACAGTTCCCCCTAACCTGGGGTAAACTGGCTGATCGTAATTTTGGGATGCCGGTCTGGCGATCGGCATCCCATTTAGGTTAATCCCTAGATAGGGGAGTGGTATGGGTAAGTACATCGTTAAACGTGTGCTTCAGTTCATCCCGGTATTTTTGGGCGTTACGCTGATTCTGTTCGCCCTCCAGAATATCGTGCCGGGAGACCCGATCAAGCTGATCGGTGGAGACAAGGCTCTGTCCCCCGAGGTGGAGCTTCAGCTTCGCGTGCGCTATCACCTGGTCCAGTCGGACGAGGACGGCAACGCGATCCTTGACGAGAACGGCGATCCCGTTCAAACGTCGCTCGTGAACCGTTACGTGTATTACATGAACGGTCTGCTTCATGGCGATTTGGGCAATTCGTACCAGCGCAAGCTGCCGGTTACGGATATCTTTGCCCAAAAGTATCCGTATACGGTCAAACTTGCCGCGTGCGCCATCGTGCTCGAGGCAATCATGGGTATCGGTGCGGGTATCATTTCGGCGGTAAAGCGTTACTCCTTCTGGGATATTTTGGTAACGCTGACCACGTCGATCCTCGTTGCCGTTCCTGCTTTCTGGCTCGGTATGCTGCTGCAGCTGTTCTTTGGCGTCATCCTTAAGGATGCCACCGGCGGCGCATTCTCCATGCCTATTTCGGGTGCCGGCGGTGCTAGCTCTCAGTATCAGGATTGGATGCACTATGTGCTTCCGACCATCACGCTGGCTTCGGTTTCGACCGCCTATGCTGCCCGCATCATGCGCTCGCAGTTGCTCGACGTCATGAACCAGGATTACATCCGTACGGCAAAGGCCAAGGGCCTCTCCAATCGCGCGATCATCATCAAGCATGCGCTTAAGAATGCACTCATCCCTGTCGTTACCTATATTGGTGTCGACTTTGGCGGTATGCTTTCGGGCGCCATCCTGACCGAGACGGTCTTTAACTGGCCCGGTATCGGCTATGAGGTCTATCGCGCCATTAGCATGCGCGACTGGCCCATCGTTATGGGCGGCGTTACGCTCATCGTCGTCGTCGTCATGGTGATCAACCTGCTCGTCGACATTAGCTATGCATTCCTCGACCCGCGCATCCGCCTTGGCGGTCCGTCGGATAAGGCCTAAGGGAGGTACGTCTCATGCAGGAAACTGATTCTCAGTCTCAGGAGCAGGCTACCGCCACCAAGGCCGCATCTGCTCCCGCCAAGTCCCGCACGCTGTGGGGCGACGCTTTTAAGCGTCTTCGTAAGAACAAGCTCGCCGTTATCGGTGTCTGCTGGATCATCATCGTCGTTGTGGTTGCCCTGACCGCAGATCTGTGGGCTAAGCCCTGGCTCGGTTCGCCGACGGCTTCCGACTCGACCACCATGGCCGAGACGTCGCTGCTGGCTCCGTGTGCCGAGCACCCGTTTGGCACCGACGCCCTAGGTCGTGACATTCTCGTCCGCGTTATCTACGGAGCACGTGTTTCGCTGTCCGTCGGCATTATGGCCACCGCCATCTCCACGCTGATCGGTCTGGTCATGGGTGCTCTGGCGGGTTTCTACGGCGGCATCTGGGATACGATCATCATGCGCTGTGCGGACATCTTCCTGGCGTTCCCGTACGTGCTGTTCGTTGTCGCCATGATCGCCGTTATCGGCCGTGGTCTTCAGAACGTCTTTATCGCCATCGGTATTCTCGGCTGGCCTTCGATTGCGCGCGTCTTCCGCTCTGCAATCTTGACGGTCAAGGAAAACGACTATGTTGACGCTGCGCGCGCGATGGGTGCATCCGATGCTCGTATCGTCGTGCGTCACATCTTCCCGAACTCCGTCGCCTCTATCGTGGTCTACGCAACCATGAACATTGGTGGCGCCATTCTGACCGAGTCCGCTCTGTCCTTCCTCGGCATGGGCGTTATTCCGCCTACGCCTTCGTGGGGCTCCATGATTCAGGACGGTCAGCAGTATCTTCTGACCGCTCCCTGGATGATGATCATGCCCGGTCTGGCAATTCTCTCGACGGTGCTCGCCTTCACCCTGCTGGGTGACGGTCTGCGCGACGCCCTCGACGTCAAGATGAAGGACGCATAAGGATGAAGAAGAACAAGAACTATGTGGACCTGAAGGACCAACCGGTTCCCGAGGGCCAGCATCTGCTCGAGGTCGATGACCTTAAGATGTATTTCCACACCGAGGATGGCGTCGTTCGCGCTGTCGACGGTGTCTCCTACACGCTCGATCGCGGCGAGACCCTGGGAGTAGTCGGTGAATCCGGCTCCGGTAAGTCCGTGACCGCCATGACCATCATGGGCCTTATCTCGATGCCTCCGGGAAAGATCGAGGGCGGTGACGTTCGCTATCGCGGCCGCTCCATCCTCGAGATGACCGAGGAAGAGATGCAGCACATTCGCGGCAACGATATCGCGATGATCTTCCAGGATCCTATGACCTCCTTGAACCCGGTTTATAAGATCGGCAAGCAGGTGGGCGAGGGCCTTCGTCTGCACCGTGGCTACTCCAAGCAGGAGGCGCTCAAGCGTGCCACCGAG
Source organism: Collinsella aerofaciens (assembly GCF_015546965.1). GTDB lineage: Bacteria > Actinomycetota > Coriobacteriia > Coriobacteriales > Coriobacteriaceae > Collinsella > Collinsella aerofaciens_X. Next base: position 39,824 of record NZ_JADMUF010000014.1, read on the forward strand.
CTTTTGGACCTCGTTGGTATTCCCGAGCCCGAGAAGCGCGTCAACGAGTATCCGCACCAGTTCTCTGGCGGTATGCGTCAGCGCGTCATGATTGCCATGGCTCTTGCCTGCGATCCCGATATTCTGATTGCCGACGAGCCCACGACGGCTCTGGACGTTACCATCCAGGCTCAGATTATTGAGCTTATGCAGGAAATGCAGGAGAAGAACGGCAACGCCATCATCATGATTACCCATGACCTGGGCGTCGTCGCCGACATGGCCGACAAGATCATGGTTATGTACGCCGGCCGTCCCGTCGAGTTCGGTACTGCTGAGGAAATCTTCTACGAGAGCCGCCACCCCTACACCTGGGGCCTTATCCGCTCCATCCCGGAGCAGGCCATCGAAGAGAAGAAGCCGCTTACGCCGATTCACGGCAACCCGCCTTCGCTCATGAACCTGCCCGAGGGCTGCGTGTTCTCGCCTCGTTGTCCCTATGCGACCGATAAGTGCCGCAAGCAGCGCCCCGAGCGCGTTGTCACCGAGTCTGGTCATTACTCTGCGTGCCACTACTCCGGTGACCCCGAGTTTCTCAAGAACGCTCCTGAGACGTCCCGTACGCGCAAGGATTCCAAGAAGGGAGGCGAGGCGTAATGGCAGATACCAACGAGCGTACTCCGTTGCTGAAGGTCGAACACCTCTCTAAGGAGTTCCCCGCTGAGTCCGGCATGTTCGCCAAGCGTTTTTCCAAGCGTGTCGTCTCTGCTGTAAATGACATCTCTTTTGAGATTTATCCTGGCGAGACCTTTGGTCTGGTTGGCGAGTCTGGTTGCGGTAAGTCCACGACGGGCCGCACCATCATGCGTCTGACCAAGCCGACCGCCGGTAAGGTGTTCTTCCAGGGCAAAGATGTTGCCGAGATGAGCAAGCATGAGATCAAGGACATGCGTCGCGAGATGCAGTTTATCTTCCAGGATCCTTATGCTTCGCTCAACCCTCGTATGACCATCGGAGAGATTGTCTCCGAGCCCATGACCATTCATGGCGTGGGTACCAAGGAGGAGCGCATTGAGCGCGTCCGCGAGCTGCTGGACGTCGTCGGTCTGAACCCCGAGCACATCAACCGCTATCCGCACGAGTTCTCCGGCGGTCAGCGTCAGCGTGTCGGCATTGCCCGCGCGTTCGCTCTGAAGCCCAAGCTGATCATCTGCGACGAGCCTGTCTCTGCACTTGACGTTTCCATTCAGGCCCAGGTTTTGAACCTGCTCAAGGAATTGCAGGACAAGTTCGGTACGGCGTATCTGTTTATCGCCCACGACCTGTCCGTCGTGCAGCACATCTCCGATCGCGTTGCCGTTATGTATCTGGGTAAGATGGTCGAGGTTTCGGACTGGAAGACGCTCTACAGCGAGCCTCACCATCCGTACACGCAGTCGCTGCTGTCTGCCGTGCCGGTGCCCGATCCTGATATCCAGAAGACCCGCAAGCGCATTATCCTCGCCGGCGATCCGCCGTCACCGCTGGATCCGCCGACCGGCTGCCGTTTCCACACGCGCTGCCCGATCGCTCAGGGTATCTGCTCCGAGAAGCTTCCTGAGTTTAAGGAAGTTGCCCCGGGCCACTGCTGCGCCTGCCACTTCGCGGGGCCGTTCCCGATCAAGGAATCGCACATCGACCTGTAGCCGGTTGTTCTCGTCCGGGCCCGCCCTGGTGTTGCTTTTCAGAACGTCCTCGGACATGCAAGAAACCCCCGCTGCGCACTTTGTGCGGCGGGGGTTTCTTGCGTCCTGCGGGATGTTCTGAAAAGCAACACCAGGGCGGGCCCTGCGGTAGCTCTGCAGGAGGAGCGCGATTCCTTGATCGCTCACTTAATCTGATGAGAAATTGAGTGAGGCCGGAGCTTTAGCTCCGGCCTCCTTATATAAGGGCTCGGTAAAGCCGAGCCACAAAATTTGCATCAGCCCCCAGAACATGTTTGAGAACTGTGCCTGAAGTATGTGCCCCTAGGGCCGGAATGAGGTTGCTTTCCAACGCATTCCGCAGGGGGCGGCATTATTTTGTAGCGCGAAGCGCGGAGCAAAATAATGCCGCATGCCCGAGGACGCGTTGGAAAGCAACCTCATTCCGGCCCGAACAGGTCAGTCTACCTGCGCATTTACAAATTCGTAAACTTTTTTGAAAAAAGTGCTTGCACAGTTCTCGAATCATAGGTTATTATCTTCCTCGTTGAACGCGCGGGTCCAACAAAACGAACCGCGAGTCAACAACATAGCATGTCGGAGTGGCGGAATTGGCAGACGCGCTAGCTTGAGGTGCTAGTGACCGCTTTTTGGTCATGCGGGTTCAAGTCCCGCCTCCGACACCATCGCATTTGAGAAGCCTCTTCGGAGGCTTTTTTGTTACCGATAGACGGTGAGGTCCACGATGGAAACGCTTGAGCGCAACGAGTGGGCAGACGTTGCCCAACTGGTCGAGATCACGAGCGATGCTGTCATCATTTGCGAGCTCGACGGAACCATTCTGCATGTGAATAATCGCTTACTTGGTTTGATGTGCGAGGAACGCGCCGACGTCATCGGTGGAGATGTTAAAGACGTCCTGTACTCTTCCGCTTTTGAACGTGCGACGGAACATCGTCTGCCATTTGAAACTGATGGCTCCGAGAACGAACTGATGCTCAAGCTGAGTGACGGCTCCTTTATCCCCGTCTTGGTTCGTGCGGGCTCCGTAACGCCTCCACGCATCTTTGGGCGCCGCGCGCCACGTGTCTTGGTGGCGCTCCATAGCATCGAAGAACAGTATTCGCACGACCGACAGCTCAAGCGTGCTCTTTCGGAGCTTAGAGTGGCGAACAAGCGCCTCTCTGGCACGCTCTCGGTCATTATGAGCACTGTGGGCTCCGATGAGCTACCCAGCCTGCTTGATACTGTTTTGAACCAGCTTGTAGGAACGCTCGATGCTTCGGGTGCCGCTATCTATTTTTCTGAGAGCGGCGGTTTTAAGCTACGCGGTGTTTCCAAGGAGCTGTACGACAGCTACCTGCCCGAGTTTTTGCCGTATGGCGCTGGCATTCCGACGTATGTTCTTCGCGAGTCGCGTGCCTGTCGCTTGTCGATTCAACAGGACCTTGAGGGCGATAGGGCCGCCTCCGGTATGTTCATGGACTTGGACAATCGTTCTAAGCACCTGTTGCGCGTGCAGGATATGCCTCCGTACCGCAGCGAGATTTGTCTTCCCGTTTTTTACGGTACGCAGATCCTTGGCGTGCTGGAAGTTGGTTGGAAACGCCCCCAGGCACCGCTCGCCTATGACGTTAATGTACTCGAGGTCATTTGCGATTACCTGTCTATCCAGCTGGTCGGCATGGCATCGAGCCTTCGCTCCCGTCGCACGGCCGAGCTTGGCCGCTCGCTCAATGTCTTACGTGATGAGTTGTTTACCTTTCTAGACGATTCCGCCGCGGCTACCCAGGCGGTATCGTCCGAGATTTGCAATATGCTCAACTGCCATTTTTGTCCTGTTGAGTATGACGCCAGTCTGGACTCCTACGTCATAGATTTTGAAGGCGGCAGTCGCGTTGCTTTGCCGGACGATCCCGAGAAGCTTTTCTTTTCCACGACGGCGCCAGCGGCACGTCTGGGGGCTGGCCCTGATGGCTTTGAGGCGTCTGTTTTGGGAGGTACGAGTGCCGAGGACCTTAAACACGTCCGTATAACTCGCGTTGACGAATCGATGCCTATGGGAGGCTGGCTTAGGGCGCATGGTCTGCCTTGTCAAGGTCTCTACGTCGACTCCGGCATCGAGGCGGGGCGCCCGCGCTCTGAGGGCGATGGCAAGCACAGTAACGACGCGATTGTTCCTGCTTCTGTTGCGAAGAGCCCGACGACGCGCGCGCTGCTGCTTCGTGATGGTAGCCAAGAGCCGATTGATGACCTTGAATATGACTACTTGGTGCACTTGGCGCATGACTTTGAACTGATCTACGAAGGCGAATCTCAAAAGCGCGAGGAGCGCCATATCGCTCAGACCCTCCAGATCGGCATGAGAAATTCCCTGGGGGATGTTCCGGGTATCGCAACCGATTCGGTGTACCTGTCGGCCACGAACTCGGCGTTGGTTGGCGGCGATTTCTATACGCTCATCCGTCTTCCCGACGACTGCGCCGTCATGATTCTGGGTGATGTGTCTGGCAAAGGCATTGAGGCCGCATCGATGTCCGCGCTCGTCAAGACGGCCCTGACGGCATATGCTTGGGAGGGCGCTGGACCGGCCCGCATGGCACGCTCCCTTAACAGCATGCTCATGGGCTTTTCGAGGGTCGAGACGTTCGTGACGGCCTTTATCGCCAAGATTGACCTTAAAGCCGGACGCGCAACGTATTGTTCGGCAGGCCATCCTCCGACCATGGTCATCAGGCCAGAGTCGATGCCGCTGGGTGGCGGCGAAGCCCGTGGGGGAGAGGTTGAGCTGCTTGGATGCCAATCGGGCGTAATCGGTGCCTTTGAGAGCATGGTGTACGAGACAGGCGTGTTTACGTTCGCCCCCGGCGACATGCTCTTCATGTATACGGATGGAACGATTGAGGCCCGCGACCGCACCGGAGCGTTCTTTGGCGAGCAGCGCTTGCGCGACCTTCTGCTTTCTGTTTCGGGGGAGGGCGTGTCGGGCATTTGCGGCAAGGTCTTGGGCGAGCTTGACCGATTTACCGAATCGGCGCTGGACGATGACATTGCATTGGTGTCCCTTGAGTTTTTACGGGGTCGTTCATAGACGACGCTGGGCGGGCTGAATCCGTACGGTTGGGGAAACGAATGCATCGAGTGGGCTTTTTTGGGGAACCATGGTCGTATGAATGAGTGGAATGACATAGCGGTTTTGACGCCACCAGGCGATATCGACATCGCCACGGTGCCTGCGTTGCGTCGGCGGTTGGATGCTTTGATTGGCCGCGGCGTGCGTCGTGTCGTCATCAACTGTCAGGCTGTTGGCTTTATCGATTCGACGGGCTTGGCATTCCTGCTTACGCGCGCTCGTGAGCTCATGAGGCGAGAAGGCCTGCTTTCGCTCGTCAATGCATCAGGTGAAGTTGTTCGCTTTTTGGAGATTGCTCGTCTTGTCGATATCCTTCATGTCGCGGGGCCGGCACGGGAGTCTATTCCCGCTATTCCGGTGGGGGAGCTGCCTCGCTGGAGTAAGAGCGTCGAGGTCCGTCAGGGTATCGAGAATCTTCCATACTACCGACATCGCATCGCCGAGCTCCTTGAATCGCTTCCGTTGCGCCGTGACGAGCGCTACGATGTCGCATTGGCGTCGGGGGAGGCGCTGGGTAATGCCTATGACCATGCGGGCGGTATCGGGTGCGTCCTGACGGTTCAAGCCTATGGCGATCGCGTTGTGGTTGAGGTGCTTGATCGAGGTGCCGGCTATTCTATCGATGAAACGAGCGAGCCGGTTGCATCTGAGGAACGCGGCCGTGGTATCAAGCTTATGCGTATGCTCGTCGATAACGTGGAGGTTGCTCGTCGTACGGACGGCGCCGGCACGCGCGTGCAGATGGTGAAGCTGTTTAGCGGAGCGCTGTAATCGTGTGCCTAGCCAATCGCTTTAGCGCGTTTGGCTACTAAGAACATGCGGCAGACAAGTTTTTTGAAAAAAGTACTTGCGTCTTTTGGATAACTCGCGTAAATTAATAACCCGCAAGCGGACATGGCTCAGTTGGTAGAGCACAACCTTGCCAAGGTTGGGGTCGCGGGTTCGAGCCCCGTTGTCCGCTCCATTGCATTTCCGGACCGTTTAGGCGGTCCTTTTTCGGCGAAGTGGCCAAGTGGTAAGGCAGAGGCCTGCAAAGCCTTTACCCCCGGTTCGAATCCGGGCTTCGCCTCCAGGCAACATCCGGGCGCTCCGGCGCCCGTTTTGTTTTCAAGAGTTTAGTCTGCTGGCCGCGCAGCGGCCAGCTTTAAACCACCCGCTACGCGGGTGGAGACAAACGGCTTTACAAAGCCA
>NZ_JADMUF010000015.1 GCF_015546965.1 Collinsella aerofaciens
CCGGGCCCGCGCCTTTAGACGCGAGCCCGGGGCCCGTGGGTTATACCCTAAGAGCAAACCACCCTTTTTAAGGGTGGTTCTGATTGCAGCCAACGTACGTCATAGCAATTCCCGGTAGGTCGAGGGTGCCCCGCGGCGGTCTGGTGTTTTCATCTGAACGACTTTGCGAAGCAACCGGAGTGAAGATGAAAACACCAGACCGCCGCGGGGCACTCGCAGACCGCAGGGACGGGAGCAGCTATACTACTCTCAGTAGTTAAGGGTCGCGGATTGGCCGCGTCGCCGTTCTCAACAGGAGGTCTTTGTTTATGGCAGATCAGAAGCCGGTTGTCGGGATCATCATGGGTTCCAAGTCCGATCTGGGCGTTATGGAAGGCTGCACCGCCGAGCTCGAGGCGCTGGGCGTGCCCTATGAGCTCGTGATTGCAAGCGCGCACCGCACGCCGGCGAAGGTCCATGAGTGGGCTTCGACTGCTGCCGATCGCGGTATCAAAGTGATTATCGCTGCCGCCGGCAAGGCCGCTCACCTGGGTGGTGTCGTGGCCGCCTTTACGCCGCTGCCGGTTATCGGTGTGCCTATGAAGACGAGTGACCTGGGCGGCATGGATTCGCTGCTGTCGATGGTGCAGATGCCTTCGGGCGTGCCCGTGGCCTGCGTTGCCATCAATGGCGCCAAGAACGCCGCCATCTACGCCACGCAGATTCTGGGCGCTTGCGACCCCGAGTACCGCAAGGTTATCGAGAAGATGAAGCAGGAGATGGCCGACGCCTAGGCGTTCCGCCGTTTCACCGCAGTATAAGGAGAGCCATGTCCGACTATCAGGGAAAACGATTCAAGGCTTCTCAGATTCCCGATCCGTCGAAGCCGGGTGCTGCTCATGCGGCACAGCAGGGTCGGACATCCTCTCCTCAACAGCCGCGCGCGCCGCGTTCCGTAACGCCGACGTCCCGTCGCCGCCAGGATACGCCGGCTGCGTATCGCCCTTCGTCATATGGCACGGCAAAGAAGCAGGCTCGGACGACGAGGCAGCTGAGTGACGCGCCGTCAAACTATGCCGAGCAGCCGCGTAAGAAACGCCGATCCATCATTCCCATCTTGCTCATCATCGTGGGCATCGGTCTGATTGTCGCCGCCGCCGCCATCTTTATCAATGCGCAGATTGGCTACAAGCAGGCGAGTGATTCGTATCAAAAGATCGAAAAGCAATATGTGAGCGATAAGGATGCCAGCGGCGTGCCGATTGTCGACTTTGACGCGCTTGCCCAGACGAACCCCGAGGTCGTTGGCTGGATTTACGCACCCGGTACCAACATCAATTACCCCGTGGTGCAGACTAACAACAACTCCAAGTACCTCAATACGCTGTTTGATGGTACGGCGAATGCGTCGGGTGCGATCTTCTTGGATAGCGACGATACCGCGCCGGGAATGGTTGACCAGCAGACCACGATCTACGGACACCATATGAACGATGGGTCGATGTTCAACGTGATTTCGGATACGACTGACCAGGCAACGTTCGATAGCATTGAACATGTGTACTACATCACACGGGATGCTGCGTATAAGCTGCGACCACTGGCGACCAAGGTCGTTGAGGACACGTATGCCAAGGCGCGCACGCCCAATTTTGAGGGCGACGACGGGCTCAAGAACTACCTGTCCGAGATGCTCGACGGTGCCTCTGCCGTGGCGAGCGATGCCACCGATCGTGCCGCTTCGGCAACCAAGGTCGTAACGCTTGTGACCTGTCGTTCGTTATCGCTGAGCAACACGCGTGCCGTCATGGTGCTCACGCCGGTCGAGGAATAAGTTGTTCGAGAATAGCTAAAAAGCCACGTCCCAAATTGGCTACTCAATGACGGTGAAAGGGGAAATGATGCTCGAGAATGGCAAAACGATGCCTTCGATTGATGCTTGGCTGCGCGAGGCCAAGGCCGATTCGTCGGCACCTGCGTGCGGTATGTATCTGACACATAACGGTGTGGTGCGCGCGACGCCCAAGGCCGAGGCGCGCGGTGTCGAGACCGACGGCGTGGCGCCGGGCCACAAGGTGGGCGGCATGGTGTTTGGCTACGACGCCAGCAAGGTGCAGGCTGCTATCGAGGCCACGCGCGCGATGCCGGGTATCGGCTATGTGCGCGTGTGGCTGGCGAGCGGTGAGCTTGCCGTAGGCGACGACATCATGCTCGTGCTCATCGGCGGGGACATTCGCCCGCACGTGGTCGATGCGCTGCAGGCGCTCGTTGGCACCATCAAGAACGAATGCGTGAGTGAGGTCGAGCACGAGGCGTAGAGGCTTGCGTCGATAGAAGACTCGTTTATAAAAATGCCCCCCGGTACGTGTGATACCGGGGGGCATTTTGCGTTTTGGGTGCGGTGGACGCTACACGCGCGTCGCATCCTTGGGGCTCATGGTCATGCTCTGGAAGCGGTTCTCCATGTAGTCGTTATCGAAATACTTGCCGTAGAACTGCGCGACGGGAATATCCGGCTCCGTGCCGTTGACGCGCTGGTACCAATAATCGAGCGATTGCAGCGTCATGACGCCGTCGACCAGCATAATGATGGTGAAGATGACGGTAGCCGAGTAGCGACTCTTCCACGGAATCATGTTGATGAGCTTGAGCAGCCTCGGCAGCAGCAGCTTGATCCAGATGAGGCCACCCAGGCCCCACAGGCAGGCGAAGCCCGTGCAGGTACGTCCGCCGGTAAGGACGGCGAGCGGATCGGGCATGCCAAAGAGCTTCATATGCGAGTAGCTCCACGAGACCACGCCAAACGAGGTCTGCATAAACCAGCCCACGAACACCTCAAAGCTTGCACCGAGCAGCGCGCTCACCAAAAAGATAATGATGGGGTTCTTTTTGTAGAAGCGGTTGAGCACCATGGTCATGAGTACGGCGCCAAATCCGTAGATGGGGCTGAAGGGGCCAAACAGCATGCCGGCGCGGTTCTGGAAGACGCCCGGGTCGTCGACCGTCATGTGCCAGATGTCCTCGGCGATCAGGCCGAGTATGCAGCAGACAAAGAATACCCAGAACAGGTTGAAGTAGTTGAGCTTGATGTAGCCTTCGCCGGTTTCATCGCGCCCGAGCATGCCCTCGGCTGCGGCGTCGCGATCGAGCATCTCCTGCAGGCGGCGCTGCAGCTCGCGCTCCTGGCGCAGCGTGGGGTCGACGGTGGCCGAAAGCGCGACGAGGATGCCGAGCTGGATGGCAGGGCGAAGCAAGAAGGGCCCGATGCCCTGGAGCATCACGTCAACCAAAAGCTCGACGACGGTGAATGCAATAAGGATGTAGGACAGGCGAGCGGCGTTGCGGCGCTGGTTTTTGATAAGGTCCAGGCCAAAGATGATCAGGATGACGGCGCTTGCCGCAGAGAGCATGATGCCGGCGACGATAAGGCCGACCGCGACGAGCGTGTTGTCGCCGAGCTTGGCGGCGGCGTTGCCGTTGATGAGCGCGGTGATGACCTGCCACATAAAGGCGCCGACCGAAGGGAGCGTGCCCACGCCGGACAGGATGCATAGGACGGCGTACACCTTAATGATGAGGGGGATCTTCTTGACCTCCATGGCGCTGGGGACGCTGGGGTCGAGTTCGTTTCGATCCATACATAACCTTTCTCGTTTTGCTGTAGGTACAAGGATACGCCGCCGACCTGCCAAAAGACAGGACGAACGTCCTAATTGCAACAATGCAAGCCCCAACGGCGGGCGAGACGCGTCGCAACGGAAGTATGCGGGATCGTCGGCCCCGAGGCGGTTGCCCAATAAAATGTTTGGCTGCAAAACGGATTATAAGCTCGGTGGGCTTTTAAAAAGCGCTGTTCATGCGCGGGAGTGCTTGTCTTGCCGTGCGTATAATAGGGCAGGTAACGCCAAATAACGAGGCTCTGAGGGGATGCCATGTCTCAAGAAACCATCCGCGCGGCCGAGCGTGCCGCGGGACAGGTGAAGACCATGTCGACGTATGATCCGGACTCCGACCAGCTGCATGAGGAATGCGGCATTTTTGGTGTGTGGGCACCCGATCGCGATGTGGCTCGACTGACGTACTTTGGTCTGCGCGCGCTGCAGCATCGCGGCCAGGAATCGGCGGGAATCGCCGTGGGTGATGGCGGCACGGTTATGGTCCGCAAGGATCTGGGCCTGCTCGACCGCGTGTTCTCCAACGCCGACCTGTCGACGCTCTCCGGCCAGCTGGCCGTGGGCCACGTGCGCTATGGCACTGCCGGTGCCAAGAGCTGGGAAGCCTCGCAGCCGCATCTCTCCACCATCAACAGCGTCATTATCGCGCTTGCTCACAACGGCACTCTGGTCAACACCGACGAGCTGCGCCGCCAGCTGATCGAGCTGGGCGTGCCGTTCCTCTCCAATTCGGATTCCGAGGTCGCGACCAAGCTTATCGGCTACTTTGCTCAGCGTACAGGCCATCTGCGCGAGGGCATTCGCAAGACCATGGAGCTCGTGCGCGGCGGCTACGCCATGACGCTCATCAACGAGCAGGCGCTCTACGCATTCCGCGATCCGCACGGCATTCGCCCGCTCGTGCTGGGCAAGCTGGTGGACGAGGGTCTGGACCAGGCCGATGCCGCATCCGTTTCGCAGCTGCCCTCGCAAGACGGCGCCACGACGGTCGACTCCGCCGTCCATGTCACGCGCGCCGGCGGCTGGGTCGTTGCTTCCGAGACCTGCGCACTCGACATCGTGGGTGCCGAGTACGTCCGTGACGTCCGTCCCGGCGAGATCTTGCGCATCAGCGCCGAGGGTCTGGTATCCGAGCAGGGCGTGCCTGCAGCCGAAGAGCCCGCAAACTGCATCTTTGAGCAGGTCTACTTTGCCCGCCCCGACTCCATCATGAACGGCAAGAGCGTCTATGCCTGCCGTTACGACATGGGTCGTCAGCTGGCACACGAAGAGCCCGTCGAGGCCGACCTGGTCATCGGCGTGCCCGACTCCGGCCTGCCGCCTGCGGAGGGCTATTCGCACGAGAGCGGCATTCCCTTTGGCGAGGGCCTCATCAAGAACCGTTACGTGGGCCGTACGTTTATCGAGCCTACGCAGGAGTTGCGCGCCATGGGCGTGCGCATGAAGCTTAACCCGCTGCGCGACAACATCGAGGGCAAGCGCCTGGTCGTCATCGACGACTCCATCGTGCGCGGCACCACCATGGTGCAGCTCGTCAAGATGCTGCGCAACGCTGGCGCCAAGGAGATTCATATCCGCATCAACTCGCCCGAGGTCATCTGGCCGTGCTTCTACGGTATCGATACCGACGTGCAGTCGCAGCTTATCAGCGCCAACAAGACGGTCGACGAGATTTGCGAGTATATCGGCGCCGATTCGCTGGCTTTCCTTTCGGTCGAGGGCCTGCTGAAGGTCATGCCCAAGGGCGGTTACTGCGATGCGTGCTTTACCGGACGCTACCCCGTGGCGATTCCCGAGAGCTTTGGCCGCGACAAGTTTATGGAGGGCTTTAAGCCCCGCAACCTGGACAAGCCACTGCACTTTGACGACGACGCCGTGGTCGAGAAATACGACGACCGCAGCTGGGAAGAGGAGCACGGCGAGGCCTAAAACCTGCCATTTAGGGACAGGTTTATTTTGGTAGGTTTTACCTGCTGTTTTGTTGATATGACGGCGCGTGCTGTTATGGCGCGCGCCAAAATGAACGCAACTATGAGTACCGTTTGGCGCCCGCGCGGCGCCACGGTAGTGGGAGAGGAAGGCCCAGATGAGCGACAGCAAGCATGTGACGTACGAGGACGCCGGCGTCGATACCGCCGAGGGCGGCCGCGCCGTCGACGCTATTAAGCAGATGGTCAAGGACACCAACCGCCCCGAGGTCATCGGCGGTATCGGCGGCTTCGGTGGCCTGTTCTCGGCCGCCGCGCTTAAGGATATGGAAGACCCGATTCTGATCAGCGGTACCGACGGCGTGGGCACCAAACTCGTGCTCGCTCAGATCATGGACCGTCACGAGACGGTGGGCCAGGACCTGGTCGCCATGTGCGTCAACGATATTCTGGCTTCGGGCGCCGAGCCGCTGTTCTTCCTGGACTACGTTGCCATCGGCCACATTGAGGCCGAGCACATGGCAAAGATCATCAAGGGTGTGGCCGATGGCTGCAAGCTCGCGGGCTGCGCGCTCGTGGGCGGCGAGATGGCTGAGCACCCGGGCGTCATGGCTCCGGCCGACTACGACCTTGCCGGCTTTACCGTGGGCGTCGTCGACCGTCCCAAGATGCTCGATCCCGCAAACGTCCGCCCGGGCGATGTGATCCTGGGCCTGCCTTCCACCGGTGTGCACTCCAACGGCTATTCGCTCGTGCGCAAGGTCATCGGCGTCGACGGCATTAAGCCGGGCACGCCCGAGGCCGCCGCTAAGGCCGAGGAGCTGAGCCGTCCGCTCGAGGAACTCGGCGGTGCATCGCTGGCAGACGCCCTGTTGGCCCCCACGCGCATCTATGTCAAGCCGATTCTTGAGCTGCTCCGCGGCGGCGCTCCGGTGCACGCCATCGCCCACATCACTGGCGGTGGTATTACCGAGAACCTCAACCGCGCGCTCGCCGACGACGTCGACGCCGTGGTCACCCGCAACGGCGCCGAGATGGGTTGGGACGTTCCGCCCGTCATCACCTACGTGTCGCGCCAGGCCGAGCTTGCGCCCAACGAGGCGTGCAAGACCTTCAACATGGGCGTCGGCCTGTGCCTGATCGTCGCCCCCGAGGACGAGGCCGCGGTGACCGAGGCTCTGGTCGCGCTGGGCGAGAAGCCGTTCCGCGTGGGCGAGTGCGTCGAGGGTTCCGGTAAGGTCGTGTACTCCGATGAGCGCTAACGAGCAGATGACTGCTGCCGAGGGCCTGGATTTTGTGCCCTATACCCGTCCGACTGGCACCGATACGGCCGAGCCGCTCAAGATCGGTGTGCTCATCAGCGGTTCGGGTACCAACCTGCAGGCGCTGATCGATCTGATCGCTGCCGGCAAGCTCAACGCTTCGATTGAGCTTGTGGTGTCGAGCCGTCCTTCGGCTAAGGGTTTGCAGCGCGCTGAGCGCGCGGGCATCCAGACGCTCACACTGTCCAAGGATGTCTATGCCGACCCTATTGCCGCCGACGAGATCATCGCGCACGAGCTTCTCGAGCGCGGCTGCGAGTATGTGGTCATGGCCGGCTACATGCGCATGGTGCACACGCCGCTGCTGGCGGCGTTTCCCAACCGCGTGGTCAACTTGCATCCGGCGCTGCTGCCGAGCTTTACCGGTGCGCATGCGATTGACGACGCCTTTGCGCGCGGCGTCAAGGTAACTGGCGTGACCGTGCATTTTGCCAACGAGATCTACGACAACGGTCCCATCATCGCCCAGCGCGCGCTGGCTGTCGAGGAAGGTTGGGATATCGACACGCTCGAGGAGCACATCCACGCGATTGAGCACGTGCTGTATCCCGAGGTTGTTCAGATGCTCGCCGACGGCCGTGTCCACGTGCTGGAGAGCGGCAAGGTCGCAATTGATGCACCCCGCGGCTAGCGGTGCACAGTACAATTTAGCCGAGTAGTCAGGGTGGTCATTGGCGCCAAGGCGCGCGTGGCCACCTTTTGTTTTAGGTAGTCATTGGGGACGTTCTTTAACGACTGGCCATTCAAGAACGTCGCAGGTGACTAGATGAGAGAGGTGAGCGCATGGCGGATAACGAAGCGCTGTTTACGCCTGAGCTGGTGTTTTTTGATTGGGAGTGTGCGACGCCGGATGAGGTGTTTGCGCGGCTCGAGGGCGAGCTTGCACCGCGTGGCTACATTGCGTCCGGTTGGCTCGACGCCGTTCGCACGCGCGAGGATGCCTATCCCACGGGTCTTGCCATGCCGGCGGCAAACATTGCCATTCCGCATACCGATCCGGGGTTTGTGGCCAAGCCCTATATCGCGGTGGTGAAGCCCGCCGCGCCCGTGACATTTAACGCTATGGCTGGCATGGGCGCTCCGGTGCCGGCGCAGATCGTCATCAATTTGGGTATTGCCGAGCCGGGTGGCCAGGTCGAGGCCCTGCAGGCACTCATGAACATCTTTATGGGCGCCGATGCCGCAGCCGACGTGCTCGGCCAGACCACGCCCCAGGGCATGGTCGACGCCATCCGCCGCCACTTCTAAGGTGGGGCTGAGTCGGCACTTGGGGACTGTCCCTAACTGCCGGCTGCCAGAGCTGTCCCCTTTGCACCAAAATGGTGCAGATTAACCTGTCCCCAATGCACCAAGCGTGCCGCGGGGGCTGCGTTGTGACACAATGGCGTTTGTTCGATTCGTGATGCGAAAGGCCAACTATGGCAAATAAGAAAAAGAACTCCGAGGCCGCGCCGACGCCCGAGCAGCAGGCCCGCGCTGCCTCCAGCTCTCGCAAGAAGCAGCGCAAGACGTACGTGTCTAAGACAGTCAAGATCGTCCTGGTGGTCATCGGCGTGCTGGCGATGCTGCTTTCCGTCTCGGCGATGGCGTGCTCCGGCCTTATGTCGCAGGCCGAGGACACCTCGGGCTACAAGCTGACCGGCGGTGTTGCTGCAACTATCAACGGCACCAACCTCACCGAGGACACCGTGACCAAGCAGATCATGAGCATGCGCACGTCCTACGGCTACACCAAGGATAAGGATTGGGCGCAGTATCTGGTTGACAACGACCTCACGCCCAAGAAGTACCGCAAGCAACTCATCGACTCCTACACGCAGCAGATTCTGCTTCAACAGGCACAGAAGGAGAACGGCGTGACGGTGTCGGACGAGGAGGTCGAGAAGGCTTGGAAGGACGCGTGCAAGAGCGCAGGCGGTGCCAAGGCCTTTAAGAAGACCCTCAAGACCTACGGCTATACCGAGGACACCTACAAGGACTCGCTCAAGGAGAGTCTGGCGCAACAGAAACTCAAGGATGCCGTCGCGCCCACGAGCAAGCCCAAGGACAGCGAGATTGTCGATTACATCAACGAGAACCTGTCCAGCTACAACGACGCCCGCCGCTCGTCGAACATCCTGATCAAGGTTGATTCCGACGCTTCCGACGAGGACAAGGCTGCCGCCAAGGCCAAGGCACAGGAGTGCCTGGACAAGATCAACTCCGGTGAGCTGAGCTTTGAGGACGCCGTTGAGCAGTACTCCGAGGACACCGGTTCCAAGGAGAAGAAGGGCGATGTGGGCTGGGATAAGCTCACCACTTTCGTCGACAGCTACCAGACGGCGCTCGAGGGGCTCAACAGGGGCGACGTGAGCGAAGTCGTCGAGTCGACCTATGGCTACCACATCATCAAGTGCACCGACTACTTCCATGTCGATAATCAGGTGGACGACATTAAGCAGGTGCCCAAGGCCATTAAGAAGTACGTCTCCAACGTGGTGAAGACGCAGGCGGCCAGCACCGCATACAGCGAGTGGCTGGAGCAGTACAAGAAGGACGCCGACATCACCGTCAACCCCATGCCCAAGGACGTGCCCTATAACGTGAGCCTGAAGGGCGTCACCAAGAGCTCGACCGACGATTCGTCGACGACTGAGTAATCATGGGGCGGTGCTCGCGCGAGTGCCGCCCACGCTATCAGAGAGGATTTGCAGATGACCAACGAAGAGCTGCAGAAGGAAATGATCGCGGCCATGAAGGCCAAGGACAAGGTTCGCCTGTCCATCATTCGCCAGGTCAAGGCCGAGGTGAAGAATATCGAGGTTAACGAGCGCCGCGATGTGACCGAGGAAGACGTCAACAGCATGATCAAGCGTCTGATCAAGCAGACGAGCGAGACGTTGGAGATGTCCATCAAGGCCGGCACCGACCAGGAGCGTACCGACAACCTGACCGAGCAGGTCAAGATTCTGGAGAGCCTGCTGCCCGCACAGGTTTCGGGCGAGGAGCTCGAGGCCCTGATCGAGCAGGTTATCGCCGAGCTGGGCGCTACTTCCAAGAAGCAGATGGGCCAGGTCATGGGAGCACTCGGCAAGGCCACCGGCGGCAACTTCGATAAGCCGGCCGCGGCAAAGATCGTCGGAGCAAAGCTGTCTTAAGGGCTGACCGACACATAGCCGATGCTGAGGGGCGTGACCATTGCGGTCGCGCCCTTTTTTGTCGGCCGATGAAGGGCGCCTCCCCTGGCTGGTCATTGGGCGCTCATTGGGGACAGGCTTAAATGAGTGCCCAATGAGCAGGTACTCATTTAAGCCTGTCCCCAATGAGTGGGTGGAAGGTTGCGGGTTCTTTACGGTGATGTAGTGTGGGCTGCGGAAACGTGATTCTTTCCGTACAATAGTGCAATTCGTGTAAGCGCAGGAAAGGGACATTCATGGCAGACATGATCGAGATCAAGCATCTCAACAAGTACTTTGGCGACCTGCATGTGCTCAAAGATATCAACCTCACCGTCAAGCGCGGCGAGAAGCTCGTAATGATCGGGCCTTCCGGCTCGGGTAAGTCGACGCTCATCCGTTGCGTCGATTATCTTGAGGAGCCCACGTCGGGCGAGGTCGTCATCGACGGTACGCCGCTCACCAAAAAGAATCACCTGGAGATGGCTCGCAAGTACAGCTCCATGGTGTTTCAGCAGTTCAACCTGTATCCCAACATGACGGTGCTGGGCAACCTGACGCTCGCGCCCATCAAGCTGCAAAAGAAGAGCAAGGAGGAGGCGACCGAGATCGCCATCGCCGCGCTCAAGCGCGTCGGCATGGCGCATAAGGCCGGCGAGTATCCGCAGAATCTCTCGGGCGGTCAGCAGCAGCGCATCGCCATCGCCCGTGCCCTGTGCACCAAGCAGCCCATCATTCTGTTTGACGAGCCGACCTCGGCGCTCGACCCCGAGATGGTCCAGGAGGTTCTGGACGTTATGATTGAGCTCGCGCAGGAGGACATCACCATGATCTGCGTGACGCACGAGATGGGCTTTGCGCGTCAGGTGGCCGACCGCGTCATCTTTATGGAGGACGGCCGCATTCTGGAGGAGGGCACGCCCGAGCACTTCTTCGATAACCCCGAGAACCCGCGCTGTCGTGAGTTCCTGTCCAAGATTTTGCACTAGGCGCGGTGATGGACATGACGGATATGACGAGGGCGGCCGTATCGCGCCGTCACTTTTTGCAGCTGGCTGGCGCCGGCATGCTTGCGCTGACGGGGACCGCGCTTGTCGGTTGCGGCCACTCCACCAGCGGCGAGGGCTCCGACAAGGGGTCCAAGCTTGCGGCCATCAAGTCGCGTGGCCATCTGAATGCCGGCGTTAAGAAGGACGTTCCCGGCTACGGCTATTACGACACCGCCAAGGGTCGCTTTGAGGGCATGGAAGTCGATTTGTGCTATCAGATCGCCGCTGCCGTCTTTGGCGTGAGCTACAAGGAGGCCCGTGCCCAGGAGCTTGTCGAGTTTACCGACGTAACGCCCAAGACGCGCGGCCCGCTGATCGATAACGGTCAACTTGACGTAGTCGCGGCGACCTACACCATCACCGACGAGCGCAAGAAGAGCTGGGATTTCTCGACACCGTACCGCACCGACTACGTGGGACTCATGGTCAAGAAGCGTTCGGGCTTTACCTCGATTGAGGACCTGGACGGCAAGGTCATCGGCGTGAGCCAGGGTGCTACCACGCAGGGCCTGATCGAGCAGATGATCAAGGACAACGGCTTTAGCTGCAAGCCCGAGTTTAGGGCCTTTAGCGGCTACCCCATCATCAAGAGTTCGCTCGACGCCGGCAATATCGACGTCTTTGCCATGGACCGCTCCACGCTGGCCGGTTACATGAACGAGACCGTTGAGTTGCTGCAGCCCGAGGTTAAGTTTGGCGAGCAGGGCTACGGCGTGGCGACCAAGAAGGGCTGCGACCTTTCGGCCGTGGTCGATCAGGTGATTTGCGATCGCCTGGCCGACGGCTGGCTCGACCAAGAGGTCAAGACCTGGGGTCTTGTATAGGCGCATCGTCCAAGGAAGGAATCAAATGCTCGAAGGATTATTTGACGCCGACCGTTGGTCGACGACATTTCAAAACATGGGGCCCTTCTGGGAGGGCTTTGGCGTGACGCTGCAGGTGGTCGTTGCCGGCCTGCTGCTGTCGCTGGTGCTGGGCACGCTGCTGGGCGTGTTCTCTACCACTCGTTCGCGCGTGCTGCGCGCCATAAGCCGCGTGTACGTGGAGTTTTACCAGAACACCCCGCTGCCCGTGCAGGTGCTCTTTATGTACATGGCGGGCCCGCAGTTTTTGCAGGCCATAACCGGTGCCGACCAGCCGGTGCGCATCGCGCCGTTCGTGCTGGGCTTTTTGGGCGTGGGCCTGTATCACGCGGCCTACATCTCCGAGGTTATCCGCACCGGCATCGAGGCCGTTCCGCGCGGTCAGATGGAGGCGGCCCAGAGCCAGGGCTTCACCCGTGCGCAGGCGTACTGGTACATCGTGCTGCCCCAGACATTTAAGATCATTCTGCCGCCGCTGTGTAACCAGGCGCTCAACCTGGTCAAGAACACGTCGGTGCTGGCGCTTGTGGCCGGCGGTGACCTTATGTACCGTTCCGACAACTTTGTGAGCCTGTACGGTTACCTGCAGGGATACATCGTCTGCTGCCTTATGTACTTCATCATCTGCTTTCCGCTCGCCATGCTGGTGCAGTGGCTCGAGCGCCGCTCCAAGGAGCGTCCGCGCGGCGTGAGCCTGGCCGAGCTGGGGCTCGACAACGTAGAGGAGGCCTAGCGCATGGAAATCTTCAACGCGACCAACCTGCTCTACATTTGGGGCGGCTTTGTTAAGACAATCGAGATCTCGGCGCTGTCGATCTTTTTCTCGCTCATCTTGGGCACGGTGCTGGCGCTCGTTAAGAGCTATGCGCCCCGCCCGTTCCGTATTTTGGTAAGCGCCTATATCGAGCTGTTCCGCTGCACGCCAAACCTGCTGTGGATCCTGTTTATCTACTTTACGGTGCAGGGTTTGGACATTGTGATTTCGACCATCGCCTTTACGCTGTTTACCAGCGCTGTTATGGCCGAGATTGTGCGCGGCGGCCTCAACTCGATTCCACGCGGCCAGTTTGAGGCAGCGCAGAGCCAGGGCTTTGGCTTCTTTGCCACCATGCGCTACATCATTCTGCCGCAGACGTTTAAGACGATCATTCCGGCGCTGTTTAGCCAGTGCACGACCGTCATCAAGGACAGCTCGTATCTTTCGGGCATTAACGTGGCCGAGCTCATGTACACGGCAAACGTCGTGATGGCCCATGCGATCGACCTGTCGCAGGTGCTTATGCTCTACGGCCTGGTATTTGCGATGTACTTTGTGCTCAACTTTGGTATCTCGCTGCTGGTCCGAGCATATCAGCGCCGTATTGTGGCAGCGTAGTCCTGCTTCCCCAAGCACGGCACCTTGCCCCTCAATCGTCGCTTGCGTACATTTAGTACGCGGCGCTCCTCTTTCGGGACAATCTGCCGCACTTGGGAAACCAGGACGGTCGTAAGTGACAAAATGAGAAACGAGGACAGCCTTTTTTTCATTTGTTAGAAAGGAATCGCGATGAGCGATCTGGAGAACAAGAAGAATCCTGTGGTCATTACCATCGCGCGCGACTTTGGCGCCGAGGGCCACGAGATTGGTCGTATCCTCGCCGATGAGCTGGGGATTCCGCTGTACGATAACGAGCTGCTGGTGCGTGCTTCGCTGCGCGCGGGCGAGTCGCTCGACAAGATGGCCGCCTACGACGAGCGCCTGGCCGTGGAGAACATGGCGTTTCTGCCCGACCGCTACGATGCGCGTTCGTACTCGGACAAGTTGTTCCAAAAGATGAGCCAGGTGATTTTGGATCTGGGTGAGACCGAGAGCTGCATTATCGAAGGCCGTCTGTCGGATTACCTGCTGCGCAACAATCCTAACCACATTGCCGTGTTGGTGACCGCTCCCTTTGAGGACCGCGTCGAGATCGTGCGCAAGAAGCGCGGCCTCAACAAAAAGAAGGGCGCCAAGCTGGTCAAGCAGCAGCAGAAGGCGCGCGAGGCATTTTACAAGCGTTACAGTGCCGGAAAGTGGAAGATGACGAGCGGTAAAGACATCGTCGTCAACCGCGCCAAGCTGGGCCGCGAGGGTTGCAAAGACGTTATTGCCGCCGCCTACCGCTACAAAGTAGCGCAGCTCGAAGGCTAACCGACCAAAAACCACCACGAAGGGGACACAGGCACCTTCGTGGTGGTTTTTGTTTTAGGCAGAGAAAGTCAACTGGTTCTGCCGGGGCCAATCGCTCAAAGAACTCAAGGATGCTCAAAAAAATCAAAGATACTCAAAATACTTAAAGATTGTAGGGGCATAATTAAGTTGTATGAGTTCAAGGATGAGTTCAAGGGAGGCTTTATGGCGGCACCGACGGCGTACAGGCAGGCAAATCCATTCACTCCGATGTTCGGACGTGTGCCGGCGTATATGGCCGGCCGTGAGCAAATCATCGATGATATGGTGCTGGCGTTTGAAAATGACGATTCCGATCCCAATCTTTGCTCGGTTTTCTATGGTGCGCGTGGTACAGGTAAAACGGCGCTTTTGGCATATCTGTCGTACCGCGCCCAGCAAGAGGGCTGGATTACAGCGAATGTGACGGCCTCGGAGGGGATGCTCGAAGACATTTTGCAGCGCCTCAACGAATCAGCTGCCCATCTGATCGAAAAGCCCGCTTCTAGGCGTGTGAACAGTGTCGGCATTGCCCCCGTAGGAAGCATGAGCTGGGAAAACATCGATATTGAATTTGAGGGCGCTAACTGGCGCACTAAGATGAACGCTTTGTTTGCTCAGCTTGAAGCGACTGACACTGGGGTGCTTATCGCCGTTGACGAAGTGGATGCATCGTTTGCGCAAATGACGGAGCTTGTTACTACCTACCAGCACTTTGTAAGCGAGAATAAAAAGGTAGCTTTGCTTATGGCGGGGCTGCCGTTTCGCGTGCTGGCGTTGCTGACGGGGAAATCGACATCGTTTCTTCGTCGTGCGGCTCAACATTCACTGGGATCAATTTCACCGACTGAGGTAAAAGAAGCGTTTCGACTAACGATTGAGGACGGCGGCAAGACGATTTCCGATGAGGCGATCGACCTCGCTGCCAAGGCGATCGATGGCTTTCCGTTTATGTTCCAGTTGGTGGGGTATCGGGCATGGAATGCTTCGCGCCAAGCCTCCGAGGTTTCTATTGAGGATGTCGAACGAGGCGCGAAACTTGCGCAAGAGGAGCTAGAATCGCGAGTTTTCGCTTCAACAGCGGCGGAACTTTCACGAGGGGACCTGTATTTTCTTCGTGCAATGAATCCGGTTGGGACGACGACCAGGCAAGAGCTGGCAGCGAGGCTTAAGAAGAGTTCTGGTTCGATTTCAACGTATAAAAAGCGTCTGGTAGAGGCTGGGGTAATTGAAGAGCCTCTGCAAGGGCGTTTTGAGTTTGCATTGCCAGGCTTCGGCCGATATGTGGCATCGCTTTACTAGAGGGTTGTTGCTGCGAAAGATCGCTTCGTGTTCCTTTACTGTCTCGATCTGTAACAATAAGCCTGCTTATAGGGGCCTATCTGTTACAGGCTGAGACAAGCTGGCAGAGTGACCTTCTGCTCCGCTCAAACCACCACAAAGGGGACAGGCACCTTTGTGGTGGTTTTTGTTTTAGGCCGAGGGGAAGGCCTTGGTGAGACCGGCGCGCGTCTGCGTGCCGGTCTTTTGGTAGATAGAGCTCAGGTGGCGCTGCACCATGCGCATCGAGATTCCAAGCTCCTCGGCGACCTGCTTGAGCGGGCGTTCATCCTGGGTCACGGCCACGAGCACATCGACTTCGCGCGGGGTGAGAGCGTGGTTGGCGATGAAGGCCTGGCGCTGCTCCTCGATGGTGGGGGCGGCGAGTGCTTCTTCTGCCAGCTGCTCGCGCTCGCGCTCCTGCTCGGTTTGGGGCAGGCGGAACAGGCCCGCAGCTACAAACGCCACACTTGCCGCCACAAGCAGCATGAGCGCGCCGATCATGATGATGGCGACATTGCCCGAGGTCACAAGTGCCAGCGAGATGCCCGACGTAGTGAACGCGCACACGTTGTTGGCTGCGCGGCCCATGCCAGCCCACAGTGCGGGCGTATGCATGCGCGGTGCCAGCTGTGTAAAGGTGGCAGTAAAGAACGTGACAAAAAAGCCCGAGCTCAGGTAAAAGACGACAAGGCCCAGGTTGGGGTCGGCGCCGGCTTCCACGGCCAAGATCGAGATGGTGGAAAGTACCGTGACGCCGAGCATGATGAGGCCCATGTAGCGACGCTCGGCAAGATCAAAGACGATACCGGCGACGAGACCGCTCGCCGCCAAAAAGAGGCGCGGCCAGGTCTGTACGGCGATGGTGCCGTGGGCGTTGGAGAACGTGACGACGTTATCGAGCGTCGAGAACAGGCAGGCGAGAATCATGACGAGCGCGATACTCCAGCACGCCTGCTTGGCGAGGGCGTGCGAGGGCTCGGCAAAGGGATTGATGGTGGGACTGGGGCCCTCGTTTGCCGCTTGGGTAGTGGCGCTGAGGGCGGAGATGGCGATAGTCGCTGCGCCAAGGACGATGAGCTCTGCGATACCGCCGCAATTGAGCAGGTTGATGGCGAACTGCATCAGGATGCCCGCGGCATAGGCTGCCCCCGCACCGGTGGCAAGCTTGGGGTCATCCTGGAATGCCAACGAAAAGGCGTGGTGAGTGGCGGCGCCCAGCAGGCCGAGCCCGAGGAATGCGAGGCATCCCAGAATCTCGAGTGCAAGCGGGCTCATGGGGGACTGAATTTGGGTCAGGCCCACGATGACGATAGGGACGGCGGCGTTGACGGCTGCCAGTGAGTGGCCTTTGCGCTGTGCGAGCCCGAGCAGCGGCGCGTATCCGATAAAGCCGAGCACACTCGCGCCCAGAATAAAGCCCTGTGCGATTACAACGCGTTCGGCACCGGCGAGCAGGCCGACGTTGACGTCGAAGCGAAACTCGGCGGCAAGGAAGGCGAAGGTGAAGAGCGCGAGTGCCAGAAGCGCGTTGATTTTAGGCCTGCTCAGGTTCAAGGACGGTCCTTTGGGTGGACGAATAATCGTGTCCTCGATTGTAGCGTTCCTGGGACGAGTGTGGCGATGGTGAAGTCATATTGAATTAAACCGCAGGTAGAGGCCTAGGTTCACATCTACGAACCTAGGCATACGGAGTCATTTGACACATCTTGGTGGTACAGGACCACCACAAAGGGGGCAGGCACCTTTGTGGTGGTATGCCCCTACGACCAAGGAGGCCGTTATGTGCGGAAGCCACTTTGGAAAGCAAACCCAGCGCGAGCGTACCTGCTCGCTGGTTCACGGTACCTGGCGTTGTGTGGGTGCCAAAATAGCTTGCGCCGGCGCGTGCGCGCTTATGGTCGGTCAGCTGCTGCTGCCGAGCGTGGCGCTGGCGACGGAATGCGCCGATCCCGCCGCTGGGACGGATGAGGTTGCCGCAGCTCCGGTGACGCCGACGGTTGCGGGGGATACGGCTGCAACGACCGCACCAGCTGCTTCGACCGCGCCTGCAACCGATGCTGCTCCGGCGGCGCAAGCCACCGTTGAGCCTCAGCAGACGGCCCCGACTGGCGCCACCGATGAATCCAACGATGCGGCACCCGCTGAACAAAATACTCCCAGCGACAACGCCGTTGCGTCGGCAAACAACGCCATCATGCCCTGTGGCGTGACCGATGTTGTTGGCGGCAGCGGCGTTAGGGTCAATATTACGGTGCGGAACAATTACACCGACATCAAGAAAGAAGAAACGATTGAGTATGTGGAGGGGATTGCCCTTGTAGATGGAGACCAGTCTGCTCTCGATGGTAGCGCTTTGACTTTTATCGGTCTGGGGGACTTGATCGTCCATGCGGCGTATGACAGTGCGAGCAATAAAACAACGCTTACCCTGGATATCAGCAAGATTCAGAGACAGAAGGAGGAGCAGAAGTACTTTACGGAGTACAAGGAGAATAAGTCCAAGATGACGACCACCTATGATGGATCCAAGCTTACGTATACGGGTACAGAGCCCGGGAATATCATCATCGGTGATCCGGACGACGCCTTTAAAGGAGACACCGAGGCGACCGGGAAACCCACTATTAACGAGATCCGGGATGACTACTACACCCGCACCCATGTCTACGAGAGGGCGTGCCTTGTTATCCCGGCAGCGGAATCAGAATCGGAATCCATCTCCTTTGCCAATGTTCAGAATACGAACTTCAATTGGCAGCTGGATACTGGTCCGCAGGTGACGGCAGGTGTCCCTAACTACGATGCAGATAAATACGAAATCGCTTATGAATGCTGGCAGGAATTTGAAAACAACGAACCCGTTGCTGCCTGGTATTCCGATAACGGCTCACATGGTTCCCTGCCGACTATTACAAAGTTTAAAAGCGGGAAAGAGTACGTGTATTCTCTTATGCTGAAGCCAAAAGACGGATATTCCTTCAGCGATGAAACCGTTGTTACCGTAAACGGGGAAACCGTAAAGTCGAGTCTAAGCGGAGAATTCCTGTATGTCCCTGCTATTAAAACAATTACGATGCCTGCTTCGTCGGAAAACGAAGCTCTTGAGAATCTAAACGTCAACGATGTGAAAACCGACTACGCGCCCGGCGAGGCGCCGCGTGCGACCGCGACGATTCCTGCCGCCGATGCCGATAAGTATGAGATCGCCTATGAGTGCTGGGAAGAGATGGATGGCAGCGACCCTGCGGAGCTCAAGCCCGTTGCCTTCTGGTATTCCGACCCCGCAAAGTACACGCCGGGCATGAAGAAGATTGACCACTTCGAAGAGGGCAAGTTCTACATGTATTCCGTCGAGCTGAGGCTCAAGGGCGACAATACCGTGGCTGATGACTGCGAAATGAACGTCAACGGTCATTGGGCGCACCACATCAAGGCCGACAACGGCGTCTTTGCGCCCAATGCTGACAATATGCTGTGCGAGCAGCCAATCGACGAATGGCGTGCCATCGACGTTATAGAGATCAACGGCGCCACGACCACCTTTAAGGCGGGCGATAAGCCGGTCTTTACGGCGAGTGTTCCGACGGGCTCCAACTCCCTTCCTCAGTGTGAGTACTGGATGGGCAGCGATGGCAGCGAAGTGAACTCTCAGAAGTTCTGGGATCAGAACATCACGAACCACATCGACGTCTTTAAGCCTGGCGTGACCTATCGCTACGGTATCTACCTCAAGCCCGCGCGCGGCTTCTACTTTACGCCCGACACCAAGCTGGTGATCAACGGCCAGGAGTGCGGCTACCAGATGGGCGAAGCGAGTGTAGTTGATCCCGAGAGCGGCTGGATCTACACCCTGTGGCTCAACACCGATCTGACCTTTACGCCTGAAGCCACGCCGACTCCCGATTCGCAGCCTACGCCGGATCCCAAGCCGACACCGCAGCCTGAGGTTAAGCCCGAGACCAAGCCCGAAGTGAAGCCCGAGACCAAACCCGCGGCCAAGCCGGCCACGACAACCGCCACGACCAAGACGGTTGAGAAAACCACGCAGGCCAAGAAGGGCGATGCTGTCCTGGCTACCACGGGGGATACCACCGCATTGACGGTCACCGCCCTGGGTATCGCCGGCGCAACCGTTGCCGCCGCCGGCATCGCCGCGACCAAGCGCCGCAAGCGCTAGGTTTTTGGTGGCAGCGTCCATTCTCGGATTTAGCAAAATCTCAATCTGTAACACCAAACTGCCCAAAACGACCCTAGATGTTACAGATTTAGATGAACCGAATGGCCGCCAATCTAATGTCTCGATCTGTAACACCAGGCGGGGAATTTGACCTCTAACTGTTACAGATCGAGACAAACTGGCCGGCCAAGTCCAGAACCGCCACAAAGGTGCCTGTCTCCTTTGTGGTGGTTTGCGCAGGTAGAACGGTAGGTTCGTATATATGAACCTACCGTTCGCTTTGTTTTTGGACGACGATTACGCTGGATGACTTTAGGTTTGCAGGAAAGGAACGACCATGAGGTGGACCACTGTTCGAGCGCTTTGCCGCCGCCTGACCGTTGCCGCGGTGACCCTCACCATGGTGACGGGTTCGTTGCCCGCGGGCGCGTTTGCCGAGACCCTCACCACCGACGGCGCTTTTGTGCAGACGGATAACGGCCAAGTAGCCGACGCCGCTCCCGCCGATTCGGCTGACGCCCAAACGTCAGGCTCGGCTTCCGCCGACCTCGCGGCCGATGCCGGCGCTGCCGACCCCACAGTGCTCGATGCCGGTGACACCCCTACGCCCCCGGCCTCCGAGATTGCATCGGCGGCGGGCCTGACGGGCGCCGGGCAGACCGAGAGCACACCTGCGGGTACGCTTGCCACCGATCTTGTCGAGGGCAAGGAGCTCGCCGAACAGCAGAAGCAGGAGGAGACCGCCGAAGCCGAAGCAACCTGGAATGAGGATCTTGGGCTCTGGATGACCTCGAAGGGCGCCACGGGCGTAAAGGACGAATACGACGATGGCTACGTGGCCGGCGAGCAGACCCCCGCGCAGTACTACTTCTCGATTGATAGCCTCACCAACGAAATTTCTATCGAGTATGGCGACGCGGGCATTACCACGTTGGAGGTGCCCTCGACCATCGACGACAAAAATGTCGTAAGCCTTACGGGTATGGGAAGCGCTGCGCTCACATCGATCACCTTCGCCCCTAATTCGCATGTCCGCTCGGTTGGAGGCTTGGGCGGCAGCAGCATCAAAGAGATCGCACTGCCCGATTCGGTCGAGGAGCTCAAGAGCTATGCATTCTACAAAAGCAAGACGCTCCAAACGGTAACCTGGCCCAACAACGCGGCCTTTACCACGATTCCCGAGCAGGCCTTTAAGGAATGTGAACAACTTGACGACAAGGTGGTGGCAACGCTGCCGCCTTCGGTCAAAACTATCGACTATCTTGCATTCGCCTATTGCGGCGTGCCACAGTTCTATGTCTCGGACACAACAGTGCTCACCTTTACGCAGATCAATGTGCCGGGCACGGTGGAGCGGATTGAGCGCAATGCCTTTGACGGGTGCTCGCATGTGTCGTCGGTGACGATCGGCGACGGCGTCAAATCTATCGGAGCGCACGCGTTCGCCTCTCTTGATCCTGCGATTGCCGGCAAAGAGATTGTGCTACCCAAAAGCGTGGAAATGATAGAGTGGGGAGCTTTTGAGAACACGAGATACGGAAACGAGACGAACCATAATGCCGTTGCCCTGCGCGTGATGAACCCCGATCTTCAGTTTGGTGAGGCGGGCTATCCGGGCGACTATAATGAGCGCGTGACAATCGATGGCGTAACGTATGCGATTCCCTTTAGTGAAGGCCAGACCATCTATGCCTATGCGACCGATTCGGCTGGCAACCCCTCGATGGTCAAAAAGCTTGCCGATGCCGTGGCCGATCGCAAGGACTCCGTCGATTCCTCGAAGCCTGCCTACACGTTTGAGTGGGTGGGCGAGGCGGCCCAGATCACGGGCAAACTTCCCCAGAGCGCGACGGCTACACTCGTGCAGGCGGGGCAGTCCACGCCGCTGGCGGTTGGCGATGACGGCAGCTTTACAGCGGACGCTCTCTCCAAGACAGCAGCCACCCTGCGCATTTCGCTCAGCGGTTACTATGACATGGTGCTGGCGCGCCCGGGCGACCAGATGACGGGCACATGGAATATCGGAGAGATTAAGGCGGAGGACTTTGCCAAGATTCCGACTTCGCGCGCGATTGAACTCAATGTGGCCTATCTCGAACCGGTCGCAGGCCAGGATAAGACCGAACGCATTGAGCTCGATAGTCTCGATAACATCGATCTGACGGTGAAGAGCGGCGGCAAGACGCTCAAACCTGCCAAGGGCGACAAGGAAAACGACTACCGTATCCAGGGTACAGCACTCGTGGTGTCGCAGGCCATTGCCGACGCGGACCAGGATCTGGAGATAACGCTCGAGCCTAAAGACAGCCTCAAGCTGGGTGGGGCGACGGCGACGGTGAAGCCTTCGGCCGGCAAGGTCGATATCGACTTGAAGCCCTGGGGCACGGCGACGGTCACGACCAAGGGCGACTACCAGGGCGCCAACCGCGTGCTGGTGTTCCGTACGTCCGACGGCAAGCTAGTTGCCGACGGTGTCACCTATTTGATGGGTTACGAAGACGATGGCACCACGCCTATCATGAAGGCCGAGACGCCGCGCCTTAAGGCCGGTTCGTACACCATCGTCGCCTTTAACAAGACGAGCTACGACATCCAAGCAACGAGCTATTCCACGTTTAGCCGCCTAGGGCTGACCGTGGGTAAGCATATCGCGCAAAAGCAGGTGAAGATCGAGGACGGCAAACAGCTCGACGTGACGCTCGACGTTCCCGCGTTTGACGTGGAGACGTATCGTGCCGAGCGCGGGCTGACGGCGGGCTCGGTTATCGCTGATTCGTCCGCGGTCGTTGGCGTGGAGACCGAGCTGCGCATTCATTACGAGCTCAAGGACAGCCAGGCTGCCAAGATTGAGATTCCGCTGGCCAAGGATGCCGTCGAGGATGTGTCCGCAGGCGCTCGCGAAGCCGGCGCCAGCTCCGATGCCATGTGGGCTGGCACAACTTGGGAGGGCGACAACCTCGTTCTCGATATGAAGAAGGGCAAGGGCGCCGATGTGTTTGTGCGCTTTAAGCCTAAGGCCGCGGGCACCTATGCCATCTCGCCGCTCATTACGCTGGGCGAGGTGACATTGCCGCTGGGAAGCACCACACTCGAGGTTAGCAGATCGCGCATCGAGGTCGACAGCACCGACGTTCACAGCCTGCTGGGCAATGTGGCCTACGTTTATGCAGCGCCGGGCAAGAGCGTGCAGCTCACCGTGGGGACGGGCTCCTCGGCTGCAAAGTACACCGGCAAGACCAATAAACTCGGCCGTGCCAAGATTGAATACGACCTGCCGCAGGATACGCTTGCCGCCGAGCGTGTGACGCTCGAAGCGCGCGTGGGCTCGACCGATGTTGCCGCCGCTGCTGCCGAGGTAACGGCTCGCAATTATGTGCGCTATGTTCCGGGTGCTTCGGTCTGGAACTTTGATGTGACGTATCGTGGCGGTACGCAAAACTTGGTCAAGGACGGCAAGGACACCGGCAAGAGCCTGTGGACCTTCCATCATCTGCCACAAAAGAAGAACGCCTACTGGACCTTTGACATCACGCTCGAGGTGGGAAACGAAGAGGCCGCCGACACGCTCGACCTGTACGTGGACTGCGTGGATGGCAAGACGGTGACGATTCCTCTGACTCAAAAGTCGCGCGAGGGCACCCGTGTGCGCTATGTGGCGGAGTATGTGGACGAGGGTTACCTTAAGCTACTCGACGAGTTTAACAAGGCGAATGACTCGACCTATGTGAACTGCGGAAACTTTGAGCAGATCTTTATGCCGCAGATCTACCGCATCTCCAATGCTCAGCTTATGACCATGCTGAGTTTTGACGCCAACGCTTCGGCCAAAAAGCATTCCGCCGCTGCCGAGGAGCGCCAGCAGGAGTTCTCGAATGCCGTGCAGCAGTGGCACGAGTATATGATGGATAACTCGTTTAATGATGTCGATGAGGCCTTTAACGACGCGATTGACCAGATGGTCGCCGATGCGTTTGCCGAGGAGGACGAGGACGGTAAAGAGGACGAAGCCCAAGGTGGAGCTGCCCGTAAGGCTCGCCGCGCCCCTGCCGCCAGCGACGGCGAGGGTGATGATGCTGGCAACGACGAGGCCGCGCAGTTTGCGGCCGAGCTCAAGGCCGCGGTCGGCGGGTCGGCGGCGCTGCTAACCCGGCAGGGCGACAGCTACGGCGTCAATGTGGACAAGATGATCTTTGAGGATGCTTACGGCACCAGCGAGGATTGGTATCAGGAACTCGCGGCGGCCCAGGGCGCGAACGCTGCGGATGCGGCCGCCATCAAGGAGCTCGTCGACCATGCATCGCGAGCGGAGTTTATTGCCCAGCAGGCCGAGGATCTGGTGGGCCAGTCGATGGGTATCGGCCAGCTCAACCAATATGGAAGCTGGAATGACGCAACCGCTGCGGCGCTCAACAAGTGTGCGGGCATTAAGGCCAGCGAGTACAACGGCCAGTCGACGAGCGGGTTTAACGATTTGGGCCAGGCGCTCGGCAGCTCGCTGAGCTACAAGGCGGCTGACGACGATACCGTCAAGGGCTTTAAGGTCGCCGCGCCCGATGGCGAGCAGACAGCCTATATCGAGTCGGAATTTATCGAGAACTCCAATAACAACAAGAACCAGGCGCTTCTGTTTAACTCGATCGCCATGCAGTGCGACATTCTGGACGACCTGTACGACAACTGGAATGTGGTCCATAGCCTCAACAACTCCAAGGTGCGCGGATGGCTCATGGCCTGGAAGCGCAACGGCGACGTGAGCGCCCATATGAAGCTCATCCGCACGATCCGTTCGCTCAAGAGCTATAAGATCGAGTGCGAGATGTTCGGACAGGTCTTTAAGACCGATGCGTGGAAGGCGGCCGGCCAGGCGTTTCCCGCGGCGACCCAGGGCATCGGCATCTTTACCGGCATTTACGGCGTGAACGATGCCAGCAAGAACTGGGAGAACGTGAACGTCCGTATGCAGAAGGTGAAGGGCGAGCGCGAGGGCTATGAGCTTCAGCATACGCGCTTGCTTGCCAAGCCCGAGAAGACCGAGGACGACTGGAAGTGCATTTACGCGCTGCGTGACGCCATGGAGAAGGCGCGTGCGTTTGAGGATCTGCTGTATCGCCAGCTCTGCCACGACAGCACCGATGTGGCGGTGGGCTCCATTATGACAATCGCCGGCGTGCTGACGGCCGGTTCGGCGGGCACCGTGGTGGGCGCTGCCTATGACGCGGCTTCGACCAGCGTAGGTTCGGAGCGCGCGATTAAGCTGACCAATGCCGAATGCGCCTACGATGTTGCCTGCGAGCAGGTGGAGCGTGCGTGCCAGAATCGCATTACGGTCAACTGGGGCGAGCTGACCGATGCCGAGGTCTACAAGGCCAACAAGGACGGCTTGATCTCTGACGAGAAGATGCAGTCGATCTTCGAGGCGCGTTATCGCAATGTGGCTGCCAAGGCTGCACCCGACCCTGCGGGCGTGGTGTACGAGGGCCTGCTGTCCAATAACGTTGAAGGCGCGACGGTTGAGCTGTGGAGCGCCGACGATGCGGCCGGTACCAATGCCGTGCGTTGGGATGCCGAGGAGTATGAGCAGGACAATCCGCTTGCAACGGGTGCGGACGGTGCATACAACTGGAATACGCCGACCGGCTGGTATCAGGTGCGCGTGACCAAGGACGGGTTTGAGGAGGCGCGTTCGGCTTGGCTGCGCGTGCCGCCGATTCAGACTGAGGTGAATATTGGCTTGGTGTCGAAGGCGGCGCCCGAGGTAGCTTCGGTCCATGCCTATACCGATTGCGTCGAGGTTGAGTTTACGCAGTATATGGATGCGAGCGACGATACCCTGGTCGCATTGTGCGCGCAGGGCTTGGGCGACGTGACGTATAAGTGGCTCGACAAACAGGACGATCCCAATGGCAAGCCGCTGTCGCGCGTGCTGCGTATTCGCTATGCCGATGCGCGTGAGGCGGGCTCGACGGTGGCGTTTGAGCTCGACGGTGCTCGCAACTACGCCGGCACGGCCATGGCGCGCTGGGCAAGTGGCGAGCTTGTCGTGGGCGTTCGTGCCGACAAACTCAAGCTCAACGTGGAGCAGGCCGTGACCATGCTTGAGGGCGGTGACTTTGAGCTGGTGGCGCACGTGACCGATAAGGCGGGCAAGCCGTTTGCGGGCGCCAAGGTTAGTGTTGGGCTGGAGTCCTCGGCTATCTGCTCTGTCGATGCCACCCAGGCCGTGACGGGCGAGGACGGCGCGGCGACGTTTGTGCTGCATGGTGCTCTGCCCGGTTTGACGACGTTGACGGCGGCGGTGGACGGCACGGCGCTGTCCAAGCAGGTCGACGTTCGCGTGTCTGCCGAGGCAGTGCGACCGGCGCGACCGGTGGCGACGATTGGTGCGACGACGTTTGGTGCATGGTCGCCCAAGGAGAACTACATTACGGTGCCCAAGGGCACGAAGCTGGAGCTTTCTGCCGAGGATGGCGCGACGATTTGGTACACCACAAACGATACCTGCCCCTGCCGTGACGAAGGCCGTGTAAAGTACACCGAGCCCATTGCGCTCGATAGCAACATGTATGTGCGCATTGCGGCACAGCGCCCTGGCATGTCGTACAGCGAGTATTCCGAGCGTCTGAACATTACGATTACGGTGACCGATGAGGCGGCGCCTGAGCCGACGCCCGATCCCGAGCCGACGCCCGAACCGGACCCGACGCCTGGCGACGGCGAGCAGGGCGGCGGTGCGGATGGCTCTGGCGGCACCGGGGTACCTGCGGGCGGTTCGACTTCGACGACGACCACGGTGACGACGAACAAGTCCAAGGGTAAGGGCGAGAACGGCAAGAAGTCCGGCGGCACGGAGCTCGCCAGCACGGGTGACTCCACCGCGATGACGGTCGCCGCCTTGGGCACCGCCGGCGCCACGGTCATCGCGGCGGGCGTCGCTGCGGCCAAGCGCCGCAAACGTTAGGTTTCGGCGGCGGTCCCCATCCTCGGCCTCAGTAAAATCTCAATCTGTAACACCAAACTGTCCAAAACGGCTCTAGATGTTACAGATTGAGATGAACAGGCGGGTGTTCGCACAATATCTCGATCTGTAACACGTAGCGGGGAATTTGGTCTCTAACTGTTACAGATTGAGACAAACGTCGGAATCGGTTCGCCGACCAGGCCCCCAACCACCACAAAGGTGCCTGTCCCCATCGTGGTGGTCGGTCGACCGGCATAGAAAAAAGTCTCCGCCGGGCGTGTGCTCGACGGGGACTTTGCCGTTTGGTGGCTAGCGCTGTAGGTGATTACTCGCCCAGCAGGCTCTTGGTGATGGAAGCGGCGGCCTTCTTGCCGGCGCCCATCGCCAGAATGACCGTAGCGGCACCGGTGACGATGTCGCCGCCGGCCCAGATGCGGGGATCGGTGGTCTGGCCGGTTTCCTCGTCAGCGACGATGTAGCCCCACTTGTTGAGCTCCATCTTGCCGCCGATCTTGGCAGCGAAGGGGTTGGCGTTGGTGCCGATAGCCGAGATCGCGACGTCGCAGGGGATCTCCTCGATGGCGCCCTCGATGGGCACCGGACGACGGCGGCCGGACTCGTCGGGCTCGCCGAGCTCCATCTTCTGGACCTTGACGGCGCACACGGAGCCGTCCTCGCCAGCGACAAACTCGAGCGGGGAGACGAGCGGCAGAACCTCGACGCCCTCGGCCTTGGCGTGGTGCAGCTCGGCACGACGGCAAGGCATCTCATCCTCGGTACGACGGTAGGCGATAATGGCGTGCTCGGCGCCCAGGCGCTTGGCGGTACGGACGGCGTCCATAGCCACGTTGCCGCCACCAAAGACAACGACGTTCTTGCCGTGCTTGGTGGGGGTGTCGTACTCGGGGAACTTGTTGGCCTTCATCAGGTTCACGCGGGTGAGGTACTCGTTCGCGAAGAAGACGTTGGGCAGGTTCTCGCCGGGGACGTTGAGGAACTTGGGCAGGCCAGCGCCGGTCGCCACGTAGATGGCGTCGAAGCCCTGCTCGAACAGCTCCTCGGCCGTGGCCATGTTGCCCACGACGGAGTTGTACTCAAACTTGACGCCCATGTCCTCCAGGCCGTCGATCTCGCGCTTGACGACCGCCTTGGGCAGACGGAACTCGGGGATGCCGTAGACCAGCACGCCGCCGCCGGTGAAGAATGCCTCAAAGACGGTGACGTCAAAACCGTTACGGGCGAGCTCGCCGGCGCAGGTGATGCCGGACGGGCCGGAGCCGACGACGGCGACCTTCTTGCCGTTCTTGGGGGCCATCTTGGGCGTGGAGGCGAGCTCGGGGCGATCACCCAGGAAGCGCTCGAGCTGGCCGATGGCCACGGGCTCGGACTTCTTACCACGGATGCACTTGCCCTCGCACTGGTTCTCCTGCGGGCAGACGCGGCCGCAGATGGCGGGAAGCATGGAGTCCTCGCGGATGGTATCGAGAGCGCCGCCGAAGTCCTTCGCGCGGATCTGCTCGATAAAGCGGGGGATGTTGATGTTGACGGGGCAGCCCTCAACACAGAACGGCTTCTTGCAGTTGAGGCAGCGCTCGGCCTCGGCCAGCGCCATCTCCTCGGTGAAGCCCTTGTCGACGGGGCGGAAGTCGCAGGCGCGCTCGGCAGCCGGCTCCTCGTTATCGGGGGTGCGGGGCGACTTCATATCGGCAACGAAACGACCGTTAACTAGTGGCATGCGCAGCTCTTTTCCTCATAGGCCTTGAGGGACTCGCCCTCTTCGGAACGGTAAGCGGCCTGGCGGGCACGAAGGTCATCCCAGTCGACCAGGGTGGCATCAAAGTCGGGGCCGTCGACGCAAGCGAACTTGGTCACGCCGCCCACCTCGACGCGGCAGCAGCCGCACATACCGGTGCCGTCAACCATGATGGGGTTGAGGGACGCGGTGATGGGGGTGTCGTACTTCTGGGCGGTGAGGGTCGAGAACTTCATCATCGGAACGGGGCCGACGCAGAAGACCTGGCTCACGGCCTTGTCCTGCAGCAGGCGCTCCAGCGGAGCGGTGACAACGCCCTGCTCGCCGTAGGAGCCGTCGTCGGTGGTGATGTGGATGTGGTCCTCGTCGAGGAGCTCGCGGAACTGGTCCTCCATGAGCAGGAGGTCCTTGGTGCGGGCGCCCATGATGGCGTGAACCTCGTGACCGGTCTCGACCAGGTGCTTGGCGACCGGGAAGGCAATTGCCAGACCGACGCCGCCGCCAATGACGGCGCAGGGGCCCTCGGCCATCTCGGTGGGAACGCCCAGCGGGCCCACGACGTCGCGCAGCGACTCGCCGGCCTCGTAGGTGGAAAGCATCTCGGTGGTCTTGCCGATCACCATGAAGATGAACTCGACCCAGCCCTCGTCACCGTTCCAGCCGGCCAGGGTAAACGGGACGCGCTCGCCCGTCTCGTTGGCGCGAACCATGAGGAACTGTCCAGCGTGCGCATGCTTGGCGATTGCGGGTGCCTCGATGCGGAACTTGAACACCTTCTCCGAGAACCGCGTCTTCTCCAGGATCTTATACATAGAACCCCTCTCTTGTTAGGGCTGCCGAACCGTGCCTCCACGGAAATGGACGGTAGCCCGAGTAAAACCGTACGCGCACAGGCGTTGTGCAGACATACGGTGCAAATTATACCCTCATGGACATGTCGCTTACGTGTGTCTTCGGCGGTTGGGAAAAGGGTTTATCCACTTCGACCTACCAAATAGGGACAGGTTTATTTTGGTCGGTTTTATCAGGCAAAACAGCAAAGGGGCCGGCCTCGTGTCGTGATGAGGCCGGCCCCCTTTGGGGCGCTATGTGTGTATGGCAGTGCGGGGTTTATTGCGATGTGCCGACTGTGGCGTTTCCGTAGATAAAACCTGCCAAAATAAACATCCCTATTTGGTAGGTTTTAGTGCTTGCCGTTGGCGGAAGCGGCGCCGTTTACGTGATCGCGGGCGTAGATTACGCCGTGGACGATGGCCAGACCGGCGGCATCTGCGGCGCGGGCACAGGTGTCCTGGAAATCCTCGGCCTCGCGGGCACGCAGCTGCTTGAGCACGTAGTCGGCGACGGCCATCTTGCCGGGAGGGTTGCCGATGCCGGTGCGGATACGGCTAAAGTCGCGGCTGCTCATCTTGTCGATGATGGAGCGCAGGCCGTTGTGACCGGCATGGCCTCCGCCCACCTTAACACGCACGTCGCCGGCGGGAATATCGAGCTCGTCGTGGATGACGAGCAGCTCCTCGGCCTTGATCTTGTACTCGCGGCAGAGCTTGGAGATGGGCCCGCCCGAGGTGTTCATGTACGACTGCGGCTTGACCAGTACAATCTGGCGCTTGCCGTTCTCTTCCTCGGTATCGTTGA
The DNA here is from genome assembly GCF_015546965.1 of Collinsella aerofaciens. GTDB lineage: Bacteria > Actinomycetota > Coriobacteriia > Coriobacteriales > Coriobacteriaceae > Collinsella > Collinsella aerofaciens_X. Next base: position 30,008 of record NZ_JADMUF010000015.1, read on the forward strand.
TGTTGATGAGCGCGACCTCGGCGCCTGCTTGGTTTTTCCAGTACGTGACGCCGGCCTGACGGGCCAGCTCGTCGATCGCCTTAAAACCGGCGTTGTGGCGGGTCTCGGCATACTCATCGCCAGGGTTGCCAAGTCCGGCAACCATGCGAATCTTAAGCGGCTGTGCAGCTGCCATGTTCATCCTTTCGTTACACAAAAGTTCAATCAACGACAAAGGCTACCACGCCCGCCGAAGGCGAGGAAAGGTTGCAGCAAAGTCATTTCAGAAAACAGCTGCCCCGAGACAGCAGGAAGCCCCGGACACGCCGGGAGGGGTTATCAAAGCGAACATCCCGCAGCCGCAAAGCGGCGAGGACGTTCGCGTGATAACCCCGCAGGCATGTCCGGGGCTTCCGGAGGGATGCGAGGGTCGAGCGACTACAGCGCGAAGTCGCCGCCGACGAGCGTGGAGACGGGCTCCTCGTGGTAAACGGCGGAGATGGCCTGAGCGAACTCCTCGGCGACCGAGATGGTCTTGATCTTGCCGCCGACCTCGACGGGGATGGCGTCGGTGACGACGCACTCGACGATGGGGGCATCGTTCAGGCGCTCGATGGCCGGACCGGAGAAGATGCCGTGGGTGGCGCAGACGTAGATATCGCCAGCGCCCATAGCCTTGAGCTCCTTGACGTTGGCGCACAGGGTGCCAGCGGTGTCGATCATGTCGTCGTTGATGATGCAGGTCTTGCCCTTGATGTCACCGATGATGCCCATGACCTCGGCGGCGTTGTGGCGCGGACGGCCCTTGTGGGCGATGGCCAGGTCGCAGCCGAGCATGTCGGAAAGCTTCTTGGCGGCCTTGGCGCGGCCCACATCGGGGGAGACGACAACCAGGTTGTCGGTGTCGAAGTGCATGTCGTTGTAGTACTGGCCAAACAGCGGCAGTGCGGACAGGTGGTTAACCGGGATATCAAAGAAGCCCTGGATCTGGCCCTGGTGCAGGTCGAGGGTGATGATGCGGTTGACGCCGGCGCGCTCGAGCAGGTTGGCGACGAGGCGGGCGGTAATGGGCTCGCGCGGGCCGGCCTTGCGGTCCTGGCGGGCGTAGCCGTAGTGGGTGATAACGGCGGTGATGGAGCGGGCGGATGCGCGCTTGGCAGCGTCGGTGGCGATGAGCAGCTCCATGAGCATGTCGTTGACGTTGCCGCCTGCCACGGACTGAATCAGGAAGACGTCGGCGCCGCGGACGGTCTCGTCATAGCGGGCGTAAATCTCGCCGTTGGCGAACTGCTTAAGCGTAAGGCCCGAAAGCTCGACCCCCAGGTATTCAGCGATCTTCTGAGCGAGGGGACGGTTGGAGGAACCGGAATACACGCGGATGGACTTGCGCATATTCTCCGACTTCTCGGGATCATTAATCGGCATTACCCTTCTCCTTTATATATCGAATGCCATATAGATGCCTTGTTGCATTGTAACCGCGCGGCGGGGTTTATCGAGTCTTGATAACGTCTTTACCGTCAACGGACACGAACCGACCACTCATCCTGTCGTGCAGGTCAGCATAGAAAAAGGAGCCGTCCCCGTGGAACGGCTCCTTTTATGCTTGGTAAAACGTTACACCTCGTCGTCCTCGTGCAGACGGCGGCGATAATCGGCGGCCCAGCCCTCAATATTTACCTGACGGGCGCGACCCAGGCCGAGCGCGTCGGCCGGGACCGGCTCGGTGATGACGGAGCCGGCGGCCACAAGCGCGCCGTCGCCGATCTGAGCGGGTGCGACCATCATGGTGTCGGAACCGATGAAGGCATCCTTACCGATGACGGTCTTGTGCTTGTGCACGCCGTCGTAGTTGCAGGTGATGGAGCCCGCGCCCACGTTGACACCGGAGCCCATGGTGGTGTCGCCGATGTAGGACAGGTGCGGCACCTTGGAGCCCTCGCCGATCGTGGACTTCTTGATCTCCACGTGCGTGCCGGCCTTGGAGCCGTCGAGCATGTGGGTGCCCGGGCGCAGGTAGGCGCGCGGGCCGCAGTCTACGCCGTTCTCGATGACGGCCTCGATGGCGATGGTCTCATCGATGGTGCAGCCGCTGCCGACGGTGGTGTCGGTGAGACGGCTGTTGGGGCCGAGCTGGCACTCCTCGCCTACGGTGACGTGGCCGATCAGGTGCGTCTGCGGCCACACGACGGTGTCGCGGCCGATAACGGCATCGGGGCCGATCCAGGCCTGCGTGGGGTCGATGAAGGTAACGCCCTCGGCCATCCAGTGCTCGTTGATGCGGTCGCGTGCGATGGCGGTAAGCTGTGCGAGCTGGATGCGGCTGTTGACGCCCAGGCCGTCGCGGTAGTCGTCGCAATGGAAGATGGAGACGGCCTGACCGTGGCCTTTGAGGATCTCGAGCATGTCGGGCAGGTAGTACTCGGACTGCGCGTTGTCGTTGCCGATCTCGTTGATGTGGGCGGCGAGCTGCGCGCCGTCAAAGGCGTAGCAGCCGGCGTTGCACTCGAGCAGCGTGGCGGCCTGCTCGGGCGTGCAGTCCTTCTGCTCGATGATACGCTCGATCTGACCATCGGCGCCCAGCTTGATGCGGCCGTAGCCGAAAGGATCGGGCGGGGTCATGGTCATGACGGTGCAGGCGAGCTCGCCGGTGGCGACGGTCTGCGCGAACTTGGCCACGGTGTCGGCGGTGATGAGCGGCAAGTCGCCGTTGAGTACGACGACCGGGCCTTGCGTGATGCCGCAGGCCTCGAGCGCGACCTTCACGGCGTGGCCGGTGCCCAGGCGCTCGGTCTGCTCGACGCACTCGACCTTGGTGGCGCTGTTGGCGTAGGCGCCGTCGATCAGGGCGCGCATCTCGTCGGCGTGGCTGCCGATGACGACCACGACGCGGCTGCAGCCGGCCTTGATGGTGGCGTCGACGATCCACTGGACCATGGGCTTGCCCAGGATCTTGTGCGAAACCTTGCAGTGGTTCGACTTCATGCGGGTGCCCTCGCCGGCAGCGAGGATAATTGCGGTTGCGTCCATGTGATCTCCTGTTACGTTATAGAGACGTGTGTTTGGAAACGATACACGGCGCAATATGATACCGCAGGCATATGATGAGCGCGTAACGATTGGTTTGCGGCGGTTGAGGCTTGCGTCGCTGGTGTGGCGTTTGCGCTGCTTGCGTGCGGCGTTGGCGGTGCTACGGAGCCGTCGTTTGAGCTAGGGGACGGGGGTGCCCGTGGACAACATACGAGAAGAGTTTGGCGGCGAGCCCGTCGCGGCATTCTCGATGTCGCATCCGGCGGTGCCGGCCCTCTACATGGTACTGACGCTGGGGATCACCATGTTCTCGATGCAACCGGTGCTGATCGCGCTGTCGCTTGCGGGCGGGCTGGCGTACGGGCTTGCGACGCGCGGTGCTGCGCGCACGTTGGGGGCGCTTCGCTGGCAGCTGCCGGTGATTTTGATTATCGCGGTGCTCAATCCGCTGTTTAGTGCATCGGGCTCGACGGAGCTGTTTCGTATTGGCATGCGTGCGGTGTATCTAGAGAGCATGGTTTACGGCCTGTGCATGGGCGGGCTGTTTGTGGCGAGCGTGCTGTGGTTTGAGGCCGCGGCGTCGATGCTCGAATACGACAAGGTGCTCGCGCTGCTGGGCAATGCCGCGCCGGTGATCGCGCTCATGATCTCGATGTGCATGAGGCTTATCCCACAGTTTTTGCGCCGCGGCCGCACGGTGCTGGCGGTGCAAGATGCGATTGATGTGCCGGGCCGCGCGCCGGCCGACCCCGTGCGCTCGCGCCTGCGGGCATCAAGCGTGTTGATGGGCTGGGGCATGGAAGATTCGCTGGAGCGCGCGGACGCGATGCGCTCGCGCGGGTGGGGTGCCGCGACGCATCGTACGACGTATGCGCGGTATCGACTGGGGCGAGGCGATGTTGCCGCGCTGGTTGGGCTTGCACTGTTTGGCGTGGTCACGGTGACAGTGGCGTGGACCGCGACGACGCAGTATTCGTTTTATCCGCAGCTCTCGGTGCCGGCGCCGTGGCCGGGCTATGTCGTGTACGCTGCCTGGATGGTGCTGCCTTGCGCGTTGCACGCGATTGATGAGAAGAGGTTTGGCTGATGGCTCGGTTGGATAGGAGCTCGTCGGCGGGTGTGGCATATGGCTCGGCCGCGCCGGCGATTGAGGTGCGGAGCCTGAGCTTTGCCTACCCCGATGCTGATGCTGCGGTGCTCGAGGGGCTCGACTGGTCTGTTCCCCAAGGTGCGTTTGCACTGCTTGTTGGCGGTACCGGTTCGGGCAAGTCGACGCTGCTGTCGCTGCTCAAGCCCGAGATCGCGCCGGCGGGTACGCGCTCCGGCGAGCTGCGCGTGTTGGGCGAGCTCGTCGCCGACATGGATGTGCGGGCATCGGCGGAGCGCGTGGGTTATGTGTTCCAGGATCCCGAGAACCAGATCGTGTGCGAAACCGTGTGGCACGAGATGGCGTTTGGCCTGGAAAACTTGGGGCTAGCGCGTGATGAGATGCGCCGTCGCGTAGCTGAGACCAGCTATTTCTTTGGACTGGAAGATTGGCTTCACCGCGATACTGACACGCTTTCGGGCGGTCGCAAACAGTTGCTGTCGTTGGCGGCCGTTCTGACGCTGCGCCCGCGCGTGCTGCTGCTCGACGAGCCCACGTCTCAGCTTGATCCGGTTGCGGAGAAGAATTTCCTGCACGCGCTGTTTCGTGTGAATCGCGAGCTGGGCTGCACGGTTGTTGTGGCGACGCATCAGCCGCGCCCAATGCTCGAATACGCGACGTGTGCGTACCGGATTGAGGACGGTCGCGTGCGCGAGGTGGCGGATATGGCTTCTTTGGGATGCCGAGAATCGCTGTTTTCCGATGACATGTTGGGGTGGGGTGCCATCCGATGTGCAAATAAAGGAGTATTCAGCAGGCGTGAGGACAATTTGGGCTCTCTGGAGCCGCCCGGGGACGTATCGAGCGCGAAAAAAAGTTCTGAATTGGACAAATCGTCCGAATTTGTGGCGCAAACGTCGCTCGAGAACGGCTCGGAAGCCTTCTCGCGCACGGATGGAAGCAGAATACTCCAAAAAATGCACGGCGGGTCGGCTACCACCCTGTCGGAAGGCTGGTTTCGCTACGATCGAGCGTCCGGCTGGGTGCTGCGCGGGCTCGATGCGTCGTTTTCGGCTGGCGCGGTGCATGCGGTTGTGGGCGGTAACGGCTGCGGCAAGTCGACGATGCTTTCGGTGCTGGCCAAGACTGCCAAGCTGCAGCGTGGTCGCATGGTGCGCGGGGCGGCCTCGGCTGCGCTGCTGCCGCAGAACCCCAAGGCCCTGCTGGTTGCCGAGACGGTGCGCGACGAGCTGATGGAATGGGCCTCGACCTGCGGATATGACGAGGCTATGGCGCGGGAGCGTGCGGCGCAACTGGGATTGGACGGCCTGGAGGCGCGTCACCCGTACGATCTTTCGGGCGGTCAACGCCAGCTGCTTGCGTTGGCAAAGCTGCTGTTGATTGGCCCCGAGCTGCTATTGCTCGATGAGCCCACCAAGGGTTTGGACCTGGCCAGCCGTCGCATCATCGCCCGCGCCCTGTGCAAGCATGCGCAAGCCGGCGGCACCGTCATCATGGCCACGCACGATCTGGACTTCGCCGAGCAGGTAGCCGACGACGTTGCCATGATGTTCGACGGCGAAATTGCCTGCATGGAGCCCCCGGCAGATTTCTTTGCCGACAACGTGTTTTATAGGGCGTGATGGAATGGCGGATTATCGCAGCCTGCGCCTACTTGCAAAACTGGAGATTCCGCTGTTGTTGGCAGTGCCGGCGGTAATGGCCGCAGCGTTGCTGGCGGGCATTGAGCAGGCGGCGCTTGCCATGCTTGTCGTGGTGGCGCTCGTGCTTGCACTGTTCTTTGCGGGCTACGAGGCGTCGCGCCCGGGCTTGCGCCAGATTATGCCAACGCTGGTTCTGGCGGCGCTGGCCGCGGCGGGCCGCATCTTGTTCGGCCCCATTCCCGACTTTAAACCCGTGAGCGCCATCGCTATTATCGCGGGAGCGACGTTGGGTCGACGCAACGGCTTCATGGTCGGCGCGCTGGCGGCGCTGACCAGCAATTTCTTTTTTGGACAGGGCATGTGGACGCCATGGCAGATGTTTGCCTGGGGCCTGGTTGGTTATGTTGGCGGCGCGCTGGCGTGCGCGGGTGCTTTTGATCGCGCCGACGGCACCGTGCGCATGCCGGCGCTACTGACCTACGGCTTTGCTTCGGGTTTGCTATACGGCGTGGTAATCAACGCCTACGATATCATCGGTTTTGTACAACCGCTCACGTGGGCGGGCGTCGTGGCGCGTCTTGCTACCGCCGTACCGTTCGATATCACGCACGGACTCGCGACCTGCGTGTTTTTGGCCGTCCTGTACAAGCCCTGGTGTCGCCGCATCAACCGAGTCGTCGTGAAATACGGACTGTAGGGCATTTCGCGTTTCCTCACGAACTTGCGGTGGAATAGTTCTCGTTTTTGGCTATTTGCTGCCCAAACAGGAACTATTCCACCGCAGCTTATAGGGGGAGAGGGGTCACATGATCTGTTTTCCTCCGTCCCCCAGGAATTACTTGGGGCTAGAGCTCTAGCGTGAGGGTGACGGGGCAGTGATCGCTGCCGAAGATGTCGCCGCGGATGCCCGTGTCGCGCACATTGCCGGCGATTGTGTCGCTCACCAGGAAATAATCGATGCGCCAGCCGGCGTTGTTCTTGCGAGCATTAAAGCGGTAGCTCCACCAGCTGTAGACGCCCTCAACGTCGGGGTTTGCCGCGCGCCAGGTGTCGGTAAAACCGGCATTGAGCAGCTCGGTAAACTTGCCGCGCTCCTCATCCGAAAAGCCGGCGTTGCCGCGGTTGGACTTGGGGTTCTTAAGGTCGATCTCCTCGTGTGCCACGTTAAAGTCGCCGCAGGTCACCACGGGCTTGCCGGTCTCGTGCTCAAGCGCGTTCAAAAACCCTCGGTATGCATCGTCCCAGGCCATGCGTACATCGATGCGCGCGAGCTCGTTTTGGGCGTTGGGCGTGTAGACGTCGACAAACCAAAACTTGTCGAACTCGAGCGCGCAGACGCGGCCCTCGGTTGCGGCTTGGGCGACGAGCTCGGCCGCCTCGCCCTCGTCGGCGTAGGGCAGTAGTGCATCGGCGCGCAGTACGCGCAGCGGTTCCTTGCGGCTAAAGACCGCGGTGCCCGAGTAGCCCTTGCGCTCGGCGTAGCTCCAGGTTTGGTGATAGCCGGGCAGGTCGATATCGACCTGGCCCTCCTGCAGCTTGGTCTCTTGCAGCGCTAGGATATCGACATTGAGCTCCTGCGCGATCTGAATAAAGCTCGGGTCCTTTTTGAGCACGGCGCGCAGGCCGTTGACGTTCCACGAGGCGAAAGTGTAAGTCTGAGGCATGGTGTCCTTTCGACGGGGTTGGCAGGCTTAAGATTAACGCAACAGGAGCGGGGCGGAGTCCGCGAGTGATAGTGCGAACGCCGCCGTCCCGGAGACACGGACGGAGGACTCATATGACGCAGGCAATATCGGACCCCAAACAGGCCTCCGCCGCGCTGGCTGAGCTGTTCGAAACCCATAGCCACGTGGTCTTCTTTGGCGGCGCGGGCGTTTCCACGGCAAGCGGCATTCCCGATTTCCGCAGCGTGGACGGTCTGTATCACCAGCGGTTTTCCTATCCGCCCGAGACTATGCTCTCGCACAGCTTCTACGAGGCGCATCCGGCGGAGTTTTTCGACTTCTACCGGACCAAGATGATCGCCCTTAACGCCAAGCCCAACCACTGCCACGCCAAGCTGGCGGAGCTGGAGCGCGCCGGCAAGCTCGATGCCGTGGTGACGCAAAATATCGACGGCCTGCATCAGGCGGCTGGTTCACGGCGCGTGTTTGAGCTGCATGGCTCGGTCCACCGCAATATCTGCCAGACGTGCGGCGCGGTCTACAGCGCCGAATGGATTTGCGCGCGCGAGCACGAGGATGCCGCGGGCGTGCCCGTGTGCCCTGCGTGCGGCGGTCGCATCAAGCCCGATGTGGTCCTCTACGAAGAGCCGCTCGATGAGCGTGTGCTTACCGGCGCCGTTGCTGCCATCGCCGCGGCCGACGCCCTCGTCGTGGGTGGAACCTCGCTCGTAGTGTATCCGGCGGCGGGCCTCACTCGTTACTTTACTGGCGATACGCTGACCATTTGCAATTTGGCGCCCACCGATCAGGATGCAAATGCCGACCTGCTGATTTCTTGCGACATCGCGGCCGCGTTTGCGTTCTAGCCCGCGCGCGCGGATACAATAGAAAGACTGATTGCAAAGCGACCCCGCCGCCAGCGCCCGAGCGCGGCGGCGTGGGCATTTTAGGAGGATGTTCATGGCGAACGACAGCAAGACATGGCGGTGCAGAAAGTACGAGCTCAGCTTTGACCGTCCGCGCATCATGGGCGTCCTCAACGTGACGCCCGATTCGTTTAGCGACGGCGGGGAGCACTTTGACCAGGATGCCGCTATCGAGTACGGCCTGGCGATGCTCGATGCTGGCGCCGACATCATCGACGTGGGCGGCGAGTCCACGCGCCCCGGCTTTACCCCGGTCAACCCCGACGAGGAGGCGCGTCGCGTGCTGCCCGTCGTGCGCGCGCTCGCCAAAGAGGGTGCCATTGTCTCAATCGACACGCGTCATGTGGCGGTTGCCAAGGCGGCTGTGCGCTGCGGTGCTTCGATTGTCAACGACGTGACGGGCTTCACCGATCCCAAGATGGTTGAGTTCGTTAAGACGAGCACCTGCGGCGTCATCGTAATGCACGCCGGCGAGGTCGCCGCACCCGCACGCACGCACGCGACGGTGCAGCTCGATACCTCGGCTGCGGCGTTTGTTGCCGAGAAGGCACGCGAGGCGGCTGCCGAGGCCGCGCGCGAGGCCGAGAAGCCGGCCCGTCGCCGTCGCGGCAAGTTGCTGGGCGAGCCCAAGGCTGAGGCCAAGCTTCCGGGCGGTGTGGTACAGCCCTCGCTGCCGTTTGGCGAGCCGGAGCCCGCGCCCGAGCCTGTTGACGAGCCGGAGACGCCGGCTGCCGAGCAGGCTACTGCCGCCGAGACCGTCGCGCCCGCGCCCGAGGCCGCATCGGAGTCCAATGACCACCTGGCGGCCATGATGCGCCGCAGCGCCCGCCGCGAGGAGGCCTACGTGCCCACCTCTCAGCTCCGCCGCTTTACCCTGCCCGATTCGGCACCCATCATGCGCCGTGTCATGGGCTTTCTGTCCGACCAGGCCCGCACGCTCATCCATGCCGGCGTGTCGCGCGACCGCATCTGCATAGATCCCGGTCCGGGCTTTGGCAAGACGGCCAACGAGGACATCGTCATCCAGCGCGAGACTGCCAAGATGGCGTCGCTGGGCTATCCGCTCATGTGCGCCGTGTCGCGCAAGCGTTTTGTGGGCGCCGTCTCGGGCGTGACCGAGGCCGCCGCGCGCGATGCCGCCACGTTTGGCGTGTGCCTGGGCGCTATCCAGGCCGGCGCCAACATCGTGCGCGTGCACGACGTTACCGGCTTTGCGCAGTTCCTGAACGGTTACTGGGCTGTTGCCAAGCCGCAGCCGCGCCGTGCGTTTGTGGCCGTGGGCTCCAACCTGGGGCATCGTTGCGACAACATCCGCGCCGCGCGCGACATGATCGCCGAGATTCCGCTCACCTGCGTGTCCAACTGCTCGCGCATTTACGAGAGCGAGCCGGCCTACGAGACGCGCCAGGATGCATTTGCCAACGCCGTCATCGAGATCAAGACCGAGCTGGCGCCGCTGGTGCTGCTCGACGAGCTTATGAAGATCGAGGCCGAGCTGGGGCGCGATCGCTCCAAGAAGGCCAAGGTCAACGGCCCGCGCACCATCGACCTGGACCTGCTGTGGATGGACGGCGAGATCCACGGCGGCAAGAAGCTGCGCCTGCCGCATCCGCTCATTGGCGAGCGCGACTTTGTGCTGGTGCCGCTCGAGGACCTGATGCACGACCCGGCGCGGTTCTTCCGCTACAACGGTGTCGAGGTCAAGGAGCCCGAGGACCGCGTGGGTCATATCGTGGGCGAATTGGGGCGCATGTAGATGATTGAGATGAATGCTGTAGCCGCCGGTACCGAGCTTGACGCCGCGCGCGATGCGGGCCGCGAGGGTGCGTCCGCGGGCTGGTGTGCTTGGAGCACGGGCGAGGCGTCGTTGACGTTTTCGCTGGTCGTGCGCCCGGACGTGAACATGCATGCCTTCCACGGCCTGCCGTTTGTGGCGGCGATGGGCATGATGGACGCGCTCGTGGGAACGGCTGCGGCACCGGGGCTGGGCCTTGCCGGCAAGGTGGGCATTCAATGGCCGAGCGACATTGTGTGCGGCGCGCCTGCGTTTGAGACGTCGTTCGCGCGCGTCGCCGTCAACGGCGGCGCCGGCGCCGCGGGCATGTTCGGCGCCGTGACGGTGGATATCGAGCGTTCGGCGTTGAGCGAGCTTTGTGTGGATGTGGCTGACGAAGCGCTGGTCGAAGAGCTGGCTGCTGCCGTGCTGACCCGTGTGGACACCTGGGCGGTTGTTGCCAACACGCCGCAGGGCGCCGCCGGGCCGCTGGCTCCCGTGCTGGGCGAGTACTTCGACATGGTGCCGCTGCTGGGTCGCCAAGTTGCGGCGGTGTCGCCCAACGGCTTGCCGCTTGCGGTCGGTGTGTTTGCGGGCCTGGACATCTGGGGTCGCGCGACCATTAAGACCGACGCCGGCGAGCAGGAGTTTCCGCCCGAGGCCGTACGGATTCGCGGTCTGTAGCGTCTCGGCTTCGCCAGAGCCTACGCTAGCTTCTGCATGCGGCGGTAGATTTCGCAGATGCCCTTGATGGTGAGTTGGCCGTCTACCACGTCGAAGGCATCGGTCGAACCGGCGACGATGCTGGCGAGGCCGCCCGTGGCGATAACGGTGGCATCCTCGCGGCCCAGCTCGCGCTTCATGCGCGCGACCAGGCCTTCAGCCATGGCGGCGGCGCCCGTTACGGCGCCGACCTTGATGCACTCCTCGGTATCGCGGCCGATGGCGTGCTCGGGCGCCTCGAGCGGAACGCTGGCGAGCTTGGCGGCTCGGGCGGCGAGCGCGTCCATCGAAATGCGGATGCCCGGCGCAATCGCTCCACCAATGTAATAACCGTCCTCATCGATGACGTCGATATTGGTCGCGGTGCCAAAGTCCACCACGATTGCCGGCGCGCCGTAGAAAGTTTCGGCCGCAACGGCGTTAGCGACGCGATCGGCGCCTACGGCCTGGGGACGCGCCGCGCGCAGCTTGGTCACCGCGGCCGTCTGCGGTCCGATGACGATGGCGTCTGCGGCAATGCGGTCGGCCACGGCGTGCCATTCGCGCGAGAGCTGCGGCACCACGCCTGCAAAGGCGATTGCGTCGACCGCGTCGAGCGAAAGGCCGTACATCTTGAAGAAACCCATCAGGCGCACATGGATCTCGTCGGCGGTATAAGAGCGGTCGGTGGGCATGCGCCACGACTGCACCAGCTCGTCTCCGTCAAACAGGCCCATGGCCGTCTGCGTGTTTCCCATATCGATAGCGAGCAGCATGTCTACTCCCAGTGTTGGCATAAAAGGACGCGCACCATTGTATACGCGCCATCGACGGCGCTCGGGTGCGATTCGTTTACGGTGATAGGGGCTGAGGGGTTTAAATATGAAGGAATTATGCTCCACGAGATTTTCCTTGCCGTTTACCGAACTCCCGCGTAATATTCTTTCTTGCGCACATGAGGCGCCCAGACATTGCGGGGTGGAGCAGTCTGGTAGCTCGCCGGGCTCATAACCCGGAGGTCGTAGGTTCAAATCCTGCCCCCGCGACCAAGAACTTGCAGCTCGTCGGCCTAGCCGGCGAGCTTTTTTTCAAGACTTTAGTCTGCTGGCCGCGCAGCGGCCAGCTTTAAACCACCCGCTACGCGGGTGGAGACAAACGGCTTTACAAAGCCA
>NZ_JADMUF010000016.1 GCF_015546965.1 Collinsella aerofaciens
GCCTCAAGAAGGAGTAACATCGGGGCTTGCAGCGACGGACCTCAGGACACTCTTACACCACGTCTGCGCGCGCGACCGGCTGTTTTGGGTGTGCTCGGCAGGTCGCGAAAAGTCTACTCACTTGGAGTTTGGGCCTTTGGTCGCGGGGCTGCCAGTCCCGTTTTTGGGTCAAAATAAAGGCACCAAAAAGCTGTCCCTTTTTGGTAGGTTCGGTGTATCGTTTTATCATTGGGGTATCATAGGTACAGACGTTATATACGTATTCGCTATTTCGATATTTTGATAAGAGTGACCAGATATGCCTGCGCCTAAAAATGCACCGCTTTACCAGCAGATTTACGATGAAATCAAAGATGCGATCGAAAAGGGTGTCTATACACCTAAGGAGCGCATTCCATCCGAGCTTGAGCTTGCCGAGCAATACGAGGTGAGCCGCATCACGGTGCGTCGCGCTGTTGAGGAGCTGTGCTCCGACGGATATCTGGTTAAACAGCAGGGCCGCGGTACGTTTGTTTCCACTCCGCACATCAATCGTCAGTTCCATGCCTCGACGCTGCAGACGTTTACCGCGCTGTGTGCCGATAACGGCATGAAGGCCGGAGCCCATGTGGTCGATCGCCAGATTGTGCCCGTGCGCCAAAACGAGATGGAGTTCTTTGGGCTGCCGAAGGACGCGCTACTGCTGCACATTAAGCGCGTGCGTACCGCCGACGGTGAGCCCATCTTTGAGGAGAACATCTTTGTGCCGTTCGACCAGTACCGCGAGCTTTTGACGGCCGATCTTGAGAACAAATCGATTTTTGCCGAGGTAGAGCGCGTGGGCGGAACGCCGATCGTCTCGGTTGGTTATCGCACGGTTGAGGCCGTTCGCGCCAATGCCGAGCAGGCGGCCGAGCTGGGGATCGCTCCACACGATCCGCTGCTCAACCTGCGCGCCGGCTTTGTTGGTCCCAACGGCGAGCCGGTCCTGATGGGCAAGCAGTACTACGTGGGCTCGCGTTACGTCATGGTGATGTAGCCATTGGGGTCCGTCGTTCTGGCCAACGACTACCTGCTGCTCGGTGCTTGTCCTTGTGGCGGCGTATAATCGGCGGCAGATGACTTGGACGTTAGGAAACCATGACCGATAGCATGCAGCAGATGGCGCTCGACACGCTCGGCGCCTATTTTGGCTACACCTCGTTTCGCCCGGGACAGGACCGCATGGTCGATGCGATTCTTGCAGGCCGCGATGCGCTGGGTGTTATGCCCACGGGCGCCGGCAAGTCCATTTGCTACCAGGTGCCCGCGCTCATGCTGCCCGGCATCACCTTTGTGGTGAGTCCGCTGCTGTCGCTTATGGAGGACCAGACCCGTGCGTTGCTCGCGGCGGGTGCGCGACCCAGCTATCTCAACTCCAGCCTTACTCCGGCCCAGCAAAACACCGTGCTCAAGCGGGCGCGCGAGGGCCGCTATCAGCTTATGTACGTGGCACCCGAGCGTCTGCTCGAGCCGCGCTTTTTAGCCTTTGCGCAGGAGGCCGCGGCGGACGGCGGCATTGGCGTGCCGCTCGTGGCCATTGACGAGGCCCACTGTGTGAGCCAGTGGGGCCAGGATTTCCGCCCCGCCTACCTGCAGATTCGCGAGTTCATTGATTCCCTGCCGCAACGCCCCATCGTGGCGGCCTTTACCGCTACGGCGACCGAGCGTGTGCGCGCGGACATTCAGCAAATGCTCGGCCTGCAAAACCCCGCGACGGTGGTGACGGGCTTCGATCGCAAGAACCTCTACTTTGGTTGCGAGGAGATGGGCGACAAGGCCAAGACTGCCTGGGTGCGCGACTACGTGATTGCGCATTCGAGCGAGAGCGGCATCGTGTATTGCTCGACCCGCAAGACGGTCGACGCGCTGGCCGCGGAGTTTGCCGAGGCACTGGGCCCCAGCGGCATTCGCGTGGGCCGCTACCATGCCGGCATGGGCAACGACGCCCGCCGCCAGAGTCAGCGTGCCTTTATCGACGACGACATCCAGGTGATGGTTGCTACCAACGCCTTTGGCATGGGCATCGACAAGCCCAACGTGCGCTACGTGATTCACAACAACGTGCCCGAGAGCATCGAGGCCTACTACCAAGAGGCGGGCCGCGCCGGCCGTGATGGCGACCCAGCCAGCTGCCATCTGCTGTGGAACGGCAACGATTTTCGCATGCGTCGCTTTTTGATCGACCGCGGCGATGCTGCCGATGAGGCACTCGACGACGAACAGCGCGCGTGGGCGCTCCAGAATCGCTATCGACTGCTCAGCCAGATGGAGGGTTACTGCAATACCACCGGCTGCCTGCGCGAATACATGCTGCGCTACTTTGGCGACGAGGCCGCGGCCGAGCATGCGACAGCCGCCGCGGGTGGCACGACAGACGACGCCGAGGGCTGCGGCAACTGCAGCAACTGCCTCACGCAGTTCGAGGTCGAGGACGTCACCGATATGGCCCGCGTCGCCGTGCGCTATGTGGCCACGCGTCCCATGCGCTTTGGCAAGTCGCTGATCGCCGACGTGCTCCACGGCGGCAACACCGAGCGCATTCGCCAGATGCATCTGGACGAGGACCGCGGCTACGGTGAGCTGTCGAGCGAATCGGTCGGGCGCATCAAGGACATCATCGGCCAGCTGTGCGGTCGCGGTTATTTGGCCACCTCGCAGGGGCAGTACCCGGTCGTGGGACTGGGTCCGCGTGCCGGCGAGGTCGAGGACGAGGCGTTCGTCTTTACCGTTAAGCGTCGCGCGTCCAAGCGCAAGGCCTCGGCCCGCGCCCGCCGCGCCGTCGATCTGCTGCGCGAGGAGGCCGAGCTGGATCAGCGCCCGCGCGTGGGTGACGATGTCGAACTGTTCGAGCGCCTGCGTGCCCTGCGCAAGGAGATCTCGACCGAGCTGGAGATGGCGCCGTACATGGTCTTCTCCGACAAGGCCCTGCGCGGTCTGTGCCGCCTGCGTCCACAGACGCGCGAGGAGCTGATCCAGGTCAACGGCATTGGCGAGAAAAAAGCCGACGCCTTTGGCGAGCAGTTTATGGCGGCGATTGAAGAATTTGAGTCCGAGCATGCGCGGGATGGAGCGTAATGATGGCAGCCGATGGCAAGACCGAACGTTCCGAGCGCGCCGAGGTGCCCGCCGTGCCGCTGTACCAGCAGGTCATGGACGACCTAAAGGGCGAGATCGCGCGCGGCGTGTACCCTGCCGGCTCGCGCATCCCTGCCGAGATGGAGCTCGCGAAGTCCTACGGCGTGGGGCGTATCACCGTGCGCCGTGCCATCGAGGAGCTGTCGCGCGCGGGGTATCTCAACCGCCAGCAGGGGAGGGGCACGTTTGTGTGCGCTCCCAAGCTCAAGCGCAAGATTCGCCAGAAGGGTGACGTCCAGAGCTTTACTGAGGGTTGTGCTGCCAACGACATGGTGCCGGGTGCGCGTCTGGTGTCGCGCACGGTGGTCGCGGCGACGCACGAGGATGCGGCGTTCTTTGGCGTGGAGCCCGGCTGCGAGCTTATCGTGGTCGAACGCGTGCGCACGGCCGACGGCATCCCCGTCATGCTCGAGAACAACGCCTTTGTACTCGCCGACCATCCCTACCTGCAGACGCTGGCCGACGAGGACCTCACCGATAACTCAATCTTTGCGCTCGTTGCCGAGCATTCGGGTCGCGCGCCGCTCAAGTCCGACCCCTGCACCGTGGAGATTGCGCTTGCCGATGCTCAGACGGCCCCGCTGCTGGAGGTGCCGGTCGGCGAGCCGCTCTTCTATATGGAGGCCTACTTTACCGACGCCGGCGGGCGCCCTCTACTGCTCGGCCGCCAAAAGATCGTGGGCTCGCGCTACGTCTTCGACATCTAACGTCCACAGATAGAACAACATAGAACAAATTTGCCGAGATGACTTCACGGGCGTTGTTACACGTGCTATAAATAGGACAACATAGAACGACAGCAGGTACGAGTTGTCGTCGTTCAAAGCCGCCCCACAAGGAGGAGCATCAGCATGAACGCACATGATCTGGTTCAGGAAATCATCGAGCGCAAGGGCAAGGTCGAGAACGTCTTTTGGATCGCCTGTGGCGGTTCGATGATCGACCTCATGCCGGCTAACGAACTGCTCAAGCGCGAGGCCACCACGTTTACCTCGACGGTCTATACGGCGCGCGAGTTTTGCCTGATGGCTCCCAAGAGTCTTGGCGAGAAGTCGCTCGTTATTGCATGCAGCCACAGCGGCAATACGCAGGAGGTCGTCGACGGTTGCGAGATGGCGTTGGCTGCCGGCGCCGAGGTCGTCGCTATGACCGACTGCGAGGGTTCCAAGATCGACAGCGGCAAGTGGATCACCTGGGTCTATCCGTGGGGCGAGGGCGTGTCACAGGCCGAGGTGCCGCAGGGCATCGGCGCTCTGATCGCCGCCGAGTTGCTCGACCAGCAGGAGGGTTACGAGGCGCTCGCCGACATGTATGAAGGCCTTAAGCAGATGGACGCGCTGCTGCCCGCCGCGCGCGAGAAGGTCAACGCCGAGCTGGGCGCCCGTTTTGCCGAGCTCTGCCAGCAGCACAAGTTCTTCTATATCCTGGGATCCGGCCCCAACTTTAGCCAGACCTACGCTATGGCCATCTGCTCGCTCATGGAGATGCAGTGGCAGCACTGCTGCTATATCCACTCCGGCGAGTACTTCCACGGCCCGTTCGAAGCCACCGAGCCCGGCGTGTTCTACTTTGTACAGCTCGGATCGGGCGAGTGCCGTCCCATGGAGGAGCGCGCGCTGGCGTTCCTCAACACGCACACCGACACGATCATGGTGCTCGATGCGCTCGAGTACGGCGTGGGCGAGGTGCCCGCCAGCGTGCGTTCGTACCTGGAGCCGATCTTCTTCTACAACATGAGCTGCGAGCTGCGCGCCGCCCGCGGCAAGGTGTTTGACCACAGCCCCGAGGTTCGTCGCTACATGGGCATCGAGCAGTACTAGGTACCGGGAAAAGTATTCACCTTCGATTCGCAAGCGAACAGCGTGCGTAAAAAGCGGGCCGCGCCGGTGGGTTTCCGGCGCGGCCCGCTTAGTATCGCGCATAGATTCGCAAGGTTGCGGCAGCCAGCAGCCTACTTTGCGTCGTAGGCCTCGGCATCCCACCAGTCGAGCTGGGCGATGTTGTCACGAATGTGCTGGCAGCTCTTGTGGAAGCCCTCGAGCTCGTGCTCGGACAGGTCCGGCGTGTAGACCTCCTCGACGCCCTCGGCACCGATCACGCACGGCAGGGAGGTGAAGATGCCCTCCTCGTCATACTGGCCGGTCATAAGCGTAGAGGCCGAAAGCACGGCATGCTCGTTATGCAGCACAGCGGCGCAGACGCGCGCGGCGGAGTTGGCGACGGCGTATTCGGTGCACTGTTTGCCCTGGTAGGTTACGTAGCCGCCCTTGCGTGCGAGCTCCTCGACCTCCATGTGGTCGAAGGCATACTTGTCGGGGTTCTCGGCCTGAAGCTCGTTAAGGCTCTTGCCGGCGATGGTTGCGGCCTTAAAGGCGGCCAGCTGGCTAAAGCCGTGCTCGCCGATCATGTAGGCGTCGATGGACTTGGGGCTCACGCCGACCTTCTTGGAGATCTCGGTGCGCAGGCGGGCGGAGTCCAGGCCGCAGCCCGAGCCGATGATCTTCTTGGGATCGTAGCCGGTCAGATGCCACAGCTCGGTGCACACGACGTCGCAGGGGTTGGAGATGCTCACGAAGATGCCGTCAAAGCCGGCGTCGACGATGCGCTTGGCAAAGGTGCGGGCGGCGTCGGTGGTAAAGAACAGCTCGCCGTCGCGGTTGCCGGCGGCCAGCGCGACCTTGCCGGCGGCGTTGACGATGACGTCGCAGCAGGCAAGCTCCTCGTAGTGGTCGTAGCAGTTGACGATCTTGGTGTTGTACGGGACAAACGAAAGGGAGTCGCGCAGGTCCTGGACCTCGGACGTCACCTTGGCCTCGTTGATATCGCACAGGTACAGCTCATCGGCAATGCCCTGCATGAGCAGACTGTTGGCAACATGTGCTCCTACGTGGCCCTGGCCGACCACACCGATCTTACGCGTCTGGTACATATATGTATCCTTTCGGCCGAGTTTTTCGCGTCGAACCATTGTAGCGTCCAGCTGCCACTTTGCTAGACTAAAGCGCCGTAGATTTTTGGGACATGCCTTAATCTCTACTTTTGGAGTGATTTGGGCCGCTGACGGCATCGCTGGGCGATGTGCTCGCGCGGATGGGGCCGCTCGTTGTACCATAGCTGCAACTGACTCGTAAGGAGCATCCATGCCCATTCGCATCCCCGACGCCCTCCCTGCCGCCGCGCAGCTCGAGAGCGAGAACATCTTTGTCATGACCGAGTACCGCGCGCTGCACCAGGACATCCGTCCGCTGCGCGTGCTCATCCTCAACCTCATGCCCACCAAGATCGCCACTGAGACGCAGATCATGCGCAAGCTCTCCAACACGCCGTTGCAGGTGGAGGTAGACCTGCTGCGCACCAAAACGCACGAGGCCACGCATGTGAGTGCCGGCCACCTGGAGACGTTCTACCGCACGTTCGACGACATCCGTGACATCCACTACGACGGCCTGATCATCACGGGCGCGCCGGTGGAACAGATGCCGTTCGAGGAGGTCGACTACTGGCCCGAGCTCTGCCAGATCATGGATTGGTCTACCACACACGTACACTCTACGCTGCACATTTGTTGGGGCGCGCAGGCGGGGCTCTACCATCATTACGGTATCCAGAAGTACGACCTGCCGGCAAAGGCGAGCGGCGTGTTCGAGCATTATCTGGTGAAGCCGCAAAGCCCGCTGGTCCGCGGCTTCGACGACCGTTTCTATGCCGTGCATTCGCGCAACACCGATGTGCGCCGCGAGGACGTGGAGGCCGAGCCGCAGCTTGAGGTTGTGGCCGTGTCCGACGAGGTGGGCCTGTACATCGTCAAGTCGACCGACAGCCGTCGCTTCTTTGTATTTGGCCATCCCGAGTACGATACCGACACGTTGCGCCTGGAGTACGAGCGCGACGTGAAGCGCGGCCTCAACCCTCAGGTGCCGGCGCATTACTTCCCGAACGACGACCCCACCGCCGAGCCGCGCAACGTCTGGCGTAGCCAGGCTCAGCTGTTCTACACCAACTGGCTCAACTACTACGTCTACCAGACCACGCCCTACGACCTGGCCCGCGCCGGCGAGGAGCACTAGGCTGCCGAGGCCATGGCTGCGGGCTGCGGCCGTGGCTGTGGGCTGCGGCCGTGGCTGTGCCTGCAGCGTGACGAGCGTGGATATCCGGACACACGAGCGTGGATTTTCGGACGTTTACAAATCGAGCGTGGATAATCTCCCACTTTTGGCTTGAAACTAGGCTCAAAACGGGAGAATATCTACGCTCATTTTTACGCATCTAGATGCCGATGGCTTGGCTAAGAGATGGTACATGCAGAGGCAAAGTCGCATTTGACGTAGTCTTGAATCTCGACGGGTTTTTCTTTCTGATAATCCGATGGACCAAGGTATCTAAATGTGGAGACAGGGACCTCTTGGCAAGGCTTCTACCTGCAGATATAAGCCATCAACCTAAAACGTCCAAAACCGTCAAGCATTTGGTCAGCGCCTGGACGGTATTTGGTCAGACTTCGCATGAAACCGTCTGGTACGTTTGCGCCGTTCCAAGATTTGGGAGGCGACATGGGAAACACGACGGCGAATCAAAGACTTAGAAGTCACATTAAAGCATGCGAACAGCAGATGAGCTGCGTGTACGCACGCACGGCAGCGGAGGCAAAGCAGATTGAGCGGCGGGCGGAGGCGGGAAGTCTAGAGGCGGTCATGCCGGGGCTGTATGCGCGTCCGGAATACTGGTCCGAGCTCAAGTTTCGGCAGCGTTATCTGCATCGGGTGCGGGCACTTGCGCAAAGGCATCCCGACTGGACATTTTGCTCGTATACGGCGGCCGTTATCTATGGCCTTTCGGTTTCGCATGCCAATTTGACGCACATCCATATCGCCGTGGCACCAGCGCAATCGACGACGTCGGGCTCTCAGATCATTCGTCATCGCTATGCTCGTCAAACACGGGCCAGCCAGATGAATATTGCCGTGACCGACATCGATCAAACGATTACGGATTGCCTGGTCGATGCATCGTTTGTCGAGGGACTGATTATTGCGGACTCGGCGCTCCATGAGCAGCTTTTGTCGAAGGAGCATCTCGTTGAGACCGTCGACAAGCTTGGCCTGAATCGTCGCGGCGTTGTGACGGCGCGCAGGGTTGCACAGTGTGCCGATGGGCTGTCGGAAAGCGGCGGCGAGTCCAAGGCGCGCGCCCTGATGATCGAGCGCGGCTGGCAGACGCCAGAGCTGCAAGTTGAGCTGTTCGACCCGGTTGAGCCGGGACGGCCGTATCGCGTCGACTACTTGTGGCGCGTGGGCGACCGGCTGATCGTCGGGGAGTTCGACGGATTCGTTAAAAGCGAGAAGGCGGCGGAGGAGGGCAAGCTCGCAAAGGCGCAATTTGATGAGCGTCAGCGCGAGTCGAGGCTTTCGCTGCTTGATAGCTGCAAGATCGTGCGCTTATGCTGGGATGATCTAAGGGATCCGACAAAGCTCGATCGCAAGCTCAAGGTCGCCGGCGTGCCGCGTGTGTGTTGAAGCGGTTGCAGGGCATTTATCTGCACGAGCGTGGAAATCCGGACGGACGAGCGTGGATTTTTGGACGCTTGTTGAATGAGCGTGGATAATCTCCCGTTTTTGGCTCGTAAGGGGGCTTAAAGTGGGAGATTTTCCACGCTCATTTTGCGGGCGCGATACAGCGGCGATTAGGCGCTGATGATGTGGGGTAGCGGCAGGTCGTGGGCGTCGGTGGGAACGTGGTCGACACGCTGCTCGTCAAAGGCGATGCCGATGATTTGGCATGCGGGCGAGAGCATAGGCAGGTAGCGGTCGTAACAACCGCCGCCGTAGCCCAGGCGCGCGCCGGTTTGGTCGAAGGCCACGAGCGGCACGATGATCATGTCGAGAGCTTCGGCAGGCACGATAGGGAAGCGGTCGCTGTCGATGTCCGTGGCCGCAAAGGCCCGCGTGGGGTGGGCGATAAACGGAGCCGCGGACGCATCGTCGGCGGCAACTGCCCGCATACACATGCGCTGGCCACAAGCCACGGCGTCTGTTGCCGAGAGCATGCACGGATAGGCCACGCGCCAGCCGCGCGCGGCGGCCGCAGCGGCAAACGCGGCAGGGTCTGCCTCGGAACCCATCGCGGCATAGACGGCAACGATGCGCGGCGCCGCGGCATCCAAGCGGCCCAGCAGCTCAACCAGCCGCGCACAGATATCAGCAGACTTCGCCGCCCGAAAGTCCAAATCAAGAGCATCGCGCCGAGCAATCACTGCCCGCCGCACTTCAGCCTTGTCCATCCTAACCTCCTCGAGCAAACCTGCCAAAAGGGACAGGTTTATTTTGGCAGGTTTTATCTGGGCAAACGTCGAAGCCGCCACAAAGGCGCCCTTTGTGGCGGCTTCGACTCGACGTTGGCTTCACAGCGCCGCAGCGATCGCTTCAGTCACAAACTTATTGAGCGATTCACCCTTCTTTGCCGCCGCCAGTGCTGCCTGCTTGTGAAGCTCGGAGCCTGTTCTCACATTGAATGAGCCCTTAAAAGCCCGCTCTGGTTCCTTGCCCTTTTCGGCACAAAACTCAAGGTAATCGTCGACGGCGTCGTGGAAGCATTGCTCCACTTCTTCAGCCGTGGAGCCTTCAAATACGATTGCGTCCCTAATGCCGGCGACCATACCTGTTAGCACATGCTGTTCGGCATCGAACTCGACCGGGGCGAAATAACCCTTGTATGCCAAAACGTTACTCATGACTACCTCCGACATCTTGCAGAAAGCGAACGATGTTTCGAATGGTTCCCGCTGTCAATTCGTCAGATGGATGAGGTGCGTGCATTACGAACATCCTGCCATCTGATGGCCTGTAGAAGCGAACGCGCGATCCGGATGTCTTGCCTTTGCTGTCCATTTCAAAGCCATATGAAGCCATAACTTTAAGAAAGTCAGCGAATCTATACGTTGAAGGACAGTTAAGCAGCTGGGCGATGAGTTTATCGATCCGAGTCATCCTGCCTCACATTCTGCAACTATATTCTAGTTGCAATTTCAGTTCGTTGCAAGCACCTCTACTATAGAACATGTGTGCGTATAGAACAAGTGTTCGAACTACCACGAAGGGCGCCTTTGAACTGCGACCTTCGTGGTAGTTTTGCTTGCCGTGCCTTAGCCCAGCAGGTCGACTACGTTGAAGCCGGCGTTGCTCTTGGCGATGACGTCGCGGCCGCCAAAGACGCAGGTGGGCGATTCGGCTGCGATGCGCGTCACATCGGCGCCGAGCGAGCGCAGCTCACCGGGTGTGGCGGCGAGCATTTGGGCGCGACGCTCCTCGCGTGCGTGCGGATCGAGCCCGGCCAGGTAGGTCGTGTTGCGGCGCTTGGTGAGCGCGTACGGCTTCACCGGCGCGTCCATGCCGCTCACGCAGCTCACGATAAAGCCCTCAAAGGCGGCCTCGTCGGGCTCAAAACTGCCAAGCCATGCACCCGCGCGCTCCACGCGCTCAATCGAAGGATCGATCGCCGGGTCGCGGTAGGTGTAGAACGCCGTCTGGCGCTCGCCGGCTGCGCGGAATCCGCAGCCGTACGCACCGCCCTTCACGCGAATCTCGTTCCACAGGTAGTCGTAGGAGAGCGCGTTGGCAGCCACGGCCCAAGCGCCTGTCACGTCAATGCCCAGGCGACGCGGATCGCACGCACGCGCGGCAAAGCAGATGTCGCTGGGGATCACGAAAGCCTCGTGGCGGTCGCACGGCGTCGGCACCACGAGCGCGTCGCGGCCGGCATCGGCGCCGTCGCCAGCGTCCAGCCCCAGGTCGCCCGCGGCATCCCAGTACGCGTCAAAGTCCTCGTCGCTGCCGGTAAAGCTCGCCATGCAGCCATCGGCCACAAAGATGCGCTCGGCCAGCTCGGCAAGCTTGGCGCGTAAATCCTCCACGCGTTCGTCAAAGTGGTCGAGCAGATCGCGCAGGAACAGGTAGAAGTCCACGCCCGAAAGCTGCTCGCGCACCACGGCCGAAGGCGAGCTGTAGCTCATCGCGCGACCGAGCGCCGCCGAGTGGCCGTTGTTGATAAAGCCCTGCTCAAGCCCAATGCGAATTTGCGTGAGCACGTCGCGCATGCGGTCGGCGTCGGCGTCTGCCAAAAGCGTGCTCGACCATACCTCGCGCGGTAGACTCGCCAGCGCGTCGATCTTCTCGGACAGGGCGCCGGCGCTCACCAGCAGGTAGGGGCGCACGCCGTCCACTTCGGGCTGGGTCATGACCTCGGTCGTAAAGCTCAAAAAGCCCAGCTTGCCAGCGAGCAAGTTGTCGAGTTCCTCGGCCGAGTGCTCGCGCGTGGGTAGCTGCTTAAGCAGGCGGCAGAGCAGTGTCACATAGGGCAGGTCCTCAAACGTGACGCAGCTCAGGTCGAAATACTGCATGGCGTAGGCCAGGCGGTTGGTGGGGATGCCGTGGCGCAGGCAGGGGATGGGCGCGGTCGTGTCCACGACCAGCGGCGGCTCGGGGCGCGCCTCGCCAATGTCGGACACGCGCAGGCGCGGCAGCGTGGCCTTGGCCTCGGGCGTGTCTTCCGCCTCCTGCGCGGCACGCAGCGCGGCCGTGCGCTCGACCACGTCGGCCAGCTCGGCATCGGTCATGGCATCGCGCTTGGCTGCTAGCTCGGCGGCCTCGGCACCCTCCGAACCCTCGGCGGCGTCCACCGGCACCAGCTCGACCAGCGCCATGTGATCGTTTTCCAGCACCAGCTCGCGCAGCAGGTCCTCAAAATAGCTGCCGTCCAGCTCGCTACGCAGCTCCTCGTACACCGGGCCATACTTGAGCGCCAGCGTCGCAGCGTCGTCATCGTAGAGCCAGGTGCTCAGCGCATCGCACGCAATGGCCACGCCGTCGGCGATGCCATAGTCGCGCTGGCGCAGGTCGTACTCGTTGCTGCTGATGATGGCCTCCAGGCGCTCGCGCGGAACGCCGTGCTCGCACAGGTCGCGGCAAGCGTCCTGGAATACGCGACGCAGCTCGCGCGCCACGCCGGGCTGCGCATTTTGCAGCATGATGAGCTCGTAGGGCTGCAGGCACTCGGCCGCGGTGTAGCTCACCACGTTGCCGCCCAGGCCGGCGGCCAGAATGGCCTTCTTAACTGGTGCTTCGTTGGAGCCCAGCAGCGCCTCGAACAGGATATCTGCTGCGATCGTGCGCTTGCGGTCGAGTGCACTGCCCAGCACAAGACCCAGGCCCACCAGGGCGTTCTCGGGCGTGGTGGCCATCTCGACGCGCTTATACTCGCAGGTCACAGGCGCCTGCACGTCCAGCGGATTGGGTGCCAGCGCGGACGGGTCCTCGCCGGCGGCAACAGCGGCGTCCATGCGGCGGCTCGCGGCACTCGACTGCGACAGATAACGCTCGTCCAAAAAGGCTAACGCGCGGTCCACGTCCAGGTCGCCGTAGAGCGTGATGTAGGAGTTGGAAGGATTGTAGTGGCGTGCGTGCGTATCCAGGAACTGCTCGTAGGTGAGCGCGGGGATCGCACGCGGGTCGCCGCCGCTCTCGTGCGCATAGGCGGTGTCGGGATAGAGCGCGGCGTTGACAGCATCGTCCAGCACGCTCATGGGATCGGACAGCGCGCCCTTCATCTCGTTGAACACCACGCCGTTATAGCGCAGGGTGCTCTCGCGCAGGCTCGCGGAGCCGCCCTCGCCATCGCCCTCGGCGTCCTCCGGCAGGTCCAGCTCGTAGTGCCAGCCCTCCTGCTCAAAAATGGTGGGCTTGGTATAGATGGCCGGGTTGAACACCGCGTCCAGATACACGTCCATCAGGTTGTACAGATCCTGCTCGTTGGTGGTGGCAACGGGGTAGATGGTCTTGTCGGGGTAGGTCATGGCGTTGAGGAACGTCTGCATGGAGCTCTTGATCAGGTCGACAAACGGCTCCTTGACGGGAAACTTGGCCGATCCGCACAGCACCGAGTGCTCAAGAATATGGAACACGCCGGTGGAATCGGCCGGCGGCGTCTTAAAGCCAATGGCAAAGGCCTTGTTTTCGTCGTCGCATGCCAGGTACAGCAGGCGAGCGCCCGAGGCGGTGTGGCGTAGCACGTAGGCGTCCGAGTCGAGCTCGGGCACGGTCTCGCGGCGCTCGACGGCAAAGCCGTGGCAGGTGGTGTCGGGCACCAGCAGCGCGGCGGCAGCGGCGCGCGGGTCGGTTGAGGTGGTGGGCATATGCAGTCTCCTTTGACGCCCCAGCGGGGGCGAATCGAGTCGAATCCTCGAGAGTATACCCATATGGGGCCGCGGCTCTGCGGTGAACCGAAGACGATGCCAGCGGATTGGGTAAAGGCCCCGCGTGACCGCCGCGCGAGCGTGGAAATTTGGACACTCGCCAAACGAGAGTGGATATTCGGACGGACGAGCGAGGATTTCCGGATACCTATCGAACGAGAGTGGATATTTGGACGGAATTTGCCGCAAAAGCCCCAAAAACCGTCCAAATATCCACTCTCGATATCCGACCGTCCGAAAATCCTCGCTCGTCCATCACTCGCGTATCTCTCGTCTCTCATTCGTCTCTAATATGAGAGATAACTGAGCAGCAAAGAGACAGGCAATCATGGTATTGTCTCAATACCGATTGTTCTACCAGCAAAAATATGTATAAATGAAGCAAATGGTAGACATTCCATCTCTATCTATCTCTTATCTCTAAGCCGAGAGATAGAGAGATAAATGAGAGATAATTACGAGAGATAACTGAGAGACGAGGGAAATCTATCCGCGGCATTCTCCGCAGGACCGAGCGAGTGGAGCTTCAGGGCGTCATCGTTCTGGTCATCACGATTGAGGAGCTCGACCCGTCGAGCAAGCCCTGCTATGTAATAGAACGCGGCGCCCAGGGCGGCAGCTACAAGCGCATCGATGACAAAGATGTCCCGCTTTCGTCGACCGAGGTGCTCGCATTGGCGTCATACGGTCGAGCGACTCCGAGCGATCGCGACGCGGTGGCGGGCGCGGGCGCGGACGATCTCGACGAGACGCTGGTCGACCGCACGATAGAGCGTGCTTTCTCGCTGACGCCCCGAGCTATGCGCGGTGCGATGGACAAGAAAACAAAGCTGGAGCGCCTGAATTTCCTCGACTCCCGGGGTAATGTGACTAAGGCCGGGCTCCTGGCTGCGGGCATCTATCCTCAGCAGTTTTATCCCAAGCTCTTCATTGACGTGGCTGTCCATGCGGGAACTCAGAAGGGCATGGCGGGGTCGTTGAGGTTCATGGACCGCACAATCTGTGAGGGAACGTTGGGCGAGATGATCTCGGATGCCGTCGCAGCCGTCGCCAAGAATTTGCGGCGAATCTCGACCGTCCAAGGCGTCTCGCGTGTCGACTCGCTGGAGATTCCCGAGGAGGTTCTGCGCGAGGCAATCGCCAACGCCGTAATCCATCGAGAATACGGGGATCGGTTCTGTGGACAATCGATTGCCGTCGACGTCTTTGACGATCGTGTCGAGGTGACGAACCCTGGCGGCCTTTACGGGGGGAAGACTCGCGAGAACTTGTTTGACGGCAGCTCCCGATGCCGTAACGCGACGCTTGTGAAGCTCATGTCGATTGTCCCGCTGCCGGATGGCGCAGGTTCGCCGGCTGAGGGCAATGGCTCGGGCATCCCGATGATGATCGATGCCATGCGCGCGCATGGTCTGGCCGAGCCCCTGTTCTGCCCGGGATTCGATCGGTTCAAGGTCGTACTTTTCCGTTCAAAGATCGAGCCGGTCGATCATGGCGGGGGCTTAATTGTGACGGCACTCAAACATTACGGCGAGCTGGGGACGCGCGAGCTGGCAGAGCACACAGGGCTCACAATTTCCCAGGTTAGGTCGCGCGTCAACGCGCTCATTGCTCAAGGCGAGCTTGAGCCCACGGCGCCGGCGACGAGCCGCAACCGCAAGTATCGACTGTCGGAGCGCGTGGGATAGATGCGTTAGTGGACGAGGCGACCCAATAATCGACCCTCGATTGGCGTCCATTAAGGTAAAGCGGTTGTTGCCCAGTCGACGGTGATGCTAAAGACTCGGCTTACGCCGACATGGCCCCGAACCCGTCTATCAAGAACAGCCTAAGAACCAGCTTGATGACATTTCCCGGTTTGACTTCAGCCGTGCCAAAGACGCTGCGCTCGGCGAGTTCGCCGCAGTATGCGTAGATATCGCGGATGAGCTCCGCGCCCGAAAGCGTAAACATGTAGCCTGCGTCCGAAAGTGCATTGGGTGCGGCGGGCAACTTGGCCATGCGGCAAAAGGTCAACAGGTCGGGTGCCATAGCGTCCTGGTAGCCAAGATGGCTGCCGTCTTCTTGTGCGGCGAGTTCCAGCTGGCGTACTCGATCCAGCGCCACTGCCAGCACAAAGCTCGGCGTAGGCGCATTGACGTCCTGAGTGGTCGCCACAAGCCTGCCCGCCGCCTGCGTGACAAGCCAAGCGACCTCGCGCTGGCAACGCACGGCCTTGCGCGTAACCGGCTTGATGGACGAAGAAGAAACGCTCCCCTTAGGCGGATTCGAAACAGCCACAAGAACCTCCCATGAACGACCCGGCCCAACAAGCCCGGATGAAACACGTGCTACATCAGTATACAGGGGAGTGGGGTAGTGGGGTACAAGCGCGCTAGCGGCAAACCGAGAGCATCAACGATGTGCCGATCGCGGAATGAGATCTCGTAATAATTGACTCTCGGTCATATTATTGAGGGGCATGACTCGCGTTCGTATGGTTGTAGGTGCTGGCGATGAACGACATTGACCTTGCTGTTCCGTTGATGGATGGACCAAGCTATGACCGCGCCTGCAGTCTCGTGCCTTCCGAATACGTTGAGGCATGGGAGTGGTTTCTGGGTGAGGAACAGCGCGGCGGCGTTTGGACCAGCCTTCCGCACCACACCAAGGAAGATAGCCCTCAGTATCAGTACCGTTTGAGAATTGGCTCGGACTTCTTTCCCGTAACGCGGGATTCAGGGATCTTCTGGCCGGGCCAGGATCGGGTGAAGCAAGATCCCAATAAGATCTTTGCGCTTTCGGTCCATAACTCTAAAAAGAACTTCTACACCGATGTGCCTCCGCTCTATTTGGACGATGGCACGTGGGTCATTAAGTATTCGGTTCAAGCGCCAGGCGCCGTTGGTTCTCGAGACCAAGACTATAACCTTAAAATGCTCAACTGCATGGAATGTGGCGTTCCAGTCGGAGTCATATTTGCAACCGAGGTGGGCTACAAGGTGCTCGGCCTTGCGTTTGTTGAACGGTTCGAGTCCGAAAACGGATGGTTTGTTCTGCACGGTCCTGTTCATAAAGGCGGACCGGACCCTCGTTTTGCGCCCGACATGAGTTATCTGAAGCACATGCCCGTCGATATTGAGTTTGTCGGACAGGGTACGACCGACGACGAAAAGGCCCGCTATGCGTTAAGGCGCGAGCGATTGGGGCAGCAATGGTTCCGCAAGCAGCTCGTTGCCGCCTATGATGGCCGTTGCGCGGTGTCGGACTGCGGCGTCAGCGAAGCTCTGGAGGCTGCACATATCGAGAATTACTCGGGACCCAAATCGCAGGTTGCCAGCAACGGCATTCTGCTTCGGCGCGACTTACATGCTTTATTCGATGCTCATCTGATTTCGTTTGAGCCTGTTTGCGGCGAATATCGGCTGTGCGGATCGTACCTGCTGGATAAGACCGATTACGTTTCCTTTGCGGGTGCGACGCTAAGGCAGCCGAATGAGCGTCAGTGGCGACCCAATACGGTGTTTCTTGAGGCCCATCGTATCGAGTTCGATCGCTCGGAAAAGAAGCGTGAAAAGGCGGGGCTTCTGCCGTATTAGCGTATTTGGCTTTGGCATTCTTTGACGATCGTGTTGTTTGATCGGATCGCGTGGCGATGCAATCTCGCGCACGCCCGCCGGTGCATGCTCTTCCTGATTTGTATAGTGAGAGGGGAGCGTGTATGAGCTGGCGAGGCGATATTGCGATGGGGAAGTACGGAAAACTGCCGCGTACCCTTATAGACAACAATATGTTTTCGAGCGTAGAGGTTGATTGCGGGTCGTTTGTCGTCACCTGCCCTTGCTGCGGCTCGCAAATACCGTGTCTCGATATTCGGTTTATCGATGCGCGCGACAGACTCAGCGACGAAGTGAGAAAACGGACAGGCGTTCATATGCCGGTGTATCCGGAGAAATGCCCTGTTTGTGGCCTCGATATCGTGTACGACGCCGGCGACGAGGGATAGGTGATGCGGAGGAGCTGGCTGTGAAGGCTTCTCTGTATCTACAAATAAACCCCCTCACCGAGTTGCCTGTGGAACTCGGCGTGATGGTCGCGTGCCCAGGTAAAGAGCGCCTGGTCAAAGTCGGTACGCGTGGCCGGGACGCCAAAGACGCCGGCAACTTCGACGCGTATAAACTCCAGTGCCGGCAGCTTGTTGATGGCAGTGAGGGCAAACGGGGACGAGGGCTCCTCGAACAGATAGCGGCTGCCTTGCAGCGCGTCGCAACTGGTGCACGTGTTGCCGAGCGACGGGGCTTTGGAGGCCCGCGCGCCTACGGGCTTGTAGCCGCAGCGCTTATGAAGGTAGTCGCGGATCTCGCCCGGCACGCAGCCAAGAGCGGGCACGATGGCGAGTGCGTTGGCGTTGGCCGTGTCGATGGCAATGTGCCCGGCTTCGTTGGGCGCGTGCGCGATGACGATGCTCTCGTCGTTATCGGCTCGATAGGGAATGCCGAAGGCCGCGACCGAGGTCTCTTTGTGACACTTCCAGCACTCACGCTTGCCCAGTACTAGATATATATACGGCGCCGAGGGGTTGGATCGGTCAACACCGGGCAGCCACTCGGCAAAGGGCTCGGGGTTGACGCCGCTGGGTACATACCAGATCTTCTTGGTCCGGTCCCATTTGGCGCCCAGCGCCTTGGCTTCTTCTTTGTGCGAAAAGGGGACATCGAGCTCGGTGCGCATAGCGGCTCCTTGGTGCTGCAGGTGCAAGTGGCTCAAGGATACCGCAGGGCGCAGACATCGCGGCGTTTTGCTGAGAAGTTGCGGTGCGGACTGATTGGTTATGCCGATGGATAGATCGGCAAGTAGATGGTCGGCTTTTGGCCAGTTGGGCGGTTGGAGCAGCTTGCGGCGCAGTTTTGTGCCTGGTTATTGTTGATGTTGGGGTATTGAATTTGTTTGGCTGCCATTCGTCAGGTGAATTGATGTTACGTTGCGATGACGGTTGGAGTTGCCAGCTGATTTGGCGATATAAAACAAAACAGCCCAGAGTACATAGCCTCTGAGCTGCGAACATTTGGTGGGCGTTAGAAGATTTGAACTTCTGACCTCTTCCGTGTCAGGGAAGCGCTCTCCCCCTGAGCTAAACGCCCGATCAAGGGTGCGCAAGCGCGCAAGGGATAATATAACGGAGCCTGAACTCGGTGGCAAGAACATTTTTAAAAATCGCTTACATTGTGGAATTCGGGGGCTTTGTCGTATCCATTTCAAAAGAGCCTGCTGCCGCGATTTGGCTGTCGCATAATGCAAGGCCATTGCGGTATCGAGCTATGGAAAGACGCCTGCGGAATTGTCCTACCGATAAGCGGACAAGCCTCCAGCTGGTGACTTCGCCGTGGTAAGGTAAGCCGAATTGTTTCCAGGCTGTTTCGGGGGAGTGAAATGAGCAAAGAGTGTGTCGAGCAGGTCGAAGGCGCAGGGGCTTCGGTGCCGATGACCGATATATCGAACATTGATGTGCCCGAGGGCACCGACGAGCTCAGCCGTAGCACCCGCCGCGCCTGGCGCGACCGCCTTAACGATGCGTCGTCGCGCAAGATGATCACGGGCGTCTTGGCTACGCTGGTGGGCGGTTCGTTTTGGGGCTTCTCGGGCACCAGCGCGAGCTTTCTGTTCGATACCTACCACGTCGACACCTTGTGGCTTATGAGCGTGCGTCAGATTCTCGCCGGTCTACTCTTTATGGCCGTGGTTGTCACGCGCGACCGCGAGCGTCTGATTAAGCTCTGGACCACACCCGCCGATCGCAAGCAGCTGCTGCTCTTTACCGCCTTTGGCCTGTTGTTCAACCAGTTTTGCTATCTTTCGGCCGTGCGCCTGACGAACGCCGGAACCGCGACGGTGCTCCAGTGCCTGCAGCTCGTTATCATCATGGGCTACACCTGCGCGATCGATCGCCGCATGCCGCGTACTCGCGAAGTCATCGGCATTGGCCTGGCTCTGGGTGGAACCTTTTTAATCGCCACCGGCGGCGACCCCACCAGCCTGAATATCTCGCCGCTTGGCCTGGCAGCAGGTCTTATGTGTGCGGTCAGCGCCGCGTGTATGGCGGTGATTCCCGCCAAAATCCTGCCCGAATACGGCAGCCCCATCGTCACGGGCTCGGCAATGCTCACGGCGGGCGTGGTCTCGTGCGTCTTCGTGCAGCCCTGGGCGCATATGCCGGCGCTCGACGCTGCCGGCATCGAGGCGCTCGCGGTGTTCGTGGTTATCGGCTCGTTTTTTGCTTACATGCTTTATATGCAGGGCGTTAAGGACATCGGCTCGGTGCGTGCGAGCCTCATCGGAACTGTGGAGCCGGTTTCGGCGACCATCACCAGCGCCGTTATGCTGGGGACGGTGTTTTTGCCGACCGACCTTATCGGCTTTGCCATGATCATCGTGATGATGTTCCTCACGGTGTAGCTAGCGCCGCCGCCAAGACAGAAAAGGTGTTGTGCCGCATTTTCGCCAATTGATGTCCGTGTCTGGAGTTTAGCTGTCGATGCTCAAAATGCCATAAACTAGTAACGTTATGGACTTTTTCATTGCGACTCAATTGCGAGGATTTCTTTATGGCTGGTAATCACTTTAAGGGCAGCGATAGCGGCCGTCCTGCAGTTCCGCCGCGTCCGAACGGGGCTGGTAAGGCCGGCACGCCGGGCGGCGCTGGACAGGGCGGTTCCGGTAAGCGCGTGTCCCCGGGCGAGACGGCGATGTTTACCGCTCTGTACGAGCAGTCTCAAAAGGCAAAAAAGACCGGCCGTGCAAAAGGGAATGTCTTTGCGGGCGGTGCAACCTCCGCGTCGCAGCCGAGCGGGGCTCCTTCGGTGTCTGCGAACAACGCAGGTGCTGCCAACGCCGCGAATGCCGCTGGCAACGTTGATGCCGGCAAGGCCGCCAACAATACTCCCTCTGCCGGTGGCGCGGGGCTTACGGGTAACCTTGGCACGATCTACACCGGCGCCTCCGAGACTGGCACGTTCGCCCGCCTGGATGATAGCGGTGCCGAGTTTGCGGGCTCGGGATCCAAGGAAGATTATTACGATTTTGGCTTGAACTACGGTAGCGACGCTTCGTCGAGTTCGACCTCTGACGGTCTGGTCCGTCATCGCCATCGCAAGGGCGAGGGCAAGAAGCGTCACACTGGCGCCATTATTGCCGCTGTAGTCGCGGTGCTTCTCGTTGCGCTTGGCGCGAGCGGCTTTATGCTGCTTAACTCGGCAAAGACCGTAAAGAGCGAAGCGAAGGAGGCTGTCGAGATCGTCGGTGGCCTTAAGGACAAGGTCACGTCGGGCGATTTTTCGACGCTGCCTGACGACGCGAAGAAGATCGATGAGCTCTGTAACAGCATGAAGGCGGAGACTTCGAGCCCGCTGTGGACGGCGGCTTCGTTTATCCCGGTGTATGGCAGCGATATCAATGCGGCCCGCACCATGATCGACGCCCTGTCCGATGTCTCGAGCAATGCGCTGGTTCCCATGGCCGATAACCTTTCGCAGGCTACGCCCGGCAAGCTGTTCCAGGACGGCATGATTAACGTGTCCGCGCTGCAGGCGGTCGCCGATTCGCTTTCCAGCAGCTCGAAGGTGTTCAAGAGCGCCAACGAGAAGGTCCAGGGCATTGGCGATACTCATATTTCCCAGGTGACCGAGCTGGTCGATAAGGCCAAGGACGGCTTTGCCACCCTCAACGGTGCGGTTGACGCGGCGGAGAAGGTCGCCCCCGTCCTTCCCCAGATGCTCGGCGTCAACGGCCAGACGCGCAACTACCTTATGTACGCCATGAACAACGTCGAGATTCGTGCTTGCGGCGGCTTTGGCGGTTCGCAGGGCCTGATTTCGGTCACTGACGGCCAGATGTCGATTGGCGAGTTTGTTCCATGTATTGCGCTTAGCAAAGACGAGGCGGTTGAGAGCGTCGACGAAGAGGACGAGGCACTGTTTGGTGACCACAGTAACCTGTACAACTCTGGTAACGCGTATTCGCCCGATTGGCCCCGCAACTCGCAGCGTGTCGCCGCGCTGTGGAAGTCCCAGTATGGGCAGGACGTTGACGGCGTCGTGGGTATCGACCCGGTGTTCCTGCAGTATCTGCTGGGCCTGGTCGGTAATGTGTCGCTGCCCGACGGAACGGTTGTCGACGGCACCAACGCCGCAAAGGTCCTCATGCACGATGTGTACTGGAACTATCCGGTCGAGGAGTCGGATGGCATCTTTGCATCCGTCGCCAGCGCTGCCTTCGACAAGATTCTCGGTGGCATCGGTGACGTTGACGTTACAAAGCTTGTCGGTGCATTCGAGCGCGGTGCCGAAGAGGGCCGCCTGATCGCGTGGATGAGAAACGATGATGAGCAGAATGCCATCAA
Source organism: Collinsella aerofaciens (assembly GCF_015546965.1). GTDB lineage: Bacteria > Actinomycetota > Coriobacteriia > Coriobacteriales > Coriobacteriaceae > Collinsella > Collinsella aerofaciens_X. Next base: position 21,774 of record NZ_JADMUF010000016.1, read on the forward strand.
AGAGACGGGCATTGACGCTTCGCTGCCCGATCCGGATGATCCGAGTGCCGATCCCGTTGCCGGCGTTTACTTTAACAACCTGAGCTTCTCGAAGCTCGACTGGTATCTGAACGCCGACACGCAGATTGGCCAGGGCGTGAAGAACGGCGACGGCACGTGCTCCTATCGCATCACCGTTACCCTGACGAACATCATGACGCAGGAGGAGGCTGGCAAGCTGCCCGACTACGTTGCGGCGAGCGCACCCGATGCCGCGCGTGACGACGAGCGTCTGAATGTCTCGTTGTTTGCCCCGACGGGCGGCAACATTACTGATCTGACCGTCGAGGGCACCCAGTTTGGTCTTGGCGCCGCTACGTGGCATGGAATCCCCTTCTATTCGGGCACCGTTGACCTGCATGCTGGCGAGACGACGACGATCACGTATACGCTGACCACGTCGGCCGAGGCGGGGGACAAGCCGCTTACGCTGCGTCAGACTCCTACATGCCAGGCGGCTCGCGACAGCGCGTCGGCGTAGGGTTTTTCTGGTAGCGCAGATAATCGAGTACCATTTTGGGGCGGACAGGCAATCTGTCCGCCCCTATTTTGTAAGGAGAGCGCATGAAGTACTTTGGCACCGACGGTTTTCGCGGTGAGGCCAACGTTGGGCTGACGGTAGAGCACGCTTATAAGATTGGCCGTTTTGTGGGCTGGTATTACGGCGCCAACCGCGAGCGCAAGGCGCGCGTGATCGTGGGCAAGGACACGCGTCGCTCGAGTTATATGTTCGAGGCGGCGCTGGTGAGCGGCCTGGTCGCGAGCGGTGCGGACGCCTATATGCTGCATGTGATCCCGACGCCGGGCGTGGCACATCAGACCGTGGAGGGCTGCTTCGATTGCGGCATCATGATCAGCGCGAGCCACAACCCGTTTTGCGATAACGGCATTAAGCTCGTCAACAGCGACGGCTTTAAGATGGACGAGGACGTGCTGGAGCTCATCGAGGACTACATCGATGGCAAGAGCGAGGTGCCGCTGGCCACGGGCAACCACATCGGTGCCACGGTGGACTACATGCAGGGTCGCAACCGCTACATTGCTTCGCTCATCGCAAGTGCGAACTTTTCGCTGCAGGGCGTCAAGATCGGCATCGACTGCGCCAACGGTTCGGCATCCTCGGTGGCCAAGCCGGTGTTCGACGCGCTGGGCGCCGACGTGCGCGTGATCAACGCCGCGCCCGATGGCTTTAACATCAACGTCGACTGCGGCTCCACGCATATGGAGCGCCTGCAGCGCCATGTGGTGGAGCAGGGCCTGGATGTGGGATTTGCCTACGACGGCGATGCCGACCGCTGCCTGGCCGTGGACGAGCGCGGCCGCGTGGTCGACGGCGACCAGATCCTGTACGTGTGCGGCGTGTACCTGAACAAGCACGGGCGTCTCTCGGGCGGTACCGTGGTACCGACGATCGCCAGCAACTTTGGCTTGGTCAAGTCGCTGGAGCTTGCCGGTCTGAGCGCCGTGACCAGCGGCGTGGGCGACCGTCACGTGTATGCCAAGATGCGCGAGGGCGGCTACAGCCTGGGCGGCGAGCAGACGGGCCATACGATCTTTGGCGATATCGAGCGCACGGGCGACGGCATTATGACCTCGCTGCGCGTGATGGAAGTGATTCGTGCCGAGCGCGAGACACTCTCGCAGCTCACGGCTCCGTGCAAGCTGCTGCCGCAGGCGCAGGTGGCCGTGCACGTGGCGGACAAGGACGCCGCGCTCGAGAACATGGGTGTGCAGAACGCCATCGCCGAGGCCGAGGCTGCGCTGGCAGGCGAGGGCCGCGTGCTCGTACGCAAGAGCGGAACCGAGTCGGTTATCCGCGTGCTGGCCGAGGCGCCCGACCAAGCATCCGCCGATGCCGCCATGAAGCGCATCGCCGCCGCGCTGGAAGCTCTGTAAGGTAGTCATTGGGGACGTTCTTAAACGACTAGGTGGAAAGGGGACGCTGCGGATTGGTTCCGCGGCGTCCCCTTTGCGTTGGCGTGTCGGTTATGCCTTACAGCTCGTAGAGCGTGGTGAACTTGTCCTGCAGGTAGCTGCAGTAGTAGCGGGCATCGAACGCCATGCCGCAGGCGCCCTTGATGAGCTCCGGCGCGTCCTTGGCGCGGCCCCACTGCCAAATGTGCTCGCCCAGCCAGGCGCGGACGGGTGTCAGGTCGCCGCTCGCGCAGGCGCCGGTAAGGTCGACGCCGTCGCGGCACATGGCCGGCACAAACATGGCGTCGTAGGCGCTGCCCAGCGCATAGGTGGGGAAGTAGCCAAACGAACCGCCGCTCCAGTGCGTATCCTGCAGGCACCCGTGCGTGTCGTCGGGAACGGGAATGCCCAGGTACTCGTTCATAAAGCGGTTCCAAAGCGCGGGGATGTCCTTGGCCGTGGCCTCGCCGGCAAACAGCATGCGCTCAATCTCGTAGCGCACCATAACGTGCAGCGGGTAGGTGAGCTCGTCGGCCTCGGTGCGGATCAGCGACGGCTGCGCGATGTTCACCGCGTGGTAGAGCGCGTCCTCGTCCACGTTGCCGTAGACCTCGGGCGCGTGACGGCGCAGCACCTCGAGCAGCGGGCCCATAAAGGCGAGGCTGCGGCCCACGGTGTTCTCAAAGAATCGGCTCTGGCTCTCGTGGATGCCCATGGAGGTACCGCCCTCAAGACACGTGCGCGCGTAAGCGGGGTTCACGCCCAGCTCATACATGGCGTGGCCGGCCTCGTGGATGATGCTGTAGACGTTGGAGATGCAATCGTCCTCGTAGATGTGTGTCGCGATGCGCGCGTCACCCACGGCAAAGCCCTCGCTAAACGGGTGCTCGGTAAAGGCAAGCGTGGTGTCGTCCAGGTTCAGGCCGACAAGCTTCATAAGGTCGAAGCTCATGGCGCGCTGGGCGGCCTCGGGCACGCGGGCGTGCAAAAAGTCGGCATCGGGCTGCTGGCTGCGCTCGCCGATGGCGTGCACGAGCGGCACGACCGTTGCCTTGACCTCATCGCAAAACGCATCGAAGCTCTTGGCGGAAAGGCCGCGCTCGTACTGGTCGAGCCAAACATCGTATGGGTCGCGCTTGGGGTCCATAAGTTCGGCCTGATGCTTAAGTTGGGCGACGATCCTATCCACATAGGGCTCAAAGCTCGTCCAGTCATTGGCCGTCTTGGCCTTGTGCCACACGGCATCGGCCTCGCAGGTGAGCCTGGTCCAGGCCTCGGCCTCCTCGGTGGGGATGACGCTTGCCTCGCGCTGGTCGCGACCGAGCACACGGATCTCGTCGAGCAGCTGCGGGTCGTCGATTTTGCCGCCGGCGACGGTCTCGCGCGCTAACGAGCGTACGAGCTCAACGGACTTCTCGCTGGTCAGCAGCTTGTGATGCTCGCCGGCAAGCGTGCCCATGGCGTCGGCACGGGCGGCAGCACCATTGGCAGGAGCAATCGTCGCTCCATCGAACTCGGCAATCTTGAGCAGGTACTCACGAGTCCACAGCTTGCCCTCGAGTTTGCGGAACTTTTTGACGGCCTTGTCGACTTTAGCGGCCTTGACGCCCTTGGCGGCCTTTGCCACGGCGGCCTTGGCCTTCTTATCGAGTTTCTTTCCCATACCGTATCCTTAATCTCGCAGGCCGAGCGCCGCAGGCGGATGCACGGCCAGTTTGCACAACTACCTGCCTTGTACCCAGCACGAACAAAACGGAACGCGGCGATGCGCTCGCGAAATGTGTTATCCTATAGCCCAATGCGTTGACGGAGAGGGTTTTGCCCGCCGTGTCGCCGGCAAGAGAGGGAAGGTCATGGGCTGCAAGCCTTCCTGCGGTGGCAAGGGCCAAGCGTTCACTCCCGAGCAGCGACCTCAACGGGCGCGCGGCCAGTGGCAGCAAAGCCTCAGTAGGGAAGCCGTGAGCCTCGCGACAAGAGGCGCAGAGTGGGCGCGGCGGGCCAGACATCCGCCGGGTCAAACAAGGTGGTACCGCGGAATTTAACCGTCCTTGGGCAATGCACATGCCCGAGGGCGGTTTTTTGTTACCGAACCGGGCCGCGTTTTCGCAACGCCAGGCGGCGGCAGTCGTCCCGGCGAGCGGGGAACGCGAGAGACGAAAGGGAAGACATGAGTCTGATTGATGATCTGGTCAAACTCGAGGAAGAGGCCAAGGAGCTCGTCGCAGGCGCCGACGACGCCGCAAAGCTCGAGGCCGCGCGCGTTGAGCTGCTCGGCCGCAAGGGCCGCATCACCGGCCTGATGCGCATGATGGGCAAGCTCGCCCCCGAGGATCGTCCCATGATGGGCAAGCGCGCCAACGAGATGCGCCAGCTGATCGAGGGCATGCTCGACGAGCGCACCACCGAGATGAAGGCCGCCGCCCTCAAGCACGCACTCGAGCACGAGGCCGTCGACATCACGCTGCCGGGCATCCGTCCGCAGATCGGTCACCAGCACCTGATTAAGCAGATCATCGAGGAGGCCGAGGACATCTTCTGCGGCATCGGCTACACCGTCGAGTCCGGCCCCATGGTCGACACCTCCTACTACAATTTCACCGCGCTCAATGCCCCCATGGATCATCCGAGCCGCTCGGCCCGCGACACCTTCTACGTGGTCGACAACAACCCCGGCAGCGTCGCGCACCCCGAGGCTCACGCCCACGGCGAGTCCGACGTGCTGCTGCGCACCCAGACCTCGGGCGTGCAGATCCACACCATGGAGTCGCAGAAGCCGCCCATCTACATGATCTGCCCGGGCACCGTCTACCGTCCCGACACGGCCGACGCCTGCCACCTGCCGCAGTTCAACCAGATCGAGGGCCTGGTCGTCGACGAGGGCATCACCTTTGGCGACCTTAAGGGCACGCTTGACTACTTTGTTAAGTGCATGTTTGGCGAGGACCGCAAGACGCGCTATCGCCCGCACTTCTTCCCCTTCACCGAGCCCAGCTGCGAGGTGGACGTGAGCTGCCACGTGTGCGGCGGCAAGGGCTGCAACTTCTGCAAGCACAGCGGCTGGATCGAGATCCTGGGCTGCGGCATGGTCGACCCCAACGTCCTGATCAACTGCGGCATCGACCCCGAGAAGTACACCGGCTTCGCCTTTGGTATTGGCGCCGAGCGCGTCGCGGCACTGCGCTACGACCTGCCCGACCTCAGAACGCTCATGACAGGCGATATGCGTTTCCTGAATCAGTTCTAGGCTGCGGCTTGTCCAAGCACGGCACCTCGGCGCTCATTCGTCGCTTGCGTACCAAAGTACGCGGCGCTCCTCTTTCGGGCCGATCTGCCGCACTTGGACAACCCTCGCTTTGTAAGGAATGTTCACAAAGTTGAAGTTTCCACCTGCATCTCTTCGCAGGCTTTCAGTATGAAAGGAGAGCTAGATGCGTGTTTCTTACGACTGGCTCAAGACCATGATCGATATTCCGGAGGATCCCAAGACCCTTTCGGACGAATATATCCGTACCGGCACCGAGGTCGAGGCGATCGACACCGTGGGCGAGTCCTTCGACCACGTGGTGACCGCCAAGGTGCTCACCAAGACCCCGCACCCCGATAGCGACCACATGTATGTGTGCTCGGTCGACGTGGGCGACAAGAACCTCGACCCCGACGGCAATCCCGCTCCGCTGCAGATCGTCTGCGGCGCGCAGAACTTCGAGGCCGGCGACCACATCGTCACGGCAATGATCGGCGCCGTGCTTCCCGGCGACGTCAAGATCAAGAAGAGCAAGCTTCGCGGCGTTGTGTCCATGGGCATGAACTGCTCCGCGCGCGAGCTCGGCCTGGGCGGCGACCACTCCGGCATCATGATCCTGCCCGAGGATACGCCCTGCGGCATGCCGTTTGCCGAGTACGTGGGCTCGAGTGATACTGTGCTCGACTGTGAGATCACGCCCAACCGCCCCGACTGCCTGTCCATGATCGGCATGGCCCGCGAAACCGGTGCCATCTTCGACCGCGATTTCCACGTTGAGCTGCCCGCCATCAAGGTCGAGACCGGCCGCGCGACCGACGACGAGCTTTCCGTCGAGATTGCCGACGAGGGCCTGTGCGACCGCTATGTCGCCCGCATCGTGCGCAACGTGAAGGTCGGCCCTTCGCCCGACTGGATGGTCAAGCGCCTCAATGCCCTGGGCGTGCGTCCGCACAACAACATCGTCGACATCACCAACTACGTGATGATGCTCACCGGTCAGCCGCTGCACGCCTTTGACCTGGACACCTTCGCTGAGCGCGATGGCAGGCGCCGCGTGGTAGTTCGCGCCGCTCAGCAGGACGAGAAGTTCACGACCCTCGACGGCGAGGAGCGCACGCTCGACGCCGGCATGGGCCTCATCACCGATGGTGAGCGTCCCGTGGCGCTGGCCGGCGTTATGGGCGGCATGGATTCCGAGATCGAGGACGACACCGTTGACGTTATGGTCGAGAGCGCCTGCTTCAACGCCGGCCGCACCTCGCACACCAGCCGTGACCTGTCGCTGATCTCCGACGCTTCCATCCGCTTTGAGCGCCAGGTCGACGAGACCGGCTGCGTGGACGTCGCCAATGTGACGTGCGCGCTCATCGAGGAGATCGCCGGCGGCGAGGTTGCTCCCGGCTACGTCGACGTGTTCCCCGCGCCCAAGACCATCGACAGCATTAAGCTGCGCCTGGCCCGCGTACACGCCATCTGCGGTGCCGACATCGAGCCCGACTTTATCGAGCGTTCGCTCACCCGCCTGGGCTGCACCGTCGAGCGCGATGGCGAGGACTTTATGGTCACGCCGCCGAGCTTCCGTCCTGACCTGCCGCGCGAGATTGACCTGATCGAGGAGGTCCTGCGCCTGTGGGGCATGGGCCGCGTGACGGCGACCATTCCGGCTGCCAAGAACCACATCGGCGGCCTGACCCGCGAGCAGAAGCTCACCCGCAAGGTCGGCGAGATCCTGCGCGCCTGCGGCCTTAACGAGACCACGACCTTTGGTTTTGCCGCCCCGGGCGACCTGGAGAAGATCGGCATGTCCACCGAAGGCCGCGGCTGCCCCGTGGTGCTCATGAACCCGCTGGTCGCCGAGCAGACCGAGATGCGTCGTTCGCTGCTGCCGGGCCTGCTGCAGTCCGTTGCCTATAACGAGGCTCACGGTACGCCCAACGTGCACCTGTACGAGGTCGGCAGCCTGTTCCATGGCCGCGAGAACGCCAGCCTGCCCAAGGAGACCAAGTCCGTCGCGGGTGTGCTCTCGGGCCAGTGGAGCGAGCAGTCTTGGAACATGAAGTACCGCAAGCTGCGCTTCTTCTTTGGCAAGGGCATTGTCGAGGAGCTGCTCGCCCAGCTGCGCATCGAGAAGGTTCGCTTCCGTCCCGTCGAGGGCGAGGACTATGCCTTCCTGCAGCCGGGCCGTGCTGCCGAGGTTCTGTCCGGCGGCACCGTGCTGGGCTGGGTCGGCGAGATCCACCCCGAGGCGCGCGAGGCAATGGGCATCGACGAGGTCGTCGTTGCCTTTGAGCTCGACCTGGACAAGCTGGTCAAGGGTGCCCGCAACCAGGAGAACTACCGCGAGTTCTCGCAGTACCCGGCCGTTGAGCACGACCTTGCCATTGTGGTCGACAACGCCGTGACCTGCGAGGATCTTGAGCGTCGCATCACCAGCGCCGGCGGCAAGCTGCTCGAGGGCGTGCGTCTGTTCGACGTCTACCGCGACCCCATCCGCATCGGAGCGGGCAAGAAGTCCATGGCCTTCGCGCTTACGTATCGCTCCGACGACCACACGCTCACCAGCGAAGAGGTCGAAAAGGCGCACCAGAAGATCGTCACCAAGGTGTGCAAGGGCGTAAACGGCGAGGTCCGCGGCTAGGTTCTGCGCTGGGGTATGGGTTGGTGGTGACTGCTGCCGAGTTCTGTGTGACTTTGCACTCGGCATAAGGCACCGTTGAGCCTTCATATATGACATGCGCATTACAAAACGGCGTGCTGCTTTGTGGGCGGCACGCCGTTTTGTTATGATAACCCGCGGCGTGTTACGAATCATGCGATACGTAACACTGACGAAATGGTTCAAAAGGCGCTGCAATCCCGCGCGCCGATAACCGGGAGGCGTACATGCACATTCCAGATAATTACCTGTCCCCGCAGACCGATGCCGTCATGGCGGTGGCGATGGTTCCCGTGTGGGTTCACTGTATCAAGAAGGTGCGCGCCACGCTCGATCGCGAGCACATGGCCTTCCTGGGCATCTGCGCCGCGTTCTCCTTTTTGCTCATGATGTTCAACGTGCCGCTGCCCGGCGGCACCACGGGTCACGCCGTCGGCGGCGCGCTCGTCGCGCTGCTGCTGGGTCCCGAGGCCGCGGCTATCGCTGTCTCGGTCGCGCTGGCGCTGCAGGCGCTGCTGTTTGGCGACGGCGGCATCCTGTCCTTTGGCGCCAACTGCTTTAACATGGCCTTCGTGCTGCCGTTTGTTGCCGCCATGGTATTCCGCGCGCTCAACAGCCGCCTGCACGACAAGAGCTGGGGCACTTCGGTCTCTGCCATCGTGAGCGGCTGGGTTGGCTTGTGCGTGGCTGCCCTTTGCGCTGCCATCGAGTTTGGCATTCAGCCGATGCTCTTCACCAACGCCTCTGGTGCCCCACTGTACTGCCCCTTCCCGCTGTCTGTTTCCATTCCGGCCATGTTGATCCCGCATATGCTGGTTGCCGGCGTGGTCGAGGGCGTGGCGACGGCCGCCATCTACGGTTTCATTAAGAAGACGGCGCCGAGCTTTATCGTCGGGCCCGAGGCCGTCGATGGCCAGTTTGCTGCCGAGGGCACTGCTGCCAAGAAGACCTCGCTGGTTCCCACGCTCATCCTGGTCGCCGTGCTTGTCGTTGCCACGCCGCTGGGCCTGCTTGCCACCGGTGACGCCTGGGGCGAGTGGGACGCCGAGGGCGCCGCGACCGCCGTTCAGGAGGCTGGTGACGACAGTCTGCAGGCTTCGGTCGGCCTTGATACCCCGACCTTTGCCGATGCTCTGCCTACGGGTGATTACCTGCAGGCCTATTCCGAGGAGCAGGGCCTTGGCTTTGCCGGCCAGGCCGCGATGTATATCCTCTCGGGCGTGATTGGCGTGGCAGTGCTTACCATCGCATTCCGTCTGGTCTCGCTGACGGTCAAGGAAAGCGGTGCTCATGGCAGTAGCCGAGCTGCCTAGCTGGCTTGCGGCCGAGGAGCGATACGAGCCCATGGGGGCTCGGCATCGTGTGATGCAAAAGAACGTCCTGCACCTGGCGAGCCTGCTTGAGCGGGTTCGCCTGGGTGGAGGCGCGCACGAGGGCGGGTCGATGGTCGACCGCGCCCTTTCTTGCGTTTCGGCTCCGGTGCGCCTGGTGGGGATGTTCGTTTGCGTCCTGTGTGCGTGTCTGACGCAGAGTCCGCTGTACCTCATGTTGATGGCGGCTATCGCGCTGGTGCTCGTTGCCGTGCGCCCCGTACGCGGGCTGCGGGCAACCTTTGTGCCGGCGCTTGGCGCTGCGGGGCTCGCGGTGGTTCTGGTGCTGCCCGCCCTGCTGCTGGGCGCTTCCGCTACGGGCGCCATGCTCAAAATTGCGCTTAAGACGTTCATTAACGTGTCGCTCGTGCTGGGCGTTTCGTGGACGCTCACCTGGAGCCGCATGTCGGCGGCGCTCAAAATGCTGCACCTGCCCGACGAAGTTATCTTTACCTTCGATATGGCGCTCAAGCACATCGAGGTGCTGGGCCGCACGGCGCACGATCTTACCGAATCGGTCATGCTGCGCAGCGTTGGTCGCGCACCTGAGGGGTTTTCGCGTACCGACTCGGTCGCGGGTATCATGGGCATGACCTTTATCAAGGCGATGGAATGCAGCCGCGCGATGGACGAGGCTATGCTTTGCCGTGGCTTTGCCGGTGTGTATCCGGCGCCCGCTCGCGCCGGGTTGAGCTGGCGCGATGCGGCCTATACGGCCGTTGTGGTGCTGCTGGCGGCTCTGTGCGCTGTGCTGTAGTGCGAGCTTTGGCTTCGATGCGAATAGGAAGGGCGACGTTTTGGCTAACGATACGAATAGCGTGACGGGCACAAACGGTGCGGGCGGCGCCGAGGCCGCGCCGCTCATCGAGCTGCGCGACGTGGTGTTCTCCTATGCGGGCCATACGGTTGTCGATGGCGTGTCGCTGCAGATCGATCGTGGTGAACTCGTTGCCCTGCTCGGTCCCAACGGCTGCGGCAAGACGACGATCATGCGCCTTATCAACGGCCTTGAGCTCGCGGATGCCGGCGCATACCTGTTTGACGGGCATGTGATCGATGCAGCATTTCTAAAGGATTCCGCGGTCGCTCAGCGTTTTCATCAGCGCGTGGGCTTTGTGTTCCAGAATGCCGACGCCCAGCTGTTTTGCGCTACGGTGGGCGAGGAAGTTGCTTTTGGTCCCGCGCAGATGGGGCTGCCGGCAGACGAGCTCGAGTGCCGCGTCCGTGATGCCATGGAGCTGTTCCAGGTTGCCGACCTTGCCGACGCCTCTCCCTATCAGCTCTCGGGCGGGCAAAAGAAGCGCGTTGCGCTGGCTGCGGTGGTGTCGATGAACCCGGATATCTTGGTCCTCGACGAACCTACCAATGGGCTCGACGAGGATTCATGCGACATTGTGGTCAACTTCTTGCTGGCCTACGTCGCGACGGGTAAGACGGTCTTGATGAGCACGCATCACCAGGATTTGGTGCGACGCCTGGGTGCCCGTGCAATCTATATTGATCGATATCACCATGTGGTCGAGGTGCCTTCGCCGTCGTATGGAACCGAAAGCGGTGTTACGGACTAGTTGCTGCGTAGAGCGTGCGTAGCCGCCCGCGCGGCTTTGCCGTGATGGTATAGTTATCCAGGTTTTTTATGGGGGTGGCTATGCCAAGTTGGAACATTCATATCGCTCAAACGGAGCGCTTGCTGGCGCGTGCTGGTCTGCTTGCCGATAGCGTTCGTGACCGCAATGCCTTTTTGTTTGGCTGCGTGGTTCCGGACATTTTTGTGGGCTATATGGTTCCCGGTATCGCTGATCCCATTCCGTATCGCATTACGCACTTTGCAAAGCCCGAGCCTATCCCTAAGCCTCGTGAGCATGAGTTCTGGGATACCTATGTGGCACCGTTGCTTAAAAGTTCGCCCACCGGTGCGCCAGCCGCGGCGACCTCGATTATCGAGGAGCGCGAGCGACTGAATCGCGTGCACTATCCCCAGCGCTACAGGGATGCTGAGCCGGTTGTCGGTCCCGGCGCTCGTGAGTTCTCGCTTGCGTCCGAGGACGTGGCGCAGTCGTTGCTCGATTTGACACTGGGTGTCTGGTCGCATCTGGTGGCCGATACCGTATGGAATACGCGCGTGAATCAGTACCTGCGGGCGCACGGCGGCAAGCCGTGCGAGGAGTTCCGCATTAAAAAGCAAGGCGACTTTGACTGGTTCGGCAAGACGCTCGGCATTGTTTCGATTCCGCGCGCGACCGATCGCCTGTATACTGCGGCGACGCGTTTTGGGCAGTATCCCATCCATAAGGAGTATGTGCTCAAGACCATCGGCGTTATGCACGAGATCGTGCGCGAAAACCCCGGTGAGCCCGACCATCCGCCATACCGCCTGCTGACTGAGGAGTTCTTCGACGCGACGTTTACCGAGGTGATCGAGCTGACCGAGGCGGGCTTTGCGGCTCGCGTTGTCGCTTCGGACGTCCCCGCAGTCCCTCTGATTGCCAGCTGTTAGCTGGTTGGCTTGACGGCGAGCAGCTCATCCCAATCGACCAATAGCTCCCGTCGAAGTGCGTCTTCGGCGGTGCGTTCCTGTTTGGTCTTTGGCGCGAAGGGCAGTCCCGCCTTTTTATGGATGAGTTCGGCGAGGTTGTTAAAGCTCTTCTTGTCTTTGATCTGTTCGTAGGTTATTTGGATGACATCGTAGCCCATGCTCGTGAGTGCGGTGGCGCGCTCGGCATCGGAGAGACTTGCGGCTTCGCTATCGTGGGCGGAACGGCCTTGGCATTCCAGGATGACGCCCATGCTGTCGGTGGCGCTCTCGATGAGGATGTCGGCGTAGCAGCAGGTTTTGTCGTGCAGCGAGCGCGCGGCTTCACTGAGTGGGATGCGCACGTTGTTTGCGATATGGACGCCTAGGCCGCCCTCGTCACGGGGGAGCGAGACGAGCATGGAGGTCTGAACTTCGAAGGGCGAGGCAGTCTGCCCCGTCATGCGCTCGGTTGCCCAGCGGAGCTGTTTGACGCCGCGCAGGCCTGCGGCCTGCTTGGCGAATGCGGCGATATCCGCCGCGTTCAGGAGCGGTGTGCGCTTCCATAGGTTGGTGTCTTTGCCGCTGGCGTCGTTAACTCGTTCCCAGCCGCAGTTGGGAGGAATGAGCTTAAGCGAGATGGCTTCATCGAGTTGTTGCTGCGTTCGCCTGCAGGGCTTAAACACCGCAAAGGAGCCACACATCTCGTAACAGGCCATGAGCAACTGGTTACGTGAGACCTGCGTAGCAAGGTTGAGCAGCGTAAACTCAGGCGACGTGACATCAAATCTATGCTCAGTCTGCCTAAACGACCCAGGAGGTGGCTCTTGGGTCAGGAGATGCGATTTAAACAGGCTTCGCGACCCGGATTGTGCCCGGGTGAATACAAGCCTGTGAAGCGGTGCGTGAAGCAGGTCTTTTACAACCGCATGACTTCTGAGGCCGCAACATCTGCGATCCATATTGCCAAGGCTAATGGCAGGGTAAAGACCCAGTATTTGCGGCGGGATGCGGTGATAGTTAAAAGCAGTTTGGCCGCATAGCGTCAGATCCACGATGCCCTCCTGGCTGAAAAGCGTGCCTATGGATTAAGGAGTGCCAGCGTCAATTCGGAAGTATGCGGCAAAATCTGAACCCTGTAAGCAGACCTGGCTTTTGAGGCTAGTTTATCAGGCATTTTGTTGCGAAAAAACGGGGTGTGCTCGGAGGTCTCAGAATTTGCCGCATACTTCCGAAAACGTGGCTGATCTTGACCTTGCTAAAACGATATAGCAGCTCTGCACGGGGTGTGGGTTTGCCGCCGGGCGAACACTTTTGGAGCCAGGAGTCCTAGTTCTGGGCCTTGAAGGGCGGATTTCGCGCTTTTGGTAAAGAAATGGGCGCGTGTTTTGCCGTGCCCCGGCTTTAGCGCACAGAAAAAGGGCCCGGAAGGCGAAGCCTTCCGGGCCCTTTGCAATTCAAGACTTTAGTCTGCTGGCCGCGCAGCGGCCAGCTTTAAACCACCCGCTACGCGGGTGGAGACAAACGGCTTTACAAAGCCA
>NZ_JADMUF010000017.1 GCF_015546965.1 Collinsella aerofaciens
GCGGTGTCCCCTCCCTTTCAAGAAAGAGAAGAGGCGGGGCATGCCCCGCCTCTTACACCACATCTCTGCGCGCTACCAAACAGCCACCTCTGTGACCTGCAGTTTTACTAAAGCAGATAAGCTTTGTGCTCGGCCTACGGCAAAAAGTCTACTCACTTAGTTCAAAGCGGAGCCAAACGAATCCAAATGGAGGCCAAATTGGACCAAATCCCGGCAAAAGGCGTGTGGATCCGCACTTCTCGCGGTGGTTTGACGCTACAAAGCGGCCAAAATGTCGGTGAGGTTGTCGATGATGGTGTCGGCGGCGGACTGGTCCAGGTTGACGCCCTCATGCGGACGCAGGGCCAGGACGCGGGCACCGGAGCGCTTGCCGGCTTCGATGCCCATGGGCGAGTCCTCGATCACCAGGCACTCGGCGGGCTCCACGCCCAGCGCCTCCATCGCGCGCTGGTAGATCTCGGGGTCGGGCTTAAACGCACTGCACTCGTGACCGCTGATGGTGTAGTCCAGCACGTCGGCAATACCGGCGATATCCACTAGCTCGTCGATCAGCTCGCGATAGGACGAGCTCGCGATGGCGCACTTCACGCCGCGCTCGCGCAGCTCACGCATCACCGGCTCCGTCTGCTCGTTGAGAAGCTCGGCATACGGAACGGGGTGGTCCGGGCTATAAACCTGCTTGTACTCCACGCGCAGGCGCTCGCGCAGCTCAACATCGTCGGGCACCAGCGCCTTCCAGATGGCGGGCTCGTTAGACCCCGAAAGATCGGGGATCTCGTCAAAGTGGAAGCCCTTCTCTTCCATAAATGCCACGCGGCGACGGTTGTAGAACCACTCGGTATCGACCAGCACGCCGTCCATGTCAAACAGCACTGCCTTGATCATACGCATCTCCTTTCGATAGCAAAAAAGGGGACGGGGCGCAAACCCCATCCCCTTTCAATCAACCCGTAAGGTCTACTTACTTGTGATTAGTAGGAAAGCTTCCACATGTAGCGACGCATGGTCAGCGGGTGCTGACGGGCCTCGGCGATCTGGTTCCCGTACTCACGCATAACGGCGAGGTGCAGCAGCGGGTTGAAGTAGGTGAGGACGCTCGCCGGCACGGCGTCGGCCAGGCCGTAGTCCTTGGAGTCGATCAGAGCGACCTTGGCACCCATACGCTGCAGGAAGGTGAGGGCGCGAGCGTCCATCGGACGGGTAGCACCGTCGGACATGAGGAAGACGTAGGGCTTACCCTCGGTGGAAACCTCGAACGGGCCGTGGAAGTACTCGCCGGTGTTGTAGGAGGCGGCATCGATCCACTGCATCTCGGTGAACAGGAAGGCGGCGTTAGAGTAAGCCATCTTCTCGGAGGCACCGGAGGCCATGAAGTAGATCATCTTGTCGTCCTTGAAGTCCTGAGCGAACTGCTTGGCCAGGCCCTTGGCGGACTGAGCAGCGTTCTCGATCAGCTCGAAGATGTTGTTGAGGCCGGTGATCATGTCCTCGTAGTGATCATAGCCCTCGGTCTGCTGAAGGATCTCGAGAGCAAGAGCGATGGCGTAAGCGGGCTTCTCGGCCTTGGCAGCGTAGTTGGCGTGGAAGCCGTGAACGATGACGTGGTCGGCGTCGACGGTCAGAGCGGAGCCAGCCTTGTTGGTGAGGGAGACGACCGGGCAGTTGTGCTTCTTGGCGGTCTTGTTGGCCTCGACGGTCTCGGGGGTGGAGCCACCGAGGGAGCAGGTGATCACGAAGGTGTGCTCGTTGACCCAAGAAGGCGTGTCGTAGTTGAACTCGTTAGCGGTGAAGATCTGAACGTTCAGCTTGTCCGTGTTGTTGGCCAGGAAGTACTTGGCGGGGTACAGGTCGGACATGGAAGCACCGCAGCCGACGAAGGCGACGCTGTGGATCTCGTGGTTGGACAGGACGTCAGCGACGATCTGCTTAGGGAGGTTAAGGTCGATCTCGTACATCTGACACATTCCTTTCGATTTTTGCGGCGCCACATTGCCGGGCGCACGCAGGGTTACCGTGATTTGGACCGAGTCGCCGGCCCGTTGAGGATGTGACAAAGGAACCGCTCCTTTGTCACATTTTGGGGATGGAAGCCTGCCTGGGGTATGGGATGCCAGGCAGGCCCCCGGGGGAAAGCGGTTAGACGCTTGGTCGCGACTAGGCCAGGATGCCGGCCGCGGAGAGGGCGATGCCGCCCACGATGGCGATCACGAGAAGCCAACCGGTGTTGACGTTCTTCTTGATGAGCCAGTACATAAGGCCGGTGAGGCCGAGGGAGATCATCTGGGGCATCATGCCGTCCAGGATGTCCTGGATAACGACGGTGCCCTCAGCGAACTGCAGCGGGGTGGTGGCGCCGATCAGCGTGGCGATCATGCCGCCCACGGACATAAGACCCACGATGCCGCAGACATACATGAGCTTCTCCATGAGGTCGCCGCCCTGAAGCTTGCTCAGGTACTCGTGGCCGCCCTGATAACCCATCTTGGCTGCGAACCAAGTGATCAGCACAGAGGGGACGATGGAGATGAGCATGGCCAGGATCGGGCCCATGATGGAGCCCTGCTGAGCCAGCTGAACGCCCAGGCCAAAGGCGATAACGCGGATGGTGCCCTGGAAGAAGGAGTCACCGATGCCGGAAAGCGGACCCATGAGGGAGGTCTTGACCGCGTTGATCGAATCGGGATCGAAGTTCTCGGGATCCTTGGCGTACTCCTCCTCCATGGAGGCGGAGAGGCCCAGGATGAAAGCGCTCGTCTGCGGGGTGCAGTTGTAGAACGCCATGTGACGGTGGTAAGCCTCTTTCTTAGCAGCGAGCTGCTTGGGGTCGGACTCGTCCGGATAGAGGCGATCGAGCGTGGGAACCATACCGTAGAGGAAGCCCATGTTCATCTGACGCTCGTAGTTCCAAGAGGCCTGGATAGCCCAGGAGCGCCAGAAGAACTGGCTGACCTTCTTGTTCAGGGACACGTCCTTGGTTGCGGTTGCCATAGTGTGTTCCTCCTTAGTCTTCGTCGTCTTCGAGCGGATCGTAGTCGGAATCGACACCGGCGGCTGCATGGGAACCGTTGAACTTGAAGCCCATGAAGACGACAGCCAGGCACACACCGATCAGAGCGACCGCGATGACGGACAGGTTGAGGTAAGCGGCGAGCAGGAAACCGATGAACAGGAACGGAGTCATACCCTTCTTGATCATCATGGTGAGCAGCAGGGCCAAGCCGTAGGCGGTCATGATCTTGGTCGAAACGTTAAGACCAGTGGACAGCCACTCGGGAACCATGTTGACGATGGCCTGAACCAGGTCGGTGCCAACAAAGACGGCGAGGAAGATCGGCAGGAAGTACATGACGGCGTACAGACCGGAGCCGGCGCAGATGTGCATACGGTAGGCGGTCTTGAACTTTCCGTTATCGATCGCGCTATCTGCCACATGGGTGAGGGCGGCGATGATGGAACGGAACACGATGCCGAGGAGCTGACCCAGGACGGCGACCGGGATGGCGATCGTCATGGCGGTCTCGGCGGAAGCATCGGTCAGGCACGCAAAGGCAGCGGCCACGATGCCGCCCAGGACCATATCGGGCGGAACGGCGGCGCCGACCTGCACCAGGCCCATGGACACGAGCTCGACGGCGGCACCGACAGCAAGGCCGGTGGGCACATCGCCCAGCAGCAGACCGACGAGCGTAGCGCCAACGAGGGGCTGCTCGAAGTTAAGACGACCGAGCAGGCGGGAGTCCCACATGCAGAACACGCCGACGAGGCCGACGAGCACCGCACTGATGAACGTATTCATACCCTTCTCCTTTCAGTCAGGCAAAAGCCTGGTTGATTACAGCTTGGCGTCGATGTCGACGCTCTGATACGTAGGGGTCTGCTGAACATAGAGCTTGATGCCCATGTCGAGCAGCTGGTTGACGTCGGCCTTCTGGGCGGCGTCGAGGAAGACGGAGCTGTCCTTGCCGCCGACCTGATCGGCACCGTCGTGGTTGGCGGTGGCGCCCAGGTTGATGGCGTCGAGCTTGTAGCCCTGGCAGAACTGCAGCATCTCGGCCGTGTTGCCAAAGACGAACATGACGCGCTCGCCGAGGGTGTTGAGCTTGTCCATCTTGGCGAGGGCACGCTCGACGGTGAAGACGTTCAGGCGCACGCCCTGGGGCTTGGCCAGCTTAAGAGCGCCCTTCTTGATGTCATCGTTGGCGGCAGCGTTGTCGACGACGATGATGCACTCGGCCTGAACCTTGGTGGTCCAGGTAAAGACGACCTGGCCGTGCAGCAGACGGTAGTCAAGACGTGCGAGGACGATCTTGGCGGGACCGGAGCTGTGACGGGACGCCTTGGCCTTCTTGGCGGGAGCCGCGGCGGCCTCGACCGGTGCGTTGGGGTTGGTCAGACCGGTGCGGGCCTCGTTGATGAGGGCCGCGAGCTCGGCGCCCTTGACGGGGACGGGGCTCATAGCGAGCGTGAGCGCTAGCGGGATGTTGAAACCGCTGACAACCGTGAACTTCGTGCCGTTCTTGGAAAGCTCGACCATGTTGTTGTTGACCGAGCTGCCGAGCATATCGGTCAGCACATAGACGGTGTCGTCCGCGTTGAACGTGGCGATCATGGCGTCCACCTTATTGGTGATGGGCTCCTTGTCGTCACGAGCAAGCGACACGACGTGGACGTTCGACACGTCGCCGAGAACCATCTCGAGCGTGTCTTTGGCGCCTGCGGCCAGGCCGCCATGAGATGCGAGAATGATCTGATTCATCTTGCCTCCTCCTTTTCGTTATGGTCATTATAACGTCTTATACGTTGCTTATATTGCTAATTAGTATAAAGACCGTTCGCGGGTGAAAATCGACCGTTCGCGGGTTTAACGTACTTGAAACGTGGGGGCTGGGCAGGTCGGCACTGTCTTGTCGACACCCGATCAGACGCCTCGCCAATCCCCTATCGCACGAAGTACCAGGGGCTTTCCTGTACGGTGGGCTCCAGCGCGATGCCGGTGCGCTCCTTAAACAGATCCATGTCCTGAGATTTTTCGGTCCACCACGCGTTGGGCTTAAAGGTCATGCTCTCAATGACATGGCCGACAAACACACTGTTGCGCAGCTTGGAGAAGTCGGTGTTCATAATCAGGATGGACGCGAGCACCAGCACAATGCCCAGGACCTTGATCGCGCCGGCGGGCTCGGCATAGACACCAATGCCCACCAGTACGGTGACGACTGTCTCGAATGACATTACGACGGGAACTTTCGACGTCTCGAGCCCCATGGACAGACCCTGCATATATAAGATGTAAGCCACGGCTGTGGGGATGAGTCCAAAGCCAAGGAACAGCAATAGCAGCTGTGGCGACATTGCCGCGGCGACATCCGGCCACGGAGCCGCGATGGCAGCCATAACCGCACCGCCAAAAACAAAGCCCCAAAACGTGACAGCCAGCGGGTGGACCGTCTTGGTTGCTATTCGGCTAAACACCGCGAGCGACGCACCACAAAGGCCTGCAATCACGCCTGACGTGACGCCCCAAACCGAAAAATGAAAACCGGAAAGGTCGCCATTGGTCACCGCAAGCACGCAGCCAACGATGTTAAAGACAATGGCAACGAGCTTGTTGGGGGTCACGTCCTCGCGATAAAGCACGCGGCCGAGCATGACGCCAAACACCGGCGAGGTGTAGAGCAGCACCGAGGCCGTGGACATGCCCACCTCGCCCATGCACTCGTAATAGCAGGTGTTGGCGGCGGCCAAACCGACGATGCCGACAAGCGCACAGGGAACAAGCTCTTTAGGGCTTGCCTTGAACAGGGCCAGCGGACCCTGAGCCACGGTAGACCCCTCACCCGGACGGCAGCCCATAAACATCAGGACCGGCGCCAAGATAAGCGCTCCGACCAACAAGCGAAAGGCAGCCATGCTCTGGGACGAAACGCCCATGGCCGAGATGCCGTTTACAAAGATTCCGATGCTGCCCCACATAAGCGCGGCGATCAGCACCAGCACATAGCCCAGATTGCTCTTCTTCAACGCAGCCTCCTCGGTATTGTTTCCAATATGTTTCGTACTACGTTATAGTCGTTATATACATTTTTCAAGACACAAATCGGCGAGCGGAAAAATCTGCTTCCCCACATACTCATTGGGGACGTTCCCAAATGACTAGTCATTTAAGAACGTCCCCAACGTCTAAGGCACCGCTGGTTGAGCATAAGTCAGCGAGCGGGCCGCATTTGAGGCAAGGTGGCGTGAAACGAAAGGGCGCTGACCTTCTGGTCGCGCCCTTGAAGTTGAACGTCAGATTGTCCAAATGCGGTCCGCGCAGCGTCGAGCCGTTACGCGGTTTGGTAAAACCGCGCAACTCTTAGTAGTCAAGCTTCCACATGTAGCGGCGCGTCATGTAGTCCTTGTGGGTGACGGCAGAGAGCGCACGCATGTACACGTTGTTGAGGATCGGGGCAAAGATCAGGTGGTTGAAGTACTCGCTCACGCTGTCCTTGATGTCGTTGAGGCCGAGCTCCTTGGCGTCGAGCTGATAGACGCGCTCGCCACCGTACTGGTTGACGAAGCGGATGCCGCGCTCGTCGTTGCAGCGGCTGCGGCCGACGCTGATGAGCTGGAACAGCGAAGTGCGCTTGTCCAGGATCTCGAAGGGACCGTGGAAGAAGTCGCAGGTGTTGATGGTGCAGGAGTCGATCTGCAGCATCTCCTGCACGTTGCAGATGCTAAAGACGTAGGCGGCACCAAAGAGCGGACCCTGAGCCATCACGTTGATGCAGGGCTTGTCGGCATTCTGCTCGGCCCACTTGACAGCGAGCGGACGGGCGTACTCGACGGCCTTGCGATAGATGGGGTCGACCAGGTCGAACGCGGCCATAGCGGTCTCGTACTCGGCATAGCCCTCGGTCTGCTGCGTGAGCTCCATGGCGATCATGGTCACGACGGCGGAGTTGGTACGGCCCATGCAGGACTCGTCGACGGCCAGGCTGTCATACTGGATCTTGTAGTCGCAGACCTCGGTGAGGCCGGACTCATCGACATAGATTGCGATGGTGCTGGCGCCGTGGTCCTTGGCGACCTGGGCGGCGACGATGGTCTCCTTGGTGCCGCGCATGGACACGACGACGGCCAGGGTGTTCTCGTTAACGTAGGCAGGAGTTGCGTGCACGAACTCGTTGCTGGTGTAGCTAGAGCTCACGACCTGCGTGGCCTCGTGCTCCATAAAGTACTGGGCAGGATAGTTGCCACCGTTGGATCCGCCGGCGCCAATCCACACGACGCGCTTGATGCCGCCCTTGTCTGCCTTGTCAGCCAAAACCTGGGAGACGACATCCTTAACCTGTTCCTGAGTAGTCATCGTGCATCAGCCTTTCTTCTCGTTTGATGCTCTCGATGGCATACAAGTTACATACATGTTTTGGTTATGTCGACTAGTTGTATGCTATATTTGTCCTAGAAATTTTGCTGCTGTGGTTTTCGATAGCTCACTACCAGCGGTTTTATTGTTGTATCGAATACATGCTTGCTTAGATAGGCATACAGGTTAGATATAGGTTGGCAACATGAGCGTCACATCTAAAAAGAAACTGGCCCAATACGAGCGTCTGGCGGGTACGCTGCGCGACCGCATCGCCGCCGGCATCTACGCGCGCGGAGACAAGCTGCCGTCCGAGATGGAACTCATGGACGAATCGGGGCTGTCGCGCAGCACCGTGCGCCACGCCCTTAAGGTGCTCGTTGATGAGGGCCTGGTGCGCACCGAGCGCGGGCGTGGCGCCTTTGTGGCCGACACGCCCGCGCTCCACGAGAACAACCTGGTGTTTTCGAGCTATACCAAGCAGGTCGAAGGCCAGGGCATGAAGCCCACCACGCGCACCGTGGACTCGGGCATTGCCAAGGCGGCCGGCAGCATAGCTAAGTTCTTTGACGCCGCCGTGGGCAGCAAGCTCGTCAAACTTGTCCGCCTGCGCTACCTGGACGACGCGCCGCTGTGCCTGGAGACCACCTACCTGCCGCCAAGCTTCGAGACGCTCATCGATCGCGATATCAACGGTTCGCTCTACGCCACGCTGCGACAGGAGTTCCATCGCGCACCGGCACAGGGGCATAAGACCTTTGAGGTGTGCTACGCCTCGCAAAACGAGGCGTTTTTGCTCAACGTCGAGCGCGGGCAGGCGCTGATCCTGATCACCGACTACGTCTACGACACCGACGGCCGCCCGCTCCACGTCTCCAAGCGCATCCAGCGCACCGACCGCGCCAAATACACCGAGCCCATCGGCTAGCGCACCAAACGAGGCAAACTGTACCTAATGAACGTTTTACCTGCGGTTTTATTAAATCTCAAGCCAGCATGGCACAAATGTCAACATCGCCTGGCAATACGCGCCGTCCAAGCTCAACTGTTCCTGCTCAGAATATCCAGTACCGCAAATCTAAGTGAGTAGACTTTTCGTGACCTGTCGAGCACACCAAAAACTGTCACCTCTGTGACCTGCGGTTTTACTAAGGCAGATACGCCTTGTGCTCGACCTGCGCCAAAAAGTCTACTCACTTAGTTCGAATCGAAGCCAAACGGACCCAAATCGAAGCCATATTAAGCCCATCCGCATCAAAAGACGCGTGAATCCGTACTTCTCGCGGTGGATTGACGCTACAAAGCGGCCAAAATAAACCTGTCCCTAAATGGTAGGTTTGGGAAGGTCGGGGAACCAGGTTGGTTTGGGTTGGTTGGGTGTGCGCTCAGCCAGGACCAGCTCCATCCAGCACATGTCGTACCAGCGGCCGAACTTTTGGGCGCAGCGGTCGAAGGCGCCCACCAGGCGATATCCCATATGGGCATGGAAATCCTGGCTGTTGTGCGTCAGGTATTCGTCGTCCTTGTCGTGCGGCACGGCGATGAGGGCGCACATGCTGGTGATGCCCATCGCGACCAGGCACTGCTTGAGCGCATCGTGCAACTTGCGGCCCAGCCCGCCGTGGCGCACGTCGCGCGCCAGGTAGATCGACGTCTCGACCGACCAGTCGTATGCCTCGCGGCTGTTAAGCGCGCTCACATAGGCATAGCCTACCGGACGCCCGTCCAGCTCCATCACCAAATATGGATAGCGCTTGAGCGTACGCTCGATGCGCCCGGCGAACTCCTCAACGCTCGGCACCTCGTATTCGCAGGTAATCGCCGTCTGGCGCACATACGGCTCATAGATGGCAAGCAACGCCGGCGCATCATCGGGCGTCGCCAGGCGAATCGTCGGCTCAGATATCTCGGCCATACAACCCTTCTCCCCCAAAAACAAAGGCCGCCTTGCGCCAAACCCAGCGCAAGGCGGCCCCTCGTCATTACATCAGGCTACAGAACCGCCGCCAACGCGTCGATATCCTCCTGCGTCGTGGCCCAGCTGGTGCAAAAGCGCACCACCGTGTTGGTTTCGTCGTACTTTTCCCAGTACTCGATCGCCGCATGCTCGCGAATGCGGGCCATGTCCTCGTTGGGCAGAATCACGAACTGCTGGTTGGTCGGCGTCTCCAAAAAGAACTGGTAGCCGTGCTCGTGCAGCACGCGACGAAGCGCCTGCGCGGTTTCGATCGCCTGGCGACCAATCTCAAAATACAGGCCATCGGTAAAAAGAGCCTCAAACTGCACGCCCGTCAGGCGGCCCTTGGCAAGCAGTGCGCCATGCTGCTTAATACGCGGAATGGGATGCGCCGGGGCGTGCATGCCGCAAAACACCACGGCCTCGCCGCAAAGCGCGCCGCACTTGGTGCCGCCGATGTAGAACACGTCGCATAGCTGCGCCAGCTCGGGCAGGGTAATGTCGCACTCATCGGCCGCCAGCGCATAGGCCAGGCGGGCGCCATCCACAAACAGCGGAATCTCGCGCTTCTGGCACACTGCGTGAATCGCCGCGAGCTCGGCCTTGGAGTACAGCGTGCCGTACTCGGTCGATAGGCTCACGTACACGGCACCCGGAAACACCGTGTGCTCGTAGCTCTCGTTTTCGTAGAACACCTGGATATAGCTCTCGAGGTCCTCGGCGTGCATCTTGCCCTCGTAGCCGGGGATGGTGAGCACCTTGTGGCCGCCAAACTCGATGGCGCCCGCCTCGTGGCAGG
Organism: Collinsella aerofaciens; assembly: GCF_015546965.1. Classification (GTDB taxonomy): domain Bacteria; phylum Actinomycetota; class Coriobacteriia; order Coriobacteriales; family Coriobacteriaceae; genus Collinsella; species Collinsella aerofaciens_X. The sequence continues at coordinate 10,105 of NZ_JADMUF010000017.1, forward strand.
CGACGTGGCCGGTCTCGGCAGCAACGACGCCCTCGTACGGCGCGAGCAACATGTCGATCACCGTCGCGTTGGCCTGCGTGCCGCCCACCAGAAAAAACACGTCGGCATCGGGGGCCTGACAGGCCTCGCGGATAAGCTGCTTGGCACGCTCGGTGTGCGCATCGGTACCGTAGCCGGGCTGCGGCTCCATATTGGTGTCGACGAGCGCCTGCAGCACTGCCGGATGTGCGCCGTGGGAATAGTCGTTGTTAAACGCGAGCATGGCAATCCTCTCTTACCGGGTATCGGCCAGATGATTCAAACGGGGCTATTGTACGCCGTTGGGGTAGGCAATGCGCGCGGCAAGGCACTCAAGTGCCAGCACCAGGGCAAAGCCGCAGCTCACGTCGCTCAAAAAGTGCGCTCCGATCACGATGCGCCCAAAGGCGACGAGCGCCGCGACCACAGCCGCCGTCCAAAAGACCACGCGGCGATGCGAAGGCTTTTCCTTAAAGGCTGCCGCGGGAAGCCCGGCGAGCATAAGGCCGATCGCCGCATGCGCCGTGTGTCCGCTCGCAAACGACTTGAACCCGTCCTTGATCACGCCGGCGGCGATATAGGTCCACTTGTCGGGATTGCCGATCACCCACCACGGCTGAAAATTGAGCCCCGGCGTGACCTCGATCACGCGCATGCGCGGGCGCGACCACAACGGCTTAACAATGACGTTGAGGATGATGGCCTGAGCGACCCACACGGCCAGCACCATCAACGCCCAGCGCGTAAGCTCGTCGGACTCGGTCGTGCGCGTGAGGCGGTAGGCGATGAAGTTGGCTGCGATGACCAACGCAAACGTCAGAACCAGCTGAAACGCAATAAGCTTGCCGCCGACGCGCAGCGATCCGATAATCTCGTAGCCAACCAGACCCACGTTGATCAAAACGCCCAGCGCAGCGAGCCACTTGCTCGCCTTGGAATCGGGGCGTGCCGAGCGCACGAGCATAACGCCCGCGATGCTCGCCGTCAGCTCGAACGGCAGCTCACCGGCCGCCTCGACAAAGCGACCGTACATGCTGCCGATGTTGAACAGCGCACTCGAGATTTGATAATCAAAGAAGCTGCCCACGCCCAGACAAAGGCACAGGACAACCGCGATAATGGCGACATCTTTCTTATAGATGTATCCGAACATACTTTCCTTTCGGTCGGGCGAAGGGCAGTCAACCTGCAATGTGGGTGAGATGAAGATGGCTTTGTCCCGTAAATACCCTTACAGGTTGAGCATAAGTAAGCGAAAACGTTCCATTTGTGGCAAGGTGGCCCGAAGGAGGAGGGAAGCGTACTTGCGTACGCGACCGACGAGTGAGGGTCACAGATTGCCCAAATGGGGCGTTTGCAGCGTCGACCCGTTAGTCGTCGTCGCTCGCACCCAACTGCTGCAGCAGCATGAGTGCCGCGGCCACGGGGCCGGTGCCGTCGTTGGCGTCGAGACCGCGACCCAGGCCGCTGCCCGCGCCGGCGCCCGCCTTATAGGGCACCGAGAGCTTGCGGCTCTTGGGGAAGTTCACCGCGCCATAGCGGGTCTTAAGCTCAAAGGCCACCTTCTTGGGCACGTCGACGCCCAAGAAGGTGATGCGTCCGCCGCTGAGCGTGACACTCTCGAGCCCCAGGCGCTCGCCGCGGATACGGATGCGCGCGCGGTTGAACAGGTTGAGTCCTGCCAACGGCAACTCGCCATGCGCGGCCTCGGTCTCCTCCTGCACCTCGTCGATGCTCTCCAGGTCCTCGGCCGCCGCGAGCTTACGGTACACGAGCACGCGCTGATCCACCGCCGGCAGGTACTCCTCGGACAAGAAGTAGTCGGCCGGCAGGTTAATACCCACACTCGCCGCCTCCACGCCGGCGTCGTCATCGCCGCGCGCCTCGGCCACGGCCTGGCCCAACATCTGCGTAAACAGGTCAAAGCCCACGCTCGACAGGTTGCCGTGCTGCTCGGCGCCCATAAGCGAGCCGGCACCGCGAATCTCCAGGTCGCGCATGGCGATGCGCATGCCGCTGCCCAGGTCCTGGAACTCGGAAAGTGCGGTCAGGCGCGCCGTGGCCTCCTCGGTGAGCGGCAGCTCGCCCGGGAACATAAAGTACGCGTAGGCCTGTGTGGCAGAGCGGCCCACACGGCCCTTGAGCTGGTAGAGCTGCGCCAGGCCCAGGCGCTGCGAATCCTCGATGATCAGCGTGTTGGCAGTCGCGTTGTCGATGCCGCTCTCCACGATGGTCGTGGCGATGAGCACGTCAATCTTCTTGGTCGCGAACTCGATCATCACGTCCTCAACCTCGCGCGGGCTCATCTTGCCGTGCGCCACGCCCACGCGCGCCTCGGGCGCGGCCTCGTGTACGCGCGCCACGGCGTCGTCGATGGTCTTGACGCGGTTGGACACGTAGTACACCTGGCCGCCGCGGCCCACCTCCAGGCGAATCGCCGCGCTCACTACATCGGGGTCGTACTCCCCCACGTGCACGATCACGGGACGACGCCCGGTGGGCGGCGTGGTGATCAGGCTCATGTCGCGCACGCCGCTCGTGGCCATCTGCATGGTTCGCGGAATCGGCGTTGCCGAAAGCGTAAGCACGTCAATCTGCTCGCGCAGGTTCTTGAGCTGCTCCTTGTGCTGCACGCCAAAGCGCTGTTCCTCGTCGATGATCACCAGGCCCAGGTTCTTGGGGTTCACATCGGCCGAAAGCAGACGGTGCGTGCCGACGAGCACGTCGATCGTGCCCTCGGCAAACGCCTTGAGCGCGCGCTTTTGCTGCGCTGGGGTTCGGAAGCGGCTGAGCACCTCGACTTCAAGGCCAAACGGGGCAAAGCGCTCAAAGAACGTCTCGTAGTGCTGCTGGGCCAGAATGGTCGTGGGGCAGAGCACCATGACTTGGCGGCCGGAGTCCACGCACTTAAACGCCGCGCGCAGGGCGACCTCGGTCTTGCCGAAACCCACGTCGCCGCACAGCAGGCGGTCCATGGGCTTGGGCGCCTCCATGTCGGCCTTAATATCGGCGATGGCCTCCAGCTGGTCGCGCGTCTCGTCGTAGGGGAAGCTCTGCTCCATCTCGATCTGCTCGGGCGTATCGGGCGGGCAGGCGATACCGGCGATCGACGAGCGGCGCGTATACAGGTCGACCAGGTCAAACGCCAGCTTTTTGGCGTTCTTGCGCGCCTTATTGGTGGCACGCGTCCAGTCGGCAGTGTTGAGCCTGGTCAGGCGCGGCCTGTCGCCGTCGGGGCCAACATAGCGCGTGATGCGGTCGACCTGCTCGAGCGGCACGTAGAGCTTGTCGCCGTCGGCATATTCCAGCAAAAAGTAGTCGCGCTCCTTGCCACCCACTTCCTGGCGCGCGATCTCGCTAAAGAGCGCGATGCCGTGGGTGGCGTGCACCACGTAGTCTCCCGGCTTAAACGGGAAGGTGATCTGCGTAATGTCAACCTTGCGGCGGCTGCGGGCCCGGTTGGCGTCCATGCGGGCGTTGAGGTCGGCGATCGAGAACACGGCTAGGTTGGCATCGGGCACCACCACGCCCTGCGGCAAGGCGGCATCGACAAAGGTCACACGTCCGCGCGAAATAGTGGGCACGGCGGCGCCGGCGGCAGCTTGGGCGGCACCCGCCTCAAGCGAGCGGGCGTTGAGCGCGTCGGCCTTACGCTCGCGAATGGAAGCATGGGCCTCCTGGCGTGCGGCACGGTCGGCGGAATCCGCCGCTGCCACGCGCACGCGCTCGCCAATGACGCCTGCGTTTTCGGGCGCCGCGGTCAGCGATTCCTCAAAGGTAATGCCCTCGTCGCCAAAGGTGAGCTCCATCGACTCGCGCGCACCGCGGTCGGGGATGGCAAACACGCAGGCATAGCGCTTGCCCACGACCTCCTGGATGCGCGTCATAAAACGGTTGTCCGAGCCTGCGATGGCCGGCTGCTCAATCTTGAGCTCGGCCGTCACCGCACCACCGGCACGGATGAAACTCACATAGTTCAGGCGCTGCTGGGCACCAAAATCGAGCTGTTGGGCGCGCACATACAGACCATCCAGGCGGTCAATCCCTGCCTCGCCGGCACGCGCCTCGATATCCTCGTAGGCGCGCAGACAGTCGTCGAACAGCGAGCGCGGCTCGGACAGGACCACGAGCGCCTTGCCGCTCACGTGTGCCAGCGGGCTCACGGTCTGGCCGTACATCACCGGCAAAAAGCGGTCGAGCTCGGGCGTGACGATGCGCGCATCCACCATCTCGAGCAGCGCCGCCAGCTTGCTGTCGTCCTGGCTGGCGCGATAGAGCGCCACATGCATGTTGTGGACGGCCTCGTCGGTAAGCGCCAGCTCACGGCAGGGGAAGATCTCAATACTGTCCTCGTTACCGATGGTCTGCCCCGTTGAGCTCACCATGCGGCGGATGCGGTCAATCTCGTCGCCAAAGAACTCAATGCGCACGGGCGCTTTCTCCTGCGCGGGAAACACCTCGACGGTGTCGCCGTGAACGCGGAACAGACCGGGCGCATCAGCGGCGCCGGCATTGGTGTAGCCCATGCCCACCAGGCGATGCGGCACCTCGTCAAAAGGAATCTCCTCGCCCACCGCAAAGATCGTGGACTCCCAGTAGCGGCTCTCGACTGGCGGCACGCAGCGCAGCAACGCGCGATCCGAGGCAACCATGATGCAGTTGTCCCCGCGCACGATGCGTCCCAGGGCCTCGCAGCGCTGCGCTACCACGGCGTCGTCGGGCGCCTGCTCGCGCCACGGATAGTCCTTGCGCTCGGGAAAGCGGCACACGTGCGCCAGGCCCACATAGGCGGCAAGGCTGCGCGCGGCGCGATCGGCCGCATCCTCGCCGCTCACAATGTAGACCGTCGGGCGCGGACGGCGCGCAAACTGGGCGGCCGCCATAAGCGTGCGGCCCGACTGCGACACGGCCAGCGTCACGTCCTCGCCAGCATCGAGTCCCGCCTCGACGGTCTGCAGCGCCTCGGCAGTGTAGAGCTGCGCGGCTATACGGTGAATGAGCATGCTGTTCCTCCGGCATTGCAACGCCAAAAGCCCGCCGGGGCAAGCTCGGCGGGTCGTACGTCAAATACATTGTCTGTCATGGTAGCGCATGGAGAGGACTCCGGCTCAAGGGCAAACCCAGCCCCGCAAAAAACGCCAGACGAAGATGCGTTCCGCCCTACCCCGCTACGCGCACGCTGGGGCACAAATCTGCCAGCGGACACTCGTCACACTTGGGTTTGCGGGCATCGCAGATCTCGCGACCAAAGGTGATCCACTGGTGGTTGACCGACTCCCAATACTCGTGCGGCAAAATCTTGAGCAGATCTTGCTCGGTCTTGAGCGGCTCCTTAGCATGCGTCTTGGGGCTCAGCATCAGGCGGTGTGCGATGCGGTTGACGTGTGTATCGACCGCGATGCCCTCGACAATGCCAAACCCCACGTTGAGCACGATGTTCGCCGTTTTGCGTCCCACACCCGGCAGCTTCACGAGTTCCTTCATGTCGGCCGGCACCTCGCCGCCATAGTCGGCGACGATCATCTGTGCGGCCTCGACGGCATGCTTGGCTTTGCTCTTGTAGAAGCCGAGTGACTTGATGGTGTCTGCCACGTCAGCCACGCTCGCCCCGGCCATGGCCTCGGGCGTGGGCCACTGGGCAAACAGCTTCGGCGTCACCTTGTTGACCTGCGCGTCGGTCGTTTGCGCCGAGAGCAGCACCGCGATCAGCAGGCGGAAGGGATTCTCGTGGTCCAAAAAGCACTCGACCGGGCCATAGCGACGGTTGAGACGCTCGCACACCTCGATGGCGCGCTCGCGTTTGGCGGCATTGGTCTCGCGTGGCATAACGACTCCTCGGCTCAACGGCACAATAAACTTATGGGCACAATTGTCCCACGTCCGAAACGCTTACGCCTCCAAGAATGCGCCGGTCTGACGGCTCCACAGGCTCGCGTACTCGCCACCCGCCTCGACGAGCTGCGCATGCGTGCCGTCCTCGACGATCTCGCCATCGGCCAGCACCACAATGCGGTCGAGCGCCGCCACGGTGGACAGGCGGTGCGCCACCACAATGGAGGTACGTCCACGCATCAGGTTTTCGAGCGCCTCCTGCACCAGCGCCTCGGACTCGCTGTCGAGGGCAGAGGTCGCCTCGTCGAGCACCAGAATCGGCGCGTCGGTTAGGATGGCGCGGGCGATAGCCACGCGCTGACGCTGGCCGCCCGAGAGCTTGACGCCGCGTTCGCCCACCATGGTGTCAAAGCCACGGGGCAGGCGGTCGATAAACTCGGTCGCATTAGCCAAGCGAGCCGCCTCGCGGATCTGCTCATCAGTGGCGTTGGGACGACCGTAGGCAATGTTTTCGCGAATGGAGCGGTGGAACAGCAGCGCCTCCTGCGGCACGTAGGCAACCTGACGGCGCAGGCTCTGCTGCGCGCAGCGCGAGACATCCTGACCGTCCACGAGCACGCGGCCGCCCTGAACATCATCCAGGCGCAGCAGCAGCTTGGTGAGCGTCGTCTTACCCGAGCCCGATTTGCCCACCAGGCCCACGCGCTGGCCCGCCGCCACATGAAGCGTCAGGTCATCGAACACGCTCTCGCCCGCCACAGCGTCACGGTACGCAAAGCTCAGGTGCTCAAAATCAATCGCGCCTTCGGTCACTTTGAGCTCAGGGGCGTCCGGGTCGTCTGCCACCAAACGCGGCTCGTCCAGCACGCGCGTCATCTCGGCCGCATCGCCCAGTGCGCGGTTAATGCGCTGCATCATGGAGCTTACGTAGTTCAGGCGCATGGTGAGGTTATAGGTGTAGGTAAAAATCATGACGAGCGCGCCGGCAGAGATGCCAAACCACGCGTTGCCACCCGCGACGAACACACTCACCACGGCCATGGTGATGACGATAAGGCCCGAGGTCGTAAAGTTGCGCTGCATCATGGCGTGCATCGAGACCGTCTCGGCATCGCGCGCGGCACGATCGGCGGCGTCGAACAGATCGCGTTCAAAGTCCTCGCGCCCGCAGGTCTTGACGGCCAAGATGTTCGTGACTGCGTCGGAGAGCACGCCCGAGAGCTTGTTCTGCGCGGCGGACGTCGCGGCCGAAAGCGGCATGATGCGCTTGTACATAAGCCAGACAAACGCGATGTAGACGACCATGATGCACACCAGGATCACGGTAAACGTCGGCACCACCGGGGCGAGTGCGGCCACGGTGCAGATGACCGAGGTGATGGTGGGGATGAGCGAATACACCGTCACGTCCACCAGCCCCGTATAGCCGCTCATAAAACGGCTCGTCTGGCTCACAAGCGATCCGCCAAAGCGGCTGGTATGGAATGTCATGGATTGGTTGGAGAGCGTGTCGAAGCTTAGACGCGCCAGGTGATAGTTGCCTGCGATCTCGAGCTTGTAGACGGTGTAGTCCTGTAGCTTGGAGAGGATTTGACCCACCAGGTTAACGAGTACGAGCGCCAGGATATAGGGGCCGAAGACCTCAAACACCTGGTCACCCGCCACGGGACCGGCTTGAACGCGGTCGACAATGAGGGCCATCACATAGGTATTGGCAAACGTCAGCAAAAAGATGTAGCCCGCCGACGAGAACACCGAGAGAAAGACGATCAGCGGCTGCGTGCGCGTGACACCCCAAAACCGCTGCAGCGTGCGGCGCACGGTGGAGCGGCTGAGCGGGCTGGTGCTTCTCTGAGACATGGGCTTCCTTTCGCATCTGATAGGGCGAAACGCCATTGTTGCACATTGAAGCGCACTTCAGACAAGTGCGATACGAAAAGCGGCGGGGCGCCCGCGTTTGTGCCGGCACCCCATCGTCTTGTTGCAATTAGCCTTCGTCTTCTTGGTCTGTGAGAAGGTCCGCGGGCGTGAGTCCCAAGATCTCATCGGCTTGGTCGACGTCTTCCAGTGCGTCGATGTCCTTGAGCTTGCGCTCCATGACGTTGGTGCGCGTGGTGATGATGCCCTCGACCGTTTTGCCCGCGGTCTCGATCTGCTGCTGGGCGCGGCGCAGCGCCTTTTGATAGCGCGGCAGCTCGGCCTTGACAGCGGAGAGCACGCGCAGTACATCGTCGGTGCGTTTTTGCAGCTTAAACGTCTGGTAGCTCATCTGCAGGCTGTTGAGGATGGCCGCCATGGTGCTAGGGCCGGCAACGTTGACGTGATAGTCGCGGCCCAGGGTCTCGATAAGCCCGGGGCGGCTGACGACCTCGGCGTACAGTCCTTCAAACGGCACGAACATGATGCCAAAGTTGGTCGTTGCCGGCACACTCAGGTACTTTTCGCAGATGTCCTTGGCCTCGCGTTTCACCATCATATCGAGCGTCTTGCGCGCTGCGGCAACGGCCTCCGCGTCGCCCGACTCTTGCGCGTCGAGCAGATGCTCGTACGCGTCGCCCGGGAATTTGGAGTCGATCGGCAGCAGCACGGGATCGCCCTCGTCTACCGGCAGCTTGACGGCAAACTCAACGCGCTCCGAGGCGCCGGGCTTGGTGGCGACGTTTTCCAGATACTGGTCGGGCGTGAGGATGTCCGCCAGGATCGCACCCAGCTGCACCTCGCCCAAAATGCCGCGCGCCTTCACATTGCCCAGCACACGCTTAAGGTCGCCCACGCCGGTGGCGATGGATTGCATGTCGCCCAGGCCCTTGTACACGGCCTCGAGCTGGTCGCTCACCTGCTTAAACGATGCCGACAGTCGGTCGTCGAGCGTGCGAGAGAGCTTCTCGTCCACCGTCGCGCGCATCTGATCGAGCTGCACGTTGTTGTCTTTGCGGATGGCGCCCAGCTGAGCATCGACCGTCTCGCGCACCTTGTCCAGGCGATGCTCGATGCCTTCGCGATTGGCGCCGAGCTGTTGGGCCGTCTCGCGGCGCAGGTCATCCATCCGGTCACCAGCTTGCGAAAACTCGCGTGCGATGGTCAGGTAACGTTGCTGCTCCACGGCCGCATCTGTCGTCTGCTGCTGCGCGATGGCATTGGCCGTGCGGCGGGTTTCGGCCAGCGCGACGTTCAGGGCATCGAGCGCGTTGTTGGCCTGCTCGAGCGCTGCCAGCGTTTCCGCACTACTGTCGCCACGCTCCCGCAACTCGGCACGCAGGCTCTTGAGCTGGAGGGCGCAAGCCACAGCAACCCCCACCGCCACCAAGGCGATCACAACAAGCACAATATCAATAGCAGACATAAACTCCGCCCAACAAACCCAATCGAGCACCAATCAAAACCGCGATCAATCTTACCCCGCCACACACACCGGGCGCTCGGCCCCTTCTTGGGCGCCCCTCTCCTCCGCATATTCCATAATGCGGCGCGCCGTTTTCCTGCTCACCTTTGAGTCATCGCCGGCCAAGTATGCGTATACGTTTCCTTTATTCAGGCGCAGAGCACGGCAGAGGCCATAGCGCGTTACACCCGATTCCTCCAATGCTTCCAGCGTTTTCTTTCTCATCAGGGCGTTCACCCTTCTATCGGCCGCCGGCTTTTCCTTCACCGCTCTATACGCGCGCCAAACGTTGGCATAACGATTAGGGAGCTCACTTTTGGCGCATAGAGACGCCATGCTACCCGCTTGGCCGTACAAGGATAAAACGTCTCGGTAATCCTGTTCCATCCACGAGCCCTCGGATAAGCCCAGAACGTATTCGGCTTTTCCTTGCGCCAAAGCGAGCAAAAACAGAGGCTCCGCCACGCGCGGCGCATCCGTCGTCGCCTGCTCAACCAATTTTCTAAAACTCAGCGACTGCTGTCCGGATAGCTCTCGGCAATAGCCTTTTAAGAATCCCTCAAAGGTCAGATTCAACCGAGCACCTCCTTTTTGTATTGCCTGTATGCACAGACCATCTCTTGATAGCTTCGCTCCGAAGGCGACGACGCCAGTGCTTCTCCCTCGTCGAATATAAGCCGTTCGAGCAGCCCCCAATCAAGTCGGTCGACGAATGCCTGGCTATGAAGATCGATGATGTCGTTCGGACGGTAGGCATAGAGCTTCATTACCGCCAGGTCCTCCAAGGATGGCGTAAAGTACCTGATAAAACGCGCCCCAATATCCAAGGGAATCAAACGATCTTCGTAATTGAACGGCATCTGATTACAATATGCCACCGCCATACCATTCACCTCGGGGTATCGAGCTATGATCTCGCGGAGGCACCTATCTGCCTCAAACACATCAATGTCATGTGTAACCGAACGATTCGTCACATCGTTTAGCATGAAGGCGCTTCCTCCCACCAATACAACGTTCGGCCTGTCGTCTCTTGGACCTATTTCCAGCTCCGCCTCTTCGTCAATGCCCAAAAGAGTCTGTTCTAAATCCTGCTTATACATAGCAAATCCTATTATTATTCATCTTCAATAATACTATTCAGTCGCACGACAGGACCAACAGGATGCAAGAATTCCGCTCGTGGCGATAATCCCTACACCCTAGAAGTCCTAATGTGACAAACGCTAACTCTCCCAGCCGGCGCGGATTGTTGTTATGACATCGCCTAGGCGCTGGCCGAGGGCTGACAGATGTTGGAGCACTTCGCCGGGCGAAGCACCGTTGAGGATGCAGGTGAACGTATACGAGACCAAGAAAATCGCCGCAAGTCCTAGCGGAATGAGCACGATCATCGCCAATGTGCGCAGGCGCTGGCCCACGCGGCGACGACGCGCACGACGCTTGTCGAACGCGAGCTCCTGCGCATATGAATCTTGCTGTACGGAATAGGCCTCTGGTGCCGATTCGCACCCGGGCACAGCTGCAGGTACAGCAGCGGGCACGACATTTTGCGCAAAGGGCTGGACTGCCGCCCCTTGCATTTGCATCTCCATGAGTCGTTGCTGCTGGCGCAACATGCGCTCGGCTTGTTGCTGCGGAGTCTCAAGAAACAGATCCATGCTGGCCTCCAAAATCGGAGCATTCGACGCTTACGACCAGCATCCCGCACCGCCCTGACCGCGACAACGCAATCGCCGGCAATAGCCACAAAGTTTCTTTTGCTCAAAAGCTGTCGAAAAGCTCAATAACTCCCCTACCAGCACTTTCTCTGAGCTTTTTTCGCCAGCAATCTTTTGGCCTTCCACCCTTACGCCAACTGACCAAAATCTAACCAAAAGCTTGACGAAAATTGTGAAGACAGGGACCCCACACAAAAAGTGCCGCCCCATAAGGGACGGCACGCAAACTTCTTATCTGCTTTTCTGTAACGAGCACGCGACGACTCAACGCCGGAGCGCAGGGCGGGGAAACCTTTGCCTCGCGCGACCCTGCGAAGCCGTGAGCGAGAGGGAAAGGTTTCCCCGCCCTGCGCTCCGTGGTCGGTGAGGACAGACTACATGCCCGCGAGACCGCGGGCGGCGGTGGCGCACATAAATGCCAAGACGAGAATCACGAGCGACCCAGCGATGTCGACCAGCACGCCCATTGCACGGCGCTCAAACAACCAGCTCTCAAAGTGCGGGGCGACGTTGCGCCAAACACGCCACAGCAAGATGCCCATACCGATGACGCCCGGGATATTGAGCAGTAGGATCTCGGAGCACAAAAGACCGATCAGGTTGCCGGCGGCAAAGCCCGCATTACCCTCGCAGTATTTGCGGTAGACCATATACAGCATGTACGCCACAAACGGCTGCAAGCACGCAGAAATAAACGTGACCACCATCGAGGGGCCCTGCGAAAAGACCTCGGTGAGTTTATCGACACTCGTAGCGTCCTTCGAAGCCAAGAATAAACCGATAACCACAAGGGGCACCACGCCCAAAATTACCTCGACCAGAGTAAACAACTTGGCAGTCAAATCCTCACTAGCCGAATTCAAATGAGGCGCCCACTCAGGATGAGCATGCGCCCCGACCTTCTTGTCCTTCTCAGCACGATCGGCCTTTTTACCCTCGGCAACCCGACGATCAGGATCCTTGCGAGTCCCCGCCGCAGCAACCCGAGCCCGAGACTTCTTACCCATAACCAACACCTCACAAGAGGAAACGAATAGCCAACGCTACCCAGTGTACCCTCTAAGCAACGTCACCGCCCCAACCGGCCCCCACAAAAACGTGCCGCCCCATAAGGGGCGGCACACAAACTTTTTTATCAGCTTTTCTGTAGCGAGCACGCGACGACCCAAAGCGGGCCGGGAGGGCCGGACTACCTTCCCTCAACGCGACCCTGCGAAGCCGTGAGCGAGGAGGGAAGGTAGTCCGGCCCTCCCGGCCCAGCTCACGCTAGCGCCAAGCGCTAGTAGTTCACCACCTGCTCCTCAAAGTACGCCTTCGGGTGGTTACACACCGGGCACACCTCAGGCGCCTCGGCACCAACGTGCAGGTGCCCACAGTTCAGGCACTTCCACACCTTCACGCCCTCGCGCTCAAACACCTCGCCCGACTCGATGCGCTCGACGAGTTTGTTGTAGCGCTCCTCGTGGGCCTTCTCGACGGCGGCGACGCCACGGAACTTCTCGGCGATCTCGGCAAAGCCCTCCTCCTCGGCGGTCATGGCGAACTCGTCGTACATCGTGGTCCACTCGTAGTTCTCGCCCGCGGCGGCGTCACGCAGGTTGTCCAGAGTGCCCGGAACGGCGCCGTCGTGCAGATACTTAAACCACAGCTTGGCGTGCTCGGACTCGTTGCCCGCCGTCTCGGCAAAGATATTCGAGATCTGAACGTAGCCGTCCTTTTTGGCCTTGGATGCATAGTAGCGATACTTGGTGTGTGCCTGGGACTCACCGGCAAAAGCAGTCTCGAGGTTCTTCTTGGTCTGAGAGTTCTCAAAATCCATAGGTGTACTTCCCTTCAACACGTGCCGCCCATAGGCTTTGAGCGACCTTGTCTTTAGGATGCCCTCAAGCCGCGAATTTAAACCTTACAATCCCGTTCTTCAGATTTGAGCGGGCTACACACTCAACCAACGATCGTCCTCGGCTCGGCAAAAGCCCTCGCGCTCCAGGTCAGCCAGAATGCCCGCGATCAAGTCGCACTCGACCGGCCCGCGACCGGCTGCCGCTTCCATCTCGTTGACGCCCACCACGGCATCAGCAAGCGTAATCCCCGCCGGCCGCCCATCGCGCGCTGCCAACAACATACGCACGATATGCGCGCGCTTTTGGCGGCGCGAGCCCTCAAACTTGGACTGACGACTATAGCCCGCCGACCGCCTGGACGGATTGGGCAGTGTCTTTTTAAGATACGCGCCGTAATCCAGCAATGCGTAATACCACGCGCGCGGCGTGTCGGCATCGTCTTGAGGCGCGGCAAAGGGCGCGATCTCGTCCGCCGCCGCGCCGGGGGCCGCCGGACAGGCAGCTTGGATCAGCGGCACCAGTTCGCGATCGGGAACGGCCGGCACATCGGGAAAGAAATGATGCAAAAAGACCGTGCGCACATTGGTCTCCAAATACACGCCCGGAAGATCGAATGCAAACGAACGGATGCCCTGCGCCGTTGCCGGGCCAATACCGGGCAGCGCGACCAGATTGTGCGTCTCGCGCGGAAACTCCCCGCCCCAATCCTCTACGACCCGTTGAGCGGCCCCATGAAGCGCCAGAGCGCGTCGGTTGTAGCCCATGCCCTGCCAAGCGTCCAAAACATCGGAAGGCGCGGCCTGGGCAAGCGCCTGCACAGTCGGAAAACGATCGAGCCACACCGGCATGCGCGCCTCCACACGCGGCACCTGCGTTTGCTGCAGCATGACCTCAGAAAGCCAAATGATGTACGGATCGCGTGTGCGGCGCCACGGAAGGTCGCGATAACGCAAGGCCCCTTCCGAACGAATCATCGAACGAAAGGGGTCCTGAATCATAGCTATACTCCTTATGCGGCGCTATTCCTCCCGGCAAGCGTACGCGCAGGCAGCGTACTCGGGAAACGCATCGCGATCGGCGAACTTGGGATCGACAGCCGGAAACTGGCGATGGGCGACGATATCGCCGAGCGAAACGGAATCGAGGTAGTCGCGCATCAACGCCTGGGCTCCGGCCCACAGGGGATGATAGCAGCACGCACCCATGCGCGCACAGTCACCATCGGGGGCGGTGCAGTCGTTCATAACCATAGGGCCCTGAACGGCCTCGACGACCTGGCGGATAGTGACGTCGTCCGGACTGACCTTGAGACGCATGCCACCGTGGACGCCACGCAGGCTCTCCACAATACCGGCCTGGACCAAACCATGCTGAATCGAGCGGGCAAACGAATACGGGACATTGACCTCTTCGGCAGCGGTGCGAACAGAAAGCAAACGCTCCGGATCCTCAGCAAGCATCGCCAGCATACGAAGGGCGTAATCAGTCTTCCTCGATATGTCCATTTTTCCCCTTTCAAGGAATACGAACAGCTCGAACGAGCTCCGGGGCCGAGCTTGTGTCGAGACGCTAAATGACCGCCAGGACATCCAAATGGTAAATCGGATATCCACTGAGTGCCGCGCTTGGAGCGAAATGCATCAGATGCGGCGCACAGTGCAATTTAGTATAACCTAACCCCCTGTCTCGTAGAACAGGTGTTGCGCAACAAAGCTGTTGTTCAGACAGATATACTTATTAGATTTTACTTGCGTTCCCGAAGGCGCGGGGATTCTGGGCGAAGATGCACCAGGGCAATCGCTCTATCGAAACAAAGTGCATCAAACGCAAAAAGCCACGTCCGAAAACGTGGCTTTAATTGCGTTGGCGGGAAGTACGGGGCTCGAACCCGCGACCTCCGACGTGACAGGCCGGCGCTCTAACCAAACTGAGCTAACTCCCCAGGCAGACGTTCGCGTTTGTTTCCGCTCGCGTGCGCTGCGGGGATTAGTATACACAGAAGTCTGTCTGGCGCGCAACAACTTTTTTGAAAAAATTTTTCAGGGCCATCCGGGAGGGTCTCCGGGGCTGAGGGCGGGGGTTAAGTTTGCTGCTCTACAGTCCTGCGCAAGACGGAAAGCACATTAAGTGCTTTCCTTTGCGTGCGGAACTCGCGAC
>NZ_JADMUF010000018.1 GCF_015546965.1 Collinsella aerofaciens
TCGCCTGCTCGGACAGTCCTGCTCGCACGGAGAGCACATTAAGTGCTCTCCGGCTCGTGCGGAACTCGCGATCGACCAAACCCCGCGCCCCGTCCCGGCGAGCCTCTGGCTAGTAACGACAATCAAAAAGCAACAAGGGGCTCCCCCGTTCATTAACGGAGGAGCCCCTACTCGTATCTATATATCAGCCCACCCGGCTCTCCAGACCAAAAAGACGAACGAGCAGAGCGACGTTCGCAAGCAACGTTATCTAAGGACCTGGGCGGGCGTATGGGGCAACATCGGTCGCGAGTTCCGCACGCAAAGGAGGCCACTTAATGTGGCCTCCGTCTTGCGCAGGACTGCCCGAGCAGGCGATGTTGCCCCATACGCCCGCCCAGGTCCGCCGGGATTACGACAGCTTAACGATCGGCGCGAAGCCTTTCATTAGCTTTTTGGTCTGGCCGGTCTTTTCGAATTGAACCTCGATCATGTCTCCGGCGACCGAGATCACGGTACCCGTGCCAAAGGTCTTGTGGCTCACGGTATCGCCCGCGGCAAAGTCCTGCGATGCGCTGGCGCGATCGACCTTGCGCTCCACCGTCGGCGACACCTTGGACGTGGACTTCTTGGGTCGCGGCGCACCCGATCCAAAGGTCGAGGCCACGCGGCCGGCATCAGGCGACACCCCGCGATGGCGCTCGGTACCGTAGCTACTGCCGCCAAAGAAGTCGTCGAAGCTCGATCCGCCACGCGAGGCGGAACCGCCCGTCGAGCGCGTATGCGAGCCGAATACCTTGCCGCCGTACATGTCCGAGCCCATGCCCGAGCCAAAGGTGCCTCGACGGTCACCGCGCTTCTCCCAGCCCGTGCCCTCAAAACCGGCAGAGCCGATACCGCTAAACTCGATATCCTCAAACGGAATCTCGTTGAGAAAGCGCGAACGAGGATTGGCCGAGGTCGAACCGTAGGTGCGGCGCGTGGCGGCATAGGTCAGGAACAGACGCTTGCGGGCACGCGTGATGGCGACGTAGGCCAAGCGGCGCTCTTCCTCGAGCTTGCCCGGATCGTCGCTGCCGCCAAAATCGTGCACGTGGGGGAAGATGCCCTCCTCCATGCCCGCCACAAAAACCGCCGGGAACTCCAAGCCCTTGGCGGAGTGGATAGTCATCATGGTGATGGCATGCGTCTCGCCGGCCAGGGAATCCAGGTCCGAGCGCAAGGCCAGCCACTCCATAAGCGCCGGCAGTGCCTTGCAGGTGAGCGGACCGTAGGTGCGCTCGATCTCGTCGGCATGCACGGCGCCCGCCGGCATCTCCGTCGGCGCGGCATAGGCGTTGCCCGCGATGGCGGCGGCCAGGGCATCCTGCGGCGAGAGTGCCGGGGCGGCCAGGCTATCGAGCGGATTGGAACCTGCGGCATCGCGCGCACCGACGAGCGCTTCAAACGAGGATGCCGGTGCGGACGGCCCCGGCTCGGGCGCGGGCGCACTCACCACGACGGGCTCGGGCTCGGCGGCATCAGGCACGTCGGCCACGCCAGCCGCGCGCAGCTCTTCCAAGCTCTCGAGCGTGCCCTCGATATCCTCGTGCGTCTCCTCAAATTCGGCGGCGACGCCCAGGAATTCCTGAATGTTCTCGGCGCGGCTCTCGGACTCCATGGTGCCCTCGGCGCGAAACGCCTGCAGCAGGCCCGTCTTGTCGACAATCATCTCGACGACATCCTTGAGCTCGCCGTCCATACGGCGACCCTCGCGCACCAGCGCCACAAAGCTCGACAGGCCGTTGCGCACCTTGGCGCTAAACATGCCCGTCTCGGCACACGCGATCTCGCAGGCCTGGAAGAACGAGCAGCGGTTGTCGCGCGCCAGCTGCTCGATCTTTTGAATCGAGGTGGAGCCGATGCCGCGGCGCGGCGTGTTGATGACGCGCTTGACGCTCATCTCGTCGGCCGGGTTCACGATCATCTTGAGGTAGGCCATGACGTCGCGGATCTCGGCGCGGTCGAAGAATCGCGTGCCGCCCACGATCTTGTAGGGCACGCCCGCGCGCAGGAACATATCTTCGAGAATACGCGATTGGGCGTTGGTGCGATAGAACACGGCGATGTCGTCGTAGCTCGTGCCCTTGGCATGCAGCTTCTCGATCTCGCCGGCAATCCAGCGGCCCTCATCGCGCTCGTCGCTCGCCTGGAAGGCCTGGATCTTCTCGCCATCGCCCTCGGCCGTAAACAGGCGCTTGTCCTTGCGCTGCGAGTTGTGGCGCACCACGGCGTTGGCGGCGTTGAGGATATGACCCGTGGAGCGGTAGTTCTGCTCCAGCTTGACGGTCTTGCAGTTTTTAAAATCCTTCTCAAAGTCCAGGATATTGGTGATGTCGGCGCCACGCCAGCTGTAAATGGACTGGTCATCGTCGCCCACGACCATGAGGTTTTGGTACTTAGCGGCCAGCAGGTTGGCGATCTCGTACTGGACGTGGTTGGTGTCCTGATACTCGTCGACGCTAATGTAGCGGAAGCGCTCTTGGTACTTTTCGAGCACCTCGGGGCGGGTGCGCAGCAGCTCGAGCGCGCGCACGAGCAGGTCGTCAAAGTCCATCGCGTTGGCGGCGCGCAGGCGGCGCTCCAGCTCTAGGTAGACCTGCGCGGCCTTTTTGTCGTTGGGGCTGTCGGCGGATTTGAGCATGTCCTCGGGACCGATCATGGCATTTTTGGCCGAGCTGATCTTGCTGCGGATCATGTTGATGGGGAACTGCTTTTGCTCGATGCCGAGCGCCTGCATAATGTCGCGCACCATACGTTTGGAATCATCGTCGTCATAGATGGTGAACTGGCCGGTGTAGCCCAGCAGGTCGGCGTCCTCGCGCAGCATGCGCACGCACATGGCGTGGAAGGTGCACACCCACATGCCGCGGGTACCGCTGGGAATAAGCGCCGCCAGGCGCTCGCGCATCTCGGCAGCGGCCTTGTTGGTAAACGTGATGGCCAGGACCTGCCAGGGCTTGACGCCCAGGTCGCCGAGCATGTGCGCGATGCGGAAGGTCAGGACGCGAGTCTTACCCGAGCCGGCGCCGGCAAGCACCAGCAGTGGACCCTCGGTGGTTAGAACCGCCTCGCGTTGGGCGGGATTGAGACTATCGATATCGACGAGCGGCTTGGCGGACTTGGGCGCCGGCGCCGAGGCGTCGTAGATGTCGAGCGGGACGAGCTCAGGTTCCGGCGCGGCAGGGGCGGCGTACGCATCGAGCGGCACGGGCTCCGGTGCGGGCGGCACGGGTACCGCGGTGTTTTTTTCCCAGGGCAGCGGCTGGGTCATGGGCGACTCCTCATCTGACGGACGGCGCGCCTGCGGGCAGCGCCATAGTTTGAGCCGTACCAGTATACCGAGCCGCGCGGACGCACCGCCAGCCATTTGGGGACGGGGTAGAAATGGTAGAAATAACGCTTGACAATGCGGACGCCACCGCCGCTGCACAGACTCAGGCATAGGCCTACTATATAGATTGACGCTTGCCGCGCGGGTCGAGTGCTTGCGCGGCACCGCTGTTGAAGGGAGATCGCCGTGAAGCAGCTTTTGATTCGCGCCGACGACATCGGCTACTCGTACGCCGTCAACCTGGGTATCGCCCGTTCGGTCAACGAGGGACTGGTGCGTTCCGTGGGCGTCATGCCCAACATGCCCGAGACGGCACGCGGTTGGTCCTGGGTCGCCGATTCCGATATCGCCGTGGGCCAGCACACCAACGTTTGCCTTGGCCGTCCATGCGCCGATCCGACGCGCGTGAGCAGCCTACTTGGGCCGGACGGATGTTTTCGTTCCAGCCGCGAGTACCGCACCTCGTGGAAAGAGGGCATCGACTTCGTGCACTACGACGAGGCGGTTATTGAGATCGAGGCTCAGCTTGCGCGGTTCCTCGAGGTCGTTGGCCGCGAGCCGGATTACTTTGAGGCGCACGCGGTGCTGTCTGGCAACCTGAACCGCGCCATTGCGGATGTCGTCACTGCACACGGGTTCCGCCACCAGATTGCCTCGTTCGATCCGACCGCAACCGTGACCTGCGGGAACGCGCCGGTTCGCATGGTGATGCGCTCGATGGAACCGGGATATGAGCCCGCCGAGTCCATCAAGCAGACCGTGCGCGAGATGGGTGCCAACGAGACGGTCGTGTTCGTCTGCCACCCCGGATATCTCGACCGCTTTATTCTTGAGACTTCATCGCTCACCGCCAACCGCACCAAGGAGGTCGACGCGCTTATCGACCCCGAGCTGCGCGCCTGGCTTGAGGAACAGGACGACCTGCGCCTCATCGATTATCGCGACCTGTAGCGACCTCGGTCCCCCGCCCAATCGCCCTCAGACGCCCCTACAGCGGGCAGATGCTGCTTCCAGAGCGGGCACTCCTGCCAGCCGTCGGCAAATCCCATGCGACGCAGCTCGTCGGCGTCGAGCCTGTCCAGCAGCTCGAGCAGGCGCGCACGCCAGCCCGTCTCGGGGGCGATGCGTTCCAACAGGTAGCTCAGGATGGTCAGGATGCCGAACATGCTGTCCGAGCGCACCTTATTAATTATGGTCCGTCCTACTTAGCAATTATGGTCAGTACTACTTATCAATTATGGTACTTTCTACTTGTCAATCGTGGTATTTTCTAGTTGACACATATGGTTCACTCTATTCATGCGGAGGTGATCGCCCATGATTCCTCGCCAACTTGAGGGATTGCTGAAACAGATGGCGGGATGGTTCCCGATCGTCTCGATAACGGGTCCTCGACAGAGCGGAAAGTCCACCCTCGTGCGAGCCGCCTTCCCCGACTATGCCTACGTCAATCTCGAAGACCCACAGCAGGGCGACCGTGCACGGGAAGATCCGGTCGGGTTCATTCGAAATGCGCCAACGCCCCTCATCATCGACGAGGCGCAACAAGCGCCCGAACTCTTCTCGATGATTCAGGTCGTCTCCGACGAGCGCGGCTCCACCGGACAGTTCATTCTATCGGGCTCTCAGAACTTCCTGTTGCTCAAGGGAATAACGCAGTCCCTCGCAGGACGCGTCGGCCTACTCAAACTCCTCCCGCTCTCGTATGCGGAACTAGAGAAGGGGGGTATAGCCCCGGAAATCGAGGACTACATGGTTCGAGGCGGCTATCCGCGGCTCTACGATGTCGATGTACCGGAGCGCATCTACTATTCCGGTTACATCAACACCTACCTTGAGCGCGACATCTCAGGCTACCTCGATGTTCGCAACCTGTCAGCTTTCAGAACGTTCCTCTCCCTCTGCGCGCGTAACGCGGGAAATCTCCTGAACATCTCGAGACTGGCGAGCGATGCCGGCGTCTCGAGCGTCACTGCCAAGGCATGGCTGTCCATGTTGGAGTCGAGCTACGTGGTGTTCATGCTCAGGCCGTACCATGCAAACGTCAGGAAGCGACTGACCAAGACGCCCAAGCTCTATTTCTACGACTCCGGACTCCTGTGCCACCTACTGGGCATCGCCAGCAAGGAAAGCCTTCTGAACGGAGACTCCCTGGGCATGGTCTTCGAGAATCTCATAATCGCCGAAACAGCAAAGCGCCATCTCAATCACGGGGTCAACCCCAATCTATGTTTCTACCGAGATGACAGCAAGATCGAGGTCGATCTGCTCGACTTGACCGATGTCTCGAGCCCTTGGGCAATCGAGATCAAGGCTTCCGAAACCTATCACGACAAGTACGCCCGAAACGTCATAAGGATAGGGGAAGAAATCGGCATTCCGCAGGGCAATCGCGCCGTCGTGCTACGCGTGCAAGATGCGTACGAAACCGGCGGCATTAAGGTGATTCCAGCGAGGACATGGCTCGCACAGGCATGAAAAAGGCAAGGCATAGGCCTTTTGGCCACGTCTTGCCTTTTGAATGACAAGTTGTCGCCCTGGCCGCCGCGCAGCGTCAACTAAGTTAGAGGCCGAGCATGGGCTCCAGGACAAAGAAGTATGCGAGCACTACGATGCCCAGGACAATGCGATAGACGCCGAAACACTTAAAGTCGTGACGGCGGACGAAGCCCATAAGCCACTTGATGGCGATGAGCGAAACCACAAAGGCCACAACGCAGCCCACGCCCAAGATGGCGATCTCGTTGGTGCCGAACGTGCCGCCCTTGATGAAGTACTTGACCAGCTTGAGCGCACTTGCGCCAAACATGACAGGGATGGCCAGGAAGAACGTAAACTTGGACGCCACCGAACGCGTGCAGCCCAAAAGCAGGCCGCCGATGATGGTGGAGCCGGAGCGCGATGTGCCCGGAATCAGCGAAAGCACCTGGAAACAACCGATACCCAGCGCGGTCTTCCAGCTCAGATCCTCGAGCGTAGTGATGGAGCCAAAGTCCAGGCTATCGTCATCGTCCTCATCCTCAGCGATAGCCGCGGCGGGCGCCGCAAAGTGCGCACCGGCGGGACGTCCACCCGACACCACAGCACGAGAACCAAACGAACCGGCAACGGCCATTTCCTCGCGCTTGCTCGCGCGCCAGTTCTCAATCACGATAAACAGTACGCCGTACACAATGAGCGCCAGCGCCACGACGGGAGCATTGTAGAAATGCTCCTCCATCCAGTCGTTGAGCGGCAGACCGATCGCCGCGGCGGGAATGCAGCCGAGCACAATCTTGCCCCACAGCACCCAGGTGTCGCGACGGCCCTCCTTGCCCTTGCTGGGAGAAAACGGGTTGAGGTCGTAGAAGAACAGGACGCAGACGGCCAAAATGGCGCCAAGCTGAATCACGACCAGGAACATATTCCAGAACGTCTCGCTCACGTTCATCTTGACGAACTCGTCCACCAAGATCATGTGACCGGTCGACGAAACGGGCAGCCATTCGGTGATGCCCTCGACCAGGCCCATGAAGGCAGATTTTAGAAGCTCGATGATATCCAAAGGGACCCCCTCGTTAGACACCCGCCGGTAGATGTTCTGCGGACGATGCGGGCGAGGTCCCATTATCAACCGTTGGCGGTGCGACCGCGCCTGCCCTTACCAAAAAACTCGCCCGTTCACAGAATTGCGAGCGGTCAAACCGAAATCCTTGGGTATAACTGCAACAAGATAAAGTGTCCGGCGGCCAACGCACCCGCGCCCGCCCGACGCACGAGCCCCGCGCCCGTGCGATAGACCAAGGAGGAAACCATGAACGAGGGCTACACCAAGGTATTTGTTTCACTCGACGGTACTGAGCAGCAGGATTTTGTTCTCGCACGCGCCATCAAGGTCGCCGCGAACAACGGCGCTAAGCTGATCATCGGCCACGTCATCGACTCCACCGCGCTCGAGAGCGCCGGTTCCTATCCGGTCGACCTGGTCAACGGCTTGGAGGAGGCCTTTAACAACTCCATCGCCAAGCAGCTCGAGGAGGCCAAGGCCAATCCCGACATTCCCGAGGTCGAGGTCATGATTCGCACCGGCCGCATTCGTGAGACGCTCAAAGATGAGATGCTCGACGTGGTCAAGCCCGATCTGGTGCTCTGCGGCGCCCGCGGCCTGTCCTCAATTAAGTACGCGCTACTGGGCTCGATTTCGACGTTCCTGCTGCGCAATACGGACTGCGACATCTTGGTCGTGAAGTAGCGTTGCTCCCACCGGCCGCGGGGCCTGCGGGGTTTCCACGGGCACGTCCTCGCCGCGTTGCGGCTGCGGGATGTGCCCTTAGGAAACCCCTCCCGGCCCCGCGGCCTTCGCAGCCTTACTTCAACGAGTTGGCTGATAAGAAAGATGGCGTGCCGCCCCGATTGGGGCGGCACGTTTTTGTTTGGGGCGGCACGTTTCGTTTGGGCGGACGTCTGCCGCGGGCGTTACTCGAAATATTGGAACTTGTTCGTTGAAAAAGCGAATGTAACGACGAAGCCTTCGCCGGGCTCGGATGCTGCGGTGACGTCGATGCCCATCTTGGAGCACAGGCGCGCCACCAGGTAGAGGCCGATGCCCGTTGCGCGCTTGGTGGTGCGGCCGTTGTCGCCGGTAAAACCCTTCTCGAACACGCGCGGCAGGTCTGCCGCACACACGCCGCAGCCGTTGTCCGCGACGGTAAGCTCGATGCGCTCGCTTGCCAGGCCCTCGTCCAGCAACGCTCCCGAAAACACGATCTTCGCACCGTCCTCGCGCGCGTATTTAATGCTGTTCTGAATGAGCTGGCCCAGAATAAACTCGAGCCACTTCTCGTCGGTAAACACCTCAAAGTCGAGGTCTTCGCACACCGGCGCCACGTGTGCCGCGATGAGCTCGCGCGCGTTGGCTTTGATCGCGCCCGTCACCAAGGTCTTGAGATCCCAGCGGCGAATCAGGTAGTCGCGCTCCACGACTTCCGAGCGCGCGTAGTACAGCGCCTGGTCGATATAGCGCTCCACGCGAGCCAACTCACGGCCCAGGTCATCCACACGCGACAGGTCGTCTTCGCTGCCGTCCAGGTTTTCCAATATTAGATGGGCCGCCGCCAAGGGCAGCTTGGCCTCGTGGACCCAGCTTTCGATATAGTCGCGATAATCATCGGTCTGGCGCCGGCCTTCGGCAACCTCGTCGCAGGCAGCTTTGCCCACCCGGCGCAAGACCTCGTACTCAAGCTCGCCCTCGGCATAGGTCGGGCATTGCACCATCTCCTGCACCCATGCGGGACTCTCGAGTTCCTCTGCCGCGCGCTCCAACTGGCGCAGAAAACGGCGACGGCGAGCGTACTCGATCACGATGCCGAGCATACCGAAAATAAAGGACACGCCAACCGCCACGACCACGATAGAAACGGGTGCGCCGGCGACCGTCAGCACAAAGCAGCTCAGCAGCACGCCGCACGTCCACACGGCGACGGGAAGCAGCGCATCTTTAAAGAACTTGGCAAACGACATAGCCGGCCCCTAGACCGAATAGCCTTGGCCGCGGTGCGTCGTCAAATACCCCTTGATGCCGATTTTTTCGAGCGTGGTGCGCAGGCGGTTGATGTTAACGGTAAGCGTGTTGTCGTCCACGAAGGCATCGGAGTCCCACAGGTCCTGCATGATGGCCGGACGCGAGACGATCTTGCCCGCGCGACCCAAGAGCAGCGAGAGGATACGCAGCTCGTTTTTGGTGAGCTCGGTACTGTCGCCGGTTGCCGTATTGGTGACCATGGAGCGGGCGAGGTCAAGCTCCAGTCCCTTGTGGACGAGCGTACTGCGCTCGCCTGCCGCCGCAGTGCGACGCAGCAAGGCATTGATGCGCGCCACGAGCACACGGGCGCTGTAGGGCTTGGGAACAAAGTCGTCCGCGCCGAGCGTCATGGCCATGACCTCGTCGATCTCGGTCGTGCGCGACGTGAGGACGATGATGGGAACCTCGGATTCGCGGCGAACCTCGTGGCAGATATGCTGGCCGTCCTTGACGGGAAGCGTGAGGTCGAGCAGCACCAGGTCGGGCGCGGCAGCGAGAATATCGCGCGAAACGTGCTCGAACGATTCGCAGGCCTCAACCTCAAAACCGGCACGGGCAAGGATATCGGCAAGCTCGCGACGGATGGGCTCGTCGTCCTCAACGATATAGATTAGCGCCATGGATTCCGCTCCCCTCTTGGTTGTCTTGCCACCATTATGGCCGCGAAACTGCAGGTGTGCACCGCGCGCGGTACCAAGGTGACAGAACTGTTCGCGAGCGGGGGCGTTTTGTCCGCCTCGCACTCGCAGCGGTGGCGGGGACCAACATGATTCTTAATCCCCGTCCCAGAAAAATCATTTAGCGGCGGGCACGGAGCTTTTCGTAGCCTTCGGCGAAGAAGGCGACCGTGGCGGCGTCGGCCTCGGCGGCGTCCGTCTCGGTTGCGGGGACCACGCCGTGCTCGTCGCTCACTAGGAACAGCGCGCCCTTAAGCTGCGCGGGAATATCTACGCGCGTGACCGAGATGCCCTTGGTCTGGGCCAGCTGTTCGATGAGCGTCGCCGTGCCGCACAGGCACTCGTCCGCCGGCGCCACAAAGGCAAGCTCGCCGTTGTTGACGGCAGCGAGCAGCTCGGGCGCCACGCCGGTCTCGTCGGCCTCGGAGCGAGCCTCGGCAGAACGGGCACGCAGCGCCTTGGCCGACGTGTCGGCCAGCGGCTCGTACTCCCCCACCGTCATGGCGGCGTTGCCGTTGATATCGATCACCAGCATGAGCACGCCGTCGCGGGCGGTGTAGTCGCCCTCGGCAAGTGACCACTCAACGTGCTGCTTGGCCCAGCTGAGCATGTTATGGGTAAGTGGTTCGCCCTGCACCAGGCGCTCAGACAGCGCGCGGATGTGACGGTTGAGCATGGGCACCTTTTTGTTGGACATGCGCCAACGGCAGATGAGCGCGGGCTTGTCGAGCGTGAACTTCTCGACCGCCTCCTGATTGGCGCAAAAGTCCTCGTACGCGCGCTGATCCTCGGCATTGCCAAACAGCTCGGCATCATCAATCTGGGGCATGGTCATACCTTTCGTGTTAGTCATTCCGTCCTCTTATACCAAAAAGACGGCCCTCCAAACGGAGCAGCCGTCTTTTGCAGAGATTATTTTGTCCCGGGGCGAAACTTAGTGCCTAAAGTGGCGGGCGCCCGTAAACACCATCGCAATACCATGCTCGTTGCAGGCCTGGATGCTCTCGTCGTCGCGCTTGGAGCCGCCGGGCTGAATGATGCAGGTCACACCATGCTCGGCAAGCACGTCGACGTTGTCGCGGAACGGGAAGAATGCGTCGCTTGCGCAGGCAAAGCCGCCCTTCTCCACACCCTCGCGCTCGCAGAAGTCCTCGGCGCGCTCGCAGGCAAGCAGCGCAGAGTCAACGCGATTGGGCTGACCCGGGCCCATGCCAATGCCGGCCTTGCCCTTGGAGACCAGGATGGCGTTGGACTTGACGCCCTTGCAGACCTTCCAGGCAAACTCGAGCTCGGCCATCTCGGCGTCGGTGGGCTTGCGGTCGGTGGGGAACGTAAAGGTCGCGGGATCCTCAGTCACGTGGTCGACTTCCTGCACCAGCATGCCGCCGTCGATGGAGCGTAGCTCCACCTGAGCGCCGTGGTCCACGCCGCCGGTCGCCAGCACGCGCAGGTTGGGGCGCTTGGCCATGCGCTCGAGCGCCTCGGCGGTATAGCTCGGGGCGATGATAACCTCGACGAACTGCTTGTTCTGATCGGCAAAGTGCTCAACCAGCTCATAGGGAACCTCGCGGTTGCAGGCGATGATGCCGCCGAAGGCGCTCTTGGGATCGCAGGCGAAGGCGCGGTCGTAGGCGGCCGTGATGTCCTCGGCAACGGCGGAACCGCAGGGATTCTGGTGCTTGAGGATCACGCAGGCCGGCTCGTCGAACTCGCGGACCAGGTTCCAGGCGGCGTCGGCGTCCAGATAGTTGTTGTAGCTGAGCGGCTTGCCCTGGATCTGCTCGGAGCCCACGAGCGGGAACTGCGAGCTCGCGGTGTTCTCGCAGCCCTCGGCAAAGCGATAGACCGTGGCCTTCTGCTGCGGGTTCTCGCCATAGCGCAGGTCGTCGACCTTCTCCAGCGAGACCTCGAGCTTGGCAGAGGTGTCCGCCACGTCGCTTGCCTGGGCGGCAAGCCAACGGGAGATGGCCGTGTCGTAGGCGGCGGTGGTCTGGTAGACCTTCACCTGCAGGCGGCGACGGGTGGAAAGCGTGGTGCAGCCACCGGTCTCGCGCATCTCGGCCAGGACGGCGTCATAGTCAGCCGGGTCGGAAATGACGGTAACGCTCGCGGCGTTCTTGGCAGCAGAGCGCAGCATGGAGGGGCCACCGATATCGATGTGCTCGATGGCATCCGCGAAGGTGACCTCGGGGTTGGCGACGGTCTTCTCGAACTCGTACAGGTTGACGACGACCAGGTCGATCAGCTTAATGCCGTGCTGAGCGGCCTCCTGCATGTGCTGCTCGGAATCGCGGCGGGCAAGCAGTGCGCCGTGAACCTTGGGATGCAGCGTCTTGACGCGGCCGTCCATCATCTCGGGATAGCCCGTGAACTCCTCGATGGGGGTTACGGGAACGCCCGCGTCCTCGATGGCACGAGCCGTGCCGCCCGTAGAGATGATCTCGACGCCAAAGTCGTCAACCAGCGTCCGTGCGAAATCGACGACGCCCGTCTTATCGGTAACCGAGATCAACGCGCGTGCGATCTTCACATCAGATCCCATGCAGTCCTCCTGTCTGGTACGCCGCCGTGCTCTGTGAGTCGGTGATACGTCGATCTGCAGCGCTCGCGCAGCGGCATTGAAAATACTGATTTAATGTAGCGCATCGAGCGCATCGATGCACCCCGCAACGGGCGCATGTGCAGAAAAAGTTTGCGAGCGGAGGGGATGGGCACGGCACTGGGCACGGTGAGTTCATGGAACACAGGGGCACCATAATTTGATGCCAATGGCGTGGTAGAACTGTGCTCGATATGCATCCGCGAAAGAAAGAGGCACCATGGTCTCGCGGGTTCTCTACCGACCGTTTGATACCGAAGACTTCGACGCCATCGCGCTGATTCTGCAGCAGCTTTGGCATAACAATTCGGATAACGATGAGTACAACCGCCTTGAGGCCGCGTGCGACCTCGCCTACTGCCTTTCGTCGTCGACGTTTTCACAGGTTGCGGTGATTGACGGCGAGGCGCGCGGCATTGCACTTGCACGCGCAGGACAGAACTCCGGCGTCACTATCAACGAGCATTGGATGGATACCGAACGCGCGCTGCTATCGCAGATGCGTGAGCTAGAGCCCGATGCCTGCGCCGAGTATCTCTCGTTTGTGCGCGCAACCATCCGAACCAACAACCGCCTGCTCGAGAGCAGCCCGTTGCCGCACGACAACGAGGTCACGCTGCTTGCCGTGGATCGCGATGTCCATGGCCTGGGCGTTGGCACGGTTCTGCTCGATGCCGCGGTCTCGCACCTATCCTCGCTTGGAGCGACGAGGGCGCACCTGTACACCGACTCCAACTGCTCGTGGAAGTTCTACGAGCTGCACGGCTTTAAGCGCACGGCCACGCACCGCGCCAACCGCGAAGAGCGCCGCCACGACATGCCGCGCGAAAGCTTCCTCTACGAACTCGACCTAACAGCCTAAACCTGGCAGCCATACTTAGCCATTTAGGAACGTTCCCGGTGACTAGTCGTTGGAGACAGCCTTCGTGGGTAGCGCATAAAAATGGGATGGGCTTCCCCGACGGCTGTCGAGAAAAGCCCATCCCATGATTTACGACCGTTAGAACGTTCCGCCGCCGCCTCCGCCGACGCCGCCGCCTCCGCCGCCCGAGAAGCCGCCGCCACCGCCGCCGCTCGAGCTATCGGAACTCGAAGCCAGCTCACGGATGCTCTCGTGATACACGTCATCGAACGAATCGAGCGGGGACTGGTTTCCGTAGTTATGGTAGTACCACCAGTAGCAGGGATAATTGTCGTAGAAACCGTCGGCCTCGCGCACCTCGGGAGGAACAGCCTCGGCAAGCTGACGCAGGACTTCCTTCGAAACGCCAAGCGCCGCACCCATCACCAGAAGTTTATTCCACAGGACCAGATCGCCGGGGACGGCTTCCTTTAGACGCGTGAAGTCCTCGAGCCAATGCTTAAGCGCCTTGCAGCGAGCCGCCACCTCGGCGCCCTCCGGCGTAAAGCGGCGGAACGTAAGGCCCACGCCGATACCCACCAGCACAATCGGCACCGAGATAACCGCGGCGGTAATGTTCGCCTGTGCGCCATCGGTAAAGAAGATGGATCCCACGGGAACAAAGGCAATCAGGATACCAAGAACCAGGCAAAACACCATTGCAACAATGCCGTCCGAGGCAACGTACTCGCTATCGGCCAGCTTGCCCTTAACGGTGTTCTGATAGTCCTCGAGCTTGTCGCCCACGGGTGTAGCGTGCTGCTTGACGTAGTGCTGCAGCTCGTCGAACGTGCGCGAGCGATCGCCGTTCTCGTCAGGCTTAGCACCGGCAAAGAAAACCTTGAGCACCATGTGGTCAATGCCCTTGGCCGACTTCCAGCCCGCATCACTCACCGTCACGCGATACGTCTGCTCTTCTTTTTCACGCCCCAACAGACCCTTCTTGGCCTTGGTCACGGTCGCCTGCTCCAGCTTGATCACACGGTCGTCAGTGAGCTTCATGAGCGTGGCGATATATGCCTGATCGGGCACCTCGTTCCAGCTCATGAGGGCCGAAAGCACGGCGGGATGGTCGGCCGAAGGCACATCGCGGAAATATTCGTCCTGGAAAAGCGGCTTGGGCTTGCGCTTGCGCAGCTTGAGCATAACGATTGTGCCGGTGAAGGCCACCGCCGCAACAACACTTAGCACGGCAAGTGCATTGGCAATCATGCGAGCGTGAGCGCGGCGGGCGTTAGCTTCGTCGGCCCATTCCTTCTCTTCGCTCAGGATCGTTGACATGCGCTCTTCGCCCGAAGCGGCAAGCTGCGGCACCCAGTCGCTAGGGAAGGCGATGCGTGCCTCGGCGAATTCGCCCTGATGCACGCAGGGAATGGTATAGGTGACCATGGGTTCGTCCGCATCGAGCGATACATCGCCCGTCAGCGGGCCGTGGCCCCATGCGCGGAAGTTATCGCCCTTGACGGCCGCCGTCCCGGCAGCGGCATTTGCGAAGCGCACTTCCATCTCGACATCGTCGGAATCCGCAGACCAGCCGTCACCCACAAACTTCCAGTAGAGCTCGGCGGTATCGGACCAGTTCATAACCGCACCGGTCATGGTGTAGCTCACGTAATAGATCGCGCTGTCACCGCTCTCGTGGGGGCTGAACACCTTAATCCTTACGCCGTCACCGGTCTGCTCGACCGTGTAGACGCCAGAGTCGCCCTTGTTCGCGCTATCGACTTTATTAAACGCGGTGTCCTCTTCCTCGACACTCAGCACGTCGACGCCCGCTGTGCCGCCCTGCTGGTTGGTGCCCGTATTGATCTCCCAAAACACGCCGTTGATGTCGTCGTCGAAATCAAACTGGCGTCCCTCGACAACGGTCAGCGATCCATCGGCCTCAACCGTGGCACTGATATAGGTTTGGGTCATGGAGTAGCCGTCGGCGCACGCGGCGGCGGGAAGCAGCAGCAACGCAAACGCGACAAACGCGCAGGCAGAAACGAATCGCGCAAACAAGCGGCGCTGCCGGCAGGCATTGGCAACGGGGGCGTTCATAGGCACATCCTTTGTCTGTAAAACCAACATCGCCATTGTCCCACGTTTGCGGGCACACATGACAAACATCTAGGCCAGCGGAGTATCAAACGGGACGAAAGTCACGCCCGCGGCCGGCACCTGGGCACGTTCCTTATCTGCCGGCAATCTGGGACACTCCTTGGCATAGCCCGCTCCGGCAATAGATACCACTTCATAGCTCCGTCACAGGTGTAGCGGCTTTGTGTTGCCGCGACGCGCACTGATTGAGTCCGCGAGCAAGGGGCATAAAGCAGTTGAGCGAAAACGGTTTGCCCCTTTGCCGTTCGCTTGAGGATCATGTCCCCCTTTTCCGCGGAAACCCCGGCAGTTGCGAAGAGCTGCCGGGGTTTCTGTCGTTTGAGGGGTTGGGCGGGCGGGCGGCGATCGAGCTGTCGAGCCGGTGGTCCGGCACGCGCAACGCGCGGCCTCGGCAACTTGCAGGCCACGGCAGCGTCTCCCCCACCGCGCCCCGCGCTATACTCGTCCGCATGGATATCAACGCACGCAACATAACAACGCCCACTGTGGCCACGTCGACGGCGCCCAACAGCAAGCTCGCCCCCGCCCTCGCGCCCGTCGTGGGCCGTTTTGCCCCGTCGCCCTCGGGCCGCATGCACCTGGGCAACGTGTTCAGCTGCCTGTGCGCGTGGCTTTCGGCCCGCAGCCAGAGCGGCAGCATCGTGTTGCGCATCGAGGACCTAGACGATCGCTGCAAGCGCCCGGAACTTGCCGCTCAACTGATTGACGACCTGGCCTGGCTAGGGCTCGAGTGGGACGAAGGCCCCTACTACCAGCACGATCGCCTTGACCTGTACGAGAGCGCCTTGCACCAGCTACAAGACGCCGGCCTCACCTATCCCTGCTTTTGCACGCGCGCCGAACTCCACGCCGCGAGTGCGCCGCACGCCAGCGACGGCACGCCCATCTACCGCGGCGCCTGCAGAGGCCTTTCTGCCGAAGAAATCGCCCGCCGCAGTGCCCTGCGCGCTCCGGCCACGCGCCTGCGCGTGCCCACCGTAGATGACCTCGCAGACGACGTGATCGAATTCGTGGACCGCACGTACGGGGCTCAATGCGAGGCGCTCGCCACCGAGTGCGGCGACTTTTTGGTCCGCCGCAGCGACGGCGTTTTTGCCTATCAGCTAGCCGTGGTGGTCGACGACGCCGCCATGGGCGTCACCGAGGTCGTGCGCGGATGCGACCTGCTGGGGTCCACGCCGCGCCAGATCTATCTGCAGCACCTGTTGGGACTGCCCACGCCGCACTACGCGCACATTCCGCTGCTCATGTCGCCGGACGGCCGCCGCCTTTCCAAGCGCGACCGCGATCTGGACCTAGGCGAACTACGCGCCCGCTTTGGCACACCCGAGGCACTGCTGGGCTGGCTCGCCGGTCAAACGGGCATCGCGCCGGACACCACGCCGCGCTCTGCCAAGCAGTTGGTCGAGCACTTTAGCTGGGACGTCATCCGCGCGCATCGGGAAAACATCACTGTAACGGTCGAGTAACCAGTCACCCCGCCCCTACGCAACATCCCAGGGCTGGAGTTCGTCGCCCAGGCGAACGATGCAGTCATAGAGCACGGTGTGGCGCTCGGCAGGGTTTGCATCACGATGAAAATGCCCGTAATACCAGCGTTTGTAGTCCATGCGATCTTCCAGCTCATCGAAAAATGCCGTAAGTCGATCAACCGTGGGGCAATTCCAGCCGGGTGCCGGATAAAGCGTGGGCGAAAGCATGCGCGTAGAGCAGGTGTGGGTGATCACGTAGTCGACCTTCCAGCCCATGCTCTCGAGCTTTGCCCGCGCCTCCTCAAAGATGCGCTCGTCCGGCAGCTCCTGCGGCCACCAGCTGGAATACGGAATGCGGTACTCCTTGTCCACGCTCGTGGCGCCGCCCATGGTAAAGATCGTTGAGCCGTCGAACTCAAAAACCTCGCCGCGCGTCAGGCGCCGTATGGGGGAGGTATCCGACAGGCGCTGCGTCAGCCCACCGTGCCACAACTCCATGGGACGCTCCGCCCAGTGATCGAAACGCTCGTGATTGCCGTCGACGAACAGCACGGTATAGGAACGCGATTCCAGCCAGGCGATATCGGCACATTCCTCGGCAGAGAAATCCCACGGAAAGCCAAAGTCGCCCGCGACAATCAGATAGTCGTCGCTCGTCAAACTATCCCCAAGATCCCAGTCGCGCAGCTTTTGCATGTCGAGGCCGCCGTGAATATCGCCCGTCACATAGACCGTCATCGGATTACCACTTCCCTGTAAGTCGCTAGCCCGCATTCTGCACGATCACTAGGCCAACCGTTCCAGCCCTTCCATCTCTTAGGGCTTACCCCTCGTTCTTCCATCCAAACGGGTCGAGCACCCAAAAAATCAGATCGAACACGCCGCCGGTCGCCATGGCGCCAGCGAGGGCAATGCAAACATGCAGAGAGCTTGCGCTGCGAAGCACGTCGAATGGCCCCAGAACGGCCAGCAGCGCGACCGCTGCGCCGGCAAAACACAGTGCGAGGCACGGTCCCGCGTCCTTGACGCACTTCTTTGCGAGATGCTTGGTGTTATCACTCATCAATATCGAACTCCTTAGAGGACCGTTGTTTGGGTACATGCCGCCGCGGCAGAGCAGGACGGCAGGGTAAGTGTCACATGTCGTGCGGACATCCATGGGGAAACCGCCCACTCGACCAACCCTTGACGCCGTTTTGCACAGGCACCCCATCCCCCGCTATCGAGGTCTAATACTTTTCCCACCGCCGCGCAAAAACTCATCCAACATTAATCTTGGCTCAAGAATCGCTTAATCTATAACCTGCACTATAGAGTTCGACCAAGGGCGGGGCGGCGCCGCGCGACGCAGGCCGCCGAACGCAACGCTCGCGCCCGGGCAGATCGCCCGGCGCCGCGCCCATCGAACGAAAGGACAGGTCATGGACGACCTCGAAAAAGTTGAAACCATCCGCACCAAGTGCAACGTGAGCTACACCGACGCCAAGGCCGCGCTCGACGCCACCGACGGCAACGTTCTGGATGCCATCATTTGGCTTGAGTCGCAGGGCAAGACCCAGACCACGTCGGCGCACGCCGCCACCGAGTCCGCGCCGGTCGATGAACCCTCGGCCGAGATGGTCGCCGCGCAGGCCGCCTACGAAAAGTCGAGCGAAAAGACCGACTTCTCCAAGAAGATGGACAGCGTGTGGGAGTACCTCAAAAAGCTCTTCCGCCTGAGCCTGGACACCAAGTTTATCGCCACGCGCCGCGATGCGATCGTCCTCAACATCCCCATCCTGATTCCCATCATCGCCCTGTTTGCCTGGGGCGCCACGATTTGGCTGATGCTGATTGGCCTGTTCTTTGGCATGCGCTACCGCATCGATAGCGACGGCGACGTGCCCGGCAGCATCAACAACCTCATGGACCACGCCGCCGACGCCGCAGACGGCATCAAACAGAATCTGAACGACGACAAGTAATCGCAGACGGGGGCACGTATGGCACGAATCCTGATTGTGGAGGACGAGGAGAAAATCGCCCGCTTTGTGACGCTCGAGCTGGAGCACGAGGGCTACCAGGTGGAGCACGCCGCCGACGGCCGCACCGCCGTGGACCTGGCGCTGGAGCGCAACTACGATCTGATTCTGCTCGATGTGCTGTTGCCGCAGCTCAACGGCATGGAGGTGCTGCGACGCGTCCGCAAGCACAAGGATGTACCGGTGATCATGGTCACCGCGCGCGATGCCGTGATGGACAAGGTGGCCGGGCTCGATGCCGGCGCCGACGATTACCTGACCAAGCCGTTTGCGATTGAGGAGCTGTTCGCACGGATCCGCGTGGCGTTGAAGCGCTCGGAGGCCGTGCGGGCGGCTTCGGGCGTTGGCGGCGCCGGCGCCGGGACGGGCATGGCAGCCGGTGCGGGCGGAGACGCCGCTGCGATACCCCCGGTCAGCGACTCGGCCCAAGCTTCCGCCTTGCCCTCCCCCGCCACGCTCGCCGTGGGCTCGGTTGCGCTCGACCCCAACCGCCGCGAAGTCACGGTCGGCGGCTCGCCCATCGTGCTGACTGCCCGCGAGTTCGACGTTCTCGCCCTGCTTATGGCGCATGCCGAGACTGTGCTCACGCGCGAGCGCATCGCGCGTGAAGCGCTGGGCTACGAATACGTAGGCGACACCAACAACGTCGACGTACATATCGCGCACCTGCGCGCCAAGATCGAGGACGCCGGTGGCGCCCGCATCATCCAGACCGTGCGCGGGGTGGGCTATGTCTGCCGTGCGTAACGCCGAGGCCAAGCGCGTCACCTCCATCGCCCGCGCCATCAACTGGGGCTATATGTGGCGCCGCCTGATGAGCTACGTCTGGCTCGATCTGCTGCTGATGGTGATTGCGGCTGCGATCCTCGTCTATGGATACAACCAGACGCTGCCCGACAGCGCGTTTACCGCAGGCTGGATTCCCGGCGCCACCGTTCACGGCATGTCGCTGACGCCCGCACGCGGCTGGGACCCGGCCACGCTCACCTATACCGTCGAGCTTGCGCGTACCACCAAGACCTTCCCCCTCGCGCAGGACCTCGTCGCGCTATGGCCTCTCTACCTTGTCGTTGTGGGTTGGCAGGTCATCAGCGTGCTCAACATGCTCGGCGGCGCCCGCCGTGTGCGCCGTACCATGGCGCCGCTCAACGACCTGGCCTTGCGCGTGGACGAGCTCGGCCGCATGCAACTCGCCGGCGGCAAGATGGAAACGCTGGAGCAGGCCATCGAGCGCGCAAGCGTCGACTCGCCGAGCGTCACCACCGGCGACGCCGACCTGGCAAGCATCGAGGTCGCGCTCAACCGCCTACTGCGCCAGATGCAAGAGGCCAAGCTACAGCAGATGCGTTTTGTCAACGACGCGAGTCACGAGCTGCGCACGCCCATCGCGGTGATTCAGGGCTACGTAAACATGCTCGACCGCTGGGGCAAAAACGATCCGGACGTGCTGACGGAATCCATCGCATCCCTCAAGGCCGAAAGCGAGCACATGCAGGAGCTCGTGGAACAGCTGTTGTTTTTGGCACGCGGCGATGCCGGGCGCACGGTCCTGCGGCGCGCGAATACCAACCTGGCCGCACTGGTCAGCGAGGTATGCGAGGAATCGCAGATGATCGATGCCGCGCACACGTATCGACTGGCTTTTGACGCTGCATTTGCCGGCGACCCGCGCTGCGACGCGCCCGTCGACGTGGCACTCGTAAAGCAAGCCCTACGCGTGATCGTGCAGAACGCCGCCAAGTATTCGGGCGCGGGCACATCCATCTCGTTTGGCGTGACGCCGGATGCGGGCGCGGGCACGATCGACATAAGCGTTGAGGACGAGGGCATCGGCATGAACCAGGAATCCGCAGCTCACGCGTTTGAACGATTCTACCGCGCCGACAACGCACGCGATGCCGGCGCGCAGGGCTCGGGTCTGGGGCTTGCCATTGCCAAGTGGATCGTCGATAGCCATGGCGGCGTCATCGGCGTGACCTCGGTCGAGGGCGTCGGCAGCCGCTTTACGATTCGCCTGCCGCGGTAGAAAGCCCCTCGGCATAATCAGAACCACCCTTAAAAAGGGTGGTTTGCTCTTAGGGTATAACCCACGGGCCCCGGGCTCGCGTCTAAAGGCGCGGGCCCGG
>NZ_JADMUF010000019.1 GCF_015546965.1 Collinsella aerofaciens
CCGGGCCCGCGCCTTTAGACGCGAGCCCGGGGCCCGTGGGTTATACCCTAAGAGCAAACCACCCTTTTTAAGGGTGGTTCTGATTTTAGGGCTTTGCCCGGCCAGCTCTTTTTGATTTAAAATACCTGCTCAGTTGTGATTTATGGTGCTGGGAGGCGTTTGTGGGCAAGGCTAAGGCTAAGGCGAAGAAAAAGACGACGGGGGCGCGGGCTAAGCGCGATCGTCGTCGGAAGCTCGCGACCGAAGCCCCTGCATCTGCTGAGGAGTTGCTGGCGAGTGTACCGGGGCTTGACGCGCTGCAGGATGTTCCGGCGTTCGATGACCTGCCGGTCGATGCGGCTCAGCAAGCTGCATTTGACGACTTTTGTGCACAGGCCGAGGAGCCCGAGCAGATGCAGCTCGGTGCCGTGGTGCGCCTGGACCGCGGGTTTCCGCTGGTGGCGACTGCCGAGGACACGTTTCGTGCCGAGCATGCCGTAGGGTTTGCCAAGTCGCGTGGCGAGGACGAGGTCTTGCTGCCCGCCGTGGGCGACCGCGTAGCGGTTCGCCGTGCTCCCGGGCACGACATGGGTGTGATCGAGTGCGTACTGCCGCGCCGAACGAGCTTTGAGCGTTGGCGTGGCCGTGCCCGCGGTGAGCGCCAGGTGCTCTGCTCCAACGTTGACAGCGTGCTGATCGTGCAGGCGCTCGGCGCCGGCGAGGTGCTGCTCGATCGCGTGGCGCGCTCACTGGTGTTGGCGCTCGATTGCGATGCCGAGCCAGTGGTGGTGCTCACCAAGGCCGACCGCTGCGAGGCCGATGAGCTCGAGCGCGATCTGGACCGCGTGCGCCGTCTGGTGGGTCCGGACGTGCGCGTGATCGTGACGTCTTCTGCCGAGGGCCTCGGCCTGGACGAGGTGCGCGCCTGCGTGCCGGCTGGGAGCTGTGCCATGATTTTGGGCGAGTCGGGCGCCGGCAAGTCGACGCTGCTCAACGCGCTACTGGGCCACGATGCGCTGGCCACTGGCGGCGTGCGCGAGCGTGATGACCAGGGCCGCCACACTACGGTTGCGCGCGTGATGGTGGCACTGCCGGGCGACGCCGGCGTGATCGCCGATGCTCCGGGCCTGCGCAGCCTGCCGCTTGTGGGCCACGAACGAGGGTTGGCGCGTGCCTTCCCCGAGATCGTCGAGGCGTCGCGTGCGTGCCGGTTTGGCGATTGCACGCACACTCACGAGCCGGGTTGTGCCGTTCGCAAGGCCGAGGACGCGGGGCAGATCGACAGCCTGCGTCTGGAGACGTTCCAAAACCTGGCGTCATCCATGCGCGTGAGTGCCCAAATGCTCGATCCCGATGTCCATCTGTAATTGATTTTTCCTATGACAGCCGCCTCCCAACTGCTTGGGAGGCGGCTTTTTTGCTGCCAAAGCGTCTCGAAATATGCGTTTTGCCGACGTTCTGACCAAAACCTTGCCACGAGCTTGACGGGCTGGTCAGCTTTTGGTCAGCAATTGGTTTGACACGTAAAACCAAGATCGCGATTGCGCCGCTTTGCGCCCTGGTCGCCCAGACAATGGTGGTACGGGCATTTGCCCGGCACCGCCATGAGAGGAGCGGCCGTGAACAAGAGCAAGCGCATCGCCATCAGTCTGGTCGCGGGCGTGCTTGCCGCGGCGCTCTGCATGGTCTACGGCTCGTCGATCCGCTCGCAAGCCGAGCAGGTCCAGGCCGAGACTTTGGCAAAATACGGCGGCGACCGCGTTGAGGTGTGCGTCGCGGCGCGCGATATCGATGCGGGCGAGACTCTCGACGAGACTAATGTCATAACTCAGGAATGGCTGGCCAGTCTGTTGCCGCGTGATGCGGCGACCGAGCTGCGTCAGGTGCGCGGCGACGTGACGACCTCGCGCATTCCTAAAAACGCCGTGATTTGCAATGTCTACACCAAGGCCGAGAGCCACAAGCTCGAGGTGCCTAAAGGCAAGGTTGCCGTTTCGGTGGCGGTCGATGCCGAGCACTCGGTCGGTGGTGCCACGGGCGTGGGCAGTTATGTGGACGTGTACGTGCAAAAAGATGGCGTGACCGATCGTTTGTGCGGCGCGTACGTGATCGATACCAGCGAAGATGCCGGCACCACGCGTGAAGGCAAGATCGAGTGGGTGACACTGGCGGCAGACCCCGAAGATGTCAAGGAATTGCTGGGAGCCTCGGGAAAGGGAACGGTCAGCTTGACGATTCCCGCCACGGCGCGCGGCAAAAAGAGCGGAGGCGACGAGTGATGAAGGCGATCTGGCTTGCGTGCTGCGCGTGCGGCGATTACGGGCTGCTACAGCAGGAAGTCGAGGGTCGCGATGTGGGCGCGCAGGTGCTTCGCGTGGGCGACCTGGACGGGCTGGTATCCATGGCGCGGGCGTTTCCGTCGCGCCGCGGTGCCGCCATCATCGCGGCGTCTCTGTTCGATACCGAAGACGTGCGGAAGACCGTTGCGCGCCTGACGGCCGAGGGCCGTGTGAGTCGTGTCGTCGTGTTGATCGAGACGCTCGACCCGTCGGATATCGAAGGGCTGTTTCGCGCAGGGGCGACCGAGGTCATCGCTGCGCACAGTTTGTGCGGCAACGGGCGCGCGGGTGAGGGAGCGGTTGATTCCGATCGGCGCATGACGATTGAGCCCGATGCTTTTGTTGATAGGGAACCCGGGGCGCCTCGCGCTACAAGAGGCCCGCGTGTTGATGAATATGGAAAAGCGGAAGCCGAGCATGGTCGGCGCCCCCGGGACCCCCTTGCATACGATGACGCTGGAGGGCCGGTACCGTATGGCGATGACGTTCTGGCTGAAGATATGGGATACGTGCACGGCGTAAATCTGGCCGATGAGCTCGACGAGGTCGAGGGTTTTGCCGGGGCTGGCGAGCCGTGTGCCGCTGCGTCTTTGGCTCCGGAACCGCAGCCCGGGCAGCCTGCCATGCCGGCTTGGGCTCAGCGCGTGACCGCGGCGGGGGAGACGGGGATGTTATCGCCCGCGTCCGTGTCGCCGGTTCCTGCACCGCCAGCCCCCGCGCCGTCGGCGGACTCGTCGATTCCGTCGCGTCGGGCACCGGTCGTCTGCGCCGTTTCGGGTTCGGGCGGTTGCGGCAAGTCGACGATCGTTGCCACCATGGCGCATGCGGCGTCGTTGTTGGGTTTGCGTGCCGCTGTGCTCGACTTGGACCTCATGTTTGGAAACCTATACGATCTGCTGGGTGTCGATGCCCCGCACGATATGGCGACGCTTATCGAGCCGTCGGCGGCGGGCGCGCTTGCCGAGCCGGATATCGTGGCCGCATCGATGCGCGTCGCCCCGGGCGTCACGCTCTGGGGACCTGTCGCGGCCCCCGAGAAGGCCGAGCTCATGGCACGTCCGGTGGAGCTATTGCTCGATGTTTTGCGCCACGAATCCGACGTGGTCTTTGTCGACACCTCGGTCTTTTGGGGCGATGCCGTGGCCGCCGCGGTGGCGGCGAGCGACCGTTGCCTGGTCGTAGGCGATGCGGCAGTATCGTCCGCGACATCCGCTTCGCGCGTCATTGAGCTGGCGAGCCGTGTTGGCGTGCCGCGCACGCGCATGAGTGCCGTGTTCAACCGGTTTGGTGCGCGCGGTGCCGACGAGGACGTCGCCATGCGCTTCGAGATCGCCTGCGCACTGAGCTCCAAGATCCGCATCGCCGATGGCGGTCAGGACTTGGTCGCGCTCATGGCATTCGGTCGCGCCGACGAGGCAGTGGGTCAGACGAGCGCTTTTGCGACCAGCGTGCGCGAGGCCACGCGCGAGATGCTCGTGGAGCTGGGCTGCGCCGTCGGTCCCTGGAGCGATATGGTCGCCGACCGCGCGACCCGCACCGAGCGCCCACGCATTCGTCTTCCCTGGTCGCGTGAGGGTGATTCGCGATGAGTCTGCAGACGAGGATTAAAGCCGCTGGCGCGGTCGCCGCGGCTGCCCCCGTTGATGCGGGACGCCACCGTGCCGCTAAACGCCGCACCAAGCGTGCGGTGATGGACCGCATGGGCTACGACGAGGTGGCGCGCATCAGCGCCTACGTCGACCCGGCCCTTGCCCGCTCTGAGCTACGTCCGGCGGTGGAAGCGGCGCTCAACGTGGAAGAGTCGACCGACTTGGCGACGCCTGAGCGTGAGACCATCATCGACGAGATCCTAGATGACGTTGTGGGCCTGGGACCGCTGCAGCCGCTCATCGAGGACGACACCGTTACCGAAATCATGATCAACGGCTGCCGCTCTGCTTTTTTTGAGCGCAGTGGCGTTTTGTATCCTATCGAGCACGCGTTTGAGGACGACGAGCAGATCCGTGTGCTCATCGATCGCATCATCTCGCCGCTCGGCCGTCGTATCGACGAGCGTAGCCCCATCGTCAACGCCCGCCTCAAGACGGGTTATCGCGTCAACGCGGTGATTCCACCCGTGGCGATCGACGGGCCAATCCTCACCATACGTAAGTTCTCGGACCGTATCTGTTCGTTGGACGAGCTTGTGGGGCTGGGGTCACTGCCGCTTTGGTATGCGCAGCTGCTGTCGTGCGCGGTGTCGTTGCGGCAGGATTTGGCGGTTGCGGGAGGCACGGGGTCGGGCAAGACCACGCTGCTCAACGCGCTGTCGTGCGAGATTTCCACCGGCGAGCGCATCGTGACGATCGAGGATTCCGCCGAGCTCAAGTTTGCACATCACCCACACGTTGTTCGTCTGGAGGCGCGTGAGGCGTCAATCGAGGGCGAGGGTGCGGTGACGATTCGCGACCTGGTGACCAATGCTCTGCGTATGCGCCCCGACCGCATCGTCGTGGGCGAGGTGCGCGGCGCCGAGTGCTGCGACATGCTGCAGGCCATGAACACGGGCCACGACGGCTCGCTCACCACACTTCATGCGGGTTCAGAACAGGAGACCGTGGTGCGTCTGACGTTGCTTGCACGTTATGGCATCGATCTGCCGAGCGAGCTCATCGAGGAGCAGATTGCCATGGCGCTCGACGGCATCGTGATGTCCGAGCGCCACGCCGATGGCAGGCGCTTCGTCTCCTCTTATTCGGGGGTGCGTCGCGCCGCGTCGGGCGGCGTAGAGCTCGAGCGCTATGTGACTTTCGATGCCGCCGAGCGCATCTGGACGCTTGACCGCGAGCCGCCGTTTATCGCAGAAGGCCTGCGGTCGGGGACGCTCACACAAGAGGAGGTGGACGAATGGAGGTCGCTGTGCCCCTCGTCGTAGGGGGTTTGGCAGGGTTTTCTGTTGCGACGGCGTGCGGGGCGGAACCTCGTGTGCCGCAGGTGCCGCCGGCGGAGCTGGCGCGTCAGGCGCTCGAGACGGTGGCAGAGAGGCTGCCGCGTGAGCTGGTGGAAAACGATCTGCTGAAAAAGATCGCCCGTTCGTGGACATCGCTGGCTCCGGCGCATCGCCTTGGCCTCGTGATCGAAGATGCTTCGGGGCGTTTGGCGTTTCTGCTGCTATCGAGCGGTGTCTGCTGCGTTTTACTAACGATGGTGTCGTTATCGCCACTCGGATTTGCCTTGGGACTTGTTGCTCCGATTGCCGTTGGCGCCGCTCGGGACGGCTTTGAGAGCCGGCGCGAGCAACACGATGCAGAAGAGGCCATGCCCGAGGCGTTTACCGCACTTTCCATGTCGCTTGCCTCGGGACATTCGCTGGCCCAGGGCATGCGCTTTGTGGGCGCTCATGCGCAAGAGCCGGTACATACCGAGTTTTTGCGGGTGGCGGCGGCGATCGATTGCGGCATCTCGGCGACCGACGCGCTCGATGACTTGCTCGTGCGCATCGACGCCCCCGGTCTTTCGCTTGTGACCTTGGCGCTTAAGGTGTCACAGCGCACTGGCGCTCCGCTTGCCGACTTACTGTCCGAGGCGTCGAGCATGGTGGGGGAGCGCATTGAGCTCAAGCGCCGCCTGGATGTTAAGACGTCGCAGGCTCGCATGTCTGCGCATATGGTCGCGGCGATGCCGGCGGGCATGTGCGCGGTGTTGGCGCTGCTTTCGGCAGATTTTCGTCGCGGTCTTGCGACGCCTGCCGGCGCGGGCGCTATGGTGCTGGGTCTTGCCCTCAACGCCGTTGCCCTGGTGGTTATCCGACGCATTATGAGGGTGGAGCTATGAGCGTCCCGGTTGCAGTTGCGGCTTGCCTGTGCGCCCTGAGTGTATTTGTCGCGACGGGTTTGGATCGGGCGGATGCACGCAAGATCGCAGGGGCCTGCAAGCGCGAGGCGGTGCTGATCGCTGTCGCGGGTCGTTCGGTGGTCGATGCCCTGATCGCGCGAGTGAAGGGCGCGGTTGGAGCGGGCGGCCCGGCGCGAGTGTCGCTCGGCGAAGTGTCCGAGATGATCGATGTTGTGCGCTTGGGTCTTTCGGCCGGTCTTTCGTTTGATGCGGCGCTTGAGATTTTCTGCGCCAACCGCCGGTCAGTGCTGGCTCTTCGCCTTGAGCGGGCCTGCATGGCGTGGCAGGTGGGCGTGGGCACGCGTGAGGACGAGTTGTTGGCCGCCGCGCGCGACCTGGACGTGCGAGCGCTCGAGACCTTTGCCATCACGGTGGGGCAGGCGCTCGCCCTGGGTGCCCCACTTGCCGAGACGCTGGCCGCTCAAAGTCGCGAGATCCGTGCGGCTCATCGCGCCGCGGTCGAGCGTGAGATCGAGCGTGCGCCCGTCAAGCTGCTGATTCCCACCGGCACGCTCATCTTGCCGGCGTTGCTTCTGTCCATATTGGGCCCGCTGCTGGGAGCAGGCGGGATGATGTAGGGAGGAATACATGAACACGATGGTCGAAGTTGCTGACAAGGCTTGGAACTGGGCTTTTTGCCGGGCGATCCGCGCTCGCCAGCATGCCAAGGAACTGTTGCAGGAGGAGAGCGCGCAGGGTACCACCGAGTACGCCATTTTGCTGGGCGTGCTCGTGGTGATCGCGATTATTGCCATCGTTGCATTTAAAGGCAAGGTCCAAGATCTATGGAACGCTATCAGCGAGGGCATCAACAGCCTGTAGAGGGCGAGCGCCCCATCGGGGTGCTGCTGGTGTTTGCTTGCCTGACCGTGGCGATAGCGGCGGTGCTTTGGGGGCTTAACGCCGCGCGGCAGCAGCGTCCTGGGGCCGCCTTCGATTCGGGTTCAGATTCGGCGGTGGCGTCTCAAAAAGATGAGATGCGAGATGCGGACGATTCGGATGTCGCTGTCACGGCGCAAACCTTTCTGCGGACGCTCGGCAAACGGTCTGGCACTGCGACGGATTCGCCTGAGGACAACGCGATTGCGGTCCGGCTTGCATGGTCCGAGGACCGACCGATGACCGAGGCAGCGGCGGATATGTTACGCGCCTACCGCGAGGTGCCAACGGCCCAGCTCGCCCTGAGCGGCTATCTCGATATTAAGGGCAACGTATGGGGCGCCATTGTGCGCGATGGGCGCGGCTGGGTCGATATGGTGACGGTTGCCGCGGATGCTGGCGATGCTTCGTGTCGTCTGCGCGCGGTGCGCCTGGTCCCGCAAACAATAAGCTCAAAGGAGGGATCGTGAAATGCATGACGTCCTGCGCGAGGAATCTGCCCAGGCGACGGTCGAATACGCCATCGTCACGGTGGCGCTGCTATCGATCGTGCTGGCGATTGCGGGACTTTGGCGTGCTGGCACCGATGGACGCTTGGCGGCGCTGGTTGAGCGGGCGGCATCCCATGGCGTTGCCTCGACGTCGGTTATCGACGCCGCTGCGGGCGCTAAGGACATCGCGTTGTATTGATATCGCGCGCGAGGACCGGGCGCAGTCTACGGTCGAGGCCGCTTTTTTGCTGCCGACGTTTCTGACGCTCATCCTTCTCGCACTGCAACCGGTGTGCCTGCTTTATACGCGCGCGGTCATGGAGTCTGCCGCCGCCGAGACCGCGCGGCTCATGACCACGACGACGGCGGAGGACGACGATCTTAAGGAGTTCACCCGCCGCCGGCTTGCCGCAGTGCCCAACGTTTCGATTTTTCATGCCGGCGGGCCGTTGTCGTGGGATATCGAGCTTGGCCGGGCCGGTGCGGGTGGCGTCTCGTCCGTGTCCGTTTCCGGCGAGGTCAAGCCGTTGCCTGTGATCGGTGCGTTTGCGCAGGCTATGGGTGGTACCGCCGAGGGCGGCTACGTTGAGCTCAAGGTCGATGTCTCGTATCAATCGCGTCCCGAATGGCTGGAGGGAGATTATGATTCGTGGATTGCTGCATGGGATTAAGCGTTTCTGGTCTAGACGCGTTTTGACGCGTCGTCCGAGCTGCCATCGCAAGCGAGGCGGCTTTATGGGTCGAGCCGGTATCGACCTGTTTATCGAAGACGGCGCCTATACCACGCTTTCTTCTGCCGTGGTCATCCTAGTGGTGCTCACGTTGTTGTTTTCGTCGACCGCGGCGATATGGAGCATGTCGCGTGCCGGGGATACTCAGGTGGCGGCCGATAGCGGCGCGCTGGCGGGTGCCAACGTAGTGTCGTCCTATCACACGGCTGCCACGGTGGTTGATGCGAGCATCTTGAGTTTGGGCCTGGCGGGTTTTGCCACGATCGGGACGGGCCTGGTCGCCATCCTCATCCCGGGTGCCGAACCAGTTGCCGGCAATATGGTCGACACCGGGATTGAGATCATTAAAACGCGCAACAAGTTTGCCAAAAGCGCATCGGAAGGCTTACAGAAAATCGAGACGGCTCTGCCATATCTGATCGCCGCGCGTGCCACGCAGGCGGTGTCGGCGCAGGATACCGATAGTGTGACCTATACCGGTACGGCGCTTGCCGTGCCCAGGACATCCGAATCGGACTTCGCCGCGCTCAAAGGGTCAGAGATCTCGACCGATACCATCGAGAGCACCTCAAAAGACCTTGACTATGCTGCCAAGGAACTGAAGAAAGCGTCCGAGAAAACGTCAAAGGCCAAGGAACGCGCCTGGCTTGCCGACTGCGGTGGATCGGACAGAGG
The DNA here is from genome assembly GCF_015546965.1 of Collinsella aerofaciens. Lineage (GTDB taxonomy): Bacteria > Actinomycetota > Coriobacteriia > Coriobacteriales > Coriobacteriaceae > Collinsella > Collinsella aerofaciens_X. The sequence continues at coordinate 8,968 of NZ_JADMUF010000019.1, forward strand.
CGCAGTCGGAAGCTGTTCGTGCATGTGGGAACGCGCGAAGAGCTTGGCGAAGCTTTCGGATATTGAGAATCCGCACTATGCCTCGAGTGTCACATGGGAGCCGCAAGTGGCGCTCGATCGCGCGAAGGCCTATTACCGCTTGCGCCTTGCAAACGAGGCGCCTCAGGGCTCAAGCGTCGAGATGAAGGCGGAGTCGGCGGCGCGCAAGGCGTTTTACACCTATGCGAGTACAGAGGTCAATCGTGCATATGTAACCGAGGGCGGAGATGAAGTTACTTCCTATATCCCGCTGTTGCCGCGCAACACTGACGAGGTGCGAGCGACGGAACTCTATTCCGATACGGCGTGGCCAACCAGTGCCATCGATGGCAAGATGTATCTGCATTACGGAACGAGTTGCCCCAACTATAAGAAGGGGGCGCCAGGCGGGCTGGCCTCGGTTGCTGATTATGACGGGCAGGACAGATGCAACAGATGCCATTTTGGCGTTTCGTCGCTCGGCGCCGTTGCGGCTCCTTCGACTTCTATCGAAAACGGCTTCGAGTACCACTTTGATCGATTCAAAGACGCTCTGGAAGACTACGTCGAATGCCGCAACAAAGAGCTCGAGCTCATGCGCCAGACCGAGGACGAGGCTGACCGTGCGGGTAATGCGTTTGACGAGGCCATTAGAGCGCTTTCGGGCGAGCGTCCGCGTATCGCCCCGCCCGGGCGAAATGGCGTGGTTGCCCTTGCGGTTTCGGGTGCCATCTCGAGCCCCGATGAGCTCAACTCTTCGTTTAACACGACAGTCAGGCTTGGCGATCGCGGTGCTATCTCTGCCGCGGTGTTGGCACCCGATGACGCGACGGCGCAAAACAACGTGCTTTCGCGATTTTTCTCGACATTGAAGGAACGCTCGGGCGGCGTTGCCGGCGTGCTCGACGGCGTCATGGATGTTTGGGGACGGCTGCTCGTAGGATACGGTGATATCCAAGGTTCGGCCGACGAACTTATGGACGAGATGATTAAAGGCCTAGGGGGGAGCAGCGGCGCGTTGGGTTCCATCGCATCGTGGCTCGGCGATACCGTTTCGGCGTCCATGGCGGCGTTGGGTCTGGAACCGTGCGACTTGCGCCTGCGAAAGCCGGTGCTGACCGATTCCGCCAACGTCATTAAGAGTCCGGGGTCTGACATTGATGTTCTCTCTCAAGCGCAAGACAAGCTGCGAAGTATTCCGTTGGGCGTGACCGATCCCAAGGCGCTTTGCGAGGCGTTGGAATATCAAGTCGAACGCACCATTAGCGGTACGGTGTTCACGCTTGCGGAGATTCCTCTGCCCGGCGGCGGCTCCATCCCACTTACCGTCGATGTCGCCACGCTGGTTGGCGCTCTGGGCGGTGGGTCGTAATGAGTATCCGCATGCGTCTGCGCGAGGAGCGCGCCCAAGCGACGGTGGAGATGGCAGTGGTTACGCCCGTTTTGCTGGTGCTGGCACTCATCGTGTACAACGTCATGATCTTTGCCAGCGCTGTCGCGCGCTTCGACCGCGTGGTACCCGACATCGTGTTGGCGCACGCCGTGGCGTCGGAGGGGGAGGGCGACGAAAGCTCTGCCGATGCCTCGGCGACGGTTCAGACTCAAATTCTGAATGCCATGGAAGGCTATGACTTGCGGATCGAAGTGTCGAGCGAACAAGGCGCGGAGGCATCGGATGGTGGCCTGCTCTCCCTATCCGGTACGTTTAGGACCTACACCTGCACCATGCACTATGAGCCGTGGCCAACTTCTCTCGGCATCGCTGGCGTTTCGCTGGGGGCGCCGACAACGTTGTCGCACGAGCGCGCGGTGACGGTCGATCCATGGCGTCCGGGGGTGGTCATGTGACCGCGGTCTCGTCCTACATCGCCTACGCGCGGGCACTCAACAGGCTGGGTTGGACGCCGGCCGAGTTTGCGGTGGCGGAGTTGTTTGTCGTGCGCCTGCGCGGCATGCTGGGACGGCGTCCGGTTGCCGCCAACGGCCTGCCGCTCGTCATGGCGTTTCCACGCTGCTCTTCGGTCCATACGTGTTTTATGGCCTATCCCATCGACATCGCCTTCATCGATCGCGACGGCAATATCCTCGCGCGCTACGAAAACGTTTGTCCTTGGCGCATGTGCTCCTGCCCCGGCGCCTGGGCCGTACTAGAGCGTCCTTCAATCATTGTTTCGACCCCTGTTCTCCAACGCGTGCCGGCTTAAGAATTGGCGACAGCTGACTTCCGTCATACGAAATTGGGTAAGTTTGGCAGGAGATTGAACAGGTTCGGCAAAGGGGGTCGATGATGGGCAAGACGTATACGGCCGCTAATGGTCAGGTTGTAACGGATGAAATGATTGACGCGTGGTGCGAGTCGTACGAGCGCGGAGAGTTTCCGGATGGCGAACACACCGTTGGCGGGATCGTGCATGGACGGCCCCCGCTCTCAGGTGAGGGGACGGCAACGCTGTCGGTCAAGATTCCTCTGGGAATGAAGGAGGCCATTCGTCGACGGGCGGCTGCCGAGGGGATGACGCCAAGTGAGTTTGCCCGTGCGGCTCTGAGTGAAAAACTTCTTGCTGCCGGCTGATGCCTCTGACGTGCCGATTTATAGAACCGAGGCTGTGCTCAAAAACTTTTTTAAAATTCTCGGTTGACCGGAACGCGTCCTTGGTTATACTAATCAAGCCTTGAAACAAGGCACACCTCAAATGGCTGGGTAGCTCAGTTGGTAGAGCAGAGGACTGAAAATCCTCGTGTCAGGGGTTCGATTCCCTTCCCCGCCACCTTGAATTGACTAGGACCTCTGCAAAGGGGTCCTTTTCTTTTATGAAGTTCCCACATGGAATCGAACCCCGTGAGGGCGCGGAGCTGAGTAAACGCGTAAGCGTTTGCCAGCGCAGCTCGCAAGGCGCGTAAGCGCCGCAGCGGTCCGTCCGCGCAGCGCGCGGACGCGATTCCCTTCCCCGCCACCTTGAATTGACTAGGACCTCTGCAAAGGGGTCCTTTTTCTTTTTTTGTGGGGTTCCGCGGAAAATGCATCCCATTATTTTGACCCAGAGCGGGATGCGCTTTCCGGCGCTTACTTCCGACGTGCGTGCACATCTCGTCGCACCATCCCGAGCCCGCCTGTTCCCAGATATTCCTCCCACTTTCGCGTCACTTTACAGACCGTTCGGTCGCCTGTCTGCATGTGCGGGTATACTCAAATCGATAGATATGTCATGCAAGAGCGATGCGGGCTTAGCCCGTATGATTCAAAAGGGGGCAGTGATGGAGAGGATACTCGGCGTTAATCTCTCTGGCTGGTTTATTCCCGAGCCTTGGGTGACCCCGTCGCTATATGCGGCGACCGGTGCATCCAACGCGGCCGAGCTGCAGGAGGCCATGGGCACCGCCGCCTATAACGAGCGCATGCGCCGTCATTACGAGACGTTTGTGAGCGAGGATGATTTCCGTCGCATGGCGCAGATCGGCCTCAACGCCGTGCGCCTGCCGGTGCCCTGGTATGCCTTTGGCTCACAGGAGTCCGATGCCTCCTACATCTCGGTTGTCGATTACATCGACCGCGCGATTGAGTGGGCTGCCAAGTACAACATTCGCGTGCTGCTTGACCTGGCGACTGTGCCCGGTGGCCAGGGCGATTCCAACGATTCGCCCGCCACGCCGGAGGCTGTTGCCGAGTGGCATTCGTCCACTAACGGCCGACATGTCGCACTCGACGTGCTCGAGCGCTTGGCCGAGCGTTACGGCGAGGCCGAGAGCCTGCTGGGCATTGAGCTGCTGGATACGCCGCAGATGAGCGTTCGCAAGAGCCTCTTTGCCATGACGGATGGCATTCCGGCTCACTACCTGCGCAATTTCTATCGCGATGCCTACGAGCTCGTCCGTTCGTATATGCCCGAGGATAAGATCGTCGTCTTTTCGTCTTCGGGGCATCCCAGCGAGTGGAAGCATTTTATGCGCGGCGCCAAGTACAAGAACGTCTACATGGACCTTCACCTGTACCATTACCGCGACGAGCATGCGCTCGACATCACGAGCCCCCGCGGGCTGACGACGGCGATTTCGCGTAACAAGCGCGAGCTTAAAGAAGCGATTTCGACTGGGTTCCCCGTGCTGGTGGGCGAATGGTCGGGCGCGGCGATCTTTGCCAACTCGTCGGTTACGCCCGAGGGCCGCAATGCCTACGAGCGCGTATTTATCGCCAATCAGCTGGCTTCGTTTGCGCCGGCTGCCGGTTGGTTCTTCCAAACGTGGAAGACCGAGAAGCGCATTGCAGCATGGGACGCCCGCGCGGCGCTCGGTACGCTCGAGCGCGGCATGATTGAATAGGTTGATATGACGCAAAACAGCGCCCATACGGGCAAACTCTATGTGGTCGGCACGCCCATCGGCAACCTGGGCGACCTGTCCCCGCGCGTTGGCGAGGCCTTTGCCGCTGCCGATGTCATCTGCTGCGAAGACACGCGTGTGACGTCAAAGCTGCTGATGCACCTGGGCATTTCCAAGCCGCTTGTCCGTTGCGACGAGAATGTGATCGCCAGCCGCGCCGCCGGCCTGGTCGACCGTCTGCTGGCGGGGGAGACCCTCGCCTTTGCCTCGGACGCCGGCATGCCGAGCGTGTCCGATCCCGGCCAGGCGCTGGTTGAGGCGGCGCGTGAGGCCGATGTGCCCGTCGAAGTTATTCCCGGGCCCTCTGCTTGCGTCACGGCGCTCGTTTCGTCCGGCATTCCCTGCGAGCATTTTTTCTTCGAGGGCTTTTTGGGCCGAAAGCACGGCGACCGCGTGCGCCGTTTGCAGCGCCTTGCCGTGGTGCCCGGCGCGCTCATCTTCTACGAGTCTCCACATCGCATCGTGGCGACACTCGAAGCCGTGGCGGAGGTCTTTCCCCAGCGTGAGGTTGCCGTCTGCCGCGAGCTCACCAAGTTGCACGAGGAGGTCCTGCGCGGGCCCGCTGCCCAGCTTGCCGAGGAGCTACGTGCCCGCGGCGAGGTGAAAGGCGAGATTGCGCTGGTCATCGCACCGCCGAGCGAGGACGAAGAGGCCGGTATCGTGCCGGTTGGCGCCGCGGCAGCGGATCCCGATGAGGCCCTGCGCGCGGATATCCGCGCCGCGCTCGAGGAGGGGGAGCCCGCCTCTGCGGTGGCCAAGCGCCTGTCTCAGAAGTATTCGCGCCGCAAGCGCGATGTCTATGCCATGGTGCTCGATATGCAATAGATGGAGGATATCCAGCCCTTGCGCTAGAATCATCCTCTGTATGCAACGTTTTTCTGGAGGACAAACCCCATGGATCAAAGCAAGCCTTCGTTCTTTATCACGACGCCCATCTACTACGTCAATGCCGATCCGCACCTGGGCACGGCTTATTCCACCATCATCGCCGACGTTCAGGCTCGCTATCGCCGTTCCGCCGGCTATAACGTCAAATTCCTGACCGGCATGGACGAGCACGGCGAGAAGGTCGCCGAGGCCGCAGCCAAGCACAACATGACGCCGCAGGAGTGGACCGATAGCCAGGCTCCGCACTTCAAGGAGCTTTGGAGCAAGCTCGAGATTTCCAATGATGACTTCATCCGCACCACCGAGCCGCGCCAGCACCATGCCGTGCAGTACCTGTGGGAGCGCATGAAGGAGTCCGGCTACCTGTATAAGGGCAGCTACGACGGCTGGTATTGCGTGCCTGACGAGACCTACTTTACCGATACGCAGGTCCAGAAGGGCGACGAGGAGTACGGCAGCGTCGGCCAGCACCTGTGCCCCGACTGCCACCGTCCGCTTGAGCGCGTGCAGGAGGAGTCCTACTTCTTTAAGCTTTCCGCCTTCCAGGACAAGCTGCTTAAGCTCTATGACGAGCATCCCGACTTTGTCGAGCCTGCGTTCCGCATGAACGAGGTTCGCAGCTTTGTCGAGGGCGGCCTCAACGACCTTTCCGTGAGCCGTACGAGCTTTGACTGGGGCATTCAGGTCCCGTTTGACGAGGGTCACGTGACCTACGTGTGGTTCGATGCTCTGCTCAACTATATGACGGCCGTCGGCTACGGTGTCGACACCGACGAGGCGCGTGCCGAGCTGGCCTATCGCTGGCCCGCGCAGTTCCACATCGTGGGTAAGGACATCATCCGTTTCCACTGCGTCATTTGGCCCGCCATGCTCATGGCCATCGGCGAGGCCCTGCCCGAGCACGTCTTTGCCCACGGCTTCCTGACCGTGCGCAATGCCGAGACCGGCAAGGCCGAGAAGATGTCCAAGAGCCGCGGCAACGCCATCGCTCCGCAGGACGTTATCGACATGCTGGGCGTCGAGGGCTATCGCTACTACTTTATGACCGACGTCGTCCCCGGCACCGACGGTGCCATCAGCTTCGACCGCATGGAGCAGGTCTACAACGCCGACCTGGCCAACAGCTGGGGCAACCTCATTTCGCGTTCGCTCAACATGAGCGGCAAGTATTTTGACGGTTGCGCGCCCGCCAAGCCCGCATCGTTCGATGCGTTCGATAACCCGCTGGCAAAGATCGCCGATGGCCTGGTCGACCGCTACATGGCCAAGATGGACGTGCTCGATTACGGTGGAGCCAAGGACGAGGTCATGGAGCTCATCCACGCCGCCAACCACTACATCGAGGACTCCGAGCCCTGGGCACTTGCCAAGGACGAGGCCAAGGCTGACGAGCTGGCATTTGTGATCTACAACCTGCTCGAGGCCATCCGCATTGCCGCTCACCTGCTGATGCCGCTCATGCCCCAGACTTCTGCCGAGGCCCTGCGCCGTCTGTCCTGTGAGGGCGAGGCCGCGAGCGACGACCTCAAGGGCATTTGCACTTGGGGTCTGCTTGCCGGCGGTCAGCCCGTCGAGAAGGGCGATCCGCTGTTCCCGCGTCTGGCGTAGAGACTGCGCGCCATATCGGCAATTTGCTGTTTAGCTGTAAGGGCATGGCCACCACGGTCCATGCCCTTTTGTTTCAAGACGCCGTCATCATGCTAAGGAGGCAACCATGACAACTTCGCCTTTGGCAAACCCCACGGCCACCAGGGAGCTGCTAGAGGAGTTTGGCCTTGCGACCAAGCATCGCCTGGGCCAGAACTTTCTAATCGACAATCATGTGATCGAGCGTATCTGCGAGCTTGCCGAGCTTGCAGGTGACGAGCGCGTACTCGAGGTGGGTCCGGGTTGCGGTACGTTGACACTTGCGTTGCTGCAGGAAGCGGCGTGCGTTACGTCGATCGAGGCCGATCCCGAGCTCGAGCCGGTGCTTGACGCCCACGCCGCCGACTATGCCAACTTCCGCTTTATCATGGGCGATGCGCTCAAGGTGGGCCCGGAGCAGATTGAGCAGGTTGCGGGCGGTAAGCCGACGGTGTTTGTCGCGAATCTGCCCTACAACGTGGCGGCGACGATCATTCTTCAGTTCTTCCAGACGATGCCCGCGCTTAAGCGCGCTGTCGTCATGGTTCAAAAGGAGGTTGCCGATCGCATTGCCGCAACGCCCGGTAACAAGACCTATGGCGGCTACACGGCAAAACTCGGCCTGTACGCGCAAGTGACGGGTCGCTTTGAGGTGCCGCCGCGTTGCTTTATGCCGGCGCCGCACGTGGACTCGGCCGTCGTGCGTATCGACCGTGTTGACGGCGTGGTGCCCGAGGGGCTCGATCGCGAATTTGTGGCCCGCGTGATTGATGCTGCATTTGCTCAGCGTCGCAAGACCATCCGCAATTCCATGAGCGCCAACGGTTTTGCCAAGGACGTGCTCGATGCCGCTTTTGAGGCTTGCGGTATCGCACCCACCACGCGCGCCGAGACGCTTGATGTTGCTGACTTTGTCCGTCTGGCCCAGGAGCTAATCCATGATGCCTAATGCCGCACGCGTGACGTTTACCAAGAAAAAGAAGACGGTCGCCTGCCCCGTGCCCTTGGCCCCACTTGCCGATACGCATGCACATCTGCTTTCGTTTTGGGGCAAAGAAGTGCCCGAGACACTCGTGCGTGCCAAGGCAGCGGGCGTCGACCTGTTGGTGACGATGTTCGACCCCATCGCTGACAAACGCAGCGTGACGGACTATAGCGACTGGCTGACGCGCGAGATTCTGCCGATGCAGGATATCCCGCAGATCAAGTATCTTGCCGGCGTGCATCCGTATGGCGCGCCGGACTATGCCGACGACGTTCACGCACAGGTCGTTGCCGCACTCGATGATCCCTTATGCGCCGGTATTGGCGAAATCGGCCTGGACTACCACATGGACTATGACGACGATATCGCGCCGGCACCCCATAACGTGCAGATTGACTGCATGGCGCGCCAGCTCGAGCTTGCCGTGTGCCGTAACGTGCCGGTGGAGCTGCATCTGCGTCACGAGGACACGGACCAGGAGCGTACCTCGCACGTGGACGCCTACAACGTGCTTCGTGAGGTGGGCGTGCCCCAGGCCGGTTGTGTGCTGCACTGCTTTGGCGAGGACCGCGCCACGATGGAGCGCTTTGTGGAGCTGGGCTGCTATATCGCCTATGGCGGTGCGGCCACCTTTAAGCGCAACGACGACGTGCGCGAGGCATTTGCGGCAACCCCACTCGATCGAATTTTGTTCGAGACGGATTGCCCGTATATGGCTCCGGAGCCCATCCGCGGTCTTGAATGCGAGCCCGCAATGATCTCCATTACGGCAAACACGCTGGTCAACGACCGTGTTGATCGCACTGGTGAGGACGCCGAAACAATCGCGCAAGCCGCTTGGGAAAATGCCTGCAAACTTTTTCAAAAATAGTTCTTGCGTTCGCGATGGCGCTCCGTTATTCTAATTTCTGCACGCGGGCGTGGCGGAATTGGCAGACGCGTACGGTTCAGGTCCGTATGGGGGCAACCCCATGAAGGTTCAAGTCCTTTCGCCCGCACCATTGATTGAAAGAGCTCCCAGCAATGGGAGCTTTTTTGTTATGGGCCGTTTTGGCAGATTTGACATATCGATTTCGCGCGGTAGATGTCCCTGTGGTCAAAAAGTGGCAAATATGAGTACTGACATGAAAATAGAGACATTTCATGAAGCCATTTTTGCTCATTTTGCGCAACAGATGTACGCTAATTTGGCTCAACCTTGAGACAAAATGAAGTAATTTCGATAGACCTCGGGTAGCGCGCAGAGATGTGGTGTAAGAGGCGGGGCATGCCCCGCCTCTTCTCTTTCTTGAAAGGGAGGGGACACCGC
>NZ_JADMUF010000001.1 GCF_015546965.1 Collinsella aerofaciens
GCGGTGTCCCCTCCCTTTCAAGAAAGAGAAGAGGCGGGGCATGCCCCGCCTCTTACACCACATCTCTGCGCGCTACCGGTACCCCATCCTGGCCCGTGCAAAAAACGGAGTATTCTGCAGCGTGCTCGCGCCAGCAATACCCCGAGCGGGCAAACCTTTAGGGCGCTGCGTCATTTTGGGTTCCGACATGGCGAGAATGACGCACCCCTGCTCCGGAAAACGGCGAAATCTAACTCAAAACGCTCATAGGGGATATCTGAAGGCCGCCGTTGGCAATACCGAATCGTATGCAGCCAGCTAGAGCTGCTGAATACTCCAAAAAATGCACGGCGCACCCCATAGGACCCATTGCTGCATGGCGGAAAATAGGTCCGCGGCATCCCCCAGATGCATTCCCGAGAAAATCACGTTTGAATTAGCGATGGACACGGCAAACAAAAGGGCCCGAGCGTTGTTTGCTCGGGCCCTTTTGTTTGTCTCACGCTAGCGGGCGATGCGTATGCTATTTGCGCTTGCCGCCGCCGTCACCGGGGCGACGGGAGCTGCCGCCGCGCTTGCCACCACGACTATTGCCATAGCTGCCACGGTTATCGCGACCGCCGGCACGGCCGCCACGGGAGCCGGCCTGGTTGCCGCCACGCCCGCCACGATAGCCGCCACGACGCTCCTCGCGGGTATCGTCGTAGTTGCGCCAGTCATCGCGACGATCGCGGCTGGCACGCGGGTCACGACGATCGCGCGACTCGTTAGAACGACTAGCGCCGCCGCGGCCGCCATTGCCGCGAGCACCCTCGCGACGCTCGCCGCCGCGGCTACCGCGCTCTTCAAAGCGCTTGCCGCCACGGGGCTCACCGCCACGGGTACCTCGCTCACCGCGACCCTCACCACCGCGACGCTCATCACGGCCACCGCGCTCGTCATCACGACCGGATCGACGGCGGTCGCCCGCGCCGCGCTTGCCACCGCGCGAACCGCGGCCCTCGTCCTCGCGCTCGACACGACGACGGCCGCCACGGTCCTCGTCCTCGCGGCGACGGCGATGTGCCTCGCCCTGGAACTGCTTGGCACGGCGCTCGGCACGGTTACCGCGCGCAGGCTGCTCAGCGGCACCAGTACCAGCGCGCTCCTCGGCAGCCACCTCGCGGGCCACGCTCTCAACGGCCTCATCCACGCGAGCTTGAACGCCCTCGCGCACGCGGGTCTTGCCGCCGCGCTTGGGACGGCTCGGGCGCTCGCCGTCGCTGCGGCGCTCGTCGCGACCGCGGTTGGAACGACCGGCAACATCGCCGTAGTCGTCGCCGTTGCGCTTGCCGTCGCGACGTGCCTGCTCAAGCTTCTTCTTGCTCTTGGACTTGCCGCGCTTGGTCTTCTTCTTCACCTTAAAGGCCGCAGGGTCGCGCTCGGGATCAACCGCAGGCGGGTTGGGACCCACATGCAGGTCGCCGGCCTCGTAGATGTCGGCGGTCTTGTCCATGAGCTTTTCGATCTCGTAGAACTCGTCCACATCCTGCTCGGTCACAAACGTGATGGCCCAGCCCAGCTCACCGGCACGACCGGTACGACCGATACGGTGGATGTAGTCGGTCGGCTCGGCCGGCACGTCAAAGTTCACGACGTAGCGCACGTCGCTAATGTCGATGCCGCGGGCGAGAACGTCGGTTGCCACCAGCACGTCGACGGTGCCATCGCGGAAGGCAGAAAGCGCGCGCTCGCGCTGAGCCTGGCTGCGGTTGCCGTGAATCGCGGCGGCCTTGATGCCCTTGCGCTCCAGACGACGGCAGCAGCTGTCGGCACGGTGCTTGGTGCGCATAAAGACGATAGTGCGCTCCGGACCCTCCTTTTTGAGGAACTCGGGCAGCAGGTTGTTCTTGGCCTCGATGGACACCGGGAACACAAACTGGTCGACGGTGTCGGCGGTCGACGTGGCGGGCGCGATCTCCACGCGAGCCGGGTCGCTCACCAGGTCGGTGATCTCGCCCACGGCCTCCTCGTCGAGCGTCGCCGAGAACAGCAGCGTCTGACGCTCGGCCGGCGTCTCGCGCACAATGCGGCGGACGGCGGGCAAAAAGCCCATGTCGAGCATGCGATCGGCCTCGTCGAGCACCAGCACCTTGACCTCGTTCAGGTGGCAGGCGCCCTGCTCGATCAGGTCGACCAGACGGCCCGGCGTGGCGACCAGGATATCGCAGCCGTACTTGAGTGCCGCGGTCTGCGGCTTGTAGCTCACGCCACCCACGACGGTCACGGCGACATGGCCGGTGACGTCGGCGATCTTGCTCGCGACCTCGTCGATCTGCTGGGCAAGCTCGCGCGTGGGGGTGATGACGAGCATCACGGGACCGCGGCCGTTGCCCTCGGGCTTCTTGGCACCGCGACGGCGGTTGCGGCCGCCACGCTCGCGCACGGGCTTGGGCGGAGCAATGTGCTCCAGATTGTTCATGGTCGGCAGCAAAAAGGCGGCCGTTTTGCCGGTGCCGGTCTGAGCGGCGGCAAGCAGGTCGCGACCCTCGAGCACCACGGGGATGGAGCCGGCCTGGACAGGCGTGGGCGCCGTGTAGCCCAGATTCTCGATAGCACGGAGCATCTCGTCCGAAAGGCCCAGCTCGTCAAAGGCGGGCAGGCTCTCGGTAGCGGACTCGACGGCCTGGGCAGCATTGGCCTCGTCGGCGGCATCGAAGGCAGCCTGGGTCATGGCCTCGCGGGCCTCGTCCAGGATCTCGGCGTCGGTGACGTCGGATACAGAATTACGCATATGTTGTTGTTCCTTATCTGCACGCGCAATGGGCACGGCATGCGGCCGCGCGGGCGTGCTTGGTAGTGCGCTAATACATACAAAAAACAGGTGCGCACAGAGAGGACGTTGCTCAGCACGCTGGCGATCGCTTTGGCAGCCCTATCACGCGCCGTCCAGACGCAGCAGCTCTAAGCGATGGAGCAGATTCGCCGCCGGTTAGTATACCCGTACTCCGTATGCCCCCACGTAAACCACAGATGACAAGGCGGACGAGGTGGGCCTGGCCGATTGTCTCAATCTGTAACATCTACAGGGCAAATCTTCCTCTACGTGTTACAGATCGAGACAAACGGTCGACACAGTTCACAAACGTCTCAATCTGTAACAGTTACCGAGTAAAATCGGTCCTAATTGTTATAGATCAAGACAGAGGGGGATTTCCGTCCAGTCCAAACCAAATCTCTCAGTCTTCCTGCAATTTCGAACATGTGGCCTATAATGTTGCTTTGGTTACGCTATATATTGCGCAGCCATTTAATACGTCGCCCACCGGGGGCCATTAATTCCTATCGCCATATTGGCTAGGAAGCAATCAAGGGAGGTATCCGTGGCAGCAGAGACGCCTTGCTCGGTCCTCTATAACGATATTCGCTCGTTCGGCGGTCTTAAACATCTCGAGATCGCCCGAATGCTCATCAATGGAAACTCTTATCTCGGCAGTACCCTGCTCGAGAAATGCTCTTCCAACCGCTCGTATCTCACCCGTTACATCGTCCATCGCAAGCCTGACCAGTGCGCGCCCGCCATCTACAGCGACTTTACCGTCACCACGCTCAACCTTTCCGCGGCAATCTGCAGCAAGCTCGGCGGCGGCGAGTCCGCCTATCGGGCAATCGCCGAGCACTATCGCGGTCCGGCCGCCAACGAAATGATGTCGGCTCTCGCCAGCTACAAACTGGACAGCCGCCTATATGCAAATGCCCTCAATCGCATCGACAACTTTGACGGCAATGCCGTGCGCGAGAAAAGCACGCTTTACCTTATGCTCTTTGTGGCAACGGGGGCGCTCGCCGATCCCGTTCAGGGCGTGGCCACCGTCGAGCGCTTTTGCGACAGCAAGACGGGCGGGCACTTTGGCACCACCGAAACTACCGTCGGACGTGGCTTTATGAGCAGCCTGGAGCAGCCGCGCACCGTCGCCCCCAACCTCGGTCTGCTCAGAACCCATGCCGACAACTGCGCCGACATGCAAATCCATCCCCTCACACGCAATCCGCGCGGCACGGTAATTGGGTCCTTGCCCAAAACCTCGCCCAGCATCACCGATGTAGGCGCCGACGCCTCGCGCGAGCATCTTCGCATTTGGCTCGAGGGTGAGCACTGGTACGCCCAGGGCCTTGGGTCGACCAATGGCACAGTGCTCGAATCGGGCGCGGGCGACGGCGATATTGTGATTGAGCCGCCGCGCGACCAACGCGAACCCGGCAAAGTCTATCCCCCCGTGGAAATCGCCAACAGCGACAGGCTCCATCTGGGTCTCTACACGACATTCCTTGTCATTGTGGACTAGCGCGGACGGCGATCGAAAGACGGCCGCCGTCCGTCTTTCGTCTGCTACCTTCTGCGTCGCAAACGACAATACTCAGCGGTATACGTGGGCAGTGCGGCTATCATGGTACTTTACCGATATCCGCACTGCTCACGTATGCGTGCGGCAACCCATGCCAGACAAAGGAACGCCATGGATACTACCAATAGCGCCTATGGCGACAAACTCATCCGTCTTGACACGTTCGACACCGCCGTGGCGGTCGACCCCAGCGCCGAGGACGAGGCCAAGCGTCGGTTTATGACGCTTATTCTCCAGACGGCCCACCGCAACAACGGCAACATCGGGCACGTGCTGCGCGCGACCAACACGAGCGGCGAGGTCTTTGCCGTCAAGCTACTCAAGGACAACGCCATCCTTTCCGGCCAAGCCCCCGACCGCTCCGCCGAGCAATCGGCAGCGCACCTGGCCAACACCGCTGCGCTGTTCGAGGAGTATCGTCATCTGTGTACCGTCTCGCACCTGCGCGGATTTCCGCGCGTCTATGGCTACGGTTCATGCGAGGACGACCCGCTCATCCTCATGGAGTGGGTCGAGGGCACCTCACTCAAGCAGGCGCTGCCCCTGCTTCCTCACGACGCCTCGGGCGGGCTGACCACCCAGATGGTCGCCGCCGTCGGAAACGCCGTGCTTCGTGCGCTCTTGATGACCCAAGGCCTCGTGAATCCGGTCGTCCATCGCGACCTGTCGCCTGCCAATATTATGTTCCGCACCACCAGCCGAACGCTCGAACAGCAGATTGCCGATTGCTCCTTTGACCCCTGCCTCATCGACATGGGCTCCGCGACCATGGCTCTCGGCGACGACACGATCACCCGGCGCGCCGACATCTGGCGCTTTGCCACGCCCGCATACGCCGCGCCCGAGATGCTCACACAGGATATCGAAGGCATCGCGGCCCTTCGCCGTTCGCCGGCAATCGACGTCTATGCGCTTTCGAGCATTCTGTACCAGCTCTACAGCGGTCGCAAACCGTTTGACTTTGAGTCGACGGACGCCGCTGCAACCGGCTCGTTCTATCTCGTAAAGACCAAGACCAAGCCGGCACCGCTCGAGCCGCGCTGCGAGGGCGATGAAGCGCTCGTCCAAATCATCATGAAGGGTCTCTCAGTCGAGCAGTGCGATCGTCCCACCGAGCAGCAGATGCTCGAGGTGCTCTCGGCATACCTCACCGATGCCGAATCCGAGGGCCGCGAAGGCGCGGGCAGTGACGCCGCAATCGACATCGACTCCGGTACACACCTTAAGGTCGACGTCGCCGGCGAGCGCGCGCGAGAGATCCTGGAGCAGGCCCGGCACGATGCCATGACCCGCCGCCGCTTTATTATCGGTGGCGTTGTCGCAGCCGTTGCGGGGCTCGGCGTTATCGGGGCGGCAACCCATGGCTTTGGCATCCCCGACTACCTGGACGGCATCCGCGGTTCACTTGATGACTACACCTGGGATCAGCTGCAGGAGATTTCACTCAAGATTAAGGCCGCCGAGACCCGTAGCGACGCGCGCGAGATTGCCAAGCGCTACCACCTGCTCGACGCTGATGGGCATATCCCCTATCCGTGCACCAAGCGTGTCACGCTCACCAACGGGCTGGAGGTCGGCGCGCAGCTTGTGGGCATCCGCCACGACGAGCTTCTGGACGGGACGGGCAAAGCCGGACTGACGTTTATGTTCGACGCGGGTATTGCCGAGCGCAACGCTGCGGCTGAACCGCCGAGCGCCGGCTGGGCAGATTGCGAGCTGCGGGAATGGCTCAACGGCGACGGCCTTAAGCTGCTGCCCAACGAGTTGCGCGCACTCATCAAATCTATCAAAAAGATCTCGAATAACGTTGGCGCCGCCAGAAGCGCATCGTGCCTGAGCGAGTTGCCCGCAACCCTTTGGCTGCCCGCCATGGTCGAGTTGTGCGGTACGCAACCGCCCGATTCGTTTGCCGAGGACTATCACTACCTGGCAGACATCTACAACGGCGAGGGCAAGGAGTATCAGCTCTTCCGCGAGCTCAAGGTGAGCCCGTATTCCACGAACGAGACGATGGTCCGCCAGTGGAAGGGCAAGGACACTTGTTGGTGGGAGCGCACGGTGAGCCCCGACACATCGGAGAGCGAAGGCACGCTCTATATGAACCGCGTGGGGCACGACGGCGACGTCTTTACGTACGCAACGCCTGCGGAAGAGCCAAACAAGCTAACCTGTGTGATCCCCGGGTTCTGTATCTAGGCGGCGGGCGTCTTGCCGTGACGGGACCCCTCCCCGGCAAATGTCTCGATCTGTAACACTAGCTCGGCAGATACAGGTCTAGATGTTACAGAACGAGACAAACCCCACCCCCCCCCCGAGACAACATCTCAATCTGTAACAACTAGGACCCAAATATCGGTCTTACTGTTACAAATCGAGATGTTCAGGTTACCCTCTAATGGTTTGTCTCGATCTGTAACATCTAGCAGGCAAAACGGTCCTCAGATGTTACAGATTGAGACGTTAAGTTGTGGCTCGATGTAATGTCTAGATTTGTAACAGTTACTCGATAAAAACGGGTCTAGTTGTTACAGATTGAGACATTAGACCGGCTACGGTCCGCCGACCTGGCTATCACCTCGGCCAATTAACAGAATGACATACATTTCAATCTCCACTGGACACCCCCAGGGGGTATGGGTGTATAGTATCGGCAGGTTAACAATTCCAACACCGAATCACGGAAAGGAGAAGCCATGGCTCAAGATAAGTTCGACGTGGGCGGCATGACGTGCGCCGCCTGCCAGGCGCACGTGGACCGCGCCGTGAGCAAGCTCGACGGCGTCCAAAACGTCGCGGTCAACCTGCTCGCCGGTTCCATGATGGTCGACTATGACCCCGCGCAGGTCTCTCCCGACGACATCTGCACCGCCGTCGACCGTGCGGGCTACTCGGCCTCGCCCGTCAGCACGGGCACCGACACCGCCAGCTCAAACGGCAGCACACAAGTCAGGTCCGGCGCCGCCCACATGGAGTCGCCAACCAAAAAGTTGGAGGCTGCCGCCTCTGCCATGCGTACTCGTCTCATCGCCTCGATCGTATTCCTTATCCCACTGTTCTACATAGGCATGGGGCACATGCTCGGCTGGCCGCTGCCCGGCATTTTCACCGACCATACCCACAGCATGACGCTCGCCCTCACCGAGCTCGTCCTGCTCATCCCCATCGTCTATGTCAACAACGCGTACTTTATCAATGGGTTTAAATCGCTCGCGCACGGCGCGCCCACCATGGACGCCCTCATCGCCGTCGGCGCCACCGCGTCCATCGCCTGGTCGCTCTACGCCATGTTCATCATGGCCGACCAGCTAGCCGCGGGTCAGGTCCACGAGGCCATGATGACGAGCATGGACAACCTGTATTTTGAGAGCGCCGGCACGATCTTGTCGCTCGTCACCGTAGGCAAATATCTCGAGACACGCAGCAAATCCAAGACTGGCGGCGCCATCGAGGCGCTCATTGACCTGGCGCCCAAGACCGCGACCGTCGTGGCCGTCGACGGTACCGAGACCACCGTCGATGTCGATGCCATTCTGCCCGGCCAGGTGCTGCGTGTGCGCCCCGGCGAGTCCATCCCTGTCGACGGCGTGGTACTCGAGGGCGCTTCGGCCGTGGACGAAGGTGCGCTCACCGGCGAGTCCATCCCCGTGGAGAAGACCGCCGGCGACACCGTCAACGCCGCCACGGTCAACCGCACCGGATCGTTTACCTTCCGTGCCACACGCGTGGGCGCCGACACGTCGCTTGCCAAGATCATCCAGCTCGTCGAGGACGCCAACGCCACCAAGGCGCCTATCGCCCGCCTGGCCGACAAGGTCGCCGGCGTGTTTGTGCCCGTGGTGTTTGCGATCTCGGCCGTGACCTTCGTGGCGTGGATGGCGCTGACCGGCAGCGTGAACGAGGCACTCACCTCCGCCGTGGCCGTGTTGGTGATCAGCTGCCCGTGTGCGCTGGGTCTGGCCACGCCCGTCGCCATTATGGTTGGCACCGGCAAGGGCGCCGAGATGGGCATTCTGTTTAAGAGCGCCGAGGCGCTGGAGAATCTGCGCAACGTGGGCACCGTGGTACTCGATAAGACCGGCACCGTCACCCGCGGCAAACCGGCTGTGACCGACATTGTGGTTGCCGCGCGCGCCGACGGCTCGCCCGCTATGAGTGAAAAGGCGTTACTGAAGCTCGCTGCCGCGCTCGAGCGCCCGAGCGAGCACCCGCTGGCAGAGGCGATTATGGCCGAGTGCGAGGCGCGCGGAATCGTGGCGCGCATGGTCGAGGACTTTGCCGCCGTGCCCGGTCGCGGCGTCACGGCGCGCGAGGGGCAGAATGTCATCGCAGCCGGCAACGTGCGCCTGATGAACGAGCTGGGCGCGAAGGTTCCCGCCGGCCTTGCCGAGCAATTTGCCACCGAGGGCAAAACGCCGCTGTTCTTTGCCAAGAACGGCGAGCTTGTCGGCACCATCGCCGTGGCCGACGAGGTCAAAGAGACGAGCGCCGAGGCCATCGCCGCAATGCGTTCACTCGGCGTCGATGTGCGTATGCTCACCGGCGACAACCGCGTGACGGCCGAGGCCATCGCCCGACGCGTGGGGCTCACCAGCGAGCAGGTTATCGCCGACGTTCTTCCCGCCGACAAGGAACGCCACGTGCGCGAACTGCAGGATGCGGGCGGCAAGGTCGCCATGGTGGGCGACGGCATCAATGACTCCCCCGCCCTGGCGCGCGCCGACGTGGGCCTTGCCATCGGCACCGGCGCCGATATCGCCAAGGAGGGTGCCGACGTGGTGCTCATGCGCAGCGACCTTATGGACGTCGCCCGCGCCATCGAGCTGTCGCGCGCCACAATCCGTAACATCAAGCAGGACCTGTTCTGGGCGCTGTTCTACAACGGCATCGGCATTCCGCTGGCCGCGGGAGTGTTCTTCCCCCTCACCGGCTGGCAGCTCTCGCCGATGTTCGGCGCCGCGGCCATGAGCCTGTCGAGCGTCTGCGTCGTATCCAATGCGCTGCGCTTAAAATCCTTTAAGCCAAAAGTGGCAAAATAAGCTCACCATTAAGTCCATTTAGAACGGGTTTTCCAGGTGCCCGAGATTGACCTGAAAGAGGAGCGACGCGTACTTTGGTACGCGAGCGACGGCTTGAAGATCAAGGTCGGGTGCCTGGGAAAGCCGACACAACAGAGAGGAATACCTATGCGATACACAATCAAGACTTCCGGCCTTATGTGCGGCCATTGCGATGCCACCGTCGAGACCGCGTTGCTCAACGTGGTCGGCGTGACCGATGCCGACGCCGATCACGAGACCCAGACTGTCCAGGTGGAGTGCGCCGACACCGTAACCGCCGAGCAGCTCGCCGCCGCCGTCGAGGGCGCCGGCGAGAAATTCCATGCCCTGTCCGTAACCGCCGCGTAGCAGGCGCCACCTGCCCCCTCAGAAGTTGCGGTGAAATACGGACTGTTGAGCCGCCCTAGGCCCTTAAACAGTCCGTATTTCACCGCAACTGACAGGGGGGCATCCGGAAGATCGACCAGAAACGAGGACCCGCCATGATGGCAGACCATAAATCGGTGACCCGCATGCTCAAGACGGCACGCGGTCAGATCGACGGCATCCTGCGGATGGTCGAGGAGGACCGCTACTGCGTCGATATCTCCACGCAGCTCATGGCCACACAGGCGCTCCTCGCGCGCATTAACGCCGACGTGCTCAAGGCGCATATCGAGGGCTGCGTGACTTCGGCAATCGAATCGGGCGACGAAGACCTCAAAGCCGCCAAACTCGCCGAAATCGAACGCGTCGTCGACAAACTCTCCAAGTAATTGGGGCATTGGGGACAGGTACGTTTGCACCGTCTTGGTATTCCGGGGACAGGTATGTTTGCACCACATTGGTGCAGATTAACCTGTCCCCCTTGCACCAAAAGGGGTATAAAGGCGTGCAGCATATCGAACGAAAGGCAATTTGCATGAATGACTTTATGAAAGGACGCAATGGCGCCGACGAGCTCACCATCGTGATGGGTTTTGCCGGCATCGTCATCGCGATGATCGGATCGATAGCCCGCATCCAGTGGCTCAGCTGGATTGCCATCGCCGTAATCGTGATTGGCGTGCTGCGCGGCCTGTCCAAAAATATCGACGCACGTCACAAGGAGAACGAGGCCTTTGTCGCCGCGACTGCAAACGTACCCGGCTTGGGCAAGTTTGTAGCTAGCTTGGGCGGCGGAGCTACAGCGGCCAACGCCTCGCGCGCAGCCGGTACTAGCATGGAAGACTTTGAACGTGCCAAGCGCACAGCCAAGAAGATGTGGAAGGGTCGCAAGACTACGACATACCTCAAGTGCCCCAACTGCGGCCAGATGCTCTCCGTTCCCAAGGGCAAGGGCAAGATCCGCGTCACCTGCCCCAAGTGCCATGCCAAGATGGAAACGCGCTCGTAGCGCCCGCACGCGGGACAAATTAATTAGGTTTGTTTGTCCCAAATCCTAAGTATTTGTTCGATAAAAAAGCCGAGGCCTCGTGTTGAGACCTCGGCTTTTGCATGCGGCAACGGAGCCGCCCCTTTGTCACACCTACGCCACGCCGTCGCGGGCAAGCTCCTCGGCCAACGCCTCGGCAGGCATGTCCATAATCGCGTCGAGCTCGGCGTCCACCTCGGGAATACGCTTCACCTTGAGCTTGCGCACCAGATCACCGCGACACATCACGTGCGTCGGCTCACGCAGTGCGCACAGGTCATCGAGCGGGTTCTTGCGCGTCACCAAAATGTCGGCCGCCTTGCCGCACTCGATCGTGCCGGTCTCGTTGCCCAAGCCCAGCAGCTCGGCATTGATCTGCGTGGCCGTGTGCAGCGCAAAGGCATTGCTCACGCCGACGTACTTGGCAAAGTACGCCACCTCGCGCCACATGTCGTACTGCGTCACAAACGGGCAGCTCGAGTCCGTGCCCAGGCCCACCTTAACGCCGGCATCCAGGGCAGCGCGAGCACTTTCGATAATGCCCGAGCACACGATGTCACCGTTCTTCTTTTGCGTATCGGTCGAATGGGTCTTCTCCGGATCGAGCAGTACAAACGGCAACGCCGGACTGATCGTGCAGGTCACGCTCGGTGCGCGCCCCTCGAGCTGCGTACCCGCGGCGCCGCGATACAGGTCCAAGATCTCGGGCGTCATCGGAGCGCCATGCTCGATCGTGTCGACACCGGCCTGAAGCGCGGCCTTTACGCCCTCAGTGCTCTCGACATGGGCCATAACCGGAAGGCCAACCTCGTGTGCCGCCTTGCACGCCGCCGCAGCGACATCAACCGGCATGCGCAGCACGCCTGGCTCGCCCACCTCGGTCGCATCGAACACGCCGCCCGTCACGAACAACTTGATGACGTCGGCACCGCGTGCATACAGGTCGCGCACCTGCTCGGCCGCCTCGGCAGGGGTATTGGCTACCTGCGCGAACAAGCCTGCGCCATGGCCGCCCGGCACCGTAACGCCCGTTCCCGGCGCCACCAGACGCGGGCCCAGATACTTGCCGGCGTCGATGGCGTTGCGCACGGCGATATCGGCAAACAGCGGATCGCCCGCACCGCGTACCGTGGTCACGCCGCTTGCCAGCTGTTGCTGGGCACTGCCCTTGAGGATATGGCGGACGATGGCGCGGCCCACGGGATTATCGAGCTTTTTCATGAGCGATCCTGCATCGCCTGCCGAGACTGGCTTACCCGAGCCGCACAGGTGCACGTGCATATTGATGAGGCCAGGCATGAGATACGCACCAGCCAGGTCAATGACCTCGGCACCCGCTGGTGCCTGCGCCACGGCACTCGGGCCGATCCAGGTGATGACGCCGCGTTCAACAGCCACGGCCATATCGGGTTGCGGCTCCATATGCTCCAAACCATCCAGAATGGTCGCATTGATAAACAACGTAGAACGATCAGCAGACGCCATATCGAGCTCCTCCCTCACGATTAACTTGTACATCTGTCCATTATTATCCAGTGTAGCCCGATTACCACAGACATATCGGTTAACGGAAGGAAGAGGGGATGTGGGGGACGGAATACGTTGCAGTCCCACCCCAGCGACACCAGGGAAATGTCTCGATCTGTAACAGGTACAGGGTTATTGGGCCCCTTGATGTTACAGATCGAGATCTTTCGGCAGCCGCCAACCTTCCGTCTCAATCTGTAACAGTTACGAGGCCAAACGGTCCCTTGTTGTTACAGATTGAGACAAACTCGGCAGGAACAACCACCTCCGCGTCAGTTGCACCCCTTAGCGCCCATACCACTGCCGTCTCCATTCCTCCGCCAGATTGACCCGCTGCAGAATGCCCGCCAGTCTCATCTTTTCAGCCAGCTTCCCCGGATTCTTGAGCTCATCAAACGTAAACCTCAGTACTTTATGTCCGAGCATCGTCAGATGGGACTCTCGCTGACGTTCTGCCACGAATGGGTCGACCGGCTCCCGACCTTCGCCGTTCTGCAAGGTGTACTTCCCCTTTCCGTCGAGCTCGCCGATGACACACGTCCCGTCCACGAGCCGCCAAAAATAGTCGACGCGAAACACCTGGCTCGGATCGAGCGGGTCGCGAAACTCCACCTGCAGCTCCGGAACTGGAAAGCCGTACGCAATAAAGAACGCTCGGAACCGAGACTCGCCGCCGTTTTCGGACAGCCCGTCCGCATACGACGCAATCACCTGTGCCCTGCGATACCCTCGCCTGCCCTCGCAATCGGCGCGGAGGCGCTCGCACAAATCCCAACGTGATACGCCTTTCGCCCGCAGTGCAGAATCGGCAATCGCCAACCCGTAGGAGAACGGCGCACGCAGCAAGCAATCCTCCACTGTGCGCCAAAACGACGTCACCCGCACGCCATCAACACGCTCGAGCGCGCCCGCCATCTGTGGACGCGACAACCTGCACCCGCTGCTCAACGTCACCGAACAACCTGTCTTAACAAGAAAACGCGGCCCGAGCAGATCATTCGGCACCTCCAGACCCCACAAAAGCGCCGCGTCATAGCCCCAAAACGCCCAATCGGGATGAAACTCCGCAAGCCCTTTGATAGTCCTCAACGCTCGCTCCGCCGGCGTCAATGCATCCCAATCATGCTGAAAACAGAACAGGTACGGCTCGGGCTCCGCGATATCGTCGGTTCCAACATGACGTCGCAGCCACATGAGCTCGGTATTGTCATGCGTTGCGAGCAGCGCACCTTGCTTGGCCGCCTCCGTGAGCCGCGCGAACATCCTATTCCGCGCCAACGTGTTGCGAGTCGCATGTTTGTGTTTGAGAACGGTATTAGACACTTTCGTCACCACCACGTCAGACAAATGGACCAGCGTCACCGTTGCCTCCGCTGACAAATGTCTTGATCTGTAACAGGAAGACAGTCTTTGAGCCTCTAGTTGTTACAGAACAAGATCTTTCGACAGCCGCCAAACCTTCCGTCTCAATCTGTAACAGTTACGGGCTCAAACAGCCGCTAAACGTTACAGATTGAGACAAAGTCAGGGCTGTAGGGCGACACCAGTCACATCCCCTACTCCCATTCTTGTTCGTAGATGTTGAGGGACTTTACGTAGCGCCCCTGGGCACCCATGATGTCGCGGACCAGGCGCAAAAAGAAGCTGATGCGCGAGGTGTCAAAACCGTCCTGCAGGTCCTCCGGATGCACCGCACCAGGCCCATCGACCGCCGTGTCACTCAGGCGTGCGATGTCATACAGATAGAGTTGTCCCGCCGTCAGCCAGACATCGTCGACGCAGGCGAGGCGCACCGCAATCGCTCCGTCGCTCCAATGCTCCTTTTGCACGATATGCGGGTCGTAGACATCAAAGCGACAGTCGGTGCGCGTGTCCTTCAGCGCGACCATACCAGTCGCAGAATCCTTGTCCAAAATGCCAAAGCGCGAGAAATACTGCGTGTCGCGTACCTGCTCGAGCCGCTTGAGCGAGGCAGGCGAAAGCGATGTCGGCGGCTCTTCAACATACAGCTCGAGCAGCGTCTTGCCATGGCGATAGGGGCGCTCAAACAGCAGCCAATCGGTAAACGCCATGTTGTAGGCCATGATTTCGTTTTGAGAAGGTTCCTCGCAATAGCTGAGCCACGGATCGACGATAATCTCGAACTGCTCGCGCGCCGGCTCCAGGAATTGAAACTTCCGCAGCATCCAAAAGTGAGCCATGTCGGCAATATCGTTGCCGACGGCTTCGGCCAGCTGCGCTCGGTCAAAAACTTGGTCAGTCATGGCATCCTCCTCAAACTGATGGACCTCAATTTGAGCTTACGAGGAGGGCGAGCAACCGAGGCAAGCGCGGGCAAAATAGGTCTTCGACTGCAAACCAGATGCCAACCAAACACTTGACGGGATGCTTGACCGAAAATGCGCACCGCAACAAAACCGCAGGTAAACATAGACGTCCAACCCGCCCTTTTGAGCCAGATACCCGCAGCCACCACAGAAACAACAGGTGACCACAGCCCAAGAAGTCGACAAATGAACACCCGTACG
Source organism: Collinsella aerofaciens (assembly GCF_015546965.1). GTDB lineage: Bacteria > Actinomycetota > Coriobacteriia > Coriobacteriales > Coriobacteriaceae > Collinsella > Collinsella aerofaciens_X. Next base: position 14,870 of record NZ_JADMUF010000001.1, read on the forward strand.
TCGACAAACGAGCAAATCGCTCGCAAAGAGCGTCCCCAACGACTAGACAAAAAAATGACTAGTCATTGGGGACGTTCTTAAATGACTACTTTACAGCTCCAGCGCATCGGCGACTTCGGCTGCGCAGGCCAGGGCATCGGCCATGGCGTTCACCACGAGCGAGCTGCCGTTGCGAGCGTCACCGGCAACATACACCGGCGCGGCATCCGCGGCGACGCCGTCGACACGGGCCGCAAGGTGCGAGCCCTCGGCAGCCATCACCGGCAGCGGACGACCAGCGGTGGCAACAGGCACGCTCACCGCATCGAACACGCCATGCTCGGGACCCGTAAAGCCGCAGGCGATGAGCACCAGCTGCGCCGGCACCTCGTGCTCGGAGCCCGCAATGCGTTCGGGCTTGCCGGCCGACCAATCCAGATCGACCACGCGCAGGCCCACGGCCGCACCCTTCTCGTCCAGCAGCACCTCGAGCGTATCCACGCCCCAGGCACGCATCTCGCCGTCCATGGCAGCGATAGCCTCCTGCTGACCGTAGTCGGTCTTCTTAACGTTGGGCCACTGCGGCCAAGGGTTGCTCGCCGCGCGCTTATCGGGCGCCGCCGGCAAGAACTCAAACTGGCGCACGCTGCGCGCGCCCTGGCGCACGGCGGTACCCACGCAGTCGTTTCCAGTATCGCCGCCGCCAATGACCACAACGTCCAGGCCACGCGCGTTCACCGCGGGCTCGCCGCCGTCGAGCACCGAGACGGTCGAAGCCGTCAGGTAGTCCACCGCGTACACCACGCCCGGAGCATCCACGTTCGCAGCCGAAAGGCCGCGGGGCGCACGAGCGCCGGCAGCCACCACGACGGCGTCAAAGCCATTGAGCTTGGCCGCCACCGCAGGGTTCGTAACGTCAGCACCCAGCTCAAACACAATGCCCAGCTCGCGCATGAGCGCCACACGGCGCTCGACCACGGACTTCTCGAGCTTCATGTTGGGAATGCCGTACATGAGCAGACCGCCCGGACGGTCGTCACGCTCAAACACCGTCACACGGGCGCCGCGACGCGCGAGTTCCCACGCCGCCACCAGACCAGCAGGACCGGAGCCCACCACAGCAACCGTGGGCGCGCCCTCCCCCACCGGCTCAAAGCGACGCGGACCGCCATGTGCCCACTCATGGTCGCTGATCGCACGCTCGTTGTCATGGATCGTCGTGGGCCGGCCATCGACCGAGCCCAGGTTGCACGCGGCCTCGCACAGCGCCGGGCACACGCGGCTCGTGAACTCGGGCATGGGCGAGGTGAGCGACAGACGCTCGGCAGCCTCGTCCCAGCGGCCGCGGTACACCAGCTCATTCCACTCGGGAATCAGGTTGTGCAGTGGGCAGCCGCTCGGGCGCGCCTTGCCAAAGCTCGCGCCCATCTGGCAGAACGCCACGCCGCACATCATGCAGCGGCTCGCCTGGGCGCGACGTGCATCGTCGTCGAGCTCAGCGTACAGCGGATCGAAATCATGGCTGCGCTCCTCCACGGGGCGAAGCTCGTGGGCCACGCGATCGATATCAAGAAAAGCACCGGGCTTACCCATGGCACTTACGCCTCCTTCTTGGTCGAAGCAACAGAGCTGGCAGCCACGGACGCAGCGCCCGCAGCACCGCCCGCGACATCAAAGCGAGCGACATCCGCGGCGCTCGCGCGACCGGTCACGATGTCAAACGCCAGCTCCTCGGCCTGCGCATGCGTCTTGCCGGCAGCCTCGCCCGCGGTGACAATCGCCAGCACGCGCTCGTACTCGGTCGGAATGACCTTCACAAAGTGCTTGCTCATCGTCTCAAAGCTGTAGAGCAGCTTAATGCCGCGCGGGCTCTGCGTCGCGTCCACGTGCTCCTGGATGAGCTCGCGAATCTGCGCCAGCTCGCCGGCCGTCGGGGCCTTGAGCTCAACGCTCTCGTGGTTCACGCGGGCATCGAGCGTGCCGTATTGGTCAAAGACATAGGCCACGCCGCCCGTCATGCCGGCGGCAAAGTTCTGCCCGACCTCGCCCAGGATGAGTGCCAGACCGCCCGTCATATACTCGCAGCCATGGTTGCCGCAGCCCTCGACCACCACGGTGGCACCGGAGTTACGCACGGCAAAACGCTGGCCGGCAAGGCCGTTAATGAAGCCGCGGCCGCTCGTGGCACCAAAGAACGCAACGTTGCCCACGATGATGTTCTCGTCGAACTTGTAGGTCGCATGCGGGTTGGGGCGCACCGACACCTCGCCGCCCGAAAGGCCCTTGCCAAAGTAGTCGTTGGCGTCGCCGCACACGTTGAGCGTAATGCCGCGCGGCAGGAAGGCGCCAAAGCTCTGACCAGCCGAACCATCGCAGTCGATGGTGATGGAGCCGGCGGGCAGGCCCTCGGGATGCGCCTTGGTCACCGCGTTGCCCAGGATGGTGCCCACGCAGCGGTTGACGTTGGCGATATCGGCACGGAAGCGAATCGGACGCAGGTGCGCACGGGCATCGGCCGTATAGGGCACAAACAGCGTGGAGTCGAGCGTCTTGTCGAGCTCGCTGTCCGCGGCCATCTGCGGCAGGAAGTGGCGACCGTCGGCGCCCGGAATATGGGCACCGAACTCGCAGGTCGCGCTCGCCAGCACGGGCGACAGATCGAGCAGATTTGCTTTGCGGTTGCCCGGGACCTCGATCTGGCGCAGGCACTCGGGATGGCCGACCATCTCGTCGATGGTGCGGAAGCCCAGGCTCGCCATGATCTCGCGCAACTGCTCGGCAACAAAGAGCATAAAGCGCTCAACGTGCTCGGGCTTGCCGCGGAAGCCGTGACGCAGGCGGCAGTTCTGCGTGGCGATGCCAGCCGGGCAGGTGTCCTGCTGGCAGTCGCGCTGCATGAGGCAGCCTATGGAGATGAGCGGCATGGTCGCAAAGCCAAACTCCTCGGCACCCAGCAGGCAGGCGACGGCAACATCGGTGCCGTCCATGAGCTTGCCGTCGGCCTCGAGCACCACGCGTGAGCGCAGGCCGTTTTGCAGCAGCGTCTGCTGGGCCTCGGCAAGGCCAAGCTCCAGCGGCAGACCCGCATGCCAGATAGAGTCGCGCGCAGCGGCACCCGAGCCGCCATTGTGGCCGCTGATCAAGATCTTGTCGGCGGCACCCTTGGCCACGCCGGTGGCGATGGTACCGACGCCCGCCTCGCTGACCAGCTTGACCGACACGCGCGCGCCGGGGTTGGCGTTCTTAAGATCGAAGATCAGCTCTGCCAGGTCCTCGATAGAGTAGATGTCGTGGTGCGGCGGAGGCGAGATCAGGCCGATGCCGGGCGTGGACTGACGGACCTCGGCGATCCAGGGGTAGACCTTCTTGCCGGGCAGGTGGCCACCCTCGCCGGGCTTGGCGCCCTGGGCCATCTTGATCTGAATCTCGAAGGCGCTGCACAGGTAGCGGCTCGTCACGCCAAAGCGCGCGCTTGCCACCTGCTTGATGGCGGAGTTCTTGGAGTCGCCGTTGGCCAGCGGGGTCTCGCGACGTGGATCCTCGCCGCCCTCGCCGGAGTTGGAACGGCCGTGCAGGCGGTTCATGGCGATGGCCATGCACTCGTGCGCCTCTTTGCTGATGGAGCCATACGACATGGCGCCGGTGTTAAAGCGGCGGACGATGTTGAGCGCAGGCTCGACCTCGTCGAGCGCCACCGGGGTGCGGCCGCTGGCATCAAAGTCGAGCAAGTCGCGCAGGCGCACGGCACGGCCGGTGCGGTGCAGGCGGGCGCTGTACTCCTTAAAGGTGTCGTAGCTGTCCTCATGGCAGGCGGTCTGCAGCAAGTAGACGGTCTGCGGATCGATGAGGTGATCCTCGCCGCCGAGCGGACGCCACTTGGTCAGACCCAGCGTGGGCAGCTGACCGGGAGCCGGGCTCTTAAGGATAGCGAGCGCGGCGTCGTAGCGCTCGTTTTGCTCGCGCTCAACGTCCTCGACACCCATACCGCCCACACGGCTCACCGTGCCGGCGAAGTACGCGTTGATGAACTCCGGCGTAAAACCCACGGCCTCGAAGATCTGCGCCGAATGGTAGCTCTGCACCGTAGAGATGCCCATCTTGGACATGATGGAGACGATACCGGCGGTCGCAGCCTTGTTGTAGTTGGCGATGCCCTGCTCGGCCGTCACGTCCAGGTCGCCGCGCGCCGCCAAATCGCGGATACACGCGTGTGCGTTGTACGGATAGATGCCGCTCGCGGAGTAGCCCACCAGTGCCGCAAAGTCGTGCGGGGACACGGCGTCACCGCACTCCACCACGATGTCGGCAAAGGTACGCACGCCGGCGCGGATCAGGTGGTTGTGCACGCAGCCCACGGCGAGCAGCGACGGCACGGGCACCTCGCCCGCAGCGGCACGATCGCTCAACACCACGATGTTCACGCCGTCGCGGACCGCAGCCTCAACATCCTCTGCAAGCTGCTTGAGCGCAGCCTGCAGCGCGCCCTCGCCGGCATCGCGGCGGTAGACGGCACGGAAACGGCGGGTCTTAAAGCCCACGCGGTCGATGGCGCAGATACGCTCGAACTCTTCCTCGTTGAGCAACGGGCGCTCCAAGCGCACCAGCTGGCAGGCCGTACGGGAATCCTCGAGCAGGTTGCCGTGGTTGCCCAGGTAGAGCGTGGTCGAGGTGACCATATGCTCGCGAAGGGCATCGATGGGCGGGTTCGTGACCTGAGCGAACAGCTGATAGAAGTAGTCAAAGAACGAGCGCGTCTTCTTGGACAGGCAGGCCAGCGGCGCATCGATGCCCATCGAAGCGAGCGGTGCCTTGCCCTGCTGGGCCATGGGACGCACGACCTCGTCAACATCGTCCCAGTGATACCCGAGCTTAGCCATGCGCACGGCGGCGGGTACCTCGGCGTCCTCGGCGGGCGTTGCCGCAACGGGCTCATCGAGCGCGTCAACGGTCAGCGTCTCCTCGGCAATCCAATCACGGTAGGGCTTTTCCTTGGCGTAACGGGCGCGCAGCTCATCGTTGTAGATGACGCGGCCGCGGGCAAAGTCAACCTCGAGCATCTGGCCCGGCCCCAGACAGCCGCTTGTCAGGATGTTCTCGGGGCTCACCTCGATGGTGCCCACCTCGCTCGCCAGCATAAAGCGACCGTCGCGCGTCACATAGTAGCGGGCGGGGCGCAGGCCGTTACGGTCGAGGGCGGCGCCCAGCGTGCGACCGTCGGTAAAGGCGATGGCCGCCGGGCCATCCCACGGCTCCATGAGCATAGACTGGTAAGCGTCGTAGGCGCGGCGCTCCTCGCTCAGGCTGTCGTTGTGGTCCCACGGCTCGGGCAGCAACATGGACGCGGCACGCGTAAGCGGGCGACCGTTCATGACCAGGAACTCGAGCACATTGTCCAGAATCGCGGAGTCGGAACCCTCACGATTGATGATGGGCATCACGCGCTCAAGATCATGTTGCAGTACGGGGCTGTACAGGTTGGGTTCGCGGGCACGAATCCAGTTGACGTTGCCCTTGAGGGTGTTGATCTCGCCGTTGTGGATGATAAAGCGGTTGGGGTGCGCGCGCTCCCAGCTGGGCGTGGTGTTGGTGGAGTAGCGCGAGTGGACGAGCGCCACGGCCGTCTTGACGGCGGCGTCGTTGAGATCGATGAAGAAGCGGCGCATCTGCGTGGCGACCAGCATGCCCTTGTACACGATGGTGCGCGAGCTCATGGAGCACACGTAGAAGATCTTGTCACGCAGGGCAAACTCGGCGTCGGCCTTCTTTTCGATGGTGCGGCGGCACACGTACAGGCGACGCTCGAAGGCATCACCGGCGGGCGTGTCGTCCGGACGACCCAGGAAGGCCTGCAGGATAGTGGGCATGCAGGCGCGGGCCGTCTCGCCCAGATCGTGCGGGTCGACCGGCACCTCGCGCCAAAAGAGCAGCGGCACGCCGGCCTCGGCGCAGCCCTCCTCAAACACGCGGCGGGCATCCTCTACGCCCTTGTCGTCCTGCGGGAAGAACAGCATGGCCACGCCATAGTCGCCCTCTGCCGGCAGAATCTGGCCGCACTTTTGAGCCTCTTTACGGAAAAAGTGATGCGGAACCTGGAACAGGATTCCGGCGCCGTCGCCGGTGTTCTTCTCGAGTCCGGTGCCGCCGCGGTGCTCCAAGTTGACCAGAATGGACAGTGCGTCGTCCAGAATCTGGTGATGGCGCTCGCCGTTGATATCGGCAAGCGCGCCGATGCCACATGCATCGTGGTCGAATTCGGGGCGATAAAGGCCCTGCTGCTGAGCGGAATCTGCCTGCATCGCGATCCTCCCCTTGGTGTTAGACAGTCAGTTGAATAGGCATACTAGAAGCATCGCCGGCCCGTTGTGTTTCCCGCCCGTTTCGAAACAATCGCGTAACGCACACCCTACGAGTGGACACCGCCGACCTCAAGGACGACGACAAGGCCCCAAGTTCGGCCTGCAAACTCACCTCTTCAAACATCTCAATCTGTAACAGTAAGACCCAATTTCGACGACTAACTGTTACAGATTGAGATGTTTTCGAGAGACGGTTCCGAATGTCTCAATCTGTAACACGAAGAGCCGGTTTTTGCAGCTAACTGTTACAGATCAAGACATTTCGGCAATCCCCTTTCACCATCCTATTCAAATACAACAATTTTGTTAGTCTTGGTTAACTTTTTAGCCTAAAACGGGTATCCTTTGCGGCGTCAAACAAACGGCACGCATGTCGCGCCACATTAAGGAGGCCCCTATGGCAAACCAGACAGACCGGCAGACGATCCAACTCGTCCTTATCCGCCACGGAGAGTCGGAGTGGAACAAACTCAACCTGTTCACCGGCTGGACCGACGTAGAGCTCACCGACACGGGCCGCGAAGAAGCCGCCGCAGGCGGTCGAGCCCTCAAAGAAGCCGGTTTCGACTTTGACGTCTGCTACACTTCGCGCCTCAAGCGCGCGATCCACACCCTCAACATCGTGCTCGGCCAAATGGATCGCGAGTGGCTGCCCGTCATCAAATCCTGGAAGCTCAACGAGCGCCACTACGGCGCGTTGCAGGGTCTCAACAAGGCCGATGCCGCGGCGGAGCACGGCGACGAACAGGTGCTCATCTGGCGCCGCTCCTTCGATATCTGCCCGCCGGCACTCGAGCCGAACGACGCGCGCGATCCCCACACCCAGGAGCAATACCGTGATGTCGCACCCGACCAGCTGCCCTACACCGAGTGCCTCAAGGACACGATAGCCCGCGCCTGGCCTTATTTCGAAGACGAGATTCGCCCCCAGATGCTCGCCGGCAAGCGCGTACTCATCGCCGCACACGGCAACTCCCTGCGCTCTCTCGTCATGAAGTTCGAGCACCTCACGCCCGAGGAGATCCTCAAGGTCAACATCCCCACCGGCGTGCCGCTCGTCTACACCTTCGATGCCGATTTCAACGTCCTCGACAAGCGCTACATCGGCGACCCGGCGACCATCGCCGCCAAGATCGACGCCGTGGCCAACCAAGGCAAGGCGCGCAGGTAACCCCAACCCAAACCCGACGCGTGGCGCCGCACGACCCAGATGCGACGCCACGCCGCCCATACACAGGAGCGCACCATGCTCAACCATCTCAAACAACACTTTGGCTGCCGACGCACCGGTGGTCACGGAGGCCTAGACATTGCGCGGCACATCGGCCCCGGGCTGCTCGTGACCGTCGGCTTTATCGACCCGGGCAACTGGGCCTCCAATATGGCCGCGGGCTCGCAGTTTGGCTACGCGCTGCTGTGGATCGTCACACTATCCACGATTATGCTCATTGTGCTGCAGCACAATGCGGCGCACCTGGGTATCGCCACGGGCGCCTGTCTTGCCGAGGCCACGACACGTTACCTCCCCCGCTTCGTTGGACGCACGGTGCTCGCCAGTGCCTATCTCGCGACCATCGCCACCGCCATGGCCGAAGTCCTGGGTGGCGCGATTGCCCTTCAAATGCTCTTTGGGCTGCCCGTGCGTGCGGGCTGCGTCATCGTGGCGGCAGTATCGATGGCGATGCTCATGACGAACTCCTACAAGCGTGCCGAACGCTGGATCATCGCCTTCGTAGGCGTGGTAGGACTCTCGTTTTTGGCCGAGCTTGCACTAGTCAAGGTCGACTGGCCGCAAGCCGCCGCAAGCTGGATCACGCCCAGTATGCCCACTGGCTCTGCCGCGATTATCGTGAGTGTCCTTGGTGCGGTCGTTATGCCCCACAACCTCTTTCTACGCTCCGAGGTCATCCAATCCATGCACTTCGAAGGCCAAGGCGAGCAGGTTATCGAAGAGCGTCTGCGCTATGAGCTCTTCGACACGCTCTTTTCGATGGGCGTGGGCTGGGCAATCAACTCGGCCATGGTCATCCTGGCCGCAACGACCTTCTTTGCGCACGGCATTGTCGTAGACGACCTCGCCGTCGCAGCGGACACGCTCTCCCCCATTCTGGGCCCAGCAAGCTCGACAATCTTTGCGGTGGCGCTGCTGTTTGCGGGCCTCTCGAGTAGCGTGACGGCGGGCATGGCGGCGGGCACCATCACCGCGGGCATGTTCGACGAGGAATACGACATCCACGACCGACATTCCTCGATCGGGGTGGCGGCCTGTTTCGTCGGCGCAGTGGCGGCGTGTCTGGTCGTCCCAAATCCTTTTGAAGGTCTCATCTGGAGCCAGGCACTGCTGTCGCTTCAGCTGCCGATTACGGTCTTTGTGCTCATACGACTCACCAGTTCGCCCAGCGTCATGGGCAAATACGCCAACTCGCGCCCGCTCAACGCGTTGCTCGTAGGGATCGGCGTCGTCGTGACGATTCTCGACATCGTGCTGCTAACGGGGATGTGATCGGACGGGGCACCTACCCAGGCAAACGTCTCGATCTGTAACACGTAGACCCCGTTTTCACTGCTAGATGTTACAGATTGAGATCTTCTGCCGGACGGTTTTGGTTTGTCTTGATCTGTAACAAGTGGACCCAATTTCCGCTTCTAGATGTTACAGATCGAAACATTTCTTCAGCTCCAACCTTTTGTCTCAATCTGTAATAGATAGACCCGTTTTGAGCCGCCAGATGTTACAGATTGAGACAAACGGTCGGCCGGACTCACGACAGACAGGATCGGCTAACAGCAGCCGTGATCCCCTGGGGACGGAGGAAAAGGGCCCCGGCCGAGAATTCGACCGGGGCCCTTGGACAGAGCTATATGTTGCTGCAAGTCGTGTGTCTACGAGCTACTCCTCGACGAGCTCAAACTGATCGGGACCCACACCGCAGACCGGGCATACGTAGTCCTCGGGCAGCTCGGGCGTGTCGACCTCAACCTCGTAACCGCAAACGACGCACACGAACTTATAGGTCTTTTTCTCCTCAGCCATGATGTTCTCCTCTCGAACGCGACTGGTGATGTACTTCGTCTATTAGTATAGATTCTCAATAATATAATGCAAGTATTTTTAGAACATTTTTAGCCTTGATACGACGGGGCTTTGGGCGGCGTCTTACCCTTTAGCACCTTGTGATAGTAGTCATACGTCAGCGGCGTCTCGTCGCTCAGGCGCTCGGCATCCTCGACCTCGCCAATAAACAGCAGATGCGTGCCCACATCCACAGTGTCGATCAAACGGCAGCCAAACAGGGCCGCCGCGTGCTCGGGCACATAGGGCATGCCCAGAGCCGTCTCACGGCTCTCGTATTTGGCAAACTTGTCATAATCGCTGCTGGTGCGGAACCCAAAGTTACCGATGTAGAGCATGTCGGCGGTCTGATCGATCACGGTCAGCGCGAACGCTTTGGCCGTGGCAATGACGCCCGAGGTGACGTTGTCCTTATTCACGGCAATCGAGATGCGCGGCGGGGCGGACGTCACCTGCACCGCTGTGTTGATAACGCAGCCGGCACGCAGCCCGTCGGCCGCGGCACTCACAACATACAGGCCGCTCGGCATCGTAAAGAACGCAGTTTTGTCCATAACGATCACTCCCCTAGCTCAGGTTGGAACCTCATGGATGTATGTACCCACAAAAAAGGCGGCACCCATAACGGACGCCGCCTTTGAGACATATGTGTCAGAACAGCAAGAAAGATGAAACGCCCGCAGTTGCGGTGAAATAGGGACTGAATAGCCCCTCAAACAGGCAAAACAGTCCGTATTCCACCGCAACTTATACAGAGTGTCTAGCGGTTGCGCTCTTTGAGGGCGCGGTCGATCTCGCGTTGGACATCACGCTTGGCCATGTCCTCGCGCTTGTCATAGAGCTTCTTGCCGCGACCCAGACCCAGCAGCAGCTTTACGCGGCCGTCGGTATTAAAGTAGAGCTCCAACGGAACCAGCGCATAACCACGGTTGCGAAGTTTGCCGTCAAGAAAGTCGATCTCCTTGCGGTGCAGCAGCAGACGACGCCGACGGTCGGGATCGCGATTCCACACGCCACCATGGCTATAAGGGTGGATATGCAGGCCGACGAGCCAGCACTCCCCGCCGCGGATCAGCGCGAAGGTATCGGTAATCTGGCAGGCGCGCTCGCGAATCGACTTGACCTCGGTGCCACTCAGTTCAATACCGCATTCGAACGTCTCATCGATAAAGTACTCGTGATGCGCCGAGCGATTCTTGGAAATGAGCTTGCGCTCGCGCTTACTGGGCATCGCCGGCCTCCTTGGCGCCATCGGAACCCTTGCCCGTAGCTTCGCGCTTAGCCTTGCGCTCGGCGTTGAGCTCGGCGTCGCTCTCGCGCACCAGTTTAATAATCGCCGCACAGGCCTCCTCGCCCACCAAGTCGCGAGCACGCACCGTCAGGCGCGTCGCCTCCTGCTTGTCGCCGTCGCTTGCAGCATCGGTAGCGCACATAATCAGGCAGATGGCAATCTCGGCCGAAGGCGAGGTCGGCACGCCTTGCAGGGCCAGTTCACCCATCACGTGCTCGTCGCTCTCCTCGGCGGCATCCGGATAGGTAGTATGGATCTTGTTGAGCAGGCGCGTCGTATGCGTATCGTTGGGCGCCAGGCGCAGCGCCAGACGCGCGCAGCCCACGGCAGCCGAAACGTTCTCGGTCTCGGGCTCCAAGAAGTACTGACCCAGATTGGCGTAAGCGCGGGCGGCGCACTTGCCATCGCTCGCGCGCTCTAGCACCGAAAACGAAAGCGAAGCCCACTCCTGCTTGTCCTCGAGAGCGCGGAACAGCTCGGCCAAATCCAAGCGATAGTTGCAGTTCATGGGGTCCCAACGCACAGCCTGCATCAAGGCATTACGAGCGCTCACATAATCCTGCTGGCGAATGTAGGCAAACGCCATGTCAGAGTACAGGCGGTCAAACGGCACCTCGACCTGCACGAGCTCGCGCGGATCCTTCTCCACGCGGCGATAGGCCAAGCGCTCAAACTTGCTATCGAAGCTAAAGTATTGGCGCTTCTCCTCCGTCTTGCACTCGGCGTCGATATACTCCTCGGCGAGCTCCACCAGGCGCTCCAGCAGCGGCGTCGCCGTAGCCAGGTCGCCCTGCGCCAGATAGTTCTCGGCATACGTGATGTCTTGCAAGCTGATGGGCAGGTCCATGACAACTCCTCGGTCCGGGCGGCAGACTCAACGCGCGCCTTAAACATCGGTCAATACACAAAACCCGGGTCTCTTACGAGGCCCGGGCGTTCAATTTTGGTAGCCCGTACCAGATTCGAACTGGTGATCTCCGCCTTGAGAGGGCGGCGTCCTAAACCGCTAGACGAACGGGCCATATGTAGCAAATGCAATGGCTGGGATGGAGGGAGTCGAACCCCCATTGACGGAACCAGAATCCGCTGTCCTGCCATTAGACGACATCCCAATGACTGCATCGCTGCGCTCGGCTGTGCCTTTGCGCAAGAAAGAAATATACGGGAAGTCCCGCCGTGACGCAAGCCCTAATTTTGACTTTTTTGAAATTCAGTCAAATACGGCCAACACGTGAAGGACCTGTGAAGCACCAGCGACACCTACGGCGTCAAAGCCCGTAAAACATCCCACATCTACCGCTGGTAGATTACAACAATGCAGCACTCACGGCTGATGGCACAATCGAACCGTCATCATTGCACGGATATCGAGGCGCCATGGACGAAGAGCTTGATTACCTATGGGAGACCCTGGGCCTCGAGATCACTGCTGACCTTTGGCCCGAACGGGACAAAATCCATCCCACACTGCGCCCCGCCATCACGGTGATGCAGGCAAAATACCGCCGTGCATCCTTTTTGATCATGCGGATGTCATGGCACGCGGGACTCCCCGACCTTAAGCGAATCCAGGCTAGCCTCGTCGAGCTGTCCGGCATGCCGACCGTCATATCCGAGGCGCACCTGGAGCAGCGCCAGCGCGAGCGACTGCAACAGCAGCGGATTCCCTTTATCTGCCCCGGCGTTCAGGCATATCTGCCCTTTATGGACGAAGAGTACTGGAGCGGCAAGCCCAACAAGCACGTAAAGGTCTACGATCCGCACGAATGGGCACAGCTCGAGGATTGAGCCGAGCGAGCCAGCCGATGGAAAACACGTCCCACCCTGAGTACTCAAAACGGGACGCACTTTCCGCAGCCGCTACAGTAACGCCTCGGCCCAAGCCGCTTCCCTAAAGCCGGGAATCGCAAAGTCGTCGCCCACCAGCAGCGGACGCTTGACCAGCATGCCGTCGGTCGCCAGCAGCTCGTAGCACTCCCGATCCGTCATGCCCGCATCCAGACGCGCCTTCAGGCCCAGCTCTCGATATTTCATGCCCGACGAATTAAAGAAGCGCCGCACCGGCAGCCCCGAACGAGCAATCCAGGTCGCAAGCTCATCAGCCGCGGGATTGTCCAAAACGATATCGCGGTCGATATACTCTACCCCATGTTCGTCCAGCCATGCCTTGGCCTTCTTACAGGTCGAGCACTTGGGATATTCAACAAACAGTACGGTCATGGGATTTCCTTTCTTAGAGAAAACAGGTGTCTGGAAAACTGCACATCGACGACCACTCGCGATTGCAGCCGTTATTGTAGTCAATGTCGAAGCGTAGGCAGTCGCGATGTCTCGTCTTAAGGCTAGTGCCTCGCATGGGCGCCGATCGGCCGAGTCACATGGCGCACCAACGCCGCTGCCAGCAATACCAACAGCATGGCGGTGATATAGCCCGCAGCATCGAATCCTAAATCGATAACGTCGAAATGCCTGCCGGGAACAAAGATCTTATGTACCTGATCGCCAACGGAGCAGGCGGCGCAAAAGAACAATACGGGCACGCAACGGGAGCACACGCTCCACGGACGCCTGGAAAGGCAAACCACGACCACCGAGGCGAACAATCCGACGAAGAAAAACTCTACGGTATGGGCAACGCGACAGACGTTCGCGCCCACCCACATGCGAATGGAAGCAAGTCGGCCAGACCGGACATTCGAGGCAGCCGAATCGGTGCCTCCGGTCATTCCGTTCTCCGTCTGGGCTTCACCCGTGGCATCGGCGGCCTGAACGCTCGTAGCCTGACCCTCCACCACACGCGCGGTAGACTCGCTCAACAACGACGTCTCCACCGCATTTTGCTCCGTCAGCACCCAGATGCCCGTCAGCGTTACAGCGAACAGAACGATCGCGGTCCATCCGATTATTTGTTTTACGCGTGCCAAGGGCCAACCTCCTTTTTTGAATATCAGCGAGTGTAGCCCCAAATGACATCGTCACCGTATCAAAATTTGAATCGCAACAGGAAGCGACAAAGCGACGCAAACCCCTACCCCGCCTCGCGCATCCAGCGATCGAACGTCCCCACGCACACGCCCAGGCACTTTGCTGCCTGGCTGCGGGTAATATCGCCCGCCTCATAGCTATCGCGCACCAGCTCAAACTGAGGAGGGCACGGCTTGCGAGGTCGACCGAAACGGACCCCTCGCGCCCGCGCCGCTGCAATTCCCTCTGCCTGGCGCCGATGGATATTCTCGCGCTCCACCTGCGCCACGTAGCTCAGCAGTTGCAGCACAATATCGGCAATCAGGGTGTTGGTCACATCCGGCGCGCCGCTGGCCCTGACGCGCGTGTCAAGCAATGGCATGTCCAACACCACAATGGCAACCCCGAGCTCCTTGGTAATGCGTCGCCATTCCTCAAGAATCTCGGAGTAATTACGGCCAAGTCGGTCGATAGAAAGCACCACCAGCACGTCCCCGTCTCCCAGGACGTGCAGCAGCTCGCGATAACGCGGTCGATTGAAGTCCTTGCCGCTCGCATGGTCGGCATAAATATTCGCCGAGCCCACGCCATAGGCGCCCAGCGCATCCAGCTGCCGATTAAGATTCTGATCGCGCGAACTCACCCGCGCATAACCGTACACCGTCGCCATCTCATCCCCGCTTTCTTGTAAACCTGCCAAAAGGGACAGGTTTATTTTGGTAGGTTTTACCTCTCAAATAGCAGGTAAGCGGGCGGCCGAGCAGACGGCAAGGTAGTCACGATTCAAATGCGGAGGACGGCCCCGAAAGACCGCCCTCCGCTCCCCCACCATCAGTCGGGATTTGGCTAATGGATAAGCTTAAAGTCCAAGTGCCCACGCGTGGTATTGACGCGCGAGACCTCGATGATCACGCGCTGCCCCAGCTCGTAACGGGTGCCCGTGTCGGCACCCGTGAGCGTTAGCGCGTCCTCGTCGAACTCGAACCACTCGTTGCCCAGGCTCTTGATCGAAACCAAGCCTTCGACCTGCGTTAGATCCAAGCGCACAAAGAGGCCCATGCTGCTAACCCACGAGACGGTTCCGGCATAGCGCTCGCCCAGACGGTCCTCATAGTACTGGGCAATCTTGATCTTTTGCGTCGCATGGCTGGCGGCATCTGCCGCGCGCTCGGCATCGCTACATGCGCGGCAGATCTGCGGCAGAATGCGCGGCAGCGACTCGCGCCCCTTGCCGATCAGCCGCGGCGTACGGACCAAGGCGTCCTTGCCGCCGAGCTGCTCATAGGCCAACTGCAGTTTGAGCACGCGGTGCACCACCAGATCGGGGTAGCGACGGATGGGACTCGTAAAGTGACAGTAGCACGGCGCGGCGAGCGCAAAGTGGCCCTCGTTGCGCGGCTTGTACAGCGCGCGCTGCATGCTGCGCAGAAGCAGCGTGTTAACGAGCGGTGCGTTGGCCGTACCGGCGGCAGCATCAACTGCAGCCTGCAGCTCATCGGGGCTCCCCAGGGCAATACCGGCAGCACGGCGATCGTCGATGATGCCTAGCTGCGCCAGCGCAGCGGCAGCACCGTGCAGGCTATCGGGGCTCGGATCCTCATGCACGCGATAGCAGGCCTCGATATCACGGTCTGCCAGCCACTCTGCAACGCACTCGTTGGCGAGCAGCATGGCTTCCTCGATAAGCGACGTGGCACACGAACGTTCACGCGCCACAATCTGCACGGGTACTCCGTCCTCATCCAATAGAGCGCGAATCTCGGCTGTGTCAAAATCGACTGAGCCGCGGGCGCGACGAATACGACGGCGAAGTTCGGCGAGTTCGTTAGCGGCGACAAGGAAATCGTCGAGGTCGATGTTGTAGCCGCGGGCGGCCTCCTCGCACGCAAGACCGCGCTCAAGCGCTTCCTCGCGCGAGGTCTCGGCAGCCGCAACATCCTCGGCTGCACCCTCCAGCACCGAATACTCAACCGCGCCGGCACGCACCAGCAGCGCCTCGGCGCCGTCATAGTCCATACGCACACGCGAGCGAATCACGCTGGGGTACGGATCGTAATGCCGCACGCGACCCTGCGCATCGAGCTCGATATCGACGGTAAACGCAAGACGGTCCTCGTCAGGGCGAAGCGAGCACAGGTCACAGGACAGGCGTTCGGGCAGCATGGGAAGCACGCGATCGGCCAGATACACCGATGTCGTGCGATGGCGAGCCTCAAGATCGATATGCCCGTCCCAAGCCACATAGTGTGAAACGTCGGCGATATGCACACCCAGCTTATAGCCGCCCTCGGGCGTGCGCTCCAGCGAAATGGCATCGTCAAAGTCGCGCGCGTCGACCGGGTCGATCGTGATGACAAAGCGGTCGCGCAGATCGCGGCGGAGCGGATCCTTAAGCGCCGCGGACACATCGAGCGAAAGCCCCTCGGCCTCGTCCAGCGCGGCCTCGGGATAGCTATCGGTATAGCCGTAGCGCGCCATCACATATTGAACGCCCAAATCGGGCGCGTCATCTCCGCCAATGCGGCGCTCGATCGTCACGGTGCCCGATTCCAGGCGCGTCGGGTAGGTCAAAATGCGCGCGACAACGACATCGCCCGGGCGGACGCCCAGGCGATCCGCCGAGGTATCCTCGGGCAGAATGAAGAAGTCGGCCTTCAGGCGCGAATCGAGCGGCTCAATCACACCGAGCGGACCGGCGGTCTGGTACGTGCCCACCACGCTTATAGCTGCGCGCTCAACCACGCCCTCGATCACGGCGCGACGCTCGCCATGCGGGCTGTTCTTAATGCTCACGGCAACGGTATCGCCGTCCATGATCTCACGCTTGCCGCGACCCATGACCTTGTAGTCGCCATTCTCGGTTATGACATAGGCACTGTGCTCATGGAGCTGCACGCGCCCGGTCAGGCTCGGACGGCGTTCGCTGCGCACCGGCCCGCGCTTATTGCGAGCTCCACGCTTATGCTTGTTATTGCGCCCCATGGCGCCTCCTAACTATCGATTGCCGTTTACATCCCAAGAGTCTACCCAAATGATCCCTAGGGGACAAAAAACGGGCCGCCCCATAAGAGACGACCCGTTGGAAGGGATGAATTCCAGGCATGCCTACACGCGCAGGTAGCGGCGCATGGCGATGGCAGAACCAAAGAGACCGATAATCACGCCGACCAGAATCAGCGCAGCATAGGTCACCAGGTAGTACTGCATCGGCAGGGCAAACGACATCCAGCCGATGCTCTCCTGCAGACGCGGAATCATCAGATTGCGCAGCAGCTCCAGAACGCCGATGGAAAGCAGCGAGCCCAAAATGGCCTGCAGTACGCCCTCGGTGATAAACGGGCCACGAATGAAGCCATTGCTGGCGCCGACCAGACGCATAATCGCAATCTCACGACGACGCGCCGTGATGGACAGGCGAATCGTGTTGTTGATGAAGATGAATGCGATAAAGGTCAGAAGGCCAACGAGCACCACGGCGGCGATGCGGATGTAGTTGGTCACCTGGAACAGGCGGCTCACTTCCTCCTGTCCGTACAGCACGCTCGCGTTGACGTCGCCGTCATCCGCGATCTTCTGGAAATCGGCATCCTTCTTGAGCTTCTCGGCCGTGCTCTCGACCTTGGACGGATCGTCCATCTCAATAGCGAAGGAAGCCGGCAGCGGGTTCTGGCCATCGAGCGCGCTCATGGTGGCGTCGGCGTTGCCCGACATCTTGCTCGTATACTCGGCCAGCGCGTCGTCCTTGTCCTTATAGGTCACGGACTTGACGTTATTCCACGTCTTAAGTTCGGCCTCAAAAGCCTGAACATCGGCCTGATCGGCGTCATCACTAATGAACGCGTTGATGACAACCTGATCCTCGACGGTGCCGATCACGGAGTTCAGCATCGCGGAGCCCATGATGAACAGGCCGATGATAAACAGCGAAAGGAAGATCGTGATGACGGCGCCGAGCGAGGTAGTCCAGTTACGGAAGAAGTGGCTGATTGCCTCTTTGAAGGAGTAGCCCACGTTAGTTGGTGCCATAGTTGCCGTAACCTCCCCTCTCCTGGTCGCGGATAACGTGGCCGCCCTCGAGGGCGATCACGCGACGGTGCATGCTATCGACCATCTCGCGGTCGTGCGTGGCGACGATCACGGTGGTGCCGGTGCGGTTAATACGCTCGAGCAGCTTCATGATGCCCAGCGAGATCGCCGGGTCGAGGTTACCCGTGGGCTCGTCGCAGATCAGCAGCGGCGGACGGTTGACCATAGCGCGGGCGACGGCAACGCGCTGCTGCTCGCCACCGGAAAGCTGGTCGGGCAGCGAGTCCATCTGATCGGCCAGACCGACCAGACGCAGCACCTCGGGCACCTGGCTGCGAATGACGCCCTTGGGCTTGCCGATGCACTGAAGGGCAAACGCCACGTTTTCGTAGGCGGTCTTTTGCGGCAGAAGCTTAAAGTCCTGGAACACGGCGCCAATCTGGCGGCGCAGGAACGGAACCTTGCGGTTCTTGATCTTCATGAGGTCCTGACCGGCAACCAGGATGCGGCCGCTCGTCGGCTTGACGTCGCGGTTGAGCGTCGACAGCAGCGTGGTCTTACCCGAGCCGGAGTGACCGACCAGGAAGACGAACTCGCCCGGATAGATCTCGATGTTGATGTCGTCGAGTGCAGGCTTGTTGGGCTGTGCCGGATAGATCTTGGTGACATGCTCCATAAGGATGACGGGCTCGACACCGGCCTGCTTGGCCATCTTCTTGCGGCTGGCCTGGGGATCGATGGGCGCAAACACCGACGTAAAATCGGGGTTGTTGAGCGCGTTATCGAGGCTTGCGACCTCGGCGGCCTGATCGCTCTCGACCACCGGGGCAGCAGGCTGCGTGGGGTCGGGAATAGCGGCAAAGAGACCGGACTGTGCAGGCTGAGGAGCCGGCGTCGCAGGGGCCAAGGGGTCGGGAATGCCGGCCATGGTAGGCTGCGGCGTGGCGGCGCCAGCCTGAGGCTGCTCCACGCGAGCGGTCACGACCTGAACGGGCTCAAAACCCGCCGTGCCGGAAAGCGCGACATCGCTGGTGGGATTGTAGGCAAAGGGATCGGATGCCGGCTGTGCCTGATCTGCCGGCTGAACGGGGGCCTGAGCAACAGGCTGGCCCTCTGAATCCGGAGTGGCGAAACGACTGCCCTGGACGCCTGTCTGCGTCTTGGGGGCATCATCGCCCGCACCGGAGGTACGGAAGTGGTTACCCACTGGTGCTCCTTATCGTCGTGCGTTTAAACTACATGAGCGCTTTGTATTTTAGCAGCATTAGCTTTGCTGCACATAAGAAGCATGGCGGAGCCTGGTCTCACCGGCCGCGCACAGGGCTACCTCCCAAATCGTCCTCGGACATGTCGGAGCCCCCGCTGCGCACTACGTGCGGCGGGGGCTCCTCCGTCCTGCGGAAAGATTTGGGAGGTAGCCCTGTGCGCGGCCTGCGGCTACTAAGGGGCCGCCGCGTTTATCTTGGGGTGCTGCATATACAAAGTTGGAAGGGTCTGAATTGCACTTTGCTGTACTGGGCTCTTTTCCCTGATAAGGCATTGCTTGACAGGGCTTCTTCATAAGTTGCGGTGAAATAGGGACTATTTCACCAGCTAAAAGGCCTAATCAGTCCCTATTTCACCGCAACTTCTATTTGGGCTAATTGTTGCGCAACTTAGATTGGATTGATCGACTTACAGTGGCCTCGTTGGGATCTTCTTTGGTTGCGAGGCTGGTATGGATTGTCCTTGTTGTGGTGCTGAGTTGCGTGGTGGTGTGAGGTACTGCACGGCTTGCGGGGTTGCCGTTCATGGCTTATCGGCTGCCTCGGCGCTTTGGATACAGTCTCGGAAGCATATTGTGGTCGTTCTTGTTTGTATGTTGACGATTGCTTTTGCCGGCGGCAGCTGGCTGGGGCTTCAGCTGTATCAGGCAATGTCTTGCTTTATTTCGGCTCATTCGGAGCATGCTATTGTACTCAACATCTCGGCCGCGGATTGGGATACCGATAACGGGGCCTCGCGTGTCCCGATACACATTACGGGCAAAACCGTCGACGGAATAACAGTCGACGAGGTTGATTATGTAGCCTCCGACGGTTCCGGCATCAGCCTCATACAAGGCGTGTACACGCTCGAGGCGGCAGGCTCTCCTATCGCCGCCGACGGTACGATCTATCAAATTCCATGCACGAGCGCCACACTCACCCTCGACGATGTCTTCGCCACGGGCGAAACGATCAATCTGGCCGAGCTCGCCGAGCAAGACTCAATACTCACCTTCCGCCCCATCGATGCCGGCGATATGACCAACGACGAGATCTACAACGCCGCATTGCTTGCCATGGCATACAAAGGCAACGATGCGCCCAGTGTGGCAGCACTATGTCAGGCCGCAATCAATCGTCGTGCCGCCGCCAGCACAAGCGGGAACGCCTTCATAAGTTGCGGTGAAATACGGACTGATTAAGCCTTTAAGCTGGTAAAACAGTCCGTATTTCACCGCAACTGAAACAGGGGCGCCCTCTTATAGAGAGCGCCCCGTTCGCATTTCCATGTTGTTGGCATGAGGCCGGCTGTGAGCCACCTCGTCTTAGGCCAAGAACTCCTTGGTGGTCGCCACGATGTTGGCGGCGTCCAGGCCGTATTTGTGCAGGAGCTCGGCACCCGGGCCGGACTCGCCAAAGGTGTCATTGACGCCGATCTTCTTAAGCGGCGTCGGGCACTGCTCGCACAGGACATCGGCGACGGCGCTGCCCAGGCCGCCAATCACGGAGTGCTCCTCGACGGTCACGACGTGGCCGGTCTTGGTGGCGCTCTTGACGATCAGGTCGGCATCGATGGGCTTGATGGTGTGCATGTTGATGACCTCGGCGTCGATACCCTCGGCAGCGAGCTGCTCGGCGGCCTCGAGAGCCTCGCCGACCATCAGGCCGCAGGCGATGATGGTCACATCGGCGCCCTCGCGCATGACAATGCCCTTACCCAACTCGAACTTGTAGGTCTCGGGGTCGTTGATAACCGGCGAGGCCAGACGGGCAAAGCGCATGTACACCGGACCGTCGCACTCGTAGGCGGCGCGCGTCACGGCACGGGCCTCGATGTCGTCGGCAGGAACGATAACGGTCATGCCGGGGATGACGCGCATAAGGGCGATATCCTCGCAGCACTGGTGCGTGGCGCCATCCTCGCCCACCGAGATACCGGCGTGCGTGGCACCGATCTTAACGTTAAGGTGCGGGTAGCCGATGGAGTTACGGACCTGCTCAAAGGCGCGACCGGCAGCGAACATGGCAAAGGTGCTCGCGAAGGCAACACGACCGGTGGTCGCGATACCGGCGGCAACACCCATCAGGTTGCTCTCGGCGATACCCACGTCGAAGAAGCGGTCGGGGCAAGCGGCCTTAAACTTGCCGGTCTGCGTGGCGGCGGCCAGGTCGGCGTCGAGGACCACAAAGTCATCGTGCTCGTTGGCGAGCTCGACGAGGGCCTCGCCGTAGCTTACGCGCGTGGCGATTTTCTTGACGTCTGCCATCCTAGAGCTCCTCTCCGGCGGCCGTGAGCTCTGCCATGGCCTGCTCAAACTGTTCATCGTTGGGGGCCTTACCGTGCCAACCCACCTGGTTCTCCATAAAGGAGACGCCCTTGCCCTTCGTGGTCTCGGCGATAATGGCGGTCGGCTGACCCTTGGTGGCGCGGGCCTCGGCAAAGGCGGCGCGGATCTGATCGAAGTCGTTGCCGTCGGCGAGCTCCACCACATGGAACTTGAAGGCGCGGAACTTGTCGGCGAGCGGCATGGGGTCGTTGACCTCCTCGACGGGGCCGTCGATCTGCAGGCCGTTATGGTCGACGATCACGCAGAGGTTGTCGAGCTGCTGGTTGCCGGCAAACATGGCGGCCTCCCAGACCTGGCCCTCCTCGCTCTCGCCGTCGCCCAGCAGGGCGTAGGTGCGATAGTCGTCGCCCCAGTGCTTGGCGGCAACCGCCATGCCCACGGCGGCGGAGATGCCCTGGCCCAGCGAGCCGGTGGACATATCGACGCCCGGAGTGTCGTTCATGTTGGGATGGCCCTGCAGGTGACTGCCGATGTGGCGCAGCGTCTCGAGATCCTCCTTGGGGAAGAATCCGCGCTCGGCGAGCACGGCGTACAGACCAGGCGCGCAGTGACCCTTGGAAAGCACGAAGCGGTCGCGGTCGGCCTTGCGGGGGTCGGACGGGTCGACGTTCATTTCCTCAAAGTACAGATAGGTCATGATGTCGGCAGCGCCGAGCGAACCGCCCGGATGGCCGGACTTGGCAGCGTGCACGCCGGTGACGATGCCCTTCCTTACCTCGTTGGCAACCTTTTTGAGCTCTTCGTCGCTCATTGTGCCTTCCTTTCATCCTCATTAGACAAAATGCGCACGGCACCGAAGGTAATCCCAACACAGCCGCAATGCACGTACGTCATTCATTATGCTGGAAACTGATGGCTTTACCAGAGTTTTTATCATTATTTGAACAATTTAGCAGGCAGAACCGCTGATGAAACGGTTTATCAATGTGAACGTCTTTTGGATGGAACGCGGTCGCCCTACGCGCTAATGTCCTTGAATCCCTCGCCGAAGGCTTCCGTAACGTCAGCGACCGTCACAATGGCGTGAGGATCGCGCTCGCGCACGATCGTCTTGAGGGTATTGAGCTCTCGACGGCTCACGATTACCATAATCACCGGCTTCTCGGCACCCGAATACATGCCAGTCGCCTTAAACTTGGTACAACCACGACCCAGACCATACATGATATCGGCAGCGATATCAGGGAACTTGTCCGAGATGATGAGTACCATACGGCGTTTGTTGCCACCATCGACCACGGCATCGATCACGTAGCCGCTAATGACCATCGAAAGGCCTGCATACAGTGCGTTTTCGATTGAAAAGACCGGAGCCGACAGCGCACACACGGCAACATCGATCGCCATGACGGTCGAGCCCACCGGCAGCGAGGTGTTACGCGAGATGATTTGGCCAATCGTGTCCGAGCCGCCGGTGTTGGCGCCGGCGCGCAACACCATGCCGTAACCGATGCCCGTAATAATGCCGCCCCACATGGCAGGGAGCATCAGGTCCGCATCCGCCAGAGGTGCTACAAACGGGGCGAACAGATCGGTAAAGAAGCCCAGCAGCACAAAGCCCGTCGCGGTCTGCACCACGTAGAACATGCCGCCCTCGCGCATAACGACCAACAACAGCAAGGCGTTCATCACGATCGTCTGAATACCAACGGGAAGCGATAGGCCGCGCGATGCACCGAGCGCCTGAATAATGGTGGCAAGGCCCGTAACGCCACCGGCAGCAAGGCCGTTGGGAATCAAAAACAGGTCGGTCGCAATAGCGGCCAGAGCGCACCCCAACATAATCTGGGGCAGGTCGTGAAAGAAGTTCATCGAAAGAATGCGCTTGATGTCCAGACGGTATGCCATGCTGCCTCCCTCAAAAAAGCGCACCCCATCGGATGCGCTTTGAACTTCTTCTTGTATTCGATTCTACCGATTCGCCGGACAAAAACCACCCCTGCGCAGGGTTTACTCTGGATACAAAGCCACACCGCTGGGAGGGTTTTAATCCATTTCCACATAAACCGGGCGGTTTATGCAGACGGGGTCTCCGCGTCGGCGTTGCCGGTGGCCCAGCGATGGTAGCCAATAACAAACGGGTCCAGGTCGCCATCGTCAAGAACGGCCTCGACATTGCTGGTCTCCACACCCGAGCGCAGATCCTTGACCATCTGGTACGGGTAGAGCACGTAGCTGCGAATCTGGTTGCCAAAACCAATCGTGGTCTTGGGTCCGCGGATCTCATCGAGCGCCTCGGCGCGCTTCTCGAGCTCAATCTCGTACAGACGAGCCTTGAGGATCTGCATGCACGCGGCCTTGTTCTGGATCTGGCTGCGCTCATTTTGGCAGGTAACCACAATGCCGCTGGGGAAATGCGTCACGCGCACGGCGGAGTCGGTGGTGTTGACGCCCTGACCGCCCGGGCCACTCGCGTGGTACACGTCCACGCGGATGTCATCAGGACTAATCTCGATGTCGATATCATCGGGTAGCACGGGGATGACCTCGACGCCGGCAAACGTGGTCTGGCGGCGCTTCTTGTCGTCGGTGGGGCTAATGCGCACCAAGCGGTGGACGCCGGCCTCGGCGCGCAACATGCCAAATGCGTCCTTGCCCTCGACGGTAAAGGTCGCGCGGTCAATGCCGATGATCTCGGCCGCGGGACAGTCGTTGATGGTAACCTTCCAGCCGCGACGCTGGCAGTACTTCATGTACATCTTAAAGAGCATGAAGGTCCAGTCCTGGGCCTCCAGACCACCCTGTCCGGGCTTGATGGTCACAATGGCATCGCCGTGATCGAACTCACCGGTAAACCAGCTCGAAAGCTCAAGCTCATCGATGGCACGGGCCAGGCGCTCAGCCGTGGCTGCAGCCTCCTCGCGAAGGGCGACGGCATCGGGGTCATCCCCCATCTCCTCGGCAAGCTCCAGCGCGGCGCGGGCATCGGAAAGCTCGCCGCGCGCGGTGTCCACGGCAGCGATATCTTCCTTGGTGCGCGCGATCTCCTCCATGGTGGCACGGGCAGCGTCGGCGTCATCCCAAAAGCCGGGGGCCACGCTTTTAGCCTCGAGCTCGGTCACGCGCGTGCGCTTTTCGTCCAAATGGAGATACGACTCGACCTCGCCGAGCCGATCCGCAAACGCGTCCAGCTCGGCGGGCGTTACCTCTAAAGCCTCAGCCATTAACGATTCCTGCCGTGGCAGTACTTAAACTTCTTGCCGCTACCGCAGGGGCACGGGTCGTTGCGGCCCACGTTGACGTACGGATCGTCGCTCTCGGACTTGCGGTAGGTCGTCACCTTGCCACCGTTGTTGACGGCAGCCGGTCCGCCTTGGACAGCCGTGCGGGCCTGCACCTGCGCCTGCTTGCGCAGCACCGAGTCACCGTTGTCACCATCGACCTCGGCAGGACCGGAGAAGCGCGCGCCCTCGAGCGCGGGCTCCTCCTTGTGCTCCATGGCACGCGGGGCAGCCTTGATCTCGATGCGCAAAACCGTGCGCAGGTAATCCTCGTACATGGTATCGACGAGTATCTGGAACGCGCCGTAGGCCTCGGTCTTGTACTCGACCAGCGGGTCGCGCTGGCCAAAGCCGCGCAGGCCGATGCCGGTCTTGAGGTAGTCCATCTCCTGCAGGTAGTTCATCCAGCGGGTATCGATGACGCGCAGCATGACCTGGGTGTTGAGCTCGCGCATCAGGTCCTCGCCCAAGCGCTCGGCCTTCATGTTGTAGCACTTCTCTACGTAAGCCAGGACATCGGCAGCCAGAGCCTCATAATCCTCGTCGGGGAACTTCGGCGTATCGATGTGGCCGGTGAGCTCCACAACCCACTTGCGCAGGCCCTCCAGGTCGCGCTCGCCATCGTGACTGTCCTTGGTGCAGAACTCCTGCACGCAGCGGTACACGGTGTCGTGCATGACCTCGGTGATGTGGTCGGTCAGGTCCTTGCCGTCCAGAATCTTATTGCGCTCGGCGTAGATGACCTGGCGCTGCTTGTTCATGACGTCGTCGTACTCAAGGACGCTCTTACGCATGGAGAAGTTGATGCTCTCGACCTTGTGCTGGGCGCTCTCAACGGCCTTGGAGATGATCTTGTGCTGGATGGGCATGTCGTCGCCCATGTCGGCCGTGACCATCATCTTGGAGACGCGGTCCATCTTGTCGCCGCCGAACAGGCGCATGAGGTCGTCCTCGAGCGACAGGTAGAACTGGGTCTCGCCCGGATCGCCCTGACGACCGGAGCGGCCGCGCAGCTGGTTGTCGATACGACGGGACTCGTGGCGCTCGGTGCCGATAACGGTCAGGCCGCCGGCGGCAAGCACGCGCTCGCGCTCGGCCTTGCAGGTCTCCTTGGCCTCGGCGTTAAACTGCTCGAGCTGCTCGGGCGTCACGTCCTCCATGGTCAGGCCCTCGTACTCCAGGCGCTCGCGCACCAGCTCGTCGGGGTTGCCGCCCAGCAGGATGTCGGTGCCACGACCGGCCATGTTGGTGGCGATGGTCACGGCGCCGTAACGTCCTGCCTGGGCCACGATATGGGCCTCGCGCTCGTGGTGCTTGGCGTTGAGGACCTCGTGCGCGATGCCGCGCTTGGTAAGGGCAGCGGACAGCTTCTCGGAGCTCTCGATGGAGACGGTGCCCACCAGGACCGGCTGGCCCTTGGCGTGACGCTGCTCGACATCGTCGGCGACGGCGTTGTACTTGGCCTGAATGGTGCGGTACACCAGGTCCTCGTGGTCCACGCGCTGCACGGGCTTGTTGGAGGGGATGACCTCGACGGGCAGCTTGTAGATCTCGCGGAACTCGGCATCCTCGGTAAGTGCCGTGCCGGTCATGCCGGAAAGCTTGTCATACAGGCGGAAGTAGTTCTGCAGGGTGATGGTGGCCAGGGTTTGGTTCTCCTCGCGTACGAGCACGCCCTCTTTGGCCTCGATGGCCTGGTGCAGGCCCTCGGAGTAACGGCGGCCTTCCATAATGCGGCCGGTGAACTCGTCGACGATCTTGACCTCGCCGTTGGTGACCACGTACTGCTTGTCGCGGTGGAACATGTACTGGGCCTTCAGCGCCTGTTGCAGGTGGTTGACCAGCTGACCCGAAAGGTCGGCGTAGATGTCATCGATACCCAGGCGGCGCTCGATCTTCTTAAGACCGCGCTCGGTGGCGGCGATGGTGTGCTTGGCCTCGTCCATGACGTAGTCGCCCGTGGGTTCAACGTCCTCGGTGGCGGTAAGCATGTCGTGCGACACGTCCTCGCCGCGCTCAAGGCCACGCACGGCACGCGCGAAGTCCTTGTAGGTACTGGCGGACTTGGTGCCAGCGCCCGAGATGATCAGCGGGGTGCGGGCCTCATCGATCAGGATGGAGTCAACCTCGTCGACGATGGCGTAGTTGTGACCGCGCTGCACGCGCTGCTCGGGACGGGTAACCATGTTGTCGCGCAGGTAATCAAAGCCGAACTCGGAGTTGGTGCCGTAGGTGACGTCGGCCTGGTAGGCCGGGCGCTTGAGCTCGAGCGGCATGTTGTTCTGGAGCAGACCGACGGTCATGCCCAGGTACTTATAGATGCGGCCCATCCACTCGGAGTCACGCTTGGCAAGGTAATCATTGACAGTAACGACGTGCACGCCCTTGCCGGCAATAGCGTTGAGATAGCCGGCCAACGTGGAGACGAGGGTCTTACCCTCGCCGGTCTTCATCTCGGCGATGTGGCCCTCGTGCAGTGCCATGGCGCCAATGAGCTGCACGTCAAAGTGGCGCATACCCATGGTACGCTTGGAAGCCTCACGCACGGTGGCAAAGGCCTCGGGGAGCATGTCGTCGAGCGACTCGCCGTTGGCGTAACGCTCGCGGAACTTATCGGTCTGGCCGCGGAGCTCCTCCTCGGTCATCTTCTCAAACTGGGGCTCAAGACCGTTGATCTGGTCGACGATCTTGTAGTAGCGCTTAAGGTCCTTATCGGATCCAAAGGACAGCAGCTTTGACATGAATCCCATGTGGTTTTCCTTTTTGGCCATCGCCCACGCCGTGCAGCTGCGGGCGAGTTAAACACAGATGATTGTACTTTAGCCAAACAAGGCGCGGCCTATACGGTCGACCTCGACCGCCACGTAATAACTACGACCAACCTGCCACAGTGGAACAGGTTAATTTTGGCAGGTTTTATCTAGCCAAACGCCGCCTCTCTGCCATTTGGTGCAAACCAACCTGACCCCTTCGCACCAACTTGGTGCCGCGGGGTCAGGTTAGCTTGCACCATTAAAAAGAAAAGGGCCGCGCACCCAAATGGATGCGCGGCCCTTATGCCATGAATGCGAGTGAATCCGCGGCGAGCTATTTACTCAGCAGCCTCGGTGGTCTCGGCCTCGGCAGCGGCCTCCTCGACGGGAGCCTCTGCGGGAGCCTCGGCGGCCTGCTTGGCAGCCTCCTCGGCAAACTTAGCAGCACGCTTAGCCTTCTCGGCAGCCTTAGCCTCAGCGGCGGCCTTGCGAGCAGCCTCGGCCTCAGCAGCCTTGGCGGCCTTGGCAGCCTTGGCCTCCTCGGCCTTCTTGAGCTGGGCGGCAGCGGCGCCACCGAACTTGTCGGCGAAGCGCTGGACGCGTCCACCGGTGTCGACGAACTTCTGCTGGCCGGTGTAGAACGGGTGGCACTCGTTGCAAAGCTCGACCTTCATCTCGGACACGGTAGCGTGCGTCTTGAAGGTGTTGCCGCAGGAGCACGTCACCGTGCACTCGACATACTGGGGATGGATACCCTGCTTCATGGTAGGACTCCTTATTGGTCAGGCGCTGGTTACCGATCAGCGCATAAGGCGTCTTGGTTTCCGACCAAGACAACAAACTTGGCTATGGTACCACGGCGCCGCGCGTCCCACAAAAGGTTCACGGTCTTTGTGCAACGCGGCGTGACCAACCGCAGCGGACACGCACCCTGTTGCCCCTTCTCCCATGTTGCAGACGTGTAACGCCGCAGTAAGCACACCCCTTTTGGCGCCAGACAGGTACAATGATGAACACTGTACCGTAGCGGAGCGCCCCTGCGCGCCGCAACCACGCGAAAGGGTTTCCCATGGCCGAGATCTCGTCCTCCCGTATCGTCATCACCGTCCTTGGCAAGAACCGCCCCGGCATCGTCGCCGGCGTCACCCGTGTCCTAGGCGAGGCCAACGTCGACATCCGCGACATCACGCAGTCCATTATCGAGGACATCTTCACCATGACCATGCTGGCCGATACCGCCGAGTCCAAGCTCGACTTCGCCGAGCTGCAGAAGGCGCTGGCCGAGGCCGGCGAGCTTTCGGGCGTCAACGTGTCCATCCAGCGCGAGGACGTCTTCAACTTTATGTACCGCCTGTAGCGAGCAAGCCGCTGGGGATAGCCTGACGCGCGCATGCCCATGCAAGTCACCCCGATGCGGCCCGGAGAGGAGCGCGCATGGCCTACGACGCCAAGAAAATCTATTACCGCTTCGACGACCACCTGAGCCGCCTGGTCTTGGATTACGAAGCGAGCCGCCAGATTTCGACCGAAAGCGAAAATCTCTACTATGGCCTGCCGACTGACCCTTATGACGAGGGCCTATTTGTTGAGCACAATGTCAAGCGCGGCCTGCGCAATGCCGACGGCTCGGGCGTGGTCGCGGGCCTCACTCGCATCTCGGATGTGCACGGCTACAACAAGGTCGACGGAAAGGTCGTGCCCGATCAGGGCAAGCTCACGCTTCGCGGCTACAGCATCGAGGATCTGGTCAACAATGCCCAGGCCGAGAATCGCTACGGCTACGAGGAAGTCGCCTATCTGCTTATCACGGGTTCGCTGCCCAACAAGGAAGAGCTCGACGGCTTTTGCGAGCGCCTGGGCGCCTTTAGACATCTGAGCGACGAATACGTCAAAGAGTTCCCTATGACCACGGTGTCGTCGAGCATCATGAACGTGCTCCAGCGCGCCGTGCTGCTGCTCTACGCCTTCGATGCCGAACCAGACGTGATCACGCCCGAGCACGAAATCGACGTCGCCATTTCCATGCTCGCACGTCTCCCGCGCATCGCCGCCTTCGCCCACATGGCCTCGATCGCCAAGCTTCGCGGCTCCGAGGTTCACGTGCCGCACCCCACGCCCGGCCTCTCCACCGCCGAGACCATTCTGCAGGTCCTGCGCGGCGGCATGGCGTTCACCCGCGATGAGGCGATGCTGCTCGACGTGATGCTCATGCTGCATGCCGAGCACGGCGGCGGCAACAACTCCACCTTCGCTTGCCGCGTGCTGTCGTCTTCGGTCACCGACCCGTATTCCGCCTACGCCGCGGCTATCGGCTCGCTCAAGGGCCCGCGCCACGGCGGTGCCAATGCCAAGGTCGTGTCTATGCACGAGGACATCCGCGCGCATGTTTCCAACTGGGAGGACGAGGACGAGGTCGCGGCCTACCTGGGCAAGATCCTCGACGAGCAGGCCTTCGACGGCGCCGGCCTCATCTACGGCATGGGCCACGCCGTCTATACGCTCAGCGACCCGCGCGCCGAGGTCTGCCGCCGTTACGCGCGCTCACTGGCAGCCAAGAAGGACTTGGGCGAAGAGTTCGCACTCATCGAGCGCATCGAGCACCTGGCACCCCAGGTCATGCGCGACCACGGCATGACCAAGCCCATCTGCGCCAACATCGACCTGTACACGGGCTTTATCTACAAGATGCTCGGCGTGCCCGAGACGCTCTTTACGCCGCTGTTCGCCGTCGCCCGCATGGCAGGCTGGTCGGCGCACCGCATGGAAGAGCTCTTCTGCGCGCACCGCATCATCCGGCCCGCCTACCGTCCGGTTATCGAGCCGCTTGAGTACAAGCCGCTCGCCGATCGCTAGGACGCGGACCGTTATAGAACCCGAGCGTGGCCAGGGCATCACCGCCCTCGGCCACGCTTTTTATGCCAGTAGAAAGGATCGCAGCGAATGATTGTGTTTTCCGATATGGATGGAACGCTGCTGACGAGTGATAAGCAGATGAGCGACGCCACCTGGGCGATGCTCGACGAGCTTGCGCGCCGCGGTGTTGAGTTTGTGCCCTGCACGGGGCGCCCGCTGTCGGGCGTCTTTGAGCCCATCCTCGCCCACCCCGCCGTACACTACGCGGTCTGTGCCAACGGTGCCAGCGTCTGGCAGCTCGACGACGGTACGCCCACCGATGCCTCACGTGCCACGCGCATTTTGAGCCGACCGCTCGACCGCGCCATCGCCCACCGCGTCCACAGCATTGCCGCCGGCCATGACGTCACCTTCGATATCTTCGCGGACGGGCAGTGCTTCCTCCCCCGCTCGCTCTACACGCGCCTGGACGAATTCTGCGGCGGCGACCCCCACATCGCGGCTTCGCTCAAGCGCACGCGAACGCCGATCGACATGGATATCGACAGCAAGATCGACGAAGTCGAGATGCTCGAACGCATCGCCATGTACTGGCACGACCCGGCCGATCGCGACGCCATCGCGGCGGAGCTCGAAACGCTCGGAGGCATTGAGGTCACGCGTTCGTACGCCATGAATATCGAGGTTATGGGCGAAGGCGCCACCAAGGGAACGGCCCTCACGTGGCTATGCGAGCACCTGGGCGAGCGTCTCGCCGACGCCTGGGCGTTCGGCGACAACATCAACGATATCCCCATGCTGCAGGCAGCGGGTCACGGTATGGCCATGCTCAACGCCGAGCCCGAGGACCGCGAGGCCGCCGACGCCGTGACCGAGTACGACAATGACCACGACGGCGTCGCCCGCACCATCATGACCGTCCTCGCCTAGCCACACCCGGCAGTTAGGGACGTTCCTATTCTGCCGGCACCCTGGGACACTCCTTGGCGATAGTCATCGGGGACGTTCTTAAACGACTAGTCGCTGTGGACAGTCTTCGCCAAAATCGCAAGGACTGTCCCCA
The DNA here is from genome assembly GCF_015546965.1 of Collinsella aerofaciens. Taxonomy (GTDB): domain Bacteria; phylum Actinomycetota; class Coriobacteriia; order Coriobacteriales; family Coriobacteriaceae; genus Collinsella; species Collinsella aerofaciens_X. The sequence goes on from NZ_JADMUF010000001.1 coordinate 46,044, forward strand.
GGTGCCGGACTAGGAAAGGCTGTCCAGCACGCGGCGCAATTCCTGTTGAACGGCGTGATCGCGGTTGCAGCCGATGATGCGGTCGGCGACCGCCTTGAGCGCCGGACGCGCGTTTTGCATGGCGCAGCCCGTGCCCACAAAGCGAATGATTTCGTAGTCGTTCATCGAGTCGCCAAACGCCATGACCTCTTCGCGCTCAACGCCATAATGCTCCATGAGCTGGTCGATACCAGAAGCCTTGGACACACCCGGCTGCATGGCGTCGATCCACGCGTTGCCCGAAGGCGCGAAGGAGAACAGGCCGCCAAGCTCGCGCTGTAGCACGTAGGCATTGTCCATCACGTTGCCGTCATCGCAGATAATTGAGGCCTTGATGATGTTCACATGTGGGTCGGGCAAGCCCCAAATGCGCTCGGCATTGGGCAGGTCCTTATCGATCTCGCGGACGAATTTATCCTCGTCATCGAGCAAGAAGGATTTGGTGCGATCGAAGAGCGCCAGATGCATGTTGGGGAACATCTTGACCGTGCGCGCGAGTTTGCGAATCGCAAGATGCGAGTAAACTTCACGGTCGACCTCGACGCCGTCCGCATAGACCTGGGCGCCGTTGGCCGCGACAAAATCCATCTTGTCGACCACGGGCGCAAAGAACTCGCACAGGCGGTCGTAGCGGCGGCCCGACGACGCGGCAAAATGCACGCCATGCTCGCGTAGCGCCAAAATCAGTTCGTAGGTCTCGGGCGGGACCTGGCTGTTCTCGTCGAGCAGCGTACCGTCCATATCTGAAGCAATCAGTTTAATCATGAAAAAGCTCCTTTCGGGCTTGATGGAATCAGACATATATCCAAATCCACCGTACCCAAAAGGAGCTCGTCCAAGCCTGGAACAGCAAAAGGATTACAGGAAGCTGGCACGGGGCTCACATGCGTGGCCCAGGCAAGCGCGCCTGCATCACGAGCAGTCAGCCAAAGAGTGTCCCGGGCAACTAGTCGTTTAAGAACGTCCCCGATGACTAGTCGGCGTAGGTGAATGTGGTGACGTCGAACATGCCCTCGGGACGGATGCGGAGCGTCGGGATTACCGGCAGGGGCAAAAAGATGATGCCCATGATGGGGTCGAGCGGCGGCTCGATACCCATCGCGCGCGCCTTGACCATAAAGTCGTCGTGCTGCGCTGCGACGTCCTCGGCCGTACCTTCGCTCATTAAGCCGCCAAGTGCCAGCGGAATGCGCGCCACGACCTCGCCATTGCGCACCAGCACGTGGCCGCCCTGACCCACGGCCCCGACTGCCGCCATCATATCTGCCGCGTTATCGCCCACCACGCACACGTTGTGCGAATCGTGGCCAATCGTGGAGGCGATGGCGCCGCCCGTAATGGTAAAGCCACGCACCCAGCCGCGACCGATATGCTTGCCGACCAGGCCCAGACCAGCGGGGCCGTCACCGTCCGCACCCTCAGCCTGCAGCGACACGCCGCGGCCATGACGCTCGATCAGCATGATGCGGCGCAGGCCCTCGGCCGTCTCGGGACGGACCATGCCGGTAATCGCCTTGCCCGGCACCACGTCAATCACGGCCTCGCCCGGCTTAAAGGCATAGTCGAACACGTCGAGCGAAAGCTCGGGCAGTTTAACGGAGGCGCGCAGCTCATCGGCAAGGGCTGCAACCTCGGCAGTCTCGGGCGCGACCTCGCCCACAAAGGTGCCGTCCTGTGCCACAAGAGCGCCAGCTGCATACACGCGGTGCGGGGCCTTGGCAAAGGTCAGGTCGTCGAGCACCAGCAGGTCGGCACGCTTGCCCGGCGCGATGGCGCCACGCAGCTCGTGCGGGTCGCGGCAGCCGTGATCCAAGCCAAAGGCCTCGGCCGTGGAAAGCGACGCCATGGAGATGGCGACGACCGGGTCAATGCCGGCCTCGACAGCCACGCGGCAGGCATTGTCGATCATGCCGGTCGAAAGGGCATCGGAAGGAGCGCGGTCGTCGGTCGCAAAGCAGCAGCGACGGGCGCGGGCGGGATTGCCCAGCAGCATCGGCGACAGGTTGGCCAGATCGTGGCTGCACGTACCCTCGCGCAGCATCACATACATGCCGCGAGACAGCTTGTCGAGCGCCTCCTCGGGAATCGTCGACTCGTGATCGGCGATAATGCCCGCCGCGGCGTAGGCATTGAGGTCCTTTCCTGCAACGAGCGGTGCATGGCCGTCAACCTGCTTGGATGGGGTCTGGTTGGCAGCATCGATGCGCGCGCAGGTCTCGGGGTCGGCCATAAAGACGCCCGGCAGGTTCATCATCTCACCCAGGCCAAAGACGTCATCCGGATGCTCGGCGAAGAACGCCTGCATGTCCTCGGCGGTAATGACGGCACCGGCCTGCTCGTCGGGCAGCGCCGGCACGCACGAGGGCATCATGTACTTAATGGAGATGGGCGCGCGGCGACCGTCCTCGATCATAAAGCGCAAGCCGTCGAGACCGGCAACATTGGCAATCTCGTGGCTGTCGGCAATGGCGGTGGTAGTACCGCGCGTCGCGGCCATGCGAGCATACTCGGCGGGACGGATGTTCGAAGACTCGATATGCAGATGCCCGTCAATAAAACCGGGAGCGAGATAGCGACCTTGGCAGTCGATGACCTCAGTTGCCTCGTAGGTGCCAGCAGCATCGTCGCGACCATCGTAGAGCACGCCGACGATCACACCGTCCTTGACGGCAACGCTACCGGGCGCCACACGCTGGCCATACACGTCGACGATCTGCGCATTGGTAAACAGCGTGTCGACGGGCACGCGACCCTCGGCGGCCTCGATCACAGTCCTCATGACCTCAACGGACATACATACTCCTTTAACTGTAGAAATAACTGCAGAGCGGACGAGCCTTCACCGCAGCAAGCCAACAGCCATTGTATGCCCAAAAGGAGGCCGCCGATAACACCCCTTCCGTTTAACGGCACACGCCGCTTGGCGCAATGGGGACTGCCGCTGAGCACCAATACAAGGAGTGTCCCAAAGCGCCGGCACAGACGATATGAGCAGGACATAAAACATTGGGAGCCCCCGGCATGAAAGTCCGCGGATTAGGCCGACAATGGTGAGTGTCTAATTCAGCCGCGGCGGCCACGCCGCATTCATGGAAGGGGCTCCCATGCTCGATACTACCACCTTCGTCGGCCTCGACGTCCACGCCCGCTCGATAAAGGCAGTCTCCCTCGACGTCATGACCGGGGAGGTGCGCTGCGCGACCTTCGGCTACGACGCCGGGGCAGTCGCGGAGCGGGTGCGGTCCGTGGACCCAAAGGCCAAGTGCGTGTACGAATCCGGGGTCACGGGGTTCGACCTGCAGAAGAGGCTCTCCGGCCTCGGGGTCGACTGCGTGGTCGGCGCCGTCTCGAAGATGATCAAGCCCAGCGCGGACAGGCGCAGGAAGAGCGACCGCAACGACGCCGAGTTCCTCGCCCGCATGCTGTCGGTCGGCAACGTGGTCGAGGTGTGGGTCCCCGACGACGAGTGCGAGGCCGCCCGCGACCTGACCAGGGCGCTCGAGGACGCGAGGGACGACCTCTCGCGCTCGAAGCAGCGGCTCTCCAAGTTCCTGCTCAGGCACGGGCTCGTCTTCGACGAGAGGACGCCCACCGGCCGCAGGAAGGGCAACTGGACCCGGGCGCACTGGTCCTGGATCGAGTCGATTAGGTTCGCGGAGGGGGCCGACAACGACGTGCTCGCCTACTACGTCGACGCGGTCAGGCGGGCGGCGGAGGAGAAGGCGAGGCTCGAGGGGCTCGTCGAGGCCGAGGCCCGCAAGCCCAGGTGGAGGAGGAGGGTCGACTCCCTGCGCTGCCTCAAGGGCGTCGACACCGCGACGGCCGCCGACCTCGTGTTCGAGGCCGGCGAGTTCTCGAGGTTCAGGAACGCCCGGTCGTTCGCCGCATGGGTCGGCCTGACGCCCTCCGAGCACTCCAGCGGGGAGAGCGACCGCAGGGGCACGATCACCAAGGCGGGCAACAAACACCTGAGGAAGGCGCTGGTCGAGGCCGCGTGGCACTACCTGACGTGCTCGGGGCGGCCGAAGGACCTCGCCAAGGGCCAGGCCCCGGACCGGGTCGCCCGCAGGCATGCCGCCAAGGGCGTGCGGAGGCTGGTCGAGAGGCGGGAGGCGCTGCTCGCGCGCGGGGTCCACAACAACAAGGCGAACGTGGCCACGGCGCGCGAGCTCGCCTGCTGGGTGTGGGCGGTCGGCCTCATGGCCGAGGAGGCGTAGGGGGCCGGTCCCCCGCACATAAGCCGATCACCCCGGAAGCGGTTTGATCCGAAGCCGTTGAGGCGAACCTCAGGTCCCTTTTCTGCGAGCGCCCAGGGCGCCACACGCGTGCACAGACTGTCGGTTCGACGAAGAAGCCTCAGCCGTAGCAACGGATTGCCCAGCGAGAGATCGCCACGGGCGGATATTAAACTGCAAAGACGAGCGTCGGGAAGACACGCCGAGGTCGCCGCGGACGGGTTGATATAGGGAGAGGGCCTGACCCCATATCGTTGGGGCCAGGCCCGATTTTGCCTCTTGACAATGTCCTGCTCATATTAAAAGGAACGTCCCAAAGTGCCAACAACGGAAGCGCCGATGTTTTGGCAACGACAGCGAGCGGGCCGCATTTGAGACAAGGTGGCGTGAAACGAAAGGGCGCTGACCTTCTGGTCGCGCCCTTGAAGTTGAACGTCAGATTGTCCAAATGCGGCCCGCGCAGCGTCGGCCGGTCCGCCGTTCGTTAGAACGGCGGAACTAAATCAACTTGAAGCCCTTGCGCTTGCCTACGGAGAGGGTGTCGCCCAGCTTGAGGGCGCTAGGATCGATGTTATAGCTCTTGGGAGCCACGGCCTTGCCGTTGATCTTGACGCCGCCGCCATCGATATCGCGACGGGCCTGGCCGGCGCTGGCAGAAAGACCCAGGTCCTTGAGCAGGCCAGCGAGGTAAATCTGGCCCTCGTCGTTGACGGTCAGCTCAACGTGCTTCTCGGGGAAGTCGGCGAGCTGGCCCTCCTTGAATACGCGGTCGAACTCGGCCTGAGCCTCGTCGCCGGCGCCGGCGCCGTGGTAGGTGTCGCACAGGTCACGGCCCAGAGCGCGCTTGAGCTCATAGGGATCGGCAGAGCCGTCGGCCAGAGCGGCGTCGATCTTGTCGACCTCGGCCGGGGTGAGCGAGCTCGCCAGGCGGTAGTACTTGCCGATCATCTCATCGGGAATGGACATGGTCTTGCCGAACATGTCCTTGGGAGCGTCGGTCAGGCCGATGTAGTTGCCATAGGACTTGGACATCTTGCGCACGCCGTCGGTGCCCTCGAGCAGCGGCATGGTGAGCGCGATCTGCGGCTCCATGCCCATCTTCTCCATGAGCTCACGGCCGGCGAGCAGGTTGAAGAGCTGGTCGGTGCCGCCCATCTCCACGTCGGCCTTGATCTGCACGGAGTCGAAAGCCTGCATCACGGGATACAGGAACTCGTGCAGGGCGATCGGCGTCTGAGACTGGTAGCGCTTGGTAAAGTCATCGCGCTCAAGAATGCGGGCGACGGTGAACTTGGAGCACACCTGCAGCAGACCGGCCAGGTCCATCGAAAGGATCCAGTCACCGTTGTGCACGATGGTGGTCTTCTCGGGATCCAGGATCTTCATGGCCTGGCTCACGTAGGTCTCAGCGTTGGCCTCGATCTGCTCCTGCGAAAGCTGCGGACGGGTGGAATTCTTGCCCGAAGGGTCGCCAATCAACGCGGTACCGTTGCCGATGATGAGGGTGACGTTGTGGCCCAGGTCCTGGAACTGACGCATCTTGCGCAGGGGCACGGCGTGGCCCAGGTGCAGGTCGGGGCTGGTGGGATCGACGCCGAGCTTGATGTTGAGGGGCTCGCCCTTCTCAAGCTTCTTGCGAAGGTCGGCCTCGGGGACGATTTGGGCAGCGCCCGAGGTGATGATACGCATTTGCTCGTCAACAGACAGCATTGGGTATCCTCCTTTTGCTATAGCACCCTCGCCGAAAACGGCGGTGCTGGAAGTCCATAAACTCTCATATGATAACAAACTGACGCGACGCGGCACCTACGACAGGAAAATCCTCGTCCTGCCGCATGCGTCAATGGCAACTGGCAGACGTGTACCGTCACGCTCGACCAGATAGCGTACCTGCCGACGACGCAAGCAGTCGCGGCAACGGACCTGTCCCGTCGCATCGGTGGCACAGACGCCCTCGGCGGTCAGCAGGCAGTGCTCGCACACCATAAGCTCGGGACGGTCGGCGTCGACCGGACCCGAGACGCCGGGTTCAGCAGCCAGTTCGGCAATACGCTCCGCATCATTACCGAGCAACTCGGCCGGCAAGTACACCCGCCCCGCACCGAGTCCGCGCAGCCAGGTAAGCGTGGCCCGATTCGCGCAGAACACCGGCGCCGCCACGTCAAACGTCACGCCCAGCTCGCGAGCGATCACCACCTGTCCCAAGTTGCGGCAGACGACGCGCCCGGCACGCTGCATCAGTGAGCGGGTCCGGTCAGCGTCACCTGTGCGGTACACCTCGTCAAGCACCACAACGGCGTCGGACAAATCGAGTTCTCCGCGCGGGTCGGCATCCATCAGCTGCCAAGCAAAAACCATGCGAGCGGGAACCGCGCACCCCACCAACTCCGTCGACGCACCGCCATCCACCGCAACGTCCTCAAAGGGCAGTACCTCAACGGCACGTGCAACGGGCGCAATCGCATCCGCCTCGGCCCGCATGCGCTCCAACACCGCCGCCGTCTGATCCAACACGCCGGCGCTGCGAATCAGGTACACCTCGCAGCCCGCGTCCACCTTACGCTTGCAATGCACGACGATGCGCTTCCCCGCTGCGGCATCCACCGGGCAGGGCACCTGCGGCCAGCGCTTGGGCACATCGGGACGCGCGTCGACACCCGGATAGAACCGAATCTCGAGCGTGTCGCCCGCCGCCACGGCGGCGTCGAGCTCAACGGTCACCTCTTCGTGGCCCACAGCGACCAAACGCCCCACGCGCACGCCCTGGTTAATTGCGCGCTCAAAGCTCATCAGCTCGGCACCCGAACGCCCTCGCAGGTACGCATCGGTAAACCCACGGTTAAACGACCTCCCCAGCTCGCGTTCAAGCTCTTCCACGGCATCGGGGTCCCACGCGCCGTCGCGCAGCATATCGAGCGCCCGGCGCCACACCCGCACCACGTTGAATACGTAATCGGGGTTCTTCATGCGCCCCTCAATCTTGAGCGACGCCACGCCGGCATCCACAAGCTCGGGCAGATGCGCAATACCCAGATAGTCGCGCGGGCACAGCAGGCGATCTCCCTCGACGGCGACAACACTCTGCCCCGCCTCGTCCACCAGGTCGTACGCCAGACGGCACGGCTGCGTGCAGTCGCCGCGCATCGCCGAGCGCCCACGCCGCAGGGCCGAGAACTCGCACGCCCCCGAATAGCCGATGCAAATCGCACCGTGGCAGAATACCTCGATGGGCACGCCCGTGGCACATAGCGCCGCAATCTCGTCGACCGCCAGCTCGCGTGCCGTCGTCACGCGCTCAACTCCCAACTCCTTGGCAGCCAACTGCACGGCACCCTCGCTATGAGCGCCCGCCTGCGTGGACAGGTGAATCTCGACCCCGGGAATCGCCGCGCGCAGCGCGCAGGCCAACCCGGCATCGGCGACAATCAGAGCATCGGCGCCCAACTCCAGTGCATGAGCTCCCAGCGCCACCGCATCGGACAGCTCATCGTCAAACACGAACACGTTGAGCGTCACGTACACGCGCACGCCATGGGCATGCGCCACGGCGCAGCCGCGCGCAAACTCGTCATCCGTAAAGCCATGCGCGCTCACGCGGGCGTTAAAGCCGCCCAACCCCGCATAGATGGCATCGGCACCCGCGGCGATGGCCGCAAGCATCTGGTCGAGCCCGCCCGCCGGCGCCAGCAGCTCGGGCAGCGCCGCACCGGCAGCATCCAATCCAGTCTCGTATTGTCCGCTCGGCCCCATCGCCCGAATCGCCATCGGCAAACTCCTTACCAAGGTATGCATTCACTCTGAAAAATGCCGTCTTCCAGCATACACGAGGCCTCGCGCGCCCCGTTTGGTTTATCGTGTAATAACTTATGTCCATCCTGCCTCGACGGCACATCCACCGTCCGGCACGACATACCTGGAGGTCAATATATGGGTCCTCGCCAACGACAGGGACGCAGCCGTTCAAAGACGCATGCTCTGCCCATAATCCTGCTCTCATTTTTGGGCTTTTTGCTTATCGCGGGCGTCGCGTTTGGCATCGGCATGGTCGGCAACGTCAACCGCTGGCTGTCCGATCTGCCCGACTACACCGACGCCAACGCGTATCTGGTGAGCGAGCCCACCGAGATCGTCGACTGCAACGGCAACAAGATCGCGAGCTTCTACACGCAAAACCGCAAGTCCATCACCAAGGACGAGGTCTCCCCCTACGTGCTGCAGGGCACCGTTGACGTCGAGGACGAGCGCTTCTACGAGCACGGCGGTATCGACCTGTGGGGTATCGCGCGTGCTGCGGTGGCAACCCTCGGCGGCGGGCACGAAGGCGCCTCGACTATCACCCAGCAGCTGGTGCGCAACACCATCCTGCAGGAGGAGCAGTTCGACTCGACCATCGAGCGTAAGGTGCGCGAGGCCTACATCGCCATCAAGATGGAGGACATGTACTCCAAAGACGAGATCCTCATGATGTACCTCAACACCATCTATTACGGCCACGGCGCCTACGGCATCGAGGCCGCAGCCGAAACCTATCTGTCCAAGAGCGCCGCCGACCTCACCCTGAGCGAGGCCGCACTGTTGATCGGCCTTCCCAACTCACCCTCGCAGTACGACCCCACGGTCAACCCCGACCTGGCGCTGTCCCGTCGCAACAAGGTCCTTGACAACATGTTGCGCCTGGGCCACATCACGCAGGAGGAGCACGATGCCGCACAGGCCGAGCCCATCACCCTCAACGTGACCGAGATTTCGGGCAGCGGCGTCGACGTATACTCGCAGCCCTACTTTGTCGCCTATGTTAAGCAGCTGCTGGAGCAGGAGTTCTCGACCGACGTGCTCTTTAAGGGCGGCCTGACCGTCAAGACCACCATCGACCCCACGATGCAGCAGGTGGCAGAGAATGCCGTCCGCGAGCAGCTCGACACGCTCTCACTCGACGGCCTGGACATGGGCATGGTCGTCGTCGACCCCAAGACCGGCTACATCAAGTGCATGGTGGGCGGCTATGACTACAACGCCGACGAGAACCACGTAAACCATGCCACGGCCAAGCGTCCCGTCGGCTCCACCTTTAAGGCCTTTACGCTGGCAACTGCCATCCAAAACGGCATGAACCCCAACGTCACCCTCAACTGCAACTCGCCGCTCAAGGCCAAGGGCACCACGACCGAGGTCCAAAACTACGCCAACCATAGCTATGGCAACATCACGCTTAAGCAGGCAACGGCATACTCCTCCAATACCGGCTACATCCAGGTGGCGGAAGCCGTCGGCAACAGCAAGATCATCTCGCTCGTCAAAAAGCTCGGCATCGATCCCGCCAAGGACAACATCGAGGACGTTCCCGTCATGACCCTCGGCACCGGCTCGATCTCGCCGCTCGAGATGGCCGCCGCCTACGCGACGTTTGCCAACGGCGGCTACTATCGCCAGCCGATCGCCATCACCGAGATTGACTCTCGTACCGGTTCGGTGCTGTACCAGCACACCGACAATCCCTCACAGGTACTTACCGAGGGCGAGGCCGCCGCGGTCACCGATGTTCTGTCCGGCGTCATGAAGGGCGGCGGTACGGGTGCTGCCGGCGCCCTGAGCGTCAACCAGCCCTATGCCGGCAAGACGGGCACCACCGACAACACCACCAACCTGTGGTTCTGCGGCTATACCCCGCAGCTGGCGTGCGCCCTGTGGACCGGCTATTCCGCGGGCGAGATTCCCATCCAAAAATACGGCACAGACCTGCTGGGCGACAGCACCAACTTGCCTGTCTTTAAGCGGTTTATGAACACCGTTCTGACCGGTACCGAGCGCGAGGAGTTTGCGACCGGAACGGCGCCCACCTACAAGAACAACAGCGTCTGGAAGTTCTACGGCACCAACAACACCAAGAAGACGGAGAACGACGACAAGGACGAGAACGAGGACGAAGAGGAAACCACAACGACGACGACAACGACGACCACGACCACCGAGACCACGGGCGGCGACACCACCGGCGGCACCGGTACGACCGGTGGCTCGACGGGCGGATCCACTGGTGGTTCGACCGGCGGCGATGGCGGCACGCCTACGCCCACTCCCACTCCCGACCCCTCGCCCACGCCTGACGATACGGTCGGCTAGAAATCATCCGGCCATAAGCAACAAGGCCCCCGAGCAGCTTATTAAACTGCTCGGGGGCCTTTTTAGTTTAAAGCGACCTGATGGGCGGTCTTTATACCGGCAGACAAAAAAGGGTACCGACCAACGTCGATACCCTTTACAAGCCACCATGTCAGCGCGCACAGTGCCGAGCGCACGACCCGCACGCCTACTTGCGAGAATTGCTCAGCTTATTGATCAGTGCCTCAAGACGCTCGCCGTCCTCGGCCGTCTGGGCAATAACCAAAATCGTATCGTTGCCGGCAAGCGAGCCAAGCACATCGGGAAGCTCTGCCGCATCAACGGCGGCGGCGATGCCGGAAGCCGTACCAGGCTGAGCCTTGATCATAACCAGATTATCGGTGCGCAGAACGCCCGTTACGAGCTCGGAAACCATACGCTGCAGGTGCAGGTCCTCTGCCAGAACATAGATGCCCTCAGGGAGCTTACGCAGCCCCATATCGGCAATATCGCGAGAGACAGTCGCCTGCGTGCAATCAAAGCCCATAGCGCGGAGCTCATCGACCAGCACGCGCTGCGTGCGGACGTCCTTATTGCGCACAATATCTCTAATGGCATCCTGGCGCCCATTGCGTTTTTTAGCCATACAAACCCTCTCTCCAAAAGATGGCGGAGACAATCAATCAGTGATTGAATAGTTTAACGCTATTTGAAGGCTTTTGTGTATAAGAACGCATTTCGAAACAATTCTATGCAAATTTGTTTCGAAATGAGCCGTTTAGGCGGTTTTTGCGCCCGTCCGGTTAAGAAAAGCTGCCAGATGCGTACACATCACGCAGCGCGCGGGCTTGGCGCTGGCGATCGGCCCAAACAACAGACCGAGTCCCCGATGGTTATCCTTGAGCGCGGCGACCATCTGACGGGTTCGAGACGCCTCGAGCATATCACGCATGCGGGCGGAACGCTCGATTGACGACACTCCATGCGGGCTCAGACACAAATTCTCGATGCAGGCGACCAGTCCGGCAAAGTAGAACTTTTGGCTTGCCAGCTTGAGCCGACCATCGCTATCTGCTTCCGAGAGTGAGTCCGCAAGCTCGTCGAGCGCTCGAGTGTCATCGGATATCCTGGCATACATGGTGGGATCAAAGGCATCTGTAAGCTTAGGTGCCACCGCGTGGAAACAAGCGTCGCCGCAGCCGGACACGAATCGTGCCTGCGAGAGCGCATAAGCCATAAACTCAACCGTACGGTACGCCTTGCCGCGCGACAGGCATGCCTCAAACAGCGGACGGCCATACATCGCGCCAGAGGTCTGAGCGACTAGGCCGCCCAAAATCAACTGGGGCAGCCCAGTCACCATAGAAGACTCGTCTTCTATGGCAATAGAGGCAGCATCCAAGACGCGCGAATGACGCTCGCGATGCGCATCGTATCGATCGAGCGACACCGAGGGGAGCACAATGTCTGCCGCAGTATCGCACGCGATATCGACCATCTTGGAAAGGGCCTGCGGAGCAAACCACTCATCGGCGTTCATGGCGATGATGTGAGAGCCGCGCGAGGCATCAAAACCGGCACGAAGACAAGCGCCGCGCTTCGCGTCCTCGACGTCAATCAAATCAATATGGATGTCCCTGTCGGCAGCAACTTGAAGCGAATGGCGCACACCGGGCGCAGCATCGCGGCAGACAACGACAATCTGCAAATCGTAGAGGTCTTGGTTCTGGATACTCTCGAGCGCACGCATCGCATAGCTGGGCGAACCTTCTACCACAAGGATCACCGAAAGTCGCGGAAGCGAGCCACGTCGAACCAAGTTATCCGTCCTCTCGACAGCAATGAATCAAACCGTGGTTCATGGTACACCCCGGCAATAAAAGCAATGAGACACCGGTTGTATTGCACGCCAAGAACAGATGTTGCACACGCGCAGCCCACAGATGACAGGTGTCGACGCACGACGCGCCGAGCCCTCCCCTAGTCGAGCACGACAAGCTCGGCGGGATCGTAATCCACGCCCATAAACGTAAGGCCACAGGCAGGAGCCGTGGGGCCCGCAGCGGTACGGTCGCAAGCATCGATGACCTCGCGCATCCACTCGGGTTCACGGCGATGCATGCCAATCTCGACAAGCGTGCCCACGATCGTGCGGACCATTGAATGCAGAAACGCATTGCCCTCGATGGTAAACGTCAGGATGTCCTCGCCAAACGCAACCTCATGGCCAAACTCGGCACGCATCACGCAACGATGCGTGGGCTTGCCAACGGCCGAGGCAACCTTGCAAAAGCTTTTAAAGTCCTGCTCGCCCAAAAGCGCAGGGCAGGCGGCCGCCATCGCATCGACGTCGAGGGGATAGCGATGCCACCACACAGCACCGCGTGACAGCACGGGCCGCGCATCGCGATCGGCAATGCGATAGGTGTAAGTGCGAGAGCGCGCAGAAAAGCGCGCAGAAAAGCCCTTACGAGCCTTGTAGACCTCGTTGATGGCGATATCTTTGGGCAGCAGGGCATCCATAGCCCGCAGCCACCTACGGCGCGTACACGCGAGCTCAGCGTCCGTTACAGGCACGCTGATGTACTGAGCCACGGCATGTACGCCGGCATCGGTACGTCCCGCGCACGTCAAATCGATCGGGCGGCGAAGCAGCGTCTCGATGGCTCGACGTAGTTCACCCGCAACCGTCGTCTGTCCCGGCTGCTCGGCAAATCCGCTATACGACGAGCCATCATAGGCCACGCGGAAAACGAGCGTGGCGTCAAGCTCGGAAATCGAATTGAAATCAGACGGCGCAGTCATGGGCGCTCCCAACAAACAAGTAACGGTATCGCGACAAAAAAAGAGGGGTACGCGAACGTACCCCTCGAATATAGCCTATGCAGACGGAATGTCTACTCAGCGGTCTCCTCAGCAGGAGCCTCCTCGACAGCCTCGACCTTCTTGGGAGCAGCGGCCTTCTTGGGGGCCGGAGCAGCCTTCTTGGCCTTAGGCGTGCAAGGCTCGGTGACGAGCTCCATGATAACGATGGGAGCGTTGTCGCCCTTACGGTTGCCGAGCTTCATGATGCGGGTGTAACCGCCGTTGCGGTCCTGCCACATGCCCTGGGCAGCCTTGTCGAAGATCTCGGCAACGAGCTGCTTATCGCCGAGCTTGGCGATAGCCAGACGACGAGAGTGCAGGTCGCCCTTCTTGGCCCAAGTGATGATCGGGTCGACGACCGAACGCAGCACCTTAGCGCGGGTCTCGGTGGTCTTGATGCGGTCGTTCTCGAAGAGGGCCTTAGCAAGGCTCTTCTTCATGGCCTTGGTGTGGCTCGCATCGGTGCCGAGCTTCAGGCCCTTCTTAACGTTGTGACGCATGGTCTAGTTTCTCCTCAAATATGCGAAGCATTAAGCCTTCAGGCTCAGGCCCATGGACTCAAGCTTGTCCTTCACTTCCTCGATCGACTTAACACCGAAGTTACGGATGTTGAGCAGATCGTTCTCCGAGAACTCAACGAGCTGACGGACCGAGTGAATGCTGGCGCGCTTAAGGCAGTTGTAGGAACGGACGGAAAGGTCCAGATCCTCGATCTGCTTGTCCAGCTCGGCGTTGTCGTTGGTGACCTCGGGAGCGAAGATCGAAGCCTCCTCCTCGACCTCGGGGGTCTCGGCAAGGTTCATAAAGGCGGCCATATGCTGGTTGATGATATTGGCAGCCTGGACCACGGCGTCGCGCGGGGCGATGGAGCCGTTGGTCTCGATCTCGAGGACAAGGCGGTCGTAGTCGGTGTGCTGACCGACACGGCAAGCCTCAACGAGCTTGGCGCAACGGGAAACCGGCGAGTACAGCGAGTCGACGTGGATCACACCGATGGGATCGTTGTCGCGCTTGTTGGCCTCGCCAGAAACATAGCCACGGCCATAGCCGATGCGCATGCTCATGGTGAGATGGCCACCCTCGGTGAGCGTAGCGATGTGCTGCTCGGGGTTAACCAGCTCAAACTCGGACGGAATAAAGAAGTCCGCACCGGTGACCTCGCAGGGGCCGTCAACCGAGATGGTGGCGGTCGCCTCGTCGGTCGTGCCGAGAGCCCTGAAGACAAGACCCTTGACATTCAGGACGATGTCGGTGACATCCTCGACCATGTTAGGGATGGTCATGAACTCGTGCTGCGCACCATCGATCTGAATAGCCTCGACGGCGGCACCCTCGAGCGAGGACAGAAGAACGCGACGAAGGGAGTTACCCAGCGTATCGCCGTAACCACGCTCGAGCGGCTCGACGGAGACACGAGCAGACGTCTCGTTGATCTCTTCGACCTGAACCTGAGGCCTAATGAATTCTGACATGTATTACCTCCAGCCTCAGCAGCCCGGATGGACTACTTAGAGTAGAGCTCGACGATGAGCTGCTCGTTGATATCACCGCTGATCTGCTCACGCGTCGGCAGAGCGAGCACGTTACCAGACAGCTTCTCGATATCGACCTCGAGCCAGCCAGGGACCTCAAAGCGCTCGGAGGAAATCAGGGCCTCCTTGATGGGAAGGAGGTCACGGAACTTCTCGCCGACAGCGACGACGTCGCCGGCCTTGACGCGGTAGGACGGGATGTCCACGCGCTTGCCGTTCACGGTGAAGTGACCGTGACGGACGGACTGACGAGCCTCTTTGCGGGTGCGGGCGAAGCCAAGACGGAAGACGACGTTGTCGAGGCGAGACTCAAGGATAATCATGAGGTTCTCACCGGTGACGCCGTTCATCTTGCGGGCCTTGTTGAAGTAGCCGTGGAACTGCTTCTCCAGAACGCCATAGATGAACTTGACCTTCTGCTTCTCGCGCAGCTGCATGCCGTACTCAGATTCCTTGCGACGGCGCTTGGGCTGACGGATAGATTCCTTCTTGCTGCTGTAACCGAGCTCAGCGGGATCGATCCCGAGCTGACGGCAGCGCTTAAGAACAGGAGTCCTGTCGATTGCCATATTGATACGATCCTTTCAGTTACACGCGGCGACGCTTCTTGGGGCGGCAGCCGTTGTGCGGAATGGGGGTCTTGTCCTGGATGCTCGAGACCTCGAGGCCAGCAGCCTGGAGGGAGCGGATGGCGGTCTCACGACCGGAGCCGGGACCCTTGACGAAGACGGAAACCTTCTTCATACCGTGCTCCATGGCCTGCTTGGCAGCAGCCTCGGCAGCCATCTGGGCAGCGAACGGCGTGGACTTACGGGAGCCCTTGAAGCCCACCTGGCCAGCCGACTTCCAGGAAATGACGTTGCCCTGGGGATCGGTAATCGAAACGATCGTGTTGTTGAACGTAGAACGAATGTGAGCCTGGCCCACGGAAATGTTCTTACGGTCCGCGCGCTTCAGACGGGCAGCGCGAACGTTCTTCTTAGCAGTAGCCATCTATCTAGCGCTCCTTATTTCTTCTTCTTAGCACCGATCTGACGCTTCGGGCCCTTGCGGGTACGAGCGTTAGTGTGGGTGCGCTGGCCGCGGACCGGGAGGCCCTTGCGGTGACGAAGGCCGCGGTTGCAGCCGATGTCCATAAGGCGCTTGACGTTCTGGTTGCGCTCACGGCGGAGGTCGCCCTCAACCATGATCTGGTTCTTATCGATATAATCGCGGATGGCGTTAACCTCATCCTCGGTGAGGTCCTTAACGCGCGTATCCACGTTAACGTTGCACTCGACGCAGATCTTCGTCGCAGTGGTGCGGCCGATGCCGTAAATGTAGGTCAGACCGATCTCAACGCGCTTCTCACGCGGGAGGTCGACACCATTAATACGGGCCAACGTAGTCTCCTCTCTTAACCCTGACGCTGCTTATGACGGGGGTTCTCGCAAATGACGAGGACCTTGCCATGGCGCCTAATGATTTTGCACTTATCGCACATCTTCTTGACCGAAGGACGTACCTTCATCGTTCTTCCTTTCGGTAGCGCTCAAACTACTTCCCTACTATCTACTCGCCCAGCCGCAGGCGTTTAAAACTATGGCTGGTCTTCACACACAATCCGACCGTAGGTTGAGCTAAGCCTGCAGCCGGAAATGGAGTGCGTGTATGCGTGCCGCTATTTATAGCGATAGGTGATGCGGCCGCGGGTCAGGTCGTACGGGGAAAGCTCCACGACAACCCTGTCACCGGGGAGAATGCGGATGTAATTCATTCGGATCTTGCCAGAAATGTTGCACAGAACCGAATGACCGTTCTCGAGCTCAACCTTAAACATGGCGTTGGGCAGCGGCTCTTTTACCGTACCCTCGAGCTCAATTGCGTCTTCCTTCTTCACAAGCAATCATCTTTCTCTAGAAAACGACAGCGATTGAGTATTCTACAACACGTATGCACGCATCGTAATAACTTCGTAATGGCTCCACAACTAAGTGGAACTTGTTACATTTCTCCGCCTTGGAGCGAACACCAAGCACCTTGCGCATCCGTGGTGAGAATCACCGGACCGTCATTGGTGATGGCGACGGTGTTCTCGTAGTGCGCGGCGGGCAGGTGGTCGTTGGTCGTGACGATCCAACCGTCGGAACCCGTGCTCACATGGTTGGAACCCATCGTAACCATCGGCTCAATGGCAATGACCATGCCGGCCTGGAGGCGAACGCCCCTCCCCTTCTTTCCATAGTTAGGAACGTTGGGGTCCTCGTGCATCACGCGGCCAATGCCATGGCCCACATAATCACGAAGCACGCCGTAACCGTGAGACTCGGCGAGGGACTGAACGGCATAACCGACGTCCCCGATATGGTTACCGGGAACAGCCTGCTCGATGGCAGCCTTAAGGCAATCGCGCGTGACCTCGCACAAAGCCTTGGCTTCGGGCGTGGGGGTGCCGACGAAAAACGTCCAAGCGTTATCGCCGACCCAACCGTCGACAACGGCCCCCGTATCAATGGAGATGATATCGCCATCGCGCAGGATCATGTCGGGGTTGGGAATACCGTGAACCACGGCATCGTTGATCGATGCGCAGATGGTTCCCGGGAACCCGCCGTAGCCCTTAAAGGCCGGGGTGCCGCCATGCATGCGGATAATCTGCTCCGCGAGCTGATCGAGCTCAAAAGTCGAAACGCCGGGGCGCACCATGGCTCCAACGTGGCGGAGCGCCATCTTAGATAGCGCTCCTGCCTTCTTCATCTGCTCGATTTGCGTTGCAGACTTAATCTTGATCATAGACCGAGAGCCTCTTTGACATCCCCGTACACGGTCTCACGAGCCTGGTCACCGTTGACCGACTTAAGCAGACCCTGGCCACGATAGTAGTCGACGAGCGGGCTCGTGGACTTCTCGTAGACGTCGAGACGGTTCTTGATGGTCTCGGGCTTGTCGTCATCGCGCTGATACATCTCGCCTGCGCACTTGGGGCAGGTAGCATCGGCAGCGGTGCCGGTGTAACCGCAGGCGCGGCAGGTGCGACGCGAAGACAGACGATCGATGATGACCTCGGGGGCCACGTCGACCAGAAGGGCGCAGTCGATCTCGCGACCCATGGCGGAGAGCTCGGAATCGAGCGTCACAGCCTGGGCGGTGTTGCGCGGGAAACCGTCGAGGATGAAGCCCTGCTGGGCGTCATCGGCGGCAAGGCGCTCCTTGACAAGGTCGATCACGAGCTGGTCGGGAACGAGCTCGCCAGCGTCCATGTACTTCTTAGCCTGAATACCAAGCTCGGTGCCACCCTTGACGGCAGCACGCAGCAGGTCGCCCGTGGAAATGTGGGCGACGCCAAACTCGGCGACGAGCTCCTGTGCGACGGTGCCCTTACCGGCACCCGGAGCTCCGAGCAATACGAGGTTCATGAGCAATCCTCCTCTAGCCTATTTAAAGAATCCATCGTAATCATACATCTTGATCTGGCCTTCGAGCTTATCGACCGTGTCGAGCACGACGCCGACCATGATGAGGATGGACGTGCCGCCAAATGCCTGGATCAGATGGTTACCCGTGAAGGAGAAGATGATCGAAGGCACGATGGCGATGAGCGCCAAAAAGACAGCGCTGGGAAGCGTGATCTTGTTGAGCGCGTTCTTGATGTAGGCCGCGGTAGCCCTACCCGGACGCACGCCCGGAATAAAGCCGCCCTGCTTCTTAAGGTTGTCGGCCGTGTCATCGGGGTTGAACACCATGGAGGTGTAGAAGTAAGCGAAGAACACGATGAGGACAACATTAAGCACCCAGTTGAGCCAACCGGTCGAAAGAGCGGAGGCAACTGCCTGAATCCAGCCGATGCCGGGGAAGAACACGGCAATCTGAGCCGGGAAGTACAGCAGCGCCGAAGCGAAGATGATCGGCACGACACCCGCGGTGTTGACCTTGATAGGCAGGTAGGTGGTCTGGCCACCCATCATGCGACGGCCTACGACGCGCTTAGCGTAGGAGACCGGGATGCGGCGCTGGCCGCGCTCAAGGAAAACAATCAGCGGGATAACCAGCAGGATGATGGCGCAGATGATCACCATGGTGATGATGCCACCGGCATTGCCCTCGGTGCTGGAGAAGATAGCCTGCGGCAGACCGGCCATGATGTTCGCAAAGATGATCAGCGACATGCCATTGCCGATACCGCGCTGGGTGATGAGCTCACCAATCCACATGATCAGCATAGCGCCCGCGGTGAGCGTGCCGACGATCATGAGGTCGAAGATGATCTCGGGAGCACCGGCGCCATTAAAGCTGATGCCGAAGCTCTTAAAGAGGAAGAGGTAACCCACGGAGTTGAGGATTGCCAGAGCCAGGGTGAGGTAACGCGAATACTGCGTAATCTTGGTCTGACCGACCTCGCCCTCGCGGGCAAGCTCATGCAGGGAAGGCACGACGGCCTGGAGCATCTGGAGGATGATCGAGCTGGTGATGTAAGGCATGATGCCCAGCGAAAACACCGACACATAGCTCAACGCGCCGCCAGAGAAAAGATTCAGGAGGGCCATAGCACCTGCGGCGACCGAATTGTTATCGGTCGAGAAAAGGCCCAGCATCCCCTGGAAGGGAATGCCGGGCACAGGAACGTGCGCACCAATGCGGTACACGACGAGCATAGCTATGGTAAAAAGAATCTTTTCGCGCAATTCTTTGATGCGGAAAGCATTCTTAAGACCATTTAGCACGGCAGCTCGACCTTTCCGCCGGCGGCCTCGATCTTGGCCTGCGCAGAAGCGCTGACCTTGTCGACCTTGACCGTGAACTTCTTGGTGAGCTCACCATTGCCGAGCACCTTGACGGGCTCGAACTCGCTCTTGGTGATGCGAGCGGCCTTAAGAGCGGCACCGTCAATCACAGCGCCGTCCTCGAACTTGCGCTCGAGACGCTCAACGTTAACAGCGGTGTACTCGATACGACGGGGGTTGCGGAAGCCCGGAAGCTTGGGCAGGCGCATAGCCAGCGGAGTCTGGCCACCCTCGAAGCCGGCACCCTTGGTGCCGCCAGAGCGGGAACCCTGGCCCTTCTGACCGCGGCCAGAAGTGGTGCCGTGACCCGAAGAATTGCCACGGCCGACGCGCTTGCGGTTCTTGGTGGAACCGGGCGCGGGAGTAAGATCGTGAAGCTGCATTTGCTACTCCTCTACAATCTCGACAAGGTGCTTGACCTTGAAGATCATGCCGCGGACGGACTCGTTGTCAGCAATCTCGCGAACCTCGCGGATCCTGTGGAGACCGAGGGCACGGACAGTACGGACCTGGTCCTGCTTGCAACCGTTGGTGCTGCGGACCTGCTTGATCTTGATGGTGTCAGCCATGCTTAGTTCTCCTTACCGACGAACATCTCGGAGACCGTCAGGCCACGGCGAGCCGCGACGTCCTCAGGGCTGGAGAGCTCCTTGAGGCCCTCGACGGCAGCCTTGATGATGTTGAGGCCGTTGTCGGTACCGAGGGACTTGGACAGGACGTTCTTGATGCCAGCAAGCTCGAAGAGGGGACGCACAGCGCCGCCGGCGATAACGCCGGTACCCTCGACAGCGGGCTTGATGATGATGCGGCCGGCACCAAAGTGACCGAGAACCTCGTGCGGAATGGTGCCCTGATCGGTCACCGGCACGTGGAACATGTTCTTCTTGGCATCGAGAGACGCCTTGGAGATGGCCATGGGCACCTCAGCGGACTTGCCCATGCCAACGCCGACGTTGCCCTTGCCGTCGCCAACGACGACGAGAGCGACGAGGCTCATGCGACGACCACCCTTGACGGTCTTCGACACGCGGTTGATGTAAACGACGCGCTCCTCGAACTCGGAGGCCTCGCGCTGCTGCTTCTGATTACGAGCCATGTGCTACATACCTCCTAGAACTCGAGACCGGCGGCACGAGCACCGTCGGCGAGGGCCTTGACGCGGCCATGGTAGATACGGCCACCGCGATCGAAGGCGACCTTGGTGATGCCGGCCTCGATGGCGCGCTTGCCAACGAGCTGACCGACCTTCTCCGCAGCCTCCTTGTTCGAGGTGTGGGTGCCCTTGAACTCGGCCTCGAGGGTCGAGGCAGAGACGAGCGTCAGGCTGGAGCCCTTGCTGTCGTCGATGATCTGGGCATAGATGTTGGCGTTAGTACGGGTCACGCGAAGACGCGGACGCTCGGAGGTACCCGAGACCTTGCCGCGAACACGACGCTGACGACGCTTGAGGCCTTCCAGCTTCGCCTTATGCTTGTTCATACGTAAACTCCTAAAAAGGTTGATCTTGCCAGCACCTGACGGGGTGCTGGTCTTATGCGAGTGAGTCGGTTACGACTACTTGGCGGCCTTACCCAGCTTGCGGCGGATGTGCTCGCCAACGTAGTGGATACCCTTGCCCTTGTAAGGCTCGGGAGGACGATGGCCGCGGATCTCAGCGGCGATCTGACCGACCTGCTGCTTGTTGATACCCTTGACGTTCACGTGGGTGTTGTCGGGAACCTCGAAGGTGATGCCCTCGGGAGCCTCGACGATCACGGGGTGCGAGAAGCCCAGGGAGAACTCGAGGTTCTTGCCCTTCTGCTGCACGCGGTAACCAACGCCGGCGAGCTCGAGCTTCTTCTCGAAGCCCTCGGAAACGCCAACAACCATGTTGTGGATGAGGGCACGGGTGAGGCCGTGGCGGGCACGGGTCTCACGCTCGTCGTCGGGACGGGAAACGGTGAGGACGTTGTCCTCGACGTTGATAGCGAGCTTCTCAAAGACATCGAGCTCGAGCTGGCCCTTGGGGCCCTTGACGACAACGTTGTTGCCGTTGACTGCCACTTCGACTCCGGCGGGAATCTGGACAGGCTTATTACCGATACGAGACACGGTGATCTCCTTTCCTTCTACCTACCGAGCGAATTACCAGACGTAAGCGATGATCTCGCCGCCGACGTTGTGCTTGCGAGCATCGCGGTCGGTCATGACGCCATGGCTGGTGGAAATAATGGCGGTACCAAGGCCACCGCGGACGCGGGGCATGTCGGCAACGCCGGTGTACTTACGCAGGCCCGGCTTGGAAATGCGGCGGATGCCGTTGATGACCTTAGCCTTCTTGGGACCATACTTAAGCGTGATGTGCAGAGTCTTCTGGGGAACGGTGTCCTCGACATCGTAGCCCTCGATGTAGCCCTCCTCGTGCAGAACACGAGCGATCTCGACGAGCTTCTTGCTGCTCGGCATGGAGACCGTGGCCTTGTTCACAGAGTTAGCGTTACGGATGCGCGTAAGCATATCTGCGATCGGGTCTGTAAGGTTCATACAGATTCTCCTTCGTTCTTGATGAACACGTGCTCTTGGTTCTTCGCCGCCCTTAACGGCAAAGCCTTTTTAGCGCGTTTTCCCTGTTCCAAACTGATGCTTGAAACGCTGGTAGTGACTTACCAGCTGGCCTTCTTAACGCCGGGAAGCTCGCCCTTGAGTGCAAGCTCGCGGAAGCAGACACGGCACAGGCCGAACTTGCGGTACACAGAGTGCGGACGGCCGCAGCGCTGGCAGCGCGTGTACTCACGAGTAGAGAACTTCTGCTTGCGATTGCACTTGACGATCATCGATGTCTTAGCCACTTATATCCTCCTCACATAGAGTATTGTTCGCCCCAAGCGCCGCCCCCTTGTGGGAACGGCGCTTATAGGGCAGGTGAACCTATTTCTTGAACGGGAAACCGAAGGCGTCCAGAAGGGCCTTGGCCTCCTCATCGGTGTTGGCGGTGGTCACGAAAGTGATGTCCATACCACGCTGGTGATCGACGGAGTCGAAGTCGATCTCGGGGAAGATGAGCTGCTCGGTGACGCCCATGGAGAAGTTACCACGGCCGTCGAAGCTCTTGGCGGAGATGCCGCGGAAGTCGCGGATACGGGGGATCGCGACGGAGGTCAGACGATCGAAGAACTCCCACATACGGTCGCCACGCAGGGTAACCTTGCAGCCGATCGGCATACCGGCGCGCAGGCGGAAGGTAGCGATGGACTTGCGGGCACGGGTGATCATCGGCTGCTGGCCGGTGATGGCGCGCAGGTCGCGCACGGCACCGTCGATGGCCTTGGAATCGGTAGCGGCCTCGCCGACACCCATGTTCACGACGATCTTCTCAAACTTGGGGATCATCATGACGTTCTCGTACTGGAACTTGTCCTGAAGCTGCTGCTTGACCTCGTTGTTGTACTTGGTCTTCAGGCGCGGCACATACTTCTCTTCTGCCATTGTTCACTCCTTCTTGGGGTTTTAAGCACGGGGCGTGGCCACGATGGGTTGTCCTCGTGCCTCCTGGCTGCATCCGCGCCGCTCATGGCATTTCGCGGTTTGGACTCGACGCAGCAGGAGCCGACAAAACAATCGGTACTATACGCGCATCGGGAGCGTATTTCCAGAAAAACCTCGTCTGCCTGCACAACTCCACAACTCCCCCGCACAAATGGGTCCCAACAAGCAGTTGCGGTGAAATAGGGACTGTTGGCGACATAACAGGCCTAAACAATCCGTATTTCACCGCAACTTATTGATGGGGATGCGACTAGCGCTTGCGGGGGACGAGTTTGGTGCGGCGCAGGTGAATCATCTCGGCGGCGATGGAGATGGCAATCTCCTCGGGGTCCTCGGCCTCGATGGAAACGCCGATCGGCAGGTGCAGCCCGTCGATCTGGTCCTGCGTAAAGCCTTCCTGCTCCAAGCGAGCCCGCACAAAGGCCGTCTTGCGACGCGAGCCCAAGCAGCCCAGATAGGCGGGTTTGGCACGCATGGCCTGAATCACCACGTCGATATCGGACTTGTGACCCGCCGTGGCGACGACCACCAGGTCGCGCGGGCCGATGGGGCACTGCTTGCTCAGGCTCTTGTAGTCGACCAGACGACGGTCGTAGACACCGGGCACCCAATCGGGGGTCAGCGTGCCGGGGCGGTCGTCGCACGCCACGACGGCAAAGCCCGCCGCGGTGAGCACGCGCGCCGTCGCGGCGCCCACGTGTCCGCAGCCAAAGATGTAGGTCAGGCCCTCGGGGCAGAGCGTCTCGATGTGCACTGCGGGAATCTCGGAGGTGGCGTTGGTGTAGGTGACCTTACTCCCCTCCTCCACCAGCGAAAGCCCGGGGCAGCCCGCAATGGTGCGGCGCGATTCCTCGCCATGGTACTCGGCCACATCGCCCTCGAACGCGCTCGAGGTAAACGGCTCAAAGTCGATGACGAAGTCGCCGATGCGCCGATAGACCAAGACGTCGGCAACCGACTGGAGCAGCGGTACCTTGGTCGCGTCCAGGTGCAGATAGCACAGGCAGATGGCTCCGCCGCAGATCATGCCGGTATCGGAGTTCTCGCCGCCCATGGTGTAGCGGACCAGACGCGATTGCCCTGCGGCCAGCAGCTCGCGCGCCTCGTTCAGCGCAAAGAGCTCGATCTTGCCGCCGCCGATGGTGCCCGCTTGGCTGCCGTCGGCAAAGACGGCCATCCAGGCGCCCACGCCGCGCGGCGATGACCCTGCCGTGCCGGCCACGACCACGAGCTCGCACGTCTTACCAGCCTTCAGAGCGCCAAGCGCAGCATTCACCACATCGAGCTTTTCCATTGCAATTTCCTATCCATGGAATACACCGGTGAGCATGGCGAGTGCCTCGAGCACACCGCCGCCGACCGACGTCGCCTTGTCCGAAATGTAGTTGATATAGCTGGCATCGCCGCGCGGATCGACATCGGCGCATTTAAAGCCCTCAGTCACCTGCACGCCATTCGCCAAAAGCCCGCGCAGGCAGCCATCGATCTGCGTGCACATGGGCGTATCGTCCGCGTAGCCAATCACGTCTCCGGCGCTCACGATGTCGCCGATTGCGCGGTCGGATCGAAACACGCCGGCGGCGGGGCTGTGGATAACGCGCTCCCTGCCATAGCCAGCGATGACACCCGGCACGCCCGTGTTGGGCTGCGGCGAGCCTTGGGTAATGACACGGCCCAGGAAATGCCCGCGCATGGTTTCGACCACGGCGTCGCAGTCAACCGGCGCGGTAAAGCCCGGCCCCACGGCGATAACGGCAGGCGCCATGTCGCGCGTGGTGCCCAAGTTACGCTTGGCCAGAATCGCGTCGACCACAGCCGCGGGCTTCAGTTCGTCGAGCATCTTGGCCTGGGGGTCCACCACAACGGCAACATCCCCCGTTTGGATAATCTCGAGCGCCTCAGCCGGCGCCTGCGCCAAGCGGGCGCGAATGCCCTCGACCTCGACCTCGCCCAAGCGAATGGCCTCGCAAAAACTGATTGTGCGACGGATGCACGTGGGGACCGCGATATCGGCCATGACGACCGACACGCCGGCGCGCACCAAGCGAGCGGCGACGCCCGTGGCGATATCGCCGGCGCCGCGAACATAAACGAGCATTCCCGAGGCACCTCCCTGTGCTACGGTTTGAGCAGAGCAAAAGCGGTTCGACCGCTACTCTGATGATTATTTATTATCACAGTATTATACGGCGGTGAACAGATGGAAACGGTTAGCGGCAATCTTGCCTCGGCGCTCAGGATTGAGCCGGGCATTACCGCGATTATCGGCAGCGGCGGCAAGTCGACCTTGCTCAAGACGCTCGGCCTTGAGCTTATGCGCGCTGGCGGCCGCGTGCTCCTCTGCACCACCACGCGCATGTTCCCCGTCGCCGGCGTGCCGTGGGACGGGTCGAGCCGTCGCCTGGACGCCGCGCCCTGGAAGCCGGGTGCCTCACACGCCCCAGGCTGCACCTGCGAGGCCTGCGCGGGGCTTGTGCGGGGAAGCATCTGCCAGGCGGGTGTTTTGGACCCGGAGACGGGCAAGCTCTCCTCCCCTGCCGAGCCGCTCGACCAGCTGGCGCAGCGCTTTGACTACGTCCTGGCCGAGGCGGACGGCAGCAAGCGGCTCCCGCTCAAGGCCCACGCCCCGTGGGAGCCGGTCGTTCCCGCAGGCACGGCCAACGTTATCTGGGTCGTGGGCGCCTCGGGGCTGGGCAAGCCCATCAACGAAGCCGTCCACCGCCCCGAGCTCTTTTGCGAGCGTTGCGGCTGCGAGCTCACCGACATCGCCACGCCCGAGCGCGTCGCCCAGGTGCTCAATTCCGAGATGCAGGCGCTGGGACTCAGCACCGCACGCGTCATGCTCAACCAAGTCGACACGCTTGCCGACTCAACGATGGCAGATCGCTTCCAGGTAGCCCTCAGCCGCCCCATCATCGCCACCAGTCTCAAGTAGACCCGCTGGTCTAGCCCCCAGGGTAGCTAAAAGAGCCCCGTCCCAAATTAGCTACCCCGGCATCCTTCCTGTTAGCGGGGCACGTAGCGGCCGGGCTGGGCTCCAGTGGGCTCGCCGTCGCGCGCTGCCAGCACGCCGTTGACGAAGACGGCCTTGGCGCGGCCATGTGCCTCAAAGCCCTCGAGCGGCGTGTGGTCCACAGCCTGATGCTGCGTCGCAGCGCTAATGGTCCAGCGCGCCTTGGGATCCCACACGCACACATCGGCATCGGAGCCCTCGGCAAGACATCCCTTGCGCGGATACATGCCAAAGACGCGCGCCGGGTTCTCGCTCATCAAGCGGCACAGATCCTCGGGGCCCAGCTGTCCCTCAAAGCTCGTAGCGATCGCGACGGGGCGATGCTCCACACCGGGCCCGCCGTTGGGAATCGCGCGGAAGTCGTCGCGTCCGCGGTCCTTTTGCCCGTGTAGGTTAAAGCTGCAGTGGTCGGTCGCAATCGTATCGATCTCGCCTGCCACAAGCGCCTCGCGCAGTGCCGCACGGTCGCCGGCATGGCGCAGCGGCGGGCTCATCACATACTTGGCACCCGCAAAGCCGTCCTCGCCCTGCTCCAAATAGCACGTATCGTCGAGCATCAGATACTGAGGGCAGGTCTCGACATAGATATTCTTCTGCCCGCGCGCCTTGGCGGCACGGATGGCCTCGAGCCCCAGCTTGGTCGAAAGGTGCACCACGTTGACCGGTGCGTCGCCGGCCAGGTGCGCCAGATACAGCAGGCGGCTCACGGCTTCGGCCTCACACACGTCCGGGCGGCTGAGCGCATGCCCCTCGGGCCCATGAATCCCCTGCTCGTACATGCGCTTCTGCAGCTCATTCACCAGCGTACCGTTCTCGCAATGCACGCACAGTATGCCGCCAATACGCTTGAGCTCCTCCAGCACCTCGAGCGTCTCGGCATCGTCCAAGCGCAGATGGTCGTAGGCGAAGTAGGTCTTAAACGACGACACGCCCGCCTTGCGCATGGCCGAAAGGTCGGCGCAGTTGCGCTCGTTCCACTCGGCGAGTGCCATATGAAAGGCGTAGTTGGCCGTGCAGGTTCCGTCGGCGCGGCGATGCCACTCGGCCAAGGCATCGGGCATGGTCACGCCGCGATCGGCCGTCGCGTAGTCCACGATGGTCGTCGTGCCGCCGCAGGCAGCCGCGCGCGTGCCGGTCTCAAAGCTATCGGCTGTCCAATCCATGCCGGTCCAGCACTGCATGTGCGTGTGGCCGTCGATAAAGCCGGGGAACACCCAACAGTCGGTAGCGTCCTGGACGGTATCGCCCTCGCCCGGCTCGATTGCCGCGGCAATCCGCACAATCTTGTCGCCATCCATGGCAAGATCGGCGCGACAAAGCCCCTGGGGTGTCACAAGCGCGCCGTTTTTGATGATGATCATGTTGCTCCTTATTGGTTAATACAGTTGGCCACGCGATCAAAATACGAGCAGGCCGCGATATGCTCCGTTATGCGTCGCTGTCCCTCTGCGGTATCGACATCCCACAGCTCATAGGCGCGTGCTTCGACCAGCGCAACGTCGACGCGACCTTTGAGAATCGAGCCCCCGCCGTCCTTGCCCTCAAGACACATAAGTGCATCGAACAGTTCCACCGGAAAGAGCACCGGGCTCGAAGGCTCACCGTTGCACGCCAAGCGCACCGGATGTTTGCGGCCACGCTCGTCAAACGCGCGAACCATGGCCTCAAAAGAATCCGAACTCACGAGCGGCTGGTCGCCCGGCAAAAAGAGGCAACCTTTCCAGTTGCGTTCGACTCCCCACGAAAGGCCCGCACGGACGCTTTCGCTGCGCAGCTCGCCATCGTGCAGCACGCACGGGCAATGCTTGTCCTCGCAAATCTGGACGACCTCGGGCCAACGCGTCGAAACCACGACGTCAAAGCCCCAGGGAACCGAATCGATGGTCCGGGCAATCAGCGGCTCGCCATAGATATCGGCAAGCATCTTGTTAGAGCCAAACCGCTTGCCCTCGCCCGAAGCCATAATGACGCATCCAAGTCTCATGGTGATACCTCCCCTGAAACCATCGTACCCATAACTCGCGCTGCGGGCATCCACATCGAAAGTGCTTATCCCGCACGCCCGCGATGCAAAAAAGGGGCACCCCGCCGGTTGGCAGAGCGCCCCCTTTACATGGCTTACCTCAACCCGGCTTTAGGCCTGGAGCCAACGGGCGGTGTTGCGCTCGTCGAGGGCCTTGAGGGTAGCGGCGGGATCGGCAACCTTCTGCAGGAACATCATGGCTGCGATGGCATACGGCTTGTAGCTGGCCTCCTTGTACATGCCCACGCGGTGCATGTCGAAGACGTCGGCGTTAACCTCGCCGTGCTCGCAGGAGACACCGGAGATGTCGGCGGGCAGCGGGTGCATAAAGATGGTGTCCTGGCCGTTGGCAGTCTTCTCCATGAGCTCGGTCGTGGAGCACCAGTCCTGATGGGTAGCGTTCTGGGCGAGCAGCTCCTTCTCGAGCGCTGCGATGCCGGCGTCGTCGCCCTCGGCGTACAGGTTGGTACGCTTCTCCATGGCGGCAAACGGAGCCCAGCTCTTGGGGATCACGATGTCGGCGCCCTCGAAGGCCTCGGCCATGGTGTTGACCTGCTTAAAGGTGGTGCCGGACTCGGCGGCATAGCCCTTGGCGCGCTCGACGACCTCGGGCATGAGGTCGTAGCCCTCGGGGTGGGCCAGGGTGACGTCCATGCCAAAGCGGGGCAGCAGGCTGATCAGCGACTGCGGGCAGGACAGCGGCTTGCCGTAAGAGGGCGAATAGGCCCAGGTGACGGCAACCTTCTTGCCCTTGAGGTTCTCGAGGCCGCCAAACTCGTTGATGAGGTAGAGCATGTCGGCAGAGGACTGCGTGGGGTGGTCGGAATCGGACTGCAGGGAGATGAGCGTGGGACGGTGATCCAGAACGCCGTCCTCGTAGGCCTGCTGGACAGACTCGGAGACCTCGGCCATGTAGGCGTCGCCCTTGCCGATGTACATGTCGTCGCGGATGCCGATGACGTCGGCCATGAAGGAGATCATGGTAGCGGTCTCGCGGACGGTCTCGCCGTGAGCGATCTGGGACTTCTTCTCGTCCAGGTCCTGCAGCTCAAGGCCGAGCAGGTTGGCGGCCTTAGAGAAGGAGAAGCGCGTACGGGTGGAGTTGTCGCGGAACAGGGAGACGGCCAGACCCGAGTCGAAGATCTTGGACGAGACGTTGTTCTCGCGCAGCTCGCGCAGGGCGTCGGCGACGATGTAGAGAGCCTTGAGCTCATCGGTGGTCTTGTCCCAAGTGTGCAGGAAGTCGCTGCCGTACATACCCTTAAAATCGAGGCCGTTCAGCTGCTCGACGAGCTCGGTAAACTTGGCGTCCATGGAAATGTCCTTTCTAAAGATGAAACGATCGCAATGAGTAGATGTGCTCCGGCATGCGCGTGTGGCCAGAACATGCAGAGCACCATGACGAGGACCCGCCACCGTTGAGGAAGCATGGGAGATAACGACCGCGGGCCCCAAGTCAACAGGGGGTGCCGGGGACACGAGCGGCCCCCGGCTCAACAAAATCGAGGAATGGGACTAATCGATCTTGTTGTTGGTCAGACCGGCGCGGAACACGGTGGCGTCGCCATCGGCCTGGCTCGGATCGTAGAGGTTCAGGGCAGCCACGTACATGGCGGCAGCGGTGACCAGGTCGTCCTTGTAGGTGACCTCGTTGGGAGCGTGAGCCTGAGACTCGGCACCCGGGCCAAAGCCCACGCAGGGAATGCCGTAGCGGCCCTGGATGGAGACGCAGTTCGTGGAGAAGGTCCACTTGTCGCACAGCGGACGACCGGTGCGCTTGTCCATGCTGGGCTCGCAGCCGATGCGCTCGTCACCGAACATGGCCTTGTGAGCGTCGACGAGGGCCTTGACGTGCGGAGCGGTCTCCTTGTTGATCCACGTGGGGAAGTAAGCCTCGGTCTCGTAGACCTCGCCGGTCCAGGACGGACGGTCGTACATGTACATGGAGACCTTCACGTCGTCGCCGTACTTCTTGGCGGCCGGCAGGTTGCGGATCTCGTCCAGGCAGGACTCCCAGGTCTCACCGGCGGTCATGCGACGGTCGATGGAGATGGCGCAGGAATCGGCCACGGCGCAGCGGCTGGGGCTGGTGTAGAAGATCTGGCTGACGGTGCAGGTGCCGCGGCCCAGGAAGCGGGCATCCTCGAAGTGCTCGGGGTTGTACTTGGGGTCGAGCATCTTGACGAGACCCTTGATATCGGTCGACTCGTCGCAGCCGTTGTTGTTGAGGGCGCGGACGTCGGCGATGATATCGGCCATCTTGTAGATGGCGTTGTCGCCGCGGTCGGGAGCGGAGCCGTGGCAGGAGGTGCCGTGAACGTCGACGCGGATCTCCATGCGGCCGCGGTGACCGCGATAGATGCCGCCGTCGGTGGGCTCGGTGGAAATGACGAACTCGGGCTTAATGCCGTCCTTGTTGTAGATGTACTGCCAGCACATGCCGTCGCAGTCCTCTTCCTGGACGGTGCCGACGACCATGATCTTGTAGCCCTCGGGGATGAGGCCCATGTCCTTCATCATCTTGGCAGCGTAGGTAGCGGAAGCCATGCCGCCCTCCTGGTCGGAGCCGCCGCGGCCGTAGATGATCTCGTCGGTCTCGTAGCCCTCATAGGGATCGGCATCCCAGTTCTCGATGTTGCCGATGCCGACGGTGTCGATGTGGGAGTCGATGGCGATGATCTTGTCGCCCTCGCCCATAAAGCCCATGACGTTGCCCAGGCCGTCGACCTTGACCTCGTCATAGCCAAGGCTCTCCATCTCGGCCTTGATGCAAGCGACAACCTCACCCTCCTCGCAGGACTCAGAGGGGTGAGAGATCATAGCGCGCAGGAAGCGAGTCATATCAGCACGATGAGACTCAGCAGCAGCCTTGATTGCGTCGAAATCGAGTTCTTTAGCCATTGTTCATAACCTTTCAAACGAAGGAATCTACCTGTGAGGTGGCGGAGCGATACCTATTTACTCCGCCCCAACGATTAGCAAGTGGGATATTCGCCTTCCCAAACAATTCGACGATACTGATCGGGGTCCGTGTCACCTTCCGTGGAGAAGCAGAGCACGGAGCTCGTCTTATCCAGGCCGATGAGCTCCTTGAGCTCGGCGTACTCGGGATCGAGCATGAGAGTCTCGACCAGGCCGGTGGTCACAGCGCCGGACTCGCCGGAGATGACGCGCGGGTCGCCCTTCTCGGGAGCGCCCAGGGTGCGCATGCCGCGAGCGGTGACCCAGTCGGGGCAGGACACGAAGGCGGTGGTGTGGTTGCGCAGGATATCCCAGCCCAGGATGTTGGGCTCGCCGCAGCACAGGCCGGCCATGATGGAGGGCATGTCACCGTCCACGATACGCGGATCGCCGTCGCCGGCGGCAGCGCCCTTGTACAGACAGGCGGCAGGCGCGCACTCGACCACGACGAAGGTGGGCGGGTTATCGGGATACAGGTTGGTGAAGTAGCCCACCACGGCGCCAGCCAGCGAGCCCACGCCAGCCTGGACAAACACGTGCGTCGGGCGGTTGATGGCCATCTCACGCAGCTGCTCGGCAGCCTCGGAGGCCATGGTGCCGTAACCCTCCATGATCCAGGACGGGATCTTCTCGTAGCCCTCCCAGGCGGTGTCCTGAACGATGACGCCGCGCTCGCAGGCGTCGGCCTCGGCGGCGGCCATGCGCACGCACTCGTCGTAGTTGACCTCTTCGATGGTCACCGTGGCGCCCTCGGCGGCGATGTTATCGAAGCGGGGCTTGGTGGAACCCTTGGGCATGTGCACGACGGCCTTCTGGCCCAGCTTGTTGGCAGCCCATGCCACGCCGCGGCCATGGTTGCCGTCGGTGGCGGTAAAGAAGGTAGCCTGGCCAAAGTCCTTGGCAAGCTGATCGGAGGTCAGGTAATCGAAGGTGCAGTCGGCAACGTCCTTGCCGGTCTCGTCGGCAATATAGTTGGCCATGGCAAACGAGCCGCCCAGGACCTTAAAGGCGTTGAGGCCAAAGCGATAGCTCTCGTCCTTAACGCACAGGTTGGACAGGCCCAGGCGCGCAGCCTGACCGTCCAGACGGGCAAGCGGAGTGACGGTATATTGAGGGAACGACTGGTGGAAGGCACGGGCCTTCTTCACGTGGTCGAGACTCATGATTCCCAAGTGCCTGTCATCGCTCTTGGGCATCGTGTTGCCCGCCCACTGGATCTTATCGGCCATACGGTGAACTCCTTAAGTCCTCTCTTGCCGGCCCCCGCATACGCGTTTCAGCCCGATCCCATTCACACGGCTGAACTTTTATGTGGATGCCAAACAAAAAGTTTGTTAGCACTGTTCTATCACACTTTTTGATTGGCAAACCTAACAAATTGTTTGTTGCCGTAATCGGTACCTTTTCGCCGCCGAACGGTCATGAATTGCCTTGTTGATGGATTTGTTTGCGGTCAAGTGTGGTTTATGGCACAGTGAGCCCAAACTAATTTTTAGGAAGGTACCCATGACCCCCGCACAGATTGAGTTTTACAAGCGCCTCGCACACGGCCTGGCGCTCCAATTTGGCCCCAACTGCGAAGTCGTCGTCCACGATCTGGAGACCGAGGACGTAGACCACTCCATCGTAGTGATCGAAAACGGCCACGTCAGCGGGCGCAAACTGGGTGACGGCCCCAGCCATATCGTGTTTGAGTCCATGCACGAGGGCGCCACCGATGTACACGACCGCGAGCCGTACCTCACTAAAACCACCGACGGTAAGCTGCTCAAATCGTCGACGATCTTTATCCGCAACGACGAGGGCAAGCCCGTCGGCATTTTGGGCATCAACTTTGACATTACGCTCATGAAGGCTTTTGAGCGCTCGCTCGATGCCTTTACCGGCACCGGCGGCACGGGCTATACCGAGCCCGAGCCCATTACCAAGAACATCGGCGACCTGCTCGAGGACCTGCTGCACGAGTGCGAGCAGTTTGTGGGCAAGCCCGCGGCGCTCATGACCAAAGACGAGCGCATTCGTGCCATTGGCTACCTCGACCGTCGCGGCGCCTTCCTCATTTCCAAGTCGAGCGAGCGCGCCTGCGAGTTCTTTGGCATCTCCAAATACAGCTTCTATAGCTACCTCAATGAGGCCAAGGCGGCGGCCGGCGACAAGTAGGCACTCGCCTGGATTGCCCCTCCCCTTTTGGGCGCGAGTTCTGGAAAGCGCGAATCCAAGACCGAGCCGCTTGGGAAGTTCCATATAATCGATGTCATTAGTATTTCGAAAGGATGGAACAGAATGGCGTTGAGCAAGGCATCATGCACCGGTCGCGGATTGATTCCGGCAATTGGTGGACATGTGCACCGCATGTTCGATGAGGGCGAAGACGGCCTGTTTTCGCTGAGCCTCGACGACGTGATGAGCGACCGCCCCTGGACCACCGAGGAACTCATGGGCGGCGGCGCGCGCCCGACAAGCGCAAAGTCCACGCCAGCTACGGCACCCGCGCCGGCAGCAACGCCTGCCCCGGCATCTGTGCCAGCGGACGACTTTGCCACCCGACCCATTATGCAGACCTCGCGTACACCGGCCCCTGCGCCGCGCCCCACAAGCGATCCATCCGAGACGGCGGCGTTTCTTGCAGCCGCGGCGCAACGCCATACGCCCAGCGGCGCGCCCTTGTATGCAGCGCCGCAACAGCCGACGTACGCGGCTCCCGAGCCTACGCCCGAGCCCGAGCTCGAGCCGCCCGTTATAGACCTGGACGACCAAGCCGGCCGTCCGTTCGCCCTCGATGCCTGGGCGGCGACCGACCTGGACGAGACCTCAGCAGGCATGCCCGCGCTCAATGTGCCGGTAAACCCGTTGTTTGCAGCCAGCGAGGCGCACGATTCCGAACACATAGAAGTTGCAGCGTACCATGATCGTTTTAACGAAGAACCCCGCGCCTCTCGCATTGAGACCGAGGGCTACGGAGTCACGTCGAGCGACTACGACAGCGATCCGTTTGCCGCAGCGCCCGCAGCCGAATACCGTAACGCTGGCATAAAGGCAGCATCGGCATCGGCATATTCCCACGGCACCGATGACGAGCGCTTTAACGACTATTACGTCGAGGAAGGCTCGCCGCGATTTTCTGAGTTTCCCCAGGCGGCAAAAATTGTCTTTATCGCCCTGATCGTGGCCCTGCTGGGCATCATCGCATTTGAAGGCGTCCAGCTGTTCCGCGCCCCCACCCAGGCCGAGTCGGAGACGCAGCAACAAGAGGACGACAACGAATATATTGACATCAACACCCTTAAGGGCGACCCCAACGACGGGGACGACGAGTAGCTTCCGGGATGCGCTTTCCGCGGGAGGCTTCTGCTGGAAAATGCGTCCCGTTCTAGGCATCGAATCAGGGTCGCAGTTTCCGCGCGCCGCTTTGTTGGGAAACCGCACCCCAGTCTGGAGCCAAATTCCGGGCCGTAGCTTCCGCTGAAGGCTCCAACCGGAAACGACATCCCATTCTGAGCGCGAATTCCGGGTCGCAGTTTCCGCTAGGGGCCCCCATCGGGAAAGCGCATCCCGTTCCGAGCACCGATTCCGGG
The DNA here is from genome assembly GCF_015546965.1 of Collinsella aerofaciens. Classification (GTDB taxonomy): domain Bacteria; phylum Actinomycetota; class Coriobacteriia; order Coriobacteriales; family Coriobacteriaceae; genus Collinsella; species Collinsella aerofaciens_X. The sequence goes on from NZ_JADMUF010000001.1 coordinate 80,671, forward strand.
ACGCGCTTTCCGTCTGGGGCCAGTTCGGAAAGTACGTCCCATTCCGAGCGCCGATTCTGGGATGTGCTTTCCACTTAGGACCTCAACCGGAAACTGCAGGCCATTTTGCACGGCGGCTCCGAAGGCCGCGCCACCGGACAGCAGCGACCGCTGTCTCTCCGCCCATATCACATGTCCTCGACCGCGCAATCCAAAGTCACAAAACAGCAGGAAAAACTGCCTTTTTCACAAAAGTACACGCCCATAAACTTACCAGGCCGCCACAACTGGCGACCGTTCACGGGTGCCGATTACCGCCCACCGATTCAGTTTTTAAAATTGACGTCAAAACAGGCCATCTACCTGCATGGTTAGATTTTGGTCAGCTTTTGGTCAGCTGAGCGGCAAGTTCTGGCTGATACGTTTTTGCTACCCCAAAAATAGGAGGCGGTAGCCCATGTCGCATAGCAACGACCAACGTATCGACCAGCTGTTGACCCAAGCCGAGCAGGAGGGACGGTGCCTAATTCCCCCGAGCACGGCAATCCGAAAAGCGCTGCTGCGGCGCACCGGCAGCACGGTTGTCTCGCCCATGCCGGGACTGTTCGCGCGCAAAGCGCGCTGGGAAGAGCTCAACCCGGCGCAACGTCACGGCGAGATTATCCGTGCCCTTGCGATCGCCCATCCCGATTGGACATTCTGTTCGTACTCTGCCGCGTGCCTGCTGAGCCTCGAAGTTTCGTGGCGACATCTGAACGTCGTGCATGTCTGTAGCTCGACAAAGCCATCGGCTCGTCCTGGAACGCGGATTCAGCGACACCAGATTGAGCCTGTCAGCGCAATAAACCAAGGCGGTATATCGATAACACCACCCATTCAAACGGTGACAGATTGCCTGCTACAAACCGGTTTTGCCGACGGCATGCCCATTGCCGATTCGGCGATCTCAAAGCTCGGCCTTACGCAAGGGCGCTTGATGGAAGAGGTTGAAAAACGGGCGGGCGCTCGCAACGGGCGCGCCGTCGCTACGGCCCTCACTACACTCCAATATGCTGACGCACGCGCCGAGAGCGGCGGAGAATCGGTAGCCCGAGCTATCATGATCGAGACCGGCTTTGCACCCGACCGGCTTCAATACGAGCTGTGCGACCCCTTCGATTCGACCAAATCCATGCGAACGGACTTTGCCTGGGAGCGCCAGGCAAAAGAGCTGACGCTGGGCGAACTCGACGGACTCATCAAGTACACCGACCAGACCATACTTGTAGGGCAAACCACGGCCGAGGTGCTTGTTGCCGAACGGCAGCGCGAGGCGCACCTATCGATTTACGGCCATCCGCTCGTCCGCTTTACCATGAGCGACGTCCGCTCGGCAGGAGTGCTCGCGAAAAAGCTGCAGACCGCAGGCGTCAGGCAAACCACGTTGCCGACATGGCTTAACGACGTAGAGCTGTAGGGGCTGTTGAGCCGCATATCGCCGCGCTGCATCTCGCCAATCTGGGACCTGCTTTCCCAACAGCCGCGCCAGCGGAAAATCCGTCCCAGTTCGAACGCCCAAACCGGGATGTGCCTTCCGGATGTCACGCCTAGCGGAAAGCGCATCCCAGAATAGGCGCTCAAACTGGGATGCATCTTCCAGATGACATGCCCGGCGGAAAGCGTATCCCACTTTGGAGGCCAATTCCGGAATGCAGTTTCCGCCGAGGGCTCCAAAGGGAAAGCGCATCCCATTCTGAGCGCGAATTCCGGGTCGCAGTTTCCGCTAGGGCCCCATCGGGAAAGTGCGTCCCATTCTGAAGCCCCGAAACGGGACGCGCTTTCCGCTTGGGGTCCGATCCGGAAAGCTCATCCCGTTCCGAGCATCAAATCCGGGACATGCTTTCCGCGCTCCACCCCTTGCAGAAAGCGCGTCTCCTTCCAAACACAAATCCTGCGGTACAGCTTCTGCAAAGACGCGAAGCGGCCGCTGACAGCAAAGAGGGGCTGCCGAGACAATGCCCGACGGCCCCTCCCCTCATAACTTACTATCGACGCCAATCGCCACAAGGGCGCGGCTGCCTACTTGCTAATCGCGCCCGTCATATAGACAAACTGTACGCGATTAATATGTCCGCCCTGCTCGCCGTTAACAAAGTCCGTCGGCGTAAAGCTGGGGTTGAGCATTTCCTCGATCTTGTCCTTAACGGTGTCGATGACCTGAGTATCGAGATTGCTCGTTCGGTCGGTAAGCTCCTGCATGCCGTTGCCGAGCTCGGATGCGCCGCTGGCAAGCGTACCCGCACCCGAGGAGAGGAGATTCATGCCGCTGGCAAGGCTCGCAGCACCCGTCTTGAGCTGCGCCGCACCGTTGTTGAGCTGCGAAACGCCGTTGGCAAGCGCGGGCGTGGCGCCGTTGAGCTGCTGTGCGCCCGCAGCAAGCTGATCGGTGCCCGCGGCAAGGACCGTGGCGCCATCGCTCAGCTGGCTCGCGCCCGTTGCTGCAAAGCCAACACCGGCGACAAGACCGGGGTTCACGGCCGTGGGGTTTGCCGGGTTGATCGCGCTGTTCATATAGGCGATGGCTCCAGCCAGGCTCAGCTGTTGGCCATCCTGAACAGTGGTGTAGCCCTGAATGGCGCTATCGAGCGCGGTGACGGCACCCTGAGCGCCGCCCTGGGCGCCGGCCGCCTGGGCCAAAGTCGTAACCTGATCGGTAAGCGTGCCAAACATGGGCTCGGCACCCTCAAGACCCTTCGACGCCTGCGTGTTAAGACCCTGCGCGCCCGCAACGGCATTGGATGCGGAATCGAGAAGCGCGGTAAGACCCGTCGCATCGGCGCTCGATGCCGCCGTGGCGGCGGCACCAGCGCTGGTAGCGGCACTGCCGGCACTTGCGGTGGCGGCATCCAGCTGTGTCGTAGCCTCGCTTAGCTTGGCTGCCGCAGCCTTGGCGGAGTCGAGATCGGCCGCTTTATCCAGCGCGGCCTGAGCATCGGCGACCGCCGCCTTGGCAGCGGCAATAGATGCAGCGGCGCTCTCGGCGCCAGCCTTTGCGCTCTCGGCGTTAGCCTTTGCCGCATCGTTGCCCATGGCGCTCGCGGCCTGCTTTGCCCCGCCGAGCGCCTGCTGTGCACCGGCAAGGTACTGCCCCTCGCCGCTGAGCGCCACCGTAAGACCATGCGGCCCGTACAGCGCGCTGTAGGCGTTGCCCGACGTAGCGGTCACAGCGTCCTGGGCCGTCTTAGCCGCAGCCTGCGCTTTGGCAAGGTTTGCCTCCTGAGCCTGCTTGCCCAGCGTCAGCGCGTCGACGTACGTATCGGACCCAGCGGCAATTCCACTTATGCCGCCCGAGATCTGCTGTGCGCTCCCCTGCAGCTTGGAAAGGCCCGCCGAAAGATCGGACGCACCACCCTTAAGCTGCGCTGCGCCGGCATTAACCCCATCGGCACCGGCATTAAGGCTGTTCACGCCTTCGACCAGCGTGGGGACCTGCGCGTTGAGCTGACTCGTACCCGCCGCAAGCGCAGCGGCGCCACTGGACAGCGTACCGGCACCGGTATTGGCCGTGGCAAGCGAGGCCGCAAGCGTCTTGGCACCGTCGGCAACCTGGCCAGCACCGCTGTTGGCCGTAGCGATACCGTTGGAGAGCTCCACGAGCTGGCTCGTATCCATGCTGCTCGAGTCCACGTCGATGGCAAGATTCAGCGGCACGCCGACAATCTGCCAGCCATCAAACTCAAAATCCTCAACATCGGTCGTAATGGTGTAGTCTCCGGTGCTGCCGGGAATCACCATGTAGGTAAGCTGCGTGTTGGAGCCGTTAGCAGCAACCGTGGCGCCCTCAGCCTCAATATCGTGTGCCTCGGCATCCTTAAGCTGACCGGTAATCTGAACCAGGTAGTTATCGGCATAATCGCCACCGGTATAGCCCTCGTTCTTTTCGACCTTGAGCTTCATGGTGAGCTTGCCGCTCTTGCCCGCCAAATCCTTGGCGTCGATATCGCGGCCATCGAGCTGGTATGCCACGGTGACGTTCCACGGCATCTGAGTGTTCTTGTCCAGATCGCCCTGGTAGACAAAGTCCTGCGTTCCCTGGCCCGTAACGGCAACCGACCCGCCGTCGTCCGTTAGCTTTTGAGTCGTCGATAGATTGGTCACTTTGTTATAGGTGCCGGCATCGTCGATCTTGACGCCCTTATTGGCCTCGAAGCTATTGACCACGTAAACACCTGTGCGATTGCCGTCGGCATCGGTTTTGACGTATATGACCTGGTTTTTCTTATAACCCGGCGTGCTGTTATCGGAGCCCATCGCCGACTGTTCACTCGTAGCCGAGGCAGCGCTCGTCGACCCTACGCCGTCGGCGAACACAACGGCGCCGGGAACGGCAAGGGCCACGGTCAGACCGGCGGCAAGAGCGAGCGCGGCGATGCGCTTGCGGGGACGACGTACAAGATCGCGTTGGGCTTCGAGCTCTGTCGAAGCGGTATCAGTGGTATGGGTATGCATTGCGGTATTCCTTCCAACTGCTTTGTAAAACGTTACTGAGCGGAGCCATCCGCATCCGATGCCTCGGTGGTGTCCGAAACCGGATTCTGGGCATCCTTGGGCAAAAAATGAGCTTTGAGTGTGGTCTTGCCGATGAGGCCATCGAGCACATACAAGAAGCCCGGCAACGCAAAGAGTACGGCGACCAGGGAGATGCTCACGCCGACGCCCAGGAACCAGCCGATCTGCTTGAGCACGCCGTGGCTCGAGATCGCATGGATCAAGAAGCCGCTAATCAGCAGAACCGATCCAGAGGTCAAAACAGGAATCGTGCAAGCTTCCATGGTCTCGAGTAGCGCTTCGCGCTTATGCATGGTCACGCGGTCCTCACGATAACGGTCAGCAATCAGGATGCCGTAGTCGACGGCAACGCCCAGCTGGATGGAGCTCACAATTAAGTAGGCGAGGAAGAACTCATGCATACCGGTGTAGAGCGGTGCAGCAAAGTTAATCCAGATCGAGGTCTCAATCACGAGCACCAAGATGATCGGCAGGCTCAGCGACTTGGTGGCCAGCAGCAAGACCGCGAACACGGCCACGACGGCGATGAGGTCGACCTTGCCCTTATCGACGGTGATGGTGTCCTTAAGGTCGGTGGTGCTCACGCCCTCGCCGGCGAGCATTGCCTTACCCGGATAATGTTTGTCCGCGATACAACGAATCTTCTTGACCAGCTTAAATGTACTCGGACCCTCGTAGGGCGCGGTAACCGTGAGCACCAAACGGCTGTAGTGCTCTCCCTCCACCAGATCGAGCGTGTCCTTTTCGGCCATGCCCGTGGGGATATAGGGACTCGCAACGTCAACATAGCTCTGGATGGACTTGACCTCGGGGAGCGCCTTGAGCTCATTGGAGAGTGCCTGCTCCTCGCTCACCTCTCCACGGGGAACGAGCACAACGTAGGTATCGGAGTTGCCAAAGACCTCCTTGACCTTGTCCATATCCTGACCAAGCCGCGTATCCGAACCAAAAATGTGCGAAGTGCCGTAGTAGTACGTGATATCGCTGGAGGTCGATGCCACACGCGCAGGGTAAACCACGGCGAGGATCACGACGGCAGCGGGGATACAGACCTTGAGCACCAGACGGGCGAACTTACCCAGCGGCGGGACAAAGGGCCTGTGCTGCGATTTTTGCACAAAGCCATCGAACTGAACGAACATCGAAGGAACAAAGGTAAAGACCGATACCAGGCTGATGGCGATACCCTTTGCAAGGGCAAGACCAAGGTCGGGGCCGATCTTAAACTGCATGGCGGCAAGCGCGATAAAGCCGATGCAGACCGTGCAACCGCTCGAAAACACGGCGACCGAGGACAGGCAGCATGACTGCACCATGTCTTCGGCAACGCTGCCGTGGCGGCCACGCTCCTCGTTAAAGCGGTGCAGCAAAAAGACCGAGAAGTCCAGCGCGATGGCAACCTGCAAAATGGAGCCCGCAGAGTTGGTGACAAAGCTAATCTCGCCAAAGATGAGGTTGGTGCCCCAGTTGATAAACACCGAGACGCCCAGGCCCAGCAGTACCAGGATGGGTTCGGCCCAGCTGGTAGTCGTGATGACCAGAATCACGAAGATAATCGCTATGACAGCGACCGTGATAATGCTGATCTGCTGCTCGGTCGATGTGGTGGCGAGCGCGTTAGACATGGCCGAGCCCGTAATGGCGCCCTCGTCGCCCACGATATCTCGGATAGCGTCGGTTGCCTCGATCTCCTTTTCGGAATTAACCGTCACCGTAAACAGGGCGTTGTTCTTTTTGTAATAGGTCTCAACGGTGTCTTTGTCTTGCGTGGCAAGCGGCTGATCGATATCTGCCGCGTCGTCAAGCCATAGGACCTCCTCGACGCCGTCGACCTTTTTGATTTTGTCCTTGTATTTGAGCGCCTGAGCGATCGAGACATTGGGCACCATAACGCGACAGTTGGGAATGTCGCCCTCAAACTCATCACCCATGGTATTCAGAGCGACGGTCGACGCCGCTTCGTCGGGCAGATAGCTCGTAATGTCGTAGTTAACGCCTACAAACTGGCGCAGGAACAGGCATACCAGTGCTGCCACCGCATAGAACGCGATGATGGGTTTGCGGTGCTTCACGACCCATCGAAATAGCTTCTCTTTCAACCTCAATCCTCCATAACGCTCAGCCTATGTTTTGTTCTTTGTTATATTCCACATTTGATAGTTATACAACATGTGTAGGATAAAGGCGCCATAAAGATATGCGATTGACGCGGTCCCGGAGCCAAAACAGCCGCTGCAGAAGCAGTTCGGAAAGTGCATCCCGTTTTGGAGCCAGATTCCGGGATGCAGTTTCCGCTTGGGGCCCCGTTGGGAAAGCGCGTCCCGTTCTAAAGTCGAATTGTGGGATGCGCTTTCCGATCGGCAGCCCTCGCTCGGCAAACAAAAGGCCCCGGCTCGCACGGAAGCCGGGGCCAAAGGCACAGCGTATGCAGTTGAAGTTGAGCGCGTGCGGCCCGTCAACAAAGACCGTCCGCGCTCTACCCTACCCGCGGTTGCGGGCGCGGCTGTATGGCGTATCCACCATGGGCAGATCCGGGCGCAGCTTGCCGTCGAATGCACGGCAGGCGTTCTGCACGGCGGGCGCCGTGGGGATCGTTGCGATCTCGCCGATGCCCTTGCCGCCGTATGCCACGGGCAGCAGCTCGTCCTTCTCCACGTAGATGGCGTGGATATCCGGAATCTCGGGCGCACGGAACAGCCCGAGCGTACCGTACCTTGCCTGGGGTACGCAGTCCTTGAGCGGCCAGTCCTCGGTAAGCGCATAGCCCATCCCCATGAGCACGCCGCCTTCGATCTGACCCTGGATGGAGATGGGGTTGACCACCTTGCCGGAATCGTGCGCAGCATAGACCTCGCTCACGCGACCGTCATCATCCAGAATGACCACATGCGTGGCAAAGCCGTAGCAGATGTGGCTCTTGGGGTTGGGAACGTCGGCGCCCAGCTTGTCGGTCGGCTCCAGGTACACGTAGCCAAACTCGCAGCCCTCGAGCGCCTTGATGGCGGCAGCGGGATCTTGAGGATGCATACCCTGGCCGGCGACGAGTTCCTGTGTGTGCAGCTGATAGGCGCGACCGTCGTCGTACTCGATCTTGACGCCGTCGCCATGCGCGCTCACGGGAGCATCGGGCGCAGGCTTGCCAGCCTCGATGCCAACCATAGCATCGCGCAGCAGGAAGGCGGCACCGCGCACGGCCTCGCCGGTCACGACCGTCTGACGCGAGCCAGACGTGGTACCGGAGTCGGGAGCGTTCTCGGTGGAGCACTCGCCGTTGGCAATGCAACTCAGCGGCAGACCGCAGGCCTCGGCAACGTCCTGCAAAAAGACCGTGTTGCAGCCCTGGCCGATGTCGGACGTGGCGGCATAGACCACGGCCACGCCGTTCTCGACGCGAATCTTGCAGCGGCCGGCATCGGGCAGGCCCACGCCCACGCCGGCGTTCTTCATGGCGCAGGCGATACCGGCATGCCCGGGATGCGCGTAGTAGGCATCCTTGACCTCGAGCAGCGTCTCCTTCAGCGCCGTGGAGCAGTCGGCGATCTGGCCGTTGGGCAAAACCTCTCCCGGCTCGATGGCGTTTCGGTAACGGATCTCCCACGGATCCAGGCCGACCTTCTCGGCAAGCAGGTCGATCAAGCTCTCGAGTGCAAACTCGGACTGGCAAACGCCAAAGCCGCGGTACGCGCCGGCGGGCGGATTATTGGTGTAGTAGCCAAAGCCGCGAATGTCGGTGTTCTGGTACTTGTAGGGGCCGACGGCATGCGTGCAGGCGCGCTCGAGCACCGGGCCGCACAGCGAAGCGTAGGCGCCGGTATCAAAGTTGATCTCGCAATCCAGGCCGGTAAAGTTGCCCTCGGCGTCGCAACCCAGCGTAAAGGTGCCGTCCATGGCATGGCGCTTGGGATGGAACGCAAGCGACTCGGCACGCGTGAGCTTGCACTTCACAGGACGCTGGAACTTATACGCGGCGAGCGCGGCCAGGTGCTGGATGGACACGTCCTCCTTGCCGCCAAAGCCGCCACCCACGAGCATGGTCTCGACGACCACACGCTCGGGCTCGCTATCCCAGCCAAACATGTGGGCACACTCTTTGCGCGTGTCGTAGGCGCCCTGGTCGGTCGACTGCACCTTGACGCCGTTCTTGTACGGGAAGGCGACGGCGCACTCGGGCTCCAAGAAGGCATGCTCGGTAAAGGGCGTGGTAAAGCGCTGCGTCACGGTGAACGCGCTCTCCGCCAGCGCCTTGGCGGCGTCGCCGCGCGTCACGTGACGGCTCTGGCACACGTTGTCCTTGAGCTCCACCGTGTTGCCAAAAGCAAAGAAGCTGTCGTGCAGGCGCGGGGCGTCGGCGGCCTTGGCCTCGGCGATGTTGCGCACGGGCTCCAGCGGCTCGTAATCGATCTTTACGAGCTTCTTGGCCTTCTCGAGCGTCGCCTCGTCCTCGGCGACAACTAGCACAATGGCGTCACCCACGCAGCGGGTGATATCGCCCTGGGCGATCATGACGTCCCAGTCCTGGATAAGGTGGCCGACCTGGTTGACCGGCACGTCCTCGGCGCGCAGGATGCCCACCACACCGGGCAGGGCCTCGGCCTTGGAGGTATCGATGGAGAGCACACGGGCGCGCGGATACTTGGAGCGCACGGCGCTGGCATAGGTCAGGCCCGGCTGGTCGATCTCGTCGATGTCGTCGGGGTACTTGCCCTCGCCGAGCACCTTCTTGCGCACGTCGATACGGAAGGCGCGCTTACCCACGCCGTAGTCATCGCCGCGTTCCAAGTCCTCGTCGATCTGCTTTTCGCCGCGGAGCACCGCAGCGGCCAGCGAGATGCCCTCGATAATCTTTTTGTAGCCGGTGCAGCGGCAGACGTTACCGCGGATGGCGTACTTGATCTGCTCCTCGGTGGGCTCGGGGTCCTCGGCGATGAGCGCCGCGCCCGCCATGACCATGCCGGGGATGCAAAAACCGCACTGCACGGCGCCCACGGCGCCAAAGGCGTACACAAAGGCCTCGCGCACGTCCTCGGGCAGGCCCTCGACGGTCACGATGTTGCGACCGGCGGCAAGAGCGGTGGTCAGTACGCAGGCCTTGACGGCCGCACCATCCACGTGAATGGTGCAGGTACCGCACGCGCCCTCGGAGCAGCCGTCCTTGGCAGAATGAATATGCAGGTCGTCGCGCAGGTAACGCAGCAGCGGCTTGTTCTGCGTCGTCGTGCGCTCCACGCCGTTAACGGTAAAAGTGAATTCCTGTGCCATGGCGATTCCCTTCTACACGCCGGCGGCGATGCCGGTGCGGTCGTGGATGGCGCCATGCGGGCAGACGACGGCGCACATGCCGCACGACAAGCAATCCGCGCCATCGATATGGGCGCAGTTGTCCTCGATGCGGATAGCGCCGGCGGGGCACCTTTTGGCGCACATGCCGCAACCGATGCAGCTCGTGTCGCAGATCTTGCGGGCAATGGCGCCCTTATCGGTGTTGTTACAGCGCACCAGAATGTTCTGATAGCCGGGAACAAAGGCAATCACGCGCTGTGGGCACGCCATACCGCACAGGCCACAGCCCGTGCACTTGGAGCGGTCCACGCGGGCGACGCCGTCGACCAGCGCAATGGCACCATGAGGGCAGGTCGTGACGCAGGCGCCACAGCCAATGCAGCCTTCGCTGCAGCGGGCGTCGCCGCCTGCGGAGGCGCAACCGCTTCCGCAGGCAACGTAGGCCACGTTATGTTGAATGGATTTGGCCATAAGAGACTCGCCTATTTCTTAAGAAGGTACGAATAGTTGTCGCGCACAGCCCTGATGGTCAGGCGGACGGCCTCAGGCAGACCGGTGTTGACGGCATCGACCGAGATGGTGCGGACCGTGCCGGCGACGCGGACCTTAAAGTGGTCCTCGTCCACGGCCAGGAAGCCCTCGTTCTCGGAGTTCTCCATGTCCTGCTCGCTCCAGAACAGGGTGAGCTTGTCCTTGTAGGGACGACCCTCCTGGTAGGGGCAGAACACGGCGCAGTTGCCGCACTCGTTGCACATGCCATCGACGTGGACGACCTGATGCTTAGCCAGACCCGGCACCTTAATTGCCACGTTGGCGCGGTTGGGACACACGTCGCAGCAGACCTCGCACACCGAGCCGCAGCCCAGGCAGCGAGTCTTGGTGCAGTTGCGCTTGTCGCGGCACAGCGACCCCTTGCGCTCGTAGCAGGTGTCCTCGCGACCGGCCTGAGCATTCTGGTCGGCGTACTTGTTAAAGTCAACGCCGGCGATGGCACGGGCAACCTCGGCGGCGTCGGCGATAGCCTCGACCACGGTGGCCGGACCGCGGCGGCAGTCGCCCGCAGCCCAGACGCCCTCGACGCCGGTGGAGGTGGCGGCAAGGCGGCCGCGACGGTCGTGCTCGACGCCCGCAGCATCGTACAGGCTGGCATCAATGCCCTCGCCCACGGCGCAGATCACCGTGGTGGCGGGAAGCTCGACGGTCTCGCCCGTGGCGACGGGGCTGCGACGGCCGCTTGCATCCGGCTCGCCAAGCTCCATAACGTCGCAGGTCAGCACGGCGCCGTTGAGTGCCTTGGGCGCCAGCAGCTCGCAGAACTCAACGCCGTCGGCAAGAGCAAGATCAAGCTCTTCCTCGTCGGCGGGCATCTGCTTCTTGGTGCGGCGATACACCAGGCGCACGTTCTTCACACCAGCCAGGCGCTTGGCCACGCGGGCAGCATCCATGGCGGTGTTGCCGGCGCCGATGACCACGACGTCCTCGCCCAGCTCGAGCTTCTCGCCCTTCTTGGCGGTCTCGAGGAACTCCAGCACATCGAGCTCGGCACCCTCGCCCAGGCCCGCAGAGCCGGGCATCCAGGCACCAGTGGCCACGACCACGTCGGTAAAGCCCTGAGCCTTGAGCTCGTCGATGGACTCCACGCGGGCGTTAAGCTGCACCTTGGCACCAAAGGCCAGGCAGAGCTCGGCATCGTGAGAGATATCGTCGCTCGCAATGCGAAACTCGGGAATCACGTGACGGACCACGCCGCCGAGCGAATCGCGGGCCTCGAAGATGGTGACGGGCACGCCGGCACGCGTCAGGAAGAACGCCGTCGCCAGGCCGGCCGGACCGCCGCCGATAACGGCAACGTTGCGCTCGCCGTCGTTGGCAATAGCCTGGGCGCGCAGCTTGGGCAGCACGGCTGCCATGGCCTCGTGGGCGGCCTTGAGCTTGCTGGCGCGAATCTGGGCGCCCTCGGGCTCGTAGAAGGCGCGCTCGCAGGCACGACCACAGGGATGCGGGCAGATGGTGCCGGTAATGAACGGCAGGGCGTTGCGCTCGATGATGATGTTGAGCGCGTCCTCGTAGCGGCCCTCGTCCACAGCCGCCAGGTAGGCGGGAATATCCTGCTGAATGGGGCAGCTCGTGCGGCACGGCGTGGTAAAGCAGTCGGAAAGCGGGCTCTTGCCGGCGACCTTGCGGTCGGGTAGCGGGCGCAGCGGCTTCTTGTAGAGCGGATTGGTGAGCGAATCGGTCTGGATCGCGGTCACCGCCTCGAGCGAAATGCCCGCGAACGGCTTGCCATCCAGGTCGGTAAACTCGCCGGCCATCTGGCTAAAGCGCTCGTAGCCACCGGGCTTGAGCACGTCGGTCGCCAGGGTGACGGGCCAAATGCCGGCGTCATACAGGGCGCGGATGTTGTAGACCGTAGCGCCGCCGGAGTAGCTGATGCGCAACTTGCCATCGAACTGCTCGGTAATGCGGCGGGCAGCCTCAATGGTCAGCGAGAACAGCGAACGGCCGGACATGTACATCTCGGTGGAGGGCAGCTCGTTCCTCGTCACGTCGACGGGGAACGTGTTGGTGAGCTTGACACCAAACTCAAGACCGCGCTCGGCGCACAGGGCAATCAGGCGCTCGAACATGGGCACGGCGTCGACCCACTGCAGGTCCTCGCGGAAGTGCGTGTCATCGAAGACGATGTAGTCAAAGCCCAGCTCGTTGAGGCGCTGACGTGCAAACTCATAGCCCAGCAGCGTGGGGTTGCACTTAATGTAGGTGTTGAGGCCCTTCTCGGTGATGAGGTAGGTCGCGATGCGCTCGATCTCGGCGGGCGGGCAGCCGTGCAGGGTTGACTCGGTGATGGAGTTGGAGACGCGTGCCGGGATGGACTCGACAAACGCAGCGTCGACATGCTCAAACTTGTCCAGGTTGGCGAACGCCCAGGCACGGCACTCGTTCCAGACGTCAGAGCCGCTGGCGTCCTTCATGCCCTCGATGTAGGCGTCGACCTTGGGGCTCTTGATGCCCTCCAGGTCATAACCCACGGACATGTTGAAGACAAAGCCGTCCGGGCTGCCCAGGCCGTACTCGCGAGCGATCAGGTGGCAGGCGAACCATGCCTTCACATACTCGGCAAAGGCCTGCGGAACCTCGAGCTCGGTCGACCACTCGCAGTTGTAGCACTCGTCCTGCGCCACGATGCAGGGCTTGTTCACACACTTGGAGAGCTCCTCGCCGTCCATAACCTGAACGGTCTTGAGCTCAAAGAAGCGAGAACCGGCCACGTAGGATGCCACGATGTTCTGGGCCAGCTGCGTGTTGGGGCCGGCGGCCGGGCCAAACGGAGTCTCGATGCGCTCGTCAAAAATGGGGAGCGCGCCCTCCTGGTTGGTCGTGACCATCTTACGCACGCCAAAGATGGCGTCCTGGGTCTTGTGCTCCTCGATGATCCAGTTCATCAGCTGCGAAAACGGGATCGGCCTCATGATGTCGCTCATAATGAGCTCCTCTCTGTAACGCCCGGCGAGACCGCGCGGCGGGCGCAAATACGGTGTAGCGCTAGCACAGCGCCGGCGACCCCGCGGAGGCCGCCTATACGCGCGTCGGATGCGGCGAAACATCCGACGCGCGTGAATCTACTTGTAATTAGTAGGCGCGATCGTTGAGCGTGCTCCAGAGCTTCTTGGACTCAGCCATGGTCCACGCGTTGATCTTGTCCTCATCAATCCCAACGAACTCGCGATCCTTGTACAGGACGCGGCCGTTGATGATGGTGGTGCGGCAGTTTTTGCCCATCATGCCAAAGAGCATGTGGCCGTCGATATTCTCCTCGCTCAGCGGCGTAAAGGGCTTGTAGTCCATGACGATGACGTCGGCGGCAGCGCCGGCCTCGAGCACACCGAGCTTGCGATCGAAGTACTTGCTCGCCATCTTGGCGTTGTTCTCGAACAGCATGGTCATAGCCTCGCACCAGCCCACGTTGGGCATGGCGGCGTTGTGGCGCTGAATGATCAGGAAGACCTTAAGGCTCTCGAGCATATCGTGGGTGTAGGCGTCGGTACCCATGCACACAGGAATGCCGCGGCGGAAGAATTCGAGCACGGGGGCGCAGCCCACGGCGTTGCCCATATTGGATTCGGGGTTGTTGACGAGCCAGGTGCCGGACTCCTTGACGATATCCATCTCGGCAGGCGTCACGTGGATGCAGTGGCCCAGCATGGTGTCGGGACCCAGCAGGTTGTGCTGCAGCAGGCGCTCGACGGGGCTGATGCCGCCGCGGTTGAGGCGGGAATCCCACACGTCGTTCATGCCCTCGCACACGTGGATGTGGAAGCCGGTCAGACCATTGTTGGCCTCGGCCATCTTGTCCATGGTCTCGTCCGACAGCGTAAAGGTGGCATGTCCGCCAAACATGGCGGCGATCATGTGGTTGTCGTTATCGCGACGCTCTTTAGCGGCCCACTGGGCAAACTCGGCGTTCTCGGCAATGGCCTGGTCGCATTTTTCCTGGCCGCGGCGATCGGAGACCTCGTAGCACAGGCACGAACGCATGCCCAGCTCCTGAGCTGCGTCCTTAATGGTGAAGAGGCTTCCCGGGATCTCGCAGAAGCTCGCATGGTGATCGAAGATCGTGGTAACGCCATCGCGGATGGAATCCAGAATCGTGGCATAGGCGCTTGCCTTGGTGCCGTCGAGCGTCAGGTTGTCGTCAATCTTCCACCACTGCTGCTCAAGATTCTCCAGGAAGTTGGTGGGGTTGCAGCCCTTAATGGCAAGGCCGCGGGCCAGACCCGAGTAGATGTGGGTGTGGCAGTTGATAAGTCCGGGCATGATGAGGTTGCCCTGGGCGTCGACGTACTCGGCATCCGGGTACTTGGCCTTGAGCTCGCACTCGGGGCCCACTTCGACGATCGTATCTCCGTCAATGGCGACCGCACCGTTTGGAATGAACGGGGTCTGAGCGTTGCGGGTAAAGACGGAACCGTTAGCGACCAGAAGCATGGATGCTCCCTTCAACATCAGAGGCGGGGTTTGACACCTCTGACATGGCGGAGTGCGAAGCGCCGGCCTACACCGGAAACGGGCCCTCTCCCGTCAACGCTTCACCAAAGGGACAAACCCTTTGAAGTGCGGCTTGGCGCCGCATGGCGTCGGCGGACGAGGCGATGCGTCCGCCGACGAATAGCACCGAATTGGTTACTTCTTGCTCTCGGGCAAGACCAGATCCACGGCAGCGTCCTTGGCAGCATCGATGTGCTGAGCCACGACCGGCGTCTGCGGAAGGATCAGGTTAAGGACAATGGCCATGATGGCGGTGGGGGTTACGGCATTGGAGCCGATGACGGTGGACACCCAGGCGGGCATACCCTCGCCGGCAAGGCAACCGCTGGCCATCCAGATACCCAGGCCAAAGACGACGGAGGTGCCGACGATAGTGGTAGTGCGCTGCGTGAGGCCCTCGCGGGTGAACATGCGCACGCCGTTCATGGTGATGGTGCCAAAGACGCCGACGGTCGCGCCGCCGATGACGGGCTGCGGGATAGCGGAAAGAACGGCAGAGAGCTGCGGGAACAGGCCGGCGATGGCAAAGACGGCCGCGATGATCACAAAGACCCACTTGTTGACGACCTTGTTGGAGCAGATGATGCCCACGTTCTGGCCAAGGGCGCTGGTGGGAAGACCGCCCAGCAGGCCGCCGACCATAGAAGTGAGGCCCTGGGACACGATAGCGCCGGAGAGCTCACGCTCGGTGGGCATACGGTCGATGGAGCCCAGGCAGGCGGCGGAGACGTCACCGATAACCTGGATGGCAACCATGGGGAACACGACGGCGAGGGTAATGCAGACCTCGGGATCAAATTCGAGCGCGTAGGGCATGAGCTTGGGAAGGGCGAAGACCTGAGCGGTGGCGACGCTGGAGAAGTCGATCATGCCAAAGGGGATGGAGACGATCATGCCAACGATCATGCCAAAGAACACGGATCCCAGCTTGAGCGTGCCCTTGCCAAAGTTGGCGAGCGCAAAGACCACGGCGAAGGTGATGAGAGCGACGCACCACGCCTGCGGGGTGCCCCACAGAGGCGTGCCCATGCCACCGGCCATGTACTTAACGGCCGTGGGATAAAGAGAGACGCCAATGGAGAAGATGACCGTACCGGTCACGACGGGCGGGAACAGCCACTTGATCTTGCTGTAAGCCAGACCAAAGAGGACCGCGACGGCGCCGCCGACGATCTCGCCGCCCAGCAGCGCACCAAAGCTAAAGCCCGAGGCACCCATGGCCTGCAGGGCCGGCAGGAACGCGAACGAAACGCCCATGACGATGGGCAGACCGCCGCCGATGCGACGGAAGGGAGCGAAGGCCTGAAGGGCCGTATCGATTGCCGAAAGAATGAGCGCGACCTGGATGATGTCGGTGCTCTGCTGGCTATTAAAGCCGTAGACGCCGGCCATGATGACCGCCGGGGTAATGATGCCGGCAAACGATGCCAGTACGTGCTGAAGGGCACACGGGATCATTTCCTTAACGGGAGGCATGCCTTCGCGAGTGAACAGGGCTTCAGTGCCGTTCGTAACCGTCTCCTGGGTCATTTGACCACCAATCCTCGAAGTAGTTGTTTTCGCATCTAACGCTCTATTGTGACGCAGTGCGGGGTTGAGGTTGTGCCTTCATTGCATATCGTATTAAAGATGATTCTCATTCTCAATAATAATTTTTTGTTATCAGACTATTCTTCAGCTGAAATAACGCATTTCCGCAGGTCAGGAAAGTGTCTGGTCAAAATAACATCTAACTTTTCTTTTGGTCAACCGTTTACCGCTAAATTCCTACCGTTCGTCTGCATTACGTAATGTACCTGCGGATATACGAGATGATGGGCAGCGTGTTACCATGAGAAAAAATTGTTATGAACATTTCCGATTTCACTCAAAGGAGTTGCCCGTGAACGAGACCGTACGCCGCTTTTTGCCGATGGTCGATTTTCTGGAGCAGATACTCGGCAAAAACAGTGAAATCGTGCTGCACGATTTCTCGGATCCCGACCACGCCATCGTCGATATTCGCAACGGCATCGTGAGCGGCCGCCAGGTCGGCGGCCCCGCCACCGATCTGGCGCTCAAGATCATGCACGACCCCAAGTATCGCGACCTGCCGTTTATTACGGGCTACGAGGGGCGCGGTGCCGGCGGCAAGACGTTGGAGTCAGCGACGTACTTTATCCGCGAGAATGACGAGATCGTCGGTATGCTCTGCGTCAACACCGACCTTTCGACCGTGCGTTCCATCAACGCCATGGCGCAGCAGCTCATGGCGTGCTTCGACGCAGCGCCGACGCGCACGGAGCCCGCCCCTATCGAGGTCGAAAGCCTTTCGGAGTCCACACAGGAGCTCATCGACCGCAGCATTGCCGAGTTGCTGAGCGCGCGCGGGCTGGACGTAGCGTCACTTGGTCAGAGCGACCGCGTGGACGTCATTCGCCACCTCAACGGCAACGGTGTGTTCATGCTCAAGGGTGCCGTGGCCTGCGCCGCCACCGCGCTGGGCATCTCGGAGCCCAGCGTCTACCGCTACCTGCAAAAAGTTCGCAAGGAGGGCTAACGAGCAAAATGGAGCGCGGCTCCACAAGCGACCCGTCACTTGACAAAAGACCCTGCAGCTCGCACGCGCTGCAGGGTCTTTTTGCATGTCATGTTTAGTTGTTGCCAACGCCTTAGAGAGCGGCGACGACCTCAATCTCAACCAGACCGCCAGCCGGAAGGGCGGCAACCTGGAAAGCGCTGCGCGCGGGGAACGGAGCCTCGAACTTGGAGGCGTAGATCTCGTTCACGGCGGCGAAGTCGGCGATGTCGGCCAGGTAGACCGTGGTCTTGACGACATCGGCAAAGGTGGCGCCGGCAGCGGTCAGCAGGGCCTCGACGTTGGCGAGGGACTGCTTGGCCTGGGCCTCGACGCCCTCGGGCATCTTGCCGGTTGCAGGGTCGATGCCCAGCTGGCCGGACAGGAACACCATGTTGCCGGTCTGGATACCAGGGGAATACGGGCCGATGGCTGCGGGTGCGTTATCGGAAGACACGACGGTCTTGCTCATGTTTATCTCCTTACGATCAGTTGAGAAAGCGTGAGCGCGGCGTTCACACCGGGAGGCACAGTTCGGTCTGAACACCGCGCTTGATTGGGATGGTACTCAAGGTTTCTGTTTGATGCAAGAATATTATCAGCTTGCGAGAATATTTTATCGCCCAACGGTCTCCCCGAACCGCTGAACGGTTCTCCACGGGGTCAGCCAGTCCAAGCTGCTGAAGACTTTATCCCGCTTGGAGCACGGGCATCGCCTGCCGCAACGGCGCCACTATACTTTTGAATATCTGAGCATTTTGAAAGGCAGGATATGACCGCAACCGCCAGTCGAACCACCAACCGCAGACCCGAGCTTTTAGCGCCCGCCGGAGGGCCCGAGCCCTTTGCCGCCGCACTCGCCGCGGGGGCAGACGCCATCTATTGCGGCATGGGCAGCTTCAACGCCCGCCGCAAGGCCACCAACTTTACCGACGAGGCCTTTGAGCAGGCCTGCCGCGCCGCGCATCTAGCCGGGTCGCGCGTCTACGTCACGGTCAACATCGTCATCAAGCAGTCCGAGATGGGCGATGCGCTGCAACTCATCCACCGCTGCTCCACGCTGGGCGCCGATGCCTTCATCATCCAGGACTGGGGCCTGTTCTTTGAGGTCAAGCGCACCATGCCCGGCATCGAGACGCACATCTCGACCCAGGCGAACATCCATGATGACCGCGGAACGCTTTGGTGCCGCGAGCAGGGCGCCGACCGCGTGACTCTCTCGCGCGAGCTCTCCATCGACGAGATCGCCGCCATCCACGACGCCGCGCCCGATGTGGACCTTGAGGTCTTTAGCCACGGTGCCATCTGCTTTTGCTACTCGGGTCTGTGCCTGCTGTCGAGCTTTGCCATGGCTGGCCGCTCGGCCAACCGCGGCATGTGCGCCCAGCCCTGCCGCCTACCCTACGAGCTAATTGACGAGAACGGCCGCTCGCTCTCCCCTGCCGGTCGCGAGCGCGCGCTGTGCCCGCGCGACACCAACACGTCGCAGCTTGTTCGCCGTCTGTATGACGCCGGCGCCGCATCGCTCAAGCTCGAGGGCCGCATGAAGGCCCCCGATTACGTGTATTCCATCGTCGACGTGTACCGTCATCAGATTGATGACATGCTTGCCGATGTTTCGACCTCTAAGGATGAGGATGCCGCCCGCCAACGTCAGCTCAAGCGCTGCTTTAACCGCGACTTTACGCACGCCTATCAGGACGGCACCTCGGGCGACGAGATGATGAGCTACGAGCGTTCCAACAACCGCGGCCAGATTGTGGGCACGGTGCTGGGCAGCCGCCTGGCCAACCGCGACGTGCGAGGGCTCAAGCCTGACGACCGCCGTCGCCGCGCCGCCATCGCCCGCATTGAGTTGTTTGAGCCCGTTGGCAAGGGCGACCTGCTGGAGCTTCGCCATGACGATGAGTTCGACCAGTTCCTGACCACCATCGCCGCCGATGATGCCGCTGCCGGCGATGTTATCGAGTGTCGCGTGCCCCGTAGCATGCCCGAGGGCTGCCGCGTGCGCGTGATTCGAAGCCAGCGCGCCATTGACGCCGCCGGCGCCGCGCTCAAGCGCGATGTGCTGCGCCGCCGAGCTGTAGACGTGTCCGTTGTGGCGCGTCTGGGCGAGCCGTTTACCGTGACGCTCACCTGCTGCGACGACCCTTCGCTTACGGCCACGGCCACGGGCTTCACCGTCGAGGCCGCCAAGACCCGCGCCGTCGAGGCATCCGATCTGGTGGAGCACGTCGGGCGTATGGGCTCCTCTCCCTTTGAAGCTGCGAGCTTTGAGGTGACCCTCGACGAGGGTTGCGGCATGGGCTTCTCCGCCGTGCACAAGGTGCGCGCCGCCGCTTGCAAGGCGCTGGAAGAGGCCATTCTGGCGCCGTACGAGGAGCGCGCGAAAACGCTCGAGATTCCGGTGCTCGACAAATGTACGCGCCCCATGCCCGAGCACTACCGCGATGAGCCGCAGATCTGCGCCACCGTCACCTCGCTCGAGGCCGCCGAGGCCGCTCGCGCGGAGGGCGCAACGCGCATCTACATGACCACCGACGCGCTCGATGCGGCCGAGCTCTCCCCCGCCGATGCATTTGAGCAGGGTATCGTGCCCGTACTCGACGAGGTCTGCCGCGCCGTCGACCACGAGCGCGTCGATCCCTGGGTTGTTGCCGGTGCCACGGTCGCTATTGGCAACATCTCTGAGCTTGCCCTGGCCGCCCAGGTTGGCGCCACGGCCGAGATTCGCTCTTGCCTGCCGGTTCACAACGCACCCTGCATGGAGGCGCTTGCCGAGCGCGGAGCCGGTGCGTTTTGGCTCTCGCCCGAAATCACGCTCGACGAGATTGTCTCGCTCGGCGCCGCCGCGCCCGCGGCTCTGGGCATCACCGTCTTTGGCCGCCCGCGCGTCATGACAAGCGAGCATTGCATTCTGCAGGTTGCCAACGGCTGCATCCACGATTGCGCCAACTGCCGTCTGCGTGCCCGCAAGCTCTCGCTCAAGAATATCGACGGAAAGGTCATGCCGGTGCGTACCGACATTCACGGCCGCTCTCGCCTGTACGATGCTTACCCCATCGACCTCACGCCGCATGTTCCTCAGCTGCTCGATGCCGGCGTGCGTCGTCTCATGGTCGACGGAACCCTGCTCGAGGCCGATGAGATTGGCCGTGCCGCCGCTCGCGTCCGTCGTGCCGTCGAAGCAGCGCAGGCCGGTCGCAAGCCCGCCGCCCGCCTGCGCGGCGCCACCTCGGGCTGCATGTTTGTGGGAATTAGCTAACCGAAAGGCTTACACGTGAACGAAGAACCTCAAGTCCTTTACTGCGACGCCTGGCTCATGGCCATCGACAAGCCCGCCGGCATGATCGTCCACGGTGACGGCACCGGCGAGCGCACACTTACCGACTACGCCAGCGACCTGCTGCTGGCGATGGGCGACGGCTTTGCCGCGACCGACATGCAGCCGCTCAATCGCCTGGACCGTGACACCACCGGCGTGGTGTTGTTCTCGCTCGACAAGCAGACGCAGCCCGCCTTTGACCAGATGGTGAACGACCACGCCTTCGAAAAGCACTATCTGGCGCTGGCCGAGGGCAAGATCGACTGGAACGAGAAGCTCATCGACAAGCCCATCGCCCGCGACCGTCACGACAGCCGCAAGATGCGCGTCGGTGCCAGCGGCAAGCCTTCTCAAACGCGCGTCAAGGTGCTCAAGCGTCTTAAGAGCCGTCGAGGCCTGCCCACGCGTTCGTATATCGATGTTGAGCTACTCACCGGCCGCAAACACCAAATCCGTGTGCACCTGGCCAGCGAGCATCACCCCCTGGTTGGCGATGACCTATACGGCACGCCGCGCCCTTGTGGCCTGATGCTCCACGCCCACAGTGTGTCCTTTACGCATCCCATAACCGGCGAGCACATCCACATCGAAGCCCCCTGCCCCTGGGAGCCCTAAACCACCACAACGGGGACAGGCACCTTTGTGGTGGTTTAGGCCGCGATGGTTCTACCGTGTCGCAAAAGATCTCAATCTGTAACAGTTAAAACCCATTTCCCGGTCTATCTGTTACAGATCGAGACATTCGAATCTCCCCTCAAGAGAAAATCTCGATCTGTAACAGTAACTCGGCAAAATCGGTCCCAGATGTTACAGATTGAGACAAAGGGACGGCTCGGTTCGGAATTATCTCGATCTGTAACATCTAGCCCACTTTTAACGGTCCAGTTGTTACAGATTTAGACAAACCGGTAGACAACAAAAGCGGCAACGCCCGGGATGGACGTTGCCGCTTTTCTATTGAGAAAACTACTCGGTTTTCGTTACTAACCACCACAATGGGGACAGGCACCTTTGTAGTGGTTTTGGCCTTGCCTCATCGCTAGACCGTGATGACGTTGTCCATCGTCTGGTACTTGGCGGGCACCTCGCCCGCGGTAATAATCGTTGCGTCGCGGAAGTCCGCGAACTTGACGGGCGCCACCATGCCAAATTTACTGGCGTCCGAGATTACGAAGCGCTTGGCCGTATGGCGCATCGAGATGCGCTTAACCTGCGCCTCCTCGATATCGGGCGCCGTGAAGCCCTGCTCGGCGGCAATGCCGTTAGAACCCCAAAAACCACAGTTGAAGTTGTAGCGGTCCAGGGTCGCCAGGGCATCGGGGCCAACGAGCGCCTCGGTCTCGGGCTTGAGCTCACCGCCCAGCACCACGGTGCGCATACCGCGCAGGGCGAGATGCTGAGCATGAAGCACGGAGTCGGTCACATAGGTGACGCCCTCAAGGAGTGGAAGATGCTCAATGAGCCTGAGCGTCGTCGAGCCCGAATCGATATACACAAAGCTCTCGGGCTCCACCAGCGCCGCCGCACGGGCGCAGATACGCTCCTTGTCGTCGTTATGGAGGTCGCTGCGCTCATTAAGCGTTAGGTCGCGCGTCACGTGCGCGCGCTCAAGACTGGTCGCCCCACCGTGGACCTTGGCGATGCGATGCGCTCGGTCGAGCGTCTGCAGGTCGCGCCGAATGGTAGACGCCGTCACGCCCAGGGCTTCGGCAAGCTCCGGCACGGTAACCGAGCCGGCCTGCTGCACCATCGACACGATCGCGTTGAGCCTATCTTCCGCAAGCATCGCTTACTCCTCCTCGGGGTACACGACTCCCCAGTCGGCGCGGAGCTTGGTCATAAGTTCCATAACATCAGAAGCATAATCCAGCAGCTCGCGCTTGGTGTCGTCGCCGGCAACGGCTTTCTCCAGGTCGGCCATCTCGTAGCACAGTGCGTAGGCCTCGGTGCCAGCGTGGACCTCCTCGCGGTGGCCATCCGCAGTCCACGCGATGGTCGCGTGGTCGGCACGCGGATACTCGTTGACCTCGATATAGCACTTATCGAAGCTAATGACCGAGCGCTTGGGTTGCTTGGAGTGGAGCGTAAGGCTCACAACACCCAGCTGCTGCTCTGCATTACGGCAGACGATGCCGCCCGCAACGTCAACGCCGGTCTCGCAGGTGTTGCCCAGCGAAATGACCTCAGTGGGCTGGCTTGCCATAAAGAAGCGCATGACGGACAGGGCATAGACGCCAATGTCGAGCATGGCACCACCAGCAAGGTTACGATTGTAGAAGCGGTTGGTCAGGTCGCCGTACTCCTTGTAGCTGCCAAAGTTGAGCTGAGCGAGGTTCATGCGGCCAAACTCGCCGGCATCCATGCGGCGGCGCAGCTCCTGATACAAGGGCATGTGGAGCACCGTAGTAGCGTCCATGAGGACCACGTTGTGCTCGTCGGCGATGACACGCGCCTCGTCGAGCTCAGCGGAATTGAGGGTAATGGCCTTCTCGCAGAGCACGTGCTTACCAGCTGCCAGAGCAGCTCGCAGGTAGGTGATATGCGTGTTGTGCGGGGTGGTGATATAGATCGCGTCGATGTTCGGATCGGCATAGAGGTCCTCGACCGTTTCATAGACCTTCTCGATGCCATACTGCTCAGCAAAAGCCTGAGCCTTGGACAGCGTACGGTTGGCGACGCCCGAAAGCTTGCGGCCGGCAAGAGCGAGAGACTGGGCCATCTGGTTGGCGATAACGCCGCAACCGATCACGGCCCAACGGAGCTCGGGAGCCGTAAAGATGTCGTTAGGGAACGGCTTGTCCTGAACCGAAGCGAACGCAGCCTTTGCGGCCGCCGCAGCATCGAGCGGAGCCTGTTTGGAATCTGCCATGAGTGCCTCCTGTGTCATGGAACGTCTTTCATTTCTGACGGCTCTATATTCGCACAAATACGCGTGTATGTGCGTACTTCTGCGCGTATTACCGCCAAACGGTCATTATTCAACCGTAAACGGCGCATTTCTGCGCACGTTCACGCAATCCTGCGCACTCAAGTACGCAGAATTGCGCACCAAGTGATCCCCAGAAGAAAACGAACGTAACGAATCATCTGACCACAAAGGACTGTCCCAAACTGCCGGCAGGAAAGGAACGTCCCCGGATGCCGGCACATGGGGACGTTCCTTTCCTGCCGCATTCATCCAATCGCCGCGCATTACCACAGACCTCACCTAAGTTGCGGGGAAATAGGGATTGTTTGGCCCCCTAGAGCCCCTCATCAGTCCCCATTTCACCGCAACATGGCTGAAGACTGTCCCAAACGACTAGTCGTTTAAGAACGTCCCCAACGACTGCCAATCAACGGCCACTCATTTAAGTCTGTCCCCAATGAGTAGGTATAGAAAAAGGCCCGGGTGCCGTGGCGTCCGGGCCTTTGCTAGCAACTTGATGTTGCGGGCAGCTTAGAACTTGTGGCCGCACTTCTTGCAGACGCGCAGCTTGTTCTTGCCGTCCTTCTCGTGACCGACGCGGGTAACCTTACCGCACTCGGGGCAGACGAGATTGACGTTGGAGGCGTCGATGGGAGCCTCCTGCGAAACGATGCCGCCCTGCCGGTTGGCAGCGTTGGGCTTGACGGCCTTCTTGACGACCGAAACGCCCTCGACAACGACCTTGTTCTCGGCGGGGAGAGCACGCAGGATAACGCCCTGCTTGCCGCGATCCTTACCAGAGAGAACCTGGACCTTATCGCCCTTCTTGATATACATATATCTCCCCTAACTACAGGGTCTCGGGAGCGAGCGAGACGATCTTCATGTACTTCTTGTCACGAAGCTCGCGAGCGACAGGCCCGAAGATACGGGTGCCGACGGGCGAACCATCGTTGTTGATGACAACGCAGGCGTTCTCATCAAAGCGAATGTAGGAGCCATCCTTGCGGCGGATCTCCTTAACGGTGCGAACGACGACGCAACGGACAACGTCCTTCTTCTTGACGTTGGCGCCAGGGGTAGCCTCCTGGACAGCACCGATGAACACATCGCCGATGCCTGCATAACGACGCTTGGAACCGCCAAGCACCTTGATGCAGCGAATCTTGCGAGCGCCGGAGTTGTCGGCGACGTTCAGCATGGTTTGCATCTGAATCATGGTAGATGTTCCTCCGAACTAAGAACCGAAGAGAGGTGCGCAGCCTTTAAGCGGCTCGTGGTATGCAAACCAGGCATACGCACATCTTCGGAAACGTACAAGTCGTAAGAGCGACAGCTTATTTAGCGCGCTCGACGACCTCGATGAGGCGCCAACGCTTCATCTTGGACATAGGACGGTTCTCCATAACGCGGACGGTGTCGCCCACGCCAGCCGTGCACTCCTCGTCGTGAGCGTGCAGCTTCTTGGAGCTGGTCATCATCTTGCCGTACTTGGGGTGACGCTTGCGCTCGGTGATGGTGACGACGATGGTCTTAGCACCGGAGACGGAGGTAACGACACCCGTACGGACCTTACGCGAGTTACGCGAATCAGTCATGTTCTCTCCTTAGGTCCTACTCGGCGACAGCGGACTTCTCCGCTGCGATCTCGCGGGCGCGCTGCTCCGTGAGGACACGAGCGATGTCCTTCTTCACGGTGTTGACGCGAGCGGTGTTGTCCAGCTGGCTGGTGGCCATCTGGAAACGAAGGTTAAAGAGCTCGGCGCGCATTTCCTTCAGCTTCTCAACGAGCTGAGCGTCCGAGAGCTCACGAATCTCTGCGGGCTTCATTAGTTCTCCTCCTTGGCGGCGGCGGCGTCCTCAGCAGCCCACTTGGCCTCGAGAGCGGCCTCCTCAGCCATCTCCTTCTCGATGCGCTGCTCAGCGTTCTTAGCAGCAACAATCTTGGTCTTGATGGGAAGCTTGTGCTGTGCAAGACGCAGAGCCTCGCGAGCGACCTCCTCAGGCACGCCCTTGACCTCGAACATGATGCGGCCGGGCTTGACGACGGCCACCCACTCCTCGGGGTTACCCTTACCAGAACCCATGCGAGTCTCGGCAGGCTTCTTGGTGATGGGCTTATCGGGGAAGATCGTGATGTAGACACGACCGCCACGCTTCATGTAGCGGGTCATTGCAATACGAGCGGCCTCGATCTGACGGTTGGTGATCCAATGGGCCTCGAGAGCCTGGATACCAAACTCGCCGAAATGCAGCTCGGTATTACCCTTGGCCTGGCCCTTCATGGAGCCACGCTGCACCTTGCGGTGAAGAATACGCTTAGGGGCAAGCACTACTGACCCCTCCTCTCGGAGTTACGACGACGAGGACGGGAAGAGCCCTCGAGTGCAGGGTTGGGAACAGGCTGGCCCGGGAGCTTCTCGCCCAGGTAGATCCAGACCTTCACGCCGCAAGCGCCCATGGTGGTGCTGGCGACGGCCGTGCCGTAGTCGATCTTGGCACGGAGGGTGTGCAGAGGCACACGACCCTCACGGTACCACTCACGACGGCCCATCTCGGCACCGCCGAGACGACCGGAGCACTGGATACGGATGCCCTTAGCGCCGGCCTTGCGGGCGGACTGGACAGCCTTGCGCATAGCGCGACGGAAGGCAACGCGGCCCTCGAGCTGCTCGGCGATAGACTGAGCAACGAGGTTGGCGTCGAGCTCGGGGCGCTTGATCTCGACAACGTCGATGGAGAGCTGGCCCTTGGAGACGCCAGCGACCTTCTCGAGCTCGGTGCGGAGGGTATCGATCTCGGCACCCTTCTTACCGATGACAACGCCGGGGCGAGCGGTGAGGATGATGACCTTCACCTTGTCGCCAGCGCGCTCGATCTCGACGCGGGAGACAGCTGCGCGGGAAAGACGCTTCTCAAGGTACTTGCGGATCTCGAGATCGTTACCGAGGGTCTTAGCGTAATCCTTCTCTGCGAACCAGCGGGAGCGCCAGTTCTCGGTGATGCCAAGACGGAAGCCGGTGGGGTAGACTTTCTGACCCATACAGCTTTACGCCTCCTTTCGAGGAGCAACGACGACGGTGATGTGGGAAGTACGCTTCAGAATGCGAGAAGCGGAACCCTTGGCGCGGGGACGGATGCGCTTAAGCGTCGGACCCTCGTCAACATAGGCAGCGGCGACAACCAGGTTGTCGGCACGCAGACCGTTGTTGTTCTCGGCGTTCGCAACGGCGGAACGGAGAACCTTCTCGACATCCACGGCGACGGCGCGGTCGCAGAAGTGGAGGATGTCGAAGGCCTGAGCGACAGGCTTGCGGCGGATCAGATCGACCACCAGGCGGGCCTTGCTGGGGGAAACACGCACGTACTTAGCGACGGCGCGAACCTCGGTGGCCTCAGTTTCAATAGACTTAGTTGCCATTTACGGTTAACCCCCTATTTGGCCTTGTGGCCACGGAACGTACGAGTCGGCGCGAACTCGCCGAGCTTGTGACCAACCATGGACTCGGTAACATACACGGGCACATGCTTGCGGCCGTCGTGGACGGCGATGGTGTGACCAACCATCTCGGGGAAGATGGTGGACGCGCGGGACCAGGTCTTCACGACGTCCTTCTTGCCAGCCTCGTTCATCGCGGTGATACGCGAGAGAAGGCGAGTCTCCACGAACGGGCCCTTTTTGAGACTTCTGCTCATAAGTGCTTTCTCCTAAAACTCGGTATCCGAAATTACTTCTTACGGCGACGAATGATGTGCTGGTTCGAGACCTTCTTCTTCTTGCGCGTACGAAGGCCCTTCGTCGGCTTACCCCAGGGGGTAACGGAGGGACGACCAGAGGTGTGGTTCTTGCCCTCGCCACCGCCGTGCGGGTGGTCGACAGGGTTCATGACGGTACCGCGGACGGTCGGGCGCACGTTCATGTGACGCTTACGGCCGGCCTTGCCGATGACGATGTTGGAGTGATCGGCGTTGCCGACCTCACCGACGGTGGCGCGGCAGGTAACGAGGATGCGGCGCATCTCGGAGGAAGGCATACGGACGATAGCGTACTTGCCCTCCTTACCCATCAGCTGGCAGGAGTTACCGGCGGAACGGGCGATAGCAGCGCCCTTGCCCGGCTGGAACTCGACGGCGTGGATGAGCGTACCGACGGGGATGTCGGCGAGGGGCAGAGCGTTGCCCGGCTTGATGTCGGCGTCAGAACCGGACATGATGGTCTGACCGACCTCGAGGCCCTTGGGGGCCAGGATGTAGCGCTTCTCACCGTCAGCGTAGTGCAGCAGAGCGATGCGAGCGGAACGGTTCGGATCGTACTCGATCGTGGCAACCTTGGCGGGCACGCCGTCCTTGTTGCGCTTGAAGTCGATCACGCGGTAACGACGCTTCACGCCGCCGCCCTGGTGGCGGGTGGTGATGCGGCCGTTGTTGTTACGACCGGCCTTCTTGGGCAGGGGCTCGAGAAGAGACTTCTCGGGCTTGGTGCAGGTGATCTCGGAGAAGTCGGAGATCGTCTGCCAACGCCTACCAGCGGAGGTCGGCTTAAGGTGCTTTACAGCCATTACAATCCCTTTCAATAGGAATCCGTTAGCCATCGCAGACAGGGATTCGAGGTTCTGCCTCGGGTGCGATGACACCGGACGTATACACGGTTCCGGGCGTGTCCATTTTATACGCCCAAAACCTTGAGCTCCCGCCTCCCCTATTTGGGAGGCATGAGCTCACTCAACAGCAGCGAGTCTTAGGCCTGGTTGCCAAAGACCTCGATGGTGTCACCCTCGGCCAGCGTGACGATGGCCTTCTTCCAAGAACGGGTCTTGCCGGCGACATAGCGCACGCGCTTGGTCTTGGGCTTGACCGTCAGGGTGTTCACGCGAACGACCTTGACGCCGAAGATCTCCTCGACAGCGTCCTTGATCTGATACTTGTTAGCATCCTTGGCGACCTCGAACGTGTACTTGTTCAGCTCCATGCCGGAGAAGGAACGCTCGGACACGATCGGACGGATGATGATCTCGTGGGCGGTCATTTATGCAAGCACCTCCCCGAAGTGAGCGGCGATGTCGGCGGGCATCAGCACAGCGTTGTTGTTGACGAGATCGTAGGTGTTGGCCTCGTCAGCGGTGATGATGAACGTCTTGGGAATGTTGCGGAACGACAGGTAGGCGTTGACGTCCTCATCGCGAACGATGATGGTCAGACGCTTGCCCTCAAGGCCGAGAGCCTTGAGCATGGCGACGGCAGCCTTGGTGGAAGGCTTCTCGAAGCCGTAGTCGTCGACGAGCACGAGCTCGCCATCGGCCAGCTTGGCGGACAGCGCGGAGCGCATAGCCAGCTTGACCTCCTTGTTGTTCATACGCTTAGCGTAGGAACGGGGCTTGGGGGCGAAGACAACGCCACCGTGACGCCACTGGGCAGCACGGATGGAACCCTGGCGGGCACGGCCGGTGCCCTTCTGACGCCAAGGCTTCTTGCCGCCACCGGAAACCTCAGAGCGGCCCTTAGCGGACTGGGTGCCCTGACGCCAAGAGGCCATCTGGCACTTGACGATGTGGTGCATAACGTGGATGTTCGGCTCGATGCCGTACACCTCAGCGGCGAGCTCGGCCTCGGCGACCTTCTTGCCCTCGCTGTTCTTTACTTCAAACTTTGCCATTTAAGTGTTCTCCTTGGTATGACGCTGGGCTAAATGGGCTGGGCCCTTAGGCCATACGGATGGCGACGAGACCATTCTTGGCACCCGGGACAGCGCCCTTGACCAAGATGAGGTTCTGCTCGGCATCGATGCGGACAACGGAAAGGTTCTTGACGGTAACGCGCTCGTTACCCATGTGACCGGCCATCTTGACGCCCTTGAGGACGCGCGCAGGATAGGCGCACTGACCGATAGAACCGGGGTGACGCTGGAAGTGAGAACCATGCGTCATAGGACCGCGGCGCTGACCCCAGCGCTTGATGCGACCCTGGAAGCCCTTACCCTTGGAGGTACCGATGACGTCGACCTTCTCGACATCAGCGAAATCAGCGACGGTAACGACCTCGCCGACCTTGTGCTCCTCGCCGTTCTCGACGCGGACCTCACGAAGGAAGCGGACAGGCTCGACGCCGGCCTTGGCGAAGTGACCAGCCATGGGCTTGTTCACGTTCTTGGCCTTGATGTCGCCGAAACCGATCTGGACGGCGTCATAGCCGTCAGTTGCCTGAGTTTTAACCTGCGAGACAGCGCAGGGGCCAGCCTGGATGACCGTGACGGGAACGACGTTGTCGTCCTCGTCCCAAACCTGGGTCATGCCAATCTTGCGGCCGAGAATCATGCTGATCAAGATATGATCCCAACTCTCGCGTGGTCTTGGGACAATGCGTACACCACCGAGCGTACGCCCCTAGAGGACCACTACTTACACGACGTGCTCCCCAGCCTTGTATTACGTCCGGACTACCTGACAACCCTATTAAGCAGGCATTTTGTCCAGCCAGAATACTCCCCTGGTTTCACACAGCTGTTTAGTATACACGGCTGCGGGCGTATCCGTCGAGATTCATATTTCACTCACATTGTTTACGCAGGTAAAGTGCGTGGAGTCGCCTGGACCCGGCAGAGCGGCGGCGAAATATATTAAGGTTGCTGCTCTACAGTCCTGCGCAAGACGAAGGCCACATTAAGTGGCCTTCTTTGCGTGCGGAACTCGCGACAACCTTAATATATTTCGCCGCCGCCCTGCCGGGCTCGGGAGACGACACGTTGATGTCTGCTTAACTTTGCTCGCTCAGGCTAATGACTTTGTTGGGGATCAATGATTTGCCGCAAGGTGAACTTGCCTTGGGACGTGTCGCATTCTTCTTGCGAATCCTCAAAACTGAAGATCATGATGGCGCAGTTGGGGAGTTTTGCTGGGAGCTCGAAGCCCTCTGGGGCTGCAGCCTTGATGAATTGGCGGCTGGCGCTGCCGTGGCTTACTGCAAGGAGGGTTTTGACGCCATCAATGCCCATGAGATTGGTAAGGGTGCTTACCATGCGAGCTTGTAGAGCTTGGCTTCCCTCCCCTCCAAAGGGGACTAAATCCTCGCCGGGGTCCCAGACGTCGGTGGGTAGTGCGTCGTGGGGGCCTTCTTCAAAGGTACCGTAGCAGCGTTCGATGATACCCTCGCAGGGCTCGACGAGGGCGTCCGGACCGAGAAGCTCGGCTGCGACGAGACTTGCCGTGTCCATGGCTCGGCCTAAGGGTGATGAGACCACTTTGTCGGGAACGACGCCGTGGGCTTTGAGCCATGCGGCGGCCTTTGCGGCCTGCTGGCGGCCCAGGTCCGTTAGCGGTGAATCGCAGCGGCCCTGGACGAGCTTTTTGACGTTGAACTCCGTCTGACCGTGACGGAGCAGATACAGTTTCTTCATGGTCTCCCCTTTTGCACGAACGGCTCTACCGATACAACACTACTCACGTGCCGCGCCGACGTAGTCTTCATCGACCGTAATAAATCCATTGCGTAACCGGATCGTAGTGTAGCCACTTTATCCACAAGATACAAAAAGGCCGCAACCCAAAGGGCTGCGGCCTTGCAATGTGAGCTATCGGTAAAAAAGCTTAGAGCTTGATGTCGATGTCAACGCCAGCCGGGAGGTCGAGACGCATGAGCGAATCAACGGTGCCCGAGGTGGGGTCGAGGATGTCGATGAGGCGCTTGTGGGTGCGCATCTCGAACTGCTCACGGGAGTCCTTGTTCACGTGCGGCGAGCGGATAACCGTGTACAGGTTGCGCTCGGTGGGCAGGGGGACAGGACCGGAAACGCGAGCGCCGGTCTTCTGAGCGGTCTCGACGATGAGCTTCGCGGACTGATCGACGACCTCGTGATCATAGCCCTTGAGGCGAATGCGGATCTTCTGGGTAGCCAACTTAAACCTCCAAAGAGTGCGAGAGATGTTCTCGCGGATTACGTAACAGGGAGCTCGAACTTAGGCGTTCTTGCTCATGACCTCGTCCACGATGGACTTGGGCGCGGGCTCATAAGAGTCGAACTGCATCGTGTAGGATGCACGGCCCTGGGTCTGGGAGCGAAGGTCGGTAGCGTAACCGAACATCTCGCCCAGCGGCACCTTGGCACGGATGAGCTTGGTGTTCTTGCGATCCTCCATGCCCTCGATCTTGCCGCGGCGACCGGAGAGGTTGCCCATAACGTCGCCCATGTACTGCTCGGGGGTCTCGACCTCGACAGCCATGATCGGCTCGAGCAGCTGCGGATCGGACTTCTTGAGGGCGTCCTTGATAGCCATGGAACCGGCGATCTTGAAGGCGGCCTCGGAGGAGTCGACCTCGTGGTAAGAACCGTCGAACAGGGTGACCTTGACGTCGAGGACCGGGAAGCCGGCGATAACACCGGTGTTCAGGGCCTCCTGGATGCCCTTGTCGATGGACGGGATGTACTCCTTGGGCACGACGCCGCCGACGATAGCGTTGACGAACTCGTAGCCGAAGCCCTCCTCCATCTTCTCGAGCTTAATGACGGCGTGGCCGTACTGACCGCGACCGCCGGACTGACGGACGAACTTGCCCTCAGCCTTCTCGACGTCGTGACCAGCGGTCTCGCGGTAGGCAACCTGGGGCTTACCAACGTTAGCGTCAACCTTGAACTCGCGGAGCAGACGGTCGACGATGATCTCGAGGTGCAGCTCGCCCATGCCGGCGATGATGGTCTGGCCGGTCTCGTGGTTGGTGGACACCTGGAAGGTCGGGTCCTCCTCGGCGAGCTTGGTCAGAGCCAGGGACATCTTGTCCTGCTCGGCCTTGGTCTTGGGCTCGATGGCAACGTCGATAACGGGCTTGGCGAACTCGATCTTCTCGAGGACGATCTCCTTGCCCTCGGCGCACAGGGTGTCGCCGGTGGTGGAGTTCTTGAAGCCGACGCAAGCAACGATGTCGCCGGCAGCAGCGTCGTCACGGTCGATACGCTCGGCGGCGTTCATCTCGAGGATGCGGCCGAGGCGCTCGCGCTGACCGTTGGAAGCGTTGACAACGTAGGAGCCGGACTCGGCGCGGCCGGAGTAAACGCGGACGTAGGTGAGCTTACCGACGAACGGGTCGGTCATGATCTTGAAGACCAGGCCGGAGAAGGGCTCGTCGAAGGAAGGATGACGCTCGATCTCCTCGCCGGTGTCCGGATCGGTACCGGTGACGGCCTCGACGTCGAGCGGGCTGGGCAGGTAGTCGACGACAGCGTCGAGCAGCTCCTGGACGCCCTTGTTCTTGTAGGCGGAGCCCACGAAGACGAGGTTGAGCTCGTTGGCCAGAACGCCCTTGCGCAGAGCAGCCTTGAGCTCCTCGACGGTGAAGTCCTCCTCCATGAGGATCTTCTCCATGAGCTCGTCGTCAAAGCTGGCAGCAGCGTCGAGGAGCTCCTCGCGCTTGGTGGCAGCGATGTCGGCGAACTCAGCCGGGATCTCGTCCATCGGCTCGGGGTAGGTCATGCCCTTGTCGTCGGCCTTGAAGTCCCATGCGGTCATGGTGACCAGGTCGATGACGCCCCAGAAGTTGTCCTCGGCGCCCATCGGGACCTGAGCGGCCACGGCGTTAGCGTCGAGACGATCCTTCATGGTCTCGATAGCGTTGAAGAAGTCAGCGCCCACGCGGTCATACTTGTTGATGAAGGCGATGCGGGGGACGTTGAAGGTGGAAGCCTGACGCCAAACGGTCTCAGACTGGGGCTGAACGCCGGCAACGGCGTCGAAGACGGCGACAGCACCATCGAGGACGCGCAGGCAGCGCTCGACCTCGGCGGTGAAGTCAACGTGGCCCGGGGTGTCGATGATCTGGATGCGGTAGTCCTTACCGTCCTTGTTCCAGAAGCAGGTGGTAGCAGCGGAGGTAATGGTTACGCCGCGCTCCTGCTCCTGAACCATCCAGTCCATGGTGGCAGCACCCTCATGGACCTCACCGATCTTGTGGGTCTTACCGGTGTAATAAAGAATACGCTCGGTCGTGGTGGTCTTACCAGCATCGATGTGGGCCATGATGCCGATGTTACGGGTATCGGAAAGCTTGTACTTAGGCTTAGCCATGTTAGTTCCTTACCTTAACTTACCAACGATAGTGAGAGAACGCGCGGTTGGCCTCGGCCATCTTGAAGACGTCCTCACGCTTCTTGACGGAAGCGCCCAGGCCGTTGGAAGCGTCGAGGATCTCGTTGGCGAGACGCTCGGCCATGGTCTTCTCCTTGCGAGCGCGGGAGAAGTTGACGATCCAGCGGATACCCAGAGCGGTGGAACGACGGGAGTTGACCTCCATCGGGACCTGATAGGTAGCGCCACCGACACGCTTGGGCTTAACCTCGAGCGTGGGCTTGACGTTGTCCATAGCCTTCTTGAAGGTAGCGAGAGCGTCGCCACCCTCGGACTTCTCGGCAACGATCTCGAAAGCGGTGTAAACGATGCGCTCAGCGGTGGCCTTCTTGCCGTCAAGAAGGACCTTGTTGATGAGCTGAGTCACCAGGCGGTTGTTGTAAACGGCGTCAGGCTGAACCTCACGACGATTAGCTGCTGCACGACGCGGCATGTGAAATCTCCTTAAGTGTCTACCGTGCGGCGCTTAGGCGGCACACGGCGAAAGTATCAAAACGTTATCTGGCTTATTTGGCCTTGGGGCGCTTAGCACCGTACTTGGAACGGGCCTGCATACGGTTCTGGACCGGAGCAGCGTCGTAGGCGCCACGGATGACGTGATAACGGACACCAGGGAGGTCACGGACACGACCGCCGCGGACGAGCACGATGGAGTGCTCCTGCAGGTTGTGGCCCTCACCCGGGATGTAAGCGGTAACTTCGATGCCGTTGACGAGGCGAACACGGGCAACCTTACGAAGAGCCGAGTTCGGCTTCTTGGGGCTCGTGGTGAAGACGCGGGTGCACACGCCGCGCTTCTGGGAGTTGTGCTGCAGAGCAGCGTTCTTGGACTTCTTGGGCACGGAACGACGGCCCTGGCGAACCAGCTGGTTAATAGTAGGCAAAGCGTACTCCTTCTCGAATGATTCCAGCTTTCTGTAAAGTGCAACGGCTTGAATCGAGGGGTCAGCATCCCCCTACGAAACACGCAGTTCGATAGGATACGTGGCGTTAGCTGTGCCGTCAACAGACCACGCCGCCGGGCGTATCCTTAAATAGCCACATTTCCGCAAAGCCTACACAAAAGGAATCCCCTCCTGTGCGCTTGGGAGGATTCCCGGACCGGGCGGCCCAGGTTTTAAGTTTGCTGCTCTACAGTCCTGCGCAAGACGGAAAGCACATTAAGTGCTTTCCTTTGCGTGCGGAACTCGCGACAAACTTAAAACCTGGGCCGCCCGGTCCGGGAATCCGACGTGCTCGTTGGGGCAACGTTCCCTTCCAAATAGGGACAGGTTTATTATGGTCGGTTTTATCTGGGGAAACGTCGCACTCCAGCGTTGATCTGCTCTCATCTGTCGCATGGAAATCGGCGGCGTCTTCGGAAGTATGCGGTAAATTCTGGACCTGCCGAGCACGCCGGGGTTTTGCGATAATAAACCCGCAGGCAGAGCGCTTGAGCATATGCGGTGTGGTCGACCCATCGAGATTTTGCCGCATACTTCCGAAATTCAGGCGAATATCGCTCAAAATAACCGTCCATATAACGCAAAATAGGCCGCTTCCCCTCTTGGGAAGCGGCCTAGACCTTACGAATAGACGATGGTAAAGGGTACTTCTGTTTCGGTCTCTCCTGTTGACGTGCACCTCGTGCCCTCAAGCGTTACTGAGACCACTTGGTCGACATCAATCAACTTCGTTGGCACCCAGATGTTCTCTCCGCTATTGCGCGCATAAGAAAAATATAAGTTGAACACCCCTGCGTTGTCATCTTCGATAATCTGCTCAGATCCATCCTTGTAGCTGACGGTCAGTTTATTATCAACTGCTTCATAACCCAAATCATCGATGTGCGTCTGGATGGAAAACGGGCTAATCTCAAGAGGTGAGTCACCGGAGCGGAGTTCCTTTGTATCGACGTACGCTCCAACGCTAAACTCGGGCGTCGATGCCTCGAACGGCTTCGCATCCTCGCCTTCGCCCTCGGTCCACGAGATATTCCAGGTGACCGCATGTTGAAAACCTCGCTCGCGATCCATAGAAGCAAAGTACATCGTGCCATTAATGACAGTATCGCTTGATGTGTCCTTATCAATGGTGCAGCGTGTGTCAGCCCATTCCTCGCCGAAGTTCATGCTGGGCGTGCCGATTCCTTGTTCTTCTTCACCATAGAGAACAAGTTCGCCAGTCTCTGCTGCCGGCTTGTAGTAGTTAACACCATTTGGATTGGACAACGTAAACGTCACGGCACCGCAACCGTTTTTATCGATAGCCATATCATGAATGTCGAGTGTATAGCCGTTGCCCTCGACGGACAGATTGACCTTCTGTACTGAACCCTCCAAGCTTTGGGGCGCGATGCCATCACCAAACTCTCTGGTGTAGGTATATTTAGTCCCCGATGAGCCGCCATTAGTCCAGGTAATGGAATCCCCGTTGCCGTGGTTTCCCCAGGCAGAGGCAAAATAACTGGAATTGACGACGGCGTAGGCGACCCCTCCGGTCGCCAGCACTCCGGCAAGGCATCCGATCACGGCAACATACAGAGGCTTCGCGTGACCCTTTCGGCGAAGCGGCTCACCAGCAGCGGCATAAAGAACACGGTCAGCAAGATCGCTATCGGCTTGGACGGACTCGAAGGCCTGCTTGATTTGATTGGATTTCACGGTCGCCCTCCTCTAGGATGAATTTGAGCTTCGATCGACCGCGAGCTAAACGCGTTCGAACGGTCGCGGCTGGCACATGCAGTAACTCGGCAATCTCTGAGGTCGAAAAGCCCAGATAGTAATAGAGCACGATGGGAACACGGAATCGCTCCGGAAGTCGCATGACGTCCGACAGGACGGCCTTAGTCTCGTCCTGCGCCGCCAAGAGCGAATCGGTCAGATTCTCGATATCCTCCACGCGCCTCCATGGCTTTCGAAAGAGCGATTTACATTCATTGATCGTGACCCGGATAAGCCAGCGGCGAAGATGTTCCCAACTTTCAAAGTGTCCATCGCTTTTAAGCAACTTAAGAAAGACATCTTGGGCAATATCGTCGGCATCGGCACGATCGCGCAGGTACGTCAATGCGATTCGAAACACGACATCTCGGTGATCTTCAACCGCCTGTCTAAAAGCTTGTTCTTCCATAATCACCTCCCGGTGACGTTAATGGTTCTCGATGAGGCCCTCACCATAGATACGCTCCGGCCGGACGAATTGTTTCAAATTCAGGCAGGAAATACCTACCAAAATAAACCTGTCCCTTATTGGCAAAAGGAATCCCCTTCTGTGCGCGGGGGCAGATTCCCGGAACGGGCCGCCCGCTGTTTAAGTTTGCTGCTCTACAGTCCTGCGCAAGACGGAAAGCACATTAAGTGCTTTCCTTTGCGTGCGGAACTCGCGACAAACTTAACCCCTATGCCGCCCGTTCCGGGAATCCGACGTGCTCGTCGGGGCAACGTTCCTCACCAAAAAAGACCCGCTTCCCTGTTGGGAAACGGGTCTTTGGAAGGGCGGTTAACGTACTAGGAAATTATTCCTCGTCGTTGTCCTTGGCCTCTTCGGCGTCGTCGGTGTCCACGAGCTGGTTGAGCAACTCGTCGAGGGAAGCCATGTCCTCGTTGATCGCGCCGTTGGCAGGAGCCTTCTTGTCGTCGATCGGGGCGCCCAGGAGCTCCTCGTCGGCGTCGGCGTGATGCGTCGGAGCGGAGGTACCCAGCAGGATATCGTCCGGACCGTCGGGGCTAAAGACCATCTGCAGCAGCTGCGAGAGGTCTTCCTCGTCGGCAACGTCGTCGTTGTTCTCGAGGATGTAGAGCAGGTCGTGGGCCTCCAGGCCGTCACGGAGCTCCTCGATCGCCTTGGCACCGATGCCATCAATGCGCAGCAGATCCTCCTCGGACTTGCCGACCAGGTCGCCGACCGTCTCGATGCCGACCTCGCTGAACTTGTTGGTCCAGCGCTGCGACACGCCCAGGTCGTCGAACAGGTACAGGCGAGCCTTCTCGGCGGAGATGGTGTGACCGTTGCGGGTGAACGAACCGTCAGCACCACCGAACTCGTCGTAGCCGGCCCAGTCGAGCTGCTGCGGGAGCTGCTCGTCCAGGTCCTTGAGCTCAACCGGAGCCCACTCGGGCAGCGACTTGGCGTTGGGCGAAGCCGGACCGTCGATGTCGACATAGCCATCGGCCGTGCGATACGTCAGCTTGGCGTTGGCGTACGGCTTGAGGCCAGTACCGGCCGGGATCTTCTTACCGACGATGACGTTGGACTTAAGGTCGAGCAGATGGTCGACCTTGCCCTCGATAGCAGCCTCGGTAAGGACGCCGGCGGTACGGATGAACGAAGCGCTCGACAGCCAGGAGTCGATGTTGGACGCGACCTTGAGCGTACCCAGGATGACGGGCTCGGCCACGGGAGCCTGACCGCCCAGACGGGCAACGCGCTCGACCTCGTCGGCGAACTCATAGCGGTCGACGTACTGACCAAGCAGGTACTTGGAGTCACCGGGGTTGGTGATCTGAACGCGACGCAGCATCTGACGTGCGAGCACCTCGATGTGCTTGTCGTTCAGGTCGACGCCCTGGCTGGTGTAGACGTCCTTGACGCTCTCGACGAAGGTGTGCATCGTCGACTCGATGTCGGTCAGCTTGCGCAGGTTGCGGAAGTTGACGAAGCCCTTGGTGATCTGGTCGCCGGCGCGAACCTCGCAGCCGTCCTCGATCTCGGGCATAAAGCGCACCGAAGCGGGGACGCGACGCTCGTCGAGGACACGGGTGTGATCCTCGGAGTCAGTGAGCGTCAGCACGTACTCGGACTTCTCGGGCTTAATCGAGAGGTGACCGGAGTACGGAGCCAGCTCGGCCTCGCGACCCAGGATCTTCTCGTTGACGTTGCCGACGATATCGAACATACGGCTGACCGTAGGCAGACCCTGCGTAATATCGTCGACGCCAGCGACGCCGCCGGAGTGAATGGTACGCATCGTAAGCTGCGTACCGGGCTCGCCGATGGACTGGGCGGCAATAATGCCGACCGCGGTACCGATGGCGACCGGACGACGGGTGGAAAGATCCCAGCCGTAGCACTTCTGGCACACGCCGTACTTGGAGCGGCAGGTGAGCAGCGCGCGAAGCTTGACCTTCTTAAGGCCGGCATCGACCATCTTCTGGATGTCGGCGACCTTCTCGATGTAGCCGTCCTGTTCAAAGAGCACGGTGCCATCGGGAGCCACGACGTCCTCAATGAAGCAACGGCCGACGAGGTCGGTGTTGAGGTCGGTGGTGCCGGGGATGATGAGGTTATAGGTGACGCCCTCGTGCGTACCGCAGTCCTCCTCGCGGACGATGACGTCCTGGGCCACGTCGACCAGACGACGGGTCAGGTAACCAGAGTCCGAGGTGTGGGATGCGGTATCGACCAGGCCCTTACGGGCGCCGTAGGTCGAAATGAAGTACTCGAGCGGCAGCAGGCCCTCGCGGAAGTTCGCCTTAATGGGAAGGTCGATCGTCTCGCCGGACATGTCTGCCATCAGGCCACGCATGCCGCCGAGCTGACGCAGCTGGGTCTTAGAACCACGGGCGCCGGAGTCGGCCATCATGTACAGCGGGTTCTCCTCGTCGAACATGTCGAGCATGAGCGCTGCAACCTTATCGGTACAAGCGGTCCACTCGTTAACGACTTCGATGTGGCGCTCCGTCTCGTTGATGAAGCCCTCCTCGAAGTACTCGTTGATCTGGTCGACGTTGGCCTGGGCGCGGTCGAGCAGCTCCTGCTTCTCTTCAGGGATGAGAGCGTCCCACACCGAGATGGTGAGGCCGGCGCGGGTGGCGTAGTGGAAGCCGGAGTACTTGATGGCGTCGAGGATCGGGCCGACCTTGGCCTCGGGATAGCGATCGCAGCAATCCGCAACCAGCTTGGCCACGTCGCCCTTGACCATCTTGTAGTTCATGAACTCATAGTCTTCGGGCAGGCACTGGCGGTTGAAGATGATGCGGCCGATGGAGGTCTCGAAGCGCGCGGTCTTGTTGCCGGTGACGTCGTAGTCGACAAACTCGTTCTTGCCGTTCTTGACGCGGAAGATACGGGTGCCGTCCTCGTTGATGACGTTGGCGTTCTCGGCAGACACGCGGACCTGAATCTTGGCCTGCATGTCGACCTCAGAGCGGCAGTCATAGGCGTGCAGCGCGTCGTCGAAGCTCGAGAACACGTGGTTCTCGCCCGGCAGACCGTCGCGGACCTGGGTCAGGTAGTACACACCGATGATCATGTCCTGCGAGGGGATGTTGACCGGCTTGCCGGATGCCGGCGAGCGCAGGTTATTCGCAGAGAGCATGAGCACGCGGGCCTCGGCCTGAGCCTGGCTGGACAGCGGCACGTGGACAGACATCTGGTCGCCGTCGAAGTCGGCGTTGAAGGGCGAGCAGACCAGCGGGTGCAGGTGGATAGCCTTGCCCTCGACCAGCACCGGCTCAAAGGCCTGGATGGACAGACGGTGCAGGGTCGGTGCACGGTTGAGCAGCACGACGCGGCCGTCGATGACCTCTTCGAGGATGTCCCACACAAAGGTGGCACCGCGGTCGATAGCGCGCTTGGCGCCCTTGATGTTCTCGACCTTGCCAAGCTCGACCAGGCGCTTCATGACGAAGGGCTTGAAGAGCTCCAGCGCCATGGTCTTGGGCAGACCGCACTGGTGCAGCAGCAGCTTGGGGTCGGTAACGATAACCGAACGGCCGGAATAGTCGACACGCTTACCCAGCAGGTTCTGACGGAAGCGGCCCTGCTTGCCCTTGAGGGCCTCGGCGAGCGACTTGAGCGGGCGACCGCCACGGCCAGAGACCGGGCGACCACGACGGCCGTTGTCGAACAGGGCGTCCACGGACTCCTGGAGCATGCGCTTCTCGTTGTTCACGATGATCGCAGGGGCGTCCAGGTCGAGCAGGCGCTTGAGTCGGTTGTTACGGTTGATCACGCGACGATACAGGTCGTTGAGGTCGGACGCGGCAAAACGGCCGCCGTCAAGCTGGACCATCGGGCGCAGATCGGGCGGAATGACCGGGATGACATCCAGGATCATGTTCGCGGGGCTGTTGCCGCCCTTCAGGAAGGCGTCAACGACCTCGAGGCGCTTGACGGCCTTCTCGCGCTTCTGCTTCTGGGAATCCTCGTCGGCGATGATGGCCTTGAGCTTCTCGGCCTCGGAGGGGAGGTCGATGGCGGCGAGCAGGTCGCGGACGGCCTCGGCACCCATGCCACCCTTGAAGTACATGGAGTAGTAACGGGTCATCTCGCGGAACAGCGGCTCATCGGAGATGAGGTCGCGCTCGGTGAGCTTCATGAAGGCGTTGAAGGCGTCCGTGCGGAGCTGCTTCTCGTCCTTGCACTCTTCCTCGATGTCGACGATGCCAGAGGCGATCTCCTCGGGGGTCAGCGGCTCCTCGTCGGAGAACTCGTCAAAGTTCTCGGGGTCGCCCTGCTCCTTAAGGGACTCGATCTGGCGGGCGCACTCGGCATCGATCTCTTCCAGATCGGCGGCGAGCTCCTCGCGCAGGTCGTCGGCGTCGGCCTCGCGAGCCTCGTAGTCAACCTCGGTGATGATGTAGCTGGCAAAGTACAGAACCTTCTCGAGGTCCTTGGACTTGATGTCGAGCATACGGCTCATCGGGAAGCTCGTGGGGCTCTTGAAGTACCAGATGTGGGACACGGGAGCGGCGAGCTCGATGTGGCCCATGCGGTCGCGACGCACCTTGGCCGAGGTGACCTCGACGCCGCAGCGCTCGCAGACGATGCCCTTAAAGCGGATGCCCTTGTACTTGCCGCAGGAGCACTCCCAGTCCTTGGCGGGACCGAAGATCTTCTCGCAGAACAGGCCGTCCTTCTCGGGCTTGAGGGTACGGTAATTGATGGTCTCCGGCTTCTTGACCTCACCGTGCGACCAGGAACGGATCTGGTCGGCGGAGGCAAGGGAGATCTTTACCGAGTCAAAATCAGTAGCTTCGAAATCTGCCACAGTCAACTACTCCTTATCAGTGGTCGTGGCGGCGACAGCCTCGGGTGCCTCGGCGGTCTCGGCATCCTGGGCCTCGACGTCGGCGTCAACGCCGGCGAGCGCAGCCAAGTCGTCGAGAGCAGAGGTCTCCTCGGCGGTCACAGGGGCGGAGACGTCCTCGTCGGCATCGTGCATGGGCTCGATGTCCAGTGCGAGGGAACGGATCTCCTTGACGAGAACCTTGAAGGACTCGGGGATACCCGGGACAGGAACGTTCTCGCCCTTGACGATGGACTCGTAAGTCTTAACGCGACCCACGGTATCGTCGGACTTGACGGTCAGGATCTCCTGCAGGACGTTGGAAGCACCGTAAGCGTACAGTGCCCAAACTTCCATCTCGCCGAAGCGCTGGCCGCCGAACTGGGCCTTGCCGCCCAGAGGCTGCTGGGTAACCAGGCTGTAAGGGCCGGTCGAACGGGCGTGGATCTTGTCGTCGACCATGTGGCCGAGCTTGAGGATGTAGGACGTACCCACGGTAATGGGCTCGCGGAACTCCTCGCCGGTGCGGCCGTCGAACAGGCGGGTCTTGCCGCGCTCGTCAAGCTGGGTGACGAACTCGGGACGCATGTGATCGCCAAAGGCAGCGGTGGCCTTGTTGAGCATGTTCTTGTTAGCACGACGAATGACCTCGGCGATCTCGTCCTCCTTGGCGCCGTCGAAGACGGGCGTGGCGGTGAAGAACGGACCGGGGACGTACTTGTCGGAGTCGGCCTGCTCGGTATCCCAACCGCAGGCAGCAGCCCAGCCAAGGTGGCACTCGAGCAGCTGGCCGACGTTCATACGCGAAGGAACGCCCAGCGGGTTGAGGATAACGTCGATCGGGGTACCGTCAGCCATGTAGGGCATGTCCTCGACCGGCAGAACGTTGCAGATAACACCCTTGTTGCCGTGGCGGCCGGCGATCTTATCGCCCTGCTGGATCTTACGACGCTGGGCGACGTAGACGCGCACCTGCTCGTTGACGCCGGGAGCCAGATCGTCGCCGTTCTCGCGGCTAAAGCGGACGACGTCGATGACGCGGCCGTAAGCGCCGTGAGGCATCTTAAGGGAGGTGTCGCGGACGTCGTGGGCCTTTGCACCGAAGATGGCGCGCAGCAGGCGCTCCTCGGCGGTCAGAGCGCTCTCGCCCTTAGGCGTAACCTTGCCGACCAGGATGTCGCCAGGACCGACCTCGGCGCCGATGCGGATGATGCCGTCCTCGTCGAGGTTGGCAAGCATGTCCTCGGAGAGGTTCGGGATCTCGCGGGTGATCTCCTCGGGGCCGAGCTTGGTGTCGCGGGCATCGATCTCGTGACGGGTGATGTTGATGGTCGTCAGCAGGTCCTCGGCCACCAGGCGCTCGGACACGACGATACCGTCCTCGTAGTTAAAGCCTTCCCACGGCATGTAGGCCACGGTGAGGTTCTGGCCCAGTGCGAGCTCGCCATGATCGGTCGAAGGACCGTCAGCCAGGGGCTCGCCCTGCTCAACGGTGTCACCGACGCGCACGAGCGGACGGTGGTTGATGCAGGTGGACTGGTTGGAGCGCTGGTACTTGGCCAGGTGATACTCGTCCATGCCGCCGGCATGCTTGACGATGATCTTGGCAGCGTCGGCAAAGATGACCTCGCCGGCGTTCTTGGCCAGGGTGACCTCGCCGGAGTCCAGAGCGGCGCGACGCTCCATGCCGGTACCGACATAGGGAGCGGCAGGGTGAACCAGCGGCACGGCCTGACGCTGCATGTTAGCGCCCATCAGCGTACGCTTGGCGTCGTCGTGCTCGAGGAACGGGATCAGCGTGGCTGCGACGGAGAGCATC
The DNA here is from genome assembly GCF_015546965.1 of Collinsella aerofaciens. Lineage (GTDB taxonomy): Bacteria > Actinomycetota > Coriobacteriia > Coriobacteriales > Coriobacteriaceae > Collinsella > Collinsella aerofaciens_X. Next base: position 124,232 of record NZ_JADMUF010000001.1, read on the forward strand.
TGACGCGGCGAGACGTCCATGTAGTCGACGTCCTCGACGGGCACGTCGGCGGGAGCGCCGAAGGAGCCGTCGAAGTCGCGGGTACGGGCAATCACGGTGTGCGGACGAACGATCTTGCCCTCGGCATCGGTCGTGATGAACTCGTTGGTCTTGGGATCGAGCGGCGTGTTGGCCGGCGCGATGACGTGCTTCTCTTCCTCGTCAGCGGTCATCCAGTCGATCTGGTCGGTGGCAACGCCGTTCTCGACGCGACGGAACGGAGCCTCGATGAAGCCGTACTCGTTGACGCGGGCGTAGAGGGCGAGCGAGCCGATCAGGCCGATGTTGGGGCCTTCGGGGGTCTCGATCGGGCACATGCGGCTGTAGTGCGAGTTGTGAACGTCGCGGACGGCCGTCGGCACGTTGGTGCGGCGGCTGGAGCCGGACTTGTGGCCGGCAAGACCGCCAGGGCCGAGTGCGGACAGGCGGCGCTTGTGGGTCAGACCGGTCAGGGGGTTCGCCTGGTCCATGAACTGCGAGAGCTGCGAGGAACCGAAGAACTCCTTGATGGAGGCCACGATCGGGCGGATGTTGATGAGCGACTGCGGGGTGATCTCGTCGATGTCCTGGGAGCTCATGCGCTCACGGACGACGCGCTCCATACGGCTCATGCCGATACGGAACTGGTTGGCGACGAGCTCGCCGACGGTACGGATGCGGCGGTTGCCAAAGTGGTCGATGTCGTCGACCTTGAAGCCCTGCTCGCCGGCAGCGAGGGACAGCAGGTAGCGCAGCGTCGCGACGATATCCTCGTCGGTGAGCACCGTGACCTCTTCCTCGGTGGTGAGGTTGAGCTTCTTTTTGACCTTGTAACGACCGACGCGGGCCAGATCGTAGCGCTGCGGGTTAAAGAGCAGGCCCTCGAGCAGGCTGCGGGAAGCGTCCACGGTGGGAGGCTCGCCCGGGCGCAGGCGACGGTAGATCTCGATAAGGGCATCCTCACGGGTGAGGGCGGTATCGCGCTCCAGGGTGCGCTTGATCACATCGGAGTTGCCGAGCAGCTCGAGGATGTCGTCGTTGGTGACGGCAATGCCAAGGGCGCGCAGGAACATCGTGGCGCTCTGCTTGCGCTTACGGTCAATGGAGACCATGAGCTGGTCGCGCTTGTCGACCTCAAACTCGAGCCAGGCACCGCGGGACGGGATGATCTGGGCCTTGTAGATCTGCTTGCCCGAATCCATCTCGGAGCTGTAGTACACACCCGGGGAACGGACGAGCTGCGAAACGACGATACGCTCGGTACCGTTGATGATGAAGGTGCCCTGATCGGTCATCATGGGGAAGTCGCCCATAAAGACGAGCTGCTCCTTGATCTCGCCGGTCTCCTTGTTGGTGAGACGGACGTCGGTCAGAAGCGGGGCCTGATAGGTCATGTCCTTCTCGCGGCACTCCTCGACGGTGTGCGCGGGGTCGCCGAACTGATGCTCGCCGAAGGTAACCTCGAGAACATGGTTCTGGCTCTGGATGGGGCTGGATTCCTTGAACGCCTCACGAAGGCCCTCGTCCTTAAAACGCTCAAAGGATTCCCTTTGAACAGAGATAAGGTTGGGGAGCTCCATGGCCTCCGGGATTTTCCCGAAGCTGACGCGCTTGCGCTCAGTGGCAGTGTATGCGTAGGTCACCAGGTTTTTCCTCCTTCACGGAAATGCTCGGTGGGTTGGCGAGGCATAGCTTCGCCAGTTATCGCAACCTAATAGTTTATCAGGTACCGACCGTTGGGCAAGAAAAGCCTTGACGCGATTGAGTTTTTGGAGTAGCAAAGTTTTTCGACAGAAAACACGCAGGTAGATGTATGTGTGTCGAACATCTGTTCATATATTTTCTGTGAACAGAGAGCCGGAAATCGCAGCTCTTATAAAAAACGGGCGCGAACCGAGGTCCACGCCCGTAAATGTCGATGCCCGAAGGCTTACTTGCGCATCAATCCGCCGCGCTCGTCGATGGCGTCCCAGAAGGCGCTTGCAAAGCGGGGGTCGCTTGCAGCCATGAGGGCGTTAGTGGCCATCCAGCCAGAGGGAGTGCCGGTGTCGTAGCCCGACAGCGGGTCGATGACGACAGCGTACATGGCCTCACGGTCAAGCGAGCGAGCCATGGCGTCGGTGAGTTGAATCTCGCCGCCCTTGCCGGCCTGCTGATCGGCGAGCAGGTCCATGACCAGCGGGCTCAGCAGATAGCGGCCGACGATGTACAGGTTGGACGGAGCCGCCTCGGGAGCGGGCTTCTCGACCAGACCGCCGATGCGCCAAACGGCACCGGGCTCGTCGTCGGCAGCATTCTCGAAGCCCTCGAGCGAGCCAACGCGATCGCCGGCGATAACGCCGTAGCGGCTGACTTCCTCGGGCGAGCAAGCAGCGACGGCGATAACCGAAGCGCCACCGTGCTCCTTGGAAACCGCGAGCATCTTGTCGCAAATGTCACGGTTAGGCACAACGTAGTCGCCCAGAAGAACCAGGAAGTTCTCCCCTGCCACGGCGTCGGCAGCAGAGCGGATAGCATGGCCGAGGCCCTTGGGCTCGTACTGATAGCGGAAGTCGACCGGCATACCGCCAGCGTGGGCGACAGCATCGGCATAGGCATTCTTGCCGCGCTCGCGCAGCAGGTTCTCGAGCGAACGGTCGGGCTGGAAGTAGCTCAGCAGCTCGGGCTTACCGGGAGAGGTAACGATGATGGCGTCGTCGACCTCCTCGGGGTCGAGTGCCTCCTCAACGACATACTGAATGACCGGCTTGTCGAGCACCGGCAGCATCTCTTTGGGCGTGCACTTAGTGCCAGGCAGAAAACGCGTGCCAAGACCGGCGGCGGGGATGATTGCCTTCATGTTATTCAAGGATCCTTTCGCAGGCGCAGAATGCGCCCTATGCGTGCGACACGGCGGCCGCAGACCAAATTGCGATACCGAAGTATCTTACCGCCGGAGACATACGTCGCCGTAAGGCAAACGCAATTCTTCAGCAGGTCAACGCAAATTATTGCTCGAATGGTGCAATTTTACGCCCCAGCGGTAACGGGATTGGCACGGCGAAGACAACGGTGTTCTGCGTGCTGAGTAATGAGAATGAGGGGCCAATACAAAAAAGACGGGGCTCGCAATGCGAACCCCGTCTGCAAAGAAATCTGGCGAGAGAGCCTGATTACTTGAGGGTGACAGCAGCGCCAGCAGCCTCGAGCTTCTCCTTGGCAGCCTCGGCGTCCTCCTTCTTGGCACCCTCGAGAACAGCCTTGGGAGCGCCCTCGACGACCTCCTTGGCCTCCTTCAGGCCAAGGTTGGTGAGCTCACGGACGGCCTTGATGACCTGGATCTTGTTGTCGCCGAAGCCCTCGAGCACGACGTCAAACTCGGTCTTCTCCTCGGCCTCAGCAGCGCCAGCAGCAGGAGCGGCGACAACAGCGGCAGGAGCAGCGGCGGAAACGCCGAAGGTGTCCTCGATAGCCTTGACGAGCTCGGAAGCCTCGAGAAGGGTCATTTCCTTAAGAGCATCGATGATCTCATCGGTGGTAAGCTTAGCCATTTCTAAGTCCTTTCGGTTTCCGTGCGGATGCACGGAGATCAGTTAAAACACGGCGCGAATGCGCCAAGGGTGCGGCGTTGCCGCCGCGAGTGAAAACAGCGACTAGGCTGCCTTCTGCTCGGAGACCTGCTGGATCGAACGAGCGAGACCAGAGGAAACGCCGTTGACGCAGACAGCGATGTCGCGAGCGAAACCGGAGATGAGACCGGCGATCTGGCCGAGAAGCTGGTCCTTGGTGGGCAGCTCGGCGATAGCCTTAACATCATCAGCGGAAACGGCCTTGCCGTCGGAGATACCGCCCTTGATCTCAAGGACGCCCTTGGACTTAGCGGAGAAGTCCTTAAGGGCCTTAGCGGCCTCGACCGGCTCGGACTCGTAGAACACATAAGCGACGGGGCCGGCGAGGATCTCGTCGAGCTCGGGCTGCTCCTGGTTCTTGAGTGCGATCTTGACCAGGTTGTTCTTGTAGACCTTCATCTCGGCGCCGCACTCGCGAAGCTGATGACGCAGCTCCTGAGCCTGCTTAACCGTCAGACCGTTGTAGTTGACGACGAACAGACCGGCGTTCTCGGCGATACGGGACTCGATCTCTGCAACCTTGTCGATTTTGTACTGCTGGGGCATGAATTACACCTCCTCGAATTCTTTCCGGGCACGGTCCGCCACAAGGACGTGACGGGGGCATGTCCAAAAAGAAAGCCCCCGCGCTGCATGAGCGACGGGGGCGAGAAGACATATCTACTCGACCACCTCGGCTGGCGGGATATCCCATTAAGCTCGCGGGTAAGACCCGTTTGCGCCGGCTGTCTCTGGCAGCGGATTCGTGCGTGAACCGAAAGTATTATGGCGGGGACCCCGGCGTCGGTCAACGAGAAACCGGGCTGCACACAATTCCACCATCCGGCCGCACCGCCGAAGGCCGGGCGCAAGGTTTTCGCTCGGTCAGGTCCTGGGCTCGCACGAAGAGCACATTAAGTGCTCTTCGGCTCGTGCGGAATCTACGAAAACCTTGCGCCCGGCCTTCGGCGGCGCGGCCTGCGGTGACTTTGGGGCAGCCCGGTTTCCCGTTGGCCGGCGCCCCCACTCATAAGCCTTAAGTCGGTGGGCTGATGTGTTGCGTCCCTGATGGCTACAGGGTTGAAATGAAGGTGGACAGGCGGTGGAGGCCTTCGTCTAGGTCTTTGTCGGAGACGCAGTAGCTGAGGCGGATGTGGCCTTCGGTGCCGAAGCAGTTTCCGGGGACTAGGGCTACGTTGGCCTCTTTGATGGCTTTGATGCAGAAGTCTTCGCTGACAAGGCCGAACTTTTTGATGCTCGGGAAAGTGTAGAAGGCTCCTGCTGGCTCTACTACGTCGAGGCCCATGTCGTCTAAGGCGGCGAGTGCGCGTTCGCGGCGGGCTCGGTAGACTTTGAGCATGGGGGTTGGGTCGACGGTCAGGGCTCGGGCTGCGGCGTCCATCTCGAAGGAGACGGCGCTCGATACTAGGTATTGGTGAGCCTTGGCGACCTCGGCGATGACGGGCCCTGCCGCTGCAAGCCAGCCCAAGCGCCAGCCGGTCATGGCCCAGGGCTTGGAGAAGCTTTCGATAACTACCGTCTGATCGCGAAGCGCCGGGTGGCGCTGGGCAAAGCGCTCGTAGCCATCCACATAAACCAGGCGGTTGTATACGTCGTCGCAGACCACGTAGATGCCCGCCTGTTCTGCCACGTGTGCCACGGCGTCGAGCGATGCCGCGTTGAGGATGCAGCCTGTAGGATTGTTGGGCGTGCAGATGACAATGGCCTTGGTCGCCGGCGTCACGCAAGCACGAAGTGCGTCCTCGTCAATCTGGAATTGCGCAGGCTCCGTATCCAAAAAGACCGCCTTGGCATGGTTGGCCACGACGATGCTTTCGTACAGGCCAAAGGCAGGCGTGGGGATAATGACCTCGTCGCCGGGGTTGAGCATAGCCATGAATGTTGCCGACAGTGCCTCGGTCGCACCGTCGGTCAGGATGACCTCGTCGGCCGAAAACATAAGGCCCGCGTCCCCCATATAAGCAGACAACGCCTCACGCAGGGCGGGGCGACCGTTGTTGGGCGGATAGTGCGTGTCACCGCGGCCCAACGAAGCAGTCACCTCGGCGCTAATCACATCGGGCGTGGGAAAATCGGGCTCGCCAAGCGCAAGCGCGATGCACCCCGGGTGCTGGGCGGCGAGCGCGTTGATCCGGCGGATACCGGAGGGCTTGAGCGTGGCAAGCGAGGTATTCATGGGCAGTCGCATGGCGTTCCTTTCGTAAGGGTTGCACTAGGATAGCGCGGCGGGGCGCCGCCAGACGGTGTAACCTAAACGGAAACGAGCCGGAAAGGAGATGACATGGAGACGACCGCGCGTGGCGACGTACCAAAAACACTGCAAACCATTGCGTATATCAGCATTCCCAATAGCGCCGATCTTGATTTTTTGCTCTGGGACCTGCAGGATGCCATCGCGGCCTATGCCCGGTTTTCCGGCACCGCACTCCCCCACTCGGTCGACTTGAAGGCAAATGACGCCGGCAGCGTTGCCGATGGCATCGTGCTGGCCATTGAAGATATGGCTGACGATGAGACGTTGACTGCTATCGAGCAGGCGCTTGAGCGCTTTGGCAGTACGGGAACACGTGTCTATGCCGTGATTCGAGCCGCACAACAGGGCGCTGAGCAGGCGCGTGAAGCCGCCGTTCGCCTGCACAAGGCATGTGAGCGCCATGACCAATTGTGGTGTGGCGGCGTTGCCATCTGCGCCGGCAGCGGCATTGCGGCGCTTCGTCGCTCCCCGCGCATGGGACTCTTGCGGCGACCGTTTTCGGAAGCGATGGATAAGCTTGTGGGCGCTGTGCGCATGGGCTGCTCCGTCGAGCATGCACAGCGACTTGGCGGCGGCAATGCCGCCAACGTCGACGCCGACGGCATGGTTTGCGCCGAGCCAGCCGTGCCCGCGCCGATCTGGCGAGGTGTTCTGAAACGTCTGGGCGCCCACGCTCAAACAAAAATCTAAATTAAATAACAGCCCAGTCGACGGCTTCGTGCCAACGCTCAACAAGACGCTCCAGGCGCCAGGCGGCATTGGCGGGACTTGTCGAGGGCAGGACGATGGCAGGCAGCCCCGTCCGATCTTGCAAGTAGCGTTTGTAGAGTCGCCCTGCCGTACCGCCGTTACAGACAACGACCTCGATCGACGCGACATCGGTAATGCGCTCGATATGTGCCGGCACAACGTTGCGAATGCTCGCGTCGCTCGAGCCCTTAATGTCGCAGCTCTCGATTGCATCCCACAGGGCCACGCCGCCGTTCAGCAGCATGACCCGCTTGGCGGCAATGGAAGCATCGAGCGTCGCGGGCTCACCACTTGCCAAAGGGTCGCCCTCGTTGGGTGGCACAGGCACACCGAGGCACGCGGCCATCACGCGCCAAAAGCGATTCTGAGGGTTGCCGTAATAAAAGGCATTGGCGCGCGAAAGCACCGAGGGAAACGACCCGAGCACCAAAACGCGCGAGTGCTGGTCGAACACAGGCTCAAACCCATGCTCAATATGTTGATAATCCTCGTCAGACACGGCCATGGGCTAGGCCCTCAACAGATAGCGCACCTCGTAGGGCGCAAGCTCAAGGGAGCCAGCCAGCTCGACCGTGGGCACGCCGTCGGCAAGCAGGTCGACAAAGGACCCGTTGAGTTCGCCGGCGCCAAAGGTGTAAGGCTCACCCACGGCATTCACCGCCACGAGTACCGTCGCGCCGTCACAGGCGCGCTCGAACAGCAGCTGCTTGTTCTGGATCACCACGTTGCGATAGGCACCGTAGCTGAGAGCACGGGCAGCCGCGTCGTCGGCCGAGCGAAGGTGTGCGAGTTGCGTGATGAACGCCGTCAGCTCGTTGGGCGCAGGCTCATTGAGCGCAGGTCGCAGTGCCCAGTCGCCATCGGGGCCACCCTTTTCGCCGGCAATTCCCCACTCGCTGCCATAGTAGACGCACGGGATGCCCGGCATGCCAAAGAGCATGCCATAGGCGGGACGCAGGCACGACTTGTCGGTGAGGATGCTCGCCAGGCGCGGCACGTCGTGGTTGTCGACAAACGACAGCAGATGTTTGCCGCGGTAGATGCACCACGGATCGCCGCCAAACTGGCGGTGCAGCGAATGGGCGATCTCGAACATGTTGACCGAGTTAAAGCTGGAGTACAGACCCTTGTAGCACTCGTAGTTGGTGCAGGAGTCGAGCATCTCGTCGTTGACGATTTGGTTGTAGTCGCCGTGGAGCGTCTCGCCGATCAGCACAAAGTCGGGCCTGAGCTCACGGGTAAAGGCGTGCAGGTGACGCATAAAGTCGCGGTCGAGCATATAGGCAACGTCCAGGCGCAGGCCGTCGACGCCAAAGACCTCGGCCCAGCGGCGCACAGACTCAAGCAGGTAATCGACCACGGCGGGATTTTGCAGGTTGAGCTTCACAAGCTCAAAATGACCTTCCCAGCCCTCGTACCAAAAGCCGTCGCCATAGCAGGAGTCGCCGTCAAAGCTGATGTGGAACCAGTCCTTGTAGGGCGAGTCCCACTTGCGCTCCTGCACATCGCGGAAAGCCCAAAAGCCGCGACCGACGTGGTTGAAGACGGCATCGAGCACCACGCGAATGCCATGGGCATGCAGCGTCTCGCACACGGCGGCAAAATCGGCATCCCCGCCCAGGCGACGGTCGAGATGGCGCAGGCTGCGCGTATCGTAGCCGTGGCTATCAGACTCGAGCGGCGGGTTGATGAGCACAGCGCCAATACCGAGTTCCTGCAGGTAATCGGCCCATTGGGCGATTTTCATGATGGGGGCATCGGGGTTGGGTGCAGTGCCGGCAGCTTGGGAGAGTTCGTCCTCGGCAACGGGCGCGGCGTTTTCGCGCGGAGCTCCGCAAAAGCCCAGCGGATAGATCTGATAGAACGTCGTCTCGTATGCCCACATAGCAACCTCCCGGTAAGCTCAACACAACGATATCCATTGTATGCCCAGCTTGTATCCTCTTCCCCAAAATAAGTTGCGGTGGAATAGTTCCTGTTTGAGCCTTCAGAGGCCTTAACCAGGAACTATTCCACCGCAACTGATGAGGGAACATGATTAGGCGACAGGCTTTGCACGGCGTATGGCCGGGAACAGTACGGTGATGGCGAGGATGACGCCCACGACGGTAATCGCCCCGCCCGCGAAGCCAATCCAAGCGATACCGGGACCCGAAACCACGGCGCCACCGATTGCGGTGCCCGTGCCGATACCCAGATTGAACAGGCCCGAGAAGATCGACATGGCGACGGCCGACGAATCCGCCGGTGTGTACTTGATGAGCTCGGCCTGAAACGCCACGTTAAAGGCCGTGGCGCAGCAGCCCCATAGCGCGCAAACAGCGAGAACGGCGACGAGCGACGGTGCAACCGGACCCATGAGCAGCAGAGCCACCGGCACGCCGGAGAGCGTGATAGCCAAGAACGGGAAGCGATGCCCATCGAACAGGCGGCCAAACAGCCAGCTTCCGAGCAGACCGGAGCAGCCAAACGCCGTCAGCGTCATGGTAATAGCGCTTGCGTCGACGTGCGCGACCTGTGCCAAGAAGGGCTCGATATAGCTGTAACCCGCATAATAGCCGGTCGCCATAAAGACCGTGACCGCATAAAGCGCGATGAGGAACGGATTCTTGAGCAGCTCGGGCAGCTGTTTGAGCGTAAAGCGCTCGCCCACCGGCATGGCCGGGAACACCGCGGCCTGGTAGACGACCGCGACAGCCGAGAGGACCCCGACCACGGCGAATGTCATGCGCCAGCCCACGGCCAGCCCGATGGCGCGGCCGATAGGCAGGCCAAAGATCTGCGCGATGGACGAGCCCGTGGCGATCATGCTAATGGCGAGCGCCCCGTGGCGACTGTCGACCAGGCGCGAGGCCATGATCGAGGCGACCGACCAGAACACGGCATGCGCGCAGGCGACCACCAGACGCGCGCAAACCAAAATAGGATAGGTGGGCGCCACGGCGGACAGGAACTGGCCCAGCGAGAACACGGCAAGCACGCCGAGCAGCATGCGCTTGAACTCGAAGCGCGAGGCGAACACCATAAGCGGCAACGACAGCAGCATGACGCCCCAGGCGTAGACCGAGATCATGATGCCGGCCTGGGCCTCGGTGAGCGAGAACGACGCGGCAATATCAGTCAGAAGGCCGATGGGCATGAACTCAGACGTGTTGAATACGAACGCGCAACAGGCGAGCCCGATAAGCGGGAGCCACTGCTTGAGTGAGATGCCATCTTGTCTTGCCTGAGCCATATAGGAAAACCTCTCCGATTGTCTTGAGCGGAGGGCGATTATATAGCAACGGCCCCGCATCCGTCAGCAACAGAAGCGGGGCCGCAATCAACTCAATACACAGGGGTTGCGCCGTCAATAAATAGCTAAGCCAACCCCAGCAATATGCCCGCCGAATGCACGACAAACGCCACGATCCAGGCGACCGTCACCTGAAACGCGAACACGGCAACGGCATAGCGCGCGCCCAGCTCGCTCTTGACGGCGCCGATGGACGCCACGCAGGGCGGGTACAGCAGCGTAAAGACCAGGAACACGTAAGCGGTAAACGGCGAAAACATAGTTGACAGCACCGCGGGCGACGTTGCGCCCAAAAGCACCGTGAGGGTCGAGATGACACTCTCCTTGGCGATAAGTCCGGTGACGAGCGCCGTGGATGCTCGCCAATCGCCAAACCCAAGCGGCGCCAGCGCCGGCGCGATGATGCTGCCGAGACCCGCAAGCAGGCTTTGCGACTGATCGGCGACCACATTAAAGCGAATGTCGAACGTCTGAAGGAACCAGATGACCACGGTAGCGGCAAAGATAATGGTAAAGGCCTTGGTAATAAAGTCCTTGGCCTTATCCCATGCCAGCATCACCGTCGTCTTGACGCTCGGCAGACGGTAATTGGGAAGCTCCATGATAAACGGCACCGGGTCGCCCTTAAATGCCGTGCGGTTGAGCACCAGGGCGGCAATGCAGCCGACCACGATGCCGATCAGATAGAGCGAAACCATGGCGGGAACTGTCGCCTGCGGGAAAAACGCTCCGCACAGCAGACCGTAGACCGGCAACTTGGCCGAACAGCTCATGAACGGCGTGAGCATGACCGTCATCTTGCGGTCGTGCTCGGATGGGAGCGTACGGGTCGACATGATAGCCGGCACGGTGCAGCCAAAACCGACGAGCATGGGCACGAAGCTGCGGCCCGACAGACCAAAGCGACGCAATACCTTATCCATGACAAAGGCCACGCGCGCCATGTAGCCGGAGTCTTCCAGAATGGAGAGGAACAAGAAGAGCACGACGATAATCGGCAGGAAGGTCAGCACGCTGCCCACGCCCGTAAGCACGCCGTCGACAGCCAGCGAGCGCACCACGTCGTTGGTGCCGAACGCTTTGAGACCCGCATCGGCCGAGGCAATGATGACAGCAATGCCGTCCTCCATAAGTCCCTGCAACGCCGCGCCGATCACGCCAAACGTCAGCCAAAAGACGAGGCCCATGATCACCAGAAACGCCGGAATGGCTGTGTAACGACCTGTCAGGATGCGGTCAATCTTGACGGAGCGCACGTGCTCGCGGCTCTCGTGCGGCTTGACGACGCAACGCCCGCACACGTCGCCGATAAAGCTAAAACGCATATCGGCCAGCGCAGATAGGCGGTCGGTGCCGGCCTCGCCCTCCATCTGGGTAATGATGTGCTCGATACCGTCGAGCTCATTGCGATTCAGGTGAAGCGCCTCGGTTACCAGCTCATCGCCCTCGACCAGCTTGGTCGCCGCAAAGCGCACCGGGATGTGCGCCGTCACGGCATGGTCCTCGATCAGGTTAGCAATACCGTGGATGCAGCGATGCAGTGCACCGCCGTCCGAGCCATCGGGCGCACAGAAGTCCAGGCGACCGGGGCGCTCGCGGAACCGTGCCACGTGCAAGGCATGATCCACCAGCTCGCCGATACCCTCGTTGCGGGCAGCGCTAATGGGGACAACAGGCACGCCCAACAGGCTCTCGAGCAGGTTGACGTCCACGGCGCCGCCGTTGGCCGTCACCTCGTCCATCATGTTGAGCGCGATGACCATGGGGCGGTCGAGCTCCATAAGCTGCAGCGTCAGGTACAGGTTGCGTTCGATATTAGTAGCGTCGATGATGTCGATGATGGCGTCGGGGTTTTCGTCCAGGATAAATTGGCGACTGACGATCTCTTCGCCCGTGTACGGAGACAGCGAATAGATGCCGGGCAGGTCGGTAACGCTTGCCTCGGGATGGTTACGGATGGTGCCGTCCTTGCGGTCGACCGTCACGCCGGGAAAGTTACCGACATGTTGGTTGGAGCCCGTAAGCTGGTTGAACAGCGTGGTCTTACCGCAGTTTTGGTTGCCGGCGAGGGCGAAATGCAGCGGCGCACCCTCGGGCACGGCCGTTTTTGCCGCACGGGGCAAATACGTCCCCTCGCCAAGTGCCGGGTGCTCCGTCGTGCCGATTGCGGCGTTAGTGCGCGGACCCGTGTCTGTGTCGTGAACACCCACGAGCTCGATGCGAGCAGCATCGTCCTTGCGCAGCGTCAACTCGTAGCCACGCAGGCGAATCTCGAGCGGGTCGCCCATAGGAGCGTACTTCATCATGGTGACTTCGGTGCCCGGCGTTAGGCCCATGTCCAAAATATGCTGTCGGAGTGCCTGATCGTCCGATGCCACCGATGCGACAACGGCGTCCTTTCCAATCTCGAGTGTATCGAGCTTCACGCGTTCATCCTTTCGTTAGACGCGGTTAACCGTTTACCGGGGCTAACCAACTCGTAACGACAAATGATAGCGCTCTGAACTATTATATGAAGTCAAATACCGATGTTTACCTGCGCAAACTTTATGCGGTGCGCCCCGAAAGCTCTTTGCGCATACCGCTCAGCGAGATCGAAATGGAACCCGACCGCGCGGTAGCAGTGAGTCGATCACCCTCAACCGACCCCGTGCATGTAAAGGGCGCCTTGCCCATCAAGACGTGGGAGATAGTGCCCGAGAGCTCAAAGAAATCGCACTCAGCGCGGGCACCCGAGAGAGCGATATTGAGACCCCTGACGTTTAGTACTGCCCTGAGCGCGCCGTTCACCCCATGTGAAAACGTCACCTCGCCGCGCTTGCTCCCCACCGGCGTCTGGGCCAAAACTACATACGTACCCTCAAGCATGGCTCCTCCTCTAAGCAGACTTTTTGAAACGGGCAAGTAGTCTACTTTTACATATGGCGTTCCAGGAAGCGGAAGGCCAGGCGGATCCAGGGACGGACGGAAACCTGCTTGTCCTCGTTGTCGACCGCGGTATTGGCGTTGCCGAGCGAAAGGCCGTGGCCACCCTGGTCAAAGACGTGCATCTCGCATGCAACACCCTCCTCGGCCATGCGCTGCGCAAACGGGTAGACCTGCGCGACCGGCGCCGTCTTGTCGTCCGAAACGCCCCACACAAAGGTCGGGGGCATCTGGCGCGAAACGTGCGTGGTAGGGCAAATGTCGGCCAGGTGCTCATCGGTCGCCTCGCCGCCCGTCACCATCGACAGATAGTCGTTGAGCAAATCGCGCCCTGTCTTGCCACCCGTCTTGGGCACGCGCAGGTCGATGCGCGGGTCACGCGTCTGCATATCGCGCACATAGGCAAGGTCGAGCAACGGATAGCCCAGCACCACGGCGTCGGGACGAATATCCTCCGGACGAGCCCCGGCAAGGCCCGCGAAAGGTCCGGTCTTCCACTGCGTTGCCAACGAGGCGCAGATCATGCCGCCCGCCGAGAAACCCACGATGCACACGCGCTTGGGATCGACATGCCACTCGTCGGCGTTGGCGCGCACGGTAGCGACCATCTTGGCGAGGTCCGCCTGCGGGTGCGGAAAGCTCACGTCGCCCGTGGCGCTCGTCACATAGTTGAGCACAAAGGCCTGGTAGCCGCGGTCCAAAAACGCAAACGCCACCGGGTCCTGCTCGTGCGGAGCGATATGCGTAAACCCGCCTCCGCCGCAGATGATCACCGCGGGGCGGCGGCCATTGGGCTTGTCGGGCAGCGGCTCGGCACCCAGATACGTAAACGTCGCCGGATAATCCTCGGTCGGCTCCTCGCCCCACAGCGCATGGTTCTCAATAATCATAGGTGCTCCCTCCGTGCGATTCGTGCGCACTCGTTTTTCGCACCTTAGCGTACCCCACTTGAGCCCGCGGCGCAGAAACACCCCCGCAATAAGTTGGCCTTCAACTGATATATCACAAAATCGCTGTTCAGAGGTATCGTTGGACAGCGTAAAATAGGAGCGCTGACCGTGCTGGGAAACACGTACGAAACGTTTCCGGCAAACCACACGCGTGCAACATGCGCGCCTGATACGTTGGAGGCATCTATGGGTCTGCTCGATTCGCTCAAGTCCACGTTCACTTCGTCGGGCGAGGCGTCCGTTCCGCCCGCAGCAAGCTTCGCCACCCGCGAAGGCGTCATCTACGCTCCTGTCAACGGCGTGCTCGTCAATCTGAGTGAGGTTCCCGACGAGACCATCGCCTCGGGCATGCTCGGCCAGGGCTACGGCATCGAGCCCATTACCGGCACCATTTACGCCCCCGCTAACGGCCGTATCGGCGCCACCACCGTCACCAACCACTCCATCGGCATGATCACCGAGGACGGTCTTCGCGTGTTCATCCATGTTGGCCTGGGCACCGTGGAAATGAACGGTAAGGGTTTTGCCCGCTTTGTCGAGATGGGCGACACGGTCAAGGCCGGCCAGCCGCTCATCAGCTTCGACCGCGACGCTATCAAGGCCGCCGGTCACGAGGACATCGTGACCGTCATCATCTCTGAGCTCGACCGCCTCAAGAGCATCGACCACGTCGGCGAGTCTGGCACGCTTATCGGCGGCAATCCGCTCGTCAAGCTTGGCGATCCGCTGCTGGTTGCCAAGACCAAGTAGCCAGGCCCCGCGCCACACAGCCAAAAGGCGCCTCGTCAAGCGCCCGCGACCATTTGGCCGCGGGCGCTTTTCGTTTGAAAAACCATCCCGCCAATGCCTTATCTGTATAGCCCAAATGAGCCGAGCTGCTAGAATATCGAACTGTATGGATAACTATCATTCAACCGTTATGGGAGGATACGTGAACCGCACCAAAATCGCGCAGCTCTATGCCGATGCCGAGTCGCTCGGCGGCCAGACCGTCACCGTCGCCGGCTGGGTCAAGTCCGTCCGCGACATGAAGAACTTTGGCTTTGTTACGCTCAACGACGGCAGCTGCTTCCGCGACCTGCAGGTCGTCATGAACCGCGAGGCACTCGACAACTACGACGAGATCGCCCATCAAAACGTCTCGGCCGCACTCATTTGCACCGGCACCGTCAAGCTGACCCCCGATGCGCCCCAGCCTTTCGAGCTTTCTGCCACCTCCATCGAGGTCGAGGGCACGAGCGCCCCGGATTACCCGCTGCAGAAGAAGCGCGCAACCGTCGAGTTCCTGCGCACCCAGCAGCACCTGCGCCCGCGCACCAACCTGTTCCGCGCCGTGTTCCGCATCCGCTCTGTCGCGGCTGCCGCCATCCACCGCTTCTTCCAGGAGCAGGGCTTTGTCTACGTCAACACCCCCATCATCACCACGAGTGACTGCGAGGGCGCCGGCGAGATGTTCCGTGTGACCACGCTCGACCCCAAAAATCCGCCCCTCACCGAGTCCGGCGAGGTCGACTGGAGCCAGGACTTCTTTGGCAAGCATGCAAGCCTCACCGTGTCCGGCCAGCTCAATGCCGAGAACTTTGCCATGGCCTTTGGCGACGTGTACACCTTTGGCCCCACCTTCCGTGCCGAGAACTCCAACACCACGCGCCATGCCGCCGAGTTTTGGATGATCGAGCCCGAGATGGCTTTTGCCGACCTTAACGACTACATGGATAACGCCGAGGCCATGCTCAAGTACGTCCTTAAGGACGTTATGGCCACCTGCCCCGACGAGCTCAATATGCTCAACAAGTTTGTGGACAAGGGTCTGCTCGAGCGCCTGGACCATGTCGCCAACTCCGACTTTGCCCGCGTTACCTACACCGAGGCCGTCGAGATCCTGGAGCAGGCAGTCGCTGCTGGCCACCAGTTTGATTACCCCGTCAGCTGGGGCATCGACCTGCAGACCGAGCACGAGCGCTTCCTGACCGAGGAGCACTTTAAGCGCCCGACCTTCGTGACCGACTACCCGGCCGAGATCAAGGCGTTCTACATGCGCATGAACGAGGACGGCAAGACCGTCGCCGCCGCCGACTGCCTGGTTCCCGGTATCGGCGAGATTATCGGCGGCTCCCAGCGCGAGGAGCGCCTGGATCTGCTCGAGGCCCGCATCAAGGACCTGGGCATGAATCCCGAGCAGTACAAGTACTACCTTGACCTGCGCCGCTACGGTTCCTGCAAGCATGCCGGCTACGGCCTGGGCTTCGAGCGTCTGGTCATGTATCTGACGGGCGTGGGCAACATCCGCGACGTCCTGCCGCACCCGCGCACCGTGGGCAACGCCGACTTCTAATCGCATCAACGCCACAAAACGCGCATGTAACATCGCGCCAGCGCCTCTCGGCAAGCCGAGGGGCGCTTTTTTCAACAGTATCCGTCAAGCTTTTGGCAAGATTTTGGTCAGTTGAGCAGGGCTGTTGAAAACTCGACCCGCCGCTTGCCGACGACTACCGACCGCCCGGAGTGTCCTGCACCCCTGGGAAAGCCCCGCGCCCTAGGCTCCATACCGTCGCCACCCAAAACGGAAAGGACGTGGACGCCATGACCGAAACCGCTGTTGAAACTTACGAGACCACGACGAGAGGCGCCGCCTCGATGGCAGCCTATCGCGCCGTTCGCATCCTGCAACTATTAAGCGAAAACACCGGCGAGGACAAAGCCATGCTTTCCGATGAGTTGATCCGGCGCCTCGCCCATCCCGACGACCCCGCCCGCATGCCCATCTCGGCGGCGCGGCGCAGCATCTACACCGCCATCTCCGCGCTTCGCCATGCCGGATACGAAATTGAGTACAAACGCGGCGTGGGCTACAAACTTCTTACCCGCCCGCTCACCGATGAAGAGATCATCCGGCTCCACGGTATGGTCATGCGCAACCGCTCCACACCTATCGCTATCCGCAAGAGCATGGCGCAGCACTTAGTTGCCATGGCGAGCGCCGACGTTCGCGGCTACCTCGATACACCCGAACCCGCTCCAAGCGCAGGCAGCAAGGCTACCAAGGCAACACGCACGCCCATCAAGCGCATCGACACGTGCGAGCTCGTCGAGCAGGCCATCGACCACGGAACCACGGTGAGTTTTGATATTTCGAGCGTCACGACACGCGGCGAAACCGAAGCAGCACGGATGACACTCCGTCCCTTTGCCATCAGGCAGCGCGATGGCATCTCGTATCTGCTGGGAACGGTCTATGACGCCCGAGGCGCCGATGACACGTTGCGTACCGTAGAGATTGGCCGAATGAGAAACGTCACCACACGTCTCCTCGACGGCAAGAAGCTTTTCGCCGCCCTAGACGAGGACGACGCCTCCTCCGCCGCATAAGACCCTCCACCGCCCATTCGACTACCCGTACCGCCCATCCGATTCTGTATTAAAAAACCCGCCAGGCTGTTGTAAAAATGGACATCAGCGCTACTATAGTTCCACTTGCACTTTGTCCCAGTGCAGTGTTTCCAGCCATTTTTATACTGGGGGTAATGATATGAAGGACATCACCATCAGCCGCAGGAGCCTTCTGGTCTCCGCCGGCCTGCTCGCGCTCGCTCCGCTCGCCGGATGCGGCGGCAACTCTGGTTCCGGCTCCGCAGCCGCCGGTTCCGACTACACCGTCGGCGTTCTGCAGCTCACCGAGCACTCCGCACTCGACGCCGCCAACGACGGCTTTGTCAAGGCCATCAAGAAGAGCGGTCTTAAGGTCAAGATCGATCAGAAGAACGCCCAGAACGACCAGTCCACGTGTAAGTCCATCGCCGACAAGTTCGTGGGCGATGGCGTCGACCTGATCTATGCCATCGCTACGCCCGCCGCGCAGGCTGCCGCTGGCGCCACCGCCGATATCCCCGTCGTTGGCTGCGCCATCACCGACTACGCCGCCTCGGGCCTGGTCCAGGACAACGATAAGCCCGGCACCAACGTCACTGGCGCCTCCGACCTCACTCCGGTCGCCGAGCAGCTCGAGATGATGCAGAAGGTCCTGCCCGACGTTAAGAAGGTCGGCTTGCTCTACTGCACCGCCGAGTCCAACTCCGACGTCCAGATCAAGGCCGCCAAGAAGGAGCTCGACAAGCTGGGCCTGGACTACACCGACTTCACCGTCTCGAGCTCCAATGAGATCCAGTCCGTCGTCGAGTCCGCCGTGGGCAAGGTCGACGCGCTGTACTCCCCCACCGACAACACCATCGCCGCGGGCGCTTCGCAGGTCGGCCAGATTTGCAAGGAGAACAAGCTCCCCTTCGTTACCGGCGAGGAGGGCATGTGCAAGGCCGGAGGCGTGTTCACCCTCTCCATCAACTACGAGGACCTGGGCTACGCCGCGGGCGAGATGGCCGTCAAGATCCTGAAGGGCGAAGCCAAGCCCGAGGACATGGCGATCAAGCACCTCTCAAGCAAAGACCTGGTCGTCGTCAAGAACGACGAGATGGCCGAGGCTCTGGGCATCGATCTTTCCGCTCTGGACGAGTAGCGCCATGCGCGGTAGCGCGTCTAGGGCACGCACTCGCGCCGTTGACGTGTTATTCAATATCTGAGCCACAGGGGCGAACGCCAAAGACCGGCGTTCGCCCTGCTTGTTTCGGATGAGTCAAAACATCCGGCCGCAGCTCTTTTATGCATTGTTACCGCTATCATGGTGACTCACGTGTCCACCCTATCCTAGGAGGTATGAAGCATGCTCATTGCATTGCAGGGCGCCGTTTCGCAGGGCGTCCTCTGGGGCATTATGGTGCTTGGCGTGTTTATCACGTTCCGCCTGCTCGACATTCCCGATATGACCTGCGACGGCAGCTTTGCCCTCGGCGGCTGCGTCTGCGCCGTGCTCATCGTCAATAACAACGTCGACCCGCTGCTCGCCGTGCTGGCCGGCATGTGCGCCGGCGCCATCGCGGGCGCCGTCACGGGCATTCTGACCACCGTCTTTGAGATTCCCGCGATCCTCGCCGGAATCCTCACCCAGATCAGCCTGTGGTCCATCAACCTGCGCATCATGGGCAAGTCCAATACGCCCATTCTTGCCAAGGGCACCGTGTTCTCGGCCGTCAGCAATATGACCGGTCTGCCGCAGTCCACCGTTGCCATCATCTTGGGCATCCTGCTCGCCGTGGCTATCGTTGCCATCCTGTATTGGTTCTTTGGCACCGAGATCGGCTCGGCGCTGCGCGCCACCGGCAATAACGAGTACATGATCCGCGCTCTGGGCGTCAACACCAACTCCACCAAGATGATCGCCCTCGTGCTCTCCAACGCCCTCATCGGCCTTTCGGGCGCGCTCATCTGCCAGAGCCAAAAGTATGCCGACATTGGTATGGGCACCGGTGCCATCGTTATCGGTCTTGCCGCCATTGTTATCGGTGAGGTGCTCGGCCGTCTGCTGCCCGGCGGCCTCACGCAGTTTAGCGTCCGTCTTGCCTCCGCCGTCTTTGGCTCCGTGGTGTACTTCCTTATCCGCGCCATCGTGCTGCAGTTGGGCATGGACGCCAACGACATGAAGCTGCTCTCCGCCGTGATTGTCGCTGTGGCCCTGTGCGTGCCCGTAGTTTGGGAGCGCTATAAGCTCCGCAGCTCCTACACGAAGGGGGATGAGGCAGATGCTTAAGCTCTCGCACGTCAAGAAGACCTTTAACAAGGGCACCGTCACCGAGAAGCGCGCGCTCACCGGCGTCGACCTCACCCTGAATGACGGCGACTTTGTAACCGTGATCGGCGGCAATGGCGCCGGCAAGTCCACGCTGCTCAACATGATCGCCGGCGTGTACCCGCTCGATTCGGGCGTTATTGAGCTCGACGACACCGACATCTCGTGCCTGAGCGAGTCGCAGCGCGCCAAGTACCTGGGCCGCGTGTTTCAGGACCCCATGCGCGGTACCGCTGCCGACATGCAGATCGCCGAGAACCTGGCCCTTGCCAAGCGTCGCGGCCAGCGTCGCGGCCTTTCGTGGGGCGTCACCAAGGCCGAGAAAGATGAGTACGTTGAGCTGCTCAAGCGCCTGGACCTTGGTCTGGACACGCGTCTCAACGCCAAGGTCGGCCTGCTCTCGGGCGGCCAGCGCCAGGCGCTCACCCTGCTGATGGCCACGCTCACCAGGCCTCGCCTGCTGCTGCTCGACGAGCACACCGCGGCCCTCGACCCCAAGACGGCCTCTAAGGTGCTCAACCTGACCGAGGAGATCGTCGACGAGAACCACCTGACCACGCTCATGGTCACGCACAACATGAACGACGCCATCCGTCTGGGCAACCGTCTGATCATGATGCACGAAGGCCACGTGATCTACGACGTGGCGGGCGATGAGAAGAAGTCGCTCACCGTAGCCGACCTGCTGCAGAAGTTCGAGGAGGTCTCGGGCGGTGAGCTCGCCAACGACCGCATGCTGCTGAGCTAAAACCTGCCAAAAAGGGACAGGTTTATTTTGGTAGGTTTTATCTGCGCAAACGTCAAAACCGCCGCTAAGGGACAGACACCCTTGCGGCGGTTTTCGCATATCATGCTGATAATCCGATATTCAACCAGACATTCTGGCTAAGGACTAAGGAGACTGCCATGAAAAGACTCCCCCGCCTTGCGTTAGCCGCCTCGTTGTTTGCCGGCGCGCTCGCAGGCATCCCAAGCCTCGCTTTCGCGGGGAACCCGCCCGCCGCTATTGACGGCTCTGTGACCGTCATGCACACCAACGACATCCACGGCAGCTACAAGTACAGCTACAACGCAAGCAAGGGCACCGGCACTGTGGGCTTTGACGGACTGGCGGTTCTCTATAGCGCCCAAAACAGCGCCCCCGATCTTTTGCTCGATGCGGGCGACACCTTCCACGGACAGTCCTTCGCCACCATGAGCGAGGGCAAGAGCATCGCCGAGCTCATGGACACCTTCTACGCCGACGGCTACGACGCGACCACGCCAGGCAACCACGACTGGAGCTACGGCGCGGACAAACTCCGCACCATGACCGGCTACAGCACCACCGGCACGCCCTTCGCCATACTCTGCGCGAACGCGAAGTCTACGAGCGGCGTATGGAGCTCGAGCATCACGAAGACGCTCGACCGCACCTGGGAGGACAGCGAAAATCACTCAACGTTCGCCTACCAGATCAAGGTCGGCGTTGTAGGAGCCATGGATGAGTCGCTTGGCTCCTCGCTGCGTGCAGACCTAGTCGCGGGCACCAGCTTCTCGAGTGCCGCGAACGCCATCAATGCCGAGGCAGAGCAGCTGCGCAAGGAGGGATGCGATGTTGTTGTGTGCATCGCGCACACGCTCGACGCCAAGACCTTTGCCACGCGACTCCGTGGCGTCGATGCCCTTATCGCAGGCCACGAGCACATCAACCTTAACGAGAAGGTGACGGGAGCCGACGGCAAGACGATCCACGTTGTCGAGGCGGGCAGCGCCTTTGCCGAGGTGGGGCTGCTTTCCATTCCGTACAGGTACGACACGAATGGCACCGAGACGACCAACGATGACACGGTCACGGTCCCTGCAGACGGCAGCGACGAGAAGCTCTACACCGCCAAGAACGTCAACGACCTTTTGGCAGACCCCGACAAGGGCTTCGACTACCAAAGCTGCCTTGAAGCCGTCCGCAACAAGATCAAGCCGCTCGACGAGGCCTTTGAAAACGAATCGAACAAGATGCTCGGCACATCCACCACCAACTATTTCTACGGCGAGGACGCCGCAGGCACGCATGGTTGGGAAATGGTGCGCACCACCGATTTCCGCCCCAGCAAGGAGGGCGATACCACCAAGGCCCAGACCATCGGCCACGTGATTTGCGGCTCCTATCTTGCCCTGACGGGCGCGGACCTCGCTATCGAAAACGCTGGCGGCATCCGCGGCGGCATCGCGGCGGGCAACGTGACCGCCGGCAACCTCATCGCCATCTCGCCCTACGGCAACACCGTGGAGACCTGGACCATGACCGGCGCGGACTTCCTGGCAGCGCTCGAGCACTCGCTGCAGATCAGCGACGAGTGCAATCACAGCTACGAGCTTCAGCAAGCCTACGTGGCAGCCGGCCATACCGAGCAGGAAGCACAAGACAAGTACAAGTGGCGCGATGACTCTGGCAGCGTTCTCTCCTTTGGCGGCATCAACGTGACGATTGATTGGACGCAGCCCGAAGGCAAGCGCATTGTGAGTGCCACACTCACCAAGGACGGCAGCACGCTCGACCCCGCCAAGACCTATACCGTCGCAACCAACAACTACATCATTACCAACACGGCCGACTTTCCCACCTTTGCACACGCCACCAAGTACACCGAGTGGGGCACGTGCGAGGCGGCGCTGAGGGCGCTGATTGGGCAGAACGGCTGGGAGAGCAAGATGGCCTCGCTCGCGGGCACCATCAGCTTCGGCTCCGCAGCCGTGGACCCCACGCCCACACCGGCCCTGACGCCTAAGCCCTCGCCTAAGACGGACACGACGGCCACGAAGGTCATCACCAAGAAGACGACCGGTAAGCTCGCCGCAACGGGAGACCGCACGCTGGCAGTAGTTGGCGCGTGCCTTATCGGCGGCATCATCGTCATCATGCTCGGCATTATCTGGAAGCGTCGACGCTAAGCTACACCGCCGGGCCTTACAGCCCCGCCGCGTAAACCTTATATCGAGCACAGAAGCCCGTCCGAATTTGATCGGACGGGCTTCTTGGTGGGTATCATGGTTGGACGATCATTAGGAGGTTTCCCTACATGGAATTGTTTGAGCCAATTCTTCATTTCTTTACACAACGATGGGTCCACAACATCATCTGGGCCGTCATCTTGGCGATAGGCACCGCCGTCGCCGCCAAGGTCGTATCCAAGACCCTGAACCATCTGCTCAACCGAGACGATAACCCGCTTCCGGCATCGAGTATCTTCATCAACATCGCGCGCGCCGTCATATGGATGATCGGCGGCAGCTTTATCCTCGACAACTGCTTTGGCATTAACGCAAACGCGCTCGTCGCCGCTCTTGGTGTCGGCGGCATCGCCATCTCGCTGGGCTTTCAGGATACGCTGTCGAACCTTATCGGCGGCATGCAAGTGACCTTTATGGGCATTATCAAGCCCGGCGACAATATCGAAGTCGGCGGCGTGTCGGGTGTGGTCCAGGACATCACTTGGCGCCACACGACCATCGAGGACGCCTCCGGGCAGACCATCATCGTCCCCAACTCAAATATCTCCAAGAACACGCTCGTGCACCTCATGCCCTTTGGGCGTGTAGCTGTGCCCGTTGCCGTAAAGGACACGTCCAAGTGGGCCTCGCTCGATGCACTGGCAGACGAGCTGACCAGCGCCGCCAAGACCGCCGTGCTTCCCATCTCGGGTTTTGACAAGGAGCCGTATGTGCTCTTTAGCGAGATCGGCGACTTTGGCATCAAGGGCAAGATTATCTTTATCGTCAGCGACGACAGCACCACTTTCACCGCTGCCGACGCCTGCATCCGCGCCATCGCCCCCATCATTGCCTAAAACCACCACAAAGGGGACAGACGCCTTTGTGGGGCTTTCGCATCGTGGTACCATGGTTCATATCGTTGTTTAAACGACTAAGGGAGTAGACACCATGGAAGAGGCCTATCGTCAAGCACGCAAGCGCGGCGAGCAAGGACGTCGACGCGCCATTAGCCAAAGCGAGCATCCATACCTTACGGACCTCGACAGTTTGGTTGCTCAGCTCCCCTTAGGTCAGCGAGAGAATGTCGGCCTAAGGGATATTCCGCTCGAAATGGTCGTCGGCACGGTCACCAAAGGCCGTCAGTCCGCCTTTTCATGCAACTTTATGCCCCTGCTGCCGTTTAACACCGAGTTCGCCCGCAAGTGGTCCAACCTCTACGACATCCAGGTAACCGAGGGCTATCGCGACCCCATCATCGTCACCGAGTTCATGCATCGGTTCTATGTCCAGGAAGGCAACAAACGCGTCAGTGTCCTCAAATTCCTGGACGCTCCAACGGTTTCGGCCAGGGTCACCCGTCTCTACCCCGGCACATGGGATTCCGTCGAAAGCCGCCTGTACGGTGAATTCTGCGCGTTTTGGCGCGTCTGCCCCCTATACGAGATCGAGTTCTCGCGTGAGGGAAGCTACGAGACGCTCGCCAAGATGCTCGGTCAGAACCTTATCGAAAAATGGCCGCAGAAGAAGGTCGACTACCTGCGCCACACCTTCCTGCTCTTTAAGCGCGCCTACCTTCGCGCAGGCGGCGACCACCTGGACATTACGCCCGCTGACGCCATGCTCGTCTACCTCAATGTGTACAACCAGGACCGCCTGCTGGATACGCCGACGGATATCGTCGTAAACCGCCTGTGCAAGATTTGGTGCGAGCTGGTCATTGCCGGCAAAAATGACGAGGACAAGGTCGATCTTGTCGAAGCGCCGAGCGTCGATGAGGAAGAGGCGCCCGCCAAGTCCACCTCCGGCGTGCTCAACTTCTTTATGGGCAAGACCGTCTACTCGGCGGCCAACCCCCTGCGTATCGCCTTTATCCATGAGTTCCCCTGTGCGGCGTCGAGCTGGGACAGTCTGCACGACCAAGGACGTCAGTATCTCGATGAGCACTTTGACGGTATCGTGCGCACCGAGGCGTTCGAGGACTGTCACGATCCGGACGTGTTCTACGCCGCCGTGGAAACGGCTGTCAAACATGGAGACAGCGTCATCTTCTCGACCTCGCACCGCCTGATGGAATACACGCTCAGAGCTGCCGTTGAGTATCCCCAGGTTCGGTTCCTTAACTGCTCTATCGGCCTTCCCCACCAAAGCGTTCGTTCGTACTTTGGCAAGATGTACGAGGCCAAGTTCCTCCTGGGCGCCCTTGCCGCCAGCATGGCGGACAACCATCGCATCGGCTACCACGCGTCGGTCTTCGCATCCGGCGCGCTCAGCGAGATCAATGCCTTTGCCATCGGCGCCTCGCTGCTCGACCCCCGCGCGCAAATTATCCTCACCTGGGGCGATGTGCCCGCCGGCGGTCTTGCCGAGGCCATGTGCCGCGAAGGCGTGAGCGTCATGACCGGCGCTGACATATCAAAGTCGCTCGAAGACCCCACGGCCTACGGACTCCACCGCCTGGTCGATGGCAAGGTTTCCGGCATCGCCATGCCGGTATGGAACTGGGGCCGTTACTACGAGCTCATCGTTCGCAGCCTTCTGCACGGCACGTGGGACGAGACCAGCGATGACAACCAAGTGCGCGCCGTCAACTACTGGTACGGCATGAGCTCCGGCGTTATCGACATCCGTTACGCTCCGGGCCTACCCTACCAGACGCGCAAACTCGTGCAGTTGCTCCGCAACGGCATTGTCGAGGGATCCATCAACCCCTTTGGCGGCGAGCTCCACAGCCAGAACGGCGTGGTACAGATCGAAGGCTTCCCTCCGTTGCCGAGCACGCAGATTGTCGAGATGAATTGGCTGGCGGACAACGTGGTGGGCGCCATTCCGCAGCTCGGCGATGAGCCGGGAGTTACCGCCCTATGAAGATCCTTGCCATAGCCGATACCGAAGAACGATGCCTTTGGGAGTGCTTTCGCAAGGAACGCTTTGAGGGTGTCGACCTGATTTTGTCCGCCGGCGATCTGGACCCGGACTATCTTGAGTTTTTGGTCACAGTCATCAACAAACCGCTCATCTACGTACGCGGCAATCACGATGACCGCTACGCACGTCATGCACCGGGTGGATGTATCTGCGTGGAAGACAGCGTGTACACATACCGAGGGATTCGCATTGCGGGCCTTGGCGGGTCCATGCGTTATCGCGACGGCGCCAACATGTACACCGAACGCGAGATGTCCAAGCGCATGCGTAAGCTGTCGCGTAAGGTTAGGATGGTCGGCGGGTGCGACATTCTGCTTACCCATGCACCCGCGGCCGGTATGGGTGATCTGGACGATCTGCCGCATCGAGGGTTTGAGTGCTTTAACACGGCGCTTGAGTCCTGGGGGGCCGACTACATGGTGCATGGGCATGTACACCAAAGCTACGGTTACGATTTTCAGCGCGAGCGGCAGCATGTGTGTGGAACGACGATCATCAACGCCTGCGGCTATACGCAGTTTGAGCTCGACCAGACGCGCTACCCCATCCGTGGCTGGCAGGCGGCCTGGCTCAATTCGCAAACCATGCGCCGCGAGCTCAAACGCCACGATGCCATCGAGTCCTCAACAGCCAGAACACCCTGGTAACCACCTCAAAGGTGCCTGTCCCCTTCGTGTTGGTTTTGCCACGAGACAACAAGAAACCCGGTCCTGCACAAGGCAGAACCGGGTTTCTTTAGCAATGCTTGCTTTGCTCAGGCAGTAACTAGCAGTTACTCAGCCAGGAAGTCACGCTGGACAGCGGGATCGACCTTGACGCCAGGGCCCATGGTGGAAGACACGGAGATGGACTTGACGTACTTGCCCTTAGCAGAAGAGGGCTTGACGCGCAGGATCTCGGTGTACAGGGCAGCGTAGTTCTCGACGAGCTGCTGCTCAGAGAAGGACTTCTTGCCCAGGGGCACATGGCAGATGCCGTAGCGGTCGGCGCGGTACTCAACGCGGCCAGCCTTGAGCTCGGAGACCATCTTGGCGACGTCCATGGTAACGGTGCCGAGCTTGGGGTTCGGCATGAGGCCACGGGGACCAAGGATCTTACCGATGCGGCCAACCTTGGCCATCATGTTCGGCGTAGCGATAGCGGCGTCGAAGTTGATCTCGCCCTTCTGGATCTGGGCGACGAGCTCGTCGGAACCGATGATGTCAGCGCCGGCAGCCTCGGCCTCGCGGGCCTTCTCACCCTCGGCGAAGACGGCAACACGAACGGTCTTGCCGGTGCCGTGGGGCAGGGAGATGGAACCACGGATGTTCTGGTCAGCCTTACGAGTATCGATGCCCAGACGGAAGTGGGCCTCGACGGTCTCGTCGAACTTGGCGGTGTCGAGCTCCTTAATGAGCTTGGCAGCCTGAAGGGGGGTGTAGAGCGTGGCGCGGTCGATCTTCTCGGCAGCGGCGTTATAGCTCTTACCATGCTTAGCCATGTGCATTACCTCCTGTGGTTAAACGGGCGTGAGCCCTCCCACATCGTATCGTGTGCCCTATTGCACACATATAACGGGCGCCCCGGTCGGAGCACCCGTCATTACCTAAAGAAATCGCTACTCAGCGATGGTGACGCCCATGGAACGGGCGGTACCGGCGATGATCTTCTTGGCGGCGTCAATGTCGTTGGCATTGAGGTCCGGCATCTTGATCTCGGCGATCTTGGTGAGCTGCTCCTGGGAGAGCTGACCAACCTTGTCAGCCTGGGGCTTAGCGGAACCAGACTTGAGGTTCAGCTCCTTCTTGATGAGGTGAGCCGCCGGCGGGGTCTTGGTGATGAAGGAGAAGGACTTATCCTCGTAGACAGAGATCTCAACGGGGATGATGTCGCCCTTCTTGTCCTGCGTCTCGGCGTTAAAGGCCTGGCAGAACTGCATGATGTTCACGCCAGCAGCGCCCAGGGCGGGGCCGACGGGAGGAGCGGGGTTAGCTGCACCAGCAGGAATCTGGAGCTTAATGACGTTGGCAACCTTCTTCTCAGCCATGGTCATTCCTTTCGAATCACGAGTGTGAAGTACTTGCTATATCGTAAGCACGCACGTGTTAGAAGCACTCCTGAGATGAGCAGTCACAGAAGAAGCACGCTCGCGCGAACGGACGAAAACTTAAGCGATGACAGCGACCTGGTTAAAGTCGAGCTCGACCGGCGTCTCGCGGCCAAAGATCATCAGCGTGACCTTGAGCTTGCCAGCCTCGGTGTTAACCTCGGAGACCTTGCCATCAAAGTCGGTAAGCGGGCCATCGGTGACGCGGACGGACGTGCCGACCTGAATATCAACCGAGGTGCGCTTGGGCGAATCGCCCTTACCGGGACGACGAGTCATCTTGTTGTACTCGTCGCGGGAAAGCGGAGCGGGCTTGCCGTTGCCGCCTAGGAAACCGGTGACGCCGGGCGTGTTGCGAACACACGTCCAAGCATCGTCATCCATCTCCATGCGGACCAGGACATAGCCCGGGAAGATCTTAGAATCCTTGGTCTCGCGCTTGCCACCCTCTTTGATCTCGGTGACGCGCTCCATAGGAATCTCGATATCAAAGATACGGTCCTGCATGCCCATGGTCTCGATACGATGCTCGAGATCGGACTTTACGCGGTTCTCGTATCCGGAGTAAGTGTGAACGACGTACCAACGCTTAGACATGGTTTAGCCCCTCAATCCAGAGAACAGAGCAAGAGCCTCGCCAAAGCCAGCATCGAGCAGAGCGATGACGACGCCGACGACGACCAGAGAAGCGCAAACGACGACCGAGTAGTTCACGAGCTCCTTCTTATCGGGCCACGTGACACGCTTCATCTCGGACTTGACCGAAGCGAAATACTTCTTGGTGCGGGCGAAGAAACCAGGCTTCTCGTTCTTCTTGGACTTCGCAGCCTTCTCGTTCTTCTTGGCAACGGCCTTCTTGGCCTCAACCTTGGAGTTGGCGGCAGCGCTGTTGGCAGGTGCCGGCTGCTGAGCCTTCTTCTTGTTCTTCTTGTTGGCCATTTGGGTTACCTCCGCGCAATGCGCTTATACATGAGTAAACCGTAAGCCCCCAAGTGGGAGCTTACGGAATAATGACTGGCACGCCAGGAAGGACTCGAACCCTCAACACTCGGTTTTGGAGACCGATGCTCTACCAATTGAACTACTGGCGTATGTGACTAGAGACTAGCGAGTCTCTTTGTGCAGCGTGTGGTGACGGCACCAGGGGCAATACTTCTTGATCTCCATACGATCAGGCATGGTCGACTTGTTCTTGGTGGTCGTATAGTTGCGGCGCTTGCACTCAGTGCACGCAAGAGTAACTAGAGTACGCATGTATCCTGAACCTTTCATTTCCGCCCCGTACGGGCACGAGTTGTTACTTTATCAGCTCCACGTAAGTGCTGTCAATGAAAACCTCGAGTCAATTGGTTCTCGGTGGATCCATTCATATTTGGAACACATCAATGAAGCCATCGAGAGCTAATCGACGGTGCATCCAGGACCATTATCGATCCTCTCGACACCAGCAACGGCTCAATATCCATTGCAGAAAAGAACCCGGCACCCATATAAGTGCCGGGTTCTCTAAGTCAGCTATATCAAAGAGCTAATTTACTCAATGATCGTGGAGACGATGCCCGAACCGACGGTGTGGCCACCCTCGCGGATAGCGAAGCGCAGGCCCTCCTCCATGGCGATCGGGTGGATGAGGTCGCCCTCGATGGTGATGTGGTCACCAGGCATAGCCATCTCGGTGCCCTCGGGGAGCTTGACCGTACCGGTAACGTCGGTGGTACGGAAGTAGAACTGAGGACGATAACCATCGAAGAACGGGGTGTGACGGCCGCCCTCCTCCTTGGTCAGAACGTAGATCTCGCCGGTGAACTTGGTGTGCGGGGTAACCGAACCGGGCTTGCAGAGAACCTGGCCGCGCTCGATGTCCTCGCGCTTGATGCCGCGGAGCAGCAGACCGACGTTGTCGCCAGCCTCGCAGAAGTCCATGGACTTACGGAACATCTCGATACCGGTAACAACGGTGTTCTGGGTATCCTTGATGCCGACGATCTCGACGGGCTCGTTGAGCTTGAGCTCACCGCGCTCGACACGGCCGGTAGCAACGGTACCACGGCCGGAGATGGTCATAACGTCCTCAACGGCCATAAGGAACGGGAGGTCGTTGTTACGAGCAGGCGTCGGGATGTACTCGTCGACAGCGTTCATGAGCTCGCGAATGGCGTCCATCCACTTGGCGTCGCCCTCGAGAGCGCCCAGAGCGGAACCACGGATGACGGGGATGTCGTCGCCGGGGAAATCGTACTCGGAGAGGAGCTCACGGGTCTCCATCTCGACGAGGTCGATGAGCTCGTCATCGTCGACCATGTCGCACTTGTTCAGGAAGACGACGATGTAGGGAACGCCGACCTGACGGGCGAGCAGGATGTGCTCGCGGGTCTGAGCCATGGGGCCGTCGGTAGCAGCGATGACCAGGATAGCGCCGTCCATCTGAGCAGCACCGGAGATCATGTTCTTGACGTAGTCAGCGTGGCCCGGGCAGTCAACGTGAGCGTAGTGACGGGCAGCAGTCTCGTACTCGACGTGGGAGACGGAGATCGTAATGCCGCGCTCGCGCTCCTCGGGAGCCTTGTCGATGTTCTCGAACGCAGTGAAGTCAGCCTTGCAGCCCTCGGTCTCGGAGAGAACCTTGGTGATGGCAGCGGTCAGCGTGGTCTTGCCGTGGTCGACGTGACCAATGGTGCCGATGTTAACATGCGGCTTAGTGCGCTCAAACTTCTCTTTGGCCATAAAGCCCTCCTCTAAACAGGTCGTCCCCGGACGGGACTTTGCCTTTATACCATAGTGGCCTCTCAACATACTATTGAGAAGCCACCGTGTTACCTATGGTAGCGGTGACTGGATTCGAACCAGTGACGCCACGGGTATGAACCGTGTGCTCTAACCAACTGAGCTACACCGCCGGATGGAGCCTGCAACCAGACTTGAACTGGTGACCTCTTCGTTACCAACGAAGTGCTCTACCGACTGAGCTATACAGGCACTTGACGGGTGGGAGCTATAGGATTCGAACCTATGTAGGCAGAGCCAACGGGTTTACAGCCCGTCCCCATTAACCACTCGGGCAAACTCCCAATCGTTCAAGTATCCGCAGGTTCTTTGGTCTTTTGGACCACCGCCCCCGCGAACGAAGAAGATAATACGATGCAACCTTGGGGGCTGTCAACGAAAACCTCTAGATACACGGTTCCGGGCGTATCTATATAGTCGTGACCTGCGGTTTTGTTGAGTTTGGATATGAAGGACGGTGGTTTTGGATACTGAGGTGACGTTTCCCGAGGTAACACTTTGGTGTAGTAGAGTACACCTTCAGAATCGAACTTCGATCACAGCCTATTTGCACCTATATATAGGTCGAGATCGGGCTTCCGTGGCAGATTCGAGCGTGGATTATCTCCCGTCTGAAGTCGAGCGTGGATAATCTCCCACTTTTGTCGTACCCCCAAGGCCAAAGTGACAGATTATCCACGCTCATTCACTAGGCAGGAGATTTTCCACGCTCGTTCGTCCGATAATCCACGCTCGACCAGGATGACTGGGATAGGTCCGGCCTTTGTCTCGATCTGTAACATTTAGAGAACATTTTCTCCCCTATCTGTTACAGGTCGAGATATTACGCAGAGACCTCCGCTTACGTCTCATTCTGTAACAGGAAGAACGGTTTTCAGCTTCTTCGTGTTACAGAATGAGACAAACCGAAAACGAGATGGGCACCAACCCGATGACACACCACCTAAAAAGAAACGGGCCCTGTCCCCACAAGGGGACAGGGCCCGAAACTCTCATGGAGCCAGTGACAGGAATCGAACCTGCAACCCACTGATTACAAATCAGTTGCGCTACCGTTGCGCCACACTGGCACACTTGGCGCTTTCGCGCGAAGCCAGTTAAGAATAAAGGAAATGAGGACGGGGCGCAACAGGCCCTTCACCCGACCACATCTCAAAACTATTCGCTAAAACGAATAGTTTTAATTATAATTGTTATATATAAAACTATTCGTTCTAACGAAGGGTTTCGCGATGCTTACTACCAAGGAAGCCGCCGAGCTGCTCGGCATCACTCCGCGCAGGGTGCAGGAGCTCATAAAAAACGGAGCACTTGAGGCCCGCAAGGCTTCTGGTGTATGGCTCATCGACAAAGACAGCGTCGACACGCGACTCCGCTCCGTGACCAAAACAGGGGGACGTCCCCGCCGCGGCCACGGTAAGAACGAGATCGCGTTCACCCTCATGAACCGCACGCACGAAGTCGCTCAGCTGGTCTACAGCACATCGCGAAAAGACTTTACCCACATCGGCGCCGACATCGATTACGCCCACGCCCCTATTGGAGTATTTGGCCCTAATAGCCCCATATCGCTCGACTCCTTCCGCATCTGGTGGCGCGGCCGCGGTATTCCGCTCGCACGCATTGGGCTAGCCTCCCTGCTTGCAGAAGCCGCAGTCGATGTTCCCGATGAACTCGTACAGCGAAATCTTGGCCTCTCCCTATCCGACCAGTATTGGATTAGACCCCAAGGTTCCGGTCTCGCGTGGGAAGATATTAACTTCTTCAATAACGCCTTTGATGACGTCTCGCTGTCCATTGCGCCCTTTGCCCCAGAGGGAAAAGCGGCTGCCGCAAAGCCCGATAACACGTCGGACGGCAATCTTCAAAAGTACTGGACGTGCGAGGGCGGGCGTCGAATTCTGCATAAGGCAGGAGCGCACCTGAACCAGGAACCTTATAACGAGCTGGTGGCGACCGCGCTCCACCGTCGCATCCTAAACGCCTGCGATTATGTGCCTTACTCACTCGAGGGCACGGGCACTTCCGCCCTGAGCATATGCGATGTCTTCTTAACTGATGAAGAAGAGTATGTCCCTGCGTTCTATGTAAACCAGCACGCAAACGCAGATGAACGACTAACCGACTACGAGCGATACGTAGCAAACTGCGAGGAGCTCGGGGTGGCAGGCGTCAAGGATGCCCTTGACCGCATGATCGCGTGCGACGACATCATCGCCAACTACGATCGTCATTGGCGCAACTTCGGCCTCGTGCGAAACGTCAACTCACTGGCCTGCAGACCAGCCCCCATCTTCGATTCGGGCTCATCGCTCTGGTGCAACATATCTCTAGAGGAGCTTAGGGCAGGAGAGCACAGTTTTGCCAGCGCGCAGTTCCATTCAAGTCCCGCGAAACAAATGTTGCTTGTTGAGGATATGAGCTGGTTTGACGGGGGCAAACTCGATGGTTTTGTCGACGAGGCAATCGAGATTCTGTCTAAAAACGATGCCCTAGCAGCGAGACTGCCTTATCTAAAAGAGGCGTTAACGTGGCGCCTCGAAAGAATGATCGACATCGCTGAATGGAGTTAGCAAGGCAGCATTGCCCCGCCAACTCCCCTACCGTCCGCGCAGGGCCTTGAGCTTGGCCAGGGCATCGGGACTCAGGCGGCTGCCCAGAGTCATCTTGATTTGCGGAGCTTCCTCTGCCTCGTGAACGTCGTTATCGATCTGTTTGATCTCGTCCACCAGCATACGGCTCGAGATGCGCGTGACGCCCTTGCCCATGACGACAGCCTGGATCGTGCCGTCGCTCGATACCACGGAGCACGCGCGGCCTTCCTCACGTGCCTCGATGCAGAGCTTCTGCACCACGGTATCGGCCGAAACACCCGTCGGCGAAAACTCGATGCGCACGCCACGGGCCGGCAGATTGGGGCGTTCGCTGGAGATATTGCCCGCGCCGTCAAACACGATTACGGCCTCGTAGCGGCCCTGGGCAAACGCCGCCACGTCGTTGATGAGGGCAGTGCGCGCCATATCGTGAACGTCGCTGGAATACGGATCGTCGGAATGGTCGTACACGAGCTTTTCGTAGCGCGGCGTGCAGTGGATCACGTTGTAGCCGTCGACCACCAGCAGCTCGGGCTTATTTGAGTGCACCGTCGAGACTGGGTCGGCGATAGCCTGCGCAAACGCATTGCCGCCCACGCCGTAGGTCGCGGCCGAAACAATCGGCTTGGCCGA
This sequence comes from Collinsella aerofaciens, assembly GCF_015546965.1. Lineage (GTDB taxonomy): Bacteria > Actinomycetota > Coriobacteriia > Coriobacteriales > Coriobacteriaceae > Collinsella > Collinsella aerofaciens_X. The sequence goes on from NZ_JADMUF010000001.1 coordinate 157,704, forward strand.
GCCCTCGCCAAAGCGCTTGGCCTTGGACTTGGCACGGTTCTTTTTGGACATGCGCTACTCCTCCCCCATGAGCTCGCCGGCGTTGCGGCGCAGCCACTCAAAGCACAGTGCCGTGGTCGCCTGGGCAACATTGAGGCTCTCAGTCATGCCGCGCTGGGGAAGCTTGGTCAAAAAGTCGCATTTCTCGAGCACCAGGCGCGAGATGCCGTCGCCCTCGGAGCCCATGACGAGCGCCACGCGACCCTCGAAGGGAGCATCCCAGCAACTGCCTTCGGCGTGCTCAGAGGCACCGCCCACCCAAAAGCCGGCGGCCTTAAGGTCGTCGAGTGCACGGGCGATGTTGGGCACCTGCGCGATAGGCAGATGCATGACGGCGCCGGCTGAAGTTTTGTAGCTGCCCACGGTCACGCCGGCGGCACGCTTGTTGGCGATGATGACGCCCGCGGCGCCCACAACCTCGGCGGAGCGCACGATGGCGCCAAAGTTACCGTCGTCAGTCACATGGTCGAGTACGATCACAAGCGCCGGACCGTCGCCCGCGCGGTCGAGGATATCGGCAACATCGGCATAAGGGAAATTGCCCACCTCGAGCGCGATGCCCTGGTGAGCGCCATGGCTCGACAGCGCATCGAGCTGCGCGCGCGGCACGTACTTAATGCGGACGCCCGCGGCATTGAGGTCATCGACCAGGCGCGACAGGGCGGCATCGCGCTCCCCGCCCTCGGCAATGAGCGCGCACTTGACGGGAAAACCGGTGCGCAGTGCCTCGGCGGCAGCACGGCGACCTTCGATAAACTCGCCCTTGGGAGCCTGGGCGCCCTCGCGATTACGATCGCGCTGCGGACGCGCGGCCTGGGTGCGATCGCGCTGGCCCTTGGGAGCGGCAGCGCGGTCATTGCGGCGAATCGGACGCGAGCCAGAAGCAGTCTGCTTGCCACCACGAGGCGAACGCCTGCGATTGTCGGCCATAAAGCGACCTCCTAAATACAACTATCAAACGAAACAAAATAAACGACCGCCCATGAATATTAATTCGGGCGGTCGGTACGGGCTTTCCAAGTGCCCGAGATTACCGTGAAAGAGGAGCGACGCGTACTTGAGTACGCGAGCGACGGTTTGAACGGCAAGGTCGGGTGCTTGGGAAACCCGCAGGGATTAGAGAGATTTAATGCGGGTGCCAGCGGCCGTATCCTCAATGGTGAGGCCCAGGTCCTTGAGCTGATCGCGGATGGCATCTGCCAGATCCCAGTTCTTGGCGGCACGGGCCTCGGCACGAGCCTCGAGAATCTTGGCAGCCGCCTCGTCCACGTCGTCACCCGTGTAGGCAACCAGGCCGGCGGCAACGCCCAGCAGGCCCAGCGGCAACTCGACCTTAGGCTCGGGAAGCTCGATGCCAAACGTATCGAGCAGCTCGGCCAGCGTATCGGCGGCAGCCAGGGCTGCGGCCTTGTCGGCAGCATCGCCCGCCTGCTCCAGATACTGGTTGCACTCGGTCACAAAGCCAAAGACGGCACCCATGGCACCGGCGGTGTTAAAGTCGTCATCCATGCACTCCTTAAAGGCGGCACGGGTCTCGGCGACCTTGGCGGCAAACGCCTCGGCGGCAGCCGCATCGGCATCGGCCGTCGCGTGGTTCGCAGCCCAACGCAGGTTCTCGACCGTACCGGCGATACGCGTGAGAGAGTTCTCGGCACCCTCCAGGCGCTCCCAAGAGAAGTCGAGCGGTGAGCGATAGCTCGTCTGCAGCATCAGCAAACGCAGAGCCGCGGCAGAGTGCTGCTCGAGCACCTCGGCCAGCGTAAAGAAGTTACCGAGCGACTTGGACATCTTCTCGCCGTCTACCAGCAGCATGCCCGTGTGCATCCAGGTGTTGGAGAAGCCCTGGTGCCAGGCGCAGGTGGCCTGGGCGCACTCGTTCTCGTGATGCGGGAAGGCAAGGTCGGAGCCGCCACCGTGGATGTCGATCGGAGTGCCCAGGTAGCGGTGCACCATGGCGGCGCACTCGGTGTGCCAGCCGGGACGGCCCTCGCCCCAGGGGCTCGGCCAGCTGGGCTCGCCGGGCTTGGCGGCCTTCCACAGGGCAAAGTCGAGCGGGTCGTTCTTGTCCTCGTTCTCCTCGATGCGCGCGCCCACCATAAGGTCGTCGATGTTGCGGCCCGAGACCTGGCCGTAGTTGGGATCGCTGCGCACGGCAAAGTACACATCGCCGTTATCGGCTGCGTAAGCGTGGCCCTGCTCGATAAGCGTCTTGATCATGGCGATCATGGGGCCGATCTCCTTGGTGGCGCGGGGGCGCACATCCGGGTCGAGCACGTTGGCGGCGCGCATGACGCCGATGAACTTATCGGAGAACTCCGTCGCGACCTCAGCGGCCGTTCTGCCCTGCTCGTTGGCGCGCTTGATGATCTTGTCATCGACATCGGTGAGGTTCTGGGCGAACGTGACCTCGTAGCCGCTCGCGATGAGCCAGCGACGAATCACGTCAAAGCTGATGAACGTGCGGGCATTGCCGATGTGGATGTTGTCGTAGACCGTGGGACCGCACACGTACATGCGGACCTTGCCGGGCTCGATGGGCTGGAACTCTTCCTTTTTATGGGTAGCGCTGTTGTAGATACGCATTCGTTACTCCTTAACGGTTTTCTGTAGCAGGCAGACGGCCCAGGCGCCAATTCCCTCGCCTTGGCCTTCCCAGCCAAGCTTTTCGGTCGTAGTGGCGGCAACGCCCACGTTTTCGACGTCAACGCCCAGGGCATGGGCAAGGTTGGCGCGCATGGCATCGCGGTGCGGGGTGATCTTGGGTTGCTGACAGGCAATGGTGCAATCGGCATCGACAAACTCAAAGCCCAGCTCGCGCGCATAGTCCATCACGCGAGCGAGCAGCACCATCGAATCGGCACCCTCGTAGGCAGGATCGGTATCGGGGAACAGTTTGCCAATGTCTCCCCCGCGGCAGGCGCCCAGAATAGCGTCGGCCAACGCGTGCGCGAGCACATCGGCATCCGAGTGGCCCAGCAGGCCGCGCTCGTAGGGAATGTCAACCCCGCCGATGATACATCGACGCCCCTCCACCAGACGATGAACGTCGTAGCCATGGCCAATGCGCAGGTTACTGAACATGGGGAAGGTCCTCTCCCTCGGCCATACGACCGAGCAGAATCGCGGTTACGGGACGCAGGTCCTCGGGCACCGTCACCTTAAGGTTATCGCGCGGGCTCTGGACGCAGCGGACACGCCCACCCATGCGCTCGACCAGCGACGAATCGTCCGTGCCGATAAAGCCCTCAGCAATCGCCGCGGCATGGGCGCGTTTCATGGCGTCGACACTAAAGATCTGCGGCGTCTGTGCGGCCCAATACAGCTCGCGCGGCGGCGTCTCGACAATATTATCGCCATCGACGATCTTGAGCGTGTCGATCGCGGGCTGGCCGCACACGACACCGTCGAGGGCACGGTCGCTCTCGAGCACGTCGATAGCGTGGTCGATGGCCTCGGTCGTAATGAGCGGACGAGCGCCATCATGAATGGCGACGTATTCAAAGCCAGCCGGCACCGCGTGCACGCCTGCGCGGGTGGAATCCTGGCGGGTCGCGCCGGCATCGGCAAAACTGATGGGCGTGTCATAGTCAAACGGGTCGATGGCCAGGCGGCGCATCTCGGCACGACGCTCGGCAGGGCAAACCACGACGACGTGGCCGACCTTATCGCTACGATCAAACGCGCGAATGGACCAACTCATAAGCGGACGGCCCGCAACGTTGACAAGCTGCTTGCCGCCGGGATTTCCAAAGCGCTGACCGCTGCCACCGGCAACGACCACGGCGCACACGGGCGCCATTATGCGTTCCCCTGTTTGGTGCCCTTCATGCGGTACAGCGAGTCCGCAAGAATGGCAGGGTTGTTGACGCCAAAGTCGCCCAGGCGCTCCGGATCCTCGCTGATGTCGTCCATGAGCTCCTGCAGCGAGCCGTACTCGTCGACGATCTTCTCGGCCACGCCGTCGCGCACGACGGACACGCGCGAAAGCGTGCGCAGGCCCAGCGGCGTCATGACGGAGTCCTCGTCCAAGTCGTCATAGCCCAGAACTGCCGCCACGTGCTGCGGGTCGGACAGGTCCTTAGGCGTCATACGGGCAAGCTCGGCGCGGATCTTCTCGGCGTTGGCCTCAGAGGAATCGCTTGCGTAGTCGCGGATCATCAGGTCGTATTCGGTATCCATGCTGGAGCCCGCGAGCTGCTCGAGCTGCATCTGCACGAGCTTGCCCTGGTTACCCAGCTTGACGATGCAATCCTTAAGCTCGGTCTTTGCCTGCTGCATGATCTCGAAGCTCGAGAAGATGCCAGTGATGTCGGCGAGCGTGACGTAGTCGTCGAGCTCAAGGGCCGTCAGGCGCAGCAGGGAGCGATCGAGCGACTGACGGGTAGTCTGGAGCGTGGCGACGAGCTGGTTGACCGAGCTCATGATGGTGGTGACGGGCTGGATCTCGTAGCTCTTGCCGTGGACGTACACGTTGACGACGGCACGACGGGCCGAGACCGAGATCACGATGGCATCGGTGAGCACCGACATACGAGCGGCGGTGCGGTGACGCATGCCCGTCTCACTCGTGGCGAGCGAGGGATCGGGATTGAGGTGGAAGTTGGCGCGCAGGATCTGGGTGAGGTCGCCATCGATGACGATGGCACCGTCCATCTTGGAGAGCTCGAACAGGCGGTTCGAGGTAAACGAAATGTTGAGCGGGAAGCCGTCGTTACCGGCGGCGAGCACGTTTTCGGTGTCGCCGACGCAGATAAGGGCGCCCAGGTGACCGGCAATGATCATGTCGAGGGCGGTGCGGATCGGCTGACCGGGGGCAGTCAGGCGGATGGCCTGTTCCATACGCTTTTGCAGCTCGTTCTTATCCAAGGCATCGCTCCCATCGTATACGCTCCATAAACGTCAATAAGTTTCTCACGGTTTGCCCCTGTGACGCCCGCAAAATCCGATGCTTACAGAATGAGCGAACACAGCTGAGAGCCCCAATCCAAATGAGCTGCTTATGTGGTAGCATCGGGATTCGCATAAATGAGGGAGTAGTCGCGTGATCGGGTTCGCCTCCGGTGGCGCGGCAAGTCAACACACTGGCCGATGCGGCCTGGCTTGCCTTAATGAACGAGACTCGTGGCTGTGCGCGCAACGCGTACGCCACGGGTCTTTTTTGTTACTCCCCCAAGAGGTACACGCGGGCCCGCCCGCAGAGAGGGAGCCAGACTATGGGACTCGCAGAGCTCGTGTTGCTCGCCGTTGGCCTTTCGATGGACGCCTTTGCCGCTTCCATCTGCAAGGGCCTTGGCATGAAGAAGATCAACCTTAAAGTCGCCGTGGTGCTCGGCTTGTTCTTTGGCGGCTTTCAGGCCGGCATGCCCGTAATCGGTTGGGCGCTCGGCAGCCAATTCATGGGCATCATCGGACCCATCGACCATTGGATCGCCTTTATCCTTTTGGCCTTTATCGGCGGCAAAATGCTGTGGGAGGCTTTTACCGAGGACGAGGATGAAGGCGACGGCAAGGATGCCGAAAAGATTGAACTGGGCGAGTACCTGATCCTCGCCATCGCCACCTCAATCGACGCCCTGGCCGTGGGCATCTCGTTCGCCGCGCTTTCGGTCGACATCGTTCCCGCCGTATCGCTCATTGGCATCACAACGTTTATCTTCTCCGTCGCCGGCGTAGCGATCGGCCACACCTTTGGCGCGCGCTACGAAAAACCCGCCACCATCGTGGGTGGCGTCGTGCTCATCCTCATCGGGCTTAAGATCTTACTTGAGCATCTGGGGATCCTCGCGCTGTAACGAATAACGGCCGCCCGGCATTACGCCAGGCGGCCGTTTTCATAGCCAGCCGTTTTAGAGCGGCTTCACAGGCGACCTTTACGCAGCGAGGCGCTTGAGGACATCGATGAGCAGCTCGTAGAAGCGCTCGGCAGAAGCGAGCTCCATGCTCTCGTCCGGGGTGTGGACATCGGAGAGCGTCGGGCCCACGGCGATGGCGTCCAGGCCGTGCAGGGCCTCGGCAAACAGGCCGCACTCAAGGCCGGCGTGAATGGACTCGATGCGCAGCTCGGAGCCAAAGAGCTCGCGATAGCTCTCGACGAAGACGTCGCGGACCGGCGAATGCTCGGCATAGCTCCAGCCGGGATACTCGAACTCGAACTTGGCGTCGAAGCCCAGGACATCGGCCAGCGTCTGCAGGCGGTCCTTAAACTCGTTCTGCAGCGAGGTGATCGAGGAGCGCGGGGACAGCATGATCTTGACCTCGTCGTCAGAGGTGGCAACCACACCGATGTTGGAGGAAACCTCGACGGAGCCGTCGGTGGCGACGTTGCGGCGAATCACGCCGTTAGGGGCAAGACGCAGGGCGCGGATGAGGGCAAGCGCGGACTTCTGGTCCATGGCCTCGGCCTCGGCGTCGTCGGCAATCTCGACGGTGCAGGTAAAGCCGGGGTCGAAGACCTCGAGCTCGGCAGTGACGTCGGCGATGATGCCCTTTGCGATCTGGGCCGCGGCCTCGGCGGCAGCGTGGTCGGCGTAGACCAGAACAGCCTTGCACTCACGGTTGATGGCGTTGTCCTTGGTGCCGCCGTTGAAGCTGACGATGGCGGGCTCGCCGGCAACCATCAGGCGGTCGATAATGCGGGCCATGATGAGGTTGCCGTTGCCGCGCTCCAGGTGGATATCGCTGCCGGAGTGACCGCCCAGCAGGCCGGAGATGTCGAGCGTGAGGGTGCTACCGGTCTTGTGCTCGCGCGCGATCGGGCAGGTGTAGGTAACGACGACACCGCCGGCGCAGCTGACGGTGGCAACGCCCTCTTCCTCGGAGTCAAGGTTAATCATGGTGCGGGCGCTAATCTGGGACTTGTCGAGCGTCTCGGCGCCGACCAGGCCAGTCTCCTCGTCGGTGGTGAATACGCACTCGAGGGCAGGGTGAACGATCGAATCGTCATCGAGAACAGTGAGCATCAGAGCGACGGCGATACCGTTGTCGGCGCCCAGGGTGGTGCCGTTGGCGGTGAGGACGCCGTCCTTGACGACCAGGTCGATACCATCGGTCGTAAAGTCGTGCTCAACGGAGCCCAACTTGTCGCACACCATATCGATGTGGCCCTGTAGCATCACGGTCGGGGCATTCTCGGCGCCGGCAGATGCGGGCTTGCGAATGATGACGTTGTAGACCTCGTCCTGATACACATCGAGACCGCGCTCCTTGGCAAACGCGACCAGGAAATCGCTGATGCCCTTCTCGTTGCCAGACCCACGGGGGATCGCGCTGACCTCCTCAAAGAAATGGAACAGCTGGGCGGGCTCGTAGCCGGTAATCTTGTAGTCCATGGTGCCTCCTTGGCGCAACTGGTTAGACAGTAAGACATGCGACTTGTATATTCCCAGACTTTGCGTGCATAAACCAGTCGAAAACGCCGAGCGCCCTCGCATCATCGGCTAACGGTGGACCGTATAGCGTAACGGTCACAACTTCCGCAGCTCTACAAATCGAGGCGCCCTTTCCGGAGCGCCTCGATTGCGCGTATCAAATTGTCGCCACGCCCTACAGTGCGCCGGAACCGGCTTGCATCATGCCGCCGGGGCCCGAGCTCACGCCACTGCTCACAGGCGCGGCGTTTCCGGTGTGCGGCGCCGCCGGAGCGGTATCGCCCCCGAGTGCACCCGCCGGACGCGGCGCCGGGATCTCACCCGTGCCGTGGCTAAAGACAAACTTGCCGTCGACCACGTCGCACAGGACGGTATCGCCCTCGCCCCATTCGCCGGCCAGAAGCTCCTCGGACAGCGGGTCCTCGATAAGCTTTTGGATAGCACGGCGCAGCGGACGCGCACCGTTGGTGAGGTCGGTGCCCTCGGCCACGATCTTGTCATAGGCCGCATCGGTGAGCTTGATGTTCATGCCGTTGGCAATCAAACGCTGACGTAGGTCGTCCACCAGCAGGTGCGCGATCTTGGTGAGATTCTCGCCCGAGAGCTTCTGGAACACCACAATGTCGTCGATACGGTTGAGCAGCTCGGGGCGGAACAGGCGCTTGAGCTCGCCCATCGCGCGGCCCTTGATCTCACTCGACGTGAGACCCTGCTCGCCGGTAGTGCCAAAGCCAACGCTCGCATCCTGTGCGATCTCGCGGGCGCCCACGTTGGACGTCATGATGATCACGGTGTTGCGGAAGTCGACCGTCTTGCCTTGGCTATCGGTCAGACGACCCTCCTCCAGCACCTGCAACAGAATGTTGAAGATGTCGGGGTGTGCCTTCTCGATCTCGTCGAACAGCACAACCGAGTACGGGTGACGGCGCACAGCCTTGGTGAGCTGGCCGCCCTCGTCATGACCCACGTAACCCGGAGGGCTACCGATGAGCTTGGAGACCTCGAACTCGCTGCCGAACTCCGACATGTCAAAGCTGATGAGCGCGTCCTTGCTGCCAAAGAGGTACTCGGCGAGCGTCTTGGCGAGCTCAGTCTTGCCCGTGCCGGTGGGGCCCAGGAAGATAAAGCTACCGCCGGGGCGACGCGGGTCCTTGAGCGGCGAGCGGCTGCGGCGCACGGCCTTGGCGACGGCCTCGACGGCCTCGTCCTGGCCGATAATGCGGGTCTTGAGCACGCTTTCGGTCTGCAGCAGGCGACGGCTCTCGCTCTCGGTGAGCGAGGAAACCGGCACGCCAGAGGTCACGGACACGATGTCGGCAATCTGACTCACGTCGATGGTGAGCGGGCTGGCGTCGAGCTCGGCGGTCCAGGCGGCCTTGGCTTCGGCGAGTTCAATCTCGGCGGCCTTCTGCTGCTCGGTGATCTCGGCGGCCTTGTTCATGTCATCGCTCTCGGTGGCCTCCTGCGCGGCGGCCTTGAGCTCCTCTATGCGATGCTCAGCCTCACGCACCGGCTCGGGCGCGCGATTCGCGGCGATGCGAGCGCGGGCACCGGCCTCGTCGATGAGGTCGATGGCCTTATCGGGCAAGAAGCGATCCTGGATGTAGCGGTTGGAAAGGTTCGCGGCGGCCTCGATAGCACCCTGCGCATAGCGCACATGGTGGTGCTCCTCGTAGCGCGGCTTGAGCGCGGTCAGGATCTTGACCGTGTCCTCGACGCTCGGCTCCTCGACATCGATGGTCTGGAAGCGACGCTCGAAGGCCGGGTCCTTGGTGAGATACTTGCGGAACTCCTCGGCCGTGGTGGCACCGATGATCTGGAAGGCACCGCGTGCAAGCACGGGCTTGAGCATGGAGCTCGCATCGATGGATCCCTCGGCAGAACCGGCACCGATGATAGTGTGCATCTCGTCGATAAACAGGATGACGTCGTCGGCTTCGGTTGCCTCCTGGATCACGTTCTTGAGGCGCTCCTCAAACTCACCGCGATACTTGGCGCCCGCAACGAGGCCCGGCAGGTCGAGCGTCCAAATATTCTGGTTCATGAGGTTCTCGGGCACGTTGCCAGCTGCGATCTGCTGCGCCAGGCCCTCGACGATAGCCGTCTTGCCCACGCCGGGGTCACCCAGGATAAGCGGGTTGTTCTTGGTGCGGCGCGAAAGGATCTCCATCATGCGCTGGACTTCCTTTTCGCGGCCAATCACGGGATCGAGCTCGCCGTCGCGCGCCTTCTGCGTGAGGTTGGTGGCGAACTGCTTGAGCGTGTCGGTGCCGCTCCCCTTTTGCTGAGAGGCATCCGAGCCGCTAAAGAACGGCAGGCCCGCACCGGGACGACCAGCACCGGCACCGGCGAGCGGACGCTTCTTGTCCTGGTCCTTGGCGGTGAGTTTCTCGATAGCCTTTTTGATGGAGGCGGACGACACGCCCAGGCGCATGAGGATGTCCATGGCCATGCCGTTGCCCTCTTCGACGATGCCGATGAGCAGGTGCTCAGTCGACACGTAGGTCTGGTTGTTCTCGCGCGCCACGCGGAAGGAGCGCTCCATCACGCTGATGACGAGCGGCGTAAAGGCGAGCTTAGCGGCCTCGGTCTCCTCGCTGGGCTCGGGAACGGTGGTCTGGACTTCTTTGAGCGTGTCCATGATGTCATCGTAGGAGATATCGAGCGAGCGCAGTGCCTCGGCGGCAATGCCCTCGTCCTCCTTGGCGAGCGCGAGTAGCAGATGCTCGGTGCCCACCTTATTTGAATGAAGATCGAGCGCCTCTTGTTTGGCCATGGACATGACCTTGCGCGCGCGATCGGTAAAACGGTCTAACATGCTAGTTCCTCTTAGACGAGCTAGTTTTTCAAACGCAAAGCGCCACTCGTGGCGGCGCTTTGGTCTCTTTACCCATATGGAGTATATGTTAACCGCTGGGGCCTTTTCCGCATGCAGCCATACGACAACGTCTACAAAAAAGGAATCGCCGGGTGCGGCGGGCGCTCTAGGTTAGAGGCTGTTGCCTAGCAGGCAGGCTCGGCGTCCATGCTCTCGGCAATGTCATTGACGGCATCGGCAACGGGAGCGCCAGACATACGCACAAGCTCCATATGCTGCTCTTCAAAGACGGTTCCCATGGGGAAGGCGCGGCGGAAGACAAAGCGAGCAACCGGACCAGCCACCAGCAGGTTCCAGGGCAGGGCCATGATAAAGTTGCGCGGAATGTTGACGAGCCACATCATCGGCAGCGCCTGCAAATTGGCAAGCGGGCCGCCGGGCATATGGAACAGGCCTTCGCACGCGCCGTAGAGCGACATGATGATAACCATGGGAACGACCATGCAGGAGCTGACGGCGAGCGTCATGGCAAGCGGCGAGCTCTTGCCCGGCGTGACCAGGAATTTAAAGGCGAAACCCTTGGCAAGGGGGCTGGCAACAAACCAGTCGCAGCACATGGCAAAAATGTAGGCAACGGGGAAGCCGAGCCACGCGGCGGCAACAACCTCGCCGTTGATGGCCCCATGCTGCAGGGCAACGTTGTAGATGCTCATCCAGAGCACCATGCAAAAGCACATGATAAAGGTGAACAGCAGGCTCTCTCGTTTGTTGATAGGCATAAAGGGCATGGTCCTTTCTGTGTTACGCCGCGGCACCACGCAACAAAAACGGGCGGGCAAGATGGAGCTGTTGGAACTTCATCTCGCCCGCCCGTGGTACGTGCGTCTGCGACTACTTATGTGGTGAAACCAGCCTAGCATGAAAGGCCTGCGCTTCGTAAGCGTTGAGTTTATGAAGATGCAGGGCACCAATAATCCCCCGACCCCATAAGTTGCGGTGGAATACGGACTGTTTTGACCCTTTAAGCAGCAATTCAGTCTCTATTTCACCGCAACTCATTTGGTGCAAAGTGACCTGTCCTCCTTGCACCAATTAGCTGGTGTGGCGCCAGCGAGGGTCGGTGAGTGTACGTGCCACACCCAGACCAACGGGCAAAAACGCCACGATGAGCACTGCACGCACAAACCAACCGAGCATATTGACCGTATCGAAGGTGCACATGTAGTACATCGAGCGATAGAGATAGAGACCGGGCACCATGATGACGATCGACGGCACCGTGAGGGCGATTCGCGGGTAGGTGAGCCTGATCTCTGCCAGGCTTGCCAGCAGACCCGATACGAGCGCCCCGATAAATGCAGCTGCCTCGGGAGGCATTCCCGCGCTGAGGCCCAGGAAGGGAAGCATCGTCGGCGCATCGACAAGGGTCAAACGCAGGGTATTGGACACGGCACCGATGAGCCCTGCCGCCGCTGCCATCTTTACCGGGCTGTTGAACATGACCGAGAAGCCAAACACGCCAACGAAGCTCATCACCACGCGCAAGAGCGTAAGGGCAAGCGGCGAGAGGCCAAGCGGGGCAAAGTCGTCCGGCGCCAAGCCCACACACTCGGCAACCATCCAACCTACGAGCGTCGCCATCACAATAATCGAGACGGCATATGACAGACGTTCGATACCGCTTCGCATATCGAGCTTTGCGATGTCGAGTCCCGCCGTGATGAGGGGAAAGCCGGGAATCACAAAGAGCATGGCGCCGATATAGCCTTCTTGGTGCGACATTGCCCCCGGAATCACCTGGCCAAGGCCGAGCAATGCCAGCAGATACGAGATACAAGCAAGCGCGACGCCGGTCGTCAGCGCACTGAACTGGCCAAGACCCTGTTTGAGAATATGGGAGCGAGCAAAGTTGCCGACACCAGCGCCCACGAATGCACAGGCCATCTCGATGGGGCCGCCGCCGAGCAAAAAGACGAAAGCGCCGCAGGCACAGGCCGCGGCAAGCCCCTGCTGCCAGGGAGTGTAATCGGGCTTTGAGCTCTCAACGGTCTTGAGCATCTCGTGATACTCATGCACCGTAAAACGGCGCCCATACGTCTCGATTTCCTTTAAGAAGCTCTCCATCATCCAGATGCGATGAGTATTGACCCCCGTTGTGGGCAGGCTGACAACCTCGTTAAAGCAGTGGCCGCCTTCGATGCAGGTGCACTCAAACGACAGGAGGCTCAGGTCGACGTGAATCGTGACGCCGAGTACAGCGGCAACACGATTCATGGTATCGCGCACACGCCAGGCACCTGTTCCGCTTGCCAGCATAAGCATGCCGGTGCGGCAGATAATGGATGATTTATCGGTAAGCGGCGCATCGACGGCAAGCTCATCGCCTGCCGTCACGATCTGGCGCCAGTCAGTTTTCATATGAAGGGCACCGGCACGAACACCGTGGTGCAGAGGGACTCTTGAGAGCAACGAATCATGGTGCGAAGGCTGTGGGGGTTCCGTTGATTCGTCCTCAACCTCATCAGTCTCTTCATCGACCAGATCAAAGGAATCAAGCGGCGCTGGCTCGCGACGGTCGATCAGCTCCTCGTCCTCATCATCAAAGTAATTGAACTGATCGAGCATGTCCTCTTCGATTGCGCGCTCGCTCGCGTCGTCCATATAGACGCTCCCTTCCTACCGACTAACCCCCATCCTAGGCAGCAACGGCTAAAGGAAACATAAAAGAGACGACTGTCATGCGAACCATGTGCGCAATAGCCGTTGGGTAGTCGTTTAAGAACATCCCCAATGACTACAAGGAGTGTCCCCAAGTGCCGGCACAAAAGGAACTCCCCATCTGGCGTATCGCAGGTTGAGCATACGCCAGCGAGCGCCGTCCAGAGCGAACAAGTTGGCATGAAAAAGGCAAGGCATAGACCTTCTGGTCATGCCTTGCCTTTTGAATGACAAATTGTCGCTCTGGGCGGCGCGCAGCGTCGACCGGTCCGCCGTTCGGTAGAACGGCGGAACCTGAGGGCGCAGCGTCGAGCGGTTACGGCGTTTGGTAAAACGCCGTAACCCCCTAGTACATCTTTGCGCCGGCGGGGATGGAGGCGTCGAGCTGGATCAGGTTGAGGCGCTCCTCGCCCTCCTCCTCGTGGATGGCACTGATGAGCATGCCGCAGCTGGGGATGCCCATCATCTTGCGCGGGGGCAGATTGGTGATGGCGAGCAGGGTCTTACCGACCAGGTCCTCGGGCTCATAGTATTCATGGATGCCGGAGAGGATGGTGCGGTCGGTACTGGTACCGTCGTCGAGCGTAAAGTTCAGCAGCTTCTTGGACTTCTTGACGGCCTCGCATGCCTTGACCTTCACAGCGCGGAAATCGCTCTTGGAGAAGGTATCAAAGTCGACGAACTCCTCAAACAGCGGCTCAACGGCGATCTTGGAGTAATCGAGCGTGGGCTTAAGCGACTTAACGAACGGGCTCGCGGCGTTGCCGGCCTCGGCAGCCTTGGCGGCAGCGGCACCGGACTGGAAACCCTTCTCGGGCTTCATGTGCGGGAACAGCAGGACATCGCGGATGGAAGCCTGGTTGGTGAGCAGCATGACCACGCGGTCGATACCAATGCCAATGCCGCCCGCGGGAGGCATACCGTACTCGAGGGCGCGCACGTAGTCCTCGTCATACTCCATGGCCTCATCGTCGCCGCCGGCCTTCTCGGCCATCTGGGCAGCAAAGCGCTCAGCCTGGTCGACCGGGTCGTTGAGCTCGGAGAATGCGTTGGCGTACTCGTGGCCGGCAATAACCAGCTCAAAGCGGTGCGTCAGGCGCGGGTCGTCCTCAAAGCGCTTGGCAAGCGGGCTGACCTCGATGGGGTAATCGCACACGAACGTGGGGTTGACGATGGTGTCCTCGCCCAGCTCATCGTAAATCTCGGCGATGATCTTGCCAGCAGTCCACTCGGGCTTGATCTCCAGGCCCTTCTCGCGCGCGGCGGCAGCAAGCTCCTCGACCGGCGTGTCGATGGTGACCTGCTTGCCGAGCACGTCGGAGACGATGTCGGTCATGGGACGGCTGGCCCACTCACCAGAAAGGTCGATGGTCTGGCCCTGGTACTCGATGACCTCGGGGTTGCCGATGGCTTTGTTAGCCGCCTTAATGACACCCTGGGCGAGCGCCTTCATGCCCTCGAGGTCGGAGAAGGCACGGTAGGCCTCCATCGTGGTGAACTCGGGATTGTGGGTAAGGTCCATGCCCTCGTTACGGAAGATGCGGCCGATCTCGAACACGCGCTCAAAACCACCGACGATGCAGCGCTTGAGGTGCAGCTCGGTAGCGATGCGCAGGTAGCACTCCTGATCGAGCGCGTTGAAGTGCGTGATGAACGGCTTAGCGGTGGCGCCACCCTGGATGGTCTGCAGGATAGGGGTCTCGACCTCCATGTAGCCGTCGGACTCCATAAAGCGACGGAAGGTGGAGAGAATCTGCGAACGCTTACGGAAGGTCTCGCGAACGTCGTCGTTGGCGATCAGGTCGACATAGCGCTGGCGATAGCGGGTCTCCTTGTCGGAAAGACCGTGGAACTTCTCGGGCAGCGGACGAACGGCCTTGGCAAGCAGGGTCGCGCTCTTAGGAGCAACGGAAAGCTGGCCGCGCTGGGTGCGCACGACCACGCCGGTCACGCCCAGGATGTCGCCCAGGTCGAGGGCCTTGAGCGTATTCCAGGCAGCCTCGTCCATGTCGTTGATGCGGCAGAACAGCTGGATCTCGGCAGTCGCATCGCGCAGAACGATGAACATGATCTTGCCCTGGCCGCGCTTGGCGACCACGCGGCCACCGATCTTCACGACGTCCTCGGTATCCTCGCCATCGGCAAGCTCAGCATACTTGGCCTCGATATCGACAACGTAATCCTCAATATCGGAGTGCTCGGGATAGGGATTCTGACCCGCCTCGAACAGGGCGGCACGCTTGCCCAGGCGGGTGGCGCGCTCGTCGTTGAGCGTCGATGCCTGATCGGCGGCGTTCTGGTTCTCTGCCATAGTTAGCTCCTCAAACTAAAACGCCCCCCAGGATTCGGTCCCAGGGAGCGAAAACATACCTTTACGCGGGACCGTGGTCTAGCGTGCGATCTTGGCGATGGTGTAGACGCGAGTCTTGCCGGAAGGCGTAACGACCTCGACGGAGTCGCCCTCGCCGTGACCGATGATGGCGTGTCCGACCGGAGACTCGTTGGAGATCTTGTGCTCGAGCGAGTTGGTCTCGGTGGTACCGACGAGCGTGACATCCATGAGCTCGCCGTTGGGGTCGACCAGGGTGACGGTCGAGCCGATGGAGACGGTCAGGTCGCCCGTGGTGGCAGCAACCTGAGCGTTGGCAAGAATGGCCTGGATCTCGGCGATACGAGCAGCATTCTGGGCCTGCTTGTCCTTGGCGGCATCGTACTCGGAGTTCTCCGAAAGGTCGCCGAACGCGCGGGCTTCCTTGATGTCCTCGACGATCTCCTTGGCGTAATCGCCCTCACGCCAAGCGAGCTCCTCGACGAGCTTCTGGCGGCCCTCAGCGGTCAGTACGATCTGGCTTGCGTCCATACGGATATCTCCCCAACTCTGATCAAACAATCAACTGTCAACAAAACGAAAAAGACCGGCTAGCCTGCGGGCAAGCCGGTCAGGTGCTCACCCCAAAGGGATGGGACTACTCTGCGTCCGCGTCGCTGTCCTCTGCCTGCTTCTTCTTGGCAGCAGCGAGCTTGGCCTCGAGCTCAGCGATCTCCTTGTCCTCCTCGGACTGCTCGACCACGACCTCCTCGGCCTGCTTGGTCTCGGCCTTATCGTCGCCCTCCATACCCTCGCGGATATTCTTGACGGTAGAGCCGAGGGACTTGCCGAGCTTCGGCAGGTTCTTGGGCCCGAAGATAATCAGGACAACGACGAGAATAATGATGAGCTCAGGAGCCCTCAGTCCAAACATGTAGACCTCCACAATACAGCGAGACAAGCTCGAATGAGTATACCGCGGGTATCGCGGTATCACAACAATAGCTAAAAAAAGGGACCGCAAGAAGCGGTCCCTCCTCATGCTCTGGTCGGGTTGACTGGATTTGAACCAGCGACCCCTGCGTCCCGAACGCAGTGCTCTACCAAACTGAGCCACAACCCGTTAGCTCGACTATAGTAACAAAGATTTCCGTCGTGTGCTAGAGAAATTTTTACTTCTTTGGCACTTCGGCGCGAACCGTGTTGGGAATGAGCTCCGTCGCGCAGGACCACCAGCCGTTTTGCTGGGCAGCTTCCGCCAAGCGGTCTGCCGTGGCGACGGTATCGCAGATGGCAAAGGAGCAAGCGCCTGATCCGCACACGTCCACGGCAACGGTGCCGTCCTGTGCGCGCAGCCAATCGAGGACCGCCTGAATCTGCGGCTCCATCTGCGCGGAGATGACACCCAAGTTGTTGTGGATGAGCGCATAGGCAGTCTCGGCATCGCCCGAGCGAAGGGCCGAAGCGATGAGGCCGGGTTTGTCTGCCGACACCGGGGTCTCGTCAAAGCGTCGATAGGCTTCAATCGTTGAAACGCTTGCCTCGCGCGGCTTGACCAGCACAACGGACGTTGCCGGAAGCGCAGGATACTCGGTGGCGAGCACATCTCCCCCGCCCACGTAGAACGCGGGACTCGCATGCAAAAAGAACGGCACGTCGGCACCGATTCCGCGGGCGATATCATCGAGGGCAGCATCGGCACGGTCGATGCCCCACAACTCGGCCAGGGCGACGATAACCGCTGCGGCGTCTGTCGAGGGGCCTCCCAAACCTGCGCACAGCGGGATGTGCTTCTCGATCGTCACGCACACAGTAGCCTCGCAACCATAATGCTCGGCCATAGCAACCGCAGCCCGATACGCCGTATTCTTTTGCATGGGAAAATCTGATGCTGGAACCGTCTGGACGGTCAGCGCCTGCGCCGGCGTGACCGTCACGGTATCGGAAAGACCGACGGCCGCCATCAGGGAATCGACCCTGTGGTAGCCGCGGTCATCGCGCTCGGTATGAACCCCCAGGTAGAGGTTAATCTTTGCCGGCGCGGAAAGAGTCAGGGACCGATCGGTCACCGTTAGTGCTCCTCGAGCTGATTGCCGAGCGGGGTAAAGATATGCTCGCCGCTCTCAGGGTCGAACAGCTCGACCTGACCGGTGAGGACATCGATATACTGGTAGGACTGACGCGACTTGCGGCCACGGCGCTCGTCGACCTCGACGATAAAGACGGCGGGGTGGACGCTCTTGATGGTGCCCATGCGCTCGACAACGCGGGTGCGGCCCATGTTGGCCTTAACCTTGACGCGATCGCCCACCATATCGGTCAGCTTCTCGTGGATGTCGTCGACGTGATTGACTTCCATCTCTTCCATGAACAGGGCCTCCAGAAGGTGCAATTCAAAAAGGGGATAATACCCCTAAGATAGACAAAACTCTAATACTATAGCACCCTGCTGCCGTCATACGCAAGTAGCTAAAAAACCCGGTCCCAAATTGACTACTTACAGAGTATCGGTGTCCAAGACGATGGTGAATGGGCCGTCGTTGACCAGGTCGACCTTCATGTCAGCGCCAAAGATACCGTGCGCCACATGCTCAACGTCCTCGCGCACAAGCGTCAGGAAGTACTCGTAGAGCTCGTTGGCGATATCGGGGGCGCCGGCATCCGTAAACGATGGGCGGCGGCCGTGACGGCAATCGGCAAACAGCGTGAACTGCGACACCACGAGCACCTCGCCGTCGACATCGGCAAGCGCCAGATTGGTCTTGCCGTTCTCGTCCTCGTTAATGCGCAAGCCCCGGAGCTTGCCCCACAGCTTATCAGCCTCGGCACGCGTGTCGCCGTGACCCACGCCCAGCAGCACCAGGTAGCCGCGTCCAATGCGGCCCACGCACTCGCCGTCGACCGTCACACCGGCGTTGAGCACGCGCTGCACCACCGCACGCATGGCCTACTCCTCGCCCGTCAGCTTGGCGGACAGATGCTCGAGCGCGTGGAAACGATGGCTGATGGCGTTTTTCTCGTCAGCCGTCAGCTCGGCCATAGTCTTGCCCGGCGTATCGACCGGTAGGAACAGCGGGTCGTAGCCAAAGCCGTGATCGCCGCGGCCCTCGTGCGCGATAACGCCCTCGCAGGCGCCCTCGCCATAGGTGACCAGGCCGTCCGTATCGATAAGCGCGACGACGCTCATAAAGCGCGCGGTGCGGTCCTCATCTGCCACGCCTTCCAGGTTAACGAGGAGTTTGGCGTTGTTGGCGGCATCGTCGCCGTGCACGCCCGCGTAGCGCGCGCTATACACGCCCGGCTCGCCGCCCAGCGCGTCGACGACCAGGCCGGAATCGTCGGCGATGGCCATAAGGCCCGTCTCCTCGACGGCAGCCTGCGCCTTGATGATGGCGTTCTCCAAAAACGTCGTGCCGTTTTCCTCGGGGTCCTCAAAATCGCCCAGCTGGCCGAGCGCCACAAAGCGCACCGCGGGCATGACCTTGCCCAAAATGGCCTCGATCTCGGTGAGCTTATGAGCGTTTCCGGTTGCCACGACGATGGTCGCCGCCGGGTCGAGGGTGTCGATGTCGATCTTCTCAAGTGCCATAACTGGCCTCCTTGTCTCTATAGCAATGCCGCGCCGAGGGCGACGAGGGCCTCTGCCTCTTCCCTCTCAATCAACGGCAGTCTTGTGTCTAGACGTCTCCGCAGATAAAACCTACCAAAATAAACCTGTCCCTTTTTGGCAAGTTAGGCGAGGGCTTGGCGCTGAAGCTCGATGAGTTCGGCAATGCCCTTGTCGCCCAGGTCGAGCAGGGCGTTGAGACGCTTACGGTCGAAGGGCGCCTGCTCGCCGGTACCCTGGAGTTCGATCATCTCACCGGTGTCGGTAGCGACGAGGTTCATGTCGACCTCGGCGTGGCTGTCCTCGGAATAATCGAGGTCAAGCAGCGTATTGCCGTCGACAACGCCCATGGAGATGGCAGCCACCTGGCCGATAAGCGGGATGCGCTCGATCTTGCCCGCCTCGACCCACATGGCGAGGGCGTCGTGCAGCGCCACCCAGGCGCCGGTGATGCTCGCTGTACGCGTGCCGCCATCGGCCTGAATCACATCGCAGTCGACGGTGACGGTGTACTCGCCGAGCGCCTTCATGTTGACGACGGTACGCAGGCTGCGGCCAATGAGGCGCTCGATCTCCATGGAGCGACCCTTGCGGTTGGCATGCTCGCGCTTGCAGCGCTTGCCGGTCGACGCCGGCAGCATGGCGTATTCCGCGGTCACCCAGCCGGCCTTAGCCCCCTTGCGCCAGCCCGGCACGCCCTCCTCGATAGTGGCGGCGCACAGCACGCGCGTGTCACCGAACTCGGCCAAACACGAGCCGTGGGCGTGCTTCATGACGCCACGGGTGAGCTTAACGGGGCGCAACTCGTTGGCGGCGCGACCGTTGGCGCGGTTGACCTGCATGTACTCCATAGAAATATCCTTTCGGCAAAAGATGTGGCGAAGGCTTTGGCGGCCGCCTTACATCTATTTCAGCTCATCGATATCGATATGTTCGATGCTCTTGAGCGGCTGACCAAAGATAAAGCTGCCCGCCACCGCAAACTCGGCAATGTTATCGGCCGTCGTGGCAAAACGATGCTGCGGCTCGGCGGCGTCGCCCGCCAGCTGCTCGCGACGCGTGAGGATATCGGTCAGCTCGCGTGTGGTCTCCTCGGCGGAGCTCACGACGCGCACCCCAGGCCCCAGCGCATGGCGGATAGGTCCCACCAACAGCGGAAAATGTGTACAGCCGAGCACCACGGTATCGATACCGTGGTCGCGCAGCGGCTCAACCGTGGCACCCACCAGCGCACGCACGGCAGGCGTATCGAAGATGTCCTCGTTCTCAAGCCACTGTTCCTGCAGATGTGCACCCGAGGCGAGCTCGTGTTCGACAACCTCGACAAAGCTCGAGGCAGGACAGCCGTATACATCGACGCCGGCATCTAGATCCTGAATGGCGCGCGTGTAGGCGCCCGAGCGAATGGTGAGGTTGGTGGCGAGCACGCCCACGCGACGCGAGCGGGTGCTGTTGATTGCCGCACGGGCACCCGGCGCGATCACGCCGATCACGGGAACGTCGAGCACCTGCTGGGCCAGACGCAAGGCCGCAGCGGTCGCCGTGTTGCAGGCGATGACCATAATCTTGACGTCGTGCTTCGAAAGCCAACGGCCCGCCTGCAACGCAAACGAGCGCACCTCATCCTCGGTGCGGGTGCCGTAGGGGCAGCGCTTGGTGTCGCCAAAGTAGTAGACGGACTCGTGCGGCAGCGCCGTCGCGATGGCGCGCGCAACCGTCAGACCGCCCAAACCAGAATCGAACACGCCAATCGGGCGCGTGTCGCCTGCCGAATTCTCGATATCGGACATTACCTCACCAGTCTCTCTCGAAAAGACATGTCCAAGTGCAGCGACGCCGCGCTACGAACGCGCCGCGACCAGCAGCTCTGCCGTCGCCGCCCAACCGTCGACAATTTTGCCGCGCGTAACGAAAGCGTTCTCGCAAGCAGCCAGGAACTCGGGCGCGCCGGCGCTCGTCAGGCCATTCTCGACCAGACAGAACGTGCCCACGTGATCGGCCATGTAAAAGTCGGACTCGGAGTCGCCGAGCGCGAGCGTCTCCTCGCGCTCGATCCCCAGGTGCTCACAGAAGCGCGCAATGGCGACGCCTTTGTTGAGGCCCGCCGGATTGATGTTGAAGGCGCGACCGTCCTCGACGCGATCGAGCTCGAGCGTCGTCGGCTTGGACAGATGCGTCAGGTGACCGTTACAGGCCCACACCAGGCCGCAGCCGGCCTCGTCCAGGATGGCCTGGACCTCATTGTCGGGCACATCGCCGCGCATGCCGACGGTGACCTCGCGGTACTTGTAGCCGGTCGACATGTCGTTGTGATACTCGATCTTGTGCGGCCAGCGGGCGAGAATCTTCTCGCACACGCCGGTCTGCTCGATCACCTGGTGCGGCGTGAGGCCGCAGGCAGGGTCGTAGGGCATATCGCCGGTCAGATACTCCCAATCGTTGGCCTTGAGGTCGTACATGACCAGACCGCCCATTTCGCCGATGTAGGAGTTGAGGCCGAGCACGCGGGCGTCCTCGTGAATCATGGTGCGATTGCGGCCCGAGGTGGGAACCACCTGAATACCGGCGCGAGCGAGCGCGACGACCGCCTCGACGAGCTTGGTCGATGGATTGCCGTCGTTGTCGCGAAGCACGCACGAGCCGGGGGCGAGCATCGTGGCATCCAAATCGGTAAAGACATACTTAACCTTGGCAAGGCGTTCGCGCATCTCGCCCGAAAGGTCGGCGACGGTCGGCAGGGTGTTGTGGGACATGGTTACTCCGTTTACGTAGAAGGGTTTGGACTTGGACGGCATGTTTTGATTGAGGGAACACGCTTATGGCGACAGCGCGCTCAGGGCGCCGCCGCCATCATGGTTCATTAGTCAAACTGGGTAACATCGATCAGGCGATTGGCCAACGAAAGGTCGCTCTCGATGGGCACGAACTCGTCGCCCACGTGCATGAGCTCCTCGTCACCCTTTGCCAGCAGTAAGACAATGGTAGGAGCATCGGGGTTGATGTACTCCTCGCGCGCCGCCTTGAACGCCGCATGCACAGCGGCTTCGCGATCGAGGATGATCTTGTTCGGCGTATCGTCGGGAACATGTTCGGCAAGCTCGCGACAGACCTTCATCGGGTCCTCGTGAGCCGGGTCCTCATTGGCAAAGATCATCAGGTCGGAATATGGTGCGGCCTCGCGCGGAAGCTGCTCGCGGCGCTCCTGTGCCTTGCCGCCGGCAGCGCCAAACACTGCGATGACCGGGCTGGCGGGAAACGCGCGCTTCACCGACGAGAAAAGTGAGCGGAACGAAAGTTGGTTGTGAGCGTAGTCAACAACACAAATCACGCGGCCGTCCTTCGACTCCACGACCTCCATGCGGCCCGGCACACGCAGCTTGGAGAGGCCCTTCTTGATGGCATCGATACCGATGCCAATCTCGCGCGCGGCGGCGATAGCGACCAGCGCGTTCTCCACGTTAAAGTCTCCCGCGATGCCCAGCAGGATCTTCTCCCCCGCCTCGGACTCGTCGGCACACAGGCCATGCAAGTTGAACTCGATGCTAAAGCCGACCATGCGTACGTCGCTCGCCCACAGGCTTGCCTCGGGATGCTCGACGCCAACGGTCACCAAGCGCTCGGCCGTCGACGCTGCCTCCAGCACACGGTCGACCTCTTCGGTGCCCAGATTCACCACGGCGGTCTTTGCCTGGTCAAAGATCCTGAGTTTGCTCTCAAAATAATCCTCAAACGTGGGGTGTTCGATCGGCGAGATGTGGTCGCGGCCGATGTTGAGGAAGCACGCCACGTCAAACGGCAGATTCTCGACGCGTTGGTACTTGAGCGCCTGGCTCGAGACCTCCATGACCATGGACTGGCGACCGGACGTGCGACAGTTGGCGATATGGCGCCAGACCTCGGGGGCCTCGGGCGTAGTATTGGTGCTCTCGTAGCACTCGATACCATCGTCGGTACTCACCGAGCCGATCATGCCGCAGGACTCGCCTGCCGCCTTGATGATGGACTGGAGCATAAAAGCGGCCGTGGTCTTTCCCTTGGTGCCGGTGATGCCCACGATCTTGACGTCGTGGTCGGGACGGTCGTAGACCTCCGGCGGCAACAGGGCCATGGCCGTGCGGACGCTATCCACGACCAGCATCGCCGCGCCGCTCTCCTGCGCCAGCGGCTCCAGAGACTCGACCAGCGACTCCTCGCACACAAATGCGACGGCGCCCGCATCGAGCGCCATGCTCAAAAACGCGGGCTTAAAGGCAGCACCTTTGCAAAAGAACACGTCACCTGCCGAGACCGCGCGCGAATCAAACGAGCAGCCGGTCACGGCACGCTCGTCAACCTGCTCTGATGCGCGCAGCTCGCCGCACACATCGAGAAGCTTGGCAAGCGTATCGACCGTGGTCACGGTCGCGGAATCCGAATGGTGCATCTTTCACCTTTCTCAGCCATTTGGCAGGGACGGTTTTTATAGTAACTGAAACGCACCCACGCAAAAACGGCTCCCGGAGGAGCCGTTACGCGCAGGCGTTCGTAAGCCGAGGCTAGGCAGCCTGAACAGCGGGCTGGTCCTCGTCGATAAAGAAGCGCTTGTACCACACCAAGAACACGAGCGGCGTATAGATCTTGCGCTGGAAATCGCCCTTGCCCGCAAAGTGCAGATCGAGCAGGTGCATGAGCTCGTCGGTATCGAAGAACTCGCTTGCCCACGGCGCGGTGAAGTACTCCTTGACATAGTCGTACCACTTTTGCTCGCGCAGCCAGTAGACAATCGGCACCGGGAAGCCCACCTTGGGACGGGTGGCCCACTCATCGGGCAGCGACTTGTTGGCAGCGTGGCGGAGTACCTGTTTGTTGCCGTTCTCGTTGATGCGGTATCGGTCGGGAATGTGCTCGGCGAACTCCATGACTTTGCGATCCAGGAAGGGCACGCGCAGCTCCAGCGAGTGCGCCATGCACATCTTGTCGGCCTTGAGCAGAATGTCGCCCGGGAGCCACATGTTCATGTCCAGGTACTGCTTCTTGACCAGCTCGGGCTGGCCCTTCACGCGTGCGTAGATGGGTGCAGCGAGCTCAAAGGCGCCGTCGCCGGTGTTGTACTCAGGCTTGAGCACGCTGTCGACCTCGCGCTCCGGCCAAACCAGAGCCTGTCCCAGGAACGACTTCTCGGGGATCTCGGCACCCTTGACCAGGAAGTTATGTCCCTTGAAGTACGGCATATGCAGCGCCAGGTTACCGAGCGCGCGACGGATGGGCAGCGGCACCATCTTTTTGTACTTGCGCACCGGGACCGTATCCTCGTAGTAGGCGTAGCCACCAAAGAGTTCGTCGGCGCCTTCGCCCGAAAGCACCACGGTGACGTCCTTGCGGGCCATCTCGGCCAAGAACCACAGCGGCACGGAAGACAGGTTGGACTGCGGCTCGTCCATGTGATACTGGATGTCCTCGAGCGCACCGAAGAACTCGTCGGCGGTAATCATCTTGCGAACGTTTTCGACGCCGAGCTTATCGGAAAGCTCCTTGGCGTAGTTGGTCTCGTTGAAGTTCTTGTAGTCAAAGCCCACCGAGAAGGTCTTGTCGGGCATGAGGCAAGCGGCGATGTAGCTGGAGTCGACACCACCGGAGAGGAACGAAGCGACCTTGACGTCGGCGATGCGATGGGCCTCAACGCTCTCGTGCACGACCTCGTCCAGCTCATCGACATACTCTTCGAACGGCTTCTCGACGGCAGAGTAATCGCAATCCCAGTAGCGCTCGATGTTCATCTTGCCGGTCGGGATATCGACGGTAAAGTAGTGCGCCGGCGGCAGCTTGTAGACACCCTCGAAGAAGGTCTCCTCGGTTGCCGAATACTGCAGCGTCATGTACGGACGCAGAGCCTTTTTGTTGACCGCCTTGTGGAAGTGCGGGTAGTCCAGGAAGCTCTTGATCTCGGAACCAAAGAGCACGCCCGGAGCGCCGTCGCCCGCATCGACCATGGGATAGTAGTAAAGCGGCTTGATGCCAAAGATGTCGCGGGCGCCAAAAAGCTTGTTCTTCTTTTTGTCCCAGATGACGAAGGCGTACATACCGCGCAGGCGATCGAGGACGGCCTCGCCCCACTCCTCGTAGCCGTGCAGGAGGCTCTCAGTGTCGGCGCCGCAATGGAACTTGTAGCCCTTGGCCTCGAGCTCGGAACGGAGTTCTTGGAAGTTGTAGATCTCGCCGTTGAAGACAATGACGACGCTACCGTCCTCATTGGCCATGGGTTGGGCGCCAGCCTCGGTCAGGTCGAGGATCGACAGGCGGCGGAAGCCCAGGGCAACGCGGCCGTCGATAAACTGACCGCCCATGTCGGGACCGCGATGGACGATGCGGTCCATCATCTTGGTGAGCACCTCGGATTGGTTATCCGTCCCACCGACAAAACCGACAAAACCGCACATATACTATCCCCTCTGCTGTTGCTGGGCATCAAATCGAATCAGTAGCTTTTGAGTATACCCGAGGGCGTAAAGAGGGGCGGAATGTTCAGGCAATCTCAACTGAATCAGCTCCGCTGTGACACGCGCGAGTTACCTTTAATGGATATGAGGTGAATGAGGCGATTGTTTTGCTATACTCTCTCCGCACGGGCGATTGGCGCAACGGTTAGCGCAGGTGCTTTACACGCACAAGGCTGGGGGTTCGAATCCCTCATCGCCCACCATATGAATGATAAGGCTGTCAGCAATGGCAGCCTTTCTTTTTGAGCTCCTTGCAAAGGGATTCGAACCCGCCAGGGTGCGAAGCTGAGGAAACGCGAAGCGTTTTCCAGCGCAGCACGCGAGGGCCGGAGGCCCGAAGCGAAAGCGGGCGGCGCCAGCCGCACGCGGACATCCCTCATCGCCCACCATTTGATTGAAAAGGCTGCCAGTAATGGCAGCCTTTCTTGTTAGAGTTCAGTGCATGGGATTCGAACCCGCAGGGTGCGCCCCGTTTCAAGGGCGGTGTGCAAAAAATGCCAAATATGAGTACTGATACCTTTTTGGTAGCAGCGTTTTCAAGGTCATAAAGGACAAATCAGGCATTAGGACGACGATCGATAGTCCGGGCCAGCTTGTTTACTAACTATAAAACTGGACATATGTGGCCCAACCCGTCTAAATACGCCCAATTTATATGTTATGGAATTAGTGTCCGTACTCATATTTGCCGTTTTTTGCACACAGCCTATCCCAGCCATCAAAATCGATAGCAAAACGGGCTCCAGACCGCTGAATCATGCCACATAGGGCACGCCCGCAGTCCGGAACCCGTTCCAAGCGGCTAAATTTGCTCGCACTAGGCCAAAACGCCCGACAGAACCTCGATCAGACCATCCACGTCGGCTTCCTCGCACACGAGCGGCGGCAGGAAACGCAGCGTATGGGCACCCGTGGCGTTAATCACGGCACCGGCTGCCAGCGCATGGGCAACAATATCGTGCGCATCACCCGCAGCGTCATCCAAATCACAGCCGAGCATCAAGCCACGGCCACGTACCTCGGTCACGTGCGGCAGCTTGGCGAGCTTTGCCTCCATATAAGCGCCCACCTTGGCAGCATGTTCGGCATAATCGCCGCGCACAAGCGCGGCGAGCGTCGCGGCGCACGCGGCGACAGCCAGACAACTACCACCAAAAGTCGAACCATGGTCGCCCGGCTTAAACACGTCGGCAATCTCCTTCTTTGCCACGACGGCACCCATGGGCACGCCATCAGCAATGCCCTTGGCAAGGCTCATGATGTCAGGCTCCACGCCATAGGTTTGGAATGCAAATGGCTTGCCGGAGCGGAAGATGCCGCACTGGACCTCGTCGGCGATAAGCACGGCGCCCACTTCGTGTGCCAGGTCGCGCGCTGCCGCCATAAACTCCTCGGTCATGGGGTGCACGCCACTCTCACCCTGGATCGGCTCGAGCATCACGGCACAAATCTCGCTCCCCAGCTGCTTAAAGATCGCACGCAGCTCGTCCACATCGTTGGGCGTGCAGGCCACAAAGCCACCCGGCAGCGGGCGGAAGCTGTCCTGCAGCCAATCCTGCATGGTGGCGGCAATGGTCTCGAGCGTACGGCCGTGGAAGCCGCCGCGCATGCACACGATGGTGTTGCCACCATTACCGGCACGCTTGGCGTACAGGCGCGCGAGCTTCATCGAGCCCTCGTTGGCCTCGGCGCCGGAGTTGGCAAAGAAGGTCTCCCAAACCTGCTCATCCGCAGCCGGGGCACCAAGAGCAGCTGCCGTGGTCTCATCGCCGGCGGCAATGGCATCGGCAAGCACGCGCGCACCATCTACGTCGTCGTTAGCAAGCTTGGACAGCAGCGCCGCGACCTGTCCGCGCTGCTCGATGTAGAAATAGTTGGAGACATGCATGAGCTTTTTGGTCTGTGCCTCGAGCGCCGAGAGCACAGCCGGGTCGCCATGACCTAGGCTGCACACGCCGATGCCGGCAAGAAAGTCGAGGTACTCACGGCCATCGTCGCCGGTGAGCTTCATGCCGTGACCCTCGACAAACTCGACCGGCGAGCGACCAAAGGTGTGCATGACGTAGTGGGATTCGAGCGATTGTTGTGCCGCAAGTGACATGAGATACCTTTCGTTAAGCGCCAGGCAGTGCGGACTGCGGGCGTGATAGTGTGGCGATTTCGAACCGGCTAGACCGTCTGGAGCTTCTCGACCTCGTCGAGGTTCTCGGTCAGGCGCGCCGCAAAGGTCGAAAGCGGGTGCGGGTGCGTATCGAACTCGTAGGCCGTTTCGGTGGAATGGATCACGGTGCCGACGCCGGCATCGGTCAGCAGCTCCAGGAGCAGCGAATGCGGCGTGGTGCCGTTAATGATGTGGGCGCGGAACACGCCACCGGCAAGCGCATCGACGGCCGCGCGCAGCTTGGGAATCATGCCCTTATCGACCTCCCCGCCATAGAGCATCTCGTTAACCTCGTCGAGCGTTAGGTTGGAGATGAGCGAGTCCTTGTCGCTAAAGTCCTTGTACAGGCCATCGACGTCGGTCAAAAAGATCGCCTTATGCGCGTGGAGCGCCGCGGCAACGGCGCCGGCGGCGGTGTCGGCGTTGATGTTGAAGAAACCACCGTCCTCCCCCGCCGCGACGGTAGCGATGACGGGGATGTACTCGCTATCGAGCAAGCGCTCGATATAGTCGGTGTTGACGTGCGTCACTTTGCCCACGCGACCGAGCTCGGGATCGAGCGGCTCAGCGATGAGCGTGCCGGCATCGCTGCCCGACACGCCTACGGCCAGGTTGCCGTGGTGGTTGATGGCAGCGACCAGCTCCTGGTTAACCTTGCCGCCCAGCACCTCGCGCACGATATCCATGGTCGCCGGCGTAGTCACGCGCTGGCCGTTCTTAAATTCGACGGGAATATCGTAATGGCTCAGCGCCTCGTTGATGGCCTTGCCGCCGCCATGCACGATGACAGGTCGCATGCCGATGATCTTGAGCAAAACGATGTCGCTCATCACGTCGCGGCGCAGTTGCTCGTCAACCATGGCGGCTCCGCCATATTTGATAACGACCGTCTTGCCGGTCAGGTTTTTAATCCACGGCAGCGCTTCGAACAGCAGCTGCGCGGTTGCTTCGTTGGATTCGCTCGAACGACAATCGCGTGCGAATTTCATAATCTGCCTCGTCTTTCGTATCGTTATCACGCCGTGCTTCGCTGTCCGCAATGCGGCAAGATGCGCAGCGTGCCTGGAATCTAGGAACGGTAGTCGCCATTGATGGAGATGTACTCGTGCGTGAGGTCGCAGGTCCACACGGTCGTTGCCGCGTCGCCTGCACCCAGGTCGGCCGAGATCACGATCTCGGGCGCCTCAAAACGTCGCAGAGCTTCGTCCTCGTCAAAGGGAACAGTCAGACCGTCGCGACAGACAGGCATGCCCATCATGTCGATGGAAACGTCTTCCTGGTTAAACTTCACGCCGCACTTGCCGAGCGCCATGGCAACGCGGCCCCAGTTGCAGTCGTGGCCGGCGATGCAGGTCTTGACGAGCGGCGAGTTGGCGACGGCACGAGCGGCGATATCGGCCTCCTCGTCGTTCACGGCGCCGGTGACGTTAACCGTCACGAGCTTGGATGCGCCCTCGCCATCTGCGGCGATGTTGCGCGCCAGGCTCTCGCACACCTCATGCACGGCAAAGGCTAGCTCGTCGAAGGCGTCAGAGCCCTCGACAATAGGCTCGGCATTTGCGGCAGCGCCGGAAGCGAGCATGATGCAGGTGTCGTTGGTCGAAGTATCGGAGTCGACCGTTACCTTGTTGAAGGTCTGCTTGACGGTGGAGAGTAACAGGGCGTGGAGCGCCTCCGGCTCGACGGGGGCATCGGTAGTGATGACCGCGATCATGGTTGCCATGTTGGGCATGATCATGCCCGAGCCCTTGCACATACCGCCCACCGTATAGGCATTGCCTGCGTGCTCCGCGGCCTCGCTGCGGTAACACACGGCGTACTCCTTGGAATGCGTGTCGGTCGTCATGATGGCACGGGCCGCATCGGCGCCACCGTGGGCGGAGAGCGCCTCGTAGGCGGCAGGAACGGCAGTCTCAAACGTGTCAATCGGCAGAATCTGACCAATTACGCCCGTGGAGGCGACCAAAATCTGCTGGGGCTCGCAGCCGATGACCTGCGAGGCGATGTTGCAGGTCTCGCGCGCGCAGGCAAGACCGGTCTCGCCCGTGGCGGCGTTGGCGTTGCCGGAGTTGATAGAGACACCGGCAATGACGCCGTAGCCCTTATCGGCACCGCCCAGGTTGGCGCGGCTCACCTGCACAGGCGCCGCACAAAAGCGGTTAGTCGTAAACACGCCGGCCCCGGGACAGGGTTTATCGGGCACGACGAGCGCGTAATCCAAGCGCTCGGGATTCTTGCGGAATCCGGCATGGATGCCCGCCGCCTTAAAGCCGGCTGCCGCCGTTACGCCGCCCTCTACGGCACGAATCTTGATATCGAGCTGCTCTGTATTCATCGTCTTTATGACTCCTTATGTCAAACAAAAAATGGGCATCGGTTGGTGCGCCATACCAGCCACAATCATGAGACCAGCTTAAGAGTGGCGCCCCACTCGATGCCCGACTACCAAATCGTCAACAATCGAATGTGCTACACCGGGCATGCCACTGTGGGCAAGCCTCGTCGCTCGTCAAAACCAAAGACGATGTTGGCGCATTGGACCGCCTGGCCCGCGGCACCCTTGCACAAATTGTCGATAGCGCCCGTCGCCACCAGCACGCCCGCACGCTTGTTGAGCGCAAGGCCGATCTGGGCGGCATTGGTACCGACGACCGAAGCCGTCTTGGGCTGCTGACCGGCATCGAGCACGCACACAAACGTGCGACCGGCGTAGAACTTCTTGTAATGGTCGACGACGTCCTCAAGGGTCAACGTGTCGAGAGCCTGCGGCGCGAGCGGCATCGTCACCGTGGAAAGCAGGCCGCGCTTGAGCGGTGCCAGGTGCGGCGTAAAGACGATGCGGTCGACAAGGCCCAAAATCTGCTCGATCTCGGGCGTATGACGATGCTTGCCCACGCCGTAGGCCTCCAAGTTTTCGTCTGCACTGCAAAAATGGGTGCGGGCGTTACAGGACTTGCCGGCGCCTGTCACACCGCTGATGGCGTCGACGATCACGGGGCCGCTCTGGGCAACCCAATCGGCACGCACGGCCGGCGCGGCGGCAAGGCTCGTCGCCGTAGGGTAACAACCGGCGCAGGCGACAAGCACGGGCTTACCGGCGGCGTAGCTAGCCGCAGCGGTTTCCAGGTCTTGGCCGAACAGCTCGGGTAAACCGAAAGCGCGCGTCTTGAGCAGCTCGGGGCTCGTGTGCTCGGCGGCATACCAAGCCTCAAAAACGGACGCATCGCTCAAACGATAGTCGGCCGAAAGGTCGAAGCAGGAGACGCCAGCGGCAAGCAGCGCGGGCACCTGAGCCATGGCGGCAGTGTGCGGCACGGCCAAAAAGACGGCGTCGCAGGTCTTGAGCTCGGGATTGTCATGCGTGGTGAATGCCAGGTCGCTCACGCCGGCAAAGCTCGGATACACCGCAGACAGCGGCTGGCCAGCATCGGCATTGGACGTAATGGCGACAAGTTCAAACTCGGGATGACCGAGCACGAGGCGAATGAGCTCAGCGCCAGCGTATCCCGCCGCGCCGACGATTCCAACCTTGAGGGACATATCTAACTCCTTGTCTGCGGTTTATGCACCAATGCGCATTCCGCAGCCGTTGTTATGAGGTAGGTTGAGACTTTAACACCAAAAGATGCATATATACGCAAATCTTTTGCATATTCATGCATTGAAACAAACCGGACACATTCACTCGTAAAAATTGACAAAAAGAAACGGGGCGCAAAATGCCTGACACGCCCGGTGGCGTCACGGCATTTTGAGCCCCGCTGTATGCGGAGATTTGTGGTTTGAATCTGGAGGAGGTTCCGGATTTCTAGAGCTCGACCGGAACCCATTCATCGTGGTTGCAGATAAAGGCCTCGGGATCCTCGATGCTAAAGAAGACGAGCATAGGGTCGTCTGCGCCGTTGTAGTGCTCGCCCAGACGCTCCAGGTGCTTCCAACCCGCCTCGCGCATATCGGCCGCCGCCTGGTCGTCCAAGCCAGCACGCCCGCGCAGGATGAGCCAACCATGGCCCGGCCACCAACTCGTGGCCTCAAAGCGCTGGTTTTGCAGTAGCTCCTGCCACACATCTTTGGTGCGCGCTGTCACAAACCACAGCTTGCCATCCTGGATCTGTGCAAACGAGAACGGACGCACATGCGGCTGCCCGTCCACGCTCGTCGCCAGATACCACGCCGGCACCGACGTCAGATACTCCAGCACCGTATTCAATCCGTCCACGTTTCCTCCTGTCATTAACTACCCCGGAAGACTGGTTGACGAGCATTAGAGCTCGAGGAGCTCTTCGCTGCCGTCGATATCGCAGAACCGCGCGGCAATGTTGCGGACCGAGAAGAACGCAAGGCGGCCGTCGTTGGCGCTATCGTGTTGCTCGCCAATGCCCACCATGTGCCTAAAGCCAGCCTGGCGAACCTTGTCGCTCACGACTGCATCATCCTCGAGCGCGGCCTCGCCAGTTAACACGATCCAGCACTCCCCCGGCTTCCAGCCCGATACCTCAAACTTGGGATTCGCGCTCAACTCCGCCCACACGTCCTTGTCGCGCGACGTGCAAAACCACAGCTTGTCATCATCGACCATGGCAAACGAAAACGGCCTCACGCGGGGCTGGTGCCCGTCACTCGCATCGGTCGTGGCAAGATACCACGCCGGAATGCGTCTGAGATACGAGCAGACGCGCTCGAGCTGAGCCGTGCGATCGATGTCGGTCATAGAGACCCCTTTCTTGCGCTCGAATCGAGCTTAAACGAGTTGAAGATTGATAACGACAACGCATGTCACCAGCAGCGCCATCGCCAGCGCTGCCAATGCATCCCCGCGGCCAAACGTAAGCGCATGCAGACGCGTGCGCCCCTGCTCGCCGTGATAACAACGCGCATCCATGGCGGCCGAAAGCGTCTCGGCATGACGGAACACGCCGGTGAACAGCGGAATCGCCACACTGCCGAGCATGCGCACACCGCCGAGCGGACCGCCCGTCACGCGCGCGCCGCGACTTGCCTGTGCATCGGCCGTCTGTTTCATCTCGGTGGCAAATTGCGGCATAAACCGCAGCGCGATACCCATGATCATGCCGAGCTCGTGCGCCGGGAGCCCCACGCGCGCAAATGGTGCGAGCAGGCGCTCAAAACCCGCGGTGAGGTCGAGCGTCGGCGTGGTGAGTGTAATGGCGCTCATGCCGGCCATCATCAGGGTCAGACGGCACGCCATAAACGCCGCAGAACGCAGCGAGCCCTCGCTCACCTGCAAAAAGACAAGCTGCCACAGGGTGCGGCCACTCTGGTCGGAAAACAGGTTGAGTACCGCGACCACTACGACAATCGCCAGCAGTGGTGCCATCGATGACAGGACGCGACGAGCCGGCACCCGGGACACGGTATAGATCAGGATAACGAAGATTGCGACCGGGACCAGTCCGCGGAAGCTGCTGACCGTGAGCGTCGTGATCAGAAACACAAAGCCCAAGAGCAACTTAGTTCGCGGGTCCAGGCGGTGAATTGCACTATCGCCGGGATAGTAGCTGCCAAACGAAAACGCCTCCATTAGCAGCCCTCCTCTCGCGCGACCGTCTTGGATTTAGCAATGTCCGCGACGTTAGAAGGACCGTCCGAGCGACCGATTAGCAGGTCCACCAACTCGTCTGTCAGCGACTCAACCGTATAGAGGCCGTCAAAGCGCAGTGGCACATCTGCCTTCGCAAGCGCCAGCGCCATGCGCTGGGCAGCGGGAACACCCAAGCCGATCGATTTAAGCTCATCCGCTTGCGCAAAAACTTGAGCGGGCGTGCCCTCGGCAAACACCGTGCCCTCGTTCATCACAACGATGCGGTCGCAGAAATTGGCTAGGTCATCCATACTGTGTGAGACCATGACGACGGTCAGGCCCCCATGGTGAAGTCGATCGATGAGCTCCAGGAAATCACTGCGCGCCGCCGGATCGAGCCCCGCCATGGGCTCATCGAGCACCAGGACCTCGGGCTCCATGGCAAGCACGCCGGCAAACGCCACGCGCCGCTGCTGCCCGCCCGAGAGCTCAAAGGGGCTCTTATCGCCCACCGTGGCCAGGTCGAGGCCCACGCGCGCGAGCGATGACTCAACGCGGCGGGCAACCTCGGCCTGCGACAAGCCAAGGTTACGCGGACCAAATGCCACGTCCTGTGTCACGGTCTCGGCAAACAGCTGACGCTCGGGATATTGAAACACCACGCCGACCTTTGCCTTAACCGCGGCAGCATCTTTCTTGTTTACCAGGTCGAGCCCCAACGCGTAAACGGAACCCTCCTGGGGACGAATCAGGCCGTTGAGATGCTGAACCAGCGTCGACTTACCCGAACCGGTATGGCCCGCAAGGCCCAGGAACTCGCCACGACGCACCGTCAGCGATACATCACGCAGTGCCCACGGACTGCTGGGGTCGTTGCCCCAGAGAGCCTGTTTGTTCGATGCGCCCTCGACGGCTGAGCGCTTGTGCCAACGGCGACGCTCGCGGGCGCTCAGCGAATAGCTATACGAAAGGTGCGAAATCTCGATGACGGGCTCCAGCGCGTCTGCGCCATCGATTGCAGAGAAGACGTTGTCGGGAATACGAGAATCGGATGCGAAAGGCCGCCCGGCGATGCCTGTCCTACTCCGCTTGGTATAAGCCTGCGCTATATCGGCGACCATATCCGCCTCGCGCACCCGTGTGCAAATGGGCAAGCCCTTCGCGCGAAGCGCCCTGCCAAGACAGCACGATGCCGGCATATCCAGGTTCAGCCGCGCGAGTTCGTCCGCCCGCGTCAAGATCTCCTCGGGCGTGCCCAGCATTGCCACGCGACCGGCACGGAACACGGCAACACGGTCCGCCTCAGCGGCCTCCTCCATAAAGTGCGTAATCATCACGATGGTCATGCCGCGTTCGTGCAGCGCGTGACAGGCCTTCATAAGGCCCTTGCGCCCGCGCGGATCGAGCATCGAGGAGGCCTCATCCAAGATGAGCACGCGCGGCTCCATGGCGAGCACGCCGGCAAGCGCAACGCGCTGCTTTTGTCCGCCCGAGAGAGCGTGGGTCTCGTGGCGCTCAAAGCCCACCAGGCCCACGCCCTTCAGCGCCTCGCGTACGCGCTGCGCGATTTGTGCCGATGGCACGCCAAGGTTTTCGGGACCAAATGCAACGTCATCTTCGACAAGCGTTGCCACCAGCTGGTCATCGGGATTCTGGAATACCATGCCCGCGGTCGAACGAATGTCGTAAACCATCTCGGGGTCGGACGCATCCATGCCGTTGATGCGTACCGTGCCCGCATCGGGCTGCAACAGTGCATTCAGATGCTTGGCAAACGTCGACTTGCCCGACCCATTGCCACCGAGGATGCAGAAAAACTCGCCATCCTCGATGTTCAGATCGACGCCGTCGAGTGCCGGTACGGCACCGTCATAGCTAAAGGAAACGCCCCGACACTCAATCATGCGCGGCCTTTGACCTGGTCCTTTTTAGGCGTGATGAGGTTGGAGACCGCCTTGTACACCGCCAGCGTCAACACCGAGTTAAGCACGGTCTTGATAAGGTTGAACGGCAGCACGGCAGGAATCATGAGCGGGGCGATCACATCGACCGAGCCATACCAGAACCATACGCCAATGGTAAGGTTTGCGACCATAGACAACGCCGTAGCGGCAATGACGCCGAGCACCAGGCCAATCACGGCACCCTTATAGGTATGCATCTTCTGATACACGATGGCTGCAGGCAGAATATAGCCCAGCGTAGCCACCAGGTTCATAAGCGCGCCGACCCAGTCACCTGTGGTAAGCGCATGGATAACGATCGCCATGGCGGCAACAGCAGTACCGGCACCGGGACCATACGCAAATCCACAAACCATCGCCGGCACCAGCGACGGGTCATACGTCAAAAACGGCGCCGAGGGAAGGATGGGCAACTGCACATACATAAACAGGGCACCCAAGGCGCACATCAGCGCCATGGTAACGAGCTGTTTGGTGCTCCACCTATTCGTGTTCTCAAAATGGATATGCTGCGACTGTTCAGACATAAGATCACCTGCCTCTTTCATCCGGACTCTAACCGTTGGTACTGGGATCTCACCAGTTCAGCCGGCATGCGAACCAACGCACACACGGGTCGCGGACTCATCGGTTCGAACACAGGCACCTCGCCTGCGCCACGGCGCCCCTGTGGCACCGCCCGATTTACCGCCAGTGGGGAATTCCACCCCGCCCTGAAACAGCAATTGCAAGTGTAGCACGAGCAGATGCTCGCGCAAGTATGCCAAGGGCAATTTATCTTGCCTTGAAGCTGAGCCAGGCAGCAGGAAGCCTGGTTTTAAGAGACGCAGGCCGAAAGGACCATGCCGATATCGCCGTCGATGAGGATCGACCTCTTGTTGACGGCTTTTGGCGCGCATGCCTCGCCCAAGCTCACGCACGCATAGATGGCTTTTGGGTTCCTATCGACCGCGTTCCAGAACGG
Organism: Collinsella aerofaciens; assembly: GCF_015546965.1. GTDB lineage: Bacteria > Actinomycetota > Coriobacteriia > Coriobacteriales > Coriobacteriaceae > Collinsella > Collinsella aerofaciens_X. Next base: position 193,668 of record NZ_JADMUF010000001.1, read on the forward strand.
GTACTTGATGATCACCGGCGTGTTTTGTTTATCGCGCGCCGCATAGACTTATGCTCCCGCAGCCGCAATAGCTCCTGCTTCTGCAAGCAGCTTCGCATTCCTGCGAAGTCCGGGAGTCTGCAAGTTTTCGCCATCCATGGAACCAACTTTTCCGATGAAGCGGTAGTGAATATCCACCCGCATAATGATTTGTCCGTCTACCACTTCTTTTTCATGCACCACGATCTTCTCGACCAAGGTATGCAGAAGTTCGGCGGTTACTTCGGTGATGTTGGTATATCGTTCTACCAAGTCCGCAAATTCTTTTGCGCTGCGGGCTTTTCTCACATAAGCAGATAGCTGCGTCTGAATTTCCGTATAGTGCGTTTTCAGTTCTGTCATTTCGGCTTCATAGTTGGCAGACATAGCGGCGTAGCGTTCATCGGAAAGCCGACCAAACACATGATCGTCATAGATTCGCTGAAGCAGTGTGTCAAGCTCGTCTAATCTGCGCTTGCAGGCATCAGCTTCTCTCTGCTGAGATGCTTTTGTGCCGTTCCATTCACGCTCCGAAAGTTGGATAAGATGCTCAACATAAGCATCGCGGTCTTCGGCTGCCAATGCTGCGTGTTTTTGAATGTCACCCAGCAGCAGTTCTGTTACCTGTTCCAGCGTGATATAGTGGGCGGAACATTCCTTGCCGCCGTAACGCCGGTGCTTGTTGCAGCTGAAATGGCCCTTGGACTTTCTGCCTTTGCGGGTTGAAAACACCATCCGCGTATTGCATCCGCCGCAAATCATCAATCCCCGGAACATATTGTCGGAGTTCTCCCATGTGGCAGGCTGCTTGATTTTGATGCGTTCCTGCACTGTGTCAAAGGTAGCCTGATCAATCAGCGGTTCGTGGGTGTTCTCGACGATGACCCATTCACTTTCAGGACGCTCCATAATACGCTTATCCTTGAAGGAGCGTGTTGTGTACCGCTGACTGACCAGCTTGCCCAGATAAATCGGATTGCTCAGAATCTGATTCACCGTTGTTTTTGCCCAGCTGTACGGATGCTTCACCCGCTCGTTGGCAACATACTTGCCCTCGGTATTCATCAGATACGCCCGTGGCGTCGGGATTTTCTCCGCTTCCAAATACCTTGCGATATGGAAGCAGGTTTCACCCTCTAAAGCCATCTGAAACATTCTCTGCACAACGGGTGCAAACTGATCCGGCACCAGCTTATGCCCGTCCTCTGGGGACTTGCAGTATCCGAATGCAGGATAACCGCCGGTATATTCTCCGTTTTTTGCCTTTGTCCGAAATGCCGACCGCACCTTGCGGCTGCAATCTTTCGCATACCATTCGTTCATGAGATTTTTGATAGGAGCAAATTCGTTTTCGCCCTTGTCTGAATCCACATTATCGTTAATGGCAATGAAACGGACATCGTGTTCCGGGAAAATCACTTCCGTGTAATACCCGGTTTGCAGATAGTTTCGGCCCATGCGGGAAAGGTCTTTTACAATGACCGTCCCGATTTGTCCCTGCTCTACCAGCTCAATCATCCGCATGAAGTCTGGACGCTCAAAATTGGTTCCTGAATAGCCGTCATCCACGAAATACTGGCAGTTCGTCAGTCCGTGTTCTCCCGCGAATCGGGCAAGCATGGTTTTCTGCGTTTGGATGCTCATGCTCTCCTCGCTGAGTTCATCATCTCTGCTGAGTCTGCAATATAAAGCTGAAATGACAGAACTGAAAACGCACTATACGGAAATTCAGACGCAGCTATCTGCTTATGTGAGAAAAGCCCGCAGCGCAAAAGAATTTGCGGACTTGGTAGAACGATATACCAACATCACCGAAGTAACCGCCGAACTTCTGCATACCTTGGTCGAGAAGATCGTGGTGCATGAAAAAGAAGTGGTAGACGGACAAATCATTATGCGGGTGGATATTCACTACCGCTTCATCGGAAAAGTTGGTTCCATGGATGGCGAAACGACGGATAGCATTTCCGATAAAGCCATGCGGCGCGAATATGAGCGCCGGTATCCGCAACGGAAATCTAATAGGCAGAAGCAAAAGCACAATCATGATTTTGATATGAGCCGATAAAAATTCCCGGCAGCTACGCTTTGTAACTGCTGGGAATTCCTTATTTGTTATAAATCAATATTTCTTGTTTCTTTTGGGGAACCATCCCTTTGCCACTCTGCGCTCCTGTTCGACAACCTCTCGGATTCCCCAGAGTGCTGAAAAACCAAATAATGCAAGCAGTACGCTGATTTCTGTATTATCCGTAAGCATGGATACGCAAATGAATATAAACCCGATAATTGCAAAAATGAGGATGCATATTCTTTTTCCAAGCAGATACTCCCCTTTAATGACAATGAAGTGCCACAGTCCAATTATAGCAAGTGAAATCAATCCAACTATGATTCCAGAATAATTCATTACTTATCTCCTCCAAATAGCTGCTGCATTGGAGCGAACCGTAAGCTCCTCGACAGGAATATGTGCCGGACAAATATCCTGACAGGATAGAGATTTCCCGCAGCCATCAAAGAAAGCCGCTTTATACTTGGCGGACAGTTCTTCTCTGTGGGAGTGATCCTGTTCTTCGTTCAGAATGCGATATACATTCACCGGGGCAATAGCACCCGCAAAGCTGCCTTCTGCGGAGAAGTTGGGGCACACCTCAAGACAGCAGCCACACATCAGGCACCGGGCAGACTGATACCGTGCTTCATGGGTATATTCTGCCAGATAAGCATCGCTTTTCAGCCAAAGCTCTATCTTTTTCATGTTTTCAAACAGAATGGAACGGTCAACTACCAGATCCTTTACCAGCGGAAATTTACTCAGCGGCTCCAAGGTAACCGTTGTGCCTTTCAGCGTATTCAAAAACACGGAGCAGGCAAGGCGCGGAACGCCGTTGATACGCATGGCGCAGGCACCGCACTTGCGAACCATGCAGCCGCACTCCCAACTGATCGGCTTCGCCGGATTGCCGAAGGCATCTGTCAGGGGCATCCTGCCATTCAGTTCATTGAGGACTGCGGCAACAGAAGCATCTGCCGAACCATCGTAGGAAAATTCCTGCCAATAGGATTTTGTGTCCGGCGCAGACTGACGCTTGATCCGAATTTGATATGCCATTTGCGCTCACCGCCTTTCCGGAACAGCGTCCCACGAGATATGAACCGTCTGCCCGTCATAATACGCCGCCGTTGTTTTGTGAAACTCGGCGTCATTGCGCTGGGGATAGTCCGAACGCCAATGCGCTCCACGGCTTTCATTCCTTGCCAGCGCACTTTTCAGCACGGCCTGCCCCAGCAGCGGCAGACTGCCGTGCATTCCGGCAATTTGGGTCAAAGCATCCTGCATGGTATCTCCGCTACGCACAACGCCCAGTGCATGGAGCAGGATACGGTTCAGCTCTGCCTTGTCCTGCGGTTCGCAGGGCAGGACAGCGTTGCTTGGTTGAATCGAAACAGCTCTTTTTGATGCAGATTCTGCTTCTGCGCAGGCCGTCTGCGCTGCCACTCTGCCGCCGTACAGTGCGCCAAGCAGCGAGTTTCCGCCCAGCCGGTTTGCTCCGTGATACAGGGCGCAGCATTCTCCGGCTGCATAGAGATTTTGCACACCTGTCCGATGCTGCGCGTCCACCCGGATACCGCCCATGAAATAATGAATACCGGGGCTGACGGAAATCGGTTCCTTTCGGATGTCCTCACCTAAGTAAACCCTGCAATCCTCTGCCAGACCGGAAAGCTTTTTCTCGTATACATCCGGTGCAAGGCCGGTCATATCCAAGAATACTTCACTCTGCTGCCGGACTGTCCAAATCTCTCTTGCAGTGATGTCGCGGGGCATCAGGTTCCCCAGCTCCGGATATTTTTCCTCCATGAAATACCACGGCTTTCCGTCCCGCATGGCAAAGAGTCTGCCACCCTCTCCGCGGGCCGCTTCGCTGATGAGCATTCGCTTGCCGCCGATTGGTACGGTGGTAGGGTGATACTGAATCATTTCCAGATTTGCCATCGGAACACCCAATCGGAACAGCTCTGCCGTGACCGTCCCTGTATTGAACAAAGAGCCGGTGGTGTCACCAAATAGGCCGTGCATTCCGCCCGTGGCAATGATAACGGCATCTGCGGACAGCGTCAGACGCTCCCCAGAATATCGGTCACGAACAACACAGCCGCAGCAGGCTGCATCCTCCATGAGCAGCGTGACAAAATCGTGATGACTGAGCCTTTTAACGGCTCCGTTCTCTTCCTGCTCCCGCGCAGCATCAATCAGTGCGGTCATGATTTGCTTGCCGGTGTCGCTCTGGGCAAAAGCAGTGCGCTTCTTCTTTTGACCGCCGAAATTGCGCAGATCCGGCTCATCGATTCCGCTGGTGTTAAACTGAACGCCGATGCGATGCAGCCACCGGACAAGCTCCGGCGCTGCATGGGTCAGATTCCAGACTCCGTTTTCGTCCGCAAGGCCGCAGGCAGCATGGATTGTATCTGCGTAATGCTGTTCCGGACTGTCATCCTCGCCTTTGGTGTTCAAGGCAGCATTGATGCCACCCTCTGCCATGACGGACTGCGCCCGTTCGGAGGGATAGGCGGACACCAGTACGACTTTGTTGCCGTTTTCAGAGGTCTGCAAGGCTGCGGAAAGCCCCGCAAGACCAGCGCCGATAATAACGATTTTCTTTTTCATAGCTGCTGCCACCCCACATAATAAAGAATAACCGCAGCGGCGGAAAACAGGAAAATCACCGATAGAATCAGATAGAGATCGCCCCGCCGTTCCCGAAACCGGATAATACCAAGGGACACCAGCAGCGGGCGAATGTTGATCATCAGATGCACCGCCAGCGATGCAATCAGCAGCAGCTGCGCAATCAGCTTGACCGTGGTAAACGGAAACAGGATATAGGCACCGTCCTGCACACCGCCGAACAGTCCGATATGGAAAAACATCAGAATGAGAATCGCAAATCCGCTGGCGCGTCTTGCCCAGAACATAGCATTCTGTTTTCGATAATGATTGGGGCTATTTTTCTCTGCCCGGAGTGTCTGCACGGTCAAAATGATGCCGATTCCTGCATGAACCGCAAGAACAGCCACGCCCACCCATGCAAGAATTTTCCCGGCATTGCTGCCGATGCCGAGCAGCATAAAGCTGCCCATGATGCCGTGAAGCAGGAAAATCACCAGCAGAAGAACAGAGAGAATGGTATTCAGCTTTCGCATATCCTGTTCACCTCATTTCTGTGCTGTGCAGCGTGATACAGTCCGCATCGGCTACGGATTCGGCATCCATCAGATCTGCGGAGAAAAGCAGCAGCAGATATTGTCCGCTTACGGCTCTGGAACGCAACATGGTAGCACTGCATTCTTTCACCTGAATATCCAGTCCCGATTCCCGCAGAGTTTGGCATACCTTTTCCGCATACCGAATCAATGCGTAATCCGTATCACTGACATAGAGTTTCAGCTTTTCCGATGGGGCTGATACTGATTCATCCTCGCCGGAAATCATGTCTTTCAGTTCCGTGCGGAATCCGGAATCCGGCAGCTCTGCGGCGTTGATGCAAAACACATAATCTCCGCTGAGCTGTGCAGAAGCCTGCTCCGCTTTCTTTGCCTTTGGTGTCGCGCCGCTGATTGCATCCACCAGTGACGGCGGTGAATGCAGCAGCGCGCCAAAGCCTGCCAGCAGTGCCACAACCACTGCCAAAAGAATCAGCCTGCGCTTCATGGCAACACCTCTTACTTTTTCAGAATCCGCATTGCGTTCAGGACGGCAATGATCGTCACGCCTACATCACCGAATACGGCTTCCCACATTCCAGCAATGCCGAAGGCACCGAGAATCAGAAATACGCTCTTGATACCCAAGGCGATGATAATGTTCTGCATGACAATTCGTTTGGTGGCCTTTGCAACCTGAATGGCCTCTACCAGCTTAGAGGGTTCGTCTGTCATCAGAACCACATCCGCAGCTTCGATAGCGGCATCGGAGCCAAGTCCGCCCATAGCGATACCCACATCTGCACGGGCCAGCACCGGTGCGTCATTGATGCCATCGCCAACAAAGGCCAGCTTGCTACCGGGGCGCTTTTTCTTGTCCAGTTCCTCCAGCTTTTCTACCTTCTGGTTCGGCAATAGCTGTGCGCAGACCTCATCCAGACCTAACGCATTGGCAACCGCTGTGCCAATCTTCTCATCGTCGCCGGTGAGCATCACCGTTTTTTCAATGCCTGCCTGTTTCAATGCGGCAATCGCAGCTTTGCTGTCCGCCTTGACTTCATCGGAAATCAGAATGCACCCGGCATACACGCCGTCGATTGCCACATATACCTTGGTTCCGATTGCATCGGAGGGCGTGTAAGGAATCTGCTCTGCATCCATCAGCTTGCTGTTTCCGGCAAGAATTTTCTTGCCCTCGCTGCAAATGCTAATGCCATGTCCGGAGATTTCCTGATAGTCCGAAATAACAGACTGATCAACAGGCTTCCCGTATGCGGACAGAATAGATTTGCCGATGGGATGGTTGGAATAGCTTTCCGCCTGAGCTGCATGGAAGAGAACCTGCTCCCGGTCGAACCCGTTGGCGGTTTCGACTTCCGTCACCTGAAACACGCCTTTTGTCAGCGTACCGGTTTTGTCGAACACAACAACGCTGACCTTATTCAGTGCTTCCAAATAGTTGCTGCCTTTGACAAGGACACCGCGCTTGGAGGCTGCGCCGATTCCTCCGAAGAAGGTCAGCGGAATGGAGATTACCAGAGCGCAGGGGCAGGAAACAATCAGGAACACGAAACCTCTGCGCAGCCACTCCGCCCAGTTGCCGCCGGTGAGGATGGGCGGCAGGAGTGCCAGCAGCGCAGCCAGAATCACAACAACAGGCGTATAGTAGCGGGCAAATGTCGTAATGAAATTCTCGGTAGGTGCCTTTCTTGCGGAGGCATTTTCCACAAGATCGATAATTTTGGAAGCAGTGGACTCGCCGAAGCTCTTTGTGACCTGAATGGTCAGAACGCCGCTTTGATTGATGCAGCCGGACAGAACCTCGTCCCCCTTCTGCACCTCTTTCGGCAGCGATTCTCCTGTCAGCGCTTTGGTATCCAGCATGGAGCTGCCGTCCAGAATCGTGCCGTCCAGCGGGATTTTTTCTCCGGGCTTTACAACGATGGTTTCTCCCACGGCAATGCTTTCCGGGGAAACGGTGCGCAGTTCTCCATTCCGAAGAACGGATGCCACATCCGGGCGAATGTCCATGAGGTCGGAAATGGATTTTCTGGAACGCTTGACCGCCAGCGACTGGAAAAACTCGCCGATCTGATAAAACAGCATAACGGCAACAGCCTCCGGGTATTCGCCGATGGCAAATGCGCCGATGGTGGACAGGCTCATGAGGAAATGCTCGTCAAATATCTGTCCTCTGGAGATGTTTTTCACCGCTTGCCAGACAACATCTCCGCCAAGGATCACATACGCCACAATCAGAAACGCAAGCTCAACCGGAAGCGATACCTTTGCAAAGACGGTCAACGCCATGCCGATTCCGTAAAGCACGGCACCTGTAAACAAACGAATCGTCAGCTTTTTGTCCTCTGCATTGAAAATGGATGTTTTTTTCTGCTCCTGTGGCGCTGCGGTGTCTTCGCTTTTTTCCGACACCTCTACATCCGGCTCGTGGCTATGGACGATGGTTTCAACCTGCGGCAGAAGCGTGGAAGCAACCGCCGGAGCAGCCTTGACCGTCAAGGTCTGCTGCATCAGATTCATAGTAGACTCCGCAACGCCCTCCAGTTCGCCGACTTCCTTTTCAATTTTTGCGGAGCAGTTCGGGCAATCCAAGCCTTTTAGCAGAAAGGCTTTCGTGACAGTGGCAGTGAGCTTTTCCGACACTTCCACATCCGGCTCATGACTATGGACGATGGTTTCGACCTGCGGCAGAAGCGTGGAGGCAATCGCCGGAGCAGCCTGAACCGTCAGGGTCTGCTGCATCAGATTCATAGTGGACTCCGCAACGCCCTCCAGTTCGCCGACTTCTTTTTCGATTTTTGCAGAGCAGTTCGGGCAGTCCAAGCCTTTTAGCAGAAAGGCTTTCGTGACAGTGGCAGTCAGCTTTTCCGATACTTCCACATCCGGCTCGTGGCTATGGACGATGGTCGTGACAGTATCAAGCAGATTGGTTACAGATGCTTCTGCCTGAACCGTCAGGGTCTGTTTCATGAGATTCATAGAAGAAAGCTGGACTCCCGCCAGTTCTCCAACTTCCTTCTCAATTTTTGCAGAACAATTTGGGCAGTCCAGACCTTTGAGAATGAAGATATGCTCCATATTATCCTCCTTGATAATTGTGTAGTTGTTCAAACGCTCAACTTCAATGGTAAAAAGAAGGGGGGGGTCAGCCTTTCAGATGCTCAAACCCCTTGTCGATGATTTCTTTCACATGGTCATCAGCGAGAGAGTAATAAACAATCTGCGCCTCCTTGCGGAATTTGACAAGATTGGCAAGCCGCAATGCCTTGAGCTGGTGAGAAACCGCCGATTTCGTGACGCCAAGCAGCACGGCAAGATCACAGACGCACATCTCGCTTTGCTCCAACGCATGAAGAATCTGCACCCGCGTTCCGTCACCAAACAGCTTGAACAGGGACGCAAGCTGGATATAGTCCTCTTTTGTTTGCAGCTTATTCCGAACCTCATTCACCACATCTTCGTGAATGACATCGCAGTTGCAGGTGTATTCCGAATGAGCCATGGCATGAACCTCCTTTTATTTTTTAGTTGAGCAATTACTCAATTACTATATTATACGCACACTTCTCGAATTGGTTGATTTTCAATCTCAACGCAACAGCCTGAACGGACCCCGCGTTTCCGCAGCTAGCGCAACGCGGAACTAGCTCCCGGCACCTGGCCGTCGCCTCGTTTCCGCAGGTGGAGAGGCTATGGAGGCCGGCGTCCCCACCCTGCCGCGGCATGCTCCGCCAGCCCGCCGCGCAGCCGCTCCGGACTCAGCGCAACGGGCCCTCCGGCCCATGTCCCGGCGCGCCGGCTATCCCGCCAGCGGCCCCTCGCCCCTCGCGGCCCTGGCCCTGTCGATGCAGCCGGGCGTGAGGTCGAGCTCGCCGGGCGCCAGTACATCTCGATGCTGGAGAGGGGCCAAAGGGAGCTCAAGCCCATAAGGAGGGCCTACGAGGCGTGGGTCGAGGCCGGACTTCCGCTCGATTGGGACAGGCAAGCCTTCGAGGCCGAGCACAAAACGGATTCTAAAAAACACCTTGCCAAATAGGAGCGTCAGGACGCAAAGAGGCTCCGCAGCGCGAAGCGCGATGCGGAGCCTCTTTGCATGTCCGAGGACGTTCCGGAGAGAAGCCCCCGTCACGCCCCCGGATCCCCGGTGGGAGTTCTAGACCTTGTCGGCCTTAGTACATACCGCCGCCCTGCTGACCAGCGGTGGCAGCAGCGATAGCATCCTCAAGCTGAGTGTTCTTGGGCACATCGGAGACGGTGGCCTCGGTGATGAGGATCAGGCTGGCGACAGAAGCAGCGTTCTGCAGGGTGACGCGGCTGACCTTGACGGGGTCGAGGACGCCCATCTCGATCATGTCGCCCCACTCGCCGTTGGCAGAGTTGAGACCCTGGCCGGCGGGCAGCTCGGCAACCTTGTCGACCACGACAGCGCCCTCAAAGCCAGCGTTCTTGGCGATGGTGGCGACCGGAGCGGTCAGAGCCTTCTTGACGATATCGACGCCGATCTTCTCCTCGGGGTCGTCGATCTCGACAGCGTCGAGCGCAGGAGCAGCGTCCATGAAGGCGACACCGCCGCCGGCGACGATGCCCTCCTCAACAGCAGCGCGGGTAGCCTGCAGGGCGTCCTCGACGCGGTGCTTAATCTCCTTGAGCTCGGACTCGGTAGCAGCGCCGACCTTGATGACGGCAACGCCACCGGAGAGCTTGGCCAGGCGCTCCTGGAGCTTCTCGCGGTCGAAGTCAGAGGTGGTGTTCTCCATCTCGCCCTTGATCTGAGCGATACGGGCGTCGATGGCCTCCTTGGAGCCAGCGCCGCCAACGACGACGGTGTTGTCTTTGGAGATGGTGACGGACTTAGCGGTACCGAGCATATCGGCGGTGATGTCAGCGACCTTCACGCCCAGCTCGTCGAGAGCTGCCTGGCCACCGGTGAGGACGGCGATGTCCTCGAGGATGCGCTTGCGGCGATCGCCGTAGCCCGGAGCCTTGACGGCGCAGACGTTGAGGGCGCCACGGATCTTGTTGAGGACCAGGGTCGGCAGAGCCTCGCCGTCGATGTCCTCAGCGATGATGAGCAGGCCACGGCCAGCGCGCTGGACAGCCTCGAGAACAGGCATGATGTCCTGAACGCTGGAGATCTTCTGGTCGGTGATGAGGATATACGGATCCTTCATCACGGCCTCCATGCGGTCGTTGTCCGTGACGAAGTAAGCGGAGACATAGCCCTTGTCGAACTGCATGCCCTCGACGGTGTCGATGGTAATGTCGAACGTCTGAGAATCCTCGACGGTGATAACGCCGTCCTTGCCCACGACCTCCATGGCCTCGGCGATCTTCTCGCCGACCTCGGGGTCGCCGGCAGAGATGGTACCGACGGAAGCAATCTGCTCCTTGGTCTCGACCGGCTTAGCCTGCTTCTTCATCTCGGCGACGGCGGCGTTAACAGCCTTGTCGATGCCGCGACGAATCGCCAGCGGGTTGGCGCCAGCGGCGACATTGCGCAGACCGTCGTTGACGATGGCCTGGGCGAGCAGGGTTGCGGTGGTGGTGCCGTCACCCACGGTGTCGTTGGTCTTGGTGGCGACCTCCTTCACCAGCTGGGCACCCATGTTCTCGATGTTGTCCTCGAGCTCAATCTCCTTGGCGACGGAAACGCCGTCGTTGGTGATGGTCGGGGCACCGAACGTGCGCTGCAGCGCAACGTAGCGACCCTTGGGGCCCATGGTGACGGTAACGGCGTCGGCCAGAGTGTTGACGCCCTTGGCAAGCTTAGCGCGGGCATCGGTGTTGAACGTAATGTTCTTTGCCATGGTAGGTAATCCTCCAAAAGAAATGTGACTCGCGTCGCCGCTTCCGAGTCCTATGCGGCAGGCGCGTTCAAAGACGAATCAGAGATTCCGACGAGACTAGGCCTCGACGACAGCGTAGATGTCGTCGGCGCGCATCAGCAGATACTTCTCACCGTCGACCTTGACCTCGTTGCCACCGAACTTACCGTAGATGACAACGTCACCGACCTTGACGTCCATGGGGATGCGCTCACCCTTGTCGTTGACCTTGCCGGCGCCCACGGCAACGATGGTGCCGCGCTGCGGCTTCTCCTGAGCGTTGCTGGCGATATACAGACCAGAAGCGGTCTTCTGCTCGGCCTCGTCGGGCTTGACCAGAACACGATCTGCAAGCGGCTTCAAAGACGACATGCTTGTCTCCTCCTTTTTGGGCCGCGCGGTTATACCACGCGAATTAACCCTTTTTGTTTGCGTACGCGTTGAATGGTACCCACGAATGACGGGTTATACAACACGGAGTCAAAAAATCTTATTTTTTGGCACTTAGATTTTCTGAATGCCGGGGGATAACTTAGCGGTGACTCCGGGGCGGACCGGAGGGCATGAAGTTTGCTGCTCTACAGTCCTGCGCAAGACGGAAAGCACATTAAGTGCTTTCCTTTGCGTGCGGAACTCGCGACAAACTTCATGCCCTCCGGTCCGTCCCGGGAGCTGGGGTAACTTATTCGGGCCCGGCATTCAGAAAAGTCAGTGCAGCAAAATGGCGATGCAGATGGTGCGAACAAGAAAGGGGCACGTTGCTGGAACGTGCCCCTTATGGGTGGGGTATGGGGCTAGCGCTCGTAGATTAAGTTACCTGCCAGATAGGTGGCCTGAACCTTGGTGGCTTGCAGCTCTTGGGGGTCGATGGTGAGTGGGTTCTGGTCCAGGACTACCAGATCGGCGTATTTGCCGGGCTCCAAGCTGCCGAGGTTTTGCTCGTCGCTCGCTGCGTAGGCGCTGCCCAATGTGTAGTTGCGCAGGGCTGTTGCTGCATCGATGCGCTCGCTCGGTAACCAGCCGCCCTCGGGCCAGTGGCTGCGGGGATCTTGGCGCGTGATAGCCGTGTAGAGCACGTTCATGCTGGTAACGGCTGTGATGGGGCTATCGGTGCCGAAGGCTTGGCGGATGCCGTGCTGCTTATAGGTCGCAAACGGCCACATGATGCGGCTGCGCTCCAAGCCCAGGTCGCGCTCCGGACCACCCGGGTCGAGCGTGATATGGCAGGGTTGACTCGAGGCAATGACGTTGAGTTTGCGCAGACGATCGATGTCCTCGGGCAGCAGATTCTCCAAATGCTCAAGCGTATTATGGCCGTGCTGGGGCAAGCCGTAGAGCTCTGCCGCCTCCTCAAAGATATCGAGTGCGGCATGGATGGCGCCGTCGCCGATAACGTGGATGCGCACGGTGTGGCCGCGCTCGGCTGCCGCCAGAACCAGCTTGCGCATGCGCTCGGCGGGAACCGTCAGACGGCCCTGGTCGCCCGGGAAGCGCGGATTGGTATAGGGCTCGGTGAGATATGCCGTGTGTTCGCTCGACACGCCGTCGAAGAACTGCTTAAAACCAGGCGCCGAGAGCAGCGCGTTGTTCGCGTAGCGGGTCTGCAGCTCTTCCAAGCGCGACTGGTCATCCAGCAGCGTGGGGAACAGATGGGCTCGGATGCCCAACTTGCCGGCTGCCTGCAGTTTGTCGTAGACGTCGTCGCGGATAAAATCGCAGCCCGGCATGGGCATGAGCGACATATCGCATATCGAGGTGATGCCCTGCTCGGCCATACGCCTCATTTGATCGGCATAAGCGCTTGCAATGCGATCCTCCCCCAGCCACTCAAGGCAGCGCGGCAGCAGCTGCATGGCAGCCGCCTCGTGAGCAATGCCCGTGAGCTCGCCGTTTGCGTCCTTGTTGTAGCTGCCGCCCGCCGGCGGCTCGCTGTCGCGCGTGACGCCGAGCGCCTCGAGTGCACGGCTGTTGAGCCAAAGCGTGTGCCCGTCGCCCGAATACATAACGCAGGGACGATCGGGGAATGCCGCATCGAGCGACGCCTTGGTAGGATGCTCGGGCGGGTCCCAACGGTAGTCGCGCCAGCCCTGCGTCACAACCCAAGCGTCGTCGGGCAGGTCCTGGGAAAACTCGAGCGCATGTTGCACCAGCGCCGCCTCGGACGTGCCCATATCCATGAGCATGTAAGGCGAGGAGCCGACCGAGGTATGGAAGAAGTGCAGATGGGCGTCATGAAAACCGGGACAGACAAACTGCTCGCCATAGTCGACGACGGGCGTTGCAGCAGGGACCGCGGCAATCACATCGTCGGGCTTGCCGACCGCCATAATGTGATCGCCCGAGATGGCAATTGCCAGCTCACGGGCATTATCGACGCCATCTTGTGCGGTAAAGACGTTCTTGGAGCGAATGATCCGATCAATATGCTGCATGGGCATCCCCGTCTCTAGCAGGAAATTCAACACTCCCGAGTGTACTCCCCCGCCCCAGCTACAAAATGCAAAACGACAAACGGCGGCTTTGCCAGGCCAAGTGGCAGGTGGCATACTGGAAAGAGCTTGTACGATTTTGCGATTCAACCAGCAAGGAGCAAATCGACCATGACGAAGACCAAGGCACAGCAGATTATGGCGGCGACCGAGGCTCGCGCGGCTGACGACGTCACCGCAGCCATCAAAGATATCGCTACCGAGTTTGAACCCTACATCATCAAGCAGCGCCGCCACTTCCATAAGCACCCGGAGCTGAGCCTCGCCGAGGAGCGCACGACTTCTGACATCGCCAACCAGCTCGACGCCATGAATATCCCCTACGAGCGCCCCCTTAAGACGGGCCTGGTGGCGACCCTTCGCGGCACCGCGCCCGACGCCTATCGCGAGGACGGCACGCCGCGCCGCCGCATCCTGCTGCGTGCCGATATCGACGCCCTGCCCGTCACCGAGCAGACCGGCGAGGATTTCGCCAGCGTCAACGAGGGCTGCATGCACGCCTGCGGCCACGACTGTCACATCGCCATGATGCTCGGCACGCTGCAGATCCTGCGCCATATGACCGACGACATCCACGGCGAGGTCCGCATCGTCTTCCAGCCCAGTGAGGAAAACGGCCAGGGCGCCAAACTCATGATCGGCACGGGCGTGCTCGACGGTGTCGATGGCGCCTACGCCGCGCACATCTGGAGCGAGGTCGACGCCGGCACCGTAAGCTGTGAGCCTGGCCCGCGCATGGCCAATACCGACTGGTTCCGCATCGATGTCCGCGGCACCTCGTGCCACGGTGCCATGCCCCAGCGCGGCCACGACGCCGTTATGGTTGCCGCCGAGATCGTCAACGCCCTGCAGACCATCGTTTCGCGCGAGATCAGCCCCTACGAGCCGGCTGTCATCACCGTCGGCGAGCTGCACGGCGGCACCGCGCGCAACGTTATCGCCGGCACGGCCTACCTCGCCGGCACGGTGCGCACCTACGGTGATTCGACCCACGAGGAAATGCCGGAGCTTATGCGCCGCATCGTGGAGCATACTGCGGCCGCCTTGGGCGCCGAGGCAGAGCTCACCGACTACACCATCGCCAACTACAAGGTCGAAAACGACGCGGCCTCGAGCGAGCGCTGCCGTCAGGCCGTAATTAAGTGTCTGGGCCCCGCCGGCCAAGGCCATTATCGCGGCACGCTTTCGGGCGAGGATTTTTCGGAGTACCTGCGCCGCGTACCGGGCGTGCTCGCCTTTGTAGGTACGCGCAACCCCAAGATTGGCGCCACGTACGCCCAACATTCCTGCTTTTACAAGATTGACGAGAGCGTGCTGGCAAAGGGCTCCATGGTGGCAGCCCAGTATGCCATCGACTTTTTGGCCGAGCCCACGCAAGAGGAGCTCGACGGCCCCGCGATTACCGCGGTCGCCGAAACCAACCCCGAACTGGCCGCCAAGTTGCGCTCTGCCAAGGCGACGACCGCCGAGGCTCGTAACGCCATCCATGATGCCCGCACGGCTCGCCATGTCGCGATCAAGGGCATCCACGAAGCCCGCGCCGCCGCTCGTCACGAGGAGAAACACGACGAGTAGTCGTCACACCCATCCATAGCAGCCTGGCTAGAGCAAAGCGGGGGCGGACGTTTCAACACGTCCGCCCCCGCTCATTTGTCAAGCGCTATTTCTACCTCGCCCCCAAATGACGGGCGGCATGGCTACTCGTCCTGAGGGTCCTCGTCGGTACTTGACTCGGGCGCCGGCTCAGGCTCGGGCGCAGGCTCAGGTGCAGGTGCCGGCTCAGGCTCAGGCACGGGCGCCGGCTCGGGCGCAGGCTTGGGCTCAGACGCGGGCTCGGGTGCAGGTGCAGGTGCAGGCGCGACATCCGGAGCACTGTAACCCGAGGGAGCGGGCTTCTTCTCGAAGGGCAATACAAAAGTCAGGACGTCGTCCTTGTCCTCGTCGGCCCACTCGCTTGCATAACGTGCAACCCAATAGCCAACGGCACGATGCTTGAGCATCTTGCCAAAGACCGTAAGAAATACGGTGACAAAAGCGACCAGAACCAGGAACAGCACGAGTGTGATGCCACCGCCGGTAACAATCGCCTCGATACCCGTAGGACGATAGTAGTAGCTATACATACCGACAGAGGCAATGGCGCCAAAGACGACCGTCAAGATCCATGTGACAACGTTGGCGACCAAGCCCGTCAAAAACTCGGGAAGGAACGAAGCGCAGAACAGCTTGGTCTTATTGTTCTTAAAGGCCGCCCAAACCTTATCGAGCGAAAACGCGCTCTCGACGCGACCGGTCACCGCAAAATGCATCACGGCAATGTCGGCGAACATCTTAAAGAAGACCCCCAGGACCGCCGTGGCAATCATAGCCAGGACAAGCAAGCCAAGCGAGCCAAACAGCGCAGCCTCGAGCGCATAAGAGCCGTAATAAGAATACGAGCCCGCAGCGCCAATTACCACGCCCTCCACCAGCGAAAGCACTACACCGATCACGGGAATGGCAGCGATAACCTCGAGCACGACCGAGATAACGCTCGAAAAGACTCCGAGACCAAACGACGTGGAACGCATCAACGGGCGCTCCATGCCGTCATCGATCTTAAGCGACAGATCGCGACCCCACTCGATGCCAAAGCCCGAACCGCACACGCTCGCCACGTAGGCGACCAAAAAGCCGATGGCAGCTGCAATACCGCCGATAACGGGGATGAACAGCACGAGCACCGACACGACACAGATAAGCGCCGGCAAAAAAGCAATTTGGCACACGCGCTGCAGCACGCCCGGAGTCTTGGTCATATCCTCAAACGCCTGAGCTACACAGCCCTTGAGCGCGTTCGTGGGAGGCTGAGGGACAAATTGCTGAGGCTGAGGCTGACCCTGAGGGGCGGAAGCTGCAGCACCAGCATTAGGGGCACCGCACACGCCGCAGAACTTGTCGTTATCGCCCATAGGAGCGCCACACTGCGAACAGAACATCGAAATCATCCCTTCGTATCTAGAGCGAATCACCTGGATCGCAAACGATGTCTTTGGCATCATTATCACCCAATGTGAGGACAAATACTCTTAGATGACGTATTTGCAACGCGCGAGGCGCTTTTCGATTGTTTGATGAGTGTGTCCGCGCTAGTTCGTGCCGCGGAAACCCTTGCCGACGATCTCGGAGCTGTCGACAATCGTGATAAAGGCACCCGGATCGACCTCGCGCGCATAGCGGCGCAGTTGCACGGCCTCGCGACGGCTCAGCACGCTCATAATCACCGTGACGCACCTGCCCGAGAAGGCGCCGTAACCACGGCTGATTGTTGCTGTGCGGTTGAGATGCTTGACGATAAACTCCTCGACTTTGCGCGGTTCGGCGCAAATAATCGTACAGACCTTACGAAGGTGAATGCTCTCGATGGCCTTATCGACCACGAGCGTCTTGGCAAACAGGCCAAGTACGCAGTACAGGCCGACGCGCGGGCCATACAGGAAAGCCGCGACGGTCACGATGCCGATATCGACCAGCAACAAGGCGCGTCCGATCTCGAGCGTCGTACGACGCTTGAGAATCATGGCAAGGATGTCGGTGCCGCCCGTCGAGGCGCCAATGTCAAAGACAATGGCACTGCCCAGCGCCGGCAAGATGACGGCAAAACACAGGTCGAGCCACATATCGCCCGTCATCGAAACATCCGTCGGGATGAAGAGCTCAAACAGCGAGACGTAGGCCGAAAGCGCAAACGAGGCAAAGACGCTCCAAAGGATTGCCTTGCGCTCCAAAAAGATAAAGCCCAGGATGACCAGGACCGCGTTGATAATCCACATAAAGACGCCGACGGGCAGAGTCGGGAACAGCGTGGAAAGAATGACCGACACACCCGAGGTGCCGCCGAAGGCAAAGTGATTGGGCGTTTTGAAAGCCACGATGGCAAAGGCCGTGAGGATCAGCCCCAAATTGAGCTCGGCAAAAAAGCGCGGAAAGCCTGGCTCCTGGCTGCGCTTGCGGCCGGCGCGCTCGCCACGTTCGATATCCTCGCGACCGACAACGCGCTCCATCGGCACCACCGGAGGACGATGCACCTCCTCGGCGGCACGCGACGCCGCCTCTGCCGCAGCGGCCTCAATCGCCCATGCCTTGCTTTCGGTCTCGTGTTCGTCGGCATTACGGCAACCCCTCGTTAACAATTTGGAAACAATGCGCCCATTAGGGTAACGCGGAACGCGAAGATTGCAACCCTTAGTTAGACGAGCGGTATGACTAGATCGAGGCTATATAGAAAACGGTCGACTGCGCTTTTGCTTGCGCTGTCGACCGTTTGGCGTTTTCGCAGTTAAAACCTGCCAAAATAAACCTATCCCTTATTGGTAGGTTACTCGTGCTGGCTGGTGCGGTGCTCGTACTCCTCGGGGGTGATGACATCCTCGATGCGCAGGTTGACGCCTGCCACCTCAAGACCGGTCATCGCGGCCAGACGCTCGGTGACACGTGCCTTGACATCGTCGAAGATCGCGGGCGCATAGGCGCCGTACTCGATGATGACGGAGATGTTGACGACCACGCGGTTGTCGTCGGTGACCTCGACCGTCACGCCCTTGGTCAGGTTCTCGGCACCAAACTGCTCCTGCACAAAGTGCATAAGGTTACCCTTCATGCCCAGAACGTGCGGCACCTCGCGGGTGGCCATGGCGACGATCTTCTCGATCACGCCGTTGGAATAGGTCAGCGAGTCCTCGGACTCGTCCGCCTCCTCGTCGTCCTCGTCCGCCTCGTCCGCCTCGTCTTCGGACTCGGCCTCGACGAGCGTCTCGTCCTCGAGCGTTACATCCTCCGCATCGGCGGCGACGGTCTCGTCTGCCTCGAGCTCGGTATCGGCCACATCGACCTTCGTGTTAAAAGCCATGGTTCCTCCTTATGTCTGCCACGGATGCGACAGTCGAATACATATTAGCGGCCGCTAAACAGACGCCCGAAGAAGTTGACGATACCGTTCTCGCCGTCGCGAATCTGGCCGATCACGGCGCCGATCAACACAAAGAATGCGATGACGAGCGTGTCCCACAGGCCCAACGTAAGTACCAGCACGGCGAGGATAAAGCCCGCCACGGCGCCGAGCGTAGTGTTGGGGTGGCGCACGGCGTAGCTCCAGATAGCAGCGCCCGTACCTTTGATGAGACCCATGGCCTCGTCAAAGTCGTTGGCGGCGCCGTCGTACTGCTCGCCGGCCTCGGGCTTGGTGTCGGTGGTCTCGCCTGCCGGCGTAGCGTTCTGGTCGATCGTCAGGCGCGGCGTGCGGGCGGTCTTGTCTTGGTTGGTATCACTCACCGGAAACCTCCACGGTCTGGACGGTAGTCTTGGACGGCAAAAAACGGACGCGCGCGGTCGTGCCCGGCGTGCCGAGCATGGTGTCGCAGGCCTTCTCGATGCGCTGCTGCATCGCGGTGGCAAGAGAGGCGACGTCTTTATCATCCAGCGCGATGGCCTCGACCTTAAAACGAACGCGCGACTCGTCGGAGCCTTGAACGCGCGCCTCGATATGCTCAACCATCACGCGATCATCGCACTCCGCCGCGGCACGGGCGCACGAGGAAAGCGCTGCGAGCGTAACCTCGATATTGCGCTCCCCCGCCGGATGCACGCAGGACGGCTCACGACGCGCGAACATCAGGCGGAAAAAACCGATGAGCACGCCAAGCGCCACGATAGCGGCACACACCGTAACGACGACGCGAGGCATGGTGTCACGCAACAGCAGCATAAAGCGATACGTATACGGTCCCCAGAACTGGCAGACAAGCGTACCCAGCGCCACGATGGCGGCGGCAAGATACACGATCGCTAGGGCTCGTTTGAGTACGCGCACGCGCGCTCCCTTCAGGTTTCGGTCCACAGAATGCAAAACGGCTCGCATCATTATAAAAGAGCCGGGTCCGGTGCCATACGCACGCGGATCCGGCTCATCTATTCCACGAGGCTTGCATGCTCGCTTCATTATGCCCAGATATGCACGGCTTAACCCGTGTGGGCGCTACTCCTCCTCGAGGGCAGCGATGACCTCGTCGGTCATGTCCATGGTGCTGTAGACGTCCTGGACGTCGTCGAGCTCCTCGAGACGGTCGATGAGGCGCTGGACCTTCTTGGCGTCGGTACCGGAGATCTCCGTCGGGGTGGTCGGGACCATGGTGGTCTCGGAGCCCTTGACCTGGATGCCCTGCTCCTCGAGTGCCTTGGAGACAGCCATGACGTCGTTAGCAGCGGTCCAGACAATCCACTCCTCGCCGGCGTCCTCGTAGTCCT
Organism: Collinsella aerofaciens; assembly: GCF_015546965.1. GTDB lineage: Bacteria > Actinomycetota > Coriobacteriia > Coriobacteriales > Coriobacteriaceae > Collinsella > Collinsella aerofaciens_X. Next base: position 213,511 of record NZ_JADMUF010000001.1, read on the forward strand.
CGCCACCGGCCTCGGCGATTGCCATCATGAACTCATCCTCGTCACCGGCAGCACCGTTGGCGATCATGGTCTCCTTCTTGGCGTTCTCGTCCAGGATCTCCTTGGCGACGACGATCTGGCCCTTGCGCTCAAACTGGAAGGCGACGGAGCCGGAGGTGCCCAGGTTGCCGCCAGCGTGGGAGAAGGCGGAACGGACATCGGCGGCAGTGCGGTTGCGGTTATCGGTCAGGCAGTCGACGTAGACGGCGACACCGGCGGGACCATAGCCCTCGTACACGATGTTCTCGTAGACAGCGGCGTCGGCACCCGAACCGAAGGCCTTGTCGATAGCGGACTTGATCTTGTCCTTGGGCATGGACTGAGCCTTGGCCTTGGCAACAGCAGCGGCGAGGCTGGCGTTGTTCTCGGGCAGCGGGTCGCCGCCGAGACGGGCAGCAACGGTGATGTTGCGGCTCAGCTTGGAGAAGAGGGCGGAACGCTTGGCGTCCTGCGCGCCCTTACGATGCTTGGTTGTGGCCCACTTAGAGTGTCCGGACATACGTGTCTCCTATCGGTTTCGACCTAAAGCCCAGCGCAGATGCTCGGGCAATATAAACAAACGTCGTTATGATATACCTACTGGCCTGTGAGATAAACCCCAAAATGAAGGCGTCGTGATGATACAACCCTTTGGTGCATTGGGGTAGTGCAAAGCAACCTGTCCCCTTTACACCAAATTAGGACCAGAGGAGGTCGCTGCGGGTAATGGTAGCGCCGATGGCAAAGGGCATGCAGGCGATGACCGGATACAGGTAGCGCATGTAGGTCGAGCCGTTGCAAGGACCGATCAGGCACACGGCGAGCACGCCCAAAAGCGGCACCCAAATGGCCAGCCCGCGCCACGAATGGCGACGTAACAGATAGACCACCACGGCGATCATGATCCACACATAGGTGGCCGAGCTCATGGTGAGCGAGATAAACGGTATGCGCTGCACCGCCACGCGATACAGGTTGATCAGGTGATCGCACCAGCGCACGACCTTGCTATCGGCCGGATGGAAGTCGAAGTACTTGAGGTTATCGGGCTTCGCCATAATCTCGGCGCTGCGCGCCGTGCTGTAGACCCACGCATCGCGGGCACTCGGATAAAAGTAGCCGTAGTAGTTATTGATGAGCGCCGAGATATAGCACTCGGGATCCTTTTTGAACATCTGGGCCCACACCTCAAAATAGGCCTTGATGTCCTCCTGCGAGGCGTACTCGTTAAAGCAATTTTTGACGGCGTCCGACTTATCCGGGTTGTAGCGGCGGCCCAGATTCTCGTACTTGAGCACACGGTCGATCACGGCACGCTCTTCGTCGGTCACCAAGCCGTCGCAAGGAGCCTCCACGATGGTGCCGTCCTCCTTAACCGTGGGGTTGACGCCCGAGTTGAGGCCGTCGTGCTTTTGGACGAAACGAGCCGTCTGCTGGAACGGAATCGAGAGGATTTCGCGCTTGGAACCAGGCGTGATGTCGTGCGCCGGCATAAAGACCTTGGTGAAATACATATTAGAGGCAAGGCAGAATGCAAGCACCGCAAGAACTCCCACCCAGCGGAAACGCGGGATGGCATCCGAAGGCGCAGCACCATCCTGCTTGGCTGCACGACGAGCCACATGCGCGTCCCATGCGCAAAACGCCGCCGCGATTACGCATGCCGCCAGGGGAAACACCAGGCCGCCGTTGCGCAGAAACGTGGAACCCATGGTGCCCAGAGCGAGCAGCAGCCAGTCATGGCGCGCAAAGAGCACGGGCCTCTGTTCGCCCGCACGCTCGGCATTGGCATCGCGACGGGGCAGGCCGCATGCCACGAGCTTCACGGTCTGCACCAACAGCACCAAAAACGCGTCGGCAAACAGCACATCTTTGGTAAGCAGGGCCGCGTAGTTGGAGAACATGGGCATAAACACAAAGAACAGCAAGACCGCGCCGCGGACCGGCAGGCTCACGCCCAGCTTGCGCAGCGACGAGATGGAATAGGCCATGCAGGCGGCCGTAATGATGAACTGAGCGCAGGTGTAGATAGCAAGACCTGCGTTGGCGCTGTTGAACAGTGAAAGCCCCAGCTGGACGCACGAACCGATGATAGCCGTGTGCACCACGGGGTGATGTCCGTTGAGCAACACATTGGGATTGAGCAGACGCAAGTAGTCACTCGTGCCGTTGGGATAGTTGAACCACTGGCGAATCTGCGCACCCGTATCTCCCATAAAAAGGCCGGGCAGCGAAGCGATGAGTGTGGGCGCCCAGGCGATCATAAGCACCAGGAAGGGCCCGGCAAAGGGATGGACCGAGAGCACGGCGTGAGCCACACGCCATACGCGGCCAAAGTGCGCTTCGGAAAACGGAATGCGCCGAGAGCTCAGCCAATCTAGGCACTCAAAGGTAAGGTAGAAGGCAACGACCGCCAAGAGCATCCAGCCCACACCGCCTATCCAGGCGCAGATGATGCGGGCCTTGTCGCCGAGCACGATCTCGGCCGAATCGGTGAGGTCGTAGCTGCGGCCAAACACCATGCAGACGGCAAAGAACAGCGACGGAAGGATCACCGAGGGACGCCAAGCGTCGCCGCGGCCAAAGAATACGTAGCGAAACGGCAGCGTGAGCAGGCAGGCAAGCGCAAGCAGCATGACCGCGTCGGTATGGCCGGCAAACGAGAGGAGCACCTCGTAGCACACGTACAGCATGCCCGAGGCTTTGGGGTCAATCGCCAAGACCGCGTTGCTCGACACCGGGGCGGGATCGATGGAAAACGCCGTGGTCGCCAACAGTGCGAGCAAAAATGCGATGAGCGTCTGCTTGGCGGGATAGCGCTTAAACCAGACGATGCGGGCAGCGTCGCGCGCAGCCGTTGTGGAGAGGTCGGAATCCTTCACAGTCCGAAAGCCTTTCTAGAAACCTATCAAACTCGGCAAGACCACCACAAAGGTGCCTGTCCCCTTTGCGGTGGTCTTGGTTAGGCGTCGAGGTAGATGCGCTGGGGGCGATTGCGGTGTCGGGCGAAGATGATGAGCGCCAGGCCGGCGATCACGAGCGGCAAACTCAGCAGCTGGCCCATAGTGATGACGCCGCCCAACAGATAGCCCAGCTGCGCATCGGGCACGCGCACGAACTCAACGAGAAAGCGGACGATGCCATACCCCATCACGAACACGCCCATAAACGTACCCTGGGGCAGCAGCGGCTTTTTGCGGCTGAGCACCTGCACAATACAGAAGAGCACGACGCCCTCAAGAAACGCCTCGTAGAGCTGGGAGGGATGGCGCGGCATATCGCCCGCGGTGCCGCCAAAGACCACACCCCAAGGCAGATCAGTCGGTTTGCCCCACAGCTCGCCGTTGACGAAATTGGCACAACGGCCCAGGCACAGGGCCAGCGGGGCGCCGATCACAGCAAGGTCGGCGACGGTCCAGGCGTCAAGCTTGTACATGCGGCACACGATGATGCCGCCCAAGATGCCGCCCACCAGGCCGCCGTGGAAGCTCATGCCTCCCTCGTTGGTGGCAAAGATCTCGAGCGGGTGGGTCCAATAGTAGCCATCACCATAAAAGACGACGTAAAACAGGCGCGCGCCGATGATGAGGCCAAAGACCGCGCCGACCACGACGCTCGTCAGGTCATCAATCGTAATGTCGAAGCCCCAGCGGCGCTGCGTGCGATACATGACGACTGCCGTAAGCAGGGCGCCGACCACATAGGCCAGGCCGTACCAGTAGATGGTGATGGGGCCCGCCGAGATCGCGACGGGATCAAGCATATGGTAGAGGTCGTTGAGCATATCGATCCCCTGCTCCCTACATACAAATGCGGCCGCGGGCCTTACGCTCGCAGCCGCATGTTTGGGCGTAACGTCTATGCGGAGCGTACCGTCCGCAGCTTTCGCATCTTAGAACGGCGCGTACTCGTCGTACAGGTCCTCGGCCTCGCCGGAAGCATTGACCTGCTCAACGCGGGTAACACCGGGTACATGCTCCTTCAGGATGCGCTCGATGCCCATAGACAAGGTCAGTGAGCTCATGGGGCAGCCGGCGCAAGCGCCCTGCAGCTCCAGCTTGACAACGCCCTCGTCGTCGACGCCCACATACTCCATATCGCCGCCGTCGGCCTGCAGGTTGGGGCGGATCTCTTCAAGAACCTTCTTAAGCAGCTCTTCGTTAACAGCCACAGGGGCTCCTTTCTCACAATAACGCGGGCACGCCCGCGGACAGAAGCTATGTTACTACAGCCATGTACCCGCTCACGAGCCGTCCATGCGCGCAGACGCGACTTTCACGAGTAGTCAATTTGGGACGGGGCTCTTTGAGCTGCGTTCGTCGTCAGATAGCGACAACGCATATTACTGCTGAGCCTGTCCCCCGGTACCAATCTGGACATCGACGATGACCTGGCGGTAGCTGATGCCGCAGGAGTCGAGAATGCGGCGGCTGATACGGCCGTCATCGGTGTCGGCATACTTATTGTCCAGGTAGACGACCTCGCCCACACCCACCTGCGCCAGGATCTTGGCGCAGTCGTGGCACGGAAACAGCGTGACGTAGACCGTGGAACCCTCGAGGTCTTTGAGCGAGCCGCGGTAGTTGAGCACGGCGTTGGCCTCGGCATGAACTACGTAGTTATGCTTGTCCTGCAGCGGGTCATCGCTCGTGCCCCACGGGAAAAAGTCGTCGTTGAGCGCCGAGGGCGTACCGTTGTAGCCCACCGAAAGGATGCGGTGGTTGGTGCTGGCGATGCACGCGCCCACCTGCGTGTTGGGGTCCTTACTGCGGCGCTGCGCGGCGATGGCCACGCTCATAAAGAACTCATCCCAGCTAATGACGTCGCGGCGCTTGCCCGACGCGGTTTGATGAAGATCGTCCGACATGGCAGACACCTCCGAAATCGCAATAGTTTGACCCATTGTAGCAGGTGGAAGGTGGAGACGTTTTTGTCCCATCGCCCCCATCGCTACGCGCGGCGGGGCTTTTGGTTGATGTGGTAGAGCTCGGCGAGACCCCGCAACGTCAGCGCATCGTCGACCGTCAGGCTATGGCCGACCAGCGCCGCAAGCGCCTCGGCATCGTCGCCGGTAATGACGATGGGCACGTTGCCCTCCCCCGCGGCCTTGGTCGCGCGCATCTCGGCGAGCACCATGTCGAGCATGCCGTCGATGCGGGCAACCTCGCCCAAGACCACGCCCGAGCGCATGGCCTCACGCGTGTTGCGACCGATGACGTGTGTCGGCGCCGAGGGCTCAACCTGGGGCAGGCGCGCTGCTGCCGCCGAAAGCGAGCGGGCGCCGAGGGCCAGGCCTGGCGCGATAACGCCGCCGACAAAGGTGCCGCGCGCGTCGATGACCTCGATATTGGTCGTCGTGCCTAGGTCGATCACAATGCACGGCGAGCCGTAGACGGCGCGGGCAGCCACGGCGTCGGCGATGCGGTCGGGACCGATCTCGGCCGGGTCATCGTAGTGCACGGGTATGCCGGTCTTAAGTCCCGGCCCCACGGTGAGCACGCGCCCCGTGCAGGTACGGGAAAGCGCCGCCTTCCACGGGCGCACGAGCGCCGGGACCACGCAACTCAGCACAGCAGCCGCGGGCACAAGCGCGCCCGGCATGCCCGCATCGGCCGCCAGTGCGGCCATGACCTGCACGAGACGCATGCGCGCCTCGTCCGCCGTGATGCTCGACGGCGTGGTGATCTCGCACGTCGCAAGCGGACATTCCTGCGCCGCGGCCGAATCCTCTGCAAACAGGCCAAAGCGAATGAACGTGTTGCCCACGTCGACCGTCAATATATATGCGCACCCATTAAGCATCGTCGGCGCTCCTTTCGTCTGCCCAGCAGTATATCGCCTACCTAAACCAGTCATCCCAAAATGACTAGCTTGCGGCTATACTGGTGCGCGGTCGTTTGCGAGCTCACGCGGCGGCCTTTGTAACCCGACTTCCCGCGCCGTATCCGTAACGGCGCTCCCGGGGGAAGCGGATATACGCAAAGGAGTTCTATATGAGCAATCCCTCGAACCGCGCTTCGATGCGTGGGCAACTCACGTTGCGCGGCGTCGTCATCGGCGTCCTTGGCTGCGTGATCATCACGGCAAGCTCGGCCTACACCGCCCTCAAGATGGGCGCACTCCCCTGGCCGATCATTTTCGCTGCCGTCATCTCGCTGTTCTTCCTTAAGCTCATGGGCAACGCCAGCCTCAACGAGGCAAACGTCACCCACACCATCATGTCCGCAGGCGCCATGGTCGCCGGCGGCCTGGCGTTTACCATCCCGGGCGCCTGGATGCTGGGCTATGCCGACCAGATCAGCTGGCTCGACATGTTTATCGTGGCGCTCGCCGGCACCATCTTGGGCCTTCTGGCGACAGCGCTCATCCACCGTCACTTTATCGTGGACGCCGCGCTTGAGTTCCCCACCGGCAACGCCGCAGCTCAGACCCTGCGCGCCACCGAGGCCGGCGGCAAGACCGGCAAGCAGCTCTTTGGCTCCATGGCCATCGCAGGCATCTACAGCGTGCTTCGCGACGCCCTGGGCGTGGTGCCCAGCATGCTGTGCACGCTCAATATCCCCGGCGTGACCTTTGCCATCTACAACTCGCCCATGTTGCTGTCCATCGGCTTTTTGGTGGGCTTCGCCCCCGTCGCGTTCTGGTTTGCCGGCGCGCTGCTGGGCAATTTTGGCATCATCGTCGGCGGCACCGCTGCCGGTCTGTTTGACGTTATGACCGCACAGGGCATTGTTAAGTCCCTGGGTATGGGCCTCATGATGGGCTTTGGCGTCGCCGTCGTCCTCAAGGACATCCTGCCGCAGGTCGCCGGTATCGTCCGCGGCCTCGCCGCCGACAGCTCCACCGACACCGACGAGCAGTCGCTCATCTCGGGCTCCCTTAAGCTCGACGCCGGTATCATCGGCCTGGGCGCTGCCGCCATCGCCGTGATCGTTGCCATCGTACTCGATCTTGGCCCCGTTCCAGCCGTCATCGTCACGCTGTTCACCTTTGTCACCACCATCATGAGCGCGCAGAGCTGCGGCCAGACGGGTATCGACCCCATGGAGATCTTCGGCCTCATCGTCATGCTCATCGTTGCCGCCTTCGCGCAGCTCGCTCAGGTCAAGCTGTTCTTTATCGCCGGCATCGTGGCCGTAGCGTGCGGCCTTGCGGGCGACGTCATGAACGACTTTAAGGCCGGCGCCGTGCTGGGCACCAACCCGCGCGCGCAGTGGGTTGGCCAGGCCATCGGCGGCATCGTGGGCGCCCTGGTCGCCGCCGCCGTCATGGTCGCGCTCGTCACCGCCTATGGTCCGGACGCCTTTGGCCCCGACAAGAGTTTTGTAGCCGCGCAGGCAAGTGTGGTCGCCACCATGGTCTCGGGCATCCCGAGCGTGCCGTGGTTCGCAGGCGGCTTTATCGCCGGCATCGTCATGTACTGGCTCGGCATTCCGGCCATGATGATCGGTCTGGGCGTGTACCTGCCGTTCTATATGTCGCTCACGGCTTTCCTGGGCTCCTGCGTTAAGCTCGCCTACGACAAGTGGGCCGCTCACCGCGACGCCGAGGCCGGTCTTTCGGACGAGGAGAAGGCCGCCAAGGATGCCGCCTTCCAGGAGCAGGGCCTGGTCGTCGCCAGCGGCCTGCTCGGTGGCGAGTCTATCGTCGGCGTTATCCTGGCGTTTGTCTCTGTTGGCCTGAGCCTGCTGGGCTAAGCTGAGCAGCTGTTCGCTCGTACTTTAGCGACAGCCCGGTCGCAATCATATTGCCTACGGCTTGCCCGGTCGGTAGCTTTTGTGGCTGCCGACCGGGCTTTTTGATGCCAATACAAAGAAAGGCCGGCGCGCTGCGTATCACAGCACGCCGGCCTTATCGGTTGAGCCATCGAGTCGGTCTCGCAATTAACCGCAGCTCATGCGAGACCAGTACTCAAAATACTACATCTGCTTGCGACGACGATCGCCCAGCGTCACGCCCGCAGCTACGAGCGTAATGCCGCCGATGACGAAGACCTCGCCCGCAAGCGCGGAGGTGTCACCCGTCTGGGCGAGCGCACCATCCGCGGCCTGCTTCTTGGCAGCGGGGGCCTTTGCGGCGGCCTGCGCAACCTGGGGCTTGGCCTGCGGCTCGGCCTTGGGATGATACTTGTCGTACTCGGCCTGTGCGGCTGCCAGGGCATCCTTGGCGTCGTTAAGCTCTGCCAGCGCGGCGGCATAGGCGTCGTTGGCATCGGACAGCTTGGCATCGGCGTCGGTCTCGGCCTGCTTCAGACCCTTCTCGGCGTCGACGGCAGCCTTGTAGCGAGCATAGGCAGCATTGAGCTTGGGCAGCTGATTTTGTGCCGTCCAGCCCGCGTTGAATACCGTTACGCCAGCAGCAAGGGAAGCCTCATCATCGACATGCTCAAGATCGGCCTGAAGGGTCTGATCAGCAGCAAGCTCGGTCTGGGCATCGGCGATGGCCTTTTTGGCGTCCTCGACTGCCTGGTTGGCGGCATCGAGCTGATCCTGGGCAGCGTTCACGCTGGCGACAGCAGCTTTATGGGCTGCCTCGGCGTCATCAAGCGCCCTCTGAGCATCGGCATAGCGCTGGAATGCGGCCTTCGCGGCAGCGAGGGCCGTCTGGGCAGACGTGACCTTCTGCTGTGCGGCGGCAAGCGACTGCTCCTTGTTGGCGACTTCCTGCTGAGCATTCGAGAGGGCCGTTGCCGCGGCAGTCTGTGTAACCTGAGCGCTCTTTACCTCGGCCCGAGCGGCGGCGTCGGCCTTTTCGGCAGAAGCAAACGCGCTCTTCTTGCCCTCAAGATCCTCCCTTGCAGCCTCGCGCTTGTCGGTAAGGTCCTTGACCGAAGCAGTGGCGTCGGCATAGGCCTTGTTGGCGTGGTCGGACTTCGCCTTGGCGGCATCGTAGCTGCTCTGAGCATTCAGCTTACGAGTCGAAGCCTTAGAGGCGTTCGTTTGGCATTCGGTGAGCTTGGAGTTCGCCTCGTCAAGCGCGGTCTGCGCGGCGGTCGCCTCGCCCTTGGCGGTGTTGAGATTCTGCTGAAGAGCATCGATGTCAATGCCAGAAGCATCGAGCTCGCTCTTAGCGGCGTCATAGGCGCCCTTGGCGGTTGCAGTGGCAGCCTGCGCATTCTCATACTCGCCCTTGGCGGTATTCATGTTCGTATTGGCCGTGATGAAGGAGTCTTGAGCGTCAAACTGCTTGTTGAGCGCAGCGTTATAGGCAGCATTAGCAGTTCCAAACATCTTCTGCGCATCGGTGAGCTTGCTCTGAAGCTCCTTGAGCTGCTGCTTTTGTGCCTGCGTGCCGCCGGCGCTGTAAGCAGAGTCAATGTAGTCGTTCACGAGCTTCTTGAACTCGGAGACGGTGAAATCAGCTTGTGTAGAATCATTGCTGTAGTCGAAAATCGTCATCAACGCCTCGACACCCTTGCCGCTTCCAGTGGCGATGCCAATTGCCTTATGGGCCGAATCAATGATATTAAGATAGTGTCCGCAGGCGTCACCGTTGGGATTGCCATGCTCGTCATAGGTTCCGGAGAAGACTTGGGGGCAGCTGAACCAAATGTTCACACTGTTATAGCGATTTGCAATAAGGAATTGCCCCTCCTCACTATCCTCTCCGTACTTCCTAATCCAATTCTCATAGTTATTTTTCTCCTCCGTATAGAGACCGGTGTAGGGCCAGCCGAGCGTGTCGACAGTCTCGCCTCCGGTATAGACGCCGCCGCCCATGGCGAGATTCTCCGCATTATCGGCGTAACGATTTGAGTGTGTCTGCATATTCGATGAATAGGATGCGTTGAGCGCTGCCGCGGCCGTCATGCGGAGGCTGACACTTAGCTCGGACTGCCCGTTGGCCTTGCGGAGATTGTTCTGGGTATCGAGATACGTCAGTGCATTGCGCAGCTGCTCAAGAGAAAGCGGATTGGTATCGCGAGACATATCCTGATCGACATAGCTGTCATACCAATCAGCCTTCTGAATGAGACCAGTGAGCATGCCCTGAGCATTAACGGCATTGGCCTTCTGCTGGGCAGTGAAATCGCTGCCGTTGCTAATGTAGGCCATAAAACCGAGCATGCCATTATTGATGATGTCTTGATCGACGGTCATGCTGGACTTGAGCTGGGCAATCTGCTGCTCAAGCTTGTCCACCTCTGCGCTAGCGGCATCGCTGGCATCCTCCGCAGCGTCTGCGGCATCGCATGCTGCCTTGTACTCGGCGCGTTTGTCGTCCCTATCCTTTACGGCCTGATCGTAGGCAGCTTTCTTGTCCGCCTCGGTCTGCTGGACCTGCTCGTAAGCAGCCTTGGCGGTGTTGTATTTGCTGGTCAGATCACCGAGTTTGCCGTTGGCTTCGTCGTATGAAGTCTGCGCGGACGAAACGGCAGCGTTGGCGGCGTTGACCTTCTCCTGCGCGGCGCTGGCAGCAGTCTGTGCGGCCTGGAGGTTCGTTTGTGCGGTGGCGTCGGCATCCGTCGCGGCATTGAGCTCCGCCTGCGCGTCCTTGAACTCACCGGCAGCAGCTTTCTTGGCGGCCTCGAGCGCTTTCAGGTCGACGCCCGTGCCAGAAGTAGCGGCATCGAGCGCAGCCTGTGCCTGGTCCAGCTTCTTCTGGGCGTTGGCCTGTGCGGTGGTTGCGGTGGCGAGGGCAGCGGCAGTCTCCTGCTTCTTGGCCTGGGCGGACGTCAGAGCAGACTCGGCATCGCTCTTTGCCTGCTCGGCATTGGAGACAGCCGTCTTAGCGGCATCGAGCTCACCCTTGGCCGTCTTCACGCCGGCATTCGCCGCATCGAGCTTGGCCTGCGCGTCCTCGACAGCCTTCTTGGCGGCCTCGTATTTATCCATGCCCATAGCATCGAGCTTGGCCTTGGCGTCATCGAAAGCCGTCTTGGCCTCGTCCCGCTTGGCCTTGGCATCCTTGAGCGCTTGGGCCTTGTCCTCAACGCTCTTCTTGGCCTGGTCGAGCTGGCCGTTCAGGTCGCCTAGCTTCTTCTGCTGCTCCTCAGCCTTGTCGACGGCCGCCTTGAGCTCGTCGATCTTCTCATGAAGCGCAGCGACTTCTGCCGCATTCTGCTCGGCCGCGTTATCGGTCACGGCCTGCGAAGCCTGATCTTTTTGCTGCTGAGCCTGCTTCTGCGCCTGGCCCGCGGCGTCGGCCTTCTTCTGAGCCGCATCGTAGGCCGCCTTGGCAGCCTCAAACTGCTTTGCCGATTCCTCGGCCAGCTGCGCCGCCGTCTTCGCGACCGCCTGGTTGCCGGCAACGACGGTGCTCTCGATGGGGCTTTCGCCCTTTGCGGCATCGGTGGTGTCACCGGTCGGCGCGGCGATTGCCGCCAGCGGCGACATGAGCGGCTGGGCGATCAGGCCTGCCGTCAAAACGGTCGCGACGGCGCGGTTAGCGACGCCTCTCATGTTGACGGCCTTAGCTGGAGACGAAAGATGCTTTGGACTGTACTTTGCCATGCTGTACTCCCTTCGACACAACGCTATCTGCGTTACCGCGAGTCTAGGGCCGCATTTCCCAGTCTTTGTTGCGCAACAATGCGGCAAAGCGGGCAATTCGGTTGTTCAACAGCTTTCGACACAGTTCCGTCACATATGCAGTTGAGATTGATTCATTTTGCGAGGCGTTGCTAAATGCAGGCAAAGCCGTTTGGACGCCCCATCCCGCGCCCCGGAATCTGTTCCACTTGCCACGGTGTAGAGTAATAGCAGCAAGCGCAAGGCGGCCCGTGCTAGAACGAGGTGGACATGGAACTCGACAAACAACAGCTCAAGCGATTGCGCGAGCGCCATCATCGGCGCCACGGCATCCGTCCTGCCCATAGCGAGGCCCTGGAGAACGCCGGCCGTTTCCTTAAGCAGGCATTCAACATTCGCGAGGGCCGCGCGCCCTATCACGTGATTCGCAAGCGTTTTGTAAACGGGGCGCGCCTGACCGGCTCGCACTTATGCATCCTTATCATCGCCATGCTTATCGCGAGCATTGGCCTCGATATCGACTCGGATATCGCCATCGTGGGCGCCATGCTCATCTGCCCGCTCATGGGCTCGGTCCTTGCCATGGCATACGGTATTGCCACGCTCGACCGCGAGATTACCGTCGAGGCCGTCGCCGGCCTTGCCCTGCAGATGGCCTTTTGCCTAGTCACGTCCACGTTGTACTTTAAGCTCTCGCCGCTCGGCACCACCACGGCCGCCATCATCGACAATTCGACACCGACTGTGTGGGACCTTGCCGTCGCGCTCGCAGGTGGCTTTGCGGGTGGCCTGGGCAACTCGCGCGATCAGGAACCCGCCACGCTCATCGCCGGCGTGGCCGTGGCGACCGCGCTCATGCCGCCCCTGTGTGCGGCGGGTTACGGCATCGCCATCGCGAGCGGGTCGCTGTTCCTCTCGGCGCTCTACGAGTTTGGCATCAACGTCGTCTTTATCGCACTGGCGGCCGAAGCCGTATTACTTATCTTGCGCGTGCCGCTCAAGCGTGACCTCAACGGCGACGGCATTGTGACCGCCGAGGAAAACGCCGAGGTCGACGAGCTGTCGCGCAAGGTGCGCCGCCGCATCATCGTGGGTACGGTGATCTTTGCCATCCCCTGCATCGTTATGACCGCGGGCTCCATTGGCTCAGCGCAGGCCGGCGTGCAGGACGGCTATGGCGTCACCGAAACTACGCGCGAGCTTGCCGCGATACTGCCAGGCTTTAAGGATTACACCGTCGCCGTCGAGACCTCGGCCACCGAAGGCGAGGAGGAGGGCCTCGTCGAGCGCGAGGTTGTCGCCCATGTAACGACGAGTGAGGCGCTTGGGGCACACGACCGTCACCTCGCCCGCAAGCTCATCGACCTCAACGTGCCTGAACTCGATCGCGTGGAGTTTGACGTGAAGTGATGCCGGCGCAGCGCTACAGGTCGTACTTGTACACGCGGTAGATGTACTTCTCGGCTTCCATCTCGTAGGTGGCGATGGGTAGACCGTAGCGATCGTACTCGGCGAAGGTCTTGGCCTGGCCCGAAGCCACGAGCATACTATCTGAATCGCCGACGCGCTGCGCACTGCTGACGTAACCCGAGAACGGCACTGCGATCTGGTCCACAAGCTCGTAGGTGCGCGCGGTCTCGTCCACCGTAAAGATGCGCCCAAACGAATGCGTGCCGCGGCTGTAGTCGGTCACCACCGCGGCGCCCAGCTGGCCCCAGTCGAACTTGGGATAGCTTTCGGCCGCACCAAAGTTGTTGTCGTACAGCAGGACCTGGTAGCGACCGGTCGTTGCCGTGTCAGAACTCGGCAGATACGTCACGCTGTGTTGGCCCGCGTTAAGCGAAAAATCACCCTGGGCTTGCAGCAACTTGACTTCAAAGCCCGATCCGGCCCAAAAATCGGGCGAACCCATAAGCCAATCGACCGTGGGCGTACCGTAGATATCGGTGAGCTGGATAACTGTCGAGGTCTCGCGCGAGCTGAGCAGAACGGTGCCGCCGCCGAGCCACTGAATCGTGTTGATATGAATCCAATCCAGGTCGCCGTCCGAGGCCACCTTGGCGCGTGCCTTGAGGTCGGGGAAGATATCGCCCAGGTCCACGACTAGGGAGACGTCGCCCGTTGCTATGTCGATCTTGATGATGAGGTCCTCGACATTAGCGCGATCGTCCTTGTCTTTTTTGGCAGCCGCGCGATCGACGTCCAAATCGGCCTCGGAGCCGGCATGGCTCGCCAGCACCAGCAGATTGCCATCGTCATCAAAGGCGTAGTCGTGGTGTAACTCATAGTCGCCCGTGCTCCAAACGTTTACCACCTGGCCAATGGCGTTGATCTGGGCCATCTTGGTGGTCGAAACGCTCATGATCATGCTGCCGTCGCCCGGGAACAGCAAGCGGTGGCTGCGGTAGCCGATAATCGGCACCTCACCACGAATCTGGCCAGCGTTGTCGTAGAGGTACATAAAGTCGAGCTTGGACGAGTCGTTGCCCAAGATGGTAAAGAGGCCATCGGCAAGCGGCGTGTTGGACTCCCCCGTCGTGACGGCGAGCTGCTCTTCTTCTTCGCCCTTGAGAGCCGGCGTCTCGATCGTGAACGTCGAAGTGCGGCTGGTGCCATCTTGCGCCGTGCAGGTGAGGGTCACCTTGTTTTTTGTGGTTGGGAATGAGGCCGATAACCTTGAACTCGTGCTCCGTAGCCGGCGTGTCACCGCCGCGGGGCGTGTGGGAAAACGCAGCGACTTTGGGCACGTCACCGAGCTTTTTGCGACCGGCGACCTTGTAGGAGACGGTTACGGAATCCGCCGTTGCAAAGCGCACGTAGCAGCTCAGGGTATCGGTGCCAAAGGGATCTGCCTTGACGAACGGGGCGGTTTCGTCAAAGCTGCCTGCGGCGTAATCAGCATCGAGATGGTCTTTGATGGCCGACTGCTTCTTGACGTCGTAGGTCGCGACGATCTGCTTGTGTAGCTTCTTTTGCTCGTCGGTAAGCTCGTTGCGCGCAGTAGATGCGTCGCCCGCGGCAGCCCCGCCGGCCGAGCAGCCCATAAGCCCTGTCCCGGCAAACGCCAGCGCGCCCGCCACACCCGCAAGAGCCGCTCGACGCGAGAGCAGCCTGCCGTCTTTGTCGCTCAATTCCATATCGTTACCGTCTTTGAATGCCACCGTCGTTTTCCTCGTATAACCATGGCGTTTGCCCAGCCCTGTCCAATATGACTCGCAGCTTAACAAACACCCCTTAGCGGTAGCTTAGGCTTTCAGCACCGCGGAAACACGGCCTTGAGAGCACGACCGATCCGCTTTCCTCCGCACTCAAGAGATCTTCTTTAGTACTTGAAAAAGCCCTCGCCCGAGCTTTCGCCCAGCTTGCCTTCGTCGAGCATCTGCTTGAGGACGGATGCCATGGCCTTAAAGTTGTAGGGCATCATCATCTTTTTGAGCAGCGGGCTCACCAGGCCCGGGACCTTCTGATACTGCATAACGATGTTGTAGGCCGTCTGGATGCCCACCGTGTCGAATACGCGAAACGGGCCCTTGGGAGCGCCGGTACCACGCGTCCATGCGAGGTCGATGCTCTTGGGATCGCTCACGCCCGAGACGTACAGGTCCAGGCCCGAAAGCAGCCAGGGCACCAACATGGAGTTGAGCAGGTAACCGTTCTTTTCCTTGTTGACGGGCAGGGCAAGCATACGGATATCGTTAGCAAAGTCGACGAGCTCATCGAAATAGCGCTTGTCGGTCTGGTCCTGAGCCATGACCTCGGTCATGTTGTTCTTCCAGATGGAATTGGCAAAGTGCAGCGACAGGTACTTCTCGGGGCGGCCGGTGTACTTGGCAAAGGTACTCGGCAGCAGCGTGGAGGAGTTGGTCACGACGACGGTCTTTTGCGGGAGGACCGGGGCAAGCTTCTTGTAGAAGTCGATTTTTGCCTGGGTGTCCTCGGCCATAGACTCGATGACCAGGTCGGCGTCGGCCACGGCCTTGGCGAGGTCGAGCTCCAGCTTAAGTGTGGAGTAGGCACGCTCGACGGCGGCGAGTGCCGCCTCCTTGTCGAAGGGCTGACCGCTATCGGCGATACCGGCACACCACTCGCCCGTACCGTCCGCCATGCCCTCGATAGCCGCGATGTACTCCTCGCGTACATGATCGATCTTGGGCTGGGTGCGGCCGATGCTGCCCTCGCTGCGCAGCCAAATCGTCACATCAAAGCCGCAGTAGGCAGCCTGAAAAGCAATCTGGCTTCCCAGCACGCCGCCACCGGCAACGCAAACGGTCTTGTAGCTCATGGAACGGTCCTCTCTTATGTAATTCCATAGATGTGTATTTATTCAACCGTAAGGATGACGCGCGCCGGGGATGGGTTCTATAAACGGACGGTAATTTGCGGCGAACGGCTACATATGTTCATTATCTCAGGGTTCCATGTCCAGCAAAAGCGAGTGGTAACCGGTACGGCTACCACCCGCTTGCCTCATATCCAGCCCAAAGCAGACCAGTTACTTCTTAATGCCACGTCCCAGACGCTTGGCGACCGATGCCACGGCCTCCTCGCTCACCGAGTCACAGCTCACGCAGCCATCGTGGGCACGCATCTGGCCGGTGACCTCGTCCATCGCGAGCGGCGCCACTTTCTCAAGCTTAAAGCCCTTGCCGGCGCGCATGTTCTCCTTCGCCACGCTGATCATGAGCTTAATGCGGTTGAGCTGGTTGACCTCGGATGCACCGGGATCGTAGTCCACCGCGACGATATTGCTCTCGGGGTGCTGACGGCGCAGTTCCTTGATCACGGCCTTGCCCACCACGTGGTTGGGCAGGCACGCGAAGGGCTGCGTGCAGATGATGTTAGGCGCGCCATGGTCGATCAGGTCAAGCATCTCGGCCGTGAGCAGCCAGCCCTCGCCCATGTTGTTGCACACCGAAAGCACCGTACGGGCCTTGTCGGCCATGGTGCCGATGCGCTCGGGTGCCTCAAAGCGGCGGGACTTCTCGAGCATCTCCTCCACCGGCGTACGCATCCAGTCCACGAGCTTAATGAGCGCCTGCATGCCAGCGCGCGTAGTGGCAGAGCTTCCCAACTCGTCCTTCTGCAGCTCAGCATTGCTCATGGAGTACAGGAAGAAGTCGAGCAGGCCCGGCACCACGGCCTCGCAGCCCTCGCGCTCGATGACATCGACCACGTGGTTGTTGGCTGTGGGGTGGAACTTGACCAAGATCTCACCGACCACGCCCACGCGCGGTTTGGTGCCCTCGCCCACGAGCGGCATGGTGTCGAACGCGCGGATGGCCTCACGGCACAGCTTGGTGTAGTTGTGGCGGTTGAACTTGGGCGCCAGCTTGCGGGCGCGCGCCATGTACTCCTCGTAGAGCGCGTTGGCCGCACCGGGCGTGGCCTCGTACGGACGGCAGCGATAGAGCATCTGCATCATCACGTCGCCAAAGAGCACCGCATAGACTGCCTGCTTGAGCAGCGCCGGCGTAATCTTAAAGCCGGGGTTGTCCTCGCCGAGCGCCACGGCCGAAAGCGAGATCACCGGGATCTCGGGGTGGCCGCCCTCGCGCAGGGCCTTGCGAATGAGCGCGATGTAGTTGGTGGCACGGCAGCCGCCGCCGGTCTGGCTGATGACCACGGCTGTCTTGGACAGGTCGTACCGGCCGCTCTCGATGGCCTCCATAATCTGGCCCGTTACCAGAATCGACGGGTAGCAGATGTCGTTGTTCACATAGCGCAGGCCGGCCTCGACGGCATCGTGGTCAGTCGAGGGCAGCAGCTCCAAGTTGTAGCCGGCACCGCGGAACACCTCTTTGACCAGGTCAAAGTGGATCGGGGCCATCTGCGGGCACAGGATGGTGTAGCCTTCCTCGCGCATCTGCTCGGTAAAGGGCACCTTGGGCCACGCGGTCGAAGCACTCTCGCGCTGAGCCTCAAACGTGTACTTGCGGCTCGCGAACGCGGGGGCATCCGTGGAGGGCGCCACCGGCGCGGCATCGCCCTGCTCGTAGGCCTCGCCCGCGGCCGTGGCCTCGGCCAAGCGCTCGGCCTCCTGGTCCTTAAGCGCTGCCATGAGCGAGCGTATGCGGATGCGCGCGGCACCCAAGTTGGATACCTCGTCGATCTTGAGCACGGTGTAGATCTTGCCGCTGGCCTCCAAGATCTCCTGCACCTGGTCGGTGGTCAGAGCGTCCAGGCCGCAGCCGAAAGAGTTGAGCTGGATCAGGTCCAGGTCGTTGCGCATCGTCACAAAGCGGGCGACGGCGTACAGGCGGCTGTGATACATCCACTGATCGACGACGCGAATCGGACGCTCGGGCTTTACCAGATGCGCGAGCGAATCCTCGGTAAAGACCGCAAAGCCAAAGCTCGAGATAAGCTCGGGCAGGGCGTGGTTGATCTCGGGGTCGTTATGGTAGGGACGGCCGGCGAGCACGATGCCGTGGCCGCCGTGGTCCTCGACCCACTTAAGGGCCTCCTCGCCCATGGTCTGGATATCCTCGTGGAAGCGCGCGTCGGCCTCAAAGGCAGCGTTGACGGCGGCATCGACCTCGGAGCGCGTGATCTTGGGTCCACGCACGCGACCGCGACCGGCCTCAGCATCGGCCACACGGTCGACGGCGAGCACCTGGAACAGACGGCGCTTGAGCTCGGTCTTGTCGTGATAGGGCACAAACGGGTACAGGAACTCGATGTTCTGCTCGCGAATCTCGTCAATGTTGAGCGCCAGCGCCGTGGGGTAGCTCATAACGATGGGGCAGTTGTAGCAGTTGCCGGCGGTCGGATCCTCCTTGCGCTCCCAGCGCACGCACGGCATCCAAATAAAGTCGACATCGCGGTCGATAAGGTTCATCACGTGACCGTGGCTCATCTTGGCCGGATAGCACACGCTCTCGGACGGCATGGACTCGATGCCCGCCTGGTAGGTCTTTTTGCTCGACTGGTCGGACAGCTGCACGCTAAAGCCCAGCCGCGTAAAGAACGCGTGCCAGAAGGGGTAGTTCTCGTACATATTGAGCGCGCGCGGAATGCCGACGGTGCCGCGCGGGGCCTCGTCGGGGCTCAGCACCTCGCGGTTAAAGAGCAGCTCGTTTTTCTTTTTGAAGAGATTGGGAGCCTCGGTCTTTTGCTTTTTGTGGCCGGCGCCCTTCTCGCAGCGGTTGCCGGTAATGAAGCGCCTGCCGCCGCCAAAGTCGTTAACGGTGAGCTGGCAGTTGTTGGAGCAGCGACCGCAGCGGACATGCTTTTGCGTCACGGTGAGGTGCGCGATATCCTCGGCCGAAAGGACGGTCGAGACGCCGTCGGCGCCAGCGCGATCGCGGGCGAGCAGGGCCGCACCGTAGGCACCCATGCAGCCGGCGATGTCGGGGCGCACGGCATGAACGCCGGTGAGCTGCTCAAACGCGCGCAGCGTGGCATCGGACATAAAGGTGCCGCCCTGGACGATCACCTGGCTGCCGATCTCCTTGGGGTCGCGCAGCTTAATGACCTTGAACAGGGCGTTCTTGATGACGGAGTAGGACAGGCCGGCAGCGATGTCGCCCACCGTGGCGCCTTCCTTTTGCGCCTGCTTGACGCGCGAGTTCATAAAGACCGTGCAGCGGCTGCCCAGGTCGACAGGGGCCTTGGCGTGGATAGCGGCGTCGGCAAACGCGCGCACGTCCATGTTCATAGACACGGCGAAGCTCTCGATAAAGCTGCCGCAGCCCGACGAGCAGGCCTCGTTGAGCATGATGTGCTCGATCACGCCGTCCTTCACGCGCAGGCACTTCATGTCCTGACCGCCAATGTCCAGGATGAACTCGACGCCAGGCAGGAATGCCTTGGCGCCGCGCAGGTGCGCGACGGTCTCGATCTCGCCGGAGTCGGCCTTGAGCGCCTCGATGAGCAGCGCCTCACCATAACCGGTGGTGGTCACATGGCCGATGGTGCAGCCGGCAGGGATGTGGTTGTAGAAATCGGCCATGATGACCTTGGCCGTGCCCAGGATGTCACCGTTGTTATTGCCGTACCAGGTGTGCAGCAGCTGGCCGTCCTCGCCCACGAGCGCGGCCTTCATGGTGGTGGAGCCGGCATCGATGCCAATGAACACGCGGCCGGTGTAGCCGTCGAGCTTGCCCTTGGGGACGACCTCGGTGTCGTGGCGGCTCTTGAACTCGGCAAAGTCCTCGTCGGTGGCAAAGAGCGGGTCCAGACGCTCGACCTCGGCACCCTGCGTGTCACCCAGACTATCGATGGCATCAATGAGCTGCGGGAACGTGCTGAGCTTGTTGGACTCATGCGCCATGGCGGCGCCGCTTGCCACAAACAGGTGGGCGTTTTGGGGCACGATGCGGTGCTCCTCGTCCAGGTTGAGCGTGAGGTAGAAGCGGTGGCGCAGCTCGGAGAGGTACTGCAGCGGGCCGCCCAGGAAGGCAACATTGCCGCGGATGGGACGGCCGCACGCCAGGCCCGAGATGGTCTGGGTCACGACGGCCTGGAAGATGGAAGCGGCGACGTCCTCGGGGCGGGCACCCTCGTTGAGCAGCGGCTGCACATCGGTCTTGGCAAAGACGCCGCAGCGGCTGGCGATGGGATAGATGGTGGTGGCGTTGGCCGCGAGCTCGTTGAGGCCGCTCGCGTCGGTGTGCAGCAGGGTTGCCATCTGATCGATGAACGCGCCCGTGCCACCGGCGCAGGTGCCGTTCATGCGCTGCTCGATGCCGTTATCGAAGTAGATGATCTTGGCGTCCTCGCCGCCCAGCTCAATGGCAACGTCGGTGGCCGGGATGAGGGTCTCGACGGCGCGCTTGCTGGCGATGACCTCCTGGACAAACTCCAGGTCGAGCCACTGGGACAGCAGCAGGCCGCCCGAGCCCGTGATGGCGCAGGTCATCTGGGCCGTCGGCAGCACGGTCGCGGCGCCCTCGAACAGATCGCGGGCGCAGGCACGGACATCGGTGTGATGACGCTGGTACTTGGCGTAGACAATCTGGTTGTCGTCGTTGAGCACGGCGAGCTTAACGGTGGTGGAGCCCACGTCGATGCCCAGGTGCAGGTTGCCACGAGCGTTCTCGGAGTTGAAGATCGCGCCTTCGGGGGCCCGGCCGGTGGCTACGGGCTCAGCGGCGGTGGTGGGCTCGCTGGTGACGGACGCCTCCCCTGCCGCGTTCTTGGCATCGACAATTGCCTCGGCAACTTTCTCGGCGGCGGCAGTCGCGGCCTTCTGCGCGGCGTCCACCACGGCGGGCGCGGCCTCGCGTGCGGCAGCGACCATGCGGTCCTTAATGCCCTCGACGAGTTTGCTCATTATCTCTCCTCTTAGTTGTTGGACTCGACGGTTGCGGCGGTGTCGGCCGTATCCTCGAGCTGCAGGTTCAATAGCTTCAAGCCGTATTCCGGCACGTTGATATCGATGGGTTGACCATATAGGTCGCCGGGACGCACAAAGGCGATAACCGTCATAATGCGTGCCATGGCCTCGGGCGATTCGGTGAGGCCGCGCTCAAACCAGCGCTGGATCAGACCAACCTCGGCACTCACGACGTAGGTAACGTAGTAGTCAAAGAACGTGCCCAGCGCCAGGCCCAAAATGCCCGTCTGCGCACGAGGCACCACGGCCTCACGCGCGGTGTCGATAATCTTCTTAATGAAAGCCTGGTCGCCGCCCGGGCCCAGCAGCGATCCGATTAAATCGCGGTTGGCCGCAAGGTAGCGCAGCAACTCAACCGAACCGGGCGCCGGCTCGAGCTCATCGATGTTGTGATAGAGATCGGGCAGCTGAGCTGCGGTGATGAGCTCAATGC
Organism: Collinsella aerofaciens; assembly: GCF_015546965.1. Classification (GTDB taxonomy): domain Bacteria; phylum Actinomycetota; class Coriobacteriia; order Coriobacteriales; family Coriobacteriaceae; genus Collinsella; species Collinsella aerofaciens_X. The sequence continues at coordinate 234,770 of NZ_JADMUF010000001.1, forward strand.
GCTCACGGATCTCGGCCAGCAAGCCGTCCTCGATTTGATTGATAAAGTCGGGGATATCGCGGTAGTGCGAATAGAACGTGCGGCGCGTAAGGCCAGCGCGCTCGGTGAGCGACGCGACGTTAATGCGCGAAAGGTCGCCGCTCTCCGCAAGCTCGCTGGCAAGCGCCTGGCGAAGGGCACGCTGCGAGCGAAGGGACCGGCGGTCGCATTTCTCGAGCTGGGACAAGCGTCCTCCTTGTTACTCAGCCTGTGCGCTATTGCACAGTGCGAGTATTATTGCACACCGTGTGCATCAACACGTAAAGGCAATATTTGGATGCGACAAAGGGGCAGTCCCTTTGTCACATCGAGCCGCTGCTTGGTCCCGTTAATGGGACCAGCAATCGCCGCACCCGTTGCATCATGCCGGTAACGATTGATAAGGAGGCCGACATGAACAATCAGGCAAGCGATGGCATCACCGATGCCGGCAAAGACCTCGTCCTCAGCTGCATCAAAAGCCAAGAGCTGCGAGACCACATGCGTAAATACCTACACTGGCCGGCGCCAATCATCGCCGGCTCTCTTAAGACGCTTGATGAAAAGCGCACCATGCTCGAGCAACTCCGCAAGGAGGTTTCGCCGGAGCTGACCGAAGATATCGATTCGCATCTCGCCCAACTCAACGGCGCGCTTGAAATACTCGACAACATCGAGCGCGACCGCGGAATCCTCCTGCTGCACGTCATGGTCTACAACGAGGAGGAGCGCGACGCCGACGCCCTCGACGGTCCCTTCCCCACCGCATCGTGGGAGGCCGCGCAGGCGCTCATGAAGCGCTACATCGAAGAGTATCCTGAAGACGACTGGTCCGAATCGTACTGGAAGATCGACCTATACACCCCAGAAGACCTGCACGAGCATCAAACGGCGCAGTCCTCCCTGGCGTTTGCGGCAACCAAGGATGGCGAGCTTATATTTCTCCGCGACCAGCGCAATAACCGCACTCGCAGATCGCATGTCGAAAGCGTCTGGCGAAACGATAGCAGGCGGTTCTGCGCGAACAACGAGCCTATCTACACGCCGTGGGTACCGGGCGACATCCTCCAAATCGACGGTCGCCCCTTCGACCACGGACCTCGCTTTGCCATTGTGCTCGAAAACGACTACGAGCACACGCTCCGGGGACAGATCTGGTGCGCAGGGCCTAGCAAAGATCACGGCGTTAAGGAGGGTTCGCTTTCATCCGGCACCTACAGCGACAGTCTCTTGGACCCCTTCATCCCCTCTGCTCTCTACACCGCTGAGCGCTACACCGGCGAGCTGCCGGGCGACTGCGCTTTTATGCTCGAGCTTTCGCAGAAGCTGCACGACGACCCCGACTACGGCAAGCAGTGGTCCGAAGGCTCGGTCGGACACGATTGCCTGCAGCCGCACCGCAAGCCTACCAGCCAAAGTGAGCGGGATATTCGTCCGGACATCTTTGAGTTTTTGGACTCGCTCAGCATTAAGGAGCATCTTCAGCGAATCAACTACGAGCTCACCACACCCGTAGCGGCTTTCATCGTCAATTGCTCGCATAAAGCGACGCTGCAGCAAAAGCTCGAAGGCTGGCAAAAGGTCATCGACAATATGCCCAATTGCACCATGAGCCGCAGAAATGACACGGTCAACATCCCGAACTTCCACGCCTTTCTGCGCAATGTCATCAAACAGGAGCAAAGGAAGTTCGTGCACTTCACAAGGACGGACGGCAAGAGTCTGTATTTCTTTGAGGACTACTCGTGGGACCAGCGCGACCAGGGCAGTTGTCTTTACGGCCCTTATAGCAGCTATCAAAAGTGCTTCGATGCAATCTGGAAAGAGCTCGACGGTGACGATCCCAAAGCCATCAGGATCACTCGTCGTCCCATCGACCCAGACGAAGACCACTATGCCGACGACATGGTCTTACTCAATGCGAACGGCGAAGTAATGTCTTGCGATTACCGCAACAAAAGCGAGTGGAACGAGGCGGGCACCGCAAGCGATTTTGAGGACATGTGGTTCGATATCCCAACGCCCTTCCATGCCGGAGACATCGTCTGCAACCTCCAACGCCCCGACGAGCCGATGGTGCTGTTTGACCTGCAAACCTGGGGATCCGAACGAGTCGACAAAGAGCTTGCCTCCTCCGTCTACAAAGAGCGCCTCGTTCAAAAGGCCGACAAGCTATTGCGCTGGCACCGATATGACGGCGACACCAGCGACATGTACGCCTACGGCTGCCAAGTCTCATCCGCCTTGCATTTCCCCTTCTATATTGGGGAGCCCGAGGGGTTTCTTTTGGATATCGACTATTACCGCGCGCCGCTCAAGTCGGAGGAGCGAATTCTCTACGGCGTCAGGGCGTATGTCAAAGGAGACCTGGCGATTGACTCGCTCACCGCGATGGCCAGCGCATGCGAGCTGCAGGCGCTGGCGGAGAAGAAGATGCGCGGATTCGAGGATGCAGACGGTTGGCTCAAGGACCGCTACCCGGAACTGTTCGACGCGACGGCTGAGCCGGTCACAGCCGATCCCTCATAGCCCCTGAAAGTGTCCTCCCAGGCCTCCGCCATACCGGCGCTATTCGTCACAAGATCCAGCATCATATTCTCCATGGCAATCCTTTCAGTGCGCACACCCATGTACCAGTGCGTTTCCAGAAGTATGTTTGACGTGAGATTCATATCAGACCCGTTAATGGGACCACAAAGCACAACCTCTGATGGATGTTAACGGCAACGACCGAATTGGAGGTTGCTATGGACAGCCAAGCAGATACCGTAATCACCGACGCCGGCAGGGAGTTCGTTTGCAGTTGCATCAAGGACGATGAGCTGCGTGCTCATATGTTCAAACACATGGGAATGGCAGATGGCTCCCTCTGTAAAATCATCGGCGGCTCCCTCAAGACGCTCGACGAAAAACGGGCCATGCTCGAACAGCTTCGCAAAGAGGTCTCATCGGATTACGCCGAGGCGATCGACTCCGGCCTCGAACAGCTCGACACTGCACTCGATTTACTTTACAACGTTGACCGTGACCGCGGTATCTTGCTGGTCTCCGGCATGTTTTACGGTGAAGAGGAGCGCGGGCACGACACCTTTGATGGCCCCTTCCCCGTTGCCTCTTGGGATGCCGCTCAAACCCTTATGAAGCAATACGTCGATGACGACCCCGATGAAGATTGGTCCGAATCATTCTGGCAGATTGAGCTCTATACCGCCGAAGACTTACACGACCGCCCGCGCGCTCAAGCCTCGCTGATATTCGCCGCGACCATGACGGGCGATTTGGTCTTTTTGAGCGACCGCCGGAATCAGCGAACTCCGCATCAAAGCATCGATCACTTGCCGTGGAACAATAGCAAGCACTTCTGTGCCAATGGTGAGGTCTACTACACCCCCTGGTCCCCCGGCGACATCATCAAGATCGATAGTCGGCCCTTCGACCACGGTCCACGTTTCGCCATCGTGCTCGAAGACGACTACGATAGTTCGTTCAAAGGCCAGGTTTGGTGCGCCTATCCGAGCAAAATCTACGGCGTTGAGGAAGGCAATCTCCGCTTGAGGGATTTCACGGACGGCTTCCTCGACGACTTCACACCCTCTGCGCTCTACACCGCCGAACGCTATATCGGCGACTTGCCCGATGATTGCTCCTTTATGCTCGAACTCTCGAAAAAGCTGCACGATGACCCCAGCTACGGCAAACAATGGTCGGACGGATCGGTCGTACACGACTGCCTGCAGCCATACCGCATATCGGCCGGCGCCGGCGCCATACGTTCGGACATTCTCGAGTTTCTCGACTCACCCGACATCAAGGAACACTTAAAGGACATCGGCTACGAGCCCACCACGCCCGAGGCAGCGTTCATCGTCAACCGTTCGAGCGAAAAGACGCTGCAACAGAAGATCGAGGCCTGGCAAAAGATTCTCGAAAACATGCCCAATTGTGCGATGAACAGACGATACGGCACGTTCAATATCCCCAACTTCCATGTCTTTCTTCGCGACGTCATCAGATGGGAGCGCAAGAAAATCGCCCGGTTCAAACAGCCTGGCAAGCACATGTATTTCTTTGAGGACAAAACGGGAAGCCCCCATGAGAGCGGGTGCAATTATGGCCCCTACACCAGCTACGAAAAATGTTTCGAGGCAATCTGGAATGAGCTTGAGGAGGAGAATCCTACCTCGATTGAAATAACACGCCGCCCAATCGATCCGAACGAAGACTACTATGCCGCCGATAAGCTCATGCTCGACGCAAATGGCAAGGTCATGGATTGCCAGCTGCGCTGCATCGACAAGGAACGCGAGGGCGAAGACCCCACTTTTGCCTTTGAGCTGATGTGGTTTGACATCCCGACGCCATTCCACGCCGGCGACATCATTTGTCGTCACGGCGACCCTGGCGACCCCATGCTGCTTCTCAATATGCAGACATGGACCACGAAGCGGGTCATGGATGAGCTTCCGCCTTCCACCTACAGGGAATGCGCCGCAAATAAGGCCGACGACCTGCTCAGGCACCATCGGCAAAATGGCGATACGAGTGACATGTACGCCTACGGCTGTCAGATTGAATATCCCCTGGAGTACCCCGTCTATATCGGAGAGCCGAGTTGTTTTCTTCTCGATATGGAATACTGCCGTACCCCGCTCAAGCCGGAGGCGAGAATTCTGTACGGCGTGCGGGCATATCTCGACGGCAATCTGGGTCTTGACTCACTTATTGCGCTATCAAGTCTTTTCGAGCTGCAAGCGCTGGTCAAGAAAAAGGCCAAGCGGTTTGAAGGGGAAGACGGCGGGCTCAAGACCCGCTATCCGGAGCTGTTCGATGACACGATAGCCCCGCCGACACGATTCAAAACAAAGAGGAGCTAACCATGGACATCTTGGATTTTGTTGACTCCTGGGACATTCGGGAGCACCTGCGCAGCATCGATTTTCGGCCTAGCACCGTCGAAGCCGCCTATCTGGTTTGGTTTTCGAAGACCGCCACGCTCGATCAGAAATGCGAAGCTTGGCAGGAGATCGCCCGAACCATGCCCAATTGTTCGCTAGAGGCAACCCATGCCGGTCTTGAAAGGCCGGCCATCTCCGATTTCCATGCTTTTTTGCGCTGGACAATCGATTACAACAAGCGGTGCGTCGATGCGTTTACGAGTGGGACGGACTACGTTTATCAGTATGAAGAGGAGATTGTGCCCGACGGGCAACTTTGCGGGGCTTTCGGCGCGCCATTCAGCTGTTATGAAAAATGTGCCGAGGCGTTGCACGGTGATGATGAACTGGCGAGCCGTCCAGAGGCACGCATACGCATCACCCGGTGCCCGCTCGATATCGATGAAGCTCATCGCCGAGAAGATTGGCTCATGGTGAACGGTAAAGGCGAGGCCCTTTCCGTTTATTGCCCTTCGGCCGGCCCCGTTGAGAACGATTGGGAGATCGCATTCGAGTTCATCTGGGTCGATATCCCCACGCCGTTCCACACCGGCGATATCGTCTGGACGCCGCGAGGCAGTGCCCGTGAGCCGTTCACGTTGTTCGATCTGCCCACGTGGGACCGGACAAAGCTTGAGGCAGAGCTTCGGCAGGCAGACCGTTCTGACGAATGGCTTGATCATGCGCAGCAACGCCTCGAGCACTATCGCCATGCAGGGGACATCAGCAACATGCGTGCCACTGGTTGCTCGATTACCTACAACGAGACGTTTCCCCTCTACATCGGCGAGCCAGACCCGCTCTACCTGAATCTTGAGTATTATCGCGAGCCGCTCAAAGACGAGCAGCGAATTTTAGTCGCAGCCCAGGCGTACCTGCGTGGCGACCTGTATGTCGACTCACTTGTAGCGTTTATCGACACCATAAGGATGGAGTCCAAGGCAAGGCGCAACCTAGAAGAGCTGCGTCTTGATCAGGCACCGCTCAAGGAGAAGTACCCGCAGCTATTCGAATAGATGCAGCCATGGCCGAATCCACAAGAAGTCGCACCAATAACTCGGAGGCTATCGTGCACGAAGAAATAATCAACCTCATCGAATCTCCGGAGCTGCGAGAGCATTTGCTGCATAATCCGCAGCTCCTGAGTGGCGATCATTACGCGCAAATCATCGGTGGCGCGTCGATAGAAATCAACCGCAAACGGGAGATGCTCAGCAGGCTGGTTGCTGCCGAGCGCAGCTCGTCAGGCGAAACCTTTGATTGGTACGGACCAGAGATTTGTATCGACTACATCGATGGCTGCCTGAACGCGCTAAAGGCCGTCGACGGAAACAGGAAAGTGCTGCTTATTAGCGAAATTAGCTTTGTCGACAACGAAGTGGGATCCGCCATCACGCATGGCCCCTTCCCCGTAGCATCGTGGCAGGCAGCCCTTGCGGCAATGAAGGCATACGCGGAAAAGTGGAGCGAAACGACAGATTTATCGTCCTCATACTGGATGATCGAGCTGTTCAACCTTGCCAACGACCCGAGCTGTTCATATCCATACGACGGCTTTCTACAGCCAGACTACACTTACTACGCAAACGTCTCCGGCGAAATCCAGTACCTCTGCAGGGAAGAAGAGGGCGAATGTAGCGAGGTGCTCGACTGCATTGTGGGTGGAATCTTTGGCCCGTGGTTCAAGGGGGCATATGTCGACCTACCCACGCCGTACAGAAAGGGCGACTTTCTTGAAATCGACTGCAGGCCATGGGCACCAGGTCCTTGTTATTGTCTGGTAGCAAACTCGAAATTGGACTGCCTGTATCCCGATGGCGATGGGCGGATCAGATGTGGCTCTATCCCCTACGGCAGCTGCTTTGCCGGATGGGCGCATACGAACCTGATGTTATCGCCTGTGTTCAGAGCGAAGAAAGTAACGCAACCTTTGCCGGAAGAATACGCGACCTTGCAAGCGGTCGAGCTGGACAGGATAGAAGGCTTGCTTGAAGAGTGCGCCGACAACAAAGAGGAAGAACCCGGCTGGCTGGATATATATCGGCATCGCGCTCGATGACGGAAACTGACAATTGAAACAATTGCTGCACTCAACTCAACGCGGTCACCGTCAATCCGAGCTCTTGTGCCGTATCTTTCTAAACTGACCGCCCTATAGGACAATAAACACATGATTAGCGTTGTTATTCAAAGGAGCGCTCATGAACGATGAGAAAGAAATTTTAATTGCCAAGGTTTTTTGTGGTGGATATCTTCTCGATGGCGAGAATATAGGCCATGAAGTCATTGATTTTTTCGACACCGATAAAGGCGAAAGATATCTATATATAGCTCCTAGCGGAAACGTTAATGACCACCCCAATGTTGAAGCAGTGCTTCTAATTCGATCATATGGAAACACACTGGGTGAAGCCGTTGGGCTAGCATGCGACCTTGAAAACATTTGTTCCCCGAGAAACAAGGGGGAAACTCTTCCGATAACATATGGCAGCGTTTCCTATAATGGCGTTTCCGTGGACAAGATATTTGCCGAAAACATTTACAGGGGAGAAAAAGAAGGGACGTTCAACAATCTCAGCTACCGTGCGGGATCGTTTAAGACCCCCAACCCCAAGCACCATATCTTTATTTCCATGGACAAAACAAAAGACGAAGACAAGCGTCGTCATCCAATTGAGCTTATTTGCAATGACAAGAAGCAATGGGGTCATCAACGAACATATATCTCCAGCGTCGATGATCCAGAGGCTTATGCACGGCTAAAAGAGCTGATAGCGGATGAAGAAAAATGGGAGGAGCAAATCGAGACAAAAACCGTTAAGTCGGTGAGTTGCGGCAAAACGCAACCCTCGTTCCTTGAAATTATCGGAAAAGAAGACGATGAGCTCGTGTTCTCCAATTTGCTGGGACATTACCTAAGTTGCAGCAAAAAAGGATTTGAAGTGTTTGCCAGAGAAATTCTCGGCATTAGCGACTTCGGTCCACACCCCACGATCATTCGCGAATCAAAACACCACGTGGATGTATGGATTGAAAATGAGCGGCACATCGTCGTAATCGAAAACAAAATCCATTCGGCGATTAATGGCATTGATCCCAATTGCTCAAAAACGCAGCTTTCAAAATATCGTGAAGCAGCAGAAGACGAATGCAAAAACAGAACAGTTGAGTGCTATTTATTTGCGCCGGATTTCAATAATGTCGACGAGACAAAAGCGAAAGAAGAGGGATTTGAGGTCAAATACTATAGCGAGCTGTATGCATTTTTTAAAACCAATAAAAGCCTATTTACTGGAGATGAACGCTACGGTGTAGATGGACATTACGATGAATTCCTCATTGGGCTGGAACGACATACCCTGGCTCCTGCAGAGCGTAATGAGCGAGCGATGCTCGAAAGGTTCTCGTACATGATAGATAGAGCAAAACAAAGTTGAGCGAAGACCGACTCAGCCGGGAAGACCGTAGCCGTCATCTCGATCAACCCAGTCGGTAATAGGAGCCGCAGCCCGAGAACTCGTTAATTTCAACACGAGTTCTCGGGCTGCCGATTCTGCGTGAGGCAAGAGTTCTCATTTGATGCTCACGCTGCCCACGCACCAGGAAGCCAAGGAATCCGGCCTCCACTCAAATTAGGTCGCCGTTATCTTTCATGAACGACACCATGTTCAGATGCCTGACACCGTCTCTCTCCTGTAGCAGGGGATCAAGCGTGAAAAGGTAGCGCGGATACCCATCCCTGATGTGGCCGAACGGCCTGTACTCCCGCTCCTCCACGTCCCTATCGGCGATTGTCATCGAGACCTGGATATAAGCATAGGCATTGCGTCTGCGGGCGATGAAGTCGCACTCCAGCTTCCCGATGCGGCCTACGGATAGCTTATATCCCCTCGAGCGAAGATAGATGTACAAGGCATTTTCCAGCGAGGGCCCATAATTCAACCGAACATCGACGTTGCGAGCAAAATAGATGCCTGGATCCGCAAGGTAGTACTTCTCCTCGCCTCGTAACGATTTGCGGGACTTAAGGTCGAATCTCTCGCATCTGTAGAGCACCTTGGCATCGACGAGCATCTGGATATAGGCGGCGATCGTCCGCCGCTCGACGGCGACACGCTCCGTCTTGGTGAAATAGTCGTGGAGGCTGGTGAGGCTCGTCGGCGCACCGTAGTTGTTGATGACATAGGTCATGACACGGTTGAACGTATCAATGTTCCGAATCTTGTTGCGAGTCCTGATGTCCTTGTCGACGATCTGCCCAACGACATCCTCGATGTAGCGAGCCTTCGCCTCGGGATCGTCGTATTCCAGAGACCGGGGAAACCCGCCATACCGTAGATATTCGTCAAACTCGATTCGCGCGTCACCGACCTCTTTGCCCATGAACCTCTTCATGTCGAGGAACTCGGAAAAGGATAGGGTGAACATCTCGAACTCCACGTATCGACCCGTGAGCTTGGTCATCAGCTCACCAGACAGCAGATACGAGTTGGAGCCAGTGATGAAAATCGAGAAGCCGCCATCCGAGTTGTAGGCGTTCACGACCTCTTCGTAGTCTCGGACGTTCTGCACCTCATCGATGAAAAGGTATTTGAAGTCGTTGTCAGCCAGAAGCGACTCGATTTTTTCCTCCAGCTGATCAGGCGTCTTAATTGAGCGGTTGCCGCGCCTGTCGAGGTCGAGATAAATGATGTCCTTATCTTCGACACCACGGTTTCTCAGTTCCTCGGCAATCGTCGACATGAGGCACGATTTGCCGCAGCGGCGGATGCCCGTGATCACCTTGATCAGATCGTCGTCGTAGAACGGTCGAATCTTCTTCAAGTATTGCTCGCGATGATACAGTTTCATGGAAATCGCCTCCTCCGCTTAGCTTATCAGAGAGGATGATAATTGTCAGTTAAGGCACCTATTTTTTCGCTTTTACAGAAATTGGTTTCTTAAACATTATTCTCACTCACTAAAAATAACTGGCCCGCAGCGCGGGCGCACCACGGGCTGGGCTGTCGTTATTGGTTGCGGCTTTAGCCGAAAACTCGCGCGGAAGATGGGTCCGTGCCATCGGAGCTCATGCGGACGAGGGCGTCTGCATTGCAGTGGGTCTCCGTGAATGTTGCGTCATCCTCTCGGCCCTCAGCCGCAAAGCAGCCCGCTAGGATGGCGGATGTTGGGCTGAGCATGTTACGTAAGTCGCGCAGGACAGCGTTTATCGGGCGGTTGTCATCGAGCATCTCGAGTCCGTCGATTACGACCACGACACTCTCTAGTACTGCTCTGTTCCACGTTTGGTCGCCGAGCAGCCAGCTCGTTAAAAGGTCCATGGTCATGTTGTCCTCGACAAAAATGCCTAGGTTGCGCTGCTTAAGTCGCATCGTTGCGCGAATCGCCTCGACTTGACGCTCTTCAGAATCCTCCGGCACTTTGGTGCCCATCTCGGCACGAATAAGCCGGGCAATCGCATCCTCTTCACGCTCCCGAATCGGCACGTAGAGCACGGCGCATTGCCCACTCAGACGCAAGGCCGCATGCACTAGCACGTTGGAGACATCTTCATGCGTGCCGCCAATCACGCTGAGCTTGCCCAGCCCAACGCCGCCACCTAGAGCATCATCGACCGGCATACCGGTCTTCAACACCCGCGGAGCTTCAAGCACCGACGTCTCCACACCACGGTCGAGTCCAGAAGCCAGTCGATTGCGAAACCCGCTGAGGTCAAAACCCTCGTCATCACGCTCTCCATGATTCCCGCCGCACCGATTCGCGGACGGCGGCATCACACCCGGGAAGCTCATCATCTCGCCCATGCCCACGGAACGCCCGATTCGGTCGTCTCCAGCATTGATCTTGAGCGCCATCACAATCCTCCTTCGAACCAAAGCGGCGGCCCTCACTTCGAACCGACCAGCCTAGCCATCGATTTCCGTTTAACCACCTTTCGCCCTATTCGGGCTCTTATTGCTGCGAATACTACGGTCGCGCGGGCTACAATGAGTCCCAATAACGGGTCTTGTTTTGTATCTCCGGCTGATACCCTGCCGGCGAAAGGAGACAACGTGGCGAACAGACCAAATCAAAAGCTCCGGCTTCTGTTCCTGCTTAAAACCTTGATGGAAAAGACCGACAGCACGCACGGGCTCACAACGCAGCAGATTATCGAGGAGCTCGCCTATCACGACCTTGAGGCAGAGCGAAAGGCCATCTATCGCGATCTGCAAACGCTTCGCGACTTTGGACTCAACATCGACCAGCGCGGTGGCAAGGAATGGGCGTTGGTCTCACGCCCGCTCGACCTGCAAGAACTCATCATGCTTGTTGACGCCGTGCAGAGTTCGCCGTTTTTGACCGATGAGTTGACCGACCACCTCATCGGCAAGCTGCAGAGCCTCGCCAGCCTGGGCGAACGCGAGCTGATGCACAAACGCGTCGACGTGCCTTCGCGTGTGAAGATGCAAAACTCCGATGCCCTGCTCAACATCGACTTGATTCAGCAGGCTATGCGCGAAAAACGCAAGATTCGGTTTCGTTACTTCCACTACGACGCCGCCAAGCAAAAGGCCCTTAATCATGACGGAAAGACCTACGAGCTCACACCCGTGCGCCTTATCTACTCCGACGAGCTTTATTACATGATCGGGTTTCGAGATAAATGGGCTAATGCCGGCTCGGGTCATCAGCCGTTCACACCTTATCGCGTCGATCGTATGCTCGATGTTGCGGTGTCCGAGGAGCCCGCGACCAAAGATCCGCGCATTGCCGGCTATGTGCTCGAAGATCACGTCTCGCCATCATTTGGCGTGTATGCGGCGGACAAGACCACCGTGGTGCTGGAACTCGATGACCGCGCGATGAACCCGCTCATCGACAAGTTCGGGCTCGACGCCGTTGTGTTTGAGAACCAGGATGGGCGCTTGCTGGCGACCGTCAAAGCTCCGTTATCGCCGCAATTTTTTGGCTGGCTTTTGCAGCTCAGCACCTTCATTAAGATCGTTCAACCTCAAAGTGCCATCGATACGTATCTCGACTATCTCGATAGCACGCGTGCGCTCTACCAGGAAGACAGGTAATACTGCCATGAACATGACCCCCGAACTCATCGCATCGCTCGACCGGCTAAACCCCGAACAGCGCGAGGCCGTCGAATGCCTAGATGGTCCGCTGCTCGTCATTGCCGGCCCCGGCACCGGCAAGACGCAGCTGCTGAGCCTGCGCGCGGCGAACATCCTGGCCAAGCGCGATACCGCCCCGCGCAACATCCTCTGCCTCACCTATACCGAGGCGGGCGCGGAAGCCATGCGCAAGCGCCTGATTGAGCTGATCGGTCGCGACGCGTACGGCATCGAGGTCAGCACGTTCCACGGATTTGCGAGCAGCGTCAGGTCGCGCTATCCCGAGTACTTCACGCGCCCTTCGACCGACACGCTCGTCACGAGCCTGCACCAACAAGAGATCTTCGACCGCCTGCTCAAATCGCTGCCCTTTGGTTCTCCGTTAGGCGGAGGATCACCTGATATGCCTGCGCAAAACATCGGTAAGATGATCGGCTTTGTCTCCAAAATCAAACGCAGTGGCCTGAGCTACGACACGCTGAGCGCCATCGCGCAGCAGAATATCGACGCCGCCACCTGGCTCACCGAACATTCCGAGCTGCTTACACTTGTTTGCGGAAGGGCAAGCGCAACGCTGGCAGAGCATTTTGAGGAAGAGGTCGAGCGCGCCTGCGGTATGGCGCCAGCATCGCTCGCTCGCCCGGTCGAATGTCCCGCCGGCACGTATGTGCCCTTCATCCTTGAGCTGCGCGACACCGTTCGCCGCACCGAGCTTATTGACGAAAAGGGCAAGTCGTCGGGATACACTAAGGTGCGCGACAACTTCTTTGGCGGAAGCAACTCCCAAGGGCGTACGTTTAAGATTGCCGAGCAAAGCGAACGTCTTAAGGCTGCTTGCGACGTGGCACGCCGTTACCAAAACGAGCTCGATCAACACCATCTCTACGATTACGACGACATGATCGGCGATTTTGTTTACGCCGTTGAGTACAACGGCACACTGCGCCAGGCGCTCCAGGACACCTATACCTATATCCAGGTTGACGAGTTCCAGGACACCAATGGTGCCCAAATGCGCATCATCGAGCTGCTCTGCGATGGCGTTGATGCGCCCAATATCATGGCCGTCGGCGATGACGATCAGGCCATCATGCGTTTCCAGGGCGCCACGATCGAATGTGCCAACCAGTTTGCGGCCGAGTTCTCACCGCGGAACATCGTGCTCAAGACCAATTACCGCTCCACGCCCGCCATCGTTGAGCTTGGTCAAGCTATCGCCCAGCAAATCGAATACCGACTCGACGCCAGCTCGAATAAGTCAATCGAAGCCTTTAAGCCTCAAGGCGATCAGGTCAGCTTTAGCGAGAACGTCTATACCGGTAAAGCCGAGGAGTACGCCGCCGTCGCCGCAAGCATTAAGCAGCGGCTTGATAATCACTATCTCGATGAATGCGAAGATCCCAACGAAGGGATTGCAGTCATCTCCGCCAAACACGCCGCCCTGCGTTCGCTGATTCCCTTCCTCATCAAAGAGAATGTGCCGTTCTCCTATCGCGAGCGACAGAATCTCTTTGCCTCCGAGCGTATGCAGACGACGTTGACACTGTTGCGATGCGTCACCGCACTTGCACGCGGCCAGAAGGAACTCGCCAGCAGTTATCTTCCGCAGATTATCTGCGCGGCCGAGCTGGGCGGCGACCATCCGTCGTCTGTCGCTTTTGCGCTCAGCGCCAAGCGCGAGCACCACGGTGACTGGATGGCCGCCATGCGTGAGAGCGATAGCCCCCGCGTCAAGGAGCTGTACGACAACCTGATGCAGTGGGCGGCAGAGGCTGACGCCTCCCCCGTCAGAGCGCTGATCTTTAATATTGTCGAGCGCAGCCTTGGTTATTACCGGCATCGCAAGGAACAGGACCCGCTGGGGGTTGCCGAATTCAATGCCGGCATCCGCGCCCTGCTCGCGTTTGCCGAGGGCGAAATGGGAGATGCGCGCCGCATGGGTCGGACGCTTCGCCTGCCCGATATTGTCGACAAGCTCAATGCCGCTCAAAAGTTTGGCGTGAGCATCGATGCGTCGATCGACCTTGGCACGCCGGGGGCCGTTCGCCTTACCAGCGCCCATAGCTCTAAGGGCCTGGAATTCGACTGCGTCTATCTGCTTGATTCTGACGACTCAACCTGGCACAAGGGTGCCGGCGGCATGAGCTTGTATCCGACCAACCTGCTCATCCGCGACGAAAAGGATGACGATGATGCGCGTCGTTTACTGTTTGTCGCCATCACGCGCGCCAAACGTCATCTTGAGTTGTACCGTGCCGGCGGATCGACGCTGCAGGAGCTAACAGGGCTCATCGACTCTTGCGAAGTTTCCGTCGAGGCGGACCAACTCGGCGCTGCCATCGAAACCGAATGGCGCGACAACTATGTGTTCGATACACCCGAGCTCCGCGCGCTTTTGGAGCCTCACACCGACGTAAAACACCTCTCCGCCACAGCGCTCAACAACTTTGTGACCTACGAGCCTGGGTGTGCCAATAGCCAGCATTTCCCCGAAAAGCAAATCGTTCGCCTGCCCACCGCGCCCACGATTCAAACCGAATTTGGCACCATTGTTCACGCGATGTTCGAGGAGATCGTTAATCGAATGGCGGCCGATGGTGAAGTGGCAATTGAAGCCATCGAGGCCGAGTGCCGCCAGCAAATCTCGTGGCTCGATTTTACCCCCGAGGATGTCCATCGCTATTCGGAGCGCTTCGAGCGCATTTGTCATGTCTTCGTTCCTTGGCTTGTCGAGCACGTAGATGGTTACCGCTGCATCACAGAAGCGAATATGCAATGTCTAACTGCCGGCGGAACCCCACTCTTTGGCTTTCTCGATTTGCTCCTCGTTGACGATGCGGCCAAAACGGTGCAGATCGTCGACTACAAGACCGGCTTTGGCAAAGAGGTGCCAGCGGGCTATCATCGCCAGCTCAAGTTCTACAAACTGCTCGTCGAAGCTTCGCCCGAGTTTTGCGGCTACACCGTCACCTCCATGGGCGACTACTATGTGGAACCCGACAAGGCAACGGGAGAGCTACGCCCGCCGTTCTCGACGACCGCCAACGCCGATGACATTGCCGAGCTTGAGCAGCTTATTGACGCCGTATGGGCCCGCATTGAGCACGGTGCCTGGGATACCAGCGCTTTTGAGCAGAGCGATGCCTACGAGCTGGCCGTCGAGGAACAAAAGGGCTGCCGCAAAAAGGCCGACAAGACCGAGATCATGCAGCGCGCCTACGAGCGCTGGCTTGTCGAGAACTCCAGAATGTGACAAAGGGACTGTTCCTTTGTCACGTTATTCGATTACGGTGCGGGAGTTCTGCTCGTGCATGGTGGCGAGCATGTGCTTGGGGACAGCATGGGTCGTGCAGCTGCCGATGGTTGCACTTGCAGCAGCCTTGGCAGCATCGCTGCCATTCTTGGTGGCATAGCTGTGACGGAAACGCTTGAGCATTGCAATATCGTTGCCGCCGTCGCCGTAGACCGCGACCTCGTCCTCGGCGATACCGTAGTAGTTCGCCAGCCACGCCACGCTCTCGCCTTTGTTGCACGCCACGTCGGTGATCTCGAACATCACCGGGTCGAATGGCGCGTTGACCACACGGTCCGAACGCTCGGCCAGGTACGCCTTAAGGTCGCGCTCCAGCTCGGGTGAGGTCACGCGACAGTTGATCTTGCACACATCGTGGCGCAGGATGTCGCCGATTGACTGATCGAAATACTGCTCCTCGTGATACCCACCACGGGCGCGCATGCCGCGCATCACAATGCGTTTGATGGGACTGTCCTTCTTAAAGCCCGCCTGGTGCATCTCGAACGAGCCGCTCGAGAACATGCCATCGGGCGTGGAGCAATCAAAGCAAATGTCAGGGAACTCCTTGAGCAGCTCCTCGGTGATCTGTGGGTCGATGGTCCAGGTCTTGAGAACCTCGCCATGGCTGTCGCGCACGATGGACCCATTGGAGCAGCAGGCGTCAAGCGCCAGGCCCGTAAAGCCATGCTCACCAATCGGCAACGTCGAGCGCCCGGTCGCGGGAACCACATGCAGGCCAGCCTCGGTCAGCTCGCGAATGGCACGGCGGATGGTCCCATCTGCCTCGTGCAGGGCGTTCAGCAGCGTTCCGTCTAAGTCACTCGCAAACATCTTGATCATGGGCATGCCTCTCCTTCGCCTGCACGATATTGTAGACGAGAACGGGCGCGCCCCAAGAGAGGCACGCCCATCAGGCGAAAGATTGTCCTACACCGCGGCGGAGCCGTGTTCGCCGGTGCGGATGCGGATGACTTCCTCGACCGGCTCGACCCAAATCTTGCCGTCTCCAACGGCACCGGTGCGGGCGGCGTTGCAGATGATGTCGACAATTCCGTCGACGTGCTCGTCGGCGCAGATGAGGGTGAACTGCACCTTAGGAATCATGTTGACAAGCAACTCGTTGCCGCGCACGTATTCCTTCCAGCCATGCTGCGCGCCGCAGCCCTGCACCTGGTTGATAGTCATGCCACAAACATCGGCAGCAAACAGCGCATCTTTAAGAACCTCAAGCTTCTCGGCACGAACGATCGCCGTAATCTTCTTCATAGTGAATTCCTCTCAATAATCAACGTATCCCTTTACATGAGACGCGGGTTTTCCAAGTGCCGCAAACTAACCTCAGAAATCAAAAAAGTTCAACTGACTGGTCTTAGCAGGTTTCCCAAGTGCCGCAGATCGGCCTGAAAGAGGAGTGCCGCGTACTTAAGGTACGCAAACGACGATTGAAGGCCGAGGTGCGGTGCTTGGGGAAGCTGCTAATCGAGTCCCGAGAAGGAGGGGTAAGCACTCTCGCCGTGCTGACTCGCATCCAGGCCCAGCGCCTCGTCGGCCTCGTCCACACGCAGGCTGCCGTGGAACAGCGCCTTGACCACCGCGGCGATCACCAAATCGAGCACCAGCACAATAGCGACCGTCACCACAATGCCCAAAATCTGAGAGATGAGCAGTGAGACATCGCCCGTGTAGAACAGGCCACCCTTACCGGTCCACGAGAGCTCCGGCACGCAGAATAGGCCCGTGAGCACGCCGCCCAAGATGCCGCCGATACCATGACAACCGAACGCGTCGAGCGCATCGTCGTAGCCGAACTTGGTCTTAAGATGACTGATGGCCAGGTAGCAGACGGGCGAGACGATCAGGCCCATGACCAGCGCCGCCCACGGTTCGACAAAGCCCGCGCCCGGCGTGACAACCACAAGGCCCGCGACCAGACCGGTGCTGGCACCCACCAGCGTGGGACGACCGGTGTGCACGCGCTCGACGGCAAGCCACGAGACCATGCCCGCCGCGCTGGCCGTCACGGTGTTGAGGATGGCAAGCACAGCCACGGCGTCGGCCTTAAACTCGCTGCCGCCGTTAAAGCCGAACCAACCAAACCAAAGCAGACCGGCGCCCAGCGCCACAAACGGCACGTTATGCGGGCGATAGCTCACCATACCAAAACCGCGACGACGGCCGAGCATCAGACAGAGAATCAGGCCCGTCAGACCGGACGAGATATGCACCACGTCGCCGCCGGCAAAGTCCAGCGCGCCGATGATGTCGCCGATAAAGGAGCCCTCGCCGCCCCACACCATGTGGGCGAGCGGCGCGTAAACCACGAGCAGCCAAATGCCCAGGAAAGCCGCCATAGCGCCAAATTTAACGCGCCCGGCAAGGCTGCCCGTGACGATGGCGGCCGTGATCATGGCAAATGCCATCTGGAAGGCGATGTTGACAATCTCCGGGTAGACAGCACCGTCCGTCGCGGTGCCCTCGGCCGCCTGCAGCACCTGGTTGAGCACCGGCAGGCACAGCAGCTGGTCAAAGCCTCCAATAAACGGGCTGGAACCGTCGCCGCCGTAGGCCAGCGACCAGCCGGCCACAATCCACAGCACGCCCACCAGGCCAATGACTCCAAAGCACATGAGCATGGTGTTGATGACATTTTTGCGCCTAGACAGGCCGCCATAGAAAAACGCCAGGCCCGGTGTCATTAAAAACACGAGCATGGTGCAGATGAGCATAAACGTTGTCGATCCCGTATCGTACATTCGCTCCCCCTTGGTCGCATGAACGTTGTCGGCGCTCATGATGCGGCCGAGGAGCAACTGGTGTAGACCAGATACGGCGTTGTTAAACGCCGCGTTGTCGAATGGAAACGGTGCCGCAATCTTGGAAATGGCGCGGCAACGGACGCGAAACGAACGGGAAACGTGCGGGCGAAAGGGGCGCGCCCGGCCCGGCCCCGGCTAGCGACGGAACAGCTCGCGAGCGCGATCGCGGAGGTTGGTGGCTCGGATGACGCCTTCGTAGCGGTTGATGCGCAGGCGCGGGAAGGCATTGAAAAAGCGCAGGTCGCGGCGGCTGAGCGACACGCTCGGCACCGGACGACTCGCGCGTTTGCCGGCGCGGAGACGAGTAAGCGACGGACGCGGCATGCTCGGCGCTGCATCGGCAACACGGCGAGCGGCAAGCGCCAGGCCGCGAGCGCCGTCCGAGATAAACGTCGGCACCGAAGCCTTCTCGCGCAGGGCATCGAGCGCCGCATCGCCCAGCTCCGCCAGCCACGCGTTAACGGCACGACTGCGGATATGCGTCTGCGCCATCGAGTCAATCGTCGAATCGGGAATACGTTCGAGCATGGAGTCAGACGCATCGGCAAGCGACTCATTGATGCGGTCGGCAAGGTCGGCTCGGACGCGCTCCAGCTGATCGGACAGACGCCGCCAGCTCGCCAACGAGCACGCCGCGTCGACCATCATCGCGACCGCGACGATAAAGGCGGACAGCCGCACAATCAGCACCGGCAGATGGCCAAGCAGCCCCAGCAATGCCGGCTCCACCACGCGACAAATACACAACGCACCCAGGCCAAACGCGCAGGCCCAGTACAGGCAGATGCGCCCGTGCAGGTTAAACGGCAGATGCGAATAGTCCCAAAAGCGAGCGCCCGTTGTTTTTTCCAACAGCACGCCCACACTGTACTCAATCACGCTGCATACGAGCGCCGCAGCGACAAACTGGCTCGAGGCATCCGGAATCCCGCGCAACAGCAGCCAGCAGGCAATGCCGCCCGCGCCATAGATGGGGCAGCACGGTCCCAGCAAAAAGCCGCTGTTGGCAAAGCGCCCGTGGTTGAGCATGGCGCAGACTGTCGATTCCCATGCCCAACCGCAAAAACCGTAGAAGGCAAACGAGAGCACCAGCGCCGAGAGCGGGCAGGCGGCAAGCGTCGCGCCGCCAAACGCCATGTCGATCGCGGTCCCCACCGTCTACCCTCTCCTCTTTTCGCTCGATTCGCCGCTCACGCCATCGTCCGCCTCGTCCTTGCGCCGCAGACGACCGGCGACCGTCTCGCGCAGAGCACACCATTTATCCGCCAGGCACACAATCCATGCCTCACGACACGTCGGCGGCACTGGCACCAGCGGAAACATATGCCGCACGATGATATTCCGCTCGCGCGGCGTCAGCTCAAAATCTTCCTCGGCACGCGCCAGGGCAAAAAACGGGTGGCGAAAGCCATGCAGGCGATGGCTCGGGTCGGGATCGTGCCAATCGTAGAGAAAGTAATCGTGTAACAAGGCTCCGCGCAGCAACGAGGCGCGGTCGACCGAGACACCGACGCGGCCCAGGCGCTCGGCAAAGGACAGGCTCGCCCGCGCCACCGAGGTCACATGCGTATACACCGTCACATCGCCATGCTGGATAAACTCGCGCGTCAGGCCCAAGCGGCCCGTTTGGGCCAGCTGGCGAGCAGCATGGTCTACTTCGCACGCGATTTTCCCGGCACGAACGACATCAGACATGCTGTCTCCTTCCAGCGACTCACGGCGACAAGCTACGGCCTGTGCACAATCGATAAAAACATCATGGAACACATTAGTATGGCATCGGACAAAACGTTTTGCCCCACCAGTTGGCGAATTACCGCGCCGCCGTCACATATCAAACGCCAAAATGTGCGAGACTGTCTTGTGCAATTGTGCCGGCCGAGGGAGCGCCGGCGCTCGATTCGCATGGAGTAACCCACAACGATGCTGCTTACGCAAACGACAACGCCCGAGGACGTCAAGGCTCTTAATCGCGCCGAGCTCCCGCAGCTCTGCGGCGAGATCCGCCAGGCAATCCTCGAAAGCTCCGCCGCCGTCGGCGGGCACGTTGCCCCCAACTTGGGCGTCGTTGAGCTTACGGTTGCGCTTCATCGCGTGTTCAACTCCCCCATCGACAAGATTGTCTTTGACGTTTCGCACCAGACCTACGCCCATAAGGCGCTGACGGGGCGCGCGTACACTTATATCGATCCGGAGCGTTATGGTGAGGCTTCTGGCTTTGCCAATCCCGACGAGTCCGAGCACGACCTGTTCGCCATGGGCCATACCTCCACGTCGGTGAGCCTGGGCTGCGGCCTTGCCCACGCGCGCGACCTGGCGGGCGACACGTACAACGTCATTACCGTTATTGGCGACGGCTCGCTTTCGGGCGGTCTGGCGTTTGAGGGCTTTAACAATGCCGCCGAACTCGATAGCAACCTGATCATCATCGTCAACGATAACGACCAGTCCATTGCCGAGAACCATGGCGGCCTGTATCGCAATCTGGCCGAGCTGCGCGCCAGCAACGGCACCTGTGAGCGCAACGTTTTCCGCGCGATGGGGCTCGACTACCGCTACCTGGACGCCGGTAACGATGTGTTGGCCCTCGTCGACGCGCTACAGGAACTGCGCAATATCGATCACCCCATCGTGCTGCACGCCTCCACCGCCAAGGGCAAGGGCTTTGAGCCAGCCCAGAGCGACCCCGAGCGCTGGCACCACGTGGGTCCGTTTGACATGGCGACCGGGCGCAAGCTCTGCCCGGGCCATCCGAGCGAGCCTGCGCCGCGCACCTATGCCGACATTACGGGCGAGGCGCTCAGCGCCGCCATCGCGAACGACCCGCAGGTTGTCGCTATCACGGCTGCCACGCCCTATATCATGGGCTTTACGCCCGATCTTCGCGCCGCGGCAGGCAAGCAGTTTGTCGACGTGGGCATTGCCGAAGAGCATGCCGTCACCTTTGCCACCGCGCTCGCCAGCGCCGGCGCCAAGCCGGTCTTTGGCGCGTACGGCACGTTTTTGCAACGCGCCTACGACGAACTGTGGCACGATCTGTGCCTCAACGACGCCCCCGCAACCATCCTGGTGTTTGGCGCGTCGATTTTTGGCACCACGTCCGAGACGCACCTCTCGTTCTTTGATATTTCCATGCTGGGCGGACTTCCCAACATGCGCTACCTGGCACCGGTCTGCATGGAAGAATACCTGTCCATGCTGAGCTGGTCACTCGACCACCGCGAGCATCCCGTGGCGATCCGCGTACCGGGCATCGGCCTGGTAAGCCGCCCCGATCTGGCGCCCGCCGAGGGCACCGATTATGGCGTCGCGCGCTACGACGTCGTGCGTCAGGGTCGCGACGTTGCCGTACTCGCGCTTGGTGACTTCTTTGAACTGGGCGAGCGCGTGGCAAACCGCTTGGCTGCCGAGTACGGCATCGAGGCCACGCTCGTCAACCCGCGCTTTGCAACCGAGCTCGACCGCGAGTTCCTCGACAGCCTTGCCGCCGAGCATCGCGTTGTCGTCACCCTCGAGGACGGCATCTTGGACGGCGGCTGGGGCGAGCGCGTGGCGTGCTATTTGGCATGCACGCCGTTGCGCACGCGCACCTTCGGCATCGCCAAGGGCTTCCCCGACCGCTACGACCCCAACGAACTGCTCGCGCAGAACGGCATGACGGTCGAGAACATGGCCGCCGAAGCCGCAAGACTGCTCAACGAGTAGAAAAACCTCCGCAAGGGAAGCACCCCTGCGGAGGTTTTTGTTTTCGCGGCGCGATTATCTCGATCTGTAACATCTAGGGCCCGAATTCCCGTCTATCTGTTACAGATCGAGACAAAACGTCTTAGTCCCTGACCTTTGTCTCAATCTGTAACAGATAGAGACCTTTTGTCCGTCCAGATGTTACAGATCGAGACATTCGAATTCCCCTGAAGAGAAAATCTCGATCTGTAGCAGCTACTCGGCAAAAACGGCTGCAGATGTTACAGGTCGAGACAAAGCAGCGAGACAGGCCACCACATCTGCAAGAACCACCACAAAGGTGCCTGTCCCCTTTGTGGTGGTTTTAAGTCGTAGTCGGCGCGAAAAACGAATAACCGTTCATACGCGATCTCCTTACTTATATATGTGTCGCGCTGCCGCCATTATAGCGACCGCTGCGAGCGATCATGCCGTCTGCAAAGCGCTATCTCAGCTGCAATAATCGACGTTTGCCCAGATAAAACCTGCCAAAATAAACCTGTCCCTATTTGGAAGATAGAATTACCCATAAGGTAAGTATGTTTCTGAGTTATTTCGTGTTGACCCATTTGAGCGCGATAGGGTATAACTCTACTCAACCGCTAGGGATTTTATTGAGAAAGGTGTTCTACCATGAGCAAGAACCTCTCCCAGCAGGTCGTTCTCGACCGCCGCGGCTTTGTTGCCGCCACCTTCGCAACCGTCGCCGGCCTTGGTCTTGCCGGCTGCTCCGACACCAGCGCCGAGGCCGACAAGGGTTCCGCCGCCGGCTCCTCCAAGAGCTCCGAGGATACCGAGGCTTCCACCACGCTCGACGCTAAGGCATTCGACAAACTCGTCGACAACGGCCCCAAGGCCGATGACGACGCCATCGCCGCCAGCACCTGGGCCACGGCCGTTAAGGACGCCGGCGTCTTTAAGATCGGTAGCGTTCAGACTTCCACGCTCTTCTCCCTCCTCAACGAGAAGGACGGCAAGACCCGTGGCTTCGATGCCGGCATCGCGCAGCTTCTGTCCAACTACATCCTGGGCGAGAACAAGGTCGAGATCACCCAGGTGACCTCGGACACGCGCGAGTCCGTCCTGCAGAACGGCCAGGTCGACGCCGTCTTTGCCACCTACACCATCACTGACGAGCGCAAGAAGCTCGTCTCCTTTGCCGGCCCCTACTACTACACCCAGCAGGCCATCCTGGTGCTCGCCGATAACGACGACATCAAGAGCGTCGACGACCTGGCCGATAAGAACGTCGCCGTCCAGTCCGGCTCCAACGGCCCCGCCATCCTGGAGGAGTTCGCCCCCAAGGCCAGCCAGCAGGAGTTCAAGACCGACGAGGAGGCCCGCCAGGCACTCCAGCAGGGCCGCGTTGACGCCTACGTCATCGATAACAACATGCAGCAGAGCGCCCTGGTCCGCGAGCCCGGCAAGTACAAGATCGCCGGCAAGCCCTTCGGCAGCAAGGAGCCCTATGGCATCGGTCTGCCGCTCGATTCCGACGGCGTCGCCTTTGTCAACGACTTCCTTAAGAAGATCGAGGACGACGGCACCTGGACCAAGCTGTGGCAGATCTGCATTGGCGACCGTACGGGCGACACCAATGTTCCCGAGCTGCCCGAGGTCGGCGCCTAAGCGGCGAGCCTAGTAACGGCCGCAACGAAACCATACGGAAACGCACGATGCGCTTTATTGCGCTAAACTGTTTCCTCACTGAGTTGTCGGGGCTTCCGTACACACGGGAGCCCCTTTCCTTATCGGCAGGAGGTCCGCATGAGTCTCTCCGAGCTCTGGTCGCTCTATGGCCAGAACTATATCGACGCGTTGCTAGCAACCTGGGGCATGACGCTTGAGTCGTTTGCCATCGCCATGGTGCTGGCCGTCGCAGTCACCGTGATGCGCGTGTCGCCGCTCAAGCCGCTGCGCGTCTTTGGCGACCTGTATGTCCAGGTCTTCCGTAACATCCCCGGCATCGCACTGCTCATCATCGTCGTCTATGCGCTGCCGCCGCTCAAGGTCGTTCTGCCCTACCGCACCTGCGTTATCGTCGCCACGGTCCTTTTGGGCTCGGCCTTTGGTTCCGAGAACTTTATGAGCGGCATCAACACCGTTGGCGTCGGTCAGGTCGAAGCCGCACGTTCGCTCGGCATGAGCTTTAACCGTATCCTCGCCAAGATCGTGATTCCGCAGGCACTGCGCTCGAGCGTGCTGCCCATGACGAACCTCTTTATCGCCGTCATGCTCACTACCGCCTTGGGCAGTCAGGTGCCGCTTAAGCCGCAAGAGCTCACCGGCGTGGTGAGTTATATCAACACGCGCTCACTTGGCGGCGTTGCTGCGTTCTTTATCTCGGCGCTCGGCTACCTGGGCACGGCCTTTGTGGTTAGCCACATTGGCAACTACATCGATAAGAAGGTGAGGATCCTCCGATGAGTAAGCATTCCTCCCCTGCACTTACCATGCGCGATGCGCTCTACGAGGCTCCCGGCCCCAAGATGCGCGCCAAGATTCGCATCGGCACCGCCATCTCGCTTGTTGCCGTCGCCGCGCTCGTCGCCCTGGTGCTGCAGCGCTTTTATGTGACCGGCCAGCTTTCGGTCCACTATTGGTATTTCTTTACGCACCTCACCACCTGGAAGTTCTTGCTTGCCGGCTTTGAGGGCACCGTTAAAGTCGCACTTACCGCTGGCGTCATCGCGCTGGTGCTGGGCTTAGCCCTTATGCTCGGCCGCACCAGCGACATTAAGCCGCTGCAGTTGGTCTGCCGCGTGCTCACCGATTTCTTCCGCGGCGTGCCGAGCCTTCTGTTCATTTACTTCTTCTTTTTGGTGCTGCCCCAGTACAAGATTGCGCTGCCGTCGTTTTGGATGCTCACGCTCCCCGTCGCACTCGCTGCAGCCGGCGTGCTGGCCGAGATTTTCCGCGCCGGCGTCAACGCCGTGCCGCGCGGGCAGGTCGAGGCGGCCCAGGCGCTCGGTCTCTCCAAGGCTAAAATCACCTTTAAAATCGTGTTGCCGCAGGCCATTCGATTTATTATTCCGTCGTTGATTTCGCAGCTTGTGGTCGTCGTCAAAGACACCACCGTCGCCTACGTGGTGAGCTACCCCGACCTCATGCAAAATGCCCGCGTGCTCATTACCAACTACGACGCCCTCGTGTCGGTCTACCTGGTAATCGCGGTCATCTACATCCTCATCAACGTCGCGATTAACAAAGCCGCTGTCTACGTTTCGCACAAGACCGGTGCGACCATCATCCGCTAACGATTTGCCATTTCCAGTCATAAGGAGCCGAGCACCATGGCACAGAGCACTTCTACTTCTGGCAATCAGCCGCTTATCGAGCTCAAGCATGTCGATAAGCACTATGGCGATCTGCACGTCCTCAACGACATCAATCTCTCGGTCGACCGCGGCGAGGTCGTCGTCGTGATTGGCCCCTCGGGTTCGGGCAAGTCGACCATGTGCCGCACCATCAACCGCTTGGAGACCATCGACTCGGGCGAGATCCTCATCGAGGGCGAGCCCCTGCCGCAAGAAGGCAAGGATCTTGCCCGTATGCGCGCCGAGCTGGGCATGGTGTTCCAACAGTTCAACCTGTTTGCACATATGACGGTGCTGCAGAACGTCATGCTGGGACCGGTCGACGTGCTGGGCGTGTCCAAAGAGGAGGCTCGTGAGCGCGCCATAGACCTGCTGAGCCGCGTGGGCGTGGCCGAGCAGGCCGACAAGGTACCCGCACAGCTTTCGGGCGGCCAGCAGCAGCGCGTGGCCATCGCCCGCTCGCTCGCCATGCAGCCCAAGGCCATGCTTTTTGACGAGCCCACGAGTGCCCTTGACCCCGAAATGATCAACGAGGTGCTCGAGGTCATGGTCCGTCTTGCCCAGCAGGGCATGACGATGATCGTCATCACGCACGAGATGAACTTCGCCCGCCGCGTAGCAGACCGCGTCGTCTTTATGGCCGACGGCCAGATCGTGGAAACCGGCACGCCCGACGAGTTCTTCGACCACCCCCAGACCAAGCGTGCCCAGGACTTCCTCAACTCCATCAAGGGCCACTAGCCCAATTGCCAGCGGGGCAAATTCATCAGTAACGTTTGCCCCACGCCACCTTGTGCCATGTCCACCCGGATTCGAAAGCTACACCTATGATCGGAACTCGCACTTCATCGTCATACACCCCGCACGTCGACGTCGCCAGCGCCGACCGTCCGCTCATCCTCGTCGCGCCGCGTTGGGAAGAAGCGAAGCCGTTTTTGAGCGAGACGCTCTCCCCCAACGAGGAAATCGCCAGCGTCTTTGTCGATGCCATTCTTGCCGCCGGCGGCCTGCCGCTGCAGATGTCCATCACCGAGGACATTGAGGCCATCCGTCATTACGTCGATATCGCCGACGGCATCGCCATTCCCGGCGGCCCCGATGTCAATCCCAAACGTTGGGGCGATGATCGACCCTACGACCCCACCCTCTGCTGCGAGATCCGCGATAGCTTTGAGTTTAAGCTGGTCGGCGAGGTGCTCCGCGCCAAAAAGCCGCTCTTTACCACCTGCCGCGGCACGCAGTTGCTCAATGTCGCCACTGGCGGCACCCTGTGCATGGACGTGCCGAGCCTGGGCGCTCGTGAGGGCCGCACGCAGTGGCGCCATACCCACGTGCTCAACGATCCCGTGCATCCCGTCGAGGTCGTACCGGGCTCGCTGCTCGACCGCGCGGTTGGCGGGCACAGGCTGATCCAGACCAGCTCGGCACACCACTGCTGCGTCGATCGTCTGGGTAAAAGCACGCGCTTAGTCGCCAAGGCAACCGATGGCGTGCCCGAGTGCATCGAAGTCGAGGGCCAGCCGTTCTGCCTGGGCGTGCAATGGCATCCCGAGTACACCTGGCAGACGCTCGAGACCGACTTTAATCTGTGGAAGTCGTTTGTCGAGGCGGCGGCCAAGGTAAAGCAGGCCCGCTAGCTCGCAAGCCACACAAGTTAAAGTCTCCTAAACCAGCGGGGGGGCTGACACCAGCACGGTGCCCGCCCCCCTGTATTTGGTATGCTCGGTATGATTATTCCTCACAAACAATCAAAGAAATCTCGACCGCAATCGGTCTACGGTAAAGCAAATGGTAAAAACGCTTGCTACGTTAATTAGGCAGTCAATTAAAATCGAAACGCATTGACCGTCCCCCAACGGGGTCACGCCGCAAATCCACATGAGCATCGAGGACGGAAGCGGAAGCATGGAATTGGCCCCGAGCTGTATGTAGATCGCCACGACGTTGACAAGCAGCAGCATGCCAATCGGACCGATGCCGGACCCAAAATAGGAAACAACGATTACGCAAGAAACCACGTATGCAAGGCAGGCAGCGGCGGCAAGAACAAGTCGATAGCAAAAAATATTCAGGTTGAAATACTGCTGAGCATCCAAAACGATCGCGCAGTTAAGACAGTACAAAACGACACTCGTCAGGATAAACGCGCCCAAAAGGGCAAAAGAAGACAGCACCACTCGCGCAACGATAGCGCACACACGCTTCTCTCCCCGAGCCTCCGACAACCCCCACGGCTCCTCGACAAAGCCCGAGCTGACAAAGCGCGGCACGATACAAGCCGCGATGAACGGAAAGAACAATGCATGAGCCAACGGGGCTACGTTGAACAGCAGACCGCGAAAAACCTCTGCATTACCAAATAGAAGGACATCCTCCGCCGATAACCGAAGCGTCGGGTCTGGGAAAAAGCCCAAGAAACTGTTCTCACGGAGGCTACAGAACCACATCGGGAAAGAATCAAGCTGCAATACCACCATGTACGCATAAACTACCAGGATTAAGGCGTACGCCCATTTGCTCACATGCTTCAATTCTGACTGGAGAAGTCTTTTAATCTGACGAGCCATTGAGCACACCCCCCAGCGCGAAAGCTCACGAGAGCGTAAATCAATACCGATAGACAGCTGGCTGCCACGCCATATTCCAGAAGTGTCAGCTGACCCATATCGCTATACCCAAGGGCACATCCGACTCCAAGGTACGGCCCTGGAAGGAGGAAGATCCATCGCAAGGATGGTATGGGCGCCTGGAGGGAAGTCCCGTAGAGCGTCAAGCTCATGACAAATCCAACTATTAGCACAGCCCCGCTCAATACAGCGCTGCCTGTGATCCGATAGATGGTCACCGTCTCCAGCGCAACCGATATCACCAATACGGCGTTGATCATCATTGCAGGCAAAAATGCAGTTAGCATGTCGTGCGAGTAGTTATGCCCTCCACGTATTATGGCTATTGCAAAAAGAAGAAGGCAAAGCGCACTATATGCTGCGCCAATTATTAAAGCAGACGAAAGCACATGTGCTAGGGCCCCATTAAAGCGGGTAAGACCTCTTGCTGAAGAAATTCGGTATCCCTCTTCATAGCCGCGCTCCTGTAAAATCGCCAGGCAAACGATGAGCGGAACGAACAGAGAGGTGCCGGCAAAAGCACTGCGCACAAGGGACTCATCGGGTGCAGAAGGATCGATTAGATTCCAGAGGAAACCAATATCCTCCCCAAAAACGCTATTGCCAAAGGCGAGCAACGTTGTTCCGTTTTTTAGAAAGACACCGAAGAGAAGGCCGAACGCCAGCATAAGCGCAAGACCAAACTTCGCCGGAAACATCCGCTGCAAACGCATCATATCTGCCTTTATGGGATGGATCGCCCGCTTCATAGCGAGACCGCCTTCATCAAGCGCCTGTAATACTCTTTTAGGGATGGCGCCTCATCCCCTATGACGTCCATCGATTCCTTTTTCAGCAGTTCGCCGTCATGAAGAAACAGGCAGCTTGTTGCAACCGATGCCAGCTCATCCAAGTCGTGGCTAGAGATAAGCATAGTTTTGCCCTGCTCCCGATTCAATCGACCGATAAGGGTCCATATACTCTCGATGCCCAACGGATCCAATCCATTTGCCGGCTCATCGAAAATTAGTATGTCGGTGTCGCCCAACAAAGCCGTAGCTATATCCAGTCGCCGTTTCATTCCCAGAGAAAAACTGCTCACGCTCTTTTTCTCATCGGCATCCAGCCCGACTAGGCTCAAAACGCGGGGAATCTCACGATTCTCATCAAGCCCCCATTCCGCACATCGGATTTGAAGATTCTCAACCGCGCTGAGAGATTGGTATGCTCCGCTGGAATCTGGCACATAGCCGACACGCGTCCGCATCAGGCTCAGCTCTTTTTTCGACTTGCCTCCAAAGAGCTCCACGCTCCCCGACGATGGCTCACAGATGCCCAAGACGATTTTAATTAGCGTGCTTTTGCCCGCACCGTTTGCACCGACAAGGGCACAGAGCTCAGACTGATGCACCTCGAAGGAAACGTCATGCAAAACGCGCCGTTTCCCGTAGCGCTTTGACAGCTTTGATAGCTTTATCGCTGATGCGTTCATTGTCCTCCTGTTCTGCTTGATAGGAAAACCGCTCATATCGTTCCTTCTTTCCTTTATCGTTTTCCATAGTTGTTATTGTTTTTCGATAACTCATATTTGTCAAGATAATCTAAAGGAAGGGACCCGTGTTAGACACGGGTCCCTTCCCGCTGATACTTCGTTTTAGTTGTTCGCCTTAAGCTACTCGTCACTCAAATCGACAGCAAAGACTGATGTCGGAAGCGACGCCTCATTGCCTCCGCCGTCCCGCATCTGTCTCACGACATTTTTTGCGCGCTCGACAATAAGCTCCTCAAGCCCTTTCTCGCTCACGCGCTGAATAATATCTCCCGGTTGACAATCAAGCTCATCACAGATATCGAGAAGCGTCTTTAGGCGAATAGCTTTTATCTTTCCGTTTCTAAGCTTTGAAATATTAGCCGGAGTATGCCCCGTCGCCCGAATCAGATCAGCGCTGGTCTTTCCGGTCTTAAGCAGCTGCGTCTCAAGCTCGATGATGAGATAGCTCATGTTTCCTCCTACACAAGCTCGTCAGACTGCTCTTGGAGCAGCGAGGCATAACTCCAGATCGCCGAGATAAACAAACAGACAACTGCGCCGATAAACGACCCCGTATCAAAGGTAGCGCCTTGGCAAATCTCAATAACGAAGGAATGAGGCACGATGTAAAGCTCCAGTCCGCCAATGGTGAGATTGACCGATCCATAGGCACCAACAAGCGAAACCGCGGCGTTAACAGCAAAGGCAAGCGCGAGAACACGGATAAGCCGCACATGCGTCTTGGTAAAGGGCGAGACGCCTCGCGAGATGTTACGGCTGATCCCGCACAGAACGACAAGCGAAATACCCACGACGAGTGCCAGGCACAGTCCGCTTGGGATAACGATGCACCCGCCATTGAGAAGCGTCACGACACCGAAAGCATCGACAGAAGCAACGTTTGCAACCGCATACCAGATCACGTAAACAACCAACGCGGCAAAAGCGACGAGCATCCCTGCAAAAACGGCTGCCATGCAAAAACCAAGCTTCCTGATATTTTCGCCCGCCTTGGCCATACGCTGAACGCTGTTGGACATACACTCACCCTCATCGACTCTATCGTTATTCGAACAGTTTATCGAACAACGATATGGATTGCATGCGGAAAGCCCTGCCAGTGCGCATAGGCCATTCACTAATCAGAAAGGGTGAGAGTGGATTTTTGGACACGTATCGAACGAGAGTGGATAATCTCCCACTTTGAGGCCGCCACCGGGCCTAAAACGGGAGATTATCCACTCTCATAGTCATCAAAGCACGCAAGCTTTTATTCAGCCGTCTCGCGCAGGGCCGACATCGTAGCCGCATATTGCTGCTGCAACGCATGCATTCCCTCGCGAGCGCCGTCAACGGCATCGGCGCCGCGCAGTGCTTCGGTCACCACAACCGCCGGCTCGTACAGATTATCGAATCCCAGGTTCTGGCTCACGCC
The DNA here is from genome assembly GCF_015546965.1 of Collinsella aerofaciens. GTDB lineage: Bacteria > Actinomycetota > Coriobacteriia > Coriobacteriales > Coriobacteriaceae > Collinsella > Collinsella aerofaciens_X. The sequence continues at coordinate 265,551 of NZ_JADMUF010000001.1, forward strand.
CTTGAGCGTGTGCGCTGCCATAAACGCACCTTCGGCGTCTCCTGCCGCCATGGCGGCCTCCAGCTTGTCCATGCTCTCGTCATCTAAAAACTTGAGGGCAAAGCGGGCAAGCATTTCCTCGCCCATCAGCCGAGCGCACGCGTCATCATAATTAGCGCCGATCTTCTCATACGCCTCACGCATGGAAATCATGGATTAAAACTCCTTTGGTCAAACTAAATCGTGGGAAACGCGACAACGTCGGCGGGGCGTGCCAACGTCTCGGCAATATGGTCTTGCACCTCGAGCAAGCAGTCGAGCAACAGCGGGTTAAAGGTGCCGCACTTACCGTCCAGGATCATCTGGATCGCCTCCTTGTGCGGGATAGCGTCTTTGTATACGCGCACGCTCGTCAGGGCATCGTACACGTCGGCCACCGAAACCACCTGTGCGGCAATGGGAATTTCGTCGCCCTTAAGGCCATCGGGGTAACCCTTGCCGTCCCAGCGCTCGTGGTGCCAACGCGCAATCTGGTACGCATATTCCATAAGCGCATTGCCGGCGTGATGGCTACCCAGCTCACGCAGCATGTCGGCGCCGATCGTGGTATGCGTCTTCATAATCTCGAACTCCTCGGGCGTAAGGCGTCCGGGCTTGTTGAGAATCGCATCGTCAATCGACATCTTGCCGATATCGTGCAGCGCCGAAGCCAGGGCGATCGTGGAGCGTTCCTCATTGTCGAGGAAGATCGTGCCGCTACGCTGGACCAGACAGCCAAGCAGCAGCTCGGTCAGCTTCTCGATGTTCGTAACGTGCCTGCCGCTCTCGCCGTTGCGAAGCTCCATGACGCCGGCCATGATGTCGATGAGCATGCGACTGTTCTTGACGCGCTCGTTGTACTGCTGGGACAGCAGGTTCGTCAGGCGGCGCTGTTTGGCGTATAGGCGGATGGTGTTGCTTACACGGCGGCGCACGACACGGGAGTCAAACGGGCGGTTGATATAGTCCGAGGCGCCCAGCTCGTACGCGCGCAGAACCATATCATCGGAATCTTCGCTCGAAATCATGATGACAGGCAGATTGTCGATACCCGATCGACGCGACAGATCGGCCAGCACCTCAAAGCCGCTTATGCCCGGCATGACAATATCCAGCAGCACGAGCGACAACTCATCGCCATAGCGATCGACCATGTCGAGCGCCGTACGACCGTTATCGGCCTCGAGGATGCAATACTCGTCCTTGAGCATCTCGTTGAGAATGGCTCGGTTCATCTCGGAGTCATCGATAATAAGCACCAAAGGCTTTTCGCTTTGGAAGGCCTCGATGGAATCAGCATCGGTCACGACCGTACCGGCTTTTGCCTTAGCGCGGCTCAGTAACTGGACAGCGCGGCCAACTCCCTCATCGACCGTCTCGCCATGAATGCGAACGCCACCAACACATGCCGTCAAGCTCACGTACTCATGGCCCGGAACAATCGTGGCATGAACGGCATCGGACACCTGATGCAGGCGACGGGTGAAGTCATCGGAGGGAATATTGGGCATGACGACCACAAACTTGTCGCAGCCATAGCGCACAAGCTCGTCAGTCGAACGAATTCCGCTGCGTATGGCCGTCGCCACAGCACCGAGCGCAAGGTCGCCGGCATGACGGCCACACGTATCGTTGAAGACCCTAAAATCATCAAGGTCGATCACCGCAACGCCGGCATTCATGCGGGCGCTACGGAGCTTTTCCTCGTAATATCGGCGATTGCGCACACTCGTCAGCACGTCGGTGTAGACGAGGTCCTCTTCTGCAGCCTCTTGCTCATCGATCGGACGCACCATCAGCAGGACGTGAGGCTCGCCCTCGACCTTCAGAGGGCGCAGGCGAGCGCGGTACTCGGTACCATCATTGAGCAGCTGCTCCGATACATCATCGGAACCCGCCAAGGCCTCAAGACTTGACTGACGTAGACAAGGGCACCGATTGCCGGCGAGCAGGCAGTTAGGCTCGCTCTTAATCTGATCGGCCGACAGCAAACGCACCACGGGGTAGGTCTTCGCGACGCGGGCGACCTCGGCGGCAGCCTCCTCGTCGGTTAGATTGACCTCGTGATTATTGAGCATATGGGGCCCTTTCTATCGTTACGCACGGCAACGGTGCATATCAATTGGTACAAGGGTAGCATCTAACAGCTGAAGGCAAACGCGCGATTATCGTTACATTTTTATGACTTGGCAAACGGCGGTAATGGAGCCGCGGGCACGCGGTTATGGGCGCATTCGTTAACAATGACGAAACGCTAACAGCCCCTCTGCCCGCAGGTCATCGAGCGTGCTAACGCTCCAAGACATCGCGAACGGCGTTTGCCGCCGTAACGGGACGATCGCGCAGACCGTTATGCGCGCCCGGGATCGTCACAAGGGGGCAATCGAGATATTCGGCAGCCGCTCGCGTGCCAGCCTCGCGAGGTGTATCGACCGAAAGCTCGCCCAAAAACACGGCCGACACCGCCTTTGACGCGCGGGCGCGCTCCCAGTCGGGAGCATATGTCATATTTGTTCCGTATTCATTGGCCATAAAGCAACGACCATTGCGCAGGGCATGTTTGGCTTCCGCTTCGGTCGTCCCGGGAGCCTCGGGGTCCAAGTCGCCGAGGGCTCCCAAGAAAAGCCGGAGCGCCCTTGAAACCTTTCCAGCCGCAATCATATCGAGCAAAACCGGAGCTGCGCCCATGCCGACGCCTTCGGCCGACACAGCCGGCTCATGCAGAATCGCACGGGCGACGAGATGGGGTTCGGTGCGAAGAAGCTCCAGCGCCACCAACGTACCGGCGCTATGCGCAAGCACATTTGCCGGAGCGCCAACGTGTTCGATCACGGCTTGCAGGTCGGCGGCCTGAGCGGCAAGATCATAGCTGCCGTCTGCCGCATCACTGCTGCCACCGCAGCCGCGGCGGTCGTAGGCAATTACGCGGTAGTTGCGGCTGAGCTCACAAGCGATACCGTCGAAAAATGTGCCGTCGACACAAGCGCCGTGCACGCACACCAAGGCAGGAGTATCAGGCGACACATCTGGGCCGGCATATTCGCGACAGGCAATCGTGGTGCCCGCATTCTCGACCGTAAAATCCATGTTGTGCCCCCATCATCAACGCTCATCCGGTTGCACGTCAGTGCGGTTGGATGGACCCGTATTGCCTTACGCCTTGTTAACAGATTAACTGTACCCGACCCGAGGCTTTTCATGGCACCGCATAATGAGCGACGTGAAAAAACGAAACTTGTAAAGCAAGAGCCCGCACCTTGCTTTGGAGCCGATGCTATGCTTAGGCACAATTGTCTTGAGGAGCATATGCCTATGTCTACGTTTTTGAATGCCAGCCCCATCTTTGGGCCCGTTCGCAGCCGTCGCCTTGGTCTCTCGCTCGGCGTCAACATGATGCCGGCCAGCGGCAAAATCTGCACGTTCGACTGCATTTACTGCGAAAACGGCCTCAACGCCGAGCGCCCCTGCCATGAGCCGTACAGCACAGCCGCCGTGGTACTCGACGCACTCGAGGCAAAGCTGCGCGAGATGGCAGCCGAGGGCGAGCTCCCCGATGTGATCACCTTCGCAGGCAACGGCGAGCCCACCGCCGCACCGGAGTTTCCGCAGGCCATCGCCGGCGCCGTCGCGCTGCGCGATCAGCTGGCCCCAAACTCCAAGATCGCCGTGCTCTCCAACGGCACGCGCGCCGACCGCCCCGAGGTGCACGACGCGCTCATGATGGTCGACGACAACATTCTTAAGCTCGATACCGTCGACCCGGCGTTTATCCAGCTGCTCGACCAGCCTGTTGGCCCCTACGACGTCGAGCACCAGATCGAGACGTTCGCGAGCTTTGACGGTCACGTTATTATCCAGACGATCTTTTTGACCGGCGAGTATCAGGGCAAGCTCATCGACAACACCGGCGAGGAGTACGTTGCCCCCTGGCTCGCGGCGCTTGAGCGCATTCGCCCACAAGAAGCGACCATCTACACGGTGGCGCGCGAGACACCGATTGCCGGCCTTGCCAAAGCAGCGCCCGAGGTGCTCGATGCCATTGCCGCACGCGTGCGCGCCCTCGGCATTCCCTGCCAGGTGAGCTACTAGCGCGCAGCTGCCCTGTGGGTGGGCTATACTAGCTGCGAATGAAAGGAAGTTAGCCATGTTTGACAATGGACCCGTGCCTGGCCGCAACGACGCTTGCTGGTGCGGCAGCGGCAAAAAATATAAGAAATGCCATAGCGCCTTTGATGAGCGCCTTGAGCGCCTGTGGGAAGAGGGCTGGGAGGTCCTGCCCCGCACGCTCTACAAGACGCCCACCGATATCGAGGGCATCAAGCGCTCGGCCGCCATCAACGTGGGTGTGCTCGATTACGTAGGCGAACACATCGCCGCGGGCATGACCACCAACCAGATCGACCAGATGATCTACGACTACACCGTCGAGCACGGCGGCACGCCGGCCGATCTTAACTACGAGGGCTATCCCAAGAGCGTGTGCACCTCGATCAACGACGTCGTCTGCCACGGTATCCCCTGCGATGCGGATGTGCTGCACGAGGGCGACATCATCAACGTGGACTGCTCCACGATCCTAGACGGCTACTTTAGCGACTCGAGCCGTATGTTCTGCATCGGCGAGGTCTCTGCCGAGCGTCAGCGCCTGGTCGACGTCACCCGCGCCAGCGTGGAGGCGGGTCTGGCGGCCGTCAAGCCATGGCTGCCGCTGTCCGTGATGGCCGAGGCCGTGCAAAAGACGGTCGAGGACGCCGGCTTTAGCGTGGTGCGCGAGTACGGTGGACACGGCATCGGCAAGGAGTTCCACGAGGACCCGTTTGTGGGCTTTACCACCGAGGCGCCCGATGTGGACACCATCATGGCCCCGGGCATGGTCTTTACCATCGAGCCCATGGTCAATGCCGGAGCGCCCGACATCAAGATCAGCAAGGGTGACGGCTGGTGCGTGCGCACCAAGGACGGCAGCGATTCGGCCCAGTGCGAGGTACAGCTCGTGGTGACCGAGGATGGTTACGAGCTGCTGAGCTGGTAGCTGTGGATGCGCCGGGCTACGCGATGGATATGTTAACCATCGCGTAGCCCGGCGTTTTTATAACGTTTTGCCTGATACAACCTGCCAAAATAAACCTGTCCCTTTTTGGCAGGTCGAGCGGAGAGGACTGCTTGTGAACATCCTGGTTTTGCTGCCCGTCAACGACCGCCATCGCGCAATTCTTGAGTCGAGCGCTCCGGGCGAGGACTTTATCTACACGAGCTCCGACGCCATCACGCGTGAACAGGTCGCCAATGCCGACGTGATCCTGGGCAACATAGACCCTTCCCTGCTGACCGCATGCGAGCGCCTCCAGCTGCTGCAACTGCAGACCGCCGGCTATGACGACTATCTCGCCGCCGGCACCGTGCCGGCTGAAGCCAAGCTGTCTTGCTCAATCGGCGCCTACGGCCAGGCCGTGAGCGAGCACATGTTTGCCATGGTGCTGTCTATGATGAAGCGCCTGCCCGGCTACCAGGACCTGCAGCGCGAGCATCGCTGGGAGGATTTGGGGCCGGTCACCTCGCTCAAAAACGCCAATGTGCTGGTGCTGGGCGCGGGCGATATCGGTGGCCACTTCGCCACGCTCTGCCGCAACATGGGTGCGCACGTCCGCGGCATCAAGCGCCATCCGCTCGTCTACCCCATTGTGTTTGAGGACATGGACAGCATGGACGCCCTGCCCGAGCGTCTGGCCGAGGCTGACATCGTCGCATCCTTTATGCCCAGCACGCCCGAGACCCGCGGCTTGGCGAACGCCGAGTTCTTCGCTGCGATGAAACCGGGCGCCTTCTTTGCCAACGGCGGCCGCGGCGACCTTGTGGTCGCCGACGACTTGGTTGCCGCCCTGGAGTCGGGTCATCTCGCCGGCGCCGCGGTCGACGTCACCGACCCCGAGCCGCTGCCTGAGACAAGCCCACTGTGGGATGCGCCTAACATGCTCATTACGCCGCATATCTCGGGCTGGTTCCATCTGGCCGCCACGCTCAACAATGTGGTCGACATTGCCGCAGAGAATCTGCGTCACCTGCAAGCCGGCGAGACCCTGCGTTGCTGGATTGAACACTGATTTGTTCCGGCGTTTTGCCAAACGCCGGAACCCCTCGACGCTGCGCGCCGCCCAGAGCGACAATTTGTCATTCAAAAGGCGAGGCATGACCAGAAGGTCAATACCTCGCCTTTTTCATGCCAACTTGTTCGCTCTGGACGTCGCTCGCTGACGCTTGCTCAACCTGCGGTGTCTTAACAATTCTGTCCAGCTGTTGGTGTTGCGGCATTTGCCCAGATAAAACCTGCCAAAATAAACCTGTCCCTTTTTGGCAGGTTTTAGAGTTCCACGCTTTCGGCGCCGTTGATGGTTAGGTTTCGCTCGTAGAAGGCGGTGAGGGCGCGGATGGCGTACATTACGTCGCGCACGCCGCCGGTCTCGTAGCTCGAGTGCATGGCAAGCTGCGGCAGGCCCACGTCCACGGCATGCATGCTCGCCTGCATATTGGACAGATTGCCGAGCGTGGAGCCGCCGGCCATGTCGCTCTTGTTGGCGAAGGCCTGCGTGGGCACGTCGGCGTCATCGCAGATGGCCTGGAACACCGCGCGGCTAAAGGCATCGGTGCAGTAGTGCTGGTTGGCGGCTTCCTTGATGACGATGCCGCCGTTGAGCACCACCTGGTTGCGGGCATCGCACTTCTCGGCGTGGTTGGGATGCACGGCATGCGCGTTGTCGCAGCTCACGAGCATCGAGGCGGCAAGCGCACGATGGTATGATTCGTCATCAAATCCGAGCGACCCGTTGATGCGGCGCAGCGCGTCGGCCAAAAACGTCGACATGGCGCCCTGCTTGGTCTCGGAGCCAACCTCCTCGTTATCAAAGCAGCAGAAGACCGAGATGTCGTGCGCATTCTCGGCACCCAAAAATGCCTGCAGCGAGGTATAGGCGCAGGCCAGGTCATCGAGCTTGGGCGTCGAGATAAACTCGTCGGCCCAGCCCCAAATGCGCGCATCCTGACAATTGACCAGGAATAGGTCGCGACCAAGAATCTGTTCGGGCTCAACGTCCAGCTCTTCGGCGATCAGGGCATCAAAATCCCCCTGCTTAAGCTCGCCGGCGCTGATAAGCGGGCACAGATCGACAGCGCGATTGGGCGCAAAACCCTCGTTGACGCCGCGGTTCATATGGATGGCAAGGCTCGGAATGATGGCAACCTCGCGCTCGGTGGCAAGCAGGCGGCTCTCAATGCGGTCACCCTCGCGCACCAGCACGCGGCCCGCGAGCGCCAACGGGCGGTCGAACCAGGTGTAGTCGATCATGCCGCCGTAGGCCTCGGTGTTCAGGCGCAGCGTCTCGCCCGCGCCGTCGAGCTCGGGCACGGCCTTGACCTTAAACGTCGGAGAATCGCTGTGCGACGCCGTGAGTTGAAAATGATAGTCACCGGCAACGCCGTCCTCGCCCCACGTCGCGGCCAGGTCCTCGCCCACCTTAAAGGCGATGACGCTCGAGGTGTTGCGCTGCGTGTAATAGCGACCGCCCGGCTCGATATCCCACGCCGCGTTCTCGGGCAGGTAGGTAAAGCCCGCCTCGTCGAGCTCGGCCATAATGGTCGCTGCCGTATGGAACATGCTGGGGCATGCCTCGATAAAGTCGATAAGGTCGTTGGCGGCCTCGATATCGTCGGCCGTCACATGCGCGCGCCCGGGCGTTTCCTGATCCGTCATGCTCTCCCCTTTCGCTGGGTTGATGGTCCCCTCCAGCATACCCCCAACTGACCGGCCTGTCCGACAAATCGAATGCCGAACAAAGTCAGACGCTCCAAACAGAAAAGTCGATGCTCTTGCGTTACGAGCAAACGACAATTGAATTGACAAGTTAACCAGTGGTAATTTCTGGTATTTTTGTTAACTGCCTATAACTTTTTGCGACAAACAATATAAGTTATACGGCACTTGCCTGTCATGTGCGACGTACATGACCACTGTCCATCCGGGTGCAAAAGGAAAGGAGAGCAGCACCCAACGACCGATCGATAGAAAAGAGGTTCTATGCACAACGATAACGCTGTGCTGCGCAAGCTCAACACCGTGGGCAGCAATGCCTGCCGAGGCGCACTCATCGCCGCGATGACTGTCTCGATGATGCCTACCAGCGCTTTTGCCGCAGCAGCAACAACGGAGACCGGCTCCGAAGCTACCAACAACGCGCCGATCTCCGCCACAAATGAGGAAACGAAGTCCCTCAGCTCCGAGTATAGCCTGAGTGCCGTCTCTGACGACGCCACGTCCTCCACGACCAGCTACGATTTGACCAAAATCGCAGATGGTACGTATGAGGGCACGGCCACGGCCGACTCGAATGACCCGCTCAATAAAGCTGGCGACGAATGGAACGCAGCTGATGGAAAGTATGACGTCAACGTCAGCGTAACCATCAAGTCTGGCAAAATTACCAAGGTCGAAGTCGCCGACTACAGTAGCTTGGGCGACGATGACTGGGACCGCATGGACAAGGCCGTTAACGGTTTTAGCAAAAAAGGCACGTCCTATACGGGCATCGTTGAGCAAATCGAGACCGCCGGCAACACTACCGCAATCGATGCCGTCTCGACCGCCACGATCTCGTCCAACGCCATCAAGGCTGCCGTCGATAATGCCCTGCAGGCTGCCTATGACGAGCAGAATCCGTCGACCCCTGCGACCGACGAGTACACCTACGGCTACGCTGGCCTGACGTGGGCCGAGTATTGGGCGGGTGAAAGCGTGCAGGCGGCAGGGTCCTCCGCTTCGTCGAGCGAGCTCGATTCCCGCAACGAGGCTGACAAGGGCGCTTTTGACGTGGTGACCCGCGCAACCTTTAACCACGGCCTGCATCGCGGCAGCTATCAGTGCACCGACGTGATCGAAACTGCCGAGGGCGTAAAAATTTACCCTTCGCATTATCCTGACAGCAAGTCCTTTGTTGATGTCAATGGCAACGTCTTTTCTATTGACAGCAAGGCTAAGACCGTGACGGCGGCCGACGGCACGGTGTACACCATGACGGGTCACGAGGTCACGGGGCTCAAGTACGTTCCCGTCAAAATCAAGACCAGCGATCTTGATGCCTTCAAGGCGAACCACAGCTTTGTCGCCAATGGCGAGACACTCGCCGGCGGCTACGGCGAAAATAACCTCCAGGCTTACTCCGGCCTGGTTGCGGCCGTCGACGCCGACACCAACGGCCTTAAGACCGTGACCAACAACAACGGAACCTTCAGCTTCTCGGCCGCCACCACCGGCACCGACTCGGGCATCAAGGGCCAGGAGCTCAAGACCGCCACGGGTATTAAACCCACGGTTAAGGACGCGAGCGGCTCCTACGGCGAGTTCCTGCGCGTAGACCTCAACGGCAACTATGGCGACCTGGGCGCCAACATGCAAAGCGTCACCTGGACCTATTACGGCGACGACGCGACCTACACCAACGCCCTTGCCACCTACGGCACCAAGTTCGCGGCCGACAACTGGATGCACAAGTCCATGGGCATTCAGCTGGGCCTCACTAAATCAGAGCGCTGCCAGCTGCCCGAGGGCACCAACGGCACCGGCTACTGGAAGCTTACCGTCCACGCCTTGGGCTACAACGACTACACCTACACCTTCCAGGCGACCGATGACAACATCGTGGGCGCCAAGGAGCCGGTGACCGACGCCACCAAGGCCCAGCTGCAGGAGCTCTACGACAAGGCGACGTCCCTCGATAAGTCCAAGTACACCAAGGACTCCTGGACCGCCTCGTCCATCGAGACCGAAACTGCCGAGACCAAGGACCTACTCGCCAAGAAAAACCTGGGCGAAGCCGAGGCCGCCGAGCAGATCACTCACCTTCAGGGCGCGCTCGACGCGCTCGTGAGCCTGTATCCCCAGGCCGGCGACTATGTGCTCATGAACATCCCCTACAGCGACTTCTATGCTGCCGAGCAGAACAACTCAGGTACCGACGTGGTGACGTCCGCCACGAAGCAGAAGACGCGCTCCAGCTTGGCGAGCGGCTCCTACCACGTCAATTCCGACGGTACGGATATCTCGGGCGCCACGTTTGCCGTCAAGGTGGGCGAAGGCGACATCGATTGGTCCAAGTTCACCCGCGTGACCGACGACAGCTCCGTTACGATCACCACCTCGATCAAGGGCAAGGTGTCCACGACAACCTACAAGGGCAAGGACGCCCTGTTTGAGTCTGCGGACTACTCTTACTACGTGCTGCCCGCCGGCGAGGGTCCGACCAATTACAAGGAGCTCACCTCCGATTCCGAGGGCAACCTGCGCTTTGGCGCTGTCGAGGGCAAGGAAGCCACCAAGCTTGAAAACGTCACCGTCGACTTTAAGACCTCCAGCAAGTACGGCGACTACGAGATCGACTTTAAGAACCTGCGCGAGCAGATGGTCGACGCCGACGGCAACCAGGCGACCGTATACGGTGCCGTGGTCAACGCCGCCGATGCGGACGGCACCACCGAGGGCTATGGCATGCGCACCGTCGAGAACATCTGGAAGGGCAAGGAGATTGCCTGGAGCTGCGGCCTGGTCAACGAGTCTCACGGCAGCCCGTTGAGCTCGCGGCACTACACGTCCATGATGGGCAAGACCATCAAGAGTGTGACGTTCTACACCTCTACGGGCACCTACACCGTTGCCATGGACCAGTACGTCCCCGTCAAGGCTTCCAAGTCCGAGATCAACGTCGAGGCGAGCGCCGAGGCCGACGCAAAGACCGCTGAGGTCAAGGCGACGCTGCCGGCAGACTTCAAGGTCGAGTACAAGCTCGACGACGCCGATGCCACGGTCGACAACGGCACGTTCTCCATCGAGAACCTCAAGCCCGGCAAGCATAAGCTCGTGGCGCACGACGCCTTGGGCAAGTACGCTGACGTGACGAGCGAGTTCACCGTCTCCACCGACAAGACCGTCGCGATCTTCGATGAGGGCACCTCGAGGATCACCGCCGCCAACGAGGGCGACGATGTTAAGAACTTTATCGGCAACATCACCACGGTCAACGTCAACGGCACCGACTACGCCGCCTCCGGTCGCGATTCCGTCAAGATCATTAACGCCGACGGCTCTATCAACCTCGAAGCCGTCGCCGGCGGCCAGCAGGGTGGCAAGCCTAAGGCCGCAGGCCAGCAGCAGGGCACCAAGGTGTTTGCCAACTACGGCACCTACACCATCAAGGTGACCTCCACGGGCTACAACACCCCGCTCGAGTTCACCTTTACCTACAAGGCCGACCGCACCGACCTCGATAAGGCCATCGGCGCAGCCGAGCAGCTCGACCAGAGCGCCTTTACCGCTGTCTCCTGGAACGCCATGAGCGACGCCCTCAGCGCCGCCAAGACCGTCCAGGCCAACGCCGCCGCCACCGACGACGACATCGCCCAGGCCCTGAACGCGCTCAACAGCGCCGTGGCCAACCTCGCCGCCAAGGCGACTGATGAGGCCAAGTCCGCGCTCGCCAGCCAAATCGAGAGCGCCGGCGCTGTCAAGAATGACGGCTACACCGACGCCTCCTGGAACGACTTCCAGACAGCACTCGATGAGGCCAAGCAGGTTGCCGCCTCCGAGGACCCCTCCGCCAGCGAGGTGGCTTCTGCCGTTGACAAGCTGAAGGCCACCCAGGACGCACTTACCAAGAAGGGCACGGGGGGAAAGCCCGCCGGTGGCTCCACCTCTACGACGACCACAACGACGACCACCGATACCAAGAAGGCCAATGCATCCAAGAAGGACGCAAGCGGCCTCCCCGGCACCGGTGATACCCAGATCGCCACGGTCGGCATCTTCGCCGGTATCGGCGCCGCCATCGCGGCCGCCGGCGTCGCCATCCGCCGCCGCATGCAGCACTAGCGCCTAAAACGCGCGCCACGCGCTCGCAACGCAAGCGCCCGCAGCCCCAACCAGGGCTGCGGGCCTTTTCTCATACTCGACCACGGGAGACCACCCACAAATGGACAACTACCAACCCAAGCACTCAAAAGCCAAGGCGCTCGGCCACGGCCTCGCCACGGCAGGCTTCATCGTGCCCTCGATCGCCGTGGGCGCAACCGTGGCCCTCGTGGTGTCCCAGTACACCCCGCTCGTGGCCAAGACGGTCGCCGCCACGCCCACGCAAGAGGCCGCAGGCGCCGACCTCAAGACCGTCGACACCTCCAACGTCCAGAAGGAGACGGCAACGCCGGCAACCGAATCGCTCGACCCCTCGGCCTATGGTATGGACGCCGCAAACCTCAAGGACGGCACCTATGAAGGCACAGGTACCGGCTTTAGGGGCAGTATCACCGTGCGCGTGACCATCGCGGGCGGCAAGATCGTGGCAATCGACATAGTGTCGTCTGCGGACGACCCAGCCTACTTTGGGCGTGCCCGGGCGATCACCCAGTCGGTGATCAGCGCGCAGTCGACGTCGGTCGACACTATCTCGGGTGCCACGTATTCATCAAAAGGCCTGCTCATGGCCATCAAAAACGCACTGGTCAAGGCATCGGGCGGGCTTGCCGAGGCTGTTGCCCCCGCCCCTGCGGCCGGCGGCTCCTCCAATAAGCCCCACCACACCATCGACCCCTTCACGCCCGCCGGCGGCTACGCAGACGGCGTCTACACCGACTCCGCCTGGGGCTACAGCGAGGACACGCCCGTCAGCGTGCGCGTGACCATCGCGGGCGGCAAGATCGCCAACATCGAGCTCGTGAACACGGGCGACACGCCCGAGTATTGGAGCCGCGCCTGGAACGCGCTCCCCGGGCTCGTCATACAAAAGCAAAGCGTCAACGTCGATACCGTGACAGGAGCCACGTATTCGAGCGAGGGCATCCTCGGCGCCATCCAGGGATGCCTTAAGCAGGCCGCAGCTGGCACAAAGGACCCCGAGCCCACGCCTAACCCCGACCCCGCGCCCAACCCGGACCCCTCGCCCGACACGCCAGACGAGGTCCACTACGCCGACGGCGACTTTACAGGCTACGCCCTCTGCAAAAACGAGGAGAACGACGAAGCCTTCAGCCCCTATTACGTCAAGCTCACCGCCACCGTTAAGGACGGCAAGGTTACCGGCATCCACGATATCGAGGGCGTGGGCGGCAAGCCTGACGAGAGCCTCTCCGAGGCGCTCGACCCCTTCGATGAGGCAAACGAGCCCTACCTCGATAACGCCATCGAGGGCCGCACCTTCCGCGGTACCGTCTACACCGGCATCCCCGAACAGCTGCTCGCGGGCACCGAGGCCGGCAAGATCGACGTGGTGGCGCGCGCCACCTACTCCAGCCGCGCCATCGCCAACGCCTACGCCGACGCCCTCGCGCGCTCGGCCGCGGCCTATAAGGACGCAAACGACAGCAAGGGCGACAAGGCGGACGCTTCTGACAAGACAAACGCCCCCGATGAGACTGCGGCCAACACGACCGCCGCAAGCGGAGTCGACGAGGAGGCTGACGCCCATGCGTAACCCGTTTGCCCTCCTTGGGCGCCACCTCTGGCGCAACCGCAATTTCTATCTCAAAGCCGTCAACGCCGCAGCCGTCGTCGCCATCGTGGCGGGCTACAGCAGCTGGGCCGCCCAGGCGGCAGAGGCCGACGCCCGCACCCAGGCGGAGGCTGTCCAGGCCGAGCGCTCGCAGACGCGCGGGGCCTATGCCACCGACGGCACCTTCGAGGGCAGCGCCCAGGGCTACGGCGGCACTGTCACCTGCCGCGTGACCATCGAGAACGGATACATCGAGAGCGTCGAGGTCACGGACCACGCCGGCGAGACCCCCGCCTACTTTGCGCAGGCCGAGGGCCTCACGCAGACCATCTGCGATGCCCAGGGAACCAACGTCGACACCGTCTCGGGTGCCACGTTCTCGAGTGCCGGCATCCTAAACGCCGTCAACGCGGCGCTTGAGCAGAGCAATGCGGGAGGTACGCAGTAATGGCCAGGACTGCATCCGCCAAGGCCCGCGGCGCAAAGCGCCCCGCGGGAACCCTTGAGAGCTTGCGCAACGGCGCAAACGTCATCGCGCACCCCAAGAACAAGATGCAGGAGCGCCTGCGCCGACAGTACCTCCATCGCGGCGTGCGCTGGTGCGTACAGCTCGGCTTTCTCATCTGCTTCCCGGCCGCCTGGAACGCCGCCTTCAACGGCGTCAAGTACATCTTCACGCAGCTCGGGAGCCATGCACCCATCGAGCTCACCGGCTTTTTATCCCTGCTTTTGGCCCTCTTGGCCTTCACCTGCGTGTTCGGCCGTTTCTTCTGCGGCTTTGCCTGCGCCTTCGGTACGCTCGGCGATATCGTCTACGCACTTGCGACCCCGCTGCGCCGGGCACTCCGCCTTGAGGGCAAGGGCGCGCACCGGCTCCCCGCGGGCGTGCAGCACGCGCTCCAGCTCGTCAAGTACGCCGTCCTCGTGGGTATCTGCGCCCTCTGCGTGATGGGTATCTGGCCCCAGATCTCGGGCGCGAGCCCCTGGGTCGCCTTCGCCGGCATCACCGCGCGCTCGCTCGAGGGCATCGCGCCCGCGGCCTTTGCCGCGCTTGGCGCGGTCATGGTGGGAATGGCCCTTGTCGAGCGTTTCTTCTGCCAGTTCCTCTGCCCCTTCGGTGCCGTATTCTCACTGCTGCCGGTGCTGCCGATCTCACTTTTCAACCGACGCCGCGAAAGCTGTGCGCGCGGTTGCAACCGCTGCCAGGACAGCTGCCCGGTGCGCATCCACCCCGAGCGCGCCGACCTGCGATCGGGCGAGTGTATCGCCTGCGGGCGCTGCACCGATGGCTGCCCCATGGCCAACGTGACGTTCGCCCGGCTCGACGGCTTTAAGCGCGATCAGGCAACCGACGATGCCAGCGAGCTCGCGCAAGGCAACACCCGCAAGCGCCCGCCCGCAGGGCCCGCCATTCGCGGGACCGAGGTTGCGCTCACGCTCGTCAAGGCTGCCATCCTCGCCGCGCTCTGCCACCTGCTCATGTAGGGCACGCGCACCCGCAGCCCGACGCCCCGTCAGCACCGAGTCGTGCAGGCGCAGGCTCATCCGTAACGCCACCGACCAGAAAGCTCGCCATGATCCAGACCCCCCACACCATCGACCGCCGCACGTTTATCGCCCTCGCAGGCGGGGCCCTCGTCTCTTGCGCCGGTGCACTTACCGGCTGCTCGGGCACGCAGGGCGGCTCGGGCTCTGCAGCCGCGTCCAAAGCGGGCTCCGCGGGCTCCGACAGCTCGCCCAAGGTGCAGAGCACGACGCTCTTTGTCTTCGACACTGTCGTGAATATCAGCGCCCAGTGCGGCAAAAAGGTCATGGACGAGGTCGCCGACCGCTGCACCTACTTTGAGAACAAGTTCTCGCGCACCGTGGAGGGCTCGGATATCTGGAACATCAACAATGCAGGCGGCAAGCCCGTGGAAGTCGCGCACGAGACCGCCGAGGTCATCGAGGCAGCCATCCGCTACGCCGAGGAGTCCGACGGGCTCTTTGACATCACCATCGGCGCCGTCTCGAGCCTCTGGGATTTTGACAACGAGGTCAAGCCCGCAGACGAGGACATCCAGGCGGCACTGCCCCATGTCGACTATCGCACCATCACGGTCGACGGTACCACCGTCACCCTCTCTGACCCCGAGGCCAAGCTCGACTTGGGTGGTATCGCCAAGGGCTACATCACCGACGACCTCGTGGCGCTCTTTAAGAAGAGCGGCGTCAGAGATGCTTCCATCAGCCTGGGCGGCAACGTCTACGTGATGGGCAAGAGCTTTGACGGCGACGCCTGGAACGTGGGCGTGCAAGACCCCAACGGCGCGCAGGACGACGTGCTCGCCACCGTCAAGACGCGCAACCGCTCCCTTGTGACGAGCGGCCTCTATGAGCGCGGCTTTGAGCAGGACGGCACGTTCTACTACCACATCCTCGACCCCAAAACGGGCTACCCCGCCGCCACCGACCTCAAGAGCGCCTCAATCATGACCAAGAAATCCGTGCTGGGGGACGCCTACTCCACCATCCTGTTTTTGCTCGGCCACGACCGCGCCATGGAGCTCATCGAAAGCGATGAGCGCTTTGAGGGCGGCGTTTTAGTCGATATGGACGATCGTGCCACCAAGAGCGACGGCTCGGCGTTCAAGATCTTGCAGGACTAGGAGCCATGATGGTCAAGCGTAAAGGTGCGCGCGATGGGCGCGACAACAAAAGACTCAACCTCATCCTGGTTTTGGCGATAGCGGCCGCCGCATGCGTCGGCTTGGTCGCCACGCGTCTGATGGGAGCAAACACGAACGCCGATACGGCCACGGTCGTTATCCGCGATGGAGAGCAAAACGTCTACGAGCTTCCTCTGAACCAGAACACGACCAAGACCGTTACGACCGACTTGGGAACCAACCTCATCGAAATCAAAGACGGACGCGTGCACGTCGAGGAGGCAGACTGTCCCAACCAGGATTGCGTGCACCAGGGCTGGGTTGACGCTGCCGGGGAGCAAATTGTCTGCCTTCCGCACAAGCTTACCGTCGATATCGTCGACGAGAGCGCCAAGGCCACCTACGACGTAGTGGGGCGCTAATCCGTGGAGATGGTCGATATCGAGCACGCTCGCCGCCTGGCGCGCGTTTCGCTGTTGTGCGCCTGCGCATTGGTACTGTCCTATCTGGAGACCATGATTCCGCTGCCCATCGCGGTACCTGGCATTAAACTGGGCCTTGCCAACGTGGCCGTAGTCGTCGCGCTCTATTCACTCGATGTTAAAAGCGCCGCCGCCGTTGCGCTCGTCAAGGTCTTTGCATCGGGCTTTTTGTTTGGCTCGCCCATGATGCTCGCCTATAGCCTGGGCGGCACGGTCCTCGCCTTTATCGGCATGGTCGCCCTTGCTGCCGTGCCGGGTGTTGGCTTGGTGCCCGTGAGTATGCTTGCCGCCGTGCTGCACAATGTAGGCCAGCTAGGCGTTGCCGCCATGGCGCTGCAGACCCCGGCAGTCTTTATCAATCTGGGTGTTCTGGGCGTTGCCGCCTGCGTCACCGGTGGCATTACGGGCGCGGTGGCAGAAGGCGCGCTCGCCGGTATTGAGCAAACCGATGACACACGCTCCTCCGTCGATTGCGCTGCACTTGCCGCCAATATCGTGGCAGGAGAGCGCATCGCCTTTGTCGGCGCCAACGGCAGCGGCAAAAGCACCTGTGCACTCGAGCTTGCGGGGCTGCTCAAAGACGTGAACGGGCACGCTATGCGCGCGCAGGGCACCGTAGGCCTTGCTTTTCAGGATCCCGATAACCAGATCGTCGCTCCAGTCGTGCGAGACGACATCGCCTTTGGACTCGAAAACCGCGGTGTCCCCCGCGACGAAATGCGTTCAGAAGTCTTGCAGGCACTCAGCGAGCTTGGCATCGTCGAGCTTGAGCGTCGCGATGTCGCCACGCTCTCGGGCGGCCAAAAACAACGCGTGGCGACATCTGGATTGGTTGCGCTCACCCCTTCGCTCATGATTTTTGACGAGACGACCTCCATGCTCGACGAGACCGCCCGTGAGGCCGTCAATGATCTCATCGACCATCTTTGCCAACGCGATGTTGCCGTGATCCAGGTCACGCAGCTGCTCGACGAGGTTGCCCGCGCCGACCGCGTCGCCGTCTTCGAGGCGGGCGCCATCGCATACCTGGGTGCCGTGCAAGATCTTGCCGACCAGCGCGATCTGCTCATTCGATGCGGCCTGGAGGAACTGTGTCGTTAACCTGCTCAAACATAACCGTCCGCCATCCCGAAGCAGACACCTGTACCCTATCTCATGTTTCGCTGGAAATTCGGCCCGGCAGCGTGATCGGTATCGTGGGCGCCTCTGGCTCCGGCAAGTCGACGCTGCTGCGCGTCCTTGCCGGAGCGCTTGCCGTGCAGGCGGGGTCTGTCGTGGCGGACGGCACCGCGCTTGGCACACACCCCACGACGGATGAACTTCGCACGCACCGCAAAACCGTGGCACTGGTGCAGCAACGCCCCGAACAGCAGTTTTTTGCCGCCACGGTCTTTGACGAGGTGGCATTTGGCCCTCGCAATCTTGGACTGGACGAAGCCGAGGTCAAGCGGCGCGTTGGCACATCGCTCGCCAGCGTCGGGCTTGATCTCGCCGCTATCGGCGATACAAGTCCCTTCGCCCATTCCGGCGGAGAGCAGCGCCGTATCGCCGTTGCCGATATGCTCGCGCTCGAGACACCGTATTTGCTGCTCGACGAGCCAACCGCAGGACTCGACCCCCATGCCCACCAGATGCTACTTGAGTGTTTGACCCAACTCGCACGCCACGGCCGCGGCATTGTTATCGCCACGCACGATCCGCGTGTGCTGAGCATCTGCGACAAGGCCTTTCGACTGCAGGACGGCTTGTTGCTGCCGCAACGTTCAGGGGGCGTCCAGACGGCAGCCGTTGGCGCGGCGGCCACGCATCCCGCGGAAACCGGACATACCCCGTTGGCGTCCAAGGCGGTCTCGTTTGGCATCTTTCGTCCGGGGTCAAGCCTCGTTCACCTGCTGCACCCCGCCACCAAGCTTGTATTCTGTTTGCTCTTTATGATTGCCGGCTTTATCGCCCAGCAGCCCGGCGCCCTTGCCGCCGTCGCGCTCACCACCCTTGCCTCACTCGTCGCAAGCGACAGCTCGGTGCGCCAGGCGCTTCGTGCCCTCAAGCCATTTCGCTGGCTTATGGGGTTTGTCCTGGTCTTCAACGCACTCTTTACCGCATCGGGTGCTTTGCTGCTACAGGTGGGTCCTTTGCAGATCACCTCGGGGGGCCTGCTCTTTGGCGTGCTCTGCGTGCTACGCTTTGCCCTCATTATGCTGGGGACATCGACACTCATGGCGACCACCTCCCCCACCGCACTCGCCGATGGCGCCGCAGCACTCCTGAGACCCCTCGCCCGCCTGGGCCTGCGCACCGACGATGCCACCATCGCCATCCAGCTCACGCTTCGTTTTGTCCCCGTGCTTATTGAGGAATTCAATCGCATCAAGGCGGCTCAGGAAGCACGGCTGGCGCGTTTTGACAGCCCCTCGCCCCTGCAGCGTGCACGTGCTTTTATCCCCGTCATCACGCCTTTGTTTAGCAGCGCGCTGCGGCGCTCTGACACGCTCGCACTCGCCATGGTCAACCGCGAATACGGAGCGCACCCGGCTGTCAGCAGAACCTGCCTGCGCAGCTATCGCTTTGACCGAGCGGACCTTGCTGTTTTGGCGCTCGGATGCTGCATCGTTGCGATTGCGCTGCTCTAGGGCTCGGCATGCCATGCCACTCGCCGGAATGCGGCGTGTGGCATGGCATGCCGTTTGCGATAATGTCTATAGCATCGCTTTGAGAGGAGTCCTCATGAAGCCACGTAACATTGCCATCGCCTGCGGTGTCGCAGGAGTCGCCGTCGGCCTTGCCGCTGCCACCGGTATCGTTTATCACAAGCAAATCAAGTCCGCCGCGTCGCTCAAACGCTTGACTGGCTACGCAGACGGCTATGACCTGTACGCAATCGACATCGCCTACGACTACAACCTTGACCGCATCATCGCAGCCGATGTGCGCGACGACCAGGCCTACATTGATGCCGTAGTGGCTCAGGTGCTCCCCGGCGTACCAGCACATGTCCAAGCGCCGCAGTTTGCCTGCAGTGCCTTTGTCGCCGTAGATGCCGAAGGCCGCGTGCGCACCGGTCGCAATTACGACTTTAAGGACGACACCTCGGCGCTGCTGGTGCGCAATCACCCGCGCGACGGCTATGCCTCCATCGGCTTTGCGGCCCTCAATAACCTGGGCGCCAACACTCCGCTTGACTCCGTCGCCGGACGCGCCGCCGCACTCATGGGCCCGTTTGCCCAGCTCGACGGTATTAACGAATGCGGCGTGTCCATTGCCGTACTCACCCTGGATTCCAAGCCCTGTGACCAGGACACGCAACGCCCCGTCATCAATACCTCGCTCGCCATCCGTCTGGTGCTCGACCGTGCCGCCACCACGCAGGAGGCCGTAGACCTGCTTTCTGCCTACGACATGCACGCCATGGCAGGACGCGATTACCACTTCTTTATCAACGACGCCGCCGGTGACGCGCGGGTGGTGGAGTGGGATCCGCGCGACCCCGACCGTACATGCAAGGCGACGCCCGTCCGCCAGGTCACGAACTTCTACGCCTGCTATGGCGACGAGGTGCTGCCCAACCAAAAGAATGGCGAGCTGGGACATGGTAAAGAGCGCGCCGTCGCAATCGCCGATGTCCTCGACGCCCATGTCGGTGCCCAAGACGAGGCAGTCGCTTGGAAAGCCCTACGCGCTGCGGCGCAAGAGCCCAATCCGGAAGACATCACCAGCAACACGCAGTGGTCGGTCGTCTTTGACAATACCGAACCCGCCGCCGCCATTACGCTGCGCCGTCACTGGGGCGACGTCGACGCCTTCGCGCTGTAAGGAGCTGGCGCCGTCGTCCTTACGATCGCCTGACGTTGCTTACATTTCTATACATCTGAGCTAACACGTTTTACCCCCGTATCAACAGTGTGCGGGGGTAAACTTATGCGCATGTTATAACTTGCCCGGAAGGATTCACCATGCTTAGGATCGGTCTTCTTACTAGTGGCGGCGACTGCCAGGCGCTCAACGCCACCATGCGCGGCATCGTCAAAACGCTTATGACCAATAGCGAAGAACCTATCGAGATTTATGGCTTTGAGGACGGCTACCAGGGCCTTATCTACAGCAGATTCCGTGTCATGACGCCCGCCGATTTTAGCGGCATCCTCACCCGCGGCGGCACTATCCTGGGCACGAGCCGCACGCCGTTCAAGCGCCTGAACATTCCCGAGGCCGACGGCGTCGAGAAGGTGCCCGCGATGGTCCACACCTATCACAAGCTGCAGCTCGACTGCCTGTTTATGCTGGGCGGCAACGGCTCCACCAAGACCGCCAACCGCCTGCGCGAAGAGGGCCTCAACGTTATCGCCCTGCCCAAGACCATCGATAACGACACCTGGGGCACCGAGCTGACGTTTGGCTTTACGAGCGCCATCGACGTCGCCACCAAGTGCATCGACGACATCCACACCACTGCCTCGAGTCACGGCCGCGTGTTTGTCATCGAGATCATGGGCCACAAGGTTGGCTGGATTCCGCTGTATGCCGGCGTCGCGGGCGGTGCGGACGTCATCCTGATCCCCGAGATTCCCTACGACATGGATAACGTCATCAAGACCATCGAGCATCGCATGGAGACCGGCAGCCGCTTTACGATTGTAGCCGTCGCCGAGGGCGCTATCTCCAAGGAGGACGCGGCGCTGTCCAAGAAGGAGTACAAGAAGAAGCTCGCCGAGCGCACGAGCCCGTCAATCGTGTACGACATCGCCAAGGAGATCGAGGCCAAGACCGGTCGCGAGACCCGCGTCGCCATCCCCGGTCACACGCAGCGCGGCGGCCAGCCCGACGCTCAGGACCGCATCTTTGCGACCCAGTGCGGCGTCGAGGCGGCACTGGGCTGCCTGCGCGGCGAGTTTGGCTACATGATTGCCCTGCGCGATGGCAAGATGTGCCACATGCCGCTCGAGGATGTCGCCGGCAAGCTCAAGTTTGTCGACCCCCAGAGCGATCTGGTGCGCGAGGCCAAGGCGTTGGGCATCAGCTTCGGCGACGAATAGCCTCGGCTGGAACCGCCCCATCGGAGGCCCCAGGGCTTACCTCCCAAATCGTCCTCGGACATGTCAGGACCCCACCGTGCGCTTCGCGCGGCGGGGTCCTTCCGTCCTGCGGAAAGATTTGGGAGGTAAGCCCTGGGGCCTCCTGCGGTAACTGGGGAAGCCGAGGCTATTCGTCTTCTTGCTTCGGGTGCGTGGGCTGAGATTGTGGGATGTTGCAGGCTCTTAGCTGAGAGTAGCACTGACATTTGTCCTGAAATGGCTGGTCGTTAGGGGTTGCTACCGGTGGTTGCGGTAGGGTTGGAGCAGATTCTAACTAGAAATGGTGGTCGCTACCGGCTGTTCTCGGCATACTCGGCTCATTCGATTACGGTCACCACATGAAAGGAACTGCCATGGATCTTGCGATGGCGCAGCGGCTCGTTGATCGCCGCAAGGCTGCCGGGCTTTCTCAGGAGGCGCTTGCCGCCCAGCTGGGTGTGAGCCGTCAGGCTGTCAGTAAATGGGAACGCAGCGAGTCCTCACCCGATACCGATAACCTCATTGCGCTCGCCGCGCTGTATGGTGTGTCGCTGGATAAGTTGTTGTATGGGGAAGCGGCTAGTGATGCCGATGGCTCAGAGGACGGCAGCACCGAAACGGTGGATGAGGCTAAAGAGGCCGAAGATTCTGCCGAGCACGCCGATTGTGGCGACAAACCACTTGTCGATATTTCCCTCGCGCGCGGCATCCACGTCATTGATCCCAATAAAGGCGAGGAAGTCCATGTTGGCTGGAACGGCATCCATGTGACAAACGAGCGCAAGGGCGAAGAGGTGCATGTGGGGCCGGACGGCGTGCATGTCGATACGCTTGAGGACGATGGACATAGCGTGCATACCAATGACGACGGCACCGTCACCATCGACGGCGAGACGTTCTCCAGCTGGAAGGAAGCACACAACAAGCTCGACCATCATGGCAAGCATTTCCACACCAAGGTCGGACGTACATGGAACAAATTCCCCTTCCCCGCGCTTGTCGCCCTCGCCTATCTGGTGCTCGGCATTGTCTACGGCACATGGGGCATGGGGCTCTTGCTCGTCTTTTTGGTTCCCGCTTACTACGCGATTGGTGACTTTATCGATCGACGCCATCTGTCAAAGCTCATTGAATGCATCTATCCATCAGCCGCCATTGCATGGTTTCTCTATATGTGGCTTTGCCTGGGGAAGCCCCATCCCGCATGGGCCATCCTCATCACGATTCCCGTCATAAAGGCGCTCATGCGCTGGTGCCGCAAACAATGGAAGCACCGCAAGCGAGCCTAAACCATCCCAGCCCGACAGCAGCATCCAACTAGTACTCCCCCGCCCATCCCCCCTAAGTTGCGGTGATATAGTTCCGGTTTTAGCCTTGAGTAATCGAGTTTAGGAACTATTCCACCGCAACTTACGAATGATCGGAGCGGCTACAGCACAAGCGTCGGCGTTCGTTTGATGGTCCGCCACGAAAAGGGGCTATCTACTACGTTTAACTCGATGGGGCCAACCATGACCGCCTTTTTCGAAAATCGACAGGCCTTCTACCTGCGGTTTTATTTTTCGTTTTCCCGGCATGGTTGAGGGTATCCAATTAAACGTAGTAGATAGGCCCGTTTTGTGGCATACGACCCATTCAAGCTCAATCTCGAAGGCTGAAGAGAGCCTCTCATCCATGCCTGCGAGCGAAAACCAAATAGAATGAAAGGCAAATGGAAAGCCCGTTTGACGAGCGGAGGACATATGCGCGACGTAGCCGAAAGCGACTGGAAGCTGTTTAAGAAAATGCTTCCCCAATGGCAAGAACGTTATATGGAAAAGCTCATCGGCCAGTACGTTGAGATGCTGAACGGCGACAGCGAAGCGTCCAGTAGATTTTGGGCACTGGAAGAGCGCCTCAATAGAGACAAGCTGTCCTCAGGCGTAATTGCAAACGACATTCGCCGCAGCACAATGCACCGCGAGATAGCCAATTTGCTTATCGACAGCGTGATCACCCTTGACGACCTTGACGGTTTTACCGAGGACATTAAGAGCTGTGCGCAACACTGGATTGGCCAGTAAGAGCACTGAACGACAGACATCCCCAGCAAAAACGGGGCAAACGCCGGGTCGCCCGTAGGTGCCCGGCGTTTGGCCAGGTAAAACCTGCCAAAATAAACCTGTCCCTTTTTTGCAGGCTACTCGGCACTCTTGAGGGCGCCGACCATGTCGATCTTGTTGAGGGTACGATTGGTGGCGAGGTTGACGATAAACGTAAAGCCAAAGGAAAGCACCACGGCGAGCACGAAGCTCAGCGGCTCGACTTCAACGTCAAAGTACAGCGACGGCATCTGCAAAATGTAGGTAAAGCTCTCGGCAAGCAGGCCACCCAGTGGCACGCCCAGTGCGGTGCCAATCGCCGTGAGGATCAACGTCTCCTTGTTGACGTAGTGGTGCACCTCGCCGCGACGGAAGCCCAGCACCTTAATGGTCGCCAGCTCGCGCTCGCGCTCGGAGATATTCGTGTTGGACAGCGTAAACACCACCACAAACGATAGGCACGCTGCCATAAAGGTCACGAGCACCACGACAGAATTGATAATCGTAAAGTTCGCCTCGTAGTTCTGCCAATGTTCGGCCGTGCTCGAGATGGTGAGCCAACCGTCGCTCTTAATTTTCTTGCTAAACACAATCTGGTCGGCCGACGAACCCTTAAGCAGCACAAAGACGCCGTTGAGGCGTGCGCTTCGACCGAACGCACGCTCATAGGTACTCTGCGTCATGTAAAGCGTGTTGCCCAGATAATTGAGCGAAATGTCGTTGACTTTGACCTTGGCGACGTTGAGCGACGAATCCTGGACGTGTGCTGTATCGCCCGGCTGAATCCCCAGCACCAGCTGCGAGCTCTTGCTTAAATACACGTCCCCGTCACGCAGGGCGAGCGGTTCTTTGGACTCATCCTCCAGGCGCACGTAATCGCCCAAGTCACCCGTGCGGTCGTCGGGAATCACGATCAGCTGCACGGTCTCGCTCTTGCCGCCAAATGTAAAGGTGACGTTGTCGGTCATAATCGGCAGGGTCGAGGTCACGGTCACGTCGGAATCCTTGGCCGCGCTGCGCTCATCCAATGCCGCGCACGTCTGCGAAAAATCGTCGGGATTGGCGACCGCCAGCAAGTCATAGCGCGTGACGTGGCCGTACTGCTTGGGCGACAGCGCGACCGACGTATCACGAATGCCCATGCCGCAAATCACAAGCGCCGTGCAGCCCGCGATGCCAAAGATGGTCATAAAGGCACGTTTTTTATAACGGAACAGGTTACGCGCTGCCACCTTGTTCAAAAAGCCCATGCGGCGCCAGATAAATCCGATACGCTCGAGCAGAATGCGTGAGCCGGCACGCGGCGCCTTGGGACGCATGAGCGAAGCCGGCGTCTCGGCCATCTCGTGGCGGCAGGCGATAATCGTGGCGCCCACCACGCCCACAGCAAACAGCGCCACAGAAACGATTGAGGACACGATGTCGTACGAAAGCAGCATCTGGGGCAGTGAGTACATGTCGTCGAACACCGTAAACAAGAACAGCGGCAGGCCCACAAAGCCGATGATGTTGCCGAGCACGCCGCCGATCAGACAAGCCCACAGCGCATAGTCCACGTATTTGGACAGGATGCGCCCGCGCGAATAACCGAGCGCCTTATACAGGCCGATGAGCGTGCGCTCCTCCTCAACCATACGCGTGGCGGTGGTGAGGCTGATGAGCACGGCGACGATAAAGAAGATGAACGGGAACACCGTGGCGATGGCCTCAATTGACGAGCTATCGCTCTCGACGCTCGAGTAGCTTGCGATATTGCCGCGATCCTGGATGTACCAGGTGCATTCGCCCAGGTCAGAGAGCTCGGCGCGGGCATCGGCAAACTGTTGGTCGGCGGCGGCGCGGCGCTGGTCCAACTCGGCCTGAGCCTGGACGCGCTCCTCACTGCCCTCGGCCATACGATCGATGTTGCCCTGTTCAATCCCAAAGAGCATATTCGCCTGGCGCTCGGCCGCATCCAAGCTTGCCGGCGTGTCGACCGTCAACTCCTGAGCGCGCGCCTTCTCACGCTCCTCGCGGATCTTCTCGATATTGCCCTTGACCTCATTGATCTTTGCCGCGTAGGAATCCGAATAGGAGTTGAGGCTCTTGGCTCCCTCGACGATCACGTGGACCGCGGAGTAGGAAGAAGATGTCGCGGCATCCTCGCTCACATAGAACTTATAGTCCGCCGCCGAAGCAGCGCGAAAGGCGTTGACTGTCGAGTCAGAACTTACATCAGTGGGGTCGAGGACCTCGGCCGTAATGGTGTAATCGCCCGCGGCAAACTGATCCTTGGCACTTTGGTTCGACGAGCTTGCGTCATTGGCGGCAAAACTCACGGTATCGCCGATTTTCTTGCCCGATGCCTTCAGGAACTTCGAAGTCACCGCGACTTCATCGGCGCTCTCGGGCAAATCGCCGTTCACGAGCACCGGCTGATCGATGTTCTCCTTGGAGAGACTCTGCACGACCACGCGCTCGCGCGTTGTACCCACGGCGGTGTAGGCGGTCTCGGTGTAGATGCCCTCGGCCGTCTCGACACCATCGACCTCTTGGATGGAGGCGAGATCATCGTTGGTCAGGCCATAGGTCGACTGGACGTTGATATCGTAGACATTCTGCTGGTCAAAGTAGGCGTCGACCGAATCGCACAGATCCTCGCAGCCCGCCTTAAGACCGCACATCACACTCACGCCGAGCGCGGTGATGACCACAATGGACAGGAAGCGCTTAAGGCTGCCTCGGATTGTGCGGTAGATGCCACGGCGAAAAACCGTCGGCACCATATCGTTTGAGCTTTGGGCAGTGCGGTAGGTCGTAAAATCCTGCTCGCGCTCCGTGTTCTGCGCGTCGCGGCGTAGGCTGTTTTGGCGGTCCTGGTCCATGGGCGCTACCACTCGATCGTCTCGATCGGCACGGGATTTTGCTGGACCGTCTCGCTCTCCACGCGACCGTTCTTAAAGCGGATCAGGCGATCGGCCATGGGTGCTAGCGCGGAGTTATGGGTGATGATGATGACCGTAATGCCCTGCTTGCGGCAAGTGTCCTGTAGCAGCTGCAAGATCTGCTTGCCGGTTTTATAGTCAAGTGCGCCCGTGGGCTCGTCGCACAAAAGCAGCTTGGGGTTCTTTGCCAGTGCGCGGGCAATGGACACGCGCTGCTGCTCGCCGCCCGAAAGCTGTGCCGGAAAGTTGCCCAGGCGCTCGCCCAGGCCAACCTGGCAAAGCGTTTGCTCGGCATCGAGCGAATCGGGGCAGATTTGCGCCGCAAGCTCGACGTTTTCGAGCGCCGTCAGGTTGGGGACCAGATTGTAGAACTGGAAGACAAAGCCGACATCGGCGCGGCGGTATTCCACGAGCTGAGCCTCGTTGGCGGAGCTCACGTCGCGCCCGTCCACCGTCACGGTGCCGGAGGTTACCGTATCCATGCCGCCCAGGATGTTGAGCGCCGTGGTCTTGCCGGCACCCGAGGCGCCCAGGATAATGGCGAGCTCGCCACGCTCAACGGTAAAGCTCGCGCCGTCGAGTGCATGAATGCGGGCATCGCCCTCGCCGTATGCTTTGATGACGTCTTTGAATTCGATATAAGCCATCGATCGGTTCCCATCTGGTCGGATAACTCTTTAGTATTACCCATTTCGCACCGACCAAAAAGGGACAGGTTCATTTTGGCAGGTTTTATATGGGGAAACGAAGGTATCGCGTCGCGCAGGCGGGCGTAGGGCTGTCCAAGGCGATTGACCCAGACCTCGCCCACCGCTATGATGCCGCTGCGGAATGAATGTCTCCGCTGGGTGCGCCAGCCAAGCTGCAACGTCACCCTAAACCGCCTTGTTGCTGATGACTTCTGCTGTTACGTGGTGCCTCTTAGGCATCGCGCCGCGGCAGGAGTCTTTTTTGTTTTGGAGGAGAAATGTCGGGAAGCGGCGAATCGAGCAGAATTAAGCGACTGGTCAACAGCTATGGTGGCCTCGTGCTTATGGGTGCCGTCGGAATCCCCATCGGCGTTATCGTTGGCGCCATCTGTGCCCTTTTTGGTCGCGTGCTTCTGACAATCGGCGCCTTCCGCGATGAGCACATTACGCTGCTCCTTCCCTTCCTCGCTCTCGCGGGCCTTGCCATCGTGTTTGCCTACCGCACTTGGGGCAAAGGCACCGACCGCGGCATGAGCCTGGTGTTCGACGTAGGCCACGGACGCGAGGACGCTATCTCTCCGCGCCTGGTGCCGCTCATTATGCTGAGCACGTGGGGGACGCACCTCTTTGGCGGCAGTGCGGGACGCGAGGGCGTGGCCGTGCAGATCGGTGCAACCGTCTCACATTGGATTGGCCGACGCCTACCCTTCCGAGATCCCGGCAACACGTTTTTGCTTATTGGCATGGCCGCCGGCTTTGCCGGGCTCTTTCGAACGCCCTTCGCCGCCACGGTCTTTGCCATCGAGGTACTGGTCGCAGGACGCCTGGAATACCGTGTGCTGCTTCCCGCACTCGCAGCCTCGCTCGCCGCAAGCATGACCTCCGGCGCCTTGGGACTCGAAAAGTTTCAGGTCGCCGTTGCCGCCTCATACGCGCTTGACCTCCCCGGTCTTGGACGGCTTGCGGCGCTGGGCATCGCGTTTGGCATGGTGGGCGGCGCCTTTGCCTGGTGCCTTGCGCACGCCAAAACCCTTGCGGCGCGGCTGCTCCCCAACCCCTATGCCCGCATCGCCGTTATGGGCATCGCGCTTTCGGCGATTCTGTTCGCACTGTGGCAGGGTCGATATTGCGGACTTGGTACCAACCTGATATCGGCAGCGCTCAGCGGTGACGGCAAGGCCACCATCATGCCCTGGGACTGGGCGCTCAAATTTGCACTCACCATTGCCACGCTTGCCGCAGGCTATCAGGGTGGCGAGGTAACGCCGCTGTTCTCCATCGGGGCCAGCCTTGGTGTCATACTCGCCGGGATTCTCGGCATGCCCGTCGAGCTCTGCGCCGCGCTGGGTTATGCCGCCGTCTTTGGCAGCGCCACTAATACGCTGCTCGTGCCCATCCTTATTGGCTGCGAGGTCTTTGGCTTTGGCAATCCGCCGATGTTCTTTATTGTCTGCGTCGTGGCTTACCTGTTTAACATGGACAAGTCGATCTACGCTCTGCAAGAGCGAGCGTAGAGGGCCACTCTCCCGCCGGCGTTTCCCCAGATAAAACCTGCCAAAATAAACCTGTCCCTTTTTGGCAGGTTTTAGAAGCGGACGGTGAAGGTAATCTGATTGCCGTGGCCGCAGACAGAAGCGCTCCCGCCATGAGCCTCGGCGATAGCACGCACAACGGATAGTCCCACACCCGAGCCGCCCGTCTTGGAGCTGCGCGACACGTCCGCACGATAGAAGCGGTCGAACAATCGATCCGGGTCGCCTTCGGGCAGCTCGTCCACGGCGTTCGATACGACAAGTTCGGCGACGCCCTTACCCTGACCGCGCGAGACGGCACGCAAGCTCAACTCAATTACACTGTCCTCGCTCGCATAGCGCGTGGCGTTGTCCAGCAGCAGCTCAACAACCTGCGCCACTGCCGCGGCATCGGCATGGGCCCGCACGCCACTCGCAATCGACGTCGACAGCCGCTTTCCACGCGAAACCGCCACCGACTCAAACGGCGCCGCAGCCTTGTCCACGGCCTCCGAAAGATCGATCGCCGCCATGGTAAAGCCGGCTGAACCCTCGTCCATACGTGCCAGGAACACTAGACGCTCCGTGAGCGCCGTCAGCCGCGCGACCTGCTCGTGAATGCTCTGCGTCCACTCGCTCGCGCCGCTTTCAATCTCTTGTACCTCGTTCGCGGCATCAATCACAGCCAGCGGCGTCTTGATCTCATGGCTTGCATCGGTAATGAACCGCTTTTGCTTGCTGTAGCTCTCGACCATCGGTCGAATCACCGCGCCCGAGGCACCCGCCACAATTGCCAGCACCGCCAGCCAGCCAATGCAACTGATTGCCACGCTCGCGCTCAAAAACGAATGAAAGCTTGCAAGCTCGCGCGAGCAGTCCACGAACACATAGGTTGTCTCGTCGCCCTGAACCGTAACCGTATAGCGGTAGTTACCAGAAAAGCCCGAGTTCCAGCCCTTGGAATATAGTCCTGCAGCGATGCGGGCGGCACGCTTGGCACCCACCGCGGCAATGCGGGCCGTGTTGACATCGGTCACCTGCCCGCCGGCAATCGACACCGTAAAGTAGCGCGTGTCGAAGGGAGACTCCGCCGTCATGCCTTCGAAGTGCCTGATGCGAACGCCCGCCTGACTATCGCCGGCATCCTTGCCATTAGCGGGATCGTCTTTAGGCTCGTCTCCCCAATCGATACCGTCCTTGCCCGCCAGGATATAGTCCAGGCGAGCATCGGCCATCTTGCAGACATGCGAATAATTGACGATGTTGATGCCGACGATGATGAGCGTGAGCACGACGGTCACGGCACCCATGGCAACCAAGATGAACTTGCGACGCAGGCGGCGGCCCATTGCACTGGCAGCATCGGCGCGCCCCGGATTGCCCGAGTCCGCGCCCATGCCGAGCTTTGCCGCCATGCGCTTCCACCACGCGCTCGCGCTCACGCTTATTCGCCTTCCTCGACAACCTCGAGCGAATAGCCCTGGTTGCGCGATGCGCGAATGGCCACGTCGGCACCAAGCGCCGTCAGCTTTTTACGCAGGTATGAGATGTAGACCCACACCACGTTGGCACCTTCGAGCGCGTCCTCGCCCCAAACCTCGAGCATCAGACGCTCGGTGGGCATGCGCGTCCCGGCGTTGCGCATAAAGAGTTCCATAAGCTGAAACTCACGATTGGCTAGGTGTTCCTCGCCCAAGGGACCCACAAGCGTGCAAGCCGCCGTGTCGAGGCGCACGTTGCCCACGCTGAGCGTCGTGGCGTCAATTGCCGTCGCGGCACGCGTCATGGCACGGATGCGAGCGAGCAGTTCCTTGGCGGCGAACGGCTTAGTCAGGTAATCGTTGGCGCCGGCATCCAGACCCTCGACCTTATCGGACACCTCGCTTTTTGCCGTGAGCATGATGATGGGCAGGCGTTTACCGGCTTCACGCGTGCGTTTGAGCACCTCGATGCCATCCATGCCGGGCATCATGATATCTAGGATTGCGGCGTCATAGTCGTTGGCGAGCAGATATTCGAACGCCGTCAGACCGTCGAGCGCCGTATCGACCTCGTAGTCGCTATGTTGAAGAATCGCGGTGAGGGCGCGGGAGAGGCCGGGTTCGTCCTCGGCAAGCATCAGCTTCATGGTTGTTCCTTTGGCGCACGGCTCTACAGGTTTCGATACCGCCGATGATAGCGCACCGCCAGCCGTCTTAGCGCAGCCTTAGCTGCTCAACCTGCGCGTTTTCAAATACGCAGGATTTGGCTTAACCAAACTTAAGGCGCAGATGCCGAGCGCTTGGACACATGCCGGTCGCGAAAGGACAGCGACTCGTCCCTTCGCGGCGCCTTCGTCATGCAAAGTGCCCTGGCGTTATTCCTCGTACGCGCCCTCAAGCCGCAGCAGCCACTCCTTACGGTCGAGGCCGCCGGCATATCCGTTAAGCGAGCCGTCGGCGGCAACCACGCGATGGCACGGCACAATGATCGAAATGGGATTCCGCGCGACCGCAGCCCCCACGGCACGGGGAGACACAACAGGTGCTTCGTTTCCCGGTACACGATGTCGAGCCGCAACACGCTGGGCGATCTCGCCATACGTAGCGACCTCGCCACGCGGGATAGAAAGCAGCTCAAACCAAACCTCGCGCTGAAACGCCGTACCAATCATATGCAACGGCGGCGTAAACCGAGGCTCCTGCCCCGCAAAATAAGCATTCAGCCACGCCCAAGAACGCTCAAGCACCGAAGAGGCAGCGCCATTCGCTGGATTCACCGAAGACATTCCCCCAGCTCCGGAAACCGCATCGGCACCTTCGACATGCTCCACATCCTCTTTGAGCAACGTAGAGCCAAAGTGCTCCTGTCCCTCAAACCAAAGCCCCGTCAAACCGCGGCCATCAGCGGCAAGCAGGATTTCGCCCAAAGGCGAAGCAAACGTCGTCGTGACCACCAGCGGCTCCTTTCAAAACTCCGCACCATAATACCGCGAATTGTGCAGACAACCCCAATCGACCCCAAAGTCACCTTAGGCAGCAGGCGCGACAGCGCCGCCGCTGCCGCACGATCCCAAAGTCACCTAAGGCAGCAGGCGCGAACGCGCCGCAGCTGCCGGCCGCGCTCCACAGTCCCCCAAGGCGGCAGGCGCGAAGCGCCGAGGCCGCTGCCGGGATCAGGGCCCGCAACGGCCACGTGCTCCCCATCAGCCCAGCGGCCCCAACCAACAACGGCCCCATCGCAGGCCGCTCGCAGCAGCGTCACCGCAGGCGGGGGCCGGGCTTGGTTTTCAGAACACTCCGCAGACCAGTGTGGCGCCTTGTCCGCGGCTCCGAAGGAGCAGGACAAGGCGCCACACATGGTCGAGGACGTTCTGAAAACCAAGCCCGGCCACCGCCGGACAGGTCACACTACTCGCAGAGCAGCTTAGCGATCTGGACGGCGTTGGTTGCCGCGCCCTTACGGATTTGGTCGCCGCAGCACCAGAAGGTGATGCCGCGCGCAGCCTCGGGGTTCGAGATGTCGCGGCGCACGCGACCGACCCAAATCAGGTCCTGGTCGGACGTATCCATCGGCATGGGGAAGCGGTCGTGTGCATCCTCGGCAGCCATATCGTCAACCAGCTTGACGCCGGGAGCGGCAGCCAGCGCAGCACGAGCCTCCTCGACCGTAATATCGCGCTCAAACTCGAGCGTAATGCTCTCGGAGTGCGAACGCAGCACGGGCACGCGCACGCAGGTGCAGTTCACGCGCAGCTCGGGCAGGTGCATGATCTTGCGGCCCTCGTTTTGCAACTTCATCTCCTCGGAGGTAAAGCCCTCCTCCTTGACGCCGCCAATTTGCGGAATCAGGTTGCTCGCGAGCTGGGCGGCAAATGCGCGCGGCTCGGGAATCTCCTCGCCACGGCCCAGGGCGGCCAGCTGAGCCTCGAGCTCGGCCATACCGGGAGCGCCAGCACCCGAAGCCGCCTGGTACGTCGAGACGATCATGCGCTTCACGCCGGCGAGCTGATGCAGCGGCCACGTGGGAACCAGGCCGATGATGGTCGCGCAGTTGGGATTGGCGATAAGGCCGTGATGCCACTTGATATCGTCGGCATTGATCTCGGGCACGACCAGCGGCACCTCGGGATCCATGCGGAAGGCATGGCTGTTGTCGACCACGACGGCACCGCGCTTGACGGCCTCGGGCAGCAGTTCCTTCGCGATATCGTCGCCGGCGGCTCCGAGCACAATATCACAGCCCTCAAAGGCCTCGGGGCAAGCCTCTTCGATCACGATCTGCTCGCCGCGGAACTCAACGGTCTTGCCCGCGGAACGCGCACTCGCCAGCAGCTTGAGCTTACCGACCGGAAACTCCTGCTCGTTGAGGCACTCAAGCATCTGGGTGCCCACGGCTCCCGTCGCGCCCAAAATAGCAACCGTGTACTGTTTCATGCTTCCCCCTTTAAAGGTTGTGGCTTTTGCCCGCACGCCGAGCAGGCCGATTATTGTTGCCAGTGTATACAAGAACGGGGCAGGCACGAAACCCGCCCCGTCGAAACGAAACCGAAACGAAACGCCCCGCCGTAGATTTTTGAGGCGAGTCCCAAAAATCTAGCGAGATAGCAGCTACTTGTGGAGCGCAGCCAGAGCGGGATCGACCGGCGCGGAAGCCTCCAGGTCGGAGACCTTCACAATGCCGTTCTCATCGGAGAAGGCACGGTAAATGGTCCGAATCGCCAGGTCGAAGTCCTTCTCCTCGACACCGATAATGATGTTGATCTCGTCGCAGCTCTGCGAAATCATGCGCACGCTCACGCCGGCCTGACCAAGCATGCCAAACAGATGGCCCGAGATACCTGCGCGGCCGCGCAGGTTACGGCCGACGGTCGCGATGAGCGCCAAGCCCTCGACAACCTCGATCTCGAGCGGCTCGACCTCCTGCTGGATGTCGCCCACGAGCGAGTACAGCGAGTCGTGCACATCCTGCTCCTGCACCACGGCGCCAAAGCGATCGACACCGGTGGGCATGTGCTCGACGGAAACGTCATAGCGTTCGAACACCGAAAGCGCACGGCGCATAAAGCCAACGCGGGGCTTGGTACGGTCGCGGGCGACGTTGATGGCAACAAAACCGCGCTTGCCGGTCACGCCGGTAATGATGGGCTCCGCCTCACCCTCGTCAGCCGTCTCGCTAATGATGGTGCCGGGGTCCTGCGGCGCATTGGTGTTCTTGATGACCAGCGGAATACCAGCCTCGCGCACGGGGAACACGGCCTCCTCGTGCAGGACGCTCGCACCCATGTACGAAAGCTCGCGCAGTTCCTCGTAGGTAACGCGGGCGATGGGCTGAGCCTCGGGAACAATACGCGGATCGGCAGAATAGAAACCCGAGACGTCGGTCCAGTTCTCGTACAGATCGGCGCCCAGGCACTTGGCCAGAATCGAGCCCGAGATATCGCCGCCGCCACGGTCGAGCAGCTTGATCTGGCCCTCTCGCGTCGCGCCGTAGAAACCGGGCATAACAAAGCCGCCCTGCTGGCCGTACTCCTGCACCAGCTCGGAGGTGCGATTCATGCTGAGCGTACCGTCGTGATGGAACGCCACAACCGTCGCGGCGTCCAGGAACGGCAGGCCCAGGTACTCGGCCATCAAGCGAGCGGTGAAGTACTCGCCGCGGCTCACGAGCTCCTCGGTAGAGTAACCGCCCGAGCGGGCGCGCGCGGCAAAGGCCGCGAACTCCTCGCGGATGGGATAGGTGAGCTCCAGCTCGTCAGCGATATCAAAATAGCGCTGGCCAATGTCCTCGAGCAGTTCCTCGCACGACACGTGATACTTAACGTGCGCGTTAACCAGGTAGAGCAGGTCGGTCACCTTGGTGTCGCCCTTAAAGCGGCGGCCGCAGGCGGAAACCACCACAAAACGGCGGGCAGGGTCGGCATCGACGA
Source organism: Collinsella aerofaciens (assembly GCF_015546965.1). GTDB lineage: Bacteria > Actinomycetota > Coriobacteriia > Coriobacteriales > Coriobacteriaceae > Collinsella > Collinsella aerofaciens_X. Next base: position 300,380 of record NZ_JADMUF010000001.1, read on the forward strand.
TGGCCTTGATCTTCTTAAAGTGTTCGGCGTCGGCGACCGACGAGCCGCCAAACTTGGCAATCTTAATCATGGGCTTGAGGTTACCTTTCTAAAAGCCTCTGCAAACCTGTTTTGCGCGCTCTGATACCATGGTTTCACCGATTGGGACCAAGGCATCCGAGGAGCAGTGTTATATGGGAACTTATCATAGTACACGAGGACGCACTTTATCGTGCTCAAGTAAGGTGGCAATCCGCACCGGCATCGCTCCCGACGGGGGTTTGTTTGTCTCGGACGAGCTCGGCACCCAGCAGGTCGATATCAGCTCGCTTGCAGATAAATCGTACTTTGAAATCGCTCAAGATGTGTTGGGAATGTTACTGAATGATTACACGGCCGAAGAAATTTCGGCGTGTGTCGACGAGGCATACCGCGGCACGTTCGCGAGTGAAGAGGTTACGCCGCTCGTCAAACTCGACGCTGCGCCGGGCGCTGACGCCCCTCAGACCTATGTGATGGAGCTCTTTGGCGGCCCCACGAGCGCCTTCAAGGACGTCGCCCTGCAGATGCTCCCCCGTCTGATGGCCCGCACTTCCGCCAAGGACGGCGGCGCCGAGCGCATCATGATCGTCACCGCCACGTCGGGCGACACGGGCAAGGCCGCACTCGCCGGTTTTGCCGACGCTCCGGGCACGGGCATCACCGTCTTTTATCCCGAGGGCAAGGTCAGCCGCGTCCAGAACCTGCAGATGTCCACGCAGGAGGGCGACAACGTCGCCGTCTGCGGCATCCGCGGCAACTTTGACGACGCCCAGAGCGCCGTCAAGCGCATCTTTGCCGATAAGGAGCTTGCCGAGCGCCTGGAGGCTGCCGGCACCGTGCTTTCGAGCGCCAACTCCATCAACGTCGGCCGCCTGGTGCCCCAGGTCGTCTATTACTTTGCCGCCTATGCGCAACTGCTGCGCGCTGGCGCCATTACCGCTGGCGACGCCGTTGAGTTCTGCGTGCCGACCGGTAACTTTGGCGATATCCTGGCCGGCTACTATGCCAAGCGCATGGGTCTGCCCGTCGCCAAGCTCGTCGTGGCAAGCGACAAGAACAACGTCCTTGCCGACTTCTTGACCACCGGCGTCTACGACCGCAACCGCCCGTTCTTCACGACCATCTCGCCGTCGATGGACATCCTCATCAGCTCCAACCTGGAGCGCATGCTGTACTTCCTGTCCGATGGCGACTGCGAGCTCGTTGCCGGCCTTATGGAGCAGCTGGCGCAGACGGGTCGCTACGAGGTGCCCGCCGAGCTGCTGGCCAAGATTCAGAGCGTCTTTGGCTGCGGCTGGGCCAGCGAGGACGAGGTCCGCACTGCCATCAAGAGCTGCTGGGATGCGAACGGCTACGTAATCGACCCGCACACCGCTTGTGGTTATCACGTCTTTGAGCAGGTCGCTCCCGCCGAGGGCGCCAAGGCCCGCGTGCTGCTTTCGACCGCCAGCCCCTACAAGTTCCCGCGCGCCTGCTGCGACGCCCTGGGCCTCGACGTTCCCGAGGATGATTTTGAGGCTATGCGTGTACTCGAGCAGGCCACCAACACGGTCGCCCCGACCCAGCTCGCCGAGCTCGAGTCCAAGCCCGTCCGTTTCGAAGACGTCTGCGACGTCGATGAGATGGCAAGCTACGTCGAGTCTGCAGCAAAACGAATGAGCACCAACTAGATCCCTTATTAAGCGCCGGCGAAAGCCGGCGCACCTTCTTTTTATTTAGCTTTCGGGATGATGACGAGCATGCGAGCGGGTCTGGCCGTTTAGTTCGTCGCGAGTTCCGCACGAGCCGGAAAGCACTTAATGTGCTTTCCGAGCGAGCCAGGACTGCCCGAGCAGCGAACTAAACGGCCAGACCCGCCCAGGAGGACCCACATGATCAAAATCACCGTCCCAGCAACCAGCGCCAACCTAGGCATCGGCTACGACACCCTCGGCATGGCCGTCAGCCTCTACTCGCACTTCACCTTCGAGCGCGCCGACAAGCTCACCATCACGGGCTGCCCCGAAGAGTTCCAAAACGAGAATAACCTGGTCTATGTGAGCTTTGTCGACGCTCTGGCCGCCTGGGGCGAGCCGGCTTTTCCCGTTGCTATCGACATTCAGACCGACGTGCCCGTCGCCCGCGGCCTGGGTTCCAGCTCCACCTGCGTCGTCGCCGGCATCATGGCTGCTGCCGCGCTGACAGGCCACACCGTCGACCGCGCCGAGCTCGTCCGCATCGCCACCGAGGTCGAGGGCCATCCCGATAACGTCGCCCCTGCCATCCTGGGCGGTGCCGTCTGTTCCTTTACGCCGACTGATTCGCTCCCCCAGTGCCTGCGATACGAGGTAAGCGATCGCCTGCGTTTTATTACCGTGATTCCGCCCTACGAGGTGCATACGAGCGAGGCGCGCAAGGTTGTGCCGCAGGAGATTCCACTCTCCACCGCCGTATGGCAAATGGGCCGCATCGCCGGCATGACGCGCGGCCTGGAGACTGGTGACCTCGACCTGATTGCCGCCGCCAACGACGACCGCATCCAGGAGCCTTATCGCCGCCGCCTCATCCCCGACTACAACGCCGTGCGCGACACCTGCCTTAACGGAGGCGCAAAGACCATCTGGATCAGTGGTTCGGGCTCGACCCTCATGGCCGTGACTGACGACACCATCGTGGCAAAGTTCCTACAGGTCAAGCTGCGCGAGCAGTTCCCCAAGTGTGACACGCACATTCTGACGTGCGACACGGAAGGCGCCCAGATCGAATACCTGTAGCGTCCTGCCTCACTGCTCTCACCGGTCCCCTTGGGGCTTCCCCTGAAAACGTCCTCGATCATGAATTGCCCCGTCGTGCGCTTCGCGCGACGGGGCAATTCGATCTGCGGATTGTTTTCAGGGGAAGCCCCAAGGGGGCCTGCGCAGCCTCGACAGGATATCGCATTCGCTGATTTAATCTTGCGTTCCTTCGGAGCAGCGGACGAGAGGCCTTCGCGCTGCGGAATAATTTTGAGGGGAACACCCCGACCATCCCTGCGTTTACCTTGCTGAGGATGTCTACAGGGACCCACGCTTTGAAGGGGCGCCGGGCAGATAGGGGCTTTTTAGGTTACATAATCAACTGTTTATCTATGCTACTATTTAACTAGGCATCGCAGTATGGAGGTGGTCAAAGTGTTACGCACACTCCAAGCTTCGTTTTTCCTCTCGATACTTTTGATATTACCGATATGTTTCTCGTTTAGCCCTTCGACTGCTTATGCTGCAGAAAGCGATGCTGTCGCAATTTCTGGCGCAACCCAAGATTTTGATTTAACGAAAGGTCCCGAGCAGTCTCATCAAATCAAGCTTAAGGATGGGACCGTTGCAGTAATAGGAATTAAAAAAACTAATGAGCCCAGCCTGATATGGGACAGTTACTACAACAATGCATCTGGAACTTGGACTATCTATTACAACAGTCCTTTTATTTATCGCGAATTCAAGATCAAGATAGCGAACTCGCTCATTACCAGCGCTTGGGGACAAAACTATTCGACTTTCGGTTGCACGGTAACAAACGAGTCCTTTAAATGGAACTCTAAGCAGGCGACATATCGACTCAATTATGAATCGATGGGGGTTGCGTCCAGCGTCGCCGTGTTGCAAGCGACCATGGAAGGCAGCACGCTCCACACCTATGCAAACTAGACTCACATCAATTGAGGAAGTTCAATGATCCCAATTCCTGCACGCTCAGACATTATGATCGCTCTCGTTTGGATTCTCATCGGAGTGCTTATTTGGCGTATCTGCAAATGGGTTAATAACAAGAAATAGTTGATAAAACGTATATGCCATTTATGCGATGCTTGGGGCCGTTAAATCGGCCCCTATTTCTATAGCTTTTTAAGCAGCAGTCACCCATTTGGAAGTCGCAATGCCATTCATACGATTTCGGCCCTTTAAGCCGCTTTCTATTGGTAGGGACTCTTGCTGGTAAGGAGCGCTTACTAGATATAAACCTTGGCAATATATTGGGTTACGCTGCGCTGGTTTCTTTGTATTCGAAAACTGGTTCTAGGAGGTCTTCGATATTGCAGTGGAGGGCTTTTGCTATAGCTCTTACGGTTGTTACTGAGGCTTCGTTGATGTTTCGTTGGCGCTGTTCGTACATTTGGATTGAGCGGAGTGATACGCCCGATTCGTATGCCAGGTCTTGCTGGGTTTTCTTAAGCCTCTTCCTTGCTAGCGCCAGTTTGGTTTGACGAGGTGTTTTCTTCGCTATATCGCAAACAAGACTCGCCACGCGTTCCTCCGAGGCTTCGTGCCAGGGATAGTACAGGCTGTGCAGCGTATCAAACGGAGCAACATGCAGCAGATCTTCAAAAGACTCTCCAAGACGCCACTGTAGATACGCCAATATCCAGCCCGTCCAGTATTCCGGCGTCTTCTCAAATCGATAGGTACGATCTGGCATCGAGCCTACTTGGTAACCAGCCCTTTCGGCAATGAGCGCGAATAGCTCAACACCCGATTTTCCCGATACGACCCATGCGTTTCCGCGCTCAAATTCACGAGCTACGCCACTTAGGCAAAAGAGCTCCGCAACTTCTGATCCTTCTGCACCATAGTCGTTTACGGCATAGTCAAAGCAGTCGCCGAGATTGTTCATTGCGTCTTCAAGATAATAGACGGGATAAGTTCTACTCGGTCCACAATCCGTTAACTCTTGGATCATTTAATCAACCTTCCCCGCCATTAAATCCCTGATATAGATAAGAGCTTTTAACGGGCTAAAACCTGATTAGAGGCAGGCCTCGGCGATGCGCTTTTTGAGTTCGTCGATGCCGGTGCCGGTCTGGGAGCTTGTGATGATCACGTTCTCGGCCGGCACGTTGAGCTGCTTTTTGATGGCTGCTGCCTGGCGGGCCTGCTGGGTGCGGCTGAGCTTGTCGGCCTTGGTGAGGCAGACGATAAAGTTGAACTCGTTGCCCTGCAGGTAGTCGATCATGTCATGGTCGAGTTTGCTCGGGTCGTGACGAATATCCACCAGCGACACGACCAGGTTAAAGCTGCGCTCCGAGTCGAAGAAGTCGCCGATAAGTTCTGCCCAGCGGTCACGCTCGGCCTTGGAACGACGGGCGAAACCATAGCCCGGCAGGTCGACGAAGTGCACGTCGTCGGCCTCGAAGAAGTTGATGTTGCTCGTCTTGCCCGGCGTGCTCGAAACCTTGACGAGGTTCTTGCGGCCAAAAAGCTTGTTCATGATCGACGACTTGCCCACGTTGGAGCGGCCGACGAAGCTCACCTCGGGGCAGGTGGACTCGGGAATCTGCGAAACCTTGCCATAGCTGGCAACGAACTTGGCAAGCTGGTAGTTAATGGAATCGGCCATGGACACTCCTTGGTCGTAGGTTCTTACAAAAGAGCGCGCTAATAAATAGCAGCGATACGGCGAACGATATCGAGCGTGATGCCACTCGCGGTACGGGCATACTCAAACAGGTCGAACTCGCGGTCGCAAATCGCATCGTACGCCTCGTCACAATTATCGCTGATAGCGCGCAACACCAGGCAATCGACACCATTTTTAGTTGCGACATGGGCAATCGCCGCGCCCTCCATGCCGACACAATCGGCATGCGTCGCCTCGATAGCGTCGGTGCGCATGGCAGCGCCCGTCACAAAACGGTTGCCCGTGGCAATCGTACCGACCAGGAACTGCTTTGCGCCCTCGTTCGAGGCGGCTGCATTTGTCGAGGCGTTGACAAAGCCACGCTCAGCAAGCACATCGGCAGCAATATCGACCAGCGCAGGCGTCGAGCCAAACTCCTCGAGCCCCGGTGCAGACTCGGCGATAAGCGCGGTATCGGTATCCAGATAGCGTAGGCATTTGCCGATAACCACGTCGTCGATATGGAGCTTGGGGTTCAGGCCACCTGCGATACCCGAAAGCACAACTGCCTGTGGAGCATACTTGCTAATGAGGTGCTGCGTCGCAGCAGCGGCGTTCACCGTGCCCATGCCCGCCGTTGTGGCGACAAGCGTCAGGCCGTCGAACTCACCGCTCACAACGGTCAAGCCTGCCTCCTGTGCCTCGCAAACGTCGCTCAGCTCTTCCTTAATCTGCATGATCTCTTTTTCGAGTGCACCGATAATCGCGATGGTAGCCATGCCATTCCCCAAACCTATACGAAATTCTCAACCACGGTATGGTACCAGCATTTTGTTTGACCTCGTCAAACGAACACGCTAGGCCAGTGCAGCTCGCGTATCAAACAGAGCCTTTGCAATCGCAGCCGTAACCTCGCTCGAGCGGTCGCTCCACGGCATCGATGTCATGATGCTCATGACATAGGTACGGCCATCGATGTCGATAAGGCCCGCATCGCATGTCGAAAAGCAACCATCCTCGCTAATCCAGCCTGCCTTATTGCGCACCAAGGCTTGGTCGTCCGCAATGCCATCACGAATAAACGATCGGGCCGTAGAGGCCAGAAGGCCCGACAGCCATTGCGACGTCTCGGTATCATGGCTCAGATACTCGCTCATCTCGCGCCACAACTTGGCCGAGGTGCGCGGGCAATAAGTGGGAAAATCACTCATCGGATCGAGTGCGACCTCGTCTTCGACGCCGAGTGCGGCAATCCAATCCTCGTAACCGACACGATCAAACGCCGCACGTAACGCAATAAACGAATCGTTGTCCGAATTAACGACCGCGGCCTCGATCAGGTCGCGCACCGCCTGCCAGCCCATGTTGTAGCCACCATAGGTGCCAAGGGAATCATCGAGTGAGACCTGCCCCGTCTCGACCAGAGATTCGCAGATGTACAACGCATAGAGTGCCTTGTAGCCACTCGCACCGTAAACCTCGACATCGGCGTTATACGTCACGCCCTTGCCACTTGACAGGTCGTAGAACACCACGCCCACATCGCCCAATTCCTGGGCCTGATCAAGGGCATCTTGGAGCGCGGCGAGGCTCTCATCCTCCAGGGCGGGGATCTGGCCATCAACCAGTGAGAAGGTCTGCACGGTATCGCCTGAGGGAATATCGTTAAAGTCCGCCTTCGAAAGCCTCGTCTTGAGGCTCGCTGTCGACAGGGTTTGGCTTGCGGTGGCTTTAGATTCAGAGCCCTTTTTGTTTTGCGTCTGTACCGTTGACGCATCTGAGTGTGCCATTCGCTCCGACGCGTAGGTTTTGGCGGTAATTCCGAGGATAATAACCGCCAACGTTAACATCCCAATGGCGGCAATCTTCGTCACGCGGATGCGAGCGTCGGCAAGGCCACGCGAAGACGTGCCCTTCGTCTCATATCTGCTGCTATGCTGCGGCACATACTCGTCCCGCGATGCGTTGTTTCGCACGTGGTCTCCTGACTGCTACCGTTCATATACGAGCAGCATAATACCGAGCAGGCATTTCTTTCCAAAGATATTCAGCGGCGTTTAAGGTGTCTTTAAAGAAACCACAAGCGTATTTATCCAAATGCCACGATTCTGTTGCGCATCTCCGCCCAAAACGCAGTTGCGGTGGAATAGTTCCTATTTGGGCGGCATAAGCCGAAAAACAAGAACTATTCCACCGCAACTTGACGGAGCTCTTTGGCAATCAACTTGGTGCCCAGGGGCACTCATTTAAGTCTGTCCCCAATGAGTGCCCTTAGGGAGCGAAAATGGCTCGCTAGCCGATGGCGTTTTTGAGTTCCGCGCGGCGCTTTTTCATGCCCGTCATGACGGCGTTGCGCAGCTCGGGCATGCGCGCGGTATCCATCTGGGGCACGCCCTCGAGCTTATAGGGAATGCCCAGTTGCTCGTACTTGACGACACCCATCGTGTGATACGGCAGCATTTCCAGGCCGACCACGTTATGCCACGGGGCAATCAAGCGACCGAGTGCCTCGCACTCCTCCACCGTATCGGTAATACCCGGCACTACCACGTGGCGGATAACAACCTTAATCTTGCGACGCGCGAGCTCATCACCAAACGCCAGAATACGTGCGGGATCGCAACCGGTCAGCTTTTTATGCTCGACGGGATCGGCGTGTTTAATGTCGAGCAGCACCATGTCGGTCTCGTTGAGAACGGCATCGAACTTCTCAGAGTGGTTGGGGTCAAACGCATACCCGCAGCTGTCAAGGCAGGTATGCACGCGACCATCGGGGTTGTTGTGCATTGCAAGGAATAGATCAGCCAAAAACTCAGGCTGCAGGAGCGGCTCGCCGCCGGATACCGTAATACCACCGCTGCGGTAAAACTCATGGTTGCTCTGGAACTCGTCCATCAGGTGCTCGACGGTCACCATGGTGCCGCCGTTAACCGACCAGGTATCGGGGTTGTGGCAATACGCACAGCGCATGGGGCAGCCCTGAACAAACACCACAAAGCGGATGCCGGGTCCATCGACCGTTCCCATCGTCTCAATCGAATGTACGCGGCCCAGGGCAAACGCAGAGTCCTCGGGACGAGCGTCCACACCCTCGAGCGTCATCTCAGCCATTCCCGCTACCTCGCCTCTCATTGGTTTTAGCTACATAAATGCCAGAGTCATTCTAGCCCATATGCATGATGGCGAAACGGTTTAGCAGTCAATTGGGTTGTTCTATTTGGCCCCACGCAAGAGCGGCGGGAAGGTTATCGCAACCCGCCCGCCGCCGAGGCAATAGAAATCGATAGACGCTAGGCCTTACGCTTTAAGCGTGAGCACCGCACCGAAGGCGGTCGGGCCGCAATGGCTCGAAATGACCCCGCCGACCTGAGTCCAGGTAACGTCCTTAAAGCCCAGGTCGTGCGCATAGACTTCCATGTCGTCGCGCAGCTCCTGGGAAAGGCCTACCGAATACGCCAGGCCAATGTGCGAGTAGTCAATCTCGCCCTTCGCAACCATGTGGTCGATAAAGGCGCGGGCGCACTTGAGCATAGAGCCGCGGAACTTCTTGGTCGCTACGAACTTGCCGCCCGTTACCTCAATGCAGGGCTTAATCTTGAGCAGATGGGCGCCTAGGAACGCGACGTTGGACAAGCGACCACCTGCCTTAAGAAAGGCAAGGTCGGTAGGAACAAAGCCCAGCAGTACACGGTCCATGACGGAATTCGTAAATGCAAAGATTTCGTCGACGGTGGCATCTGGATGGGCTTCAATATACTTAGCGGTCTCGACGGCAACGAGCGACTGGCCCACCGAGACAAAACGCGTATCCATGGAGAACACGTAGTCGCGCCCCTTAGCTGCAATCTTGGAGGACTGATGTGAGCAGGTCGTGACTTCGGAATACGCGAGATGCAAAATGGTCGCGTCGGGCCGCTCAGCGTGAATGCGGTCGTACACGTGAGCAAAATCCGCAGGCGCGCAGCCACTGGTCTTGGGCATCACGCCAAACTCATTGCAGCGCGAATAGATCTCGAGCGGATCGATTGAGCCGTCCTCAACCGTCTCATCGCCCATCGTGACGTGCATGGGCACGCGCACGATACCGTAGCGCTCACAAAGCTCCGGCGTCACATCCGAACCAGACTCAACCACGATTACGTACTTGCCCATTATTATCACGACCCATCTCGTCGTTGTCATGTTCACTGTTCGACACGCTGCTGCCGCACTGTTGTGCAACGGCATATAAGCGCCAGAAAGACGCCGCCCTTCGCCTATAACAAAGGACAGCGTCTCCCTGAAACATTCCGTGCTTGCGAGAGATTTTACACGGTTCAGAAAAATCTGTTACTTACTCCGCAAACGGTCGCTATATGAGATAAACGGTAGCCGACATGCGCACTAGTTGCCTCCTGCAGCCTACTGAGCCAGTCGATAGATCTCCATCTCGGCCGAACCCTCGGCATGCAGCTCCATCGTGGATACCGCAGGCGAATACGTACGGCTTGTGAGCGCAGCCTCTCCACCGTTGGCAAAAATCTCAACCAGGGTCGTGTCCGATAGCACGCGCAAATCACGCAGCTCATCGACCTCAACCGACCTTACGTCACGTCCGTAGCCCTCATCGTCCATGTCGAGCGTAAGCATGCCATCCGCATAGCGCACGGTAACGCCCTCACGGATCCTAAGCTCGACGGTCTTCACTTCCGAGCAGGAGACGACGGCATCAAATAGACGACCGGGCTCCGCGGCGCCCTCACCGGCATGAACGTGCACGCCCGCACCGCGCAGCTTTTCGAGCTCACGGGCAGGCCACTGGCAGAGTTTGCCGTTGTGCATGCTCAGTTGGCGCGGCACCGTCAGCGCGCACTGCCATCCGCGCTCGACCGTTGGGTTTTTCACCGTTGCATCGGGGCAGCCCACCCAGCCGATCATCAAGCGTCGCCCGGCGGCGTCCTCAAAAGATTGCGGGGCATAGAAGTCGAAGCCCGCATCAACCATCGGCGGCATGCCCTGGTCGGCAATCTTAAAACTCCGGGCATCCCAATCGGCCTCGATGCGGAACCACACGCACTGGTGCGGATTGTGGTAACGCCAGCCCTCGGCGGGCACACCCTGTGGACAGCAGACGAGCACGAGCTCGCCATCCAGCTCAAACAGGTCGGGGCACTCCCACATAAAGCCAAACTTCTCGTCCAGCTCAATGCGCGTCGCATACGCCCAAGATTCCAGATCGCACGACGTGAACACGAGCACGCATCCACGGTCATCTTTCGTGCGCGCGCCCAGCACCATGTAGTACACGCCATTGTGCTCAAGAACCTTGGGATCGCGCACATGTGTGCCAATGTCGCTAGGATAATCGAGCGGGCCGATGGCCAGCTGCTTCTCGCCCAGCTCGTCGGGGTTATCGGTAACCATATGGATCTGGTTTTGCTCACGGCCCGTCAACACGTAGTCGTAATCATCGCGGTCAAAATGCTTGACGTTGCCGGTATAGAAGTAGTGAATCTTGCCATCACGTACAAAGGCAGAACCAGAATACGCTCCGCTCGAATCCAAATCGGAATCGGGGAACAGCACGGGGCCGTGATTCTCGTACGTCACAAAATCCTTTGTCGTCAGATGGTTCCAAAGCACTGGACCGCCATGCGCAGCATCGAAAGGATCGTATTGATGATAGATGTGATACGTATCACCAATCTGAACCAAACCGTTGGGGTCGTTGAGCCAGCCAAGCTCAGGCTCCACATGGAACAGAAGCCTATCGGGGTCGGACGCGATGCGAGCCGCCGTCTCATCCTGTCCGGCACGCCACTGCTCATAGTCCGCGCGTGTCACCTTGTTTTTTTGATTTAACATCGCCGTTGACTTTCTCGTCTATGGGGAAGGACGCTCGACTCACACGAGTCGAACGCCCTTCCTCAAATGAACTTATCCTCAGATTACACTGAACGGCTCAACTAGAAGCTAACGTCGAAGCCAGCGCCAGCGCCCTCTTCATCGGTGGTCGGCACGCCCTTTGCCTTGTTGTAGGCAAAGATCAACACGATCGGCACGATAAAGGCGATGAGATTGCCAGCCACATACCACACGAGGGTCTCGGGCGTGACGATGAGCAGGCCAAGCACGCCGGTCAGACCCTGACCGATAGCGCGCACCTCAAAGAGCTTGACGAAGGCACCGCCGCAGCCTGCACCGATGCATGCGCAGATGAACGGAATGATCGAATAGCGCATGTTTGCAGCAAAGATAGCGGGCTCGGAGATACCGACCAGCGTCGGGATAAAGGAAGACATGCAGATGTTGCGCTCTTTGGAATGCTTCTTGTGAATGAGGTACATGCCGATGGCGCCGCCGCCCTGGGCGATGATGGAAACCGACCAGATGGCCTGGATGTAGTTGAAGCCGGTCGTGGCAACGAGGTTGGCCTCGATACCCTGGATGAACTGATGCGTACCGGTAACGACGAGCGGCTGCAGGAACGCGGCGAAGACAAAGGCACCAAAGACGCCCATCCTGTTGTACAGGATATCGATTACGCCGGCGAGGACGTCACCGATCAGGTTGCCGAGCGGGCCGAACACGGTGAACAGGGCAACGTTAGCAAGAATCAGGGTAACGGTCGGGACAAAGACGAACGAAACGACCTCGGGGATGTACTTCTGGGCAATCTTCTCGACCTTGGCCATAAACCAGGCAGTCAGGATTGCGGGGAACACACCGCCCTGGAAAGCAACCATGGGAATGGATAACGGACCGAAGTTCCAATAATCAGCACCCGACGGATCCATAACGAACGCGTTGCGGTTCATAAGGTTCGGGTGAACCATGACGATACCGACGAGGATACCCAGAATCGGGTTACCGCCAAAACGCTTAACCGCGCTGTACATCACAAGAACAGGCAGGTAGTCGAAGGTGGTAGCGATGATAGCGAAGAAGCTTGCAAGATTCTTGAGGAACTCACTGTGATCAGCGAGGCTGCCTTCCATACCGAAGAGGCCGTTGGCAACAATCAGCGACTTAAGGCCGATGATGATGGCCGCACCGACGAAGGCGGGAATGATGGGGATAAAGATGTCCGAGAATACCTTGAGGACCGAGAAGAACTTGCCCTTCTTGTCTGCCTCGGCGCCCTTGACCTCGGAAGCACTGATCTCCTTAACGCCCGTCAGAGCCATAAACTCATCGTAAACCTTGTTGACGGTACCGGTACCGAAGATGATCATGAGCTGGCCGCTGTTGTACAGCACGCCCTTGACGCCATCGATGTTCTCGAGCTCGGCCTTGTTGTATTTGCTCGTATCCTTGAGCACCAGACGCAGACGGGTCACGCAATGCGTGGCGCCCTCGATGTTCTCCAGTCCGCCGACGTTGTCGACGACTTGCTGGGACACTGCCTTGTAGTCCATGTTCCTCTCCATTCCTTTTCTAAATCATAAAACGGTTCGTTGCCGCTACAGAGACGCGATCGTTGCGTTTGCGCACTTGAGCGCACCGTCGGTGACGGTAAGCGCCACACCCTGGCCCTGCTTGTTGCAGAAGCGAGCGTTGAGCGCAACATCATCGACAAAGATGGTCGCGATGTCGTCGTCGACGACCAGACGCACATGGTGAGTGCCCTCGCCCTTAAAGAACAACGGACGCTCGAGGCCCATGTTGTTGACCTGGAACCACGGGTACTGGGGAGCCGGCGTGAACTCGAGCTTGCCCTCGCGCAGGTTGGCGCGGAACTCATAGGCAAGACCGGTCTCGGCGTCCTCGGCGAACTTGACCGAGAAGCCGGCAGCGTTACCGCCGAGCTCAATGTCGGCATCGAGCAAGTAGGTGGAGCCGGCATCCGCGGCGAGCACCTGCTCGACCTTGCCCGACTCGCAGGAAAGCTCAAAGGTCTCGACTGCCTTAGCCTCGCCAAAGGCGCCAAGCATGCTGTCGGGGAGCTTGGTGCCGAGCGTTCCGTCGGCACGCTGAACGATCTCGAGGGGCATAAAGGTGCCACCCCATAGGTAAGAGCTGGGGTCGCCGCCCTCGTCACGCGTAGGAACCCAACCAAAGAGAACGCGACGCTCGCCATCGAATGCGGTGCGAGCGGCGTAGTACGCGCGGCCGTCGAAGGAGTCGTCAGCGGGGGTAATCCAAGGACCGTTGATGGACTTGGACATGCGGTAACGGGTCTTGTTGCCGTCGCTGTACTCGGAAAAGACGAGGTACCACCAGTCGCCCATCTTAAAGAGATCAGGCATCTCAAACATGGTGTACAGGCCCGGGTTCCACCAGTCGCCCTGGAACTCCCAGTTGGTCAGATCCTTGGAGGTGAACTTGACCAGGCGGCCGGTCATCAGACGCTTGTCCTCGCCCACACGCGTGCCGAGGATGAGCATGTACTCTTCGTTCTCCTCATCCCAAAGCACAAAGGGATCGCGCCAGTTGCGGTCATCGTAACCCTCCTGGGGCGGAAGCAGCGTCTCGGCGATGTTCTTCTCCCACTTGACGGCGTCGTCGCTCGTTGCATGAAGAAGAACCTGCTTCATCAAACGTGCGCGGACCTTATCGCGATTGCAACCAGTGTAGAGCGCATGGTACTTGTCGCCCACCTTAAACACCGTGCCGGCATAAATGTACTGGTCGACTTCCTCGTCGCCGCCACGCTCAAGGCTCTCGCCAAAGTCCTTGTAGTTGACGAAATCCTTGGTCGTAGCGAGTGCCCAGCCAAACGGCTCTCCGAAAGGTTCGGGGTTACGCGTGTCACGCTGATGATAGAGATAGAACGTGCCGTCCTCGCCGTACGGCATGATGTCGCCTACCCAAATTCCCTCAGGCTGGTAATACACCTTGTGCATCCGAGACTTCCTTTCCACGACATACTAACTCGGTACAATGGCAAGATATGTCAATCGTTTTCATATGTCAAACGTTTTCACACCAATACGTCTTTTCGCAGTTCCAGTCGTCGGCAAACGGTTGACATATGCCGGTGAACGGTCATCAGAGGCGTTTGAGGAATTCTTTTGGCACGGGATGAACTACGCGGTTTTGCCCTCAATGAGTTCAACGGGGAGCTTGATATTCGATTCGGGATTATCGCCGTTAATAAGAGCGATGATGGATTGCGCCGCGAGCTCTCCGATGCGATCGATATCTTGACGTACGGTTGTTAAGTCAGGCATAAACGTCATAGTGCGGCGGGCACCATCCGCGCCCACGACCTTAATGTCGTCTGGAGCGCTCAAGCCGCGCTGCTTCATCACGTTGAGACAGATGGCCGCCATCGTATCGTCTCCCGCAAAGATGCCGTCAATATCGGGGTTCTCATCGAGGATCCTCGCAACGACCGCGCCCTTTTCGTCGTCGGGCTTAACGAACTCAACCTCACGGACAAGCGCGGACAAACCGGACTGCTCAACAACATCGAGGTAGGCATCGGTACGCTTATTGGCAGGCATGCGCATGCGGCTATTGCTGCGCAGGCACAGGATACGCCTGCAGCCGTCATCAATCAGACGGCGCGTGGCGAGCTCGCCAATGCCATAGCTGTCACTTGCAATCTGGACAGAGCCCTCGCCAAGATCGCAGTCGATGCCAACCAGGCTCAAGCCCATCTCGGCATATGCCTCGGCACCGATATTGAGGGAATTGACGATGACGCCGTCGACCATATTGCGGCGGAGCATGTCAATATAGGAACGCTCAAGATCGGGTCGATTGGCACTGTTGCACAGCAACATCTTAAAGCCGTTTTCCGCTAACGTGCGCTCGACCGCCTGCACAACCTGAGCATGGAACGGGCTGCTCACAAAGGGAACGATCATACCGATAAGATTCAGGCGACCGTTGAGCATGGCACGGGCGATATCGTTGGGCGTGTAATTGATGCGCTCCATCGCCGCATGGACTTTATCGCGGGTTTCCTGGCTAATGTAGCCGCGATTATTAAGCACGCGAGATACCGTAGTAGGCGAAACCCCCGCCACCGCTGCAACTTCCTTGATACCAGGCTTAGCCGTATCCTTAGAACGAGCACCCTCGCGAGCCATAGCACCCTCCCCCATCAACATGTCATACGTTTACATACGAACAAAGCATACCCCAACAACAGCGGGAAGACGGTAACAGCACAAGTAAGTAAACGACTCATCCAAATAATTAGGAGAGTTCCGCCTAAAGGGTGACTACACAGGACCCCCGCCGGGCCGCTTTGGGTTACTTTCCAAAACATTTCCGCAGAACGCAAAGGGCTCCGCCGCGCGAAGCGCGCAGCGGAGCCCTTTGCATGTCCGAGGACGTTTTGGAAAGTAACCCAAAGCGGCCCGGCGATCCTGCGGGAGTTAAACCCCTTTAGAACTTGTCGTGGAAGGTACGCGAAATGACCTCGTCCTGCTGCTCCTTGGTGAGCGTGTGGAAGTTCACGGCATAGCCGGAAACGCGGATGGTCAGCTGCGGGTACTTCTCGGGGTGAGCCTGAGCATCGAGCAACGTCTCACGGTTGAAGACGTTGATGTTCAGGTGATGGCCACCCTTCTCGGCGTAAGCGTCGAGCATGTGGACCAGGTTATCGGCCTGAGTCTCGGAAACTTCAGAAACCTTCATAATGTGTCTCCTTCGATCGATAGGCGCCGGCCGAAACCGGCGCGCTAATCAGTAATCGTTATTGTTAGTATAGCACTAACAATAGTTACTCGCCCAGCTGATCAAGGTCGATATCGCCAAAGAACACCTGGTCCTCCTTACCGAGCGCACTCGGGATGATGGAGAAGGTGTTGGAGATGCCGTCCTGAGCGTCGCGGAACGGGAGCTTGGAAACCGAAGACAGCGAAGCGATGGCGCCGTGGCTATCGCGCTTGTGCATGGGGTTAGCACCCGGGGCGAACGGCTGGCCAGCCTTGCGGCCGTCGGGCGTGGAGCCGGTCTTCTTACCGTACACGACGTTGGAGGTAATGGTCAGAACCGAGGTCGTGGGCACGGAGTTGCGGTAGGTATCGTTCATGCGAATGTACTCCATGAACTGGTGCACAACGTCGTGAGCGATCTGGTCGACGCGGTCGTCGTCGTTACCGTACTTGGGGAACTCGCCCTCGGTCTCGAAGTCGACGATGATGCCGTTCTCATCACGGACGGGGTGGACCTTGGCGTACTTGATGGCGGACAGGGAGTCAGCCACGACGGAAAGGCCAGCGATGCCCGTAGCGAACCAGCGGTGCACGTGCTTGTCGTGCAGAGCCATCTGGATGCGCTCGTAGCAATACTTGTCGTGCATGTAGTGAATGATGTTCAGCGAGTTGACGTACACGCCAGCGAGCCACTTCATCATGTCGTTGTACTTGGCCACAACGTCGTCGTAATCGAGCGTATCGCCCTCGACGGCGCGATACTTGGGGCCGACCTGCTTCTTGGAGACCTCGTCGACGCCGCCGTTGAGTGCGTACAGCAGGCACTTGGCCAGGTTGGCGCGGGCACCGAAGAACTGCATCTCCTTGCCGATGCGCATGGAGGACACGCAGCAGGCGATGCCGTAGTCGTCGCCGTGGTAAACGCGCATGAGGTCGTCGTTCTCGTACTGAATCGAGGAGCTGGCGACGGAAGTCTTGGCGCAGAACTTCTTGAAGTTCTCGGGCAGACGGGTCGACCACAGAACGGTCATGTTGGGCTCGGGGCTGGTGCCCATGTTCTCGAGCGTGTGCAGGTAGCGGTAGCTCATCTTGGTAACGAGCGTACGGCCGTCAACACCCATGCCGCCGATGGACTCGGTGACCCACTGCGGATCGCCGGTAAACAGGGCCTGGTACTCGGGGGTACGGGCAAACTTGACCATGCGGAGCTTCATGATGAAGTGATCCACGAACTCCTGGATCTGCTCCTCGGTGAAGGTACCGTTGGCAAGGTCGCGCTCAGCGTAGATGTCGATGAACGTAGAGGTACGGCCGATGGACATAGCGGCGCCGTTCTGCTCCTTGACGGCAGCGAGGTAGGCGAAGTACATCCACTGGATGGCCTCCTGCGTGTTGGTAGCAGGGTTGGAAATATCGAAACCATAGGTCTCGGCCATCATCTTGAGCTCGCCGAGGGCGCGAATCTGCTCCTGCAGCTCCTCACGATCGCGGATGTTGTCGGCGGTCATGACCGTCGGGGTGGAAGCCTTCTGGGCCTCCTTGTCCTTGATCAGGTAGTCGACGCCGTACAGGGCAACACGACGGTAGTCGCCGATGATGCGGCCGCGGCCATAGCCATCGGGCAGACCGGTGATGATGTGGGCCGAACGGCAAGCACGCATCTCGGGGGTGTAGACATCGAAGACGCCGGCGTTGTGAGTCTTGCGCTCGAAGGTGTAGCGCTCGACAACGTTCTCGTCGACCTTATAGCCGTGCTGGCTGGCAGCCTGGCAAGCGATGCGGATACCGCCGTTGACGTGCAGCGCGCGCTTGAGCGGCTTGTCGGTCTGGAGGCCGACGATGGTCTCCTTCTCGCGGTGGGCGTTATCGATGTAGCCAGCGGGGTGGCTCACGATACCCGTGACGGTCTTGGTGTCCATATCGAGGACGCCGCCCTGCTCGCGCTCCTTGAGCAGCAGGTCGAGAACCTCGCCCCACAGCTCCTTGGTACGCTCGGTCGGGCCGGCGAGGAACGACTCGTCGCCCTCGTAGGGGGTGTAGTTCTTCTGGATGAAGTCTCGGACGTCAACCTCTCCCGTCCAGATGCCTTCCTTGAAGCCTTCCCATGCCTTCTGCATTGTGTAACCACGCTCCTAGTTACGTGTAATGCGGCGCTCTCTCACACCGCTGCTTATTGAATTCTTGAATTATCGGCTTGCACTACCGGCTTCTTCCGTTCTTCACCACACGTTGGTACAGGGAAAAACGTTTGTCCACCTTGGAACTGCAACCCAAAACCCAAGATTTCACCCGTTTGAGAAGGATAACATAGCTACCCCCTTCATCAGGGCTGTTATATGTTTCTTTTTTTATACCATTAGGGCGTTTTTAACAAATCCGCAGGAAATGCGAGCGCGAACAACTACCGTTCACCGATTTGTTTGGTATTTTTCCTTGCCTTTGTACGACGTTCACTCTAGCTGTTATGCCAGCTTTAGCAGGGTAAAGTGCCTCTGAGTAGGCTTTGGGACATGCCTAACGATCTGCCCCAAACTTTACTGGCACCGACGGTGTACGGAGGTCGCCTAAAGGTAGTTTTCTAGGCATGTCCCAAAATCTACGGTATGGGTCGTGCGGACGGGGGTATCATCTTTCACCGAAAATAGTTTCTAGTGTTAGGGGTTTTCGGTGGAAGAAACCGATTTCCATGAGCTTGGGCGTCAGCTCCTTACCGAGTTTGGCGGCATTCACCAGCGCGTTTCGCGCTTTGTGGACAAAGCTCTCAGCGGCGAGATGGCTGTCATGCGCGCCCTTATGCTCGCTGGCGGTTCGCTCACGCCGAGCGAACTCGCTGATCGCGCCTGGGTCTCGAACGCCCGCATTGCCAATATCCTACGCGCTCTCGAAGCCAAGGGCTGGGTTGAGCGTGAGCACTCAAAGACCGACCGTCGTCGCGTACACGTCATAGTGACCGACAAGGGATTCCAGGATCTCGAAATCAAACGCCGGGAATTCGAGGACCGCACCGCGGCTTTCCTCGAACAGCTCGGCGAAACAGATACCCAAGAGATGGTGCGTCTTCTAAGGCGTGCCAACGAAATTATCGACCACAATCAAGAAAGGAGAAATGCCGAGTGAGGATTCTCAAGCTCTTTAAAAAGCATATCCTGGCACTGTTCACAGCTATCGTACTCATCGTAATCAGCTGCAACGCCGACCTGGCACTGCCTACCTATATGAGCGATATCGTCGACGTGGGCGTGCAGCAAGGCGGTATCGCCTCGCCCGTGCCCGACACCATTCGCGCCGAATCGCTCGACGACCTCGAGCTCTTTATGAGCGCCAAGGGCGCCAAAGCTGTGGAGGCCGTGTTTAGCAAGGCGGACAATAACGGCATTCGAACGTACAAGGGCACCGAGAAGGAGCGCGCCGACGGCGGCAAGATTGCCGACATCATGAGCCTGCCTGAGACCGTCGTGCTCGCCTTCAACCAGGGCATCGACGCCGACTCCATGGGCGACATGACCGGCGCATCCACCGAGGCAAGCGATGGCGGCGCCGCTCAGGCCATGCCCACCCCCGAGCAGATGGCAGCGATGACGCCCGAGCAGCTCGCCGAGATGCAGCAGAAGGCCGCAGCCGCGCAGAGCATGCAAAAGCAGATCGACGCCGACGGCGGTAAGATCACCATGAAGAGCCTGCGCCTAGGCGTTGAAGGCGGTCTTATCGATCAGGGCAAGCTCGTCGAGGGCGCCAACGATATGGCTGACAAAATGGGCTCCATGTCGGGCTCCATCGTCACCCAGCGCGCCGTGAGCTACGTGCAAGAAGAGTACAAGGCGCAGGGTATCGACCCCGCCGACGTGCAGAACGCCTACCTGGGCCGCATGGCGACCACGATGTTTGGTCTGTGTCTGGTGTCGCTGGTCGCCACCATCCTGACCGGCGCCGTGGCTTCGCGCACCGCCTGCTCCATCGCCCGCGACCTGCGCCGCGAGACCTTCAACAAGGTTATGCACTTCTCGCCGGCCGAGGTGGGCAAGTTTAGCCAGGCCTCGCTCATCACCCGCTGCACCAACGACATTCAACAGATCCAGATGGCCGCAACCCTGTTTATCCGCATGTGCCTGATGGCCCCCGTCATGGGCATCGTCGCCGTCATGCGCGTCCTGGCCAACCACACCGGCCTGGAGTGGACCATCGCCGTGGCCATCATCGCCGTCTCGGCCGTCGTCGGCGTGCTTATGGGCCTCACCATGCCCAAGTTCAAAAAGATGCAGAGCTTTGTGGACCGCGTGAACCTTACCGCCCGCGAGCTGCTCGATGGCCTGATGCCCATCCGCTCGTTCAACCGCGAGGAGCATGAGCTCGAGCGTTTTGACAAGGCTTCGCTCGACCTGATGACCACGCAGCTCTACACCAACCGCGCCATGAGCTTTATGATGCCACTCATGATGCTCGTCATGAACTGCATCACCGTGCTTATCGTCTGGTTTGGCGCGCAGGGCGTGTCCGACGGCGTGATGCAGGTCGGCAACATGATGGCGTTTATCTCCTACACCATGCAGATCGTCATGGCGTTTATGATCCTCACCATGGTGTCGGTCATTCTGCCCCGTGCCGAGGTCGCAGCCGAGCGCGTGGAAGAGGTCATCACCTGCCCCACGAGCATCAACGACCCTGCCTCGCCCAAACTGCCTGCTGCCAGCGCGCCGCGCGGTGAGCTCACCTTCCGTGACGTAAGCTTCCAGTATCCCGACGCCCGCGCCGATGTCATCAGCGGCGTGAACTTCACCACACATGCCGGTCAGATGCTCGGCATCATTGGCTCCACGGGCTCGGGCAAGTCCACGCTCGTGCAGTTGATTCCGCGCCTGTACGACGTCACGGGCGGCAGCATTTCGCTCGACGGCATCGATGTGCGCGATATGACCCTTTCCGAGCTACGCCGCCGCATTGGCTATATCCCGCAGCAGGGACGCCTGTTCTCGGGCACCGTCGAGAGCAACCTTAAGTTTGCCGGCGACATGGTGAGCGACGAGGACATGTACCGGGCGGCACGCATCGCCCAGGCCGAGGACTTTATCGCCGAGCGCGAGGGCGGCTACGACTCCCCCATCAGCCAGGGCGGCTCCAATGTCTCGGGCGGTCAGCGCCAGCGCCTGGCCATCGCCCGCGCCCTGGCCAAAAAGCCCGAGGTCGTGGTGTTCGATGACTCGTTTAGTGCGCTTGACTACAAGACCGACGCGCGCCTGCGCGAGGAGCTGGCCAAAAACGTCACCGACGCCGCACTCGTGGTCGTGGCACAACGCATCGCGACCATCATGCACGCCGACCAGATCATCGTACTCGACGACGGTCACGTAGTGGGCACCGGCACGCACAAGGAGCTACTGCGCAGCTGCCCGGCGTACCTGGAAATCGCACAGTCGCAGCTTTCCGCCGAGGAGCTGGGGCTTACCCAAGAAGAAATTGCAGCCGTTATGGAAGGAGGCGAGCGCTAATGGCAGACGAGACCAAGACCCAAATTCCCAAGCCCACCCGTCAGCGTGGACCCATGGGCCGCATGGGCGGCATGCGTCGCGGCGAAAAGGCCAAGGACTTTAAGGGCACCATGAGGCAGCTGCTCGGCTATATCGGCCAGCACAAGATTGCCGTGTTTGTCGCCGTCGCCTTTGCCGTGTGCTCGGTCATCTTTAACATTGTGGGGCCCAAGGTGCTCGGCCAGGTTACGACCAAGCTGTTTGAGGGCCTGGTTGCCAAAGTCAACGGTACCGGCGATGTCGACTTTAACTGGATCGCCAAGACGCTCGGCTTTTTGCTCTGCCTGTACCTGGCGAGCTCTATCTGCAGTCTGATCCAGGGCTGGCTCATGACCGGTGTCACGCAAAAGATTTGCTACCGCATGCGCAAGGAGATCGCAGCCAAGATTGCCGTCGTGCCGATGAGCTACTTCAACGGTCACAGCAAGGGCGATGTGCTCAGCCGCATCACCAACGACGTCGATACACTCGGCCAGTCGCTCAACCAGAGCGTGACGCAGCTCATTACCTCCGTGACGCAGATCATCGGCGTGCTCGTCATGATGCTGTCGATCAGCCTGCCGCTTACCGGCGTCACCGTGCTCACGCTGCCGGCAGCCGCGATTATCTTGATGGTGATGATTCACTTCTCGCAGCCGTACTTCCGCGAGCAACAGCAGGTCCTGGGCACCGTCAACGGCATTATCGAGGAGGACTTTGCCGGTCAGAACGTCATCCAAGTGTTCGACCGCGCCGAGGCCTCGATCGAAGAGTTCGACCGTCAAAACGACCGCCTCTTTATTAGTGGCTGGCGCTCGCAGTTCCTGTCGGGCCTGATGATGCCGCTTATGAGCTTGGTGGGCAACATGGGCTACGTGGGCGTCGTCGTGGTGGGCGCGCAGCTCGCGCTGACCGGCAATGCAACGCCCGGCGACATTCAGAGCTTTATCCAGTACGTTCGCAACTTTACGCAGCCCGTGCAGCAACTGGGCAACGTGAGCAACACGATGCAGTCGATGGCTGCCGCCACCGAGCGCGTCTTTGAGTTCCTGGCCGCGCCCGAGGAGGAGCAGAAGGCCGACGCGCAGATTCCCGAGAAGCGCCCCGGTCACGTGGAGTTCGACCACGTCAAGTTTGGCTACACGCCCGACAAGACCATCATCCACGACTTTAGCTGCGAGGCGCAGCCCGGCCAGACCATCGCCATCGTCGGTCCCACCGGCGCCGGCAAGACCACGCTCATCAAGCTGCTGCAGCGCTTCTACGATGTGGACGACGGTTCGCTGCGTGTCGAGGGCGTCGACGTGCGCGACTGGGACCGCGCGGCGCTGCGCGGCGAGTTTGCCATGGTGCTGCAGGATACCTGGCTGTTTAACGGCACCATCCGCGAAAACATCCGCTACGGACGCCCCGATGCGAGCGATGCCGAGGTCGAAGCCGCTGCACGTGCCGCACGCTGCGACCACTTTATCCATACGCTCGCCGGCGGCTACGACTTTATGATCAACGAGGAGGGCACCAACCTGTCGCAGGGTCAGCGCCAGCTCGTGACCATCGCCCGTGCCATTTTGGCCGACCGCCCGGCGCTGATTCTGGACGAGGCGACCTCCAACGTTGACACTCGTACCGAGGAGCTTATTCAGCGTGCCATGGATGCGCTGATGCAAGGCCGCACCAGCTTTGTTATCGCACATCGCCTGTCCACGATTCGCAACGCCGACGTGATCTTGGTGATCCGCGACGGCGACATCGTCGAGAAGGGCACACACGACGAGTTGCTCGCCCAGGGTGGCTTCTACGCCGACCTGTACAACTCGCAGTTCGACGAGGCGGCGTAAATTCTGCCGCAGGGAACGAATAACGCCCGAGAACGGGGGCGCAGGGCAACCTGCGCCCCCGTTTTGTGTCCTTCGAGCCTCGAAGCGCCTTCCCTGAGACCTCATTGACGGCGTTTTCCAGACCCCGTGGGCAAAAAAGAGCAAATATGAGTACTGTTACCTTTTTAGTAACAGCCAAAACCGCCTCAAACGACCTCTTTGCGGCCTCTATACGCCTTCGAATTAATCAAAACGCCCGTTAGCAGACTTCTGTCTGCCAACGTTAATGAACGTATTTTTCACTTTGTCTATTATCTCGCTAGACCGATATGTTACTAGGTTAGCAACCGTACTCATATTTGGCATTTTTTGCCCACGGGGTGTTTCCTGGGGGTAGCGACAACAGCCTTACGGTCCCGCGCGGCGCAGCTCCCTCCCGGCATCCGCCGACGTTTGCCCAGATAAAACCTGCCAAAATAAACCTGTCCCTTTTTGGCAGGTTTCGGGGTGACAAGGGCTTGCACTTTAGCGTGCGACAGCGGATAATTCCGGACACTCGACAATACGCTTATTGCTCTTTCTATAGATTGAGGAGGCCCCTATGGCCATGGAATTCAAACGCAAGTTGCCGATCCCCATGGAGATCCGCGAGGAAATGCCGCTTTCTGCCGAGCTTACCGCCAAAAAGCAGGCATTTGACGCCGAGGTCGCCAAAGTCTTTACCGGCGAGGACGCACGCAAGGTGCTCATCATCGGCCCGTGCTCTGCCGACCGCGAGGATTCGGTACTTGAGTACATGAACCGACTGGCCAAGACCGCCGAGGAGGTCAAGGACAAGCTCATCATCATTCCGCGCGTCTACACAAATAAGCCGCGTACCAAGGGCACCGGCTACAAGGGTCTGCTGCACAACCCCAATCCCGAGGCTCCCGACGACCTGCTCGAGGGCGTCAAGGCCATCCGCCACATGCACCTGCGCGTTATTAAGGAAACGGGCTTCTTCACCGCAGACGAGATGCTCTATCCGTCCAACTACCAGTACCTCGTTGACCTGCTGAGCTATGTTGCCGTGGGCGCGCGCTCGGTCGAGAACCAGGAGCACCGTCTAGTGTCGAGCGGCATTTCGGTACCCGTCGGCATGAAGAATCCCACCGCCGGCTCTACCACCGTTATGCTCAACTCCATTTACGCCGCGCAGGCGCACCAGAGCTTCATCTTCCGCAACTGGGAGGTCGAGTGCGACGGCAATCCGCTCGCACACGCCGTTATGCGTGGCTACATCGGTCTCGACGGTCGCACCTACCCCAACTACCACTACGAGCACCTGGAACGCCTGGCCGAGCGCTATACCGAGCACGCCGGCTATGCCAATCCGGCAGCGGTCATCGACTGCAACCACGACAACTCGGGCAAGCGTCCGTTGGAGCAATATCGCATTTGCAAGGAGGTGCTCGACAGCTGCCGCCGCAACGAGTCCATCTCCAAGCTGGTCAAGGGCTTTATGATCGAGTCCTACCTGGAGGACGGCAACCAGCCGGTCGACGGCGGCGTCTTTGGCAAGTCGATCACCGACCCGTGTCTGGGCTGGGAAAAGACCGACTACCTCATCCACGAGATCGCGGAACGTATTTAGTTACGCGGGCACGAGAGCGAACAACTTGTCATTCAAAGAGGACGGCATGACCAGAAGGTCTATGCCGCCCTCTTTTCATAGTCGTTAGGGACGTTCTTGAATGACTAGTCGTTTAAGAACGTCCCTAACGACTAACCAAAAGCTCCGCGGAGATTTCTTTTTACCTACTTTGTTAATGGGTATTGCACTGCAAGCGCAGACACGCTAAGGTGTTCTACCAATGAGCGCAGAGATGCCGCGCCGTCCAGCTACACCGCGAAGGGAGCGAACATGAACGGATTCATTTCCAACAACTCCATGATGATGTGCATGTGCGCGGGCATGATGATGCCCCCTGTCTCCTCGCCCGCCGGCAGCGCCCGCTGCCCGCGAATGATGTAGCCCGCGCATAGTCTCGGACTTCAAGGCGAGGAACCCACAACCGGGTCCTCGCCTTTTTGTTTGGCACGCCGCGGGCGCCAACCATCAGCAACACTCAACCGAAAGGCTGTACCGTGATAGAACTCACCAACATAGTTAAGGAATACCAAGGGGCGGGCGGGGCGTTTCGCGCCGTGAACGACGTGACGCTCACCATCCAGACCGGCGAGGTCTTTGGCATCATCGGCTACTCCGGCGCCGGCAAGTCCACGCTCGTGCGCTGCATCAACCTGCTCGAACGCCCCACCTCGGGCACCGTGCGCGTGGACGGCCGCGACGTCACCGCGCTCACCGGCGCCGAGCTGCGCCGCGAGCGCCAGAGCATCGGCATCATCTTCCAGCACTTCAACCTGTTTCCCTCGCGTACCGTGGCGCAAAACGTCGCGTTCCCGCTGGCCAAGCTCGGCCTCTCCCGCGAGGAGATCGACGCCCGCGTGACCGAGCTGCTCGCGCTTGTGGAGCTCTCGGACAAGGCGGCCGCCTACCCCGAGCAGCTCTCCGGCGGCCAGAAGCAGCGCGTCGCCATCGCCCGCGCGCTCGCCACGCGCCCCAGCGTCCTTCTGTGCGACGAGGCCACCAGCGCGCTCGACCCCACCACCACGCACTCCATCCTCTCCCTGCTCAAGCAGCTCAACCGCGACCTGGGGCTCACCATCGTGGTCATCACCCACCAGATGAACGTGGTGAAGGAAATCTGCGACCGCGTGGCGGTGATGGAGCGCGGCCGCGTGATCGAGTCCGGCCCGGTCTACGACGTGTTCGCGAACCCGTCGCACGAGCTCACGCGTGAGTTTATCTCCTCCACCTCCACGCTCACCCGCGTGAACGAGCTGGTGGCCGAGGGCAGCCCCGTGGTGGCGCTGCGCCCCGGCGAGGTACTCGTGCGCCTCAACTACCAGCGCCGCGATGTGAACGAGCCCATCATTAGCTCCATCTCGCGCAGCTTCGACATCGACGTGAACATCATCTTCGCCGACGTCGAGGTGGTGGCCGATGCACCCATCGGCGGCACCGTCGCCATCCTTTCCGGCACGCGCGACCGCGTGGACGCCGCGCTTGCCTACCTGCCCCAGAACGAAAACGTTCGCGTCGAGGTGATCGCTGATGCTCGCTAACATTTCCGCATTCATTCCCAACGTCGTGGCCCAGTGGGACACGTTCATCTCCTCCATTTGGGAGACGCTGCTCATGCTCGCGTGGTCCGGCGTGTTCGTGTTCGTGCTCGGCGGAGTGCTGGGCGTGGCGCTCACCGTCACGCGCGCCGGCGGCATCTTGGAGAACCGCCCGCTGTGGCAGGTGCTCGACAAGGTGACCAACGTGTTTCGCTCCATCCCATTCATCATCCTGCTGGCGGCGCTGCTCCCCGTTTCGCGCCTCATCATGGGAACCGCCATCGGCGTGCCGGGCGCCATCGTGCCGCTCGTAGTGGGCGCCATCCCATTCTTCGCCCGCCAGGTTGAGGTATCGCTCGCCGAGGTTGACCCCGGGCTCATCGAGGCGGCCGACGCCATGGGCCTGGCCCCGCTCGACATCATCTGGCGCGTATACCTGCGCGAATCCGTCTCGAGCCTGGCGCGCGTAACCACCGTGACGCTCATCTCGCTGCTCAACCTTACCGCCATGGCCGGAGCCGTGGGCGCCGGCGGCCTGGGCAACTTCGCCATCCAGTACGGCAAGGACCGCAACCAGCTCGACGTAATATACGTGACCGTGGTGGTGCTCGTGATCATGGTCTCGCTCATCCAGATTGTGGGCAACGCAGTGGCCAAGCGTTCGAGCGCCGAGTATCGTGCCGCCGCAGCGGCAGCGGCCGGCAACGGCACGGCCACGGGCAACGGCGCCACAGGCTCGCACACGCGCCGCAACGTGATCATCGGCGCGGCCGTCTTCGCCGCGGGCTTTGGCCTCTACTTTGTGGTAAACGCGCTCACCGCCGTGCCCGCCACCAAGCGCGTGACCGTGAAGATGGGCGTTACCGGCACTATCTACGAGGAGCTTTATGCACCGGCCAAGGAGAAGCTCGCCGCCGAGGGCATCGACCTGGAGATCGTGCAGTTCTCCGACTACACCACGCCCAACGCCGCACTGGCCGACGGCGACATCGACCTCAACAGCTTCCAGCACCGCATCTTCTTCGCCACCGAGCTTGAGAATAAGGGCTACAAGCTCTCCAACATCGGCAACACGTTCGTGCAGCCCATGCACCTGTACTCGGCGAACGTTGCGTCCGTGGACGAAATCGCGGACGGCGCCAAGGTTGCCATTCCCGACGATGTGACCAACGGCGGACGCGCGCTCAAGGTTCTCGAGGCCGCGGGGCTTATCCAGCTTTCGGACGCGGCGGGCTTCAACCCCACCGTGGCCGACATCACCGCCAACCCGCGCGGGATCGAGATCGTGCAGCTCGCCGCCAACAACATCCCCTCGGTGCTGCCCGACGTTGCCGCGGCCGTGGTGAACGGCAACTACGCCATCGACAACAACCTGTCGCACGACGACATCATCTTCGAGGACACGAGCATTGACGATGAGCAGTACTGGAACCTCACCGCCGCGCGCACCGAGGACCTAAAGGATCCCGAAAAGGTGGAGGTGTACCGCAAGGTTATCGAGGCGTACCAGTCCGCGGATACCGAAGGCGTGTACGACAACACCTACGGCGGCAACTTTATCGCCGTAGGCTGGGACCAAGACCTGCTCTCCGAGGCCGTAACGAACGCGAAGTAGCCAGCGAGCAAGATTTCCGCTCCCGCACACACCCAAGCGAAGGGCCTCCCGGCACGCGACTCAGCCGGGAGGCCCCATTCAGTTTTTTCTGTCCCGCCGCAACCGGCAGCAAAAGCTGTCTACATCCCTTACCCTCTGGCGAGCTTCACAAGAAACAACCCCACGGGCATATTTCAAGCGACCCTCAAAAAAGTTTTGGCAAACGTCGACCGCCGTGAGGGAGCCGCTTTCCCTCACAGCGGTCTTCCAACAGAAAAAACCCAAGTGAGTAGACTTTTTGCAGAAGGCCGAGCACGCCCCAAAACGCCACCGCTCTGACCTGCGGTTTTACCGGGCATTTGTCACGATGTACTCGGCAAATCCAAAAAAGTCTACTCACTTGCATCTGTGACGCGCCAGATAGGCAAAAAACCGCCGCGAATGGGACCGTGAACTGTGAACTGCGCCCTTTGTGGTGGTTTGGAGCTCTCCTCGACGGGATGCTAGACTTGCGGCGTATACATTCGCGCCAAAACACGAGTCGCATGCAGGAAGGGAGATGCCGTGGCGCCGATCGCACCACTCGAGATGCTTGTTGCACCCGCCGCCAGGGCCATCACCCACTTGAGGGACTCCTTAACCTACGACGATATTCCCTGCGCCGCCCAGGCACGCCCGGACAGTCGCCCTTACCTGGGCCATGTCCCCTACTTTGCGCCCAAGCTCGCTTCCGATTCCGAGCACCGCGAGCAGTAACCCCAGATGCACCAGGCGCCACGCTGCCCGTGGCGCTACTCTTTTGGTGCATAGTAACCTGTCCCCCTTGCACCAACGCCGGGGTTGTCGATGCTGCGACCGCGACGCGACACGAGACGCGACACCTCGCCCAACAGCACGCCGATCACCACGCCCACCAGAATCGGCAGCTTGGCCATCTCGGCCGACGAACTGTTGAGTGGCACTACCGTCGCCACAATCGAAAGCGCGAGCTCGATCGCCGGCACCGCAAGCGCTACGGCGAGCACCTTGCCCTCGAAGGGCGCACGGAACACACGCGGTCGGCCGTCGTACTTACGCAGACGCCAAAACGCCGGAAACATGGGGATATAGCTCATGAGCAAAAAGACGACGTTCATCGAGAAGAAGACCCAAAAGACGTCGGAGCCCTCACCCAGCGGAATCTGGAGCAGTAGCACTAGGCTGGCAAAACAGCCGTTAATGAGTGCCGAGCCGTTGGGCATGCCGGTCTTCTTGGACACCAACGCAAAGCGGCGCGGCATGTTGCCATGGCGCGCGGCATAGCTCGCCACGTTGTTGACGCCAAAACTCCAACAGATCATGTTGGCGAACAGCGTCACCATAAAGGCTACACCCACCAGCATCGTCAGCGGATGACTGCGCCCAACCATGGCGACCACCGCGTCCACAATGCCCGAGTCGAGCGAAAGCTGCTCGGTAGGAACCGCAGCTCCAATGCCAATGCCGCAGATAATATAGATTGCCGCGATGGCAACGCCACCGGCGATAACCGCCTTGGGGATATCACGTGACGGGTTTTTCATCGTGCTGGCAAAGGTCGCAACGACCTCAAACCCCATAAAGTTGAACAGAATGATCGACAGATACGTCAGCGAGTTAGCATCATCCAGATTGGGGATGAAGGTCTCAAACGACATATCGTTGGCAAAGCCGTTATTGCAGGCAAACCAGATGCCAACGATACCCACCACGGCGGTAATGAGCACCTTGATGATGGCACCGCCGTCCATGACCCAATCGGCCTCCGATACCGGCTGCATCGCCATAAGCGTAACGCCCCACACAAAAACGAGCTCAAGGACGATCTTGGCACCCATCGAAAACTCGATGCCCCATACCGCGTTGATCACGCTGGGGAACATACAAGCAATGCTTGCCACCCACAGCGGAAAGTTAACCCAGTAGCACCAGGAGCAGCGGGCGCCCCAGCGATCGCCCAGACCCAGGCGAACCCAGTCGTACAGACCGCCCTCGGAATCAAACGCCGTGCCCAGCTCCGCCACCACCAGACCGTAGGGCAACAAAAACGTAATGATAAGGAAGATCCACCAGAAGAACTGCACGTTGCCCATGGCAGACGCCGGAGCTGCTGCCTCAATGGTAAAAACGACGCAGATAACCGAGAGGATGACCTCGAACAGGGAGAACTTTTTACCTGCCATGGCACGCTCCCCCTGCAGCAAAAAGGATGGCATCTGTACCGAAGGCGCAGCTCAAGGTAGGGTTGCAGGCCGCGTCACCGGTACAGGTGCCATCCCAAAGAGAGGACAGGATGCAATTGTTAGACCAACGCTCGCGGAACAGGCGCGTGTAGATAACGATGCGCTGGTACATAGATACTCCGATCAAAACGGCCGTGCTCACGACCGGAAACTTTCAGCAATTGAAAACGCGTCTGACCTGGAACATTCAAGCGAACAATTGGCCTAACCCGCAAAAAATCCCAGGTCAGACGCGTACTCAATCAAAGAAAAGGGCACTCCGAAGTGGAGGCTACGAAGTGCCCGTTCCGCGCCGCTGCGCCAAATAACCCAAAAACCAACGCAGCAGACAAAGAGGGAGAAAAGCAAATCTGCTCAAACAGAAAACCCGGATCCGGTCCGATTGATCGGCTGGGTTTTCGAGGTGCCCCAGGTCGCCGCGAAAGAGGAGCGAAGCGTACTTTGGTACGCGAGCGACGGTTTGAGCGGCGAGATGGGGTGCCTCGGAAAGTCAGGCGATTAAGCGTCTGCGTAATTGGCTGGGTTTCCGAGGTGCGGCAGATTGCCCTGAAAGAGGAGGGCATTGACCTTAAGGGTCATGCCCGACGATTGAAGGGCAAGGTGCCGTGGCTCAGGAAGCCAGACGATTAAGCGGACGGCTCCTGCTGCGTGATGCAGTGGATATTGCCGCCGCCGAAGACGACCTGCTCGGACTGAACGCCGACGCACTTGTAGACGCCCTCGCCCCAGACCTCGTCATAGATCTTCTGGAGCGTGTCAACAGCCAGCTGGTCGTTCTCGTCGCCGTACTGCGGGACGATAACGCCGTGGTTGGTGACCAGGTAGTTCATGTAGGAAGCAATCAGCGGCTCGTCGGCAACGCGCGGCTCGGCGTTCTCGTCGGCGTCGATGGCATCGCAGGAAGCCTGATCCATGAACAGCGGGTTCACGGGCATGCAGAGCTTGTAGACCTTCATCTTGCGGCCCTTGGCGTCAACGGCGTTGGAGAGGGTCTCGTAGGCAGCGTGGCACTGCTCGTAGAACGGGTACTCGGGATCATCGGTCCAGATGCAGGCCATGACGCCCGGGGCGATGAACGTGGCGACGTCATCGATGTGGCCGTTGGTCTCCTCGGGGTCGATGCCCTCCTTGACCCAAATGACCTTCTCGACACCCAGGTAATCCTTGAGGTGCTCGTCCATATAGGCGCGAAGCTCCTCGCTCCAGGGCTCAAACTTCTTGTGGAACTTGGGCCAGATGGACTCGGGATCCTCTTCCTCCTCCAGAACCGCAGAGCAGGTGCGGCCCGGGGAAAGCAGGCACTGATCGGTCACAACAAGGGTGCCCTCGCCGTCGACGGTGATGGAGCCACCCTCGAGAATCATGTCATCGGGACGATAGCGACGGCAGCCGGAAAGCTCAGCCATCTTAAGGGCGATCTGCTCGTCCTTATCCCACGGGAAATAGAGGCCGTCGACGAGGCCACCGTAGGCGTTGAAGTGCCAGTGGTTGGCGCGCTTCTCGCCCTTGCCGTTGATGACGTAGGTGGCGGCGGTGTCGCGGAACCAAGCGTCGTCGGTGGTCATCTCGATGACGGTGACGTTCTCGTCATTCTCGAAGACGGCCTTGCAGTTGGCGTAGTCGGCCTGGTTGGCGCACATGGTGACCGGGGTGAACTCAGCGATGGCGCGAGCGATGGCGGCATACTGCTTCTGAGCCGGCTTGGCACCGTGGGCCCAGGTGTCGGTGCGGTGGGGCCAACCCATCCACACGCGATCCTGAGGGGCGAACTCAGCAGGCATAAAGAAGCCGTCGGCCTTGGGGGTGGACTCGGACTCGGTGATCGTACGCATAAGATTTCCTCCAAATCGAACGATCGCTTGCTGCGGGCGGTTTACCCGCAGCCTAAAACCAAGAAATGGTGGGCGCCCGTCCCCCGGCAAAGGTCGGGGCGCCCGGTACCTGTTTTCACGGGGTCGCACCGGCGAGCGACGACGTAGCCAGGTGCGCGGAGACAATACGCACGAAGGATACGAAAGAGAGGCTGGGGCAGGCGCTGGTTACCGGAGCTATCGCTCGCACCCACCCCGGGGGATGGTTAAGTGACGAGGAGCGTTGGAGCCCCAAATCTGGGTGCCCTAGTTCTCCTCGGCCTCGGCGGCCTCCTCAGCGAGACGCTGAGCAGCCAGCTCGGGGGTGAGACCCATATACTCGGTCTCGCGGCCCTTGGCGCTGATGACGCGGACGACCTCGCCAATGAGCAAAAGCACGATGAAGATAACGATCATCGGAACCTTGTCACCAATCTCAGCGGCGGAGAACGGAATCAAAGTCGCGACGATGGCCAGGACCAGCTCGATGCAAGGAATGGCCAGCATGACCTTCATCATGGTGCCCTTAAACGGGAACGTAAAGATGCGCTCACGGTTCGGGTCGTTCTTACGAAGGTTGAGGAACGCCGGGAACATCGGGATGTAGGTGAGCAGCAGGAAGACGACGGAGGTGCCGAAGAGCATCCAGAAAACCCCGTTGGAGATGGCGTCGATGGGAACCAGCTGCAGGCACAGCACCAGGGAGGCAACGATGGCGTTGACCAGGTTGGCGCCGTTGGGCATGTCGTCATCCGAGATCATCGAGGCGAAGACCTTGGGCATGTTGCCGTGCTCGGCAGCATAGCGGGCAACGGAGTTAACGCCGAAGGACCAAGCAGCCATGTTGGCGAACAGGGTGATCAGGAAGGCGATGCAGATGATCTCGAAAATCATGGAGTCGCCCACCATGGTCTGAACGGCAAAGATCATGCCGTAGTCGGGGTCGATGGCATCGGCCGGCACGGCAGCGCCGATGCCAAAGCCAGCGAACAGGTAGATCACAGCGATGGACAGGCCACCGACGATGATTGCCTTGGGGATATCGCGAGCGGGATCGGCCATGTCGTCGGTCATGGTGCAGATGACCTCGAAGCCCATGAAGTTAAAGATGATGATCGACAGGTAGCCCAGAGCGTTGGTGTTGGTGAGCTCGGGCAGGAAGGTGGTAGCGGACATATCGTTCGCAAAACCGTTCTCCATGGCATACCAAATGCCCAGAGCGCCGACGATAACGGCAACGGCGACCTTGATGATGGCGCCACCGTTGAGGACCCACTCGGAGTCGGCCGCCTTGGAGCGGCCCATGAGGTAGACGATCCACACAAAGGCAAGGTCGATACCCATCTTGGCGATCAGATTGAACTCGACGCCAAAGACCATGCCCAATATGTCGGGGAACATGGTAGCCAGCGAGGCAATCCACAGCGGGTAGTTAACCCAGTAGTAGTACGAAATGCGGGCGCCCCACTTGTCGCCCAGGCCATCGCGTACCCAGTCGTAAATGCCGCCCTCGCCGTCATAGGTGGTACCGAGCTCGGCGACAACCATGCCATAGGGAAGCAGGAAGGTCAGAATCAGGAAGATCCACCAGAAGAACTGCTGGTTGCCAATGGCGGCAGCAGGAGCGGCGGCCTCGCAAACGAAGACGACGCAGATGATGGTCGAAATGACCGTCAAGAAGGAAAGCTTTTTCTTTCCGTCGCTCATAATGAGCTCCTTCGCTCAGTCTTGGACAGATCCGAGGCCCTAACCCCAAGGAACTAAGGCCATCCTTGGGCCTCGGTGAGCGGGCGACAGGAGACGAGCATCCGCCGCCCGCAAACGTGCTTTTAAAAGCCCTGAGGCTTAGAGCTGCTCGAGAGCCTCGAGAGCGGCGTGGAGCTCGGCCTTAGCGGAGTACTCGACACCCTCATCGTTGAGCGGGGTGCGCTTGCCCAGAGCGGCAAGAAGAGCGCGGATGGAGTGCTTGCGGTTCTCGGCCTCGACCCAGCACAGGGAACGCTCGGGATCGTCCATGACCTCGTCGACGACCTCCTCGTTGCGGGTGGCCGGCAGGCAGTGCATGAACTTGGAGTCGGGACCGGCGAAGTTCATCATGTCCATAGTGACCTGATACTTGGGATAGAACACGTCCATGTAGTTCTCGCCCGAGACCTCCTCGTCGTACAGGCCATACCACACGTCGGTGTAGATGAAGTCGGCGCCCTTGATGCACTCGATGTCGTCGGAGATGACGATGGAGCCGCCGGAGACCTTGCAGTTCTCCTCGGCGATGGCCATCATCTGCTTGCCGAACTCGGCACGCTCCTCAACGGTGCCAACGTGCAGGCCGCCGTCGGGGATCTGATGGCCCTTAGGTCCAAACTGGACAAACTTCATGCCGATCTTGGAGGCGATGAACATAAGGGAGACGCAGACCTGGGTGGCGTCGCCGATGAAGGCCAGGGTGCAGTCCTCGATCTTCTTGCCCTCGGGAAGGTTCTCGAGCATGGTCATGAGGTCGCCCATCTCCTGCGTGGGATGGTTGAACTCGGACATGCCGTTGATGACGGGAACAGCGGAGCCCTCGGCCAGACCGACGACGTCCTTGTGACGGTCAACGCGGGCCATCATGATGTCGAGCAGGGAGCCCATGACGCGAGCGGTGTCGCCCAGGGACTCATGGCCACCGAGCTGAATGGTGCCAGGGCCGTAGAACTGAGCGTGGCCGCCGAGGTCGGTCATAGCGGTCTCGAAGGAAAGGCGGGTGCGGGTGGACACCTGCTGGAAGATCATACCGAGGGACTTGTTACGGAGCAGGTGCGGATAATAACCGTCAACCTTGATGGCCTTCTTCATTGCCAGACCAAGATCCTCGATAGCCAGGATCTGCTCTTTAGTGAAGTCGTTGGTGTCGATGAAATCCTTAGGCAGTGCCATGTCGATTTCCTTTCCGCCGGTCTTGCCGACTTATTGCTGAGAGGCGCTCGTACATCACGCCTCGTGTTGACAAGACCATCATTCACCCGTCTGTAATTTTTACCTAGTTTATTCGGGATTAAAGACCGTTCACGGAGTTACACCCCCTCTAAACCAATATAAACCCGCAGGTAGCTGACTTGGAGGGGGTTTACCATCTAGAACCGCGAACGGTATACGGCTATCCTATAACTTGGCGCCTAATCCGCAGTGAAACGACTGGCTGGGGCATGTACACCCCCGGGGATTATATGGTGTCAATCCCAGACTAAATGAGACAGGACGGTGACAGATGAACACGCTCATGTTCTTCTATACCTTGGCAATACTGGTTATCTGTATTGTGACGGCGGTGCTTTCACTTGCCACCTACGCCTCGTCCCGTCGACGCTTCTTTATCTATGGCAGCGGCGTTTTTATTTGCTATGCCATCGAGATGACCGAGATCTTCTTTTTTGAATACACGTTGCAAAACCAGAGCTTTCCGGCCAGCGACTATTACTCAATTACCATGCCTGTGTTGCGGACCCTTGTGGCGACCGCTTCACAGGCTTTTATTTGGCTGATTGCCATGGATCTGCTCGACAAGCATTCCAAGAAGCT
Organism: Collinsella aerofaciens; assembly: GCF_015546965.1. Classification (GTDB taxonomy): domain Bacteria; phylum Actinomycetota; class Coriobacteriia; order Coriobacteriales; family Coriobacteriaceae; genus Collinsella; species Collinsella aerofaciens_X. Next base: position 336,094 of record NZ_JADMUF010000001.1, read on the forward strand.
GTTCGTCATTCCCGTTGCAACCTTCTTGGTAAGTGAGCTGCTGATTATCGTCGCCGTCCCCTATGGCCCCATGCACCAGTGGCTTTACTACACCATGCGCCAGGTGTTCCTTGTCTTTGTGGGGCTGTATATCTTTTGGACGGCCCGCAAGAGTACGAAGGTTGAGCTGAAGGCGCGCGTCAACAACCAGCGAAAGCACCTGATTGTCGGCGCTATTCTGGTCGCCTGCATCGTTGCCGAGGACTTCTACAACATTCTGGTGGTTCCCATGAGCCTGGCGCCTTCCTGGCTGCAGCTGTATCTGTCCGAGCGCAACTTTAGCGAGAACGTCTTTGCGTGCTACTTTGCCGTCCTGCTGATCATCTACGCCTATCACGTGCTTTCGATACGCATGCAAGAGGCGCCCGAGGAAAAGAACGTCAGCGATCTTGATCGACACATCGAAGAGCAGATGCCCTTCTATCGCAACGCCTATAAGCTCTCCAACCGCGAGGCCGAGGTCATGCGCCTGGTCGTGCTGGGCAAGTCGAACCAAGAGATCGCTGACGAGCTATTCCTTGCCGTGGGCACCGTCAAGACCCACATCCACAACATCCTGGTCAAAACCGAGCAGCAAAACCGCACCACGTTGATCCTCCACTTCTGGAAGCGCTAACCTGCCAAAAAGGGACAGGTTTATTTTGGTAGGTTTTATCTGGGCAAACGCCAACCGCCGCGAGAGAGCTGTTTTCCCTCGTGGCGGTCTTCTAGCAGAAAAACCAAGTGAGTAGGCTTTTTGCAGGAGGCCAAGCACGCCCCAAAACGCCACAGCTCTGACCTGCAGTTTTTATAGATCATTTGTCGCGATGTGCTCGGCAAGTTCAAAAAAGTCTACTCACTTGCATCCGAAACGCACCAGATAGGCAAAAATAACCGCCACGAGAGGGCCCCAGCCCCTTCGCGGCGGTCATACGCCTCTGATTTTGCGACGATTTTGCCCGCTTGTTACTCGCTGTAGCGGGTGGCGATGGCAGCTTGTACCATGCCGGCGCTCATGAGGTAGGTCACCAGGAAGTAGCCACCGTATGCTGCCAGGAAGATTGCACAGGTGAGGCCCACGGTGCCGCCGATGCTCATATCTCCGAATATGCTCACCAGCTCGATAATCACCTTGAGCGCCACAAAGGAGTGCGCCAGGCCCACTGCCAGCGGGAACAAGAAGAATACCGCTTGCTGCGCCATCACCGAATGGCGAATCTGGCGGTCGTCACAGCCGATCTGTGCCAGCACACGATAGCTGCGGCTGCCGTCGGCCACATTGGAGAGCTGCTGGATCGACAGTATCGCCGCGCACGCAACGACCAGTACAAAGCCAATGTAGATGGCCAGATAGCTAATCATGCCGTTCATTTGCGCTGCTTGCGTGTACATCTCGGAGCGTGTGAAGAAGATTCCCCATGACCCTGGCTCCTTGCCGTCAACGAGCAGATTGTCGAGCAAAGTGTATTTAATGCTCTCGTCTGCCTCGGTCGTATCCATCCCCTGTTTGTAATTAACGAGCAGGCTACTGGAATACGGCTGCAGATTAAGTTGGGACAACAGCTCGTCGGCAACGACGACGGTACCCGGGTTACTGCCCATCGCCGAGTTGGCGATGGCCGCCGCGTCCTTGTCCGACTTATCGGTTGCGGGCTTGAGCTCATGCCCGCCCAAGGTGAGGGTATGGCCGCCGGCCATGTACTTGGTGTACAGGTCGCCCAGCTCACCGCCCATATCACACGTAAGCAGGTACTGGTCGCGGCCAATGCTCACCGGCTCCTCGCCCATCATCTGGCGCAGTTTGTTGTACTGGCTCGCCGGCGTCACAAACAGACCCATCGTATCGGCATTGCTACCCCCGAGCGCCTTGGGGAGCTTTTCGCCCATGGTCTTGCACATCTCACCCGCAGACACCGAAGGATTCGAACCGCCAAACGGGAAACTCAGATACGAATCGATCTGAACATGCTCACCGGCAACATCGGCGATATTGACCTTCTTGCCGGTCTCGTCGTTGTTGTCCGCCGACTTGCCCTTGCCGTGCCATGCGGAGTACAAATCGACCGTTGTATCGGCTAGCACCATGCGGTCGGCTTCAGACGGATTGACATATTCTTTGTAGTAGTCGAGCGTATCGGGCGTGTAATAGACATACGTCTGAGACACATCAACAGGGTTATAGCGCTCCAGGTTTTCGTTCATCACATTGGCAATCGACATACCACACGTCACCGAGGTGATGGCCAAAAACAGGAGCATCGCGATGACGCCCATCGAAAAGCACACCGTGTTGACCTTGGCCGCAAGCTGGCGCACGGTAAACATGTTGAGGCCGCGCCAATACACGCCGCGCAGGCTCTGCAGCAGCTTGATGAGCATGCCTGAGAGTCCCCAAAACAGGGCAAAGGTGCCCACGGTAACCATAGCGGTCGTAATACCAAACTGGTTCATGGCCTCTTGCAGCTTGCTGTCCGTCGCGGTTAGCGGGAACCCATCACGTAGCAGACGGTAATAGGCCACGCCCACAAGCACCACGCCCACGGCAAAGATGGCAATCGCGATCCAGGGGTTGCGTGTCTTGATGCTCTCGTTGCGACGCTCGGCACCCATAAGCTCGATAAGTTTGGTACGACGCACGGCGCGAAGGTTCAGCAGTAGCGTGAGCACAAACATTACGAGCATGCAGGCAAGGGTCAGATTGAACGCATGCACCGAGAAAAAGAAGTGGAAATTGGCGATCTGTGTCTTAAAGAGCGAGGCCGTAAAGAACGTCATGAGCTGGGAGAGTCCCACACCCAGCACAATGCCGGCGACAAAGGCCACGACCGATACTATCACGGTCTCGAGCGCCATGATCGTGGCGACGCGCCCACGCCCCATGCCGAGCACCTGGTACAGGCCAAACTCCTTCTTGCGGCGTTTCATGATGAAGTTATTGGCATACACCATCAAAAAGGCCATGACACCGGCCAAAAAGTACGTCAGGTCGCCGAGCATGCTGCCCATTACCTGCGCCAAGCCCTTTTCATCGATTCCGGCGATGTCGACCTGCATCGAGATGGTGTTAAAGGCGTAGAAAACCGTAACGCCCAGGGTGAGCGTCAAAAGGTAGACGAGGTAGTCGCGGCCGGCACGGCGGACGTTGCCCCAAGCGAGTTTACAGAGCATCGGAGCCCTCACCGCCCATCATGGCAACGACCTCCATAATGCGGTCGAAGAACTCGCGACGGTCGGTGTCGCCGCGGCGCAGCTCGGTGAAGATCTTGCCGTCGCGGATAAACAGCACGCGGCTCGTGTAGCTGGCGGCAAAGCTGTCATGCGTGACCATGAGCACGGTGGCGCGCAGGCGGCGATTGAGGGCCTCCAGGCTCTCGAGCAGCAGGCGGGCGCTCTTGGAATCGAGGGCGCCGGTGGGCTCGTCGGCCATGATCATGGTGGGGTCGGTGACGAGCGCGCGAGCCGCGGCAACGCGCTGCTGCTGACCGCCGGACATCTGGTAGGGATACTTGTCGAGCACCTGACTGATGGACAGGCGCGCTGCCACATCCTGCACGCGGGTCGAGATCTCTGCCGAGTTTGTGCGGGCGATGGTGAGCGGCAGGGCGATGTTCTCGCGTGCCGTGAGCGTATCGAGCAGGTTGGAGTCCTGGAAGATAAAGCCGAGCTCCTCGCGGCGGAACTGCGAAAGCTTAGCCTGCTTCATACGCGTCACGTCCTGGCCGTTGATGCGGATGGTGCCGCTCGTGGCGCTATCGATGGTCGAGACGCAGTTGAGCAACGTCGACTTGCCCGAGCCCGAAGCGCCCATGATGCCAACAAATTCGCCGCGGTTGACGGTAAAGCTGACGTCGTTGAGCGCGCGGGTCACGTTGCCCAGCGCTCCATATACCTTTTCGAGATGCGCGACCTCCAGTACCGGGGTCGCCATGTGCGTGGTTTGCATACCGAGTCCTTTCTTGCGATTAGTCTACGGCATCTATAGTCGCAAGAAGACGAGTCAGCTACCATCGATATGGCTTACGCTTGCCTTACCGTTGTGTAAGGTACGGGTAGCTACCCTGTCACGTGTTGATGTTGAGAGAGGACTCCTGTTGAAGACTGTTCATGTTGCCGCTGGGATCATTCGCAAGGAAGGATCTGACGAGCTGCTTGCCGTGCAGCGCGGCTACGGCGACATGCAGGGACTTTGGGAGTTTCCCGGCGGCAAGCTCATGCGCGGCGAGACACCCGAGGACGCCGTGCGACGCGAACTTATGGAAGAGCTGCAGGTAAAAGTCACCAACCTGCGCGATTTCTATACCGTTGAGTATGACTACCCCGATTTTCATCTCTCCATGGAGTGCTACTACTGCTCGCTCGCCGATGAATCCGATGAGCCTCAGAAGCACGACCGCCAGCTCGATATCCGCTGGATTCCGCGCACCTCGCTTGCCACGGTGGAATGGATGCCCGCCGACAAGGGGCTTATCGATGCCCTGATTGAGTTGAAGGAAGATCGGCTTGAGGCTAACGCCGCCAACGACACCGAGTCCACCACAGCCGACGAGCCCGTTACCAAACCCAAGCGCAAAGCCAAGCGCCGCAGCAAAAAGCGCCCCAAGCCCGGCCTGCTGGACGGCATCGACACCTCGGACCTTTCCGCCGACGAGCGTGAACTCGTGCGCCGTCGCGCCGCTATAAAAAAGTCCATGAAGGGCAACAAGCGCGCCAATACCAAGCCAGAGCTGCTCGTTCGCCAGCGCCTGCGCGCAGCGGGCCTCACCGGCTATCGCCTGGAATGGAAGGTTCCCGGCAAGCCCGACATCGCCTTTCCTGGGCGCAAGATCGCCATCTTCGTCAACGGCTGCTTTTGGCACCGCTGCCCCAAGTGCAACCCCAGCCAGCCCAAGCGCAACGTTGAGTTTTGGGAGGCAAAGTTCCGTCGCAACGTCGAGCGCGACCGCGCTGCCGTGGCAGCACTCATTCAAATGGGCTGGACGCCCATAACCATCTGGGAATGCGAGCTCAAAAAAGACCGCATCGACGCCACGATGGAAAAGGTCATCGAACAAGTACGCGCCGCAGAACCGCAGCGCTAGAAACGAGCCATCCACACGCCCCACACAGGCGAGCCACATCCGCGCCACAAACCTTAGAAAGCCCTTAAGCTCAAAACCTTTCAAGAGTGTTACTCAGTACCTTTGACCTGCGGTTTCATCGTAATTGCAAACCTCATTAAGCCTTTCTTTAGCGCTTCTTTGTAACGGCCGCGGCATAATACTGCCAACGCACGGGACCTAGCAGCACACCCCGTGCGCAACCTTTTGGTGGACATCGAGGAGGCCGCATAAGCATGCATTCTTCCAATGACGCAGCACAGCAGCCATCCCTAAAACATGCAAACCTTTTCTCCTTCCCCCCGACACAGAGAAACGGCTTCCTCGACTCCCCCACCACAAAAGCCAAACGCTCAACCAATCAGAGCCTCAACTTGCGAGCATCCTTCGAAAAGCTCCAAGCATCCCTAGACAAGGCGTTCCCCAACCAAGCCCGGGCATACTAACCCCTCATCAACAAAGTAGCCCTCACGCTCCATTATTTCCGCCCTAACGCCACAAGGGCGATCGAGCAGGACGGCTTGGGCGGGTCCCCGTACTCAGTTTCCAAAATCATTCCGCAGCGCGAAGGCCCCCGTTGTCAACGCTTCGAAGAAGCGAGACAACGGGGGCCTTCATGCGCGAGGACGTTTTGGAAACTGAGTACGGGGACCCGCCCAAGCCGTCCGGTGGGATCAGAGTACCCTTGCTGTTACTCTGCCTTGCCCACAGAGTTGAGGTTGGTCATGCGGATCTTAACCAGCTCGGTGATCTCACGCATACCCTCCTTGGCCGGCTTCTTGGGATCGAAGCAGGCAGGGTTCTCGGCCATGTAGGCCATGAAGCCCTTGGTGTAGGCCTGACGCAGCTCGGTGGCGTAGTTAACCTTGCAGATGCCGTTCTTCACAGCCTCGGCGACCTGCTCATCGGGCACACCGGAGGTGCCGTGCAGAACCAGCGGCACGTCGACGGCGTCGCGGATGGCCTTGACCACGGACTGCTCAATGTGCGGATCGCTCGTGTACACACCGTGGCTGGTGCCAACGCCAATGGCCAGCGAGGTGCAGCCGGTACGCTCGACGAACTCCTTGGCCTCGGCCGGATCGGTGTAGGGGCTCTCGCCCTCAACCGCGGGACCGTCGTCCTCCTTGCCGCCAACCTTGCCGAGCTCAGCCTCAACGGGCACACCCATGGCGCGGCCAGCATCGGCGACGGACTTGGTCAGCGCGATGTTGTCCTCGAAGGACTCGTGCGAGCCGTCGATCATGACAGAGGTGTAGCCCGTGCGGAAAGCCTGCATGCAGCGGTCATAGCCATCGCCGTGATCGAGGTGTAGGGCGACGGGCACGGAAGCGCGCTCGGCGGCAGCCTTGACCATGCCGTAGAAGTAGTCCAGACCAGCGGTCTTGATGGTGCCCGGGGTGGTCTGCATGATGACGGGGGACTTGGTCTCCTCGGCAGCGGCCAGAACGGCCATAACAAACTCGAGGTTCTCGACGTTGAACGCGCCGACAGCGTAGTGACCGGCCTGAGCGTCCTTGAGCATCTTTTCGGTGGTAACAAGTGCCATGAGCGTTTGCTCCTCTCCCTCGCCCGCATCTGGACATCGGGCGTAGTTGTTCACAAGGCGTTTTACCTTGCGTTTTGCTGCGCTCATTGTATGAAATTCAGCAGCTTTGCACGTGCGAGATATTGAGCCCATGCAGGTCAATACAGTCATTTTTGAAAAGCAAACGGAAGGAATTTGAGCCGAGTGGACATGTTCGATATTGAATTTTGTGCGTTCAGCGTCTTTCTTTTATAGAAAAGATAAGTAATCGAAAGGCGTTTTCTTACTCAAAAAGAAAATGAACGAAAATAGACTCAACACAATTCCTGCAAATTTCAGACGATGATGGAGCAACTATGGCCCATGCAACAACCCGAGCTTTCGCCGATGAGCGTCGTGCCGCCATCATGGAGATGCTCGAGCATAATGCCTCGGTGCAGGTAGCAGAAATCGCCCAGACCTTTGGCGTGTCCTCCGTCACCGCCCGCGCCGACCTGGACGCGCTCGCCGAAGCAGGCAAGCTGCGCCGCACGCACGGCGGTGCCGTATCACTCCACAAACGTCTGACCGTCTCCACGCAGGATCGCCGCATCAATGTCAACGTCGCCGCCAAGCAGGCCATCGCGCAAAGCGCCATCGAGCTCGTCAATGACGGCGACACGCTGCTCGTCGACTCGGGCACCACGGCGCTCGAGTTCGTCCGGCTCCTCGATCAGCGCGACGGTATCACCGTCATCACGGCCGACATTACCATTGCCGATTACATCGACGAGAGCATGCCCTCAGTCGATGTCGTCATGCTGGGCGGGGCGCTGCGCAAAGGCCATCGTTATTTGTACGGACCGCTCACTATGCAGGCGCTCCAAATGGTCCATGCCGATCTGGCCGTCATGTGCCCCGGCGCCTTTGTCCCCAGCTGCGGCTTTACGACCGACTTTCCCCAGATGGCCGAGACCAAAACGGCTATGATCGCCGCGGCCCATCAAAGCGTCGCCCTCATGGACGCCAGCAAGGTTAACGGACGCGGCATGTATCGCTTTGCCGAGCTGACCGATGTCGACACCGTCGTGATGGACCGCGACCCCGACGATGCCGTCGCCACCTCAATCGCCGAGATCGCCGACGACGCCCGCCCGAACCTCATCATCACCAGCGCGTAAAAACAAAAACCACCACAAAGGTGCCTGTCCCCTTTGTGGTGGTTTGCGCGTTAAAAGTGAACGTATTGCTACTTGGCGAGTTCGTCGGCGAGCGTCTCGATCTGAGCGCGCGAGGCGTCGTTGAGCGAACCCAGGACGGTCACCTTGTTCTGCGCCAGGGTGATATCCTTCATGCCCTCGAGCTCCTTGGTCATAACCTTGGCAGCAGCGGGCGCCCAGGAGCCAGCCTCGACAAGTGCCACCGTGCGATTCTGATAGGCATGCTCGGCAAGCGTGTGGATAAAGGTGTTCATGCACGGGAAGATCTCGCCCTGATAGGTAATGGAAGCGAGCACCAAACGGTCGTAACGGAACGCATCCTCAACGGCCTCGGCCATGTCGTCGCAAGTCAGATCGAAGGTGGAAACCTTCTGGCCGCGAGCCTCGAGCGCGGCGGCGAGCTCCTCGACGGCAGCCTTCAGATGGCCGTACACGCTCGCGTAGGCAATCGTAATGCCCTCGTCCTCGGGCTGATAGCTCGACCAGGTGTTATACGTATCGAGGTAGTAACCCAGGTTCTCGGTGAGCACAGGACCATGAAGCGGGCAGATGACCTGAATGTCCAGATTGGCAGCCTTCTTGAGCACGGCCTGCACAAACTTGCCGAACTTGCCCACGATGCCAAAGTAATAGCGGCGAGCCTCGCAGGCCCACCCTTCCGGATCCTCGATGTCGTTGGCGCCAAACTTGCCAAAGCCGTCGGCACTAAAGAGAACCTTGTCGGTAGCCTCGTAGGAGAAGAGCACCTCGGGCCAGTGCACGTTGGGGGCACCGACAAACGTTAGGCTGTGGCCACCCAGGTCGAGCACGTCGCCCTCTTTGACGACCATCTTACGCTCGGGGTAGTCGGTGCCAAAGTAATTGACCATCATGCGGAAGGCGCCCATGCTGGCTACAATCTGTGCCTGGGGGTAGCGCTCCATAAAGGCGGCGATGCCAGCAGAGTGATCGGGCTCCATGTGATGGATAACCAGGTAGTCGGGCGTACGTCCATCGAGCGCGGCCTCGAGGTTGCCAAGCCACTCGTTAACAAAACCACCGTCGACCGAATCGGCAACAGCGATCTTTTCGCCCAAGATAACGTAGCTGTTGTATGCCATACCGTTCTCAGACACATCGTACTGGCCCTCGAACAGGTCAATGTCGTGATCGTCGACGCCAATGTAGCGGATATCCTTGGTGATCTCCATCAGGCAAAGCCTCCTAGATAGACAAAATAACCCGTCTATCATAGCACTCGGCAGCATTCCAACTGTTATCTGCCGGCATCCTTACCGATTGTTATTGAAATACGATAAATCGCCGTTTACCTGCGCAAACTATGAGCGTGGTATCGCCGTGCTATGTCGAATAATGAGCTGGCCGGGAATACGAATGGCAACGGTTTTGCCCGCCGTACCCGCCTCGGGAACCGCATGCTCAAACACCTCGCGTCCGCGCTGATGCAAATCGAATCGAACGGTCGTGAGCTCGTTATGCGCGACAAAATCATCGAGCGAATCGTCGACACCCACCACGCTCACGTCCTCGGGCACGCGCAGGCCGCTATCGCGCAGCGCTGCAATCGCGCCATTTGCCATCTGGTCGTTTGCCGCGTAAATCGCCGTCATGGTGCGATCGTGCTCGGCCAGGTACCTGCCGGCCTCGTAACCGCTGTTGGCAGACCAGTCGCCCTCGAGCGGCGCCTGCGGCTGAATGTGCTTACGCTCGAGCGCATCCTGCCAGCCAGCACGACGAAATTGCTCGTCGACCGAGAACGACGGGCCGCCAATATAGCGAATCTGCTCGTGCCCCAGCTCAAACAAGTGATCCATAAGCAAGAGCGAGCAGCCGTAATGGTCGGAGTCGACCGTGGTCACGCGCGGGTGCGCGTACATGGTAACGATGACCGTGCCAATGCCCGGCAGTGGATCAAACGTCTCAAAATCGGGCGCCATGCGGCTCATGCCGATGATGATACCGTCCACGGGCAGCGCGGCCATACGACGTGTGGCCTCGGCAAGCGAGAATTCCTCGGTCTTGGACATCTCGACCAGCGTGATGGCGCAATTATGCTCGCGAGCAGCGCTGGCGATGCCGTCGATCATCGTCAGGTTGCCGAACTTGGTGACATCGTTGACGCATAGACCGACCGAATGGTAGCGACCGTCGCGCAACGAACGGCCGGCATAGCTCGGGCGAAAGCCGAGCTCCTGCATGGCAGCCTGCACGCGCTGGCGCGTCTGCTCGTTCACATTGGGCAGGCCGTTGGCGACGCGCGAGACCGTCTGCTGCGAAACGCCAGCAGCGCGGGCGACGTCGGCCATGGAAACCGGACGCGAGCCTGTATCGTTGGAGGGGCGCCTTGCCACAAGATCACCTTCACCCTTGCGAGATCAAAATAGCGTGCATGCCGGCCCCGTGCAGGAATTTAGTCCGCACGAAGGGCCGCTATCGTCGGACGCATGTTAACGTACTCTACTTTTTCTAGCTGCAGCCCTTCTGCTCTATAAGTCCATACGGCACTACCGTTCACGGCCGAATTTCGACCGATTACCAGATTCTCAAAAAGTGATATGCGTTGTGTTATGAGTACGTTAACATAGCCCGTAACGTGCGGTATCGTGAACACTTGGTTCATGCCGCTACAAGTTGTTAACGTACTCATAACGACGCAAAACTCACCCGTGCGCGCCAAGGAAAGGACTCCCATGACCACTCCCGACGAAAAGACATTCGCCACGCTCACCAAGCTGTTTGAAGAGGAGTTTGGCCCCATCGGCGATCGCCAGGTGCTCTATGTACACGCGCCCGGCCGTTCCGAAATCAGCGGCAACCACACCGACCACGAGGGCGGCCACGTCATCGCCGGCTCGCTCGATGTCGCCGTTGACGGCATTGCCGTGGCAACCGACACCAACAGGGTCCGCGTTGCCGATGAGGGCTACCCCACCTTTGAGATCACACTCGACACGCTGGATGTTCAGGAGTCCGAGAAGGGCACGTCCGCAAGTCTCGTTCGTGGTATGGCCCACGAGATCGCAGCCCTGGGCGTTGAGCCTCACGGCTTTGATTTCGCCTTTACCTGCTCCGTTCCCTCGGGCGGCGGCCTTTCCAGCTCCGCTGCCGTCGAGGCCGCATACGGCCGCGCCATGGAGACGCTCTGGGGCGCGCCCGCCATTGAGCCCGTCGCGCTCGCGCAGATGAGCCAGCGCACCGAGAACAACTACTACGGCAAGCCCTGCGGTCTGATGGACCAGGCCGCCGTGTGCCTGGGTGGCCTCGCCTACATGGACTTTGAGGATCAAGCCCAGCCTAAGACCCAGAAGCTCGAGCTCAACTTTGAGGATCACGGCTACGCGCTCGTGCTCGTTAAGGTCGGTGCCGACCACGTGGCCGCCACCGACGACTACGCCGCCGTTCCGCGCGAGATGCAGGACGTCGCTGCCGAGTTTGGCAAGGCGCGCCTATGCGAGGTCGACGTTGCCGACTTTGACGCCAAGCTCCCCGAACTGCGCGCCAAGCTGGGCGACCGCGCCTGTCTGCGCGCCGTTCACTACTGGTACGAGAACGGCCTGGTCGACAAGCGCTGGGCAGCCCTGAACGCCGGCGACATCGACCAGTTCCTGACCCTGACGCGCGAGTCCGGCGCCAGCTCTGCCATGTACCTGCAGAATGTCGTTGCCAAGCTGGGCTCCGAGCAGCCCTCCATGTATGCCCTGGCGCTGGCCGAGCACGTGCTCGACGGCCGCGGCGCCGTCCGCATCCACGGCGGCGGCTTTGGCGGCACCATCCAGGCCTTCGTGCCGCTCGATCTGGTCGATACCTTCATTACCAAGATGAACGGCTGGCTGGGCGAGGGTTCTGCCCGTCACTACGCTATCTCTGACAAGGGGGCCTACGCAGCATGGCTGTAATGACCGACGTGCGCGAAGCCGCGCAGGGCCTAATCGAGTACGCCATCCACCGATCCATGATCGGGCAGGACGACCGCATCTGGGCCTACAACACCACTCTTGAGTGCATCGGCGCCACGGGCCCCGCGCTCGACATGGCCTGGGCGCTCCAGGTTGAGAAACTCTCGCTCTTGCACCCCGATACCCTGCCCGACTTTGACCTTGAAGGCACGCTTGCCGCGCTTTCCGAGACCGCCGTTGCCAACGGTGCCGCCGAGGACACAGCATCGGGCCGCGACCGCATCGCCATGCGCATCATGGGCGCTCTCACGCCGAGGCCTTCGGTTGTAAACGAAGAGTTCAACGGACGTATGGGCGTCAACGAGCCCCGCGCCGCAACCGACTGGTTCTACGGCCTGTGCTGCGACGCCGGCTACGTGCGCCGTGCCGCCATCGCGCGCAACATCAAATGGAGCACCCCCACCAACTGGGGCGATCTTGAGATCACTATCAACCTGTCCAAGCCTGAGAAGGACCCGCGCGATATCGCCGCGGCAGGTGTAGCCAAGAACACGGGCGAGAAGTATCCCGCCTGCCAGCTCTGCATCGAAAACGAGGGCTACCCCGGACGCTCCGCCGCAGCCGACGGCGGCGCTCACCCCGCCCGCCAGAATCTGCGCGTTATCCCCATCCAGCTCGACGGCGAGCGCTGGGGTTTCCAGTACAGCCCGTATGCGTATTTTAACGAGCACTGCATTGCCATGAGCTCCGAGCATCGCCCGATGCACGTGGACCGCAAGGGTCTGACCTGTCTGCTCGACTTTGTCGACCTGTTCCCGCACTACTTTATTGGCTCCAACGCCGACCTGCCTATCGTGGGCGGCTCGATCTTGTCGCACGACCACTTCCAGGGCGGCGCGCACGAGTTCCCCATGATGCACGCCGCCGAGATCTCGCAGTTTAGCGTGCCCGGATTTGATCAGGTTAGCGGTACCGTGCTGCAGTGGCCGCTCTCGGTGCTGCGCCTGCGCTCGCATGACCGCGCCCAGCTGCTCGACGCTGCCGAGAAGATTATCCTCGCCTGGCGCGAGTGGACCGATGAGTCTGTGGGCGTCATCGCGTACACAGCCGATGGCGTGGCGCACAACACCGTGACGCCCGTCATCCGCCGCGTCGACTCTCGCGGAAATGCCGGCGGCGAAATCTACGAGGCCTACCTTGCGCTTCGCTGCAATATCACGACCGACGAGCACCCGCTAGGCGTTTTCCACCCGCATGCCGAGTACCACCACATTAAGAAGGAGAACATCGGCCTGATCGAGGTCATGGGCCTGGCCATTCTGCCGCCGCGCCTGGTTCCCGAGCTTGGCGCTGTCCGTGAGCATCTGCTGGCAGCCAAGGTCGATGCCAGCTACGATCTTGCCGGTGCGCTCGAGGGCGATGATCTTTGTCGCAGCCATGCCGCGTGGGCCGAGGACGTCTTTGCTCGCCGCGCCGACGAGCTTACGGCGGATAACGCCATCGATATCCTGCACGAGGAGGTCGGCGTGGTGTTTGGCCACGTGCTCGACAACGCCGGCGTCTTTAAGTGGGACGAAGCCGGCCGCGCCGCCCAGCAGCGCTTTATCGACTCGCTGTAGAGCACAGACCCGGACGCTCAACGGCAGCCCCCACGACATAGCCACCTACACGACAACGGCGCCCGCCGGCAACATCGCCGGCGGGCGCCGTTTTCTGATGCAAGGGTAGCTAATTTGCACCAAAACAAGGAGTGTTCCAAACTGCCGGCAGAGAAGGAGCGCCCCAGGTGCCGACCTAAACCACACATTATTCGATGGAAAAACGTGGTTACCTCCCACATTATTCGATGGAAAAACGTGGTTTACTCCCACATTTTTCGATGGAAAGACCAAGACGGTCTTATACTAACCATGATCGTTAGGGGGCAGTATGCAGCGACAGCTAATGGACGAACTCATCGCTTGGAAATCTAGGTCAAACCGCAAGCCCCTCCTGCTTAAGGGGGCCCGCCAGACGGGAAAAACCTGGCTTCTCAACGAATTCGCAGGCCAGCAGTATCAAAACGTCATCCGTTTTGACTTTATGCTCGAACCGGGCGCACGTTCGCTGTTCGACGGAAGCCTTGACCCCAAACGCATCATCTCCCAGATAGAGCTCCTGCGCGGCCAGACCATAACGCCGACAGACACGCTCATCATCTTCGACGAAATCCAAGAGGCACCGCGTGGCATCACCTCGCTCAAATACTTCAACGAGCTGGCGCCGGAATACCATATCATGGCAGCCGGCTCCTATATGGGGCTCGCGCTCCGACGCGAAAACGAGTCGTTCCCCGTCGGCAAGATCGACCAGCTTACCATGCGCCCCATGGGGTTTGTCGAGTTCGTTCGTGCCGTCGATGGCGATCCGCTCGCAGATGCCATCCTTGCCGCAGACATGGACCTGCTGGCGAACGTTTCCGAAAAGCTCGAGCGCCTGCTCAAGGAATACCTCGTTGTCGGTGGCATGCCAGAAGTTGTCTCCGCTTTCGCCGCCTCCCACGATTTCATCGAGGCCCGCAGGCTTCAGCAGCAAATCATCGAAGCTTATGAATCCGATTTTGGCAAGCATGCGCCAGCCCGCATCGTCGAGCGCATGAGGCTGGTTTGGAAATCCCTTCCCGGCCAGCTCGCAAAGGAAAACAAGAAGTTCGTCTACGGCGCGCTTCGTCCCGGGGCGCGCGCACGCGATTTTGAGGAAAGCCTCCAGTGGCTCATGGACTATGGAATCGTTCATAAGGTACCACGTGTTTCCGCCCTAAGAGCACCGCTCACAAGCTACGAGGACCTCTCGGGCTTCAAGCTGTTCTGCATCGACACCGGCATCCTCGGAGCACTCTCCGGCCTCACGCCAGCCATTGTTCTGAACGGGCCCGCTGTTTTTACGGAGTTCAAAGGCTCGCTGACCGAGCAATACGTCGCACAGGAGCTTTTGCTCCAAGGCAATACCCCCGCGTATTGGTCATCCTCCTCCGGCAATGCAGAGACTGACTTTGCCGTCGACCATGCGGGGACCGTGCTTCCGCTCGAGGTCAAGGCGGCAGAGAATCTCAAAGCAAAGAGCCTGAGGATTGCCTGCGAAAAGTTCAAGCTCGAGCGCTGCGTGAGAACATCGTTAGCGGCATATAGAGACGAAGGCACGCTCGTCAATATTCCGCTCTGGGAGATTGGGCAAATCGACAAGCTGGCATAGGCGCTGTGGAGGGGGTGCCCCGTAAGGAGTGTCCCAAACTGCCGGCAAAAAAGGAACGTCTCTATCTGCCGCATTCCCGAAGCAAGGCGACGCCGATGTTTTGGCAACGGCAGCGAGCGGGCCGCACTTGAGACAAGGTGACGTGAAACGAAAGGGCGCTGACCTTCTGGTCGCGCCCTTGAAGTTGAACGTCAGATTGTCCAAATGCGGCCCGCTCAGCGTCGAGCCGTTACGCGGTTTGGTAAAACCGCGTAACTCTAAAGCTCCGTTACTTCAACGTTGTTGTAGATCTCGTCCCAGCGGTCCATGACCAGGTGGCCGGTCTTGGGATCCATGGCGTTGAGCTTGCCGCAGGTATTGGCGGTCTTGAGCACCGTGACGTCGTCGGCACCAGCCGCAATGGCATGCGCAAAGCCGGCGATGGTCGAGTCACCGGAACCCGTTGCGTTCACAGCCGCAATCGCGGGCGTCTTGGCGCGGAACGCGCGGCCCTCATGGAAGCCCACCGAACCGGCAGCGCCCATCGATACGACAACCCAGGGGATACCGGCAAAGCGGCTATCGGCGGCAAGCGCCTCGCGCAGGGCATCGACATCATCGGTCGTAAAGGACGTACCCAGCAGGCCGTTAATCTCGGTCAGGTTGGGCTTCACGAGCTCGGGCTTGGCGTCGGACTCCAGCGCGGCCTCCAGCGAAGCGCCCGAGGTATCAAGCAGCACCTTGGCGCCCGCCTCCTCGGCGATCTTGACGAGCTCGGCATAGTAGCCGGCATCGACGCCACGCGGCAGCGAGCCCGAAAGCGTCACAACGTCCGCCTTCGCTGCAAGCTCGGCAAACTTGGCCGTAAAGGCCTCGAGCTCGGCCGGGGCGATCTGCGGGCCGCTCTCCAACAGCTCGGTCTGATTGCCCTCGTGCAGGATATTCAGGCAAATGCGCGTCTCACCGGCAATGGGCACAAAGTCGTTCTTGACGCCGTCGGCATCCATAAGCTCGGCCATATAGGCACCCATGTGACCACCGAGCAGACCGGTCGCGAGCACGTCATCGCCCAGCTGCAGCAGCACGCGGCTCACGTTGAGGCCCTTGCCGCCAGCGGTCTTTTCGGGCGTCACACGGTTAACATCGTCGATGATCAGCTTGTCGAGCTGATAGCGCGTATCGATCGACGGGTTCATGGTAACGGTCAGAATCATGTTGAACTCCTGTTTAGAAAACCGGCCCGCGCCCCCTCACAGAAACGCGAGCCGTCAACGGACTAGTTAATTACGCCGGATACCCGCTAATCATGGTATTCGCCGCGGTCCCACTTCTCGAGGAACTCGTCAAAGAAGTGCGGGTCGGCCTGAGCCTCGGCGTCGGCCTTGTTGCAGGCGTCGATCTTGGCGATCAGGGCGTCGTGCTCGGGAGTCTTCTCGTAGGGCTCCTCCAGGAAGGCAAGCATGATATCGGCCATCAGGAACTCGCCGGTGATCTTGCCGCCAAAGCCCACGATGTTGGCGTTGAGCTCGCGACGGGCATACAGGGCAGAGGTCATGTCGCGGACCAGCGCGCAGCGGGCGCCGGGAACCTTGTTGACGGCGTTGGTGATGCCGATGCCGGTGCCGCACAGGGCCACACCAAAGTCGGCCTTGCCGCTGGCAACAGCCTCGCCCACGGCCTTACCGTAGATGGGATAGTGCGTACGGGTGTGGCTGTAGGTGCCGCAGTCGAGCACCTTGTAGCCAGCCTGCTCCAGGCGGTCGGCCAGATAGATCTTCTCGTCCGTAACGATATGGTCGCAACCGATTGCGATGGTCTTCTTCATCAGAACGTCCTTTCGTCTGAATTCACAAGTTGAGGTAGAAGTTCGAGTTCTCGGTGGCTCTCGTTAGGCCATCTTGTTGAGCATGTCGACACGGATCTGGTGACGGCCGCCGGCGTACTGTGCACGCAGGAACTCGCGGGCGATCTTCTTGGCGACCTCGGTGCCCACAACGCCCGGGCCCATGGTGACCATGCGCGAGCCGTTGTGCTCGCGGGTCATGTAGGCGGAACGCTCGTCGGAAATGTTGGCGACGACCATGCCCTTGATCTTGACGGCGGCCATATAGGAGCCGACGCCGTACTTATCGAATGCGAAGCCCTGGGAATCCTTGTGCTCCAGCAGGTCCTTGGCAACGGCGGTCGCGGAATCGACAAAGTCCGCGGCAGGGGTCTCGGAATAGTCGACGACCTCGTGACCGTCGGCGATGAGCATCTCCTTGATGGACTCCTTCATCGACATACCGTCGGCATCGGAAGCGATTACAACCCTCATGACATCCTCCTTGAGAGATACGCAGGTGCGTAGTTTCTGTTTGGAAGTGTTGAATCGCATTCAGGTCCGGGCATCTGAATGTGCGGTTCTTCACTGTTCATGTTTATTTGAACACATTCGAACAGTAACTGCAACAACTATTTGTTTATCTTTGTTCTTTTTTGAACAAATACCGTTCACAGATGATTGCTGACCGTTTGGACCGGGCGCGGACGTAGCGACCATGTGTTCAACAAACAAAAGGGCGGCCGAGAACGTGTCTCGACCGCCCTTCTCACGGTTGATCTTCCAAAGATCGCTTTGCCGCCTACTCAGACTGCCCGCTCTTCTTGGCATGTTTGGACGGACCGCTCAAGAAACGACCCGTCAGATAGTTCGCGGGACCGGAGATATCGATCCCCAGCAGCACGTGTCCTAGCCATAGGAACGCCGCGAGCACCAGTAGAGGAATCACACACGAGGTCACGATCATTACGATGACGCCTTCGATGAGGTCGGTCACCTGCTGCACGATCTCGTCGGTCATCTGCTTGGCACCACTGGTTACCGACGCAACAAGGCTCGATGCCCCATCGGTCAACTGCTCGAGCACGTTTTTGGACTCCGTGGCCTCGGATTTTTTCTTGTTCGATTTTGAGCTGGTCTCGGCTGACTTGTCCGTGGTGTCGGCTGCGTCCGCAGCCTTTTGCTCAGCTTGCTCAATACTTACGCGATACGTTTCATCGACCTTCTGCGACACCCATACGCTCGCGGGTACGAGCGCCATGCCGATCACGGCAACCACCAGCACGCGTGTCGCCACACGGCGCAGGACGGCGCTCGTACTCCAGCGCCCGTGAATGCCGAGCGACACCGCAAAGAGCACCAACGCAAACGGGATTAAGATGCCCAAGCCAACCGACCACAAAATCGTGAGCAAATATTTCTCTAGGTATAGCACGGCAAGCACGATACCAAGGTTGCCTGAAAGCTGTGCGAGCTGCTCGGCAACCGGCGTTCCCGTATCACCCGGCAGCGCGGTAATGCCCGCAGACAGTGCCACACACGACGTCGTGAGCGCCAACACATTGCCTTTCTTCTGGTCGATGGTCTCGATAACAGGATTCCAGGTATTTGTGTCGGCAAAATACGGACGCGCGACAAAACCCGACAGCAGCGCCAGCACCACGAGCGCAACGATAAAGCCAATCTGCAGCTTCTTGTTTGCGCACACGACATCGCTCACGCTGGGTTGCAGCTCAACCACTGTCGTTTGCTCGGTAACCTGAACCGGGCGTCCGTGAGCCATCTCGTGCGCGTCCTTCTTTTGAATCGATCCATTGTCCGGCATTTGGATACCTCCTCATTCCGGCGTGTAATGCAGGGGAAGTATACCCACCGAGCGAAAAACCGAACGGCAGAGCCGGCGTTCGACCCAAGAGTGTCCCCGACGACTAGTCATTTAAGAACGTCCCCAATGACTAGGTAAAAAGCCCCGCCGCGGGTAGCGGCAGAGCTTTTGGAAGGGGACTTGGTTGTAAGAGTTCGTTAGGCGAGCTTAGCCTCGAGCTCGGCGATGCGCTTGTAGGCATCGATGGTAAAGCGGGTCTGCTTCTCCAGAATCATGGTGGTCATCAGGGTGTCCTGAGCGTGGGCCATGATGAAGGTCATCTCCATCTCGCCGCCGCCGGCCTCCTGCGAAAGCAGCTTGGTCTGCGTGTCGTGAGCGCCGATGAGCGCGTCGCTGGCATCCTTGTGCAGCTGCTCGGCCTTCTCAAAGTCACCCTCGCGGGCGGCATCGAGTGCAGCGAGCAGGTCGGTCTGGGCGTCACCCGCGTATGCGACGATCTCGAATCCAACCATCGAGATTTCTTCTTTGGTTGCCATATTGCGTTCCTTTCACACATGAACCAATGGAGAGCATCGCGTCCGGGCATACGCGCTGCGTTGTGTATGTCAGAAACATTAACATTCAAACAAAAAAGAACAATCCAAAACGCAATATCAGGCTATGAACGGTCGATTTTCACCCGTGAACGGTTTTTAAACCATTTCGAACAATATCAAACACAAAGAAGCTCGACCCAAACAGGTCCGCACCTTAGCGCAGACCGCGTACCGTATCGCCCTCGATGAGCACGCCGGGGATCAGCATGTGCTCCACGCTAGGTGCGACGCCCTCGGCGCCGGCAATCTTATCGACCGCCCACATGCCAACGCGCTTGTTATCAAAACGCACCGTAGTCAGGCGACGGTCGGGCACGATATCGCCCAGGCTGTCATCAACACCCACCACACTCACGTCCTCGGGCACGCGCTTTCCGCGCGACTCGAGTCCGCGAATGCAGCCGTAGGCCATGGCATCGTTGGAGGCATAAATGGCCGTGCAGGTCGGATCATCCGCAAGCACCTGGCCGGCGGCATATCCGCTCTGTGCCGTCCAATCGCCACGGACGAGTCGCGGCGGCTCAATACCATGCGCACGCAATGTCTCACGCCAGCCCTCCTCGCGCCGCATGCCCGAAAGCGAGCGCTCGGGACACGAGATAAAGTGCACGGTCTTGTGCCCCTGCTCCATCAAGTACTCGACCACCTGGCGCGAGCAATCGAACTGGTCGTTATCGACCGTCGAGCACAGCGGGTGCTCCAGCATGGTAACGAGCACCGTCTGCATACCGGGCAGCGGCTCGAAAGTGCCAAAATCCGCCGGCATGCGGTTCATGATCACAACCATACCGTCCACCGGCAGTGCGCTCATACGCGACGATGCGCTCTCGAGGGTATAGGGGTGTCCATCTACTTTCGTGAGGGTGATGGCATAGCCGTGTTTGTCGGCGGCGGCGGCAAAGCCCTCCATACGGTCGAGATTGCCGGTGCCGGTAATGTTGAACATGGCGACGCCGACGGTCTTAAACTTGCCGCGGCGCAGCGATCGACCGGCAAAATTGGGGCGATACCCTAGCTCGCGCATGGCGGCACGCACGCGCTCCTTGGTCTCGGGGCGCACGCTGGGCGAATCGTGCACCGTACGCGAGACTGTCTGCTCCGAGACGCCCGCGAGACGCGCCACATCCTTAACGGAAACCGATTTTTTAACAGCGGCCATAGGTCGATCTTTCTATGTCGACGATGCCATTGGTGGCACCCTACGCAGTCATTTTTAACGCCTTCAAGTATATCCAACGCCTCCCCCCCCATACGCTCACCACCCAAAACCTACCGTTCACCGACATTTCTGCTTCCCCGAACGGCTTTTGTCGCCCAAATGTTAACGTTGCCATTGTGCAAACACAGAGCCACCGGGCGGCTCAAACGTTTACGCATAAGGAATCGACGGTTCGCAGGCACAGGAACCACCGGTTCGTGTCTTTTTTGTGTCGCAAAATGGCAACGTCAACATTTTGGCAACCGAACGCCAAAAGCTACCATCGTTGCTAACCCACCGACTCTTAGGAGCATTGCATGGAGCAACTCATCGCCATCATCGAAAAGGGCCAGCCCTTTTTCAACGCGATCGCCCGCAACAAGTACCTCAAGGCGATCCGCGACGGCTTTATCTCCGTCATCCCCATCATCATCTTCTCGTCCATCTTCTGCCTGGTAGCCTCGGTTCCCAACATCTGGGGTTTCTACTGGCCCGATGACATCAACAACGCCCTGTGGAAGTGCTACAACTACTCCATGGGTATCCTGGCCATCGCCTGCGCTGCCACCACAGCCAAGCACTTCGCCGACGCTCAGAACCGCGATCTGCCCAAGAACAACCAGATCAACTTCATCTCGTGCATGTGCGCGGCCATCATCGGCTTCTTGCTCCTTTCGAGCGACACGATCGCCACGGACACTGCCAGCGGCTTCAACACCACCTACCTTGGTTCCAAAGGCCTGCTGACCGCCTTCATCGCTGCGTTTGTAACGGGCATCATCTACAAGTTCTTTATCAAGCGCAACATTACCGTCAAGATGCCCGAGCAGGTTCCGCCCAACATCTCGCAGACCTTTAAGGACATCATCCCCTTCTCCGTCTGCATCACCGTCTTTTGGGTCTTTGACATCATCTTCCGCGCTGCCTTTGGCTTCTGCTTTGCCCAGGGTGTCATCCAGGTGTTCCAGCCCCTGTTCACCGCTGCCGACGGCTACATCGGCCTCGCTGTGATCTACGGCGCCATGAGCCTCTTCTGGTTCGTCGGTGTCCACGGCCCCTCGATCGTCGAGCCCGCCATCGCCGCCGCCCTCGTTGCCAACATGACCGACAACCTGGCTGCTTACCAGGCCGGCCAGCACGCCTCCGCTGTCCTGACGCAGGGCGCCCAGTACTTCGTCGTCTGCATGGGCGGCACCGGCGCCACGCTCGTCCTCGTCTTTATGTTCTGCTTCCTAGCCAAATCTCAGGAGATGCGAGCCGTTGGTAAGGCTGCCATCGTCCCGGTCTGCTTCGCCGTCAACGAGCCGCTGCTGTTTGCCGCGCCCATCGTGCTCAACCCCGTCTTCTTTGTCCCGTTTGTCTTTGCCCCGATCGCCAACGTCTGGATCCTCAAGGTCTTTATCGACTTCCTGGGCATGAACGGCTTTATGTACACCCTGCCTTGGACCGTCCCCGGCCCCATCGGTACCATCATGGGCCTGGGCTTCCAGCCGCTCGCCTTTGTGATGCTCGCCATCATCCTGGTCGTCGACTTCCTTCTGTACTATCCGTTCTTCCGTGCCTATGACGCCCAGAAGTGCGCCGAGGAGGCCGAGATCTCCCAGGAGGAGCTCGCCGCCAAGAACGCCGAGAAGGCCGCCAAGCTCAACGACGCCTTCCAGGGCAAGGCCGATGCCAAGAGCGTTGCCGCCGGCGCTGCTGCCGAGGCCGTGAAGAGCGACGCCGCCGCTGCAGCCCCCGCTGCCGAGGCCACGGCCACCAGCGACCTCAACGGCAAGCGCGTGCTCGTGCTCTGCCAGGGCGGAGGCACCTCGGGCCTGCTCGCCAACGCACTGGCCAAGGCCGCCAAGGAGCGCGGTATCGACCTGGAGACCGCTGCCGATGCCTATGGCAACCACGTGGACATGCTCCCCGACTTTGACCTGGTCGTCCTGGCCCCGCAGGCCGCGAGCTACCTGGCCGACCTGCAGAAGGACTGCGAGCGCGTGGGCAACAAGTGCGTCGCCTGCCGCGGTAAGCAGTACATCGAGCTCTCCCAGAACGGCGACAAGTCTCTCGCCTTCGTGAGTGAGCAGCTCTCGAAGTAAGTAACGCGTAAAGGCCAGCCGACCACATCAGATGGCTGGCCTTTTTACTAGACGATTGGATCATCATGTCCGTTAACCCCGCCAGCGTCACCAACCCGCCTGCGCAGTTTCCCGAGGACTTTGTCTTTGGCGGCGCCACCGCTGCCTACCAGGTAGAGGGCGAGACCCGCACTCACGGTAAGGGCAAGGTTGCCTGGGACGACTTTCTGGAGGCCCAGGGCCGCTTCTCCCCCGATCCCGCTTCCGACTTCTACAACCAGTACCCCGTCGATCTGGAGCTGTGCGAGGAGTTCGGCATCAACGGTATCCGCCTCTCCATCGCCTGGAGCCGTATCTTCCCCAACGGCACCGGCGAGATCAACCCCGAGGGTGTGCAGTTCTACCACGACCTCTTCGCCGAGTGCCACAAGCACCACGTCGAGCCGTTCGTCACGCTGCACCACTTCGATACGCCGCTTCCCCTCTTTGAGAAGGGCGACTTCCTCAACCGCGAGACCATCGATGCCTTTGTGGACTTTGCCACCTTCTGCTTTAAGGAGTACGCCGACCAGGTGATCTACTGGTTCACCTTTAACGAGATCTGGGCCGACGCCTCCAACACCTACATCGAGGGCACCTTCCCCGGCGGTGTTAAGGCGCATCTGGCCGAGGCCTTCCAGTGCGAGCACAATATGATGCTCGCCCACGCCAAGGCCGTGCTCGCCTTCCACAACGGCGGCTTTAAGGGCAAGATCGGCGTCATCCAGTCGCTGGAGTTTAAGTACCCGCTCAACGAGAACGACCCCGCCGACATCAAGGCCGCCAACAACGAGCACGTGCTGCAGAACCAGTTCTTGCTCGACGCCACCTTCCGCGGCGACTACGCGCCCGACACGCTCGAGTGCGCCAACCGCCTGGCTGCCGTCTCGGGCGGCACCATCGAGATCCTGGACGAGGACCTCGAGATCATGCGCGAGGCTGCGCTCTACAACGACTACCTGGGCGTTAACAACTACCAGTGCCGATTCCTCAAGGCCTACGATGGCGAAAACGACCTGCACCATAACGGTACGGGCGAGAAGGGCACCGGCCGCTGGCGCGTCAAGGGCATTGGCGAGCACGTGAACAAGCCCGGCATCCCCACCACCGACTGGGACTGGATCATCTATCCCGAGGGTCTGTTCGATCTGCTCGTCTACATTAAGCAGCGCTACCCCAACTACAAGCAGATCTTCATCACCGAGAACGGCATGGGCTACAAGGATCCCTACAAGGACGGCTTTGTGGACGACCAGCCCCGCATCGACTACATCGAACAGCACCTGCGCTGGCTGCTCAAGGCCATGGAGGTTGGCGTCAACGTGGGCGGCTACTTCCTGTGGAGCCTGCAGGACCAGTTCTCCTGGACCAATGGCTACAACAAGCGTTACGGCTTCTTCTACGTTGACTTTGAAACCCAGAAGCGCACGCCCAAGGCAAGCGCATACTGGTATAAGCACGTGGCGCAGACCCGTCGTCTGGACTAGTGACTGGCGGGGTTGCCCGCTCACACAACCTGTCCCCCATTTCTCAGCCGGGGGTGGCACGTCACACGGCGCGCCGCCCCCGGTCTTTTTGGGCGGTTCGGGGTCGGTTTGTCTCAATCTGTAACATCTAGCCGAGTTTTTGGGTCCTAGCTGTTACAGATTGAGACGAACAGGATTGCTCTTTCCGAAGAATCTAAATCTGTAACACGTAGCCCGCTTTTGACCGTCTACCTGTTACAAATCGAGACAAACGGAGTAGGACCTAACCCCGTATGTCCCTAACAGTCGAGCGTTCGACCAGCGTGCTCGGCACATGAATCGCCTCTATAGACGAGCTCTCTCCAATCGCCGCCTCAAACGCAAGCTTACCGACACCGCGCAAATCAAATCGCAGCGTCGTCAGCCGATTGTGAGGAACAAGTCCCTCGAGTGCGTCGTCGATACCAACCACGCTCACGTCGTCGGGCACGGACAGGCCCGCGTTCTCGAGCGCGGCGATAACGCCCAGCGCCATCTGGTCATTTGCCGCAAGCACGGCAGTCGGCGCCTGCGACCCGCCGGCAAGCACCTCGGCCGCAATCCGCTCGCCCATGGCGTACCCACTGTCCGCACTCCAATCGCCACGCAGCATCGGAGCGGCATCGACATGAGCACGACCCAGCGTATCGCGCCAACCGGCCTCACGAAAACGCGAGGAAATCGAGTTTTCCGGACCCGCCACAAACCGCATATTCGAGTGACCATGTTCCAGCAGATAATTGGTCAACAGCTCGCACGAACCATACTGGTCGGAGTCGATCGTCGTGCAGCGCGGATGCGCATACATGGACAGGATGACCGTTCGCACTCCCGGCTGGGGAACAAACTCCTCAAAATCGGGAGCCATGCGGTTCATGTTGAGAATCATGCCGTCGACGGGTCGCTCGACCATGCGGCGCGAGGCATCGGCAAGTGCATAGGGCTTGTCGCCGCCCATCTCGATCATAGTGACGGCAAAATCGTGCTCGCGCGCCGCTTGCATGATACCCTCGAGCGTCGCCAGGTTACCGACACGTGTGATGTTGTACATGCACAGGCCAATAGAACGATACGACCCGCCGCGCAACGCCGCTCCAGCAAAATTGGGACGAAAGCCCAGCTCTTCCATGGCGGCCAGCACACGCTTGCGCGTCTTTTCCGTCACGTTGGGCATACCGTTGACCACGCGAGACACAGTCTGGCGGCTCACGCCAGCGAGCGCCGCAACCTCTGCCGCGCTCGCCGAACGACCATCCCTTGTCTGCTGATCCATGCCTTCCACGCTAACCTGCTTCCCAACTATTCCCCGCGCCCATGGCGCATCGTACATACATTGATAACGTGCTCATGATACCCGAGCCATATACCACAACATGAAAACTTCTGTCAATCAAAACCGCTTACCGAACAAATACAACCGTTCGCGGCTGTTTGAAGTTGTTTTGTTTCTATACATCCCAGCAGGATGTTAACGTGCTCATTGTCAAATGTTCACGTGCTCATTTTGGTTCTAATCATTTTAAGATAGTGTTTATCGGGCTTTTTCACCGCTGAATGCTAACCAGGGAGCCTCCTGAGCGCAAACGCACAATATCGAACAGTGAGACGAGAGGGTGTATGCATATGTCTTTGCTAAACCGCGTACAGCAGCTGCCGAAGGGCTTTGTTTGGGGCGCCGCAACCGCCGCGTACCAAACGGAAGGTTCCACGAAGGTGGCAGGCAAGGGTAAGACCATGTGGGACGATTACCTTGTCGCCCAGGGTCGCTTTTTGCCCGACCCGGCCAGTGATTTCTACAACCGCTACGAGGAGGATATCCGCCTTTCTGCCGAGCATGGACTCAACGCCATTCGTGTGTCCATCGCCTGGACCCGCATCTTCCCCAACGGCGACGATGCCGAACCCCTCGCCGAGGGCGTTAAGCACTACCACGAGCTGTTCGCCTGCTGCAAAAAGTATGGCGTCGAGCCCTATGTGTCCCTGCATCACTTTGACTCCCCCGCCGCCCTGTTCAACCAGGGCGACTGGCTCAACCGCAAGACCGTCGACGCCTATGTGCGCTATGCCGAGTTCTGCTTCCGCGAGTTCCGCGAGGTCAAGAATTGGTTCACCATCAACGAGCTCATCAGCCTCTCGCACTCCCAATACATCCAAGGCAACTTCCCGCCCAACCATCACTTTGATGTGACGAGCGGCATCCAGAGCCAGCACAACGAGCTCGTTGCCCATGCCCGCGCCGTCAACCTGTATAAGGATCTTGACGAGACCGAGCACCTGGGCGGACGCATTGGCATGGTCAACGTCCTGACGCCGGCATATCCTGCCACCGACTCGCCCGCCGACCAGCACGCCGCCGACCTGTACAACGCCTTCTACACCGACTTCATCATGGACGGCGCCTTCCTGGGTCACTACTCCGCGCGCACCCTCTCACTCATCAACGAGATTCTGCGTGCCAACAACGCCACACTTACGGTTGAGGACAGCGACATGGAGGAGCTCGCCAAGGCGGCGCCCCGCAACGATATGTTCGGCCTCAACTACTATCAGTCGGCGTTTATCGCCGCCTACGATGGCGAGTCAACCAACAGCTTTAACGGCACCGGAGACAAGGGCACCTCGTGCTTTAAGTTTAAGGGCGTCGGGCAGCAGGTCGATATGCCGGGTATCCCCACCACCGACTGGGATTGGCTCATCTACCCGCAAGGCCTCTACGACACGCTCAAGCACATCAGCGCCACCTATCCCAACCTCCCCGTCATCTATATCACCGAAAACGGCCTGGGCCACAAGGACCCCGAGCCCGACGCAAACGGCATCGTCGCCGATCCCGAGCGCATCGACTTTGTCGACCAGCACATGGAGAAGGTGCTCCAGGCGCGCGCCGAGGGCGTCGACGTCCAGGGCTACTTTATCTGGAGCCTGCAGGACCAGTTCTCGTGGGCCAATGGCTATAACAAGCGCTACGGCCTGTTCTACATCGACTTCGACACGCAAAAACGCTACATCAAGCAGTCGGCACTCTGGTACAAGGAGCTCGCCGACACTATGGCGGACGCGCAGTAGCGCATCGCCTCGCTTTCCCCCGAGAAGGGAGCGGCCCTATGCGATACAAACCCAGCCGCTCCCCTCTCTCCCCCTGGGACCGGCCCCGCCTGCACCCGGGCTTTTAGCAAGCGGGAGACCATATAGGTTTTCAACGTCCATGCCATTAAGATTTCATGCAAAGAGGAGCGTGAACTATGGAATCGATCGTTAAGTTCTTGGAGAAAGGTCAGCCGTACTTCGACAAGGTCTCTAAGAACATCTACCTTCAGGCCATTAAAGACGGCTTTTTGGCAGCAATGCCCATTATCCTGTCTTCTTCTGTCTTCCTGCTTATTTCGACCCTGCCGGGCGTTGTCGCCACGGTCGGCGGCTTTACGCTGCCCGACTGGTGGAACGTCGACGTCGTGAACTTCTGCAACAAGGTTTACAACTTCACGATGGGCGTCGTGGGCATCATGGTCGCCGGCACCACCGCAAGCGCGCTGACCGGCTCCAAGAACCGCCGCATGCCTGCCGGCAAGGCCATCAACGCCACGAGCACCATGGTCGCCGCCATGTGCGCTATGCTCATCTTGGCCGTTACCCAGACGAGTGCCAAGATCGACGGCGCCGATGTCTCGGTGTTCTTTACCGACAACATGGGCACCAAGGGCCTGCTGAGCTCCTTTGTCGCCGCATTTGCCACGGTCAACATCTATGCCTTCTGCATTAAGCGAGACATCACCATCAAGCTGCCCAAAGAAGTCCCCGGCGCCATCGCCCAGAACTTCCGCGACATCTTCGCCTTCAGCTTCTCCATCCTGTTTGTCGCCGTCATCGACGTTATCTGCCGCGCCTGCTTGGCCGTCCCGTTTGCCAACGTCATCTCCACGCTGGTGAGCCCGCTGTTCGCCGCTGCCGATTCCTACGCCGGCCTCGCCCTCATCTGGTTCATGATCCCGCTGTTCTGGTTCATGGGCATCCACGGCCCCTCGGTCGTTAAGCCTGCCCTCAACGCCGCGCTGTTTGGCAACATCACCACCAACCTCGCCACGCTGCAGGCCGGCGGTCACCCCGCCCTCGCCCTGACCGAAAACTTCGGTAACTACATCGGCGAACTCGGCGGCACCGGCGCCACGTTCATTGTCCCGATCATCTTCCTGCTCTTTATGCGCTCCAAGCAGCTCAAGGCCGTCGGCAAAGCCTCTGTCGTGCCCGTGATGTTCGCCGTCAACGAGCCGCTGCTGTTCGCCGCGCCCATCATCCTCAACCCGTACTTCCTGATCCCGTTCCTGTTTGCCCCCGTGGCCAACGTCCTCATTGGTAAGTTCTTCATCGACTTTTTGGGCATGAACGGCTTTATCTATGCCATGCCGTGGGCACTCCCCGGACCGATCGGCACCTTCATCGACACCAACTTCCAGCCGATCTCTCTGGTCCTGGTTGTCGTCCTGCTGGTCGTTGACTTCTTGATCTACTACCCGTTCTGCAAGGCCTACGACAACGTCCTGTGCAAGCAGGAGGCCGAGACCCTGGCCGAAGAAGAGGCCGAGGAGACCAAGGCCGTCAAGACCGCTGCCGCC
Organism: Collinsella aerofaciens; assembly: GCF_015546965.1. Classification (GTDB taxonomy): domain Bacteria; phylum Actinomycetota; class Coriobacteriia; order Coriobacteriales; family Coriobacteriaceae; genus Collinsella; species Collinsella aerofaciens_X. The sequence continues at coordinate 364,702 of NZ_JADMUF010000001.1, forward strand.
CCCGCCGTTGAGGCTCCTGTTGTCGAGACCGCTTCTGCCACTGAGGCCTCCGCAGCTCCGTCCGCCCTTAAGGGCAAGGATCTGAGGGTTCTGGTTCTGTGCGCTGGCGCCGGCACCTCTGCACTGCTCGCCAACGCGCTTAAGGAAGGCGCCGACGAGCTGGGCATCGACATTACCGCCAACGCCGGTGCCTACGGCAGCCACTACGCCATCATGGACCAGTACAACGTCATCGTCCTGGCTCCGCAGGTTCGCACCTATTACAACGAGATGAAGGCCGACACCGACCGCCTGGGCATCACGCTGCTGTCGCCCAAGGGCAAACAGTACATCGACCTCACTAAGGATCCCAAGGGTGCCGTCGCCTGGATCGAGGAAAACCTCGAGGCATAAGACGCTGACACCACCTGCCGCTTGCAGACAATAAATGGCCCGTGCATCGATGTGTGATGCGCGGGCCATTTTGTTTAGACCGCACCCGTCCTCCTGTTCATCTCAATCTGTAACATCTAGCCGAGTTTTTCGGTCCTAGCTGTTACAGATCGAGATGAACGCACAGGCCAAGCCGAAAATCTCAATCTGTAACATGTAGCTGAGTTTTTCGGTCCTAACTGTTACAGATTGAGACGAACGGGCCGAAAAACCCTACGCCCGCAGATCCCGCACGCTCGCGCGCTCGACCAACACGCCCGAGACGAGCGTACGGCTTCTGGAGCTCGGGGCTTCCAGACCTGCGACGACCTCGTTAAGCGCACGGATGCCCAGCTCGCGGTGGCGAAACTTCACCGACGTCAGAATCGAGTTGGGAATCGTCTTGTAGAGCTCATCGTCGAAGCCGATCACTGACACGTCGTCGGGCACGCTGAGCCCTTTGTCACGTAGGGCCATCATCACGCCGTTTGCCATGCAGTCGTTAGCAGCGAGGACCGCCGTACAATCGGGTTTATCGGCAAGCACAAGGCCCGCGGCATAGCCACTATCCGCATTCCAATCGCCTTGCAGAGGCTCGGGCGGCTCAACGCCACGCGCCTCGAGTGCCGCACGCCAACCTTTCATACGGCACTGGCTCGACAGCGACTCTTTCTTACCCGAAACGAAATACACGTTCTTGTGCCCGTGGTTCAAGAAGTACTCGCACGCCATGCGCGCGCCGCCCTCTTGGTCGTCACTGACGGTGGAGCAGGTAGGATGTTCCATCGGTGTGATAATCACCGTCTTGAGGTCTTTCGGCGCCTCAAAGGTATCAAAGTCATCGACCATCTGACGCAGGTTGAAGATCATGCCATCAACAGGCAGCTGCGACATCCTGCGCGCCGCATCGGCAAGGGTCATCTTCTCCCCTGCGCGCTTTTTGATCATCGTAAGCGCAAAGCCGCGTTCTTCGGCGGCATCGGCGATACCGTCAATCATGTCCACGGCACCGCCCGACAAGTGGAACAGCACGACGCCGATGCACCCGTAACGGCCCAACTTGAGTGAACGCGCGGCAAAGTTGGCTCGAAACCCGAGTGCCTCCATTGCGGAATGGACCTTATCGCGTGTCGACTCTCGCACGCTATCGGGCTCGTTGATCACACGCGAAACCGTCTTGAGAGAAACACCCGCGGCAATCGCCACATCGTTCATCGAGACGTTTTTCTTGTCCATCGTTGCCACTGCTTCTCCAGTCGGTTTTGCATCGCTTGCTTTTTGTGTTCTAGCATACACTACCTGCCTGACTGATAAATCAACCGTTTACCGGACAATATCGACCGCTCACGCGTAAATCCTTGTTGCTCTTCCAAAAATGTCTTACGTTGTCATTAGCGAAATGACAACGTTATCATTTCGCAATGCCTTCCTTAAGCAGGAAGGCTTCCGGGCAGTCCTGACCATCCATCGACGACCAGTTCCATCCACATGCATCGCGCATCAAGTAGTAAGGGAGCTCTATGGACGCCATCGTAAAGATGCTCGAAAAGCATCAGCCGTTCTTTGAGAAGATCTCGAGGAACATATACCTCCAGGCCATCAAGGACGGATTCCTTGGGTGCATGCCCATTGTCCTCACCTCTTCGATCTTTCTGCTCATTGCCACCCTTCCCGGCGTAGTTGGCATCACGCTGCCCCAGCCGCTCATCGACTGGTGCAACAAGCTCTACAACTTCACCATGGGCGTCATGGGCATCATGGTTGCCGGTACCACTGCCAAGAACTTCACGGCATCCATGAACCGTCGCATGCCCGCCGGCAAAGTGCTCAACGACGGTTCCACCATGGTGGCCGCCCAGTGCAGCATGCTGCTGCTCGCAGTCACGCAGTTCACCACCAAGTTCAACGGCTCCGAACTTTCGGTCTTCGATTGCACCAGCATGGGCACGCGCGGTCTGTTCTCGGCCTATATCGCCGCGTTCATTACCGTTTGGGTCTACAAGTTCTGCGTCTCGCGCGATCTGACCATTAAGCTGCCCAAGGAGGTCCCGGGCGCCATCGCTCAGAACTTCCGTGACATCATCCCCTTCGGTGGCGCTGTCATCATCTGCGGCATCATCGATGTGGTTGTGCGCAACCTCATGGGCGTTCCGTTCTCCGAGCTGCTCATCAAGCTGCTCTCCCCGCTCTTCACTGCGGCAGAGACCTATCCTGGCCTTATCCTTATCCAGGCAGCCACCGCGTTCTTCTGGTTCATCGGCGTCCACGGCCCCTCGATCGTCCAGCCGGGCATCGACCCCATCCGTCTTGCCAACCAGGCCGAGAACCTGCAGGTTCTGCTGGCCGGTGGCCACCCCGCCCACTCCCTCACCTTTAACATGTCGCTCGTGGGTGAGTTCGGCGGCACCGGCGCCACGTTCATCGTGCCGCTTCTGCTGATTCTCTTTATGAAGTCCAAGCAGCTCAAGGCCGTCGGTAAGGCCTCGATTGTTCCTGTTGCCTTTGCTGTCAACGAGCCGCTGCTCTTTGGCGCGCCGATGATCCTTAACCCCTACATGCTCATCCCCTTTGTTGCCGCCGGCTGCGTCAACGTGAGTGTTGCCAAGTTCTTTATCGACAACGTGGGCATGAACGGCTTCTCCTTCGTGGTGCCTTGGGCTACCCCTGCCCCCATCGGCATCTTCATCACCACGAACTTCCAGCTTATCGCCCTGGTGTTTGTCGCGATCATCATCTTGCTGGACGCAATCATCTACCTGCCGTTCTTGAAGGCATACGATAAGCTGCTCTGCGACCAGGAGGCCGAGCGCGCCGCCGAGCTGGGTCTTGAGTCCGATGGTACCGCTTCCATCGCCGCCAACGCCCCTGCGCCCGCTGTCGAGCAGGCTACCGCTTCCGTCGAGCCGACCGCCGCTGCCGCCGACAGCAAGCCTGTCGCCGATCAGCCCGAGCCCGCCGCCGACGTATCCGCTAAGAAGGACGTCGATGGCCTGAAGGTCCTCGTCCTGTGCGCCGGCGCCGGCACCTCTGCCATGCTTGCCAACGCCATCAAGGAAGGTGCCGCGCAGACCGGAGAGAACATCGCTTCCTCCGCAGGCGCCTATGGTCAGCACACTGCCATCATGGATCAGTACGACGTTATCGTGCTCGCCCCGCAGGTTCGTAGCTACTACAACGACATGAAGGCCGACACCGATCGCCTGGGCATTAAGCTGCTCGCTCCGCGCGGTAAGGAATATATCGACCTTACTCGCGACCCCGCCGGCGCCATCAAGTGGCTCCGCGAGAACCTCGACTAGTTCCTCCCTCTGTTGGTGCCCGGATCCCCAGTTCGGGCACCTCTCCCTATTCGTATCCCACAGAAAGGATGACTCATGACCAACCCCATGCAGTTCCCCGACGGCTTTGTGTTTGGCGGCGCCACCGCCGCTTACCAGGTTGAGGGCGAGACCCGCACGCACGGCAAGGGCAAAGTGCCCTGGGACGATTTCCTGGCAGCTCAGGGTCGCTTCTCCCCCGACCCCGCAAGTGACTTCTATAACAAGTATCCGGTCGATATCGACCTGTGCCAGCGTTTCGGCATCAACGGCATCCGCGTCTCCATCGCCTGGAGCCGTATCTTCCCCAACGGCACTGGTGAGATTAACCCCGAGGGTGTTGCCTTCTATCACGAGCTTTTTGCCACCTGCAACAAAGCCGGCGTTATCCCCTATGTCACGCTCGATCACTTCGATACGCCCGAGGCCTTTTACCAGAACGGTGGCGAGGGTTTCCTGACGCGCACGACGATCGACGCCTTTGTCGAGTATGCCAAGTTCTGCTTTGCCGAGTTCACCGAGGTCAAACACTGGTTTACCTTTAACGAGATTCCCGCGACCGCCGAGGGCAGCTTTATCGTTGGCAACTGGCCGCACGGCGAGAAGTACCGCCTGGACAAGGCCTTCCAGCTCATGCACAACATGATGGTGGCCCACGCCAAGGCCGTCGTCGCCTTCCATGAGGGCGGCTTCGGGGGCGAAATCGGCATTGTCCAGAACCTGGAGCCCAAGTATCCCCTCGACCCCAACAGCGCCGCCGACTGCGAGGCCGCTCGCATGGCCGACGTCATCAACAACCGCTGGGTACTCGACGCCACTTTCCGCGGCCACTATGCAGCCGATACCATGGAAACCGCCACCAAGCTGGCCCATATCGCCGGCGGCGAGCTTGATGTTCGCGACGAGGACATCGCTGCGCTGTCCGCCGCGCTCCCCTACAACGATTGCCTGGGCGTCAACACCTACAAGTGCCAGTTTCTGCGTGCCGCCGAGGGCGAAAACGACATCAACCACAATGGCACTGGCGACAAGGGCTCCTCGCGCTGGTTCCTCAAGGGCGTGGGCGAGGCATGCGTGCGCGAAGGCGTTCCCACGACCGATTGGGACTGGATCATCTATCCCGAGGGCCTGTACGACCTGTTGCTCCGCATTAAGAACGATTACCCCAACTACAAAAAGATCTACATCACCGAGAACGGCATGGGCTATAAGGACGACTTTGAGGACGGCTTTATCGACGACGCCCCTCGTATCGACTACATGCGTCAGCATCTCGCATGGATCCTCAAGGCAATCGACGGCGGTGTAAACGTCGATGGCTACTTTGTGTGGTCGCTGCAGGATCAGTTCTCCTGGACCAACGGCTATAACAAACGTTACGGCCTGTTCTACATCGACTTTGAGACCCAGAAGCGCTACCCCAAGGCGAGCGCGTACTGGTACAAGAACGTCGCAGAGACTGGCCTGCTCATGGCCTAGTTTCCGCCGCATACCCCCTGTCGGCCGCATGTGAGTCCCTCCACGGGATCGCATGCGGCCTTTTTGTTTTTGGCCGGGCCGCGCGGATCGTTTGTCTCGATCTGTAACATCTAGCAGGGATTTTCGGTCCTAATTGTTACAGATTGAGACGAACGCGCAGGCCGGTCCGAATAATCTAAATCTGTAACACCTAGCCCACTTTTGACCATCTACCTGTTACAGATCGAGACAAACGCACAGTTCAATCCGCTCAATCTCAATCTACAACATCTAGCCGAGCTTTTCGGTCCCAGTTGTTACAGATTGAGACAAACGGAATCGGCCAGGCAGAAAATCTAAATCTGTAACATCTAACGAGCATTTGATCGCCTAGTTGTTACAGATCGAGACAATCAGATGGTCAAATCCTCACTTTCCAGGCAGCTACGAAGCGCTCCTCTTTCTTAATTATTATCGGCATCACGAACACACTTCGGTATCTTTTAATGCCAAAATGATACCGAAAGCGTGTTCGAGAATACGGATAATTCCATGCGTTAGCCCAATCAAGCCCCAGGCTTACAAACTCCGTTATTGTTCAGAATGCCAATGCATTCGCGTTTGCGCGTCATTTCGCGTCACTTTGACGCGCAAAATGACACGCAAATTTTTTCGTGTCATAATTTTGACGCATAAAATGACGTGTAAAATTTTTACGTGTCATTTTTCACGTCAAATTGAAGCGAAACGGAGCATCACAATGCAAGAATCCAAAGATCTTGAATTCAAGGAATGCGTCACCAATTCGTTCCTTAAAACCGTCTCCGCTTATGCAAATGGCACGGGAGGACGCGTTCTATTTGGAATTAACGACGACGGAGAAGCCGTTGGCCTCGATGACCCCAAGCAGACCTGCCTGGATATCGAAAACAAGATTAACGATTCGATCATCCCCCAGCCCGATTACTCCCTAAAGATCGACGAGCCCGATGCAACCGTGGAGCTTACGGTCTTTCCCGGCAGATCGAAGCCTTACCTATACCGCTCGAAGGCATACAAGCGCAATGACACCGCGACCATTCCAGTTGATACCCTAGGCCTTTCGCGTCTTGTACTCGAGGGTCAAAACCTCTCCTTTGAGCAGCTCCCGGCAAACAAACAAGATTTATCTTTCACCGTTTTAGAGAATCGTCTAACAGCAAAACTTTCGCTTCAGTCATTCACAACCGATACTCTCAAAACCCTTGGCCTGCTTGATGAAACCGGAACCTACAACAACGCGGCAGAACTGCTCGCGGACGAGAATGGCTTCCCGGGTATCGACATCGCAGTGTTTGGTGAAACTATCAACCTCATTAAGCAGCGCAAGACTCTTGAACATGCATCCGTTCTAGCGGAAATTGACGGAGCCCTTGAGCTTTTCGAAGCCCAGTACTGCTACGAAGAGATCCAGGGGATGGAGCGGATCCGCAAGGAGCTCATTCCGCTCGAAGCATTCCGCGAGGCCATTACCAATGCAGTCGTTCATAGGACTTGGGATGCGCCCGCACACATCCGCATCTCGATGTTCGACGACCGTGTGGAAGTCGCTTCGCCCGGCGGCTTGCCGGCAAGCATGACCGTCGATGAATATCTGTCCGACATGCTATCCGTTAGACGCAATCGTATTCTTGCCGAAGTCTTTTTGCGCCTGGGTCTTATCGAAGCCTTTGGAACGGGCATCATGCGAATTCGCGATACCTATAAGGACAGCGTCAGAAAGCCCCGGTTTCAAGTTTCGGATAACGCCATTGTGGTAACACTTCCCCTACTCATGGATAACCCGGGGCTCAAAGGCGACGAACTTATCGTATTCGGACTGCTGAGCGGAGTACACCCTCAATCGACAAGCGAGCTTGCGGCCAAAGTCACCTTTAGTCGCTCGAAGCTTCTTCGCATCCTCAAAAAACTCGTTGAGACAGGCCTGGCGACAGTTGAAGGCACCGGCAGAGGGCAGAAGTATCGCCTGCTACGCTAGTTAGCAAATGACCTGCGCGTGCTCCTCGATGGCGGAGCGATCCGCGGCGGAGATGCTCGGCTCACATACCACGGCGTCCAGGCTGTCCAGACGGCAGAAGGTGTAGAAGTCGCGCTTGCCAATCTTGCTGGAATCGGCGATCAGATAGCGCGAGTCGGCCTTGCTAAAGGCGAGCTGCTGGATGCGGCCCTCTTCCATGTTAGACGTAGACACGTCGCCGTCCAAAATGCCGTTTGCGCCGATAAAGGCTGCGTCGATCCCCAGTGCGCGCAAGGTGTCCTCGGCCGTGGGGCCCACAAAGGCGGCAGTGCGGCGGCGGTACACGCCGCCCACCAGGCACAGTTCGCAGTCTTCGCGCGCCTCGAGCAGGTTAAACACCGAAAGCGAATTGGTCACAATGCGCAGGCGAAACGCCGGCAGCATCGAGGCCATCTGCTCAACCGTGGTGCCCGTGCCCAAAAAGATGGTCGAGCCTTCCTCGATAAGCTCCACAGAACGGCGCGCAATCTGCAACTTTTCCTCGGCATGCTTGGTGCGCTTTTCGCTGTGCGAATACTCATGGCGCAGCATAGCGTGGGGACGGCCCTGTGCACTGCGGGCTCCGCCGTGTACGCGCTCGATCTCGCCTAGGCTCGCAAGCTCCTCAAGATCGCGGCGGATCGTCATATCCGAGACACCTAACGCATCGGAAATCTCTTTAACCGAGACCGTGCCCTGCTCCTCGAGCAGCTGACGAACCTTATCCTGTCGCTCTGCCTTAATCACGATGAATCCTCGCCGTTCTTTGCGCGTATATCATTCAAACAGTAACGAACAAATTGTACCAGACTCGCACGCGTCAAAAATGGACGCCCGCACAGCCCCAATCATCACTTTTTTAAGAAAAATACCCCCTGCTTTAGTGGGATGTAGTGATAATTTGGCCTGTTCGCGCTACAGTTTGTCCGAAATACATCGATGTTAGGAACCTAATGATCACTTCCGAGCTTTTCGGCACCGCGCCGTGCGGCACCCCCGTTCATCGCTACACCCTCAACGGGCCCGAGATCTGCGTTCGCATTATGGACTATGGCGCTACCGTGCTGGGTATCGACGTACCCGACATCCCCGGCAACGTGCGCGATGTGGTGCTGGGTTTCGATAAGCTCGAGGATTACTTTGACAATCCCGCCTGCTTTGGCGCGACCATCGGCCCCGTGGCAAACCGCACAGCAGGCGCCACGATCACCGTCAATGACACAGACTGGCATATGCCGGCCAACGAGGGCGCCAACAACCTTCACAGCGACCTTGAGCACGGCCTGCATAAACGCGTGTGGGACGTTGAACTCGACGAGACTCACAACGCCGTTCGCATGACCACCTCGCTTGAGGATGGCGAGCTGGGCCTGCCCGGCAACCGCACCTTTACAGCCGTGTTTACCGTGACGCGCACCGGCGTCTTTCGTATCGAGTATGGCTGCGAGAGCGACCGCGCCACCTACGTGTCCATGACCAACCACACGTACTTTAACCTTGCCGGCCATAACGCCGGCATGGACTGCGAACATTTCTTTGTCGCCAACGCCGCCCACTACCTGCCCATCAACGAGCAGAACATTCCCACCGGCGAGATTGCTCCGGTCGAGGGCACGCCGTTTGACTTCCGTGAGCTGCGCCCCGTCGCTCCCGGCATGGAAGCCGACGACCCGCAGATTAAGCAGGCACGTGGCTACGACCACTGCCTGTGCATCGATGGCTATCAGTACGGCCGCAACCTGCGTCGCGCCCTGCATGTCGAGGAGATGTGGACCGGCCGCGAGCTGGACTACTACACCACCGCCCCGGGCGTGCAGCTCTACACCGGCAACTGGCTTGGCGACGAGCACGCCAAGGACGACGCCAACTATGGTTGGGGCGCTGGCTTTGCCCTCGAGGCAGAGATGTACCCCGACGCACCGCACCAGCCGCTGTTCCCGCAGGGCATTGTGGGCCCGGGTCACCCCTACAGCAACGTGATCGAATACCACTTTATGAGGCACTAAGCCTACAACGCAACATATCGCACAGCAACGCCCGCCGGCACCACCGCCGACGGGCGTTTTACTACCTAGTCATTGGGGACGTTCTTAAATGACTAGGTAGATGGGTCGGGATTGGAACTGGGGAGATAGCGGATTTCTAGCTCTATGCCGAGTTCTTGCAGCTCTTTGAAGGCGGCGATGTCCGTATTGTCTACGGCAACGGCAGGAGTTGCGGAACGCTTGCCCTCACCCGCTCGCATATGGCCAATGCTGATCTTGGTGATTGGCACGCCGCCCTTAACCAGCGCGAGCGCATCGGCGGGTGAGGCTACCATGATCAGAATCCACTGACGCGGCGTTGCGGTATGAATGATGTCGATGGTCCTTTGCACCGAGAAAAACCGCGTCCAAACGCCTTCCGGCGCCGCCACCCTCATGGGTGCCCATTGGCGCGAATCCGCCGCGATCTCATCGTTGACGATTAAAACAAGGTTGGAACCCACGGCTTCGTTCCACAGCTCAACGTCTTGCCCGTAAATGAAACGGTCATCGATACGCGTGAGAAGGATCCTGGGTTGAGCCATGGCTGCCCCATTCTGTTTGAGACCCATACGAGCGGGACGTCGGCCACCAACTCAACAGCAGGTCAAGTACCAAATGGGCACCGCAGACATCACGCCTCTAATATTAGTGCATTTAAAGTGAGAAAAGCCGTCAGAACACTTGCGCGGATTTGCGATGTCCCGTATCATAGACAGCCGTTGACGCCTCAGTTGCGTCACCACATGGCCGCCAGCGTAGCTCAGTTGGTAGAGCACCGCTCTCGTAAAGCGGGGGTCACCGGTTCGAGCCCGGTCGCTGGCTCCATTGCACAAGATAGCCGCCTTCGGGCGGCTTTTTTGTTGCCGATTTTGAGTGCGCATGCGCCAATGCAAGCACAACGCCGCCGGCAACTCCCCTACTCAACAAAAAAGCCCCGCCAACCGCAATCCCCAAGGGAACCGCGATTAACGGGACTCAAGCGCGCTCCTCAATGGAATCACGCCATCAGACGAGCAGCTCAGCCGGGCAGCGCGCTACTCCTCCCAGTAAGCGTCTGCAAGCAGCTTAAAGCAGATCTTCTTGACCGGCTGCGCGCCATCGCCCGGGAACTCGAGCGTGGGCATGTGAGGCTCGCCGGCAACGAACAGCGCAAACTTATCGTCAGCAAGATCGCCGGCAATCGAAGCGTCGGAATCGACCAGATCGTAGTCGTCCTTCTCGTCAAACTCCTGGACCAGCGTCAGGCTGCCCGTGGCAACCTTAAAGGCCTCACGACCCTCGACATCGATCTGCAGGTCGTGATAGCGCTGATGCGTCTCGTAGTGGGCCTCGGCCTCGGGACGCGTCGTGGGAGCCATGACGTTCGCAAAGACCTTGTCGCCCAGAATCGGATGGCTGCCGACCTCGAGCTTCGTCGGATCGTTCTCCTCGAGCCAATCGATCAGCACGTCGAGACCCTTGAGCATTCCGCGATACTCCTCGATATCGCCCAATGCACCGTAAATCATCTAAATCCCCTTTCGGATCGTTTCTTTGGCGGCTACTCGGTAAACGCGTTACCGACGCTGTTGCCACCCACATACGTCTCGACCAGGGTAAGGTCGGGATTGAACACGACAAAATCGGCATCGCGGCCAGGCATAATGCTGCCACATTTATCCTCGACGTGAGCAGAGCGCGCGGGTACCTCAGTCGCCATGCGAATTGCGATATCGGCGCTCGCAAGACCCCAGTCGACGATGTTCTTGACGCCCTGTGCGAGCGTGAGCACCGAACCGGCGATAGCAGAGCCATCGGCGAGCCAGCAAAGGTTGTCCTTCATAATGACATCCATGCCGCCGCTGGTGTACTTGCCCTCGGGCATGCCGCCGCAACCCAGGCAATCGGTGATCAGCACCGTGTGCTGCCAGCCCTTGGCCTGCAGCAGCACCTTAATAGCAGCAGGGTTCACGTGTTTGCCGTCGCAAATGATCTCGGCATAGGTGTTGGGCGTGGTCATAGCAGCGCCCACAACACCGGGCTCGCGATGGTGCAGACCGCGCTGGCCGTTGTAGGTATGCGTAAAGCAGCTGGCGCCAGCATTGATGGCGGCAGCACACTCATCATAGGTGGCATCGGAGTGGCCAATGCAGGTCACGACGCCCTTTGCGCTCAGAGCCGCGGCGTAAGCGGCGGCGCCGTCACGCTCGGCCGCCATGGCGCTCTTGACGATTCGACCGCCGGCGGCCTCCTGCCACTCGTCAAAAACTTTCTCGGACGGATCGATCAGATAAGCAGGGTTCTGGGCACCCACATGCTTCATGGTAAAGAACGGACCCTCCAGGTAGATGCCCTGAATACGAGCACCGCAGAACTCAGGTCCGCGCTCTTCGTCAGCCTGTGCAATGGCAGCGCAGGCGTCCTTGATCTGCTCCACACCGTCGGTAAAGGTCGTAGGCAACCAGCTGGTGGTACCACGACGAGCGAGCTCGGTCGAGCTGATGTTGATACCCTCGGCATCGTTATCGGTCGTGGCATGGTTATAGAAGCCATGAATGTGGGTGTCCACCATGCCCGGCGCAATCCATGTACCCGAATAATCTTTGATCTCACAAGCGGGCTCATCGGCCTGCCAAGCGCCAAAGACGCCATCTTCGACCATGAGGTAGCCGCCCAGCTGCGGCCCCGCCGGCAAAAAGAACTTGTCGGCCTTGATAGCATACGTGCTCATCTATGCTCCCGTACCCGCAGTGCGTTTTAGGGCGGATCAAAAACCACTGCATTGTTAATTCGAGCGATTGTTCGTTGCCTTCTTGCGCTTGGCCCATTTTGCACCCGCCGCAAAACACACCAAGCCGTTTATACCCAATAACTCTAGACTGCGCGGTTGTGGTAGACCTTGTATTTAAACTGGTCGGCGCGCGCAACCGAACGCGTATACTCGATAACCTCGTTGTTCATGTCATATGTGGTACGAATCAAATCCAGGACCGGTGCGCCTTCGGCAATCTCGAGCAAACGAGCGTCGGAATGGCGGGCAATACTCGCGTAGAATTCCTCCTCTGCCACGCGAACTTTCTCGTGAAAGTCCTGCTCGATCATGTCGTACAGCGATTTGTTCTCGATCATGGGGCGCTTAAGCGCAAAGAACTTGCGACTCGGCAGATATGTACACTCAATCATCAGCGGCACACCATCGGCAATACGCAGGCGCTTGATCTTGTACAGACGCTCGCCCAGACGCGCGTTCATCTCTACGGCAATATTCTTATCAGCCTCGACCTCGGTAAACTCAAGAATCGTCGTCTTGGGCACACGGCCGATCGCCTTCATCTGCTCGGTAAAGCTATAGATTTGCGAGAGGTTTGCCGTTTGCAGAGAGCGGTCGCACACCATGGTTCCACGGCCGCGCTGACGAACCACCAAGCCTAGTCGCTCAAGCTCCTGCAGGGCAAGGCGAACCGTCGTACGCGAGAGCCCGTAGCGCTCCGACAAGTCACGCTCGGACGGCAAATAGTCGCCGGGTCGAAGCTCGTGATCGATTTTATCGGTCAGCAAATCGACGAGCTGATCGTACAAAGGTTGTTTGCGCGCTCCCATTGCCATAATGATACCTGCCGGATAAATGACTCGAAATTGGTTGTAACCAGACACCACGGACTATAGCAGTTTTAATGGAATAACAACAGGTCAACAAGCATATTTCAATATTGTTTGCCAGTTGATTGCCTGTGTACTGTAATACCAATTACATCGCTGCATCAAGTATTGAGGTAGCAAAAAGGGCCGCCCCCGCGGAGCGGGACGACCCTTTGCAAGACAGATACGTCTTTAAGGCTTAGAGAAGCTTCTTGAGCTCCTCGGCAACAGCCTGGACCTGCGTGCCGATGATGACCTGGGTAGCACCCTTGTCCATCTTCATGACACCCAGAGCGCCAGCCTTCTTGCAGGCAGCCTCGTCGACCAGATCGGAATCGCCGAGCTCGAAGCGCAGGCGAGTAGCGCAGCAGTCAACGGTCTTGACGTTCTCCTTGCCACCGACGGCAGCGAGAACAGCGGCGGCCAGAGCGGCGAACTTGTCGTCGCCAGCAGCGGCGGAAGCGGAGGTCTCCTCGACATCCTCATCCTCGCGACCAGGGGTCATGAGGTTGAACTTGGTGATGGCGAAGCGGAACACGAGGTAGAAGACCACGAAGGCAGCGATGCCCAGCGGGATGATCATCCAGGTGTTGGCGGCAGCCGGGAGGCTAGAGGAGAACAGGAGGTCGGTAGCACCAGCGGAGAAGCAGAAGCCAGCACGGAAACCAACATAGTAGGTGACGATGGTGAAGATGCCGTACAGAGCAGCGTACACGACGTAGAGCGGGAAGCACAGGAACATGAAGCCGAACTCGAAGGGCTCGGTGACACCGCAGACGAAGGCGCAGATAGCAGCGGAGACAACCAGGCCGATAGCAGCCTTCTTGTTCTTAGCGGTCTGAACCATAGCCAGGGCAGCGCCCGGGATACCGAACATCATGCAGGGGAAGAAGCCGGACATGTACATACCGAGGCTCCACTTGACGTCAGCGGAGGTCTCGCCAGCCCAGAAGTGGGTCAGATCGCCCAGGCCGATGGTGTCGAACCAGAACACGTTGTTCAGAGCGTGGTGCAGACCGGTCGGGATGAGCAGGCGGTTGAGGAAGGCGTAGATGCCAGCGCCGATGCCACCCATAGCAGCGATACCCTCGCCCAGAGCGACGAGCGCACCAAAGATGAGGGGCCAAGCGAAGAGCAGGACGACGGAGACGACGATGCAGATGACGGCGGTCATGATGGCGACGCAACGCTTGCCGGAGAAGAAGGCCAGCCAGTCGGGAAGACGGGTGTCCTTGAACTTGTTGTAGCAAGTGCCACCGATGATGGCGGACAGGATGCCGATGAAGGAGTTGCCAGCGATCTTGGAGAACGCGATGCCCTCGGTCGTGGCAAGCCAAGCGGTCTGAGCATCGGCGTCCATACCACGAATGGTACCAACAACAGCGGGGTTCAGGAGCTGCTGGATCATCAGGAAGGCGACGAGGCCAGCGAGGCCAGCGGTGCCATCGTGATCGTCGGCAAGGCCGACAGCGGCGCCGACTGCGAACAGCCAGGCCATGTTATCGATAAGAGCGCCGCCTGCCTTGATGAGCAGGAAGCCGGCGGTATAGGCAAAACCGGTAGTGTCACCGGCAGCACCCATGACTGCGGGAGCGAGCAGGTAGCCCACGCCCATAAGAATACCTGCGACGGGAAGCGCCGCGACGGGAAGCATCAGCGCTTTGCCGAGCTTCTGGAGGTACTTCATCATATGGTATCTCCTCCAACCTTTCTTTCGTTGTTCACCAACGAGTTCCATGTCCGCGCCTTGTGCATACCGGCTTCTCCGCTTGCCGGCATTAGTGCGCAAACTTAGACAACCCAGTCCCTTTTCTCGGGTTGCTGGTATGTACGGTAGCACACACTCAATTCAAACGTCCACCACATTTCGTTCAAATTACTATATCGTTGCCAAACGGTTATTTTTGGCCCGTAAACGGTAATTTACGCAGGTAGATGTGCTGCGTTTCTTTCATTACCAAACTAATTCTTAGCAATTTCCATTCGATTTCGTCTCAAAATTGGTTACTACCAGATGAACATTGGTACCACATTGTTACTACCAGTTTGGCCGAAATCGTTTTCACTTTACGTGAATAAAGTCTCCAAGAATTTGTATATATAACCCCTCCTACTCTCTCTTCCCCGCCCTTTCCTACAACGCAACAAGCCCCCTAGAACGATGTCCGTTCTAGGGGGCTTCATCAGATATTTCGGCTTCGCACTCGAAAGCTCAGGCAATCTTTACGCAAACAGGCCGTAGATGCTGATGTTGGCCTTGGCGTACAGGCCGTTGGCGTACTCGGTCCACTTGGAGCTGGCGCTCGAAGCCTGCGAGGAATACTGCTGGTAGGCGGTGTAGTAGGCGGTCATGGCCTGCTTATAGGTAGCGCTATCGGCCGTAAAGGCATCGTCGGCAAAGGCCTTAGCGTAGGCGCTATCGGCGTCCTTCCAAGTGCCCTTCTCACTATCCCACTCGTCGCCGGCAAGGTTGATGATGTAATCGGCGTAGTCCTTGCTCGCGGTGTCCTCGTTGCCGTCAGAAGGCTCAGTCGGAGCAGTCGGCATGGTCGCGGAGCTATCGCCCACCTTCTTCTTGTAGAGCTTCTGCAGCGTCGCGGACTGGCGGACAATCTGCTTGGCCTGGTCCTTGGACACGCCATACTGCGTGGCCATGGTCTTGTAGTCCGAAGTGCCGATGGAATCCTCGGCGTACTTCTTCATCTCCTTAGAGGAGACGGTAATGCCCTCGTCCTCGGCAGCATCGAGCAGAATCTTGTTGCGTACGTAGGACAGGATGATGTCGGCAGAGGGAGCGGCGTAGTTGCCATCGCCGTCCTTGACGGTATCGAGGCTGTACTGGCTCTCGATGGCCTCGCGCGCGGTGATGTCACTCTTCTTGCCGTTGTAGCTGTAGCTTGCTACGGTCGAATCGAGCTGGTCCTCGGTCAGGGTCGACGAGCCGACACCCTTGCCGCCAAAGCCGCCATTGCCAATAAAGAATCCGACCACGGCGGCAATCACGACGGCGACCACAAAGGCGGCAATCATCGTCTTCTTGTGCTTGCAAGCGTGGTTGTCCACGTCGGAGTCGTCGTCCTCGTCCTGCTCCTCGGGCATCAGATTCTCGTCGGCGGCGTCCGCGGCGATCTTTGCTTCCAGGCGAGCATCCTCCTCCTCGGCGGTCGTGCCGGCGGCAATATGCTCGGCAGACGTGCCGGCGACCAGGTCGATCTTCTCGTCCTCATCACCGTCGGGGCCTTCGCCGCGCTCGATGATCTGGATGCCGTCGATCTCGTCCTTCTCGTCCTTCTTTTGAATCAGACCCATATCAGTTACTCCTTGTTAGGAAACATAGTCCCCAATAGAATACGCCCGACAGAGCGCCGGGCGTATTGATTCTTAGGTTATACGCAAACACTTAAGTACTATTTAGGCGTTTGCAGCCTGCATGTCTTAGGCCAGGTGCGCGATAACGGCATCGGCAAAGGCCTGCGTGCCCACAGCGCCCTCGACGGAGCCGGTCTGGGCACGACGCACGTCACCGGTAACCTGCTCACCCTCGTCGAGCGTGGCAGATACGGCCGCACGGATGCGATTGGCAGCATCGTTCTCGCCCAGGTGATCGAGCATCATCGCAGCAGAGAGGATCTCGGCCGTGGGGTTGGCGATATCCTGGCCAGCGATATCGGGCGCGGAGCCGTGCGTTGCCTCGAAGATGGCGCAGTCGGCACCGATGTTGGAGCCGGGGGCCATGCCTAAGCCGCCCACCAGGCCGGCGCACAGGTCGCTCACGATGTCGCCGTACAGGTTGGGCAGCACCAGGACATCGAAGTCGTTGGGGTTTTGGACCAGGCCCATGCAGGTGGCGTCGACGATCTTGTCGTTGAACTCGATATCGGGATAGTTGGCGGCCACCTCGCGCGCAACGCGCAGGAACAGGCCATCGGTCGCCTTCATAATGTTGGCCTTGTGCACGGCCGTCACCTTTTTGCGGCCGCAGCGGCGGGCGTACTCAAAGGCGTACTCCACAATGCGGCGGCTCTTGGCGATGGAAATGGGCTTAATTGAGATGGCGGAATCGGCGGCGAAGGTCTTCTGACCCGAGCGCTCGACAAGCTGTGAGAGCTCCTCGACCTCGGCAGCGCCCTCATCGAACTCGATCCCGGCGTAGAGGTCCTCGGTGTTCTCACGCACGATGACCAGGTCGACGTCGCGGAAGCGCGAGCCGTCGCCCGGCTGCGACAGGCAGGGGCGCACGCAGGCGTACAGGTCGAAGTGCTTGCGCAGGGCCACGTTGACGCTGCGGAAACCCGTGCCGACCGGCGTGGTGATGGGGCCCTTGATGGCAACCTTGGTCTCAGCGACCGCATCGAGCACGTGCTGGGGCAGCGGCGTGCCAAACTCGTCCATGACGCCGGCACCGGCCTCCTGGACATTCCAATTGATCTGGACACCGGCGGCCTCGACCACGCGGCGCATGGCCTGCGTAATCTCGGGACCGATACCGTCACCGGGAATCAGGACTACATCGTGCGCCATAATCTGTTACTCCTCGTTTTCGGCGTCGTCAGATTTTTTAACGCTAGCACGCTTCTTCTTTTTGGAGAGATCCAGGCCAAAACGTTTAACAAGCATTTCGCAAATCTCGCTCGAACGGGCCTTGAGATAGCTGCCCTTGCCGTTCTCGGCATCGAACTTAAGGCGCAGCGCGAGCTTCTCGGCGACCTCGGCGTCAATCTCGCCCTGACCAAACTCGTACAGGCAACCGAGCATGTCGCGATACTCGAGGTCACCGTGGTAGCACTGGATGGCCTCGTCCAGAATGGGCCAAGCCTCGCGCGAACGCTCGACACTCGTGGCGCCCCACACACACAGCAGGCGGAAGGCGGCATAGCGCAGCGTGGAGGAAAGCTCATCGAACAGTGCGGTCTCGGCGCCCTCAAAGGCATCGCCCAGCTGCTCGGGGCAGGTGGTGGCGAGCGCCGTCAGGGCATCGAGGGCCTCCCAGCGGGTCTGAGCCTCGGGGCGGTCGAGCGCCTCGATCAGCGCGGGCACGCAGGGCACGACGCGCTGCGGATCGCGCTCGGCAAGCAGGTGCAGCACGCGGGCGGCAAACTGGCGGATGCGGCGCGTGGGGCAGCCGAGCTCCTGGACCAGGCGGTCGACGGCGTTCTCGTTCTCCTCTGCCAGCTGGAGCTGTGCCAGCTCCTCGTCGGTGAGCTGTTCGTCTTTGTTTTCTGCCATAGTTACCTCTTCTTACTATTTCTTAGCGTGCTTGCCAGCACCCTTGCTGTCATCGGTGACCGAGATGAGCTGTCGGTCGGCCGCGCCGTTGCGACGCGCACGACGGCGCTCCTCGGCATCGCCCGCGTCGGCGGCGGCGCGGTGAGCCTTGTTGACGTTAAAGACCTCGTCGTGCTTGCGCCACGGACCCACGGACTCGCCAAAGCTCATCTTAAGGCCGGCGATAAAGCCGCCGAGCCAGCCAATCGGCGCAAACTGCACCAGCGGGAACAGCGAGAACACCCAGGTCAGCAGGACGACTGCCGCCGCGCCTGCAAAGTTGGCGATCCAGTAATCACGCTTGGTGATGACGCGCTTTTCGCACGCCCACTGGCCGCACAAAAAGCCGATGTAGATCGCAAAGAGAAAGAGCACTAGCGCGAGCACCACGAACGTCCAGCTCATGGGCGCTACTCCCCGTGATGGTGGCCACAGCAGCACTCGTGGCCGTCGTCATGGCCGTGGCCGCCGCAGCACTCGTGGTCCTCGCCATGGTGGTGGCCGCAACCGCACTCGTGGTCGTCGCCATGCTCGCCGCAACCACAGCCGTCCTCGTGGGCACCATGCTCCTCGGGACGATACTGAGACCAGTCCAGACCGGCGGCAATGGCGTCGGCCTCCTCCTTGTAGAGCACCGTGATGGCCTGGGTGCCCAGCTTGGCGCCACCGATGGCGTCGAGCATGTCGTAGAGCGTAAAGGCGACGTCGGCGCCGGGCAGCGCAAGCTCGCGGTCGTCGGCATAGGCGAGCGCCAAGCGCAGGTCCTTGATGAAGTGCTCGACCATAAAGCCGGGCTTGTAGTCACCGTCGAGCGCCTTGGGCGCCAGGCTCTCCATGGCGCCGGACTTGCCGGTGCCGCCCAGGATCATCTGACGGGTTTTCTCCAGATCGAGGCCGCTCAGCTCGGCAAATGCCATGGCGTCTGCCATGCCGACCATGCAGGCGCCCAGCGACACCTGGTTGGCGAGCTTGGCAGCCTGGCCCTTGCCGGCGCCATCGAAGCAGCAGATGTTGGCCGCAAAGGTGGAAAGGATATCGCGAACCGGGGCAATGTCGTTCTCGGTGGCGCCCACGATAGCCGTGAGCGTACCGGCGATAGCGCCCGACTCGCCGCCGGTGACGGGGCAGTCAAACGCCATGCGACCAGAAACCTGGGCGGCCTCGGCAATGTCACGGGCAAGCTCGGGCGAGCTCGTCGTGAGGTCGATCAAGACCGCACCCGGCTTGGTGCACGCGAGCAGGCCGTCGCCCGCCAGGTAGAGTTCCTCGACCTCGGAGGGATAGCCCACCATGGTAAAGACGACATCGGCGTTCGCCGCGGCATCGGCCGGCGTATCTGCCCAGACGGCGCCGCGCCCGATAAGCGCTGCGGCCTTGGACTTGGTGCGGTTGTTGACCGTGACGGGATAGCCGGCGTCCAAGATGTGGCCGGCGATGGGGGCACCCATGATTCCGGTGCCGATGAATGCGACGGAGAGCTTGTTTGCCATGAAACCTTTCCTTTTGGGTTGGGTGTTGTTACCAGGTTGAATACTCGGTGCCAGCGTTTGGGCAGTGAGTTGTGATCGATTACGGCCGCGTTACTTGCCTACTGGCCGCGCACGCGGCGGGCGATGCGGTCGGAAAGCGAGGCTTTCTCGGCGCGGTTCTTACCCCAAAACGCGCAGGCCACCATGCCGGGGCCCACGTGCGAGCCGATGGTGGGGCCCACGGAGCTGCGAATGATCGTGACGTCGGCGCAGCCCTCCTCCTTGCGGATGGCGGCCTCGAGCCAGTCGCCGTCCTTCTCGGCATCGGCCGTCATGATGGCGATGGGCATGGTGCGATCGGGCACGTAGTTCTCGCGGAACGACTTGAGGATGGACTTGAGCGCCTTCTTGCGGCCGCGGTTGACGCCGATCAGCGACAGCGAGCCGGCCAGGTCGTAGGAGAGCTCGGGCTTGACATCGAGCTTTGCCGTGAGTTGCGCCGCCGCGGGCGGAATGCGGCCGCCGGCAGCCAGCGCGTCAAAGCTCTCGAGCGTAAAGTAGCCGTGGACGTAGGTCTTTGCCTCGTTTGCCCAATCGACCAGCTGCTTGGCGGTCAGTCCCGCCGAACGCTGGCGCACGGCCTCGAGCGCCAGGAGCGCGCCGGTCGCGCAGGGCAGAGCGTTGTCGACCACGTAGAGCTCAAAGTTGGGATACTCGGCGCGCACGGCATCTGCCGCCTGGCACGCGGAGTTGTAGCTCGACGACAGCGCCGAGGTAAAGCACAGGTAGACCGTTGGTGTGCCCTCTTTGGCGCACTCGGTAAAGAACTCGATATAGCGACCGAGCGACACGGCAGAGGTAGACACGCGAGCGCCGGCGCGCATGCGGTCGTAGAACTCCTTAGGCGTGATGCTCGACCAGATATCGTCCGTGCGCTCCTCGCCATCGATAATGAAGGGGAAGCCCAAGATATCGACATCGAGGTTCGCGGCGACCTCGGGGCTAAAGTCGCAGCAGGTATCGACGACGATGCGGCAGCGGTCAGAATGGCCGGTAGATGCAGCCTTGTCCATCAAAGCGACTCCTTACGTAAAAAAGGCGGCCATCCGCATGGGATGACCGCCGGCCGTTAACTCATGCAAGTTAACGTATTTTACTCGTCAAGCGTTTCGATGCGGGGCTTGATGATGCCATATCCACCATTCTTACGGTGATACACCACATTGATGAGGCCAGTCGTCGCGTTCTCGAACACGTAGAAGTCGTGGCCGAGCAGATCGGTCTGCACCAGTGCCTGCTCCTCAGTCATCGGGGTGACATCGATGACCTTCTCGCGGACGAGCAGGTCATCCTCCTCCTCGGGCAGCAGCAGGTCGGCCAGATCCTCGACGCGCTCGACCGGTGCGACATCCGCTGCGCTGGCACCGCCCTGACGATTGTCCACGACCTTGGTCTTGAACTTGCGCAGCTGGCGGGTGACCTTATCGGCGGAGAGGTCGATGGCGGCGTACATATCTGCACCGTGCTCGGCAACGCGAATTACAGAACCGCGGGCACGAACCGTGACCTCGACGATTGCCGGGTTGGGGTTCGAGGGGTTCTTCTCATAACGAAGCACGACGTCGACTGTCATGGGCTCGATGTCGAAAACCTTGAGCGCCTCGCCGATCTTCTCATCCACATGCGCACGCAGAGCATCGGTTACCGTCGTCTTGCGTCCAGAAACCTTGATATCCATACGTGGCTCCAATCTGCCTCGGGGACTTACTGTACTGGCTATGTACCCATTGCCGTGCATTTAATCACGCGGATTCCTAAAGACCCGAATAACGATTGCTTGGTACCGCATACCGAAGTCTCGCACTTTTCTGTGGCAAAGTGCGCTATAGGAGGGCGACGGCGACTTTGGTTTTGCACCTAAAAAATGTCTTTGACCTGCTGGTTTTATGGAAACAAAAAAGCCGGGCTCCCCTGTTGGGAAAGCCCGGCAATGCGTGTTGAAACCGTGAAGAGGCGTCTCTCCTAGCGCATGGGAGACGCCACCCCTAGCAATAACTAGCTATTGAGCTTGTTAATGTCGTCGTCGGTGATAGTGCCCTCCTGGCTGGACGATTTATCCTCGGAGGTTGCACCCTCGCTGCTCGAATCGGAGGATGCGGACTCGCTGGATCCGGTGTCGGTCGACTGCACGTCGGCGCCCGAGACCGTCTTGGTGGTGAGGTCATAGGGCATCGTGCCGTACCAGACGGAGTGGACCGCCTCGAGCGTGCCATCGACCGTGATACCGTCGAGGGCATCGCTCACGGCACGGCATAGCTCGTCGTTGGCCGCGAGGCCCGCGACACCGAGCGTCGAGGGCGTCTCGAGCGCGCCGACGTAAGAGATCTGGCTCATCAGGCGCGCAAGGTAGCCGCCGGCCGTGGAGTCGCAAATCACGTAGTCGATCTCGCCGGACTCGAGCGCCTCAAAGCACTCGTTGATGTTGGAGAAGGTCTTTTGGTTGGCCGTGATGCTCTGCTTGCCGAGCGCTTCCTGCGAGGCCGAAGAGGTCTGAACGCCCAGGGTAGCGGTGTTAAGCGTTTCGGTGGAAACGCTCAGCGACTCGCCGTCGCTCGTCTTCCCGAACACTGCCGCAGCGTCGTACAGGCAAGTACCAAGCGTGCTGATGTCACCATCCGTGGAATTGATGTCGCCAATGAAGATGTCGGCCTTTTTGTCGCCAAGCGCGGAATCGGCAGAAGACGCATCGACGAAGGCAACCTTAAGGCCCATACGGCTTGCAAGGGCGCGGGCAGCATCGACCGCGTAGCCCGTGAGGTTACCATCGGCGCCCTGCATGGCCTGCGGGGCATCGGAGGTATCGAGGGCAACCGTCAGGGTACCGGGAGTGACCAGGGCATCGTCCGACACCGTAGGGGTAACGGTCTCGTGCTCGATCTGGTCAATCGTGGGCGTCGTGAACGTGGACAGTGGGTTGAACGCGCATCCGCTCAAGCCCAATACGGCAATGACCGCCGCGGTCCCAGCACCTAACCGAGCCGCGTGCATCAAGCTGCCCCTCACCATGTCCACTACCCTGCCTTCTGTGTCGTATACA
Organism: Collinsella aerofaciens; assembly: GCF_015546965.1. Classification (GTDB taxonomy): domain Bacteria; phylum Actinomycetota; class Coriobacteriia; order Coriobacteriales; family Coriobacteriaceae; genus Collinsella; species Collinsella aerofaciens_X. The sequence goes on from NZ_JADMUF010000001.1 coordinate 387,399, forward strand.
ATCCGTGCGTTGCGCGGAATAACGGGTGTTCCCACCAGCTGACCTGGTATTTGACCCCACACTTGCGCACCGGGGTGTTTGCTCGGGAGGCCGTAGCCACCTTCACGACTGGCCCGCTCGCCCGCGAGGCGGTATTGCCCCAAAGAAAGTAGAACGGACGGTGCGGCTTACATCTAGGACGCGCCATGATCGCGCCGCGCGCACGCGGTCGCTTACGTGGATCCCTTTGACCGCGTCTGTCTTGGACTAGGATGGACATTTCGTCCGTCCGCAACCACAGCCTGGCAGGAACGTAGCGCATTATAGCTAAGTTCAAGCTAAAGTTTAAGGTTAGGGGCGCCATTCGCACCGTGAGCACAGATTTTGCAGGTCGGAGCGGACCATTCGTGCCCCCATGAAGCCCGGAGCTCCCCTACGGGGAGCTCCGGGGCACCCGTCTCAGGGCGCCGTGTGCAAATAACGGCAAATATGAGTACTGTCACCAATTTAGTAGCAGCGTTTTTCCGCCCCGCGAGCCCTTTTTGAGTTCCGCACAGCCTGCTTGGCGCCAAGATATTCCACATTCGTTTATTATCTCTTCAATGAATCCAAATTTTCGGCCCAAGTTTCTTTGTTTTTACTGCTACTAATCTAGTAACAGTACTCATATTTGCCGTTTTTTGCACAGGGCATATAAACAGACCCCCCTATAAAGCCATAGTTTTACGCCGGCTTGAGCCCAAAGCACGCTCGGAGCGTATTCAGCAGAGTATCTTGCCTCTTTCGACGCGCCTTTACGCGATTCTGATATCGTTTTCCCATGCGCTGGTGGATGCGCCATGCGAGCGCTTCCATCGCTTCCATGTCGCAGAGCATTTCGTTGTTGACCGTCGCGACCTCGATTCCCATAGTAATCAAGCCCGTGTTGCGTTTTTCATCATGGACACGTCCCCTCCGGGAGGAATGACCCAGCTCACCGTTGTATTCCAGGTCAAACCGGGCTGCTTCCTGATACGCATCGCAAACTGCATGGAGCATCCCCGAGATTGCTTGCGCGCGGTCATCGAACTCGATCTTGTAGTCGGTCTTAAAGGGACCGCAGGCAAATCCGCCATAGGAAAACGGAAGCGAAAACATGGCAAGCATGATGCACTCCATGGGTGAGCGCAGGTTTTCCGACAGATAGGGACACAGCCGCCGCAGTTGTTTGGCCGCACTCCCCTTGCATGCCGCGAGGTAATCTGTCAGGCGATCGGGCGTCAACACCGGCTCGACTTCAAAGTAGCCCACGTCTGCCGGTTGGTCCTTGTCCTTTGCAAGTCTATTCGCAACAGGTGAGGTGTAGGGAGGCAGATACTTCCCGCGATCGCTCAGTGAAATCTTGGAACACAGTTCCTGGGCCAGAGCAAACGCCTGGATACAGCCGACCTCGCGGGCGACGGCAACACAAAGGGCCTCGGGAGATAGGCTGTACACCCCCGGTTCCACCTCTAGAATCGAGCCGGCAGGCAACCCGGAACACACGGACCAGCCCACACCAGGCATGCGTCGGCGCTGCGCCGCAGATCCCACCAGCAAGCACAGATCTTCTTGCACCTCGCCGCTTTTGACTCCAATTCGCACCAGGTCGGGAAGATAGATATCCTCGGTCGAAGGCGATGACGTACACAGCACGCGGCGCTCCTCCTCAGGCTCAAGGTCCTTCCAGCCGATGTAGCCCATCTGCCGGCGCTCGGCGCGCATCATGCGTAGCGCCGAGGCGCCTGTTAGGATTATGGAAGCCGCTAGCTGTTCGCCTGTCGGCTCGTTGCATCGCTCAATCTTTACCGCCACACGAATCACCCCCACCAAACGCGTGCGATAGCGAGGCCATCAACGGCCGCGGCACCGGCGCGTTTGAGTTCCGCCGAAGCCGCTGCCATCGTCGCGCCCGTGGTGATAACGTCGTCAATAAGCAGCAGGCGGCGGCCCCGCACGTCCTCAACGGTCTCGTACATGCCTCGGGCGCGTTCACGGCGTTCTTCACGACCGAGTTCACGCTGGTCGCCATGGCCGTACTTAACGAGGGCGTCGAGTAGCGGAACACCCGACAGCTCGCAAAATGGGCGCGCGATGGCTTCAATATGATCGAAGCCGCGTCGCCGAAACGCCGCCGACGTCGCGGGCACAAACACCACCGCATCGGCGCCGGACAACACACCGCCGTAGCGTTCGGGTGCCGCGACCTGGGCATGTAAGGCGGTGTCGTATAGCAGCTCTGCCAGATACGGCGCCAGACGTCGTTCGCCCGCGTCTTTGTACGCTTTAATGATCCGCGGCAGCGGATGCGTGTAAACGGCACATGCCAGGCACCGGTCGAGCGCTTCGGCCATCGCCGAAGACGCACCCTCGACCGAGCACTCGGTGCACAGCAAGTCTCCAAACGGGGCTCCGCATCGGGTGCAGCTATGCCGCGGGTCGATAAGCGCAAGCGCCGCCAGGCAGTCTTGGCAAATAAGCGCGCCGGAGCGCTCGCAGCCAGCACATCGCGTGGGCGACAACGCCTCAAGCGCCTCGTGCGCCGCCCGCTCGGCAAACGGTAGCAATTCATCCGCAAACGGTAGAATGTCGGCACCTTGCAGGCATCCCAACACATTCAAATGTCTCTTCACGACACAACCCTCCCTACGTTCGGTCGCAGGGAGGGTTGTTGATTCAGCGCTATGGTACCCCGACGCGTTTGGGGTCAGGCAGGTTAAATCCGTTTGCGGGCGCTATTCGCCGGTGGGCGGTTGCGGTGCGGACGAGTTTTGGGTCGAGCCCTCGCCACCATCTTGACGCGGCTTGCGGGAACGACGACGGCGACGGCGCTTTTGACCCTGGTCGGCCGAGCCCTCGCCACCACGATCTTCGCGCGACTCGCGTTCGTCGCGAGCAGCGCCGCGCGCGGCCTTGGCAGCCGCCCCTCCGCCATCTCCGGGGCGACGACGTGTGACCTTGACCTCGCCATCCGAGACCTGATCGGCCACGGAGGGCACCGAGGGCTTTTGCTGCGTGCCCGAGGAATGGCGACGACGCGGACGCGGGGCGCGCTCGTCATCGTTGCGCTGCTTGCCGCCCTTGTCGGCAGGCGTATCGGAACCCGAACCACCCTTGGGGGCGGCACCGGCTTCGCGAGCGGCTGCGGCGCGGAAGGCGTCCTCGCGCTCCTCGCTCGACAAATGGCGGCGGCGACGGCGCGTGGGATTCATGCCACCGCCGCGGTTTTGCTGCTGAGGCTGCTGAGTCTCGCGCTCGCGGGAGGAGTTCTTGCCTGCGGGAGCGGCCTCGCCGGCATCGCCCGAACCCGAGCGCTTGCGGCGGCGACGTCCACCGGCAGCCTCCTCGGCCTCGGGTGCCTCGGCCTTGCCGCGACCCTTACCGCGGCCGCGACCCTCGCCTTGGCTCTGACCGGCACGGGTATCGGCGTCCGCATCGCGGCGACGGCGCTTGGGCATCGTCGTCCCCGCCAGACGGTCGGCGCTCGACAGGCCATCGCCCACGTCGACGCCGTTCTCGCGGTCGAGCTCCATAAGCGCCAGGCGCATCTCGGGCGACTCGATACGCTCGAGCACATCGCGCGTCACGCAGTCGGGGCGGCAGTTGCAGCCCTGCTCGGCGGCCTTCTTTTTGCAGCCCTCAGAGCAGGTCATGTCGGCCAGGTTGACCTTAAAGACTTTGCCGTTCTCCAGGCGCAACACCAGCTGCTCACGCGGCGTGTCATATTCCTGGATGCGCGCCTTGCCAAGCGGCGTATCGATAAGCGTCTTCTTTTTGGGCGCGCGGCTCTTAAAGTCCTTGTACGCCTCGAACTCATAGCGCAGGCAGCACATCAGACGGCCGCAGACACCGCTAATCTTGGACGAATTGAGCGGCAGGTCCTGCTCTTTTGCCATGCGGATCGAAACCGGCTCAAACTGTCCGCCAAAGCGCGTGCAGCAGAGCTCCTGACCGCACTGGGCATAGCCACCCACCAGGCGGGTCTCGTCACGCACGCCGATCTGGCGCATGTCGACGCGAATGTGCAGCGTCGAGGACAGGTCCTTGACGAGCTGACGGAAATCGACGCGCTCCTCGGCGGCAAAGTAGAACACAGCCTTCTCGCCGCCAAACAGGTACTCGACGCCGACCGGCTTCATCTCGAGGTCGAGCTCCTTGACCAGGCGGCGGAAGTCGACCATGGCCTCGTCACCCTGGATGGCCAGGTCGTCGGCAAGCTGCAGGTCGATGTCGCTCGCTACGCGCAACACGGGCTTGAGCGGCTGACCGATTTCGTCGAGCGGCACCTCGAAGGGGTCGGCCGTGACCAGGCCAATCTCGGTTCCGCGCTCGGTGGAGCAGATAGCATAATCGGCCTCGAGGATATCCAGATCCTGTGGGTCGAACCACAGGTCGCGCGAGGCGTAGGTAAACTTAACGGGTACGACTAACGGCATTTCAGTGCCTTCCTGATATCGAACAGCATGACCTCGATGGCCAGCTGGGGAGTAACGTTTCTGGCGATGTTGCGCTCGGCAGTTGCGACCGCCTCGAGCGCCCGGGTGGCACCCGCAACATTGGTCGCGGCGGCAAGCCGCCCGATCGTGTCGCGCACGTCCTCGTTCACAACGTCTGTCGCCTCATCCTGAAGCGTCAGCAGCACGTCGCGCATGAGCGTCCGCGCGCTCGCCAGCGCTTCCATGATACCCGAACGCTCGCGCGCGTTGAGTTCGCGCTTGTTGCGGTCCTCAAGCTGCTTCAATGCTCCACGCGACAGGTAGTCGGCATTTTGCTCGAGCACCTTTTCCTGCGTGGACTTGACCTCGGCGAGCGGCGCCTTGACGGCGACGATGAGCGACTTGGCGCGACTGAGCACATCGGCCTCGTCGGCGGCGATGAGCGAGTCGATGGCACGGACCATCTGGCGACGGGCGTCCTGGCGCTCGGCGCTCTTGAGGAACTCGATACCACGCGTAGGGCTTCCCGCCACGGCGACGGCCATGCGACAACGCGCGATATCCTGGCCCGTCGCGCGGCTCACGGCCTGCGCGGCCACAGTGGGCGACACCAGCCGAAACGGCACGCACTGGCAGCGGCTCACAATGGTGGGCAGCATCACGTCTGCCGAGGTGCCCAGCAGGATGAACATGACGCCCTCGGGCGGCTCCTCTAGCGTTTTGAGCAATGCGTTAGCGGTGTTAGCGCGCAGCTGCTCGGCACGGTCAATGATGTAGACCTTGGCCTTGGCGCGGATGGGTGCCAGGGGCACGTCGTCGAGTAGCTCGCGCGTCTGGGCGATGAGATAGCCCGTGGCACTCTCGGGCGTGTAATAGTGCACGTCGGGGTGTGTATGGCGCGCGACGCGCACGCAGCTGTCGCACGATCCGCAGCCGTCCTGCTCGCACAGGAATGCCTGGGCGAGCGCCCATGCGGCATCGAGCTTGCCGGCGCCGGGCGCTCCCAAGAACAGATAGGCGTGCGACGCGCGACCGCTGGCGACGGCATTGGTCAAAAAGTCGCGCACGCGCTCTTGGGTATCGAGCTTGGCGAGCAAGCTTGTCTGCGCAGGGGCCATGCTACTCGGCCTCCTGGGCAAGCGCGGCGGCGACGGCATCCTGCGGGATATCGAGGCCGTACGCGCGAACCTGCTCGACCGTCTGCGCAAAGACATCCTGGATGGAAGCAGTCGCATCAATGAGCTTTACGCGAGCGGGCTCCTCGGCAGCAATAGCGCAAAAGCCCTGATAGACGCGCTCCTGGAATGCCGTGCCTTTGGCCTCCATGCGGTCGGCAGCCCCACGGGCGGCCATGCGCCGGGCCGCCTGCTCGGGCGTGATGTGGTAGACGAGCGTAAGGGACGGATGCGTGCCGTCGACGGCAAGGTTATTGGCGTCGCGCACCATCTGACGATCGAGGCCATCGGCAAACGCCTGGTAGCAGGTGGTGGAATCGTAGAATCGATCGCACAGGACCACCTTACCGGCAGCGAGGGCAGGCGCGATGACTTCGTGCACCAGCTGGGCACGCGCAGCCTCGTAGAGCAGCAGCTCGCAGGTGTCGCCCATCGCCGTATTGGCGGGGTCGAGCAGCAGGGCGCGAATCTTTTCGCTGATGGCGGTGCCGCCCGGCTCGCGCAGAGTTACGACCTGATAGCCAGCGAGGTCGAGCGCGCGGGCCAGCAGGCGCGCCTGCGTGGACTTGCCGGCGCCATCGACGCCCTCGAGCGTGATAAAGCTATGTTGAGCGGGCTCAAAAGCCATGGGCGCAGCCCCTTCCTACAAGGCGCGAAAATGCAAGTTATAGCAACCAAGCCATGATACCCCAGGGGCAGGGGCTAGTGTGACAGTTAGGGACGTTCCCAAAGTGCCGGCCAAAAAGGAACGTCCCCAACTGCCGACCCTCTAGGTTGCGGTGAAATAGGGACTGAATACGCCTTCTAACAGCAAATACAATCCCTATTTCACCGCAAGTTAGGAGTGGGCGCGGGCGTTGATGGCGAAGGAAATGTCGCGCTCGAGGGCTAGAGCCTGTTCGCGTTCGAGGTCTTGGGTGAGGATTGCCAGCACGTAAGGGCGCTCGGCATAGACGATTGCAGCATCGTGCTGAGCATTCGCCAGACTGCCCGTTTTGTGCGCGACCAAAACGCCGCCGGGAACGCCCTCAACAATACCGCGCGCGTCTTCCTGCGCCAGCAGATATCCGCGCGCTCGCTCGCACAGCTCGGGCGTCGCGATTGTCCCCGCCGCCAGCCGCTGCAGCACGGCCGCAGCATCACGGGCGCTCGTATAGTTCTCGCGACCTTGTGCCTGGGCCTCGGTATCCATCATCAAACGAGCGAGCACGGTCTGGGTCAGCCCCAATGCGGCACACGTTTCGTTGACCGTATCCATGCCAAGCCTGCCGATAACAAGGTTAGCTGCCACGTTATCGCTCTGGGCGATCATGGCGTGCAGCAGCTCGTCAATACTGTACGACACACCCGCGCCGCGCGACTGAATGTTGCCGCTGCCACCCACGATATCCTGTTGCGTTACCGTTATCTGCTCGTCGGGGGACAGCTCGCCCGCCGTCACGGTCTCGAGCGCACAAGCGAGAACGGGAAGCTTGATGATGCTTGCCGCCACACGTCGCGCGTCCGGCGCCACAGCGACTTCACCATCGAGCGACACGAACGTTTGAGGATCAAGCGCCACAGCATAGACCGAGGTAGACCCACCATACGGCTCGGCAAGGGCTTCGATATCTTGCTGAAGGCCGGCAATCCAAGACGCCCGGGAGACAGCTTCCGTCTTTTGAGCGGACGGATGATTCGCTTTTTGCTCGGCAGGGGCAGCGGAGCCCCCAGCCTCGTTGCGGCGCGCGGCACAGCCGCCGAAACTCATCACCGAGGCAAGCGCTCCGGTCAACATCCCGGCACAAAACACTCGACGCGAGCAATCGCGCGCAGCGAGGGGCGCATCCCCCGGCGAGAACCGGAACGCCTCCACGTTGTCGCCGCCACCCCGACCTTGCTCGCCGCAGTACACAGACTCACTCCCCACCATCGCATTCTACCGAGCCGTCGATAAACGGCCGCGCCAGACACCCAGCGCGCCGCACTCATTGTGACGCATGCGACAGGGCTTGTGCGGCGCGACTATCCTCACACAACCAGTTGGGCCGGCGCGGCCCAACCGCACCTGAACCACCTTATAATCTAGCCAACACATCGAATGGAAGGAACCATCATGTCCCGGTTTTGTACCCATTGCGGCAAGCTTCTGAAAGACGACGAGCGCTTCTGCACCAGCTGCGGAACGCCGGTAACCGATGATGGCCAGGCCTCTCAGTCGCAAGAGGATGCACAGGCGGACGTGACCGTACAGTCCGCCCATCAGCCCGCGCCCGCTCCCCAGCCGGAAGCTGGCGCGACGCAGCAATGGGCGACGCCAGCCGGCTCCGCGCCGCAGCAGCCCATACCGACCGCCGTTCCGCAGGCCGATGCTCCCGCCGCGCCCAAAAACAACAACGCTCTGTTTATCGGCATCATCGCCGTACTGGTCGTCGTGATTATCGCGTTGGTCGTGTTCTTTATGATCAAGCCCTTCGATAAGGGTGCCGACGATTCCAAAGGCACGACGATCGAAAAGGTCAAAATCGACCACGACGACGATGACGTCTCCGTCAAGGGCGACCCCAACAAGCTTGACGATGATGACGATAACGCCCACGATGCCGCCACCATCAGCGAGCAGAACGTCTACGACCAGCTGAGCTCCTACTACAGCAGGCTCTCCGATCTTGACCAGCAGGTCCGCGACTGTGCCACCACATTCAACACGTATTACCTTAAGGATGACCGCAGCTCGCGCCAATCTGCCAGCGATGCCGCCGAGGCGCTCGAGGATCAGATCGGCGACCTGAAGGACGAGGTCGAGGACCTGGACGTTCCCATCGACTCGCAGAACTACAGCTCGTGGAAAGACATCATCACACTCTACGACGATCTGGAGAACCGCATCGACGTGATTTGCGATGCCTGGGAGATCAGCCTTGAGTACTCCAGCCCCGCCAACCACAAGGACGAGATCGTGGCACCGCTGGCGCGCGACAACGTAGCGGGCACCAACGACAACAAATACCGTCTGGACTTTGAGGACCGCTACCCCGGCGCCGCACCCGTCGAAGTGAAGTAGCGCCTTGTCGTTCCCGAGCCGGCAGTTAGGGACGTTCCTAAACTGCCGGCAGAAAAGGAACGTCCCTAACTGCCAGATAAAAAACGAGTGAGGATTTTGAGGTCCTCGCTCGTTTTTGTTTTAGGTGATGTTTCGACCGTGCGGCTACTTGTCGGTCTTTTTGGTAGTCGACTTCTTGGCAGTCGACTTCTTGGCGGTCGAAGTCTTCTTTGCTGCCGTGGTCTTCTTCGCCGTGCTCGCCTTGGTCGTGGTCTTGCGGCCGCGGGCGGGCTTCTTCTCCTTGGTCGGGCAGTCCATGTTGACACAGATGCGCCACGGGCCGCGCGCCGTGTTGACCACCACGATGGGGGCGCCGCACTCGGGGCAGGTCTCGCCCGTCGCCTCGAGCTTACCGCGCGCCGGCAGCGGATAGCTCACGCCGCAGTCGTCGTAGTTGGTGCAGCGGATAAAGCGCTTGCCGCTCTTTTCGCTCTTGTGCGCGATTAGGTCGCCATGGCGTCCTGCCTCGGCGCACACCTTGCACTCGCCCACCTTAAGGTCGGGCTCGTAGTTGGTGGGGCACGTGGGGTTCACGCAAATCTCGAAGGCCTTTTGACGGAACGGCTGGCACTTAATGCGCGGCGCGCCGCACTCGGGGCACACGGCCGCCTCACCCTCGAGCGGGCTTACCTTGACGCCGCTCGGCACCGGATAGGTCACGTCGCAGTCGGGCCAGCCCATGCAGCCGATAAAGCTGCCGCGAGTCTTGGCGCTCGTCTTCATAACCAGGTCCTTGCCGCACTTGGGGCAGGCGCCCACGCGCGCATCGGCCGTAACGGCGTCGCTGATGGCGTCGCCCAGCTCCTGCGTGTGCTTGAGCAGCTCGTCGAGCACGCCAGCCAGCAGCGCGCGCGAGTGCGTCACGACATGCTCTTCGGTATCCTCGCCGCGCTCCACACGGGTCATATCGCCATCGAGCTCGCTGGTCATATCGGGGCTCGTGATGCGCGGGGCAAACTGCGACAGCGCGTCGATGATGGCGATACCCAGCTGGCTCGGCTCAACGGGATCATTTTTGAGATAGCGCACAGCGTACAGGCGCTCGATGATGCTCGCGCGCGTGGACTTGGTACCCAGGCCGCGCTTCTCCATCTCCTGCACGAGCTTGCCCTGGCTGTAGCGCGCGGGCGGCTCGGTCTGCTTGGCCTCAAGCTTAACGTCGAACACGTCGACCGTATCGCCCTGCTCCAGCGGCGGCATCTGCTCGTCGCGCTTGAGTCCATACGGGTACGCCTCGCGGAAACCCGGGGTCACGAGCACATCGCCCGAGGCCACGAACGGCTCACCGTTGACGTCGAGCTCGAGCTTGGTGTTCTCGATGGTCGCGGGCCCCATGAGCGTTGCCAGGAAGCGACGGGCGATGAGGTCGTAGAGCTTGCGCTGGCCGCCGTCGAGCGTGGACGGATCGCCCTCGCCCGTGGGATAGATAGGCGGGTGGTCGGTGGTCTCGACCTTGCCGCGCGTGGGCTTCATGGGACCGGCGAGCACCTTTTTGCACACGGGCGCCAGCGCCGGGTTGATCTTTGCCAGGTCGCTCACCACGGCGCCCAGATCGAGCGTCGCAGGGTACACGGTATTGTCGACACGCGGGTAGCTGATAAGACCCGCCATGTAGAGGGACTCGGCGATGCGCATCGTACGCGCAGGCGAGATGCCCTCGGCCGCGGCGGCAGCCTGCAGCGAGGTGGTCGCAAACGGCGTGGGCGGCTGCTGCTTGCGCGAGCGCTTGGTCACCGCGGCGACGGTTGCCGTCGTAGCGCCGTCAACGAGGCCGTACGCCGTCTCAGCAGCATTCTTGTCGGTAAAGCGTGCCGTCTTGTGCGCAATCTTAAAGCGGTCGTCCTCGGCAGCACCCTGCGCGGCGCCCATGCCGCGGATCTGCCAATAGTCCTCGGGCACAAACGCCATGCGCTCGCGCTCGCGCTCGACCACCAGGGCAAGCGTCGGCGTCTGCACGCGGCCGGCGGAGCGCACGTTACCAAAGCCGCCAAACTTGGCGAGCGTCAGGTAACGCGTGAGCACCGCGCCCCAAATGAGGTCGATGTGTTGGCGGCTCTCGCCGGCGTCGGCCAGATTCTGGTCGAGCGAGACGAGGTTATCGAAGGCCTGCGTGATCTCGGCCTTGGTAAACGAAGAGTACTGGGCGCGGGCAACCGGCAAGTCGGGTGCCACCTCACGCACCTTGTTGAGAGCGTCCGAGCCGATCAGCTCGCCCTCGCGGTCGAAGTCCGTGGCGATAATGACGCTGTCGGATTTTTTAGCGAGGTTCTTGAGCGAACGAATGAGCTCCTTCTCGGCCGGTAGCTTAATGACGGGCGCCCAGGTGAGATAGGGCAGACTCTCGAGCTTCCAGCCCTTGATGGAGATGCCATCGGCAAGGAACGGTTTACGCTTGGTGTCGTAGGGCGGACGCGCCAGGCCATCGGGCATGTCGGCCGGCAGCATCTCGCCGTCCTCGGTGACCGAATACCATCCCAGCTTTTTATCGAAAAGCACGCTGTCGCAAAAATCGGGTGCAAGGATGTGACCGGCAAGGCCGATCGTCACGCACTCCTCGCCCTTCCACTCAAAACGATAGATGGCGGTGTTGTACACCTTGTCCTTTTTGGGCTTACCCGTGGACAGCCGCTCGGCAATCTGACGCGCGGCGTCGTTTTTCTCGGCGATGATGAGCTTCAAAAGAGGCTCCTATCTCGTATCTCTGCGGCTACGCCCGCCCGTATGGCGGCCGACTTACGCCCTTGCTTGCTCAATCTGCCCGATGAGCCAATCGCACCAGGCATCCATGCCCTCGCCCTTGCGCGCGCTCACGGCAAACCGCGGCGCCTGCGGATTGAGGTCATCGAGTGTCTTAGTATACCTATCCATGTCAAAATCGAAAGCCGGAGCCACGTCGACCTTGTTGAGCAGCTGTGCGCCGGCGTGCTGGAAGATACCCGGGTACTTGATGGGCTTGTCGTCTCCCTCGGGCACCGAGAGGATCATGATGGACAGGTTTTCGCCCAGGTCAAAGTCGACTGGGCAGACCAGGTTACCCACGTTTTCGATAAAGATGACATCGATGTTTTGAAGGCCCACTGCCTGGTCGAACGCGTCAACGGCCTCCATGATCATGTTGCCCTCGAGGTGGCACAGGCCGCCCGTGTTGATCTGGATGGCGGGCATGCCGGCTTCCTTCATGGTGATGGCGTCGACATCCGAGGCGATATCGCCCTCGATGACGGCGCAACGCAGGCCTGCCTTGTCGCGCAGGCGCTCGTTGGTACCCAGGATCGTGGTGGTCTTGCCCGAACCGGGACTCGACAAGACGTTGATCACATAGGTGTTTGTCTCTTTAAATCGCTGACGCAGCTGATCTGCCAGGCGCTCGTTGCGCGACAGAATCGGCGATGCGATATCAATCGTTTTCTCGGCCATACTTAGCGCTCCTTACTTTGGCCCCTTTATACCCCATCACTAGATGGCTAGCGGGCTAATCGTCGGGGGTTTCGATTTCGATGCTCGCGATATCGAGCTCGCGGCCGTGCAGTAGGCGCACGTTGGCACCACCACACTGGGGACAGCGACAGTGGAAACGATCGTGGTCGAAAACCTCGCCGCAGTCCAGACACTCGCTTTGTGGATGGACCTCCTCCACGGCAAGCCCGCAGCCTCGCGTGAGCGGGTCCTCGTCGCGAAACGTCTCCCACGCAAAATCGAGCGCCTCGCGCACGACCTCGGTCATATCCCCGATACGCAGCGTTACCAAAACGGCGCGCGAGGCCCCCGCCCCACGCGCCGCGCGAATCACTGTATCGAGTATGCCGTTGACAATGCCAACCTCGTGCATACCGATTTACTCCTCGCTGTCCTCTTCGTCGTCCGAAAACAGGTCCAGACGGCTCACAAACAAGCCCTCCTTGCCCTCGCGCGCGGTAATGACCACGCGAGCGATGGCGAGCGAAATCTCGTAGAGCGAGAGCAGGGCGCCATACATGAGGCCCAGCGTAACGGGCGAGCCGTCGGGCGTAATCACAGCCGAGCCCGCAAGCAGGCCAACGTATACGTAACGCCAGGCACTGCGGAAGGCCGCATAGGACACAATATGGAAGACGGACAGGTAGAAGATGATGAGCGGCAGCTCAAACGCCACACCAAAGCCGATCATAAAGAGCAGCTCCATGTTGACGTAGTTCTCCAGGTCGGGCAGCGCCGTGGCGACGGCCGAGGTCTCGCCGATAAGCCACTCAAAGCCCGCCGGGATGATGATGAAGTAGCAGAAGATGGCGCCCAGGAAGAACAGCACCGTCGAGGCGAGCACCGTGGGCACGACCCATTTGCGCTCGTTGGGACGCAGTGCCGGCAGGAAAAATGCCAGAATCTGCCAGATGATCATGGGCGTGCACATGACCACGGCCATCTTGATGGCCAGCGAGAAGCGCAAGCCAAAGCCGCCGAGCGTGGTGGTGATGTAGAACTTACCGTCCGGCACAAAGGAGCGGATAGGGTCTTCCAAGATGTCGAGCACCACGGGCGTAGCGAAATACAGCACGATGGCGGCGGCAAACACCGACACGACCACGATGGTCAGGCGGCGACGGAGCTCTCCCAAGTGATCGAAGAGCGGCATGCGCGCAGGTCCGATAGGCATTACTCATCGCCTCCCTTCGGGGCATCGGCGGCAGCGGCGTCGTCCTCGGCCTCGAGCTCGCGAGCGAGCTGGTCGACGACGGCCTTGCGCTTGCGGGGACGACGGGCGTAGAGGTCAGCCGTCGTGGGCTCTGCCGGCTCGGGCTCGGGCTCCGGCTCTGCAGCAGATTCGGGCTCGACGGCGGCAGCGGTGGCAGCGGCAGGCTCGGCACCCTCGGCCTCGGACTCCTCAGCAGCACCCTCGCCCTCGGCGGCAGCCTCGCTCGCGGCCTCCTCGGCAGCAAGACGGGCGCGACGCTCGGCAAAGGTCTCCTTCTTGGCGGGCGCTGCCGTCTCGGCGGCATCCTCGTCCGCATCGGAATCGTCGTCGGTTGCAGCGGCCTTCTTGGGCTTGACCGGGGCCGACGCGGCCTCACTCACCGGATCGATGATCTCGGACTGAACAACAGCCGTCATCTTTTCCTGCGTCTCGCGGAACTGACGGATGGCACGGCCGATCGTGCGGCCCATCTGCGGGAGCTTATCCGGGCCAAACAGCAAAAAGCCGAAGACCACGATGATTGCCAGCTCACCCTCTCCAATACCAAACACACATACCTCCAAGGCTCGATGTGAGTCGAGCCCGCGCCGCGCCATTCGGCCGGAACTCGTCTATTCATTCGGTCAAGTATAGCGCCCGGACGCCAAAACGTCCGAGCGCATCACAAACATATGCCAAACGGCACGCCCTTTTGGGGGCAAAGATTATGCAGCGGTGATCGAAATCTCCTGATCGACACCCAACAGCTGGACCACGCGCATCACCGGGGGCTGCACATTGGTGCAGCTAAAGCGCTTGCCGTGGTCGACCGCGTGGTGCGCGGCGCCCACAAGCACGCCAATGCCCGTCGAATCGATGTAGCTCACCTGGGCAAAATCGAGCTCAACGGCCTCGGTGGGCTGCTCGAGCGCCAAGTCGATGGCGTTACGCAGACTGTCGGCATTAGAGATATCGATTTCGCCGGCCACCTTGATGGTGTAGAGCTCCGGCGTGGGGTTGGTGGAAATACCCAAATCCATGTATACGCTCCTTTGTGTATCGAAAGTGCAGATAGTACGGGAAGCCGCGCGTTAGGCGCGTTCGGCACGCGCAAGCTCGGCAGCGACAAGCTTAACGGCCAGCACCAGCACATCGAGCGCGGCCTCCAAGTCCTCGACCGTGGGATAGCTCGGCGCGATGCGGATGTTGGTGTCGCGCGGATCCTTGCCATAGGGCCAGGTGGCACCGGCCGGCGTGAGCTTGACGCCCAGGTCTGCGCAAAGCGCGGCGACCTTTTGAGCCGAGCCCTCGGGACCATCGAAGCTTACAAAGTAGCCGCCGCGGGGGTGCGTCCAGGTGGCACAGCCCGTATCGCCCAGGCCCTCGGTGAGCTTGCGCTCAACGGCCTCAAAGCGCGGGCGCAAGAACTCGGCATGCTTTTTCATGTGCTCCTTGACCGCCTCGATGGTGGGAAGGAAACGCACGTGGCGCAGCTGGTTGAGCTTATCGGCGCTGATGAGGCCGGCCTTCAGGCGCTTGGAGAACTCCGCGATAACCGCGGGGCTCGCACCGATAAAGCCGATACCGGCACCCGGGAAGGTGATCTTGGACGTCGAGGCGAATGCCACCACGCGGTCCTCGGTGCCCGCCGCGCGGGCAAGATCGAAGATGTTGGCAAGCTTGTCGGTCTCGTCGTACAGGTCGTGCACGCAGTAGGCGTTGTCCCAGAAGATGCGAAAATCGGGCGCGGCCGTGGGCATCTCGACCAGGCGACGCACAGTGTCCTCGCTAAAGGTGATACCCGTGGGGTTGGAATACTTGGGCACGCACCAGATGCCCTTGATGGAATCGTCGGCGGCAACGAGGCGCTCGATCTCGTCCATATCGGGGCCGTTGTCGGTCATCGCGACGGGAACGTTCTCGATACCCAAGTCGGCGGTAATGCCAAAGTGGCGATCGTAGCCGGGAACCGGGCACAGGAACTTGACCTTCTTGCCGTCGTGCGCTGCCTCGTAAGCCTCCCAAGGGTCGCTACCACACGAGCCGCAACGCCAGAACATACCGGCGATATCGTGCTCGATCAGCAAGCTCGACGAACCCAGTACGAGTGTCTGCTCGGCGGGGCAACCCAGGAACTCCCCTGCCAGCTTGCGTGCCGAGGGAATGCCCTCGAAGCAGCCATAGTTGGAGCAGTCGACGTTGCCATCGTGCAGATCGGCGTCGGCGTTGAGGATATCGAGCATGGGGCGCGAGATGTCCACCTGGGAGGGCGACGGCTTGCCGCGGGCCATGTCGAGCGCCAGGCCCTTGGCCTTGACCTCGGCGACCTCGGCCTTGAGCGCCTCGATGGCGGCATCGAGTTCGGTGGTTTCCATCTTCTGGTAGATCGTCTGCATGGGTGCGACCTTTCACGAAGCGGTACGTTGCAATTCTTCTAAGTATAGACCGCCGCCGTCGCAACGTTATGAAGCCGTGATAGATTAAGTCCATCGCAATGAATTACGAATCGCCGCGCATGTCGGCGTGGGGCGCCCAAGGAGGCACTATGGAGTATGGATCGTTTCAGGCCGAAGAATTCGGCGACCTGCAGCGCCTGGTCGACGGGCTGTTTTACGACCGCCACGCCATCGACCGCCTGGATCTGATCGTACAGGCCGAAATCTTGGACCTGGCACCCGATCTCATGGAAATCGTCAACCTGCTACCGCCCGGCTATTACGACCGCCAGTCACTTTGCGACCAGCTCAACTCCGCTTTGGCCGCCCACGGCTGGGGCGCCATCTACGGAACGGTGGAATAAGCCTCGAGGCCGGCGATTTGGCCCGTTTCCCGACCTTGGCGAGGCTTGTTTTAGGGCTTGTGGCCAAAAAAGGGCAAATATGAGTACTGTTACCTTTTTAGTAGCAGCGATTCTTGGTCGAAATCGGCAAAACTCGACTTGAAACTGGTAGCGCGCAGAGATGTGGTGTAAGAGGCGGGGCATGCCCCGCCTCTTCTCTTTCTTGAAAGGGAGGGGACACCGC
>NZ_JADMUF010000020.1 GCF_015546965.1 Collinsella aerofaciens
CCGGGCCCGCGCCTTTAGACGCGAGCCCGGGGCCCGTGGGTTATACCCTAAGAGCAAACCACCCTTTTTAAGGGTGGCTCTGATTTTAAGCCAAATCTAACAAACTCGCTGTGTTTTATGACCCTCGTTTGTCGCATCTTCCGTTAACGGGCTACAATAACTTAGTCTGTGCAATATGGAGGTGAACATGGCTGAAGCTGGTGTCGGCGTTGATATCGTCGAGATTTCCCGCATGAAATCAATCCTTGAAAAGACGCCGTCGTTTGCTCGGCGTGTGTTTACCGAAGAAGAGTGCGCATATTGCGACGCTTCATCGCGTCCTGCGGCGCACTATGCGAGCCGTTTTGCTTCTCGTGAAGCGGTTCTCAAGGCTCTTGGTACGGGTTTTAGTCAGGGCGTCGGCCGCAAAGACGTCTCGGTAACGCGCGATAAGCTTGGAAAGCCTAAAGCTGTGCTTTCGGGTCGAGCGCTCGAGATTGCTCAAGAGTTGGGTGTCGTTGAAGTTGCGCTTTCCATTACCTTGACGGGTGATTTGGCCGTAGCCAACGCCATTGCGATCACCGAGGATGCTCGACCTAAGCCTAAGGAAGAAAAGGTGAGCACCAAGGAACGCGTTGCACAAACTTATAAAGAGGCTCGCTCGGTTTTAGATGAGCTTGAGCAACTGCAAAATTCAGCTTTGGCGGAGCACCAGGGCGATGCTTCGCAAGATACGCTAGGAGCATAGATGAAACCGGTTTTGAGTACCGAGGAAGTCGTTCGCCTCGAGGATATTATCGAACGCGAAGGAACTTCGAAGGCCGAGCTTATGGAACTGGCGGGTGAGTTTGCTGCTCGTGAAATACTAAAGCTCAATCCCGATCGCGTCCTGGTTCTGGTCGGTTTTGGCAACAACGGTGGCGACGGTTGGGTCGCGGCTGATATTTTGAGTCATAAGGGCGTTGACGTGGATATCGTGTCTCCGGTTGAGCCGGATGAGATTCCTGCCGCTCTGGCTCGCCATGTTGCCCGCCGCACCGCCGGTCGTGACGTGCATGTGTGTGTCGGTCCCTCGCGAGATGAGCTTGAGGTTTTGATCGATAAGGCCGACGTTGTTGTTGACGCTATTTTTGGTACCGGTTTCCACGGTGACTTGCGTGCACCGTTCTCCATCTGGATTCCGACAGTTAACGACTGCGCCGACCATGTGGTGTCCATCGATGTTCCTTCCGGTCTGAATGCCGAAACCGGTGTTGTCGACGACGACTGCATCCGTGCCGAGCGCACGGTCACGATGATCACGCCCAAGATTGGCCTCTACAGCGCTGATGGCCCAGAGTACGCCGGCGATCTGGTGTGCGGTGGCCTCTATGATCGCCTTGATGAGGTCATCGATGATGTCGACCATGCCGCCGAGATAGTCGAGCCCGGTGACCTGGTGGATTTCTTTGCTCCGCTGCCCACGAATATCGATAAGTATTCTCGCGGTTCCGTCCTTATTGTTGCCGGCTCGGCGCAGTATCCTGGCGCTGCCATTATGGCCGCCAAGTCTGCTGCCCGTGCGGGTGCCGGCTATGTGGCTGTCGCGACGCCCGATGCGTGTGCCAATCTTATTCGTATGGCACTCCCCTCGATTCCGGTTTTTGCTATTCCGTCCGATTCCCGCGGCTCTTTTGGTGCCGCTGCTCGTATGACCGTGTGCGAGATTGCAAAGAAGTACAGCTGCGTACTGTGCGGTCCCGGCATGACGACGTCTGCCGGTGCCATGCAGGTGGTTTCGGGCTTGTTGGAGCTTGATGTGCCGCTGATCCTTGATGCCGATGCGCTCAACTGCCTTTCTAAGATTGCTATCGACGGTATCGATAGCAACCCTGAGATGTACCGCCGTGAGCAGCCCCTCGTCATGACGCCGCACTATCGCGAGCTTTCGCGCTTGGTTGCCGGTGACGAGGTTAACGATCTGGGGACTGCAATCGCGGCCGCGCAGAAGGTCGTCTGGGCTGCTGGCTCCGACAATCTCGTGGTTATTGCCAAGGGGCCGACGACGGCTATCTGTGGCGTTGAGCGCGTGCTTTTGCCGCTCTCGGGTCCGGCGTCGTTGGCGACTGCCGGTTCGGGCGATGTTCTTGCGGGCATTTTGGCTGGCACACTGGCTACCATGCGTGATGAGATGGATCGCTGGGAGCTGCTGTATTCGTATGCCGTTGCGCTTCACAGTTACGCGGGTTTTGCCGCGGCGACGGAGTATGGTGAGAAGAGTGTTATTGCGACCGATCTGATCGACTTGATCGGTCCTGCCATGGAATTGGCGGCAAAGGACGCACTCGATGATCTGGGAATCATGGACGAAGGGTCGGATGACTAATCATGAATAAAGCCGATTTGACGCGCTGGTCCTGGGTTGAGATTGACCGAGGGGCGCTTCGCCGCAACACGAGGGCTTACAAGAATCTGCTCGATCCACGTCAGCGACTGTGCTGCGTAGTCAAGGCCGATGCCTATGGCCATGGTGCCGTCGAGTGCGCCAAAATCATGTATTCGGCCGGTGCCGACATGTTTGCCGTGGCGACGGTCAACGAGGGTGTTGAGCTCCGACAGGGCGGGATCACAAAACCCATCCTGATCCTGAGCGAGCCGCCTATCGAGGCCATTCCGACGTTGCTCGAGTTCGATATCATGCCTTCGGTCTATACGTCCGATTTCGCCCTTGCCTATGGCGAGTGTGCTGTCGCGGCAGGCAAGGTGGGCAAGTACCATCTAGCCATCGAGACGGGCATGAACCGCATCGGTGTTCACTACACGCAGGTGCTCGACTTTGTTCGTGGTATTAGCTTCCATCGCGGTATCCAGTGCGATGGCGTCTTTACGCACTTCGCGACGGCCGATGAACCTTCGGGTTGGGACTACAAGCTGCAGTGCCAACGCTTTACCGAGGCCGTTCAAGCCATTAAGGACGCGGGTTTTGAGTGCGGTATCGTGCACTGTGCCAACACGCCGTCCTCGATGCTCGATCCCTCGATGCATTTTGATATGATTCGCGTCGGCGTTGGCTTGTACGGCATGCAGCCATGCGAGCTGGGCGGCCGCGTGATGAAGCTCGATCCTGTTATGAGCGTCCATGCGCGCGTGACGCGTGTGGCGCATCCTGCGATGGGTGAGGGCGTGGGCTACGGTTTTACCTACCGCGTACCGCGCACACGCGTTCAGATCTGCACGCTGCCGATCGGATATGCCGATGGTCTTTCGCGTACGCTCTCCAATCGTATGGACGTGCTGTATCGCGGTGAACGCATTCGTCAGGTGGGTAACATCTGCATGGATCAGTTTATGGTCGCCATCCAGTCCAATCCGGCGCATGAGATTCCCGAGGCCGAGCATGGCGACGAGATGATCATTGTCGGCCGCGATGGTGATGCCGAGATCACCATGGACGAGATGGCTCGCCTGCGCGGCACGATTAACTACGAGGTTGCTTGCGGCTTTGGCATGCGTCTCGACAAGGTCTACGTGTAGGAGCCACTATGGGTGTCATGCACATCCCCGGACATAGTCACCAAGCGCCGCGCGAGGTTGCACTCGAGGAGATTGAGGCTGTTTTAGGCGACTGCCATCTCTGCCAGCTCTATCAGTCGCGCCATAACATCGTGTTTGGCGTGGGAAACCCCCACGCCCGCGTCATGTTTATCGGCGAGGCGCCGGGGCGTAACGAGGATCTGCAAGGCGAACCGTTTGTGGGGGCGGCGGGCGAGGATCTCAACGGCATCCTGTCGCTGGCTGGCCTCAAGCGCGAAGACGTCTACATTGCCAACGTGCTTAAGTGTCGCCCACCGGGAAATCGCAATCCTCGGCCCGAGGAAGTGCTGGCCTGTTCACCGTTTTTGCGTGAGCAGATTCGAAGCATTTGGCCCGACATCATCGTGACGCTCGGTAACCCTGCGACGCACTTTGTGCTTAAAACCGAGATCGGCATCACCAAGCTGCGCGGCAGGTTCCATCAGATGGGGCATTTTGTGGTGATGCCCACGTTCCATCCAGCGGCGGCGCTGCGTAATCCGGCGTGGCAGGAGCTACTGGAGGAAGACTTTAAGATGCTGGGCGACTATCTGGAGCGGCATCCCGCGCCAGAGGGTGCCTCGGAATAATAAGGAGCATATATGTCCCTGGAGCGCCTGGGGGTAGGTATTTATAAAACGGCTTGCTCTGCCGATACGGAGTATTTTGGCGAGCTGGTTGCGCCGTGCCTGGAAGATGGTGATGTGCTGATCTTGACCGGCGGCCTCGGGGTGGGCAAAACCCACTTTACCAAGGGCGTTTCGCGTGGTCTGGGCGACGGCCATATGGTCACGAGCCCCACATTCGCACTCATGGCCGTTCATGACCAGGGGCGTATTCCGCTGTTCCACTTTGACCTGTACCGTCTGGAGCATGCTTACGAGCTCGAGGATACGGGCATTTTCGATGTACTGGGCTATGAGGGTGCCTGTCTGTTGGAGTGGGGCGAACAGTTCCAGGACGAACTGACAGACGAGTATCTTTCGGTAACGCTTAAGCGTGATGAGAACGATAGCGACGTGCGAACGATAACGCTCGAGGCGCACGGCGAACGCGCAGCGGAGCTTTCCGATTTGATTGATAAGGCTGTACAAGATGAGCTTGCATAACGATTACGCGCTGGTGGTGGCGCTCGATACTTCGACCGATATGCTTGCCTGCGCGGCAAGCTGGATTGATGGGCAGACGGGCGAGGCGAAGCTGGTGAGTGGCGACCATATGTGCCGTCGCCATGCCAATGTGGAGCTCGTGAATACCGTCGACAGTGTGCTTGCTCAGGTTGGCATGGACCGTGCTGACGTGGGCAGTTACGTCGTCGGTCGCGGTCCGGGTTCGTTTACCGGCGTGCGTATCGGCATTTCTACCGCCAAGGGCTTGGCGCGCGGTGCCAACGTGCCGCTGCTGGGTGTGTCGACGCTCGACGCTTGCGCTTGGACGGCGTGGAAGGCTGGCGTGCGCGGCAAGCTTGGTATCTTGGCCGATGCTATGCGCGGTGAGGTATATCCGGCGCTGTATATGCTGGTCGATGAGGGCCCCGAGCGTCAATTTGAGCGCGAACACGTGGTCAAGGCCGCCGTGGCGCTCGATGAGTGGCGCCAAGCAGCGGACTGGGACCAGGTTCAGCTGACCGGTGACGGTCTCGTGCGCTATGGCAAGCTGCTGGGTGAGGACGAGACCGCCCGCTGCGTGGAGCGCGACCTGTGGTGGCCTTCGGGCGAGGGCTTGCTGCTCGCGCACGCTGCGGGTGACGGCGATCCGGCTCGCGTCCTGCCGATTTACACGCGCCTTTCGGATGCCGAGGAAAACGAGCGCAAGCGTCTTGGTCTTGCCGAGAGTGCGCAGAGCGAAATTACGGGCGTTGCCGATGAGCTCGCCGGTCGTCATCTGCAGTTCCGTCCCATGGGCGCGGCGGATGCCGAGGGCGCGAGCACGCTGGAGGCTGCCTGCTTTGAAGGTGCCGGACACGAGGCGTGGACGCCGGGCATGTTCCTGTCCGAACTGGGCGAGGACGTCGCTGCGCCGCGTAGTTGGTGGGTGGCACACGACGACGGCAAGCTACTGGGTCTTGCCGGCGGTATGGTCGTGGACGGTGATGTGCAGATTCTGGATGTCGCCGTCGACCCGGCACATCGCCGTGAGGGCATTGCCCGCAAGCTGCTGTCGCATGTGAGCTATGATGCCCAGATGCTCGGCTGCACCACGGCTTCGCTCGAGGTCGAGGACGGCAACGAGGGAGCGATCGCGCTTTATAACGCTCTGGGCTTTACCGAGGCAGGACGGCGCCGCGGCTACTATGGTGCCGGCAAGGATGCCATCGTCATGACGGCTCCGCTGCCCCTGGTGCTTCCGGTCGACAATGCTTCGCCCGAGCCGACGGCGGCAGAGCAGCGCGTATGGCCGCTGCCTGCTCCTGGGCGCTCCGAGGGGGAGCGTGCCGAAATTGAGCGCCGCCGCCTAGTGCTCGCTATCGAGAGTTCCTGCGACGAGACGGCCGTGGCGATTATCGATGCGGATGGCAATATGCTGGCCAACCAGGTGTCGACGCAGATTGATTTTCACGCCCGCTTTGGCGGCGTGGTGCCCGAGATCGCCTCGCGCAAACACGTCGAGGTGATTGTGAGTGTCGTGGATGCGGCGCTCGAGGATGCCGCAGCATCGCTTGGTCTTGAGGATGGAGCCATTGCCCCCAGCGAGCTTGCCGCCGTGGGCGTGACACAGGGTCCGGGCCTGGTGGGCGCGCTCGTGGTTGGCGTCGCCTTCGCCAAGGGCTTTGCCTACGCTGCCGGCAAGCCGCTCGTGTGCGTCAACCATCTGGAGGGGCACCTGTTTGCCAACCTGCTGGCGCAACCCGACCTCAAACCGCCGTTTATCTTCACGCTTGTCTCGGGTGGGCACACCATGCTCGTGCACGTGAAGGCGTGGGGCGACTACGAGGTGCTCGGTGAGACGCTCGACGACGCTGTGGGCGAGGCCTTCGACAAGGTAGCCAAGGCATTGGGTCTGGGCTATCCCGGTGGCCCCATCATTTCCAAGCTGGCCGAGACGGGCAACCCCAAGGCGATCGATTTCCCCCGTGCGCTTAACAGCAGAGGAGACTATCGCTTCTCGCTTTCGGGCCTTAAAACCGCTGTGACGCTCTACATTGAACAGGAGACCAAGGCCGGGCGCACGATTCACCTTCCCGATCTGGCAGCTTCGTTTGAGGCAGCTGTCTTTGACGTGCAGTACAAGAAGGCCAAAAACGCATTGCACGCTACCGGATGCAAGGAATACTGCATCGGTGGCGGCGTCTCGGCCAACCCGCATCTGCGCGAGATGATGATCAAGAAGCTTGGGCGTCAGGGGATTCGCGTAACGGTGCCGCCCTTGTCTGCCTGTACCGATAACGCAGCCATGATTGCGGAGGTCGCTCGCCGTAAATTCGACCGAGGTGAAATCTCGCCGTTCGATGTCGACGCCGATCCAAACATGACGCTGTAGCTGGTACGGCGCGGTCCCCGGCGCCGCCCGGCTCCCGCGGCTCTCAGGGGCATCTCTCATGCAAAAACTGTCGTGGGGTAAAGTCCGAGGTCAGTGGCGTTTTATACCGAGAAATCAAAAAAAAGTTGAAAATTCATTACAAATTTGCGTTGACTTTAGGTAACTAAAGTTTCATACTCCTTTTCAACCACTGGGGGATGTGAACACGCACGGATCGTTCACATCATGATTGAAGAGGATTACTTAGACATGTTCACGCATCAGCTAAACATTATCAGCGTAGTAATTATCTGATGCGGGTTAGCACATACAGCTAGCCCGTACGATAACGGGCGGCTGATGAAGATGAGGGCCGTCGAGCGCAACCGACGGCCCTCATTTTTTATGTCTGAGTAGTTCTTTTTAGAGGAGGAAATGTAATGAACGGAGTTTTGCTCATGGTTGTGGCTGCGGCGGTGCTCGCCTGCGGCTATCTGGGCTACGGCCGCTGGTTGGCCAACAAGTGGGGCGTTGACAAAGAGGCCCTCACGCCGGCCAAGCGCATGAAGGATGGCAAGAGCTTCTCGCCCGTCTCCGCCTTCACCGCGTTCTCGCACCAGTTCAGCTCGATCTGCGGTGCCGGCCCTGTCACGGGTACGATCGTCGCAATGGCCTTTGGCTGGCTGCCCGTCGTGCTCTGGGTCCTCGTCGGTGGCATCTTCTTTGGCGCCGTCCACGACTTTGGTGCCCTGTACGCCTCGATGAAGAACAACGGCAAGTCGCTCGCTCAGCTCATCGAGAAGTACATCGGCAAGACCGGCCGTCGCCTGTTCCTGCTGTTCTGCTGGCTGTTCTGCATCATCGTCATCGCCGCTTTCACCGACATGGTCTGCAAGACGTTCATGTTCACCCCGGCCGTTGACGCTTCTGGTGCTGCTACCGGTGCCATCGACTTCACCAAGTCCTATGCCGCCGGCTGCGCTGGCACCATCTCCATCCTGTTCACCTTCGTCGCCATGGCCTTTGGTTGGGCCCAGAAGAAGTTCAACCTCACCGGCGCTGCCGAGTTCGTCACCGGCGTGGTGCTCATGGTTCTCATGTTCGCCGTTGGTATGCAGTTCCCGGTTTATCTGACCAAGTTCCAGTGGTTCGCTGTCGTCATGGTCTACCTGGTCTTCGCTGGCGCTATGCCCATCCAGATGCTCAAGACCCCGCGCGACTACCTCACTTCCATCATGATGATCGTCATGATCGCCTGCGCTGTCCTCGGCATCGTTGTCCTGGGTGTTCACGGCCAGGCTACGATGACCGCTCCGGTCTTCACCGGCTTCTCTGGTGCCTCCGGCATGATGTTCCCGGTCCTGTTCGTCTCCGTCGCTTGCGGTGCTCTCTCCGGTTTCCACAGCCTCGTTTCTTCTGGTACCTCCTCCAAGCAGGTTGAGAAGGAGCAGGACGCCGTCAAGGTCGGTTACGGCGCTATGGTCGTCGAGTCCTTCGTCGGCATCCTTGCCATCATCGTTGCCGGCATCATGTTCTCCGATATGAACACCGCCGGTACCGGCGCCCTCAACGCCGGCGTCGCTTCCACCCCGTTCCAGATCTTTGCCGCTGGCATCTCCCGCGGTATGCAGGCCTTCGGTGTTGACGGCACGCTCGCAACCGTCTTCATGACCATGAACGTCTCCGCTCTGGCCCTGACCTCGCTCGATGCCGTCGCCCGCATCGCTCGCACCTCGTTCTCCGAGTTCTTTGCCCAGACCAACGACGCCCTGGCCATCGAGTCCAAGGCCGGCTACATGAAGGTCCTCGGCAACCCCTGGTTCGCCACGGTTGTCACCCTGCTTCCTGGCCTCGCCCTCGCCTTTGGTGGCTATGCCAACATCTGGCCGCTCTTTGGTGCTTCCAACCAGCTGCTCGGCGGCATGACCATGATCACCCTCGCCGTGTTCTGCAAGTGCACCGGCCGCAAGGGTTGGATGCTCTACGTGCCCGTTGTCTTCCTGCTCTGCTGCACCTTTACCTCGCTGGTCCAGAGCGCCATGGGCTGCATGACCGCTGTCCAGGCTTACGGCTTCTTCGGTACCATCCCGGCCACCGCTACCACGGCTGCCGTCTCCGTCGCCGCCACCAAGGGCCTGCAGCTCGTCTTCGCCGTCCTGCTGATGGTCCTGGGCCTCATCGTTGCCGTCAACTGCCTCAAGGAGTTCTTCGGCAAGGAGGCCGGTTCCATGCCCGACGAGGAGCCCGAGTGGTCCGAGATGGGCAAGGCCGAGTTCGGCCGCGCCGCTGCCGCCGAGGCCCCTGCCGACGCCGAGGCTGCCAAGGCTTAGCCGATCGGACGGATTGAATCCTCCATCTCTATGACTCGGAAAGACCGGGTCCGCAGAACGCGGGCCCGGTCTTTTTTCATTAAAGGCTTTAGCCTGTGCGCCGCGCGCAGCGCGGCGTACCAGAAACCACCCGCTATGCGGGTGGCGCCAACCGGC
>NZ_JADMUF010000021.1 GCF_015546965.1 Collinsella aerofaciens
GCCTCAAGAAGGAGTAACATCGGGGCTTGCAGCGACGGACCTCAGGACACTCTTACACCACGTCTGCGCGCGCGACCTTGAAACTCCCTAATCACCGTCAGCTAGCGCCAAATTGGAAGTCGATGGTCACTCATTAACGTACAGTTCTTATAACTTTGTTCATTATTTTCCACACCTAAAATGAAACGCCGTTTGTGACAGTACTCACAAACGGCGTTTTTTGGCCACTGGGGTGTCTGGCAGGTGGCAAGTACCACTCAAAATCGCGTTTCGCACGCGCTCGGGCAGGCTCTGGCGTCTGTTTCTACGCGCCTACTCGTCCTTGGGCGCGGGGTGTTTGCAGATCACACTCATGTAAATCATGCCGAGCACGGCAGCGGTGACAGAGCCGGCGAGAATAGCGGCCTTGGCAGCCAGAACCTCAAACTGGGCCGTCGGGAAGGCAAGGCCGCTGATGAGAATCGACATGGTAAAGCCGATGCCGCCCAGAATGCCCACACCGGCAATCATGTGCCAGTTGACGTTGTGCGGCAGCTCGCAGGCCTTGAGCTTGACCAAGGCGAACGTCATGCCAAAGATGCCAATCGGCTTGCCCAGCAGCATGCCAAAGTACACGCCGAGCGTCACCGGGTCGGTGAGCAGCGTGCTCATGTCCACGCCCACTAGGCGAACCTGTGCGTTCACGAACGCAAAGATCGGCAGAATCACAAAGTTGACCGGCGTGGAGATCAGACGCTCCATGCGGATGAGCGGCGGGGTCACGCGGTGCATGACGCGCTCAACCTTGGTGGTCGAGACGGTAAAGTCATGCTGGCCCAGGATGTGTGCCTCGTCGTCGTAGCGGTCATCGAGCAGCGGCAGGCACTCGCCCAACCAATCGGTGAGGCTATCGAGCTTGACGCCGCACTTGGCCGGGATGGTAAAGGCCAGAATTACGCCGGCGAGCGTAGCGTGCACGCCGCTCTTGAACATGCAGAACCACAGCAGCAGGCCCAGCACCGAGTACGGGGCGAGGCGGTAGTGCTGCGTCTTGTTGAGCCACACGAGTGCGCAGGTCACAAGCGCGGCAGCGCCCAGCCAAAACGGGTTGGGGCTCTGACCGTAGAAGATGGCAATGGCGGCGATAGAGATCAGGTCGTCGGCGATGGCGAGCGTCGAGAAGAACACGCGCACGCCGTTGGGCACGCGATTGCCCAAAAGCGACAGCACGCCCAGCGCAAAGGCAATATCGGTTGCCATGGGGATAGCCCAACCGTTGTGCGCGCCGGCATGGTTAAAGATGAGGTAGATGCAGGCGGGAACGACGACGCCACCCACGGCCGCCAGCATGGGAAGCATGGCCTGGCGCGGATTCTTGAGCTCGCCGACCGTCATCTCGTACTTAAGCTCAATGCCCACGAGCAAAAAGAAAATCGCCATGAGG
This sequence comes from Collinsella aerofaciens, assembly GCF_015546965.1. Classification (GTDB taxonomy): domain Bacteria; phylum Actinomycetota; class Coriobacteriia; order Coriobacteriales; family Coriobacteriaceae; genus Collinsella; species Collinsella aerofaciens_X. Next base: position 1,424 of record NZ_JADMUF010000021.1, read on the forward strand.
AAGTCGTTGACGAAAAGCTCAACGGTGAGACCGGCCGTAAGGTTGCCCAGGCCCACATACAGCGGGGTCTCCAAAAAGTGATGGATGGCCTCGTAGGCATCGGTATTGGCGCAAATGACGGCGGCGATGGCGGCGAAGACCATGACGGCGGCGGAAATCGTGCCGTTCTCGGCGATGCGCTCCCAGATATCGTGACGCTCAAAGCGCTTGCGCTCACGAACGTTGAACAGCTGCTCAGTTGCTGCCATGGGCGGCTCCTTTCACGGGATGGCTCCCGTCTTAAAAAAGCACGGCCCGCCCAAGTGGCGGCGCCGCGCTCTAACGTATTACGCTTGCATCTAGCCTACCCTGCACGACAAGCGCGCAGGCGCGGCCGAAAAGCGGAACCACAGGTTGAACATTATTTGCTCAACGGCACGGGCACGCCTGTCCAAGAGACGATGCGGCGCCGTGCACAAAAAAACGACCGGAGCGCGGGGCGTCCGCGATCCGGTCGTGGCGTTTGGTCAACTAAACCTAGCAGGCGGCCATGATGGGGGCAGCGACCTGCTTCTTACGGGAGAGGACACCCGGCATCCAGACGCCGTCGTGCTCGTCGGCAATGCCCAGGCCCTTCTGAGCAGCCTCGGTCTCGCCCTCGAGCAGGACCTGCGAGCCCTCCTCCATGATGTCGGTGATGCACAGGACAATGCCGTCAGCACCCTTCTCGGCGGCGTAGGCGCGCATGGCCTCGCGAATCTCGTCGATCATGCCGAGCGCGCGGCTCTTGTCGACGGTCTCGTACTGGCCGATGAGCAGCTTCTTGCCGGCGGGCTCGAACATCTTGATGTCGTTGCCGACCATCTCGGCTGCGGTGAAGGAGCCGGACGGACGGGTGAGGAAGACCTCCATGCCAAACTTGACCGGGTCGACGCCCACCTGCTCGCCGAGCTTGGCGGCGACGGCGCGGTCGACATCGGTGGTGGTGGGGCTCTTGAGCATGAGCGTATCGGTCATCATAGCCGAGAGCAGCAGCTTGGCCTGGACGTCGGAAAGCTCAACGCCGAGCACGCCGGCGAGCTTGGTGACGATGGTGCAGCTGGAGCCCCAGGGCAGGCAGATGTAGTGCAGCGGGCCGGCGGTCTCGAAGTCGCCAATGCGGTGATGGTCGACGACGCCAAAGACCGTGGCGTCCTTAAGGCCGGCGACGGACTGGGCGGACTCGTTGTGGTCGGTGAGGACGACGAGCTGACCGGCCTCGACGGACTCGATCACGCGGGGCTCGGCGATACCGGCGTCGGCGAGCAGCTTGGCGGACTCGGCCGGAAGCTGACCAAGGGCGCAGGCCTCGTAGGTGTTGCCGGCATACTCAACCTGGTTGAGCAGCTGGGACAGGACGACGGCGCTCATGATGGCGTCGTTATCGGGGTTCTGGTGACCAAAGACAAGAACGTTTGCCATGGATATCCTCCACTTGATATGTGTACTTGGACGTAGCTATGGTAGCACGCCGAGACCGAACCCTTGGGGACAGAGGGGCCACGGCACATTTTGAGGCAAGCGCTGAGGTGAAGTCTGCCCCCTCTGCACCATGCTGTGGCCTGTCCCCCCTTGCACCAGCTATTTGCCAGCGGCGCGCAGAGCTACGTAGGCGGCACCGACGATGCCGGCATCGTTGCCGAGCGAAGCGACATTAATGGGTGTCTCGCGCGAGGCGGAAAGCGCGTACTGCTTAAAGTGCTCGCGAACCTTGTCGAGGTAGACATCGGCCGAGGCGGAGGCGCCGCCGCCGATCAGGAACATCTCGGGATCAACCACGTTGGCAATAAGCGCCAGTGCGCGGCCGAGATAGTCGGCCATGGTATCGGCCGCGGCCAGCGCGAGCTTGTCGCCCTCGCGACAAGCCTGGAACACGTCCTTGGAATCGGAGGGGCCGGTCAGCTCGATGGGCTCGACGCCCGCCTTCTTGCACTCGGCAAGGTAGTTGCTTACCACGCCGGTGGCGCTGGAATACTGCTCCAGATGGCCATGGCCGCCGCAGCCGCAGGTGCGCTCCTCGGCCGGGTTCAGGCACATGTGGCCAATCTCGCCGCCAGCACCCACAACGCCCGATACCACGTCGCCGTTAACGATAACGCCGCCGCCCACGCCGGTACCAATGGTGACCATCACCACGTTCTGTACGCCCTTGGCAGAACCGAGCCAGGCCTCGCCCATGGCAGCGGCGTTGGCATCGTTCTCGTATTTAACAACCGCGTCGGGGCAGTGCTCCTGAATGGCGACTCTTAGCTCGGGCAGGTTAATGGCAATGTTGGCCTTGACCTTGGCATCGCCCGATGCCGGGATGGGGCACGGAACGGCCAGGCCAATACCTGCCACAAAGGCACGCGGAATCTGGGCCTTGGCGACCACCTGGTCGATAGCCTCGGTCACCGCGGCAAAGCCCGCGGCGTCAACGATGGGAGGCGTGGGCACGCTGGCCTTGGCCAGCAGGTTACCGTCTTCGTCGAACAGGCCTTCCTTAACCGAAGTGCCGCCGACGTCGATGCCGATGTAATACTGCTTAGGTTCCATGGGAGCCCGCCTTTCTCGTTTAAACATTGCCTGTATGGTACCGCTCCCCAGCCCAAAACCTGCCAAAAAGGGGCAGGTTTGTTGGCAGGTTTAACCGTCTCGTTTTAGATTGAAATTAGTACTATAGATACTTACGTGCTAGCTAGATTTACTTTCTGACTATCCATGCCAGAAAGGGGGTTGCATGATTTCCAAATACGAGGCGATAGCTGCAGATATCCGCCGCAGCATCGAGGACGGTGCACTAAAACCGGGCGACAAGCTGCCCACCGTCGTCGAGTTTTGTGAGCTGTACGGCGTCTCCAAGATCACCGTAAAGCGCGCGATCGAGCAGATTACCGAAGAAGGCCTGATTACCAGCCGTCGCGGATCGGGCACCTACGTTAAGGACACCGCGGGACTTCCCGGCAAGGCGTTTTTCCAGGGGAAGAACGACCGTGCCCAGGGCTTTTCGTATGAGCATCGCGGCGAAAAGGTGACCTCGGTGGTCTACGACTTCTCAATCGTCAACCCGCCGGCAGACGTTGCCGCCCAGCTGGGAATTGCCGAGGACGACTTTGCGTACCACATCGTGCGAGTACGCCAGGTCGATGAGAAGCCTATCGTTATCGAGTACACGTATATGCCCCTCGAGCTCATCCCAGGCCTTAAGAAAAAGGACCTGTACGAATCGGTCTACAGCTTTATCCGCGAGCAGTGCGGCCTTAAGATCTCGAGCTTCCACCGCACCATCCGCGCCGTTGCGGCAACCGAGGAAGAGGCAGAGCGCCTGGACACCACGCCCGGCTCTCCCCTGCTCGAGCTCAACCAGATTGGTTTTTTGGACAGCGGCACCGCGTTTGAATACTCAATCTCGCGCAACGTGGGCGACCGTTTTGAGCTGCACAATGTAACATTGGCATAGTAGACGGGCGCTTTTTGAGATGCTTTGCACGGCGTCCGCACAACACAATGGGGGTATGAACATGTCCGATTTGATTAAACTGACGCCGATCTTCCACGAGAAAATCTGGGGCGGTCGTCAGCTGGAGACGGTATTTGGTTACGACATTCCCGAGGGCCCCATCGGCGAGTGCTGGGCGATTTCGGCCCATCCCAACGGCGACTGCCAGATTGAGGAGGGTCCGTACGCCGGCCACACGCTGTCGTGGCTGTGGGCCGAGCATCGCGAGCTCTTTGGCAACTGCGAAGGCAAAGAGTTTCCGCTGCTTATTAAGATCCTGGACGCCAAAGACGACCTTTCGATCCAGATTCACCCCAACGACGAGTACGCCGCCGAACACGAGAACGGCAGCCTGGGCAAGACCGAGTGCTGGTACGTGCTGGACTGCGAGCCCGGCGCCACGATCATCGTTGGGCAGCGCGCCAAGGACCGCGCCGAGGCCGCGCAGATGATCGAAGAGGGCCGCTGGGACGAGATGCTCAACGTGCTGCCGATCCACAAGGGCGACTTTTTCCAGATTGACTCCGGCACCGTGCACGCCATTAAGACCGGCACGCTCATTCTGGAGACGCAGCAGTCGAGCGACGTGACGTATCGCCTGTACGACTACGACCGCCCCGGCACCGACGGCAAGCTGCGCCCGCTACATATTGAGCAGAGCCTGGACTGCATCGACTTTAACGTACAGGCCCCGACCGACGGCACCGTGACCGCGCCCGAGGTCGATGGCGTGACCGAGCTCGAGTCTAACTCCTGCTACACCGTCGATCGCGTGCGTGTCGACGGAAGCAAGACCCTCGACCAGCGCTGGCCCTTCATGTGCCTTTCGGTCATCGACGGCGAAGGCACCGTCTGCGGCGACCCCGTCCACAAGGGAAGCCACCTGCTGGCCCCGAGCACCGTGGACAAGATTGAGCTCGAGGGCAAGATGGAACTGATCATCAGCCACCTGTAGGTCACCGGTCCCCAAGCGCTCGCCGGGACGGGGCGCGGGGTTTGGTCGCCTGCTCGGACAGTCCTGCTCGCACGGAGAGCACATTAAGTGCTCTCCGGCTCGTGCGGAACTCGCGATCGA
>NZ_JADMUF010000022.1 GCF_015546965.1 Collinsella aerofaciens
GTGTCGCATCCGGGCAGACATCGAACCATTTGAAATGGTCTAACTTGGATTTGTTTTTCGCAAGGCCGCCGAGAGGCGGCCCCGAGAAATTCCTTTTCCTATCTAATAGAACCATATGAATCGAACGGAACCGATCAGCGATGACTGAGAGGACCGGACGGGCTCGAAGCCCAACATATTTTGGACGGAGAGTTCGATCCTGGCTCAGGATGAACGCTGGCGGCGCGCCTAACACATGCAAGTCGAACGGCACCCACCTTCGGGTGGAAGCGAGTGGCGAACGGCTGAGTAACACGTGGAGAACCTGCCCCCTCCCCCGGGATAGCCGCCCGAAAGGACGGGTAATACCGGATACCCCGGGGTGCCGCATGGCACCCCGGCTAAAGCCCCGACGGGAGGGGATGGCTCCGCGGCCCATCAGGTAGACGGCGGGGTGACGGCCCACCGTGCCGACAACGGGTAGCCGGGTTGAGAGACCGACCGGCCAGATTGGGACTGAGACACGGCCCAGACTCCTACGGGAGGCAGCAGTGGGGAATCTTGCGCAATGGGGGGAACCCTGACGCAGCGACGCCGCGTGCGGGACGGAGGCCTTCGGGTCGTAAACCGCTTTCAGCAGGGAAGAGTCAAGACTGTACCTGCAGAAGAAGCCCCGGCTAACTACGTGCCAGCAGCCGCGGTAATACGTAGGGGGCGAGCGTTATCCGGATTCATTGGGCGTAAAGCGCGCGTAGGCGGCCCGGCAGGCCGGGGGTCGAAGCGGGGGGCTCAACCCCCCGAAGCCCCCGGAACCTCCGCGGCTTGGGTCCGGTAGGGGAGGGTGGAACACCCGGTGTAGCGGTGGAATGCGCAGATATCGGGTGGAACACCGGTGGCGAAGGCGGCCCTCTGGGCCGAGACCGACGCTGAGGCGCGAAAGCTGGGGGAGCGAACAGGATTAGATACCCTGGTAGTCCCAGCCGTAAACGATGGACGCTAGGTGTGGGGGGACGATCCCCCCGTGCCGCAGCCAACGCATTAAGCGTCCCGCCTGGGGAGTACGGCCGCAAGGCTAAAACTCAAAGGAATTGACGGGGGCCCGCACAAGCAGCGGAGCATGTGGCTTAATTCGAAGCAACGCGAAGAACCTTACCAGGGCTTGACATATGGGTGAAGCGGGGGAGACCCCGTGGCCGAGAGGAGCCCATACAGGTGGTGCATGGCTGTCGTCAGCTCGTGTCGTGAGATGTTGGGTTAAGTCCCGCAACGAGCGCAACCCCCGCCGCGTGTTGCCATCGGGTGATGCCGGGAACCCACGCGGGACCGCCGCCGTCAAGGCGGAGGAGGGCGGGGACGACGTCAAGTCATCATGCCCCTTATGCCCTGGGCTGCACACGTGCTACAATGGCCGGTACAGAGGGATGCCACCCCGCGAGGGGGAGCGGATCCCGGAAAGCCGGCCCCAGTTCGGATTGGGGGCTGCAACCCGCCCCCATGAAGTCGGAGTTGCTAGTAATCGCGGATCAGCATGCCGCGGTGAATGCGTTCCCGGGCCTTGTACACACCGCCCGTCACACCACCCGAGTCGTCTGCACCCGAAGTCGCCGGCCCAACCGAGAGGGGGGAGGCGCCGAAGGTGTGGAGGGTGAGGGGGGTGAAGTCGTAACAAGGTAGCCGTACCGGAAGGTGCGGCTGGATCACCTCCTTTCTAGGGAGATAAATTCTTAGAGAGAAACACTTTAACTCGAATGGAGGGCAGGAGCCCGTCCGGTAGATGTCGCCCGCGATGAAGTCCCCGCAGCACCCGGTCCCCGGGGTCGCACCCGCGTACCTTGAGAGCCGCATAGCGATAGGAGAGAGATGGAAGATCCAACTCTTCCAGACTCGATTCTTTTCTGCGATTAAATAGAGAATGATAGCAATCATTCATCCGATCCAAACAAGAAGAATTCACTTATTAATGAGTGAGGAGCATCTGATCGCGAGCACAGTACAACTGCTGTGCCGCGGTATGAGATACCCGAATTGCGACATACGAGCGCTATTCATGATATCGATTAATTTTAATTAGCGACACGTGGATATCCCGCGGGCCCGATGCGGTCCCGCAAGATACCACGGGCGCACGGCGGATGCCTTGGCACAGGGAGCCGATGAAGGACGCGGCAAGCTGCGATAATCCCCGGCGAGGAGCACACATCCTTCGACCCGGGGGTCTCCGAATGGGCGAACCCATCCACAGAGGTGTGGATATCCCGACCCTGAACACATAGGGGCCGGGAGGACAACCCGGGGAACTGAAACATCTAAGTACCCGGAGGAGAGGAAATCAATCTCGAGACTCCCCGAGTAGCGGCGAGCGAAAGGGGACCGATGGCCAAACCGTCGAGCGGGCATACCCGGCAGGGGTTCCGCCGACGGGGTTGCAGGGCCGCGCATCCGGGGGCTGCCGCCCCCGGGCGCAGGTCCGGCTGGGGAGCGGAACGGCATGGGAGGGCCGGCCGCAGCGGGTGACAGCCCCGTACGCGAACCCAGACCGGACGGCGCGACGCGGTCCCTGAGTAGGGCCGGGCACGTGAAACCCGGTCCGAACCTGGGTGGACCACCATCCAAGCCTGAGTACTACCCTGTGACCGATAGCGCACCAGTACCGTGAGGGAAAGGTGAAAAGCACCCCGGGAGGGGAGTGAAACAGTACCTGAAACCGTGCGCCCACGAGCAGTCGGAGCAACTTTCAAGTTGTGACGGCGTGCCTTTTGTAGAATGAGCCAGCGAGTCGCTGGCGCGGGGCGAGGTTAACCGAAAGGGAGCCGAAGCGAAAGCGAGCCTTAACAGGGCGACTTGAGTCCCGCGCCGCGGACGCGAAGCCGGGTGAGCTATCCGTGGGCAGGCTGAAGCGGGGGTAAGACCCCGTGGAGGGCCGAACGCACGTCGGTTGAAAACGGCGGCGATGACCTGCGGATAGGGGTGAAAGGCCAATCAAACCCGGAGATATCTCGTTCTCCCCGAAATAGCTTTAGGGCTAGCGTCGCGCGTTCACCGCCGGAGGTAGAGCACCGGATGGACGAGGGGGCTTCGCCGCCTACCGAATCCAACCGAACTCCGAATGCCGGCGGCCCAGAGCGCGGCAGTCAGAGCATGTGGGCTAAGCTGTGTGCTCGAGAGGGAAACAGCCCGGACCGCCCGCTAAGGTCCCCAAGTTCCAGCCGAGTGGCAAAGGATGTGCGTCCGCCCAGACAACCAGGATGTTGGCTTAGAAGCAGCCATGCATTCAAAGAGTGCGTAACAGCTCACTGGTCGAGTGGACATGCGCCGACAATACACGGGGCTAAGCTGGACACCGAAGCGGCGGGATTTTGATTTTCAGAATCGGTAGGGGAGCTTCCCATGGGCGGAGAAGCCGTCAGGGCGACCGACGGTGGAGCGCATGGGAGTGAGAATGCTGGCATGAGTAGCGAGAGACGAGAGAGTAACTCGTCCGCCGTGAACCCGAGGTTTCCTGGGCAAGGCTAATCCTCCCAGGGTCAGTCGGGGGCTAAGGCGAGGCCGGGAGGCGTAGCCGACGCGCAGCAGGCAGACATTCCTGCACCGCGCACGCGGCGCTACGACCGACGGGGCGACGGATGGGGGTGGCTCGGCGGGGTTCTGGACGTCCCCGTGATGGAGCGCGGCCCGCGGACCAGGGAAATCCGGTCCGCACACAGGGCGAGGCTCCGGACGAAGCGACTGAGCGAAGCGAGTGAGCCCGAGGTCCCTAGAAAAACCCCTAGGCAGGCGCGTGCGCGCCCGTACCGCAAACCGACACAGGTGGGTGGGTAGAACATACCGAGGCGATCGGGTCAACCATGGTCAAGGAACTCGGCACAATGGCCCCGTAACTTCGGGAGAAGGGGTGCCCGCGCGTACGTGAACCGGCTTGCCCGGGGAGCGGAGGCGGGCCGCAGTGGAGAGGCCCAAGCGACTGTTTACTAAAAACACAGGACTCTGCAGAAGCCGCAAGGCGACGTATAGGGTCTGACGCCTGCCCGGTGCCGGAAGGTCACGCGGAGGAGTTAGCGCATCGCGCGAAGCCCCGAAGCCAAGCCCCGGTAAACGGCGGCCGTAACTATAACGGTCCTAAGGTAGCGAAATTCCTTGTCGGGTAAGTTCCGACCTGCACGAAAGGCGCAACGACTTGGGCGCTGTCTCGACCATGGACCCGGTGAAATTGCACTGGTCGTGAAGATGCGACTTACCCGCGGAAGGACGGAAAGACCCCGTGAACCTTCACTGCAGCTTGGCATTGGCCGCTGGTCCCGCGTGTAGAGGATAGGCAGGAGGCTAAGATCCGGAGGCGCCAGCCCCCGGGGAGCCGCCCTTGGAATACTGCCCTCGCGCGACCGGCGTCCTAACCCGAGGCCGTCAACCGGCTCGGGGACCGTGCCAGGCGGGCAGTTTGACTGGGGCGGTCGCCTCCTAAAGGGTAACGGAGGCGCGCGAAGGTCCGCTCGGGACGGTCGGCAACCGTCCTTTTGAATGCAAGAGTACAAGCGGGCTTGACTGCGAGGCCCACAAGCCGAGCAGGTGCGAAAGCAGGCTCTAGTGATCCGGCGGCCCCGAGTGGGTGGGCCGTCGCTCAACGGATAAAAGGTACTCCGGGGATAACAGGCTGATCTTGCCCAAGAGTCCACATCGACGGCAAGGTTTGGCACCTCGATGTCGGCTCATCGCATCCTGGGGCTGGAGCAGGTCCCAAGGGTACGGCTGTTCGCCGTTTAAAGCGGTACGCGAGCTGGGTTTAGAACGTCGTGAGACAGTTCGGTCCCTATCCTCCGTGGGCGCAGGAGAATCGATGGAGGCTGCCCCCAGTACGAGAGGACCGGGGTGGACGCACCTCCGGTGAACCGGTTGTCGACCAACGGCACGGCCGGGTAGCCGCGTGCGGCGCGGATAACCGCTGAAGGCATCTAAGCGGGAAGCCGTTCCAGGGATTAGTTCTCCTTCCGGTAAGGGCCCAGGTAGACTACCTGGTCGATAGACGGCAGGTGCAAGGGCGGCGACGTCCTCAGCCGAGCCGCACTAATCGCCCGAGCTCTTCCGGAACCGCACCTCGCGGCCCGCGGGACATGCGCTCACGCGCGGTCCGGGCACGAGGATGCCCCCGAGTCATCTTTCCTATGCGCCATGCGGCCCCCAGGGCACGTGAGGGAGATACCGGACACCGTAACGGTGGGCGCCGCCCACCGGTCAGCGGCCAGAGCATGGGGGGCACGCCCGGTCCCGTTCCGAACCCGGAAGCTAAGCCCCATCGCGCCGAGAGTACTGCGGGGTCAGCCCGTGGGAGGCCAGGGCGCCGCTGACCGGTGGACGGCACCGAGCCGT
>NZ_JADMUF010000023.1 GCF_015546965.1 Collinsella aerofaciens
CCGGGCCCGCGCCTTTAGACGCGAGCCCGGGGCCCGTGGGTTATACCCTAAGAGCAAACCACCCTTTTTAAGGGTGGTTCTGATGCAAGTCTGCTTGCAAGTGCGATTTAGCGCACCTGAGCGACGTAAGCGACGTTGGTCGAGGAGACCTTGTCCTCGAGCTGGACGCTCATGCGGGGATCGCCGGCGGTAGCGACGGTCAGGTCGCCGGCCTCGACGTAGCCGAGCTCCTTAGCGGTCTCGATCGCCTTGACGATCGTGCCGTTGACGGTGCCCTGGGTAATCTCGGCCTGGTGCGGGATAACGCCCCAGTACATGATCATCTGCTGGACGGCCCACTCGTGGCGGGAGAACGCGCAGATCGGCATGTTGGGACGGAAGTGCGAGATCAGGCGAGCGGTACGACCGGTGGTCGTCGGCACGGTGATGCACTTGGCGCCAACGGTGGTAGCCATGTTCACAGCGGACATACCCACAACGTTGTTGACAACGCGGGTGCCGTGAGCGTCAGCCGGAACCTCGAGCGGAGCGTGGGCCGGGAGGTACTTCTCGGTCTCGAGAGCGATGCTGGCCTGCATCTTGACGGCCTCGACCGGGTACTTACCGGCAGCGGACTCGCCAGAGAGCATAACGGCGTCGGTGCCGTCGTAGATGGCGTTAGCAACGTCGGCAACCTCGGCGCGCGTCGGGCGCGGGTTCTGCTGCATGGAGTCGAGCATCTGCGTAGCGGTGATGACGGGCTTGTAAGCCGCGTTGCACTTGGCGATGATCTCCTTCTGGATGTGGGGAACGAGCTCGGGCTTGATCTCGATGCCCAGGTCGCCACGGGCGACCATGATGCCGTCGGAAGCCTCGAGGATCTCGTCGAAGTTCTCGACGCCCAGGGCGCACTCGATCTTCGGGAAGATCGTCACGTGCTCGCCGCCGTTCTCGCGGCAAAGCTCGCGGATGCCGCGGACGGACTCGCCGTCACGGATGAAGGAAGCGGCGATGTAGTCGATGTTCTCGGTCAGGCCAAAGAGGATGTCCTGACGATCGCGCTCGGTGATGGCGGGCAGCGAGATGTTGACGTTGGGCATGTTGACGCCCTTGCGCTCGCCGATCAGGCCGTCGTTCTTAACGACGCAGGTCATGTCCTGGCCGTCGACGGACTCGACCTCGAGGGCAACCAGGCCGTCATCGATCAGGATGAGGGAGCCCTTCTCGACCTCGGAGGGCAGAGCCAGGTAGTCGAGGGAGATGTGCTCAGCGGTGCCGTGGAAATCCTCGGACGTGGGCTGAGCGGTGACGACGATCTTGTCGCCGGTCTTGACGGCAACCTTCTTGCCGTCGACCAAAAGGCCGGTGCGGACCTCGGGGCCCTTGGTGTCGAGCAGGATGCCGACGGGCATGCCGAGCTCCTTGGAAATACGACGGACGCGCTCGATGCGACCGTGGTGCTCGTCGTAGGAGCCGTGCGAGAAGTTAAAACGGGCGACGTTCATGCCCGCCTTGATCATCTCGCGGATGGTCTCGTCGCTATCGCAGGCGGGACCCATGGTGCATACAATCTTGGTGCGCTTGTACATTCAGACCTCCATCTGACATCGTCTTGCGCTGATAGATAAACCATAAGAAATAAAACTGAGATGATTATAACGAAATGCCGACCGAATACCCCAAAAAATCGACCGTATGCCGAATTAGAAGTTCATTTTTTGCGGAAAAACGGTATATGCAAAAACTTTACCAACCGTTCTAACCGCTGCTATCTGGGCGATATTTTAGTTCGATGATGCGCCGAAGAAAAAACGTTTTATCAATGTTGAACATCACACGGTCTGCACCGTTGCGCCTGTGCCGTGTTTCCAGATGGAATGTTTTGGCTAGACGCGTCGCTTTGGGGTACCATAGCTCCACTATCAACTGCCGCTCAGCACGGCAGCCTTGATGAGCCCTTGCCCTTCTCCTGGGAATTATGATCGGGCATCAATCTGCTGAGTGGCCCGAATCCCAGGAGGGGACTCTATATGCAAAAGGAATACCTGTCCGCCGCGGCGGAGGTGCTCAGCGACCAAGGTGTCGATGAGAACCTCGGCCTGGGCAACGACGAGGCGTCGTCGCGCCTTGCCAAGACAGGCCCTAACAAGCTCGAGGAAGCCGAGAAGACGCCGCTATGGAAGCGTTTCTTTGAGCAGATGGCCGACCCCATGGTCATCATGCTGATCGTTGCCGCCGTTATCAGCGCACTTACGGGCATGGTCAAGGGCGAGCCCGATTTTGCCGACGTCGCCATTATCATGTTCGTCGTTATCGTCAACTCGGTGCTGGGCGTGGTCCAGGAAGCCAAGAGCGAGGAGGCCCTCGAGGCCCTGCAGGAAATGAGCGCGGCGCAGTCCAAGGTGCTGCGCGACGGCAAGCTCGTGCACCTGCCGAGCGCCGAGCTCGTGCCCGGTGACGTGATCATGCTCGAGGCGGGCGACTCGGTCCCGGCCGACTGCCGCGTCCTCGAGAGCGCCACGATGAAGATCGAAGAGGCCGCACTCACCGGCGAGTCCGTGCCGGTCGAGAAGCACGCCAACGTGATCGAGCTTGCCGCGGGCGCCGACGACGTGCCGCTCGGCGACCGCAAGAACATGTGCTACATGGGTTCCACCGTTGTGTACGGCCGTGGCCGCGCCGTCGTGGTCGGCACCGGCATGGACACCGAGATGGGCAAGATTGCCGGCGCCCTGGCCGAGGCCAAGGAAGAGCTCACGCCGTTGCAGGTGAAGCTCGCCGAGCTCAGCCGTATCCTTACCATCATGGTTATCGTCATCTGCGTCGTCATCTTTGGCGTCGACATCATCCGTCACGGCGTGGGTAACGTCCTTACCGACCCGACTGCCCTGCTCGACACCTTTATGGTCGCCGTCTCGCTCGCCGTCGCCGCCATCCCCGAGGGCCTGGTCGCCGTCGTGACCATCGTCCTTTCGCTCGGCGTGACCAAGATGGCCAAGCGCCAGGCGATTATCCGCAAGCTTTCTGCTGTCGAGACGCTCGGCTGCACGCAGACCATCTGCTCGGACAAGACCGGCACGCTTACCCAGAACAAGATGACCGTCGTCAAGCACGAGCTCGCTGCGCCCAAGGAAAAGTTCTTGGCCGGCATGGCGCTGTGCTCCGATGCCCAGTGGGACGAGGAGCTGGGCGAGGCCGTGGGCGAGCCGACCGAGTGCGCACTCGTCAACGATGCCGGCAAGGCTGGTCTTACTGGCCTGACTGCCGAGCACCCGCGCGTGGGCGAGGCCCCGTTCGACTCGGGCCGTAAGATGATGTCCGTGGTCGTCGAGACCCTGGACGGCGAGTACGAGCAGTACACCAAGGGCGCGCCCGACGTGGTGATCGGCCTGTGCACCCACATCTATGACGGTGAGAAGGTCGTTCCGCTGACTGAGGAGCGCCGCGCCGAGCTCGTGGCAGCCAACAAAGCCATGGCCGACGAGGCCCTGCGCGTGCTGGCGCTGGCGAGCCACACCTACACCGAGGTTCCCGCCGACTGCAGCCCCGCTGCGCTCGAGCACGACCTAGTCTTCTGCGGCCTGTCCGGCATGATTGACCCTGTCCGTCCCGAGGTGGCCGACGCTATCCGCGAGGCGCACGACGCCGGTATCCGCACCGTCATGATCACGGGCGACCACATCGACACCGCCGTGGCCATCGCCAAGCAGCTGGGCATCGTCGCCGATCGCAGCCAGGCTATCACCGGTGCCGACCTCGATCGCATGAGCGACGAGGAGCTCGACGCGCACATCGAGGACTACGGCGTGTACGCCCGCGTTCAGCCCGAGCACAAGACCCGCATCGTTGAGGCTTGGAAGTCGCGCGACCAGATCGTCGCCATGACGGGCGACGGCGTCAACGACGCCCCGTCCATCAAGCGCGCCGACATCGGCGTGGGCATGGGCATCACCGGTACCGACGTCACCAAGAACGTTGCCGACATGGTGCTCGCCGACGATAACTTCGCCACCATCATCGGTGCCTGCGAAGAAGGTCGTCGCATCTACGACAACATCCGCAAGGTCATCCAGTTCCTGCTTTCGGCCAACCTTGCCGAGGTCTTCTCGGTGTTCATCGCCACGCTCATCGGCTTTACCATCTTCCAGCCGGTGCAGCTGCTGTGGGTGAACCTGGTCACCGACTGCTTCCCCGCGCTCGCGCTGGGCATGGAGGACGCCGAGGGCGACATCATGAAGCGCAAGCCGCGCAACGCCAAGGACGGCGTCTTTGCCGGTCACATGGGCCTGGACTGCGTGGTCCAGGGCCTGATCATCACCGTGCTGGTGCTGGCGAGCTTCTTTGTGGGCGTGTACTTTGACATGGGCTACATCCACATCGCCGATATGATCGCCGGCAATGCCGACGAGGAAGGCGTGATGATGGCGTTCATCACGCTCAACATGGTCGAGATTTTCCACTGCTTCAATATGCGCAGCCGTCGTGCGTCGCTGTTTAGCATGAAGAAGCAGAACAAGTGGCTTTGGGCTTCGGCTGCGCTGGCGCTGGTGCTGACGGTTATCGTGACCGTGCAGCCGACGCTTGCCGAGATGTTCTTTGGCCCCGTGACGCTTGAGCTTAAGGGCGTTATCGCCGCCTTGGGCCTTGCCTTCCTGATCATTCCGCTGATGGAGATCTACAAGGCGATCATGCGCGCGGTCGAAAAAGAGTAGGTCGAAAGGCCATCCCTCCCACCGGCCCGACCGCCTGCGGGGTTTCTTCTTCGCTGGTCCTCGCGCTTCGCGCTGCGGGATCGCTCAGAAGAAACCCCTCTCGGCGGTCGGGCCTTCGGACAACCTCTCGGGACCGTAAGCTGAGGGAAAGTTTGTGAGCCGATCGAGCGTTTGCTCGACCGGCTCTTTTTGATTTCAAGACTTTAGTCTGCTGGCCGCGCAGCGGCCAGCTTTAAACCACCCGCTACGCGGGTGGAGACAAACGGCTTTACAAAGCCA
>NZ_JADMUF010000024.1 GCF_015546965.1 Collinsella aerofaciens
GAGGGACTTCTTCGAGGACGCGCTCGGGTTCTGCCGCGAGGAGTTCGGGGAGTCGAATCTGGTGCACTTCACGGTGCACATGGACGAGGAGACCCCGCACGCCCACTTCGGCTTCGTGCCGCTTAAAGACGGGAAGCTCTCGTGGAAGGGGTTCTTCCCGGACAAGGCGGCGCTCGGGGCGATGCAGGACAGGTTCTACGGGCGCGTAGGGGCGCTGTACGGCCTTTCTAGGGGTGAGAAGCGCATCGAGGGGGAACCGGCAAGGCGGCACAAGTCCGTGGCCGAATACAAGGCCGAGAGCCGCCGAGTTCAGGCCGAGCTGGACGAGAAGGCCGAACAGCTCGAATCGGCGAGGTTGGAGCTTGCTTCCGCCAATGCCGAGCTTGCGTCCGCGCGGGCGCAGCTCGTCGAGTGCAGATCGCAGGTCGAGGGCTTCGCCGCGAGGTTCGAGCGCATCAAGGCCGAGCTGGCCCAGATTGCCGAGTGCCTGTCGGTGCGCGGCTTCCTCGGGAGCTTCAAGGCCAAGCTCGCCGAGTTCGCCGAAAACCCTATCTGCAAGGCCGCGCTCGCGGCGGGGCGCGACTTCATAACGGCACGTGACGGCAGGCGCGCGGAGAAGGTGCTCGTTGACGGTGCCAGGGAGAAGGTCGGCGAGATGGGCGAGCTGTCGAGGGAGATGGACGAGTTGTCTCTGTTGGATGAGGCCGGTGATATGAGGGGTGCCAGCAGGAAGCTTGACGGCCACGAAGCCCCAGCGCGACCGCGCGATAATCAGGTGCTTTGATTAGGTATACCAATCGGGTATACTTATTGGGGAAGAAAGGAGAACGGCAGTGGTCAGAGTACACGGGAACGCCCTCAAGCACGGGCTTACCAGCGATGAGGTCGCGTATGCGTGGGAGAACCCGATTCGGTGCCGCCAGAGAAACGGCACGGATGACCCGCCGCTCTGGATTTCGGTCGGCTCGCTTCCCGATGGGAGGTTTGCCGAGCTGATTGGATTCATGGATATCGACGGCGTTTGGTGCGTGTTTCACGCGATGGTGCCGCCGACGAAGAAGTTCAAGCGTGAGCTGGGATGGAGGTAGACATGAACGGAATCGTTGCCGAGAACGGCAAGGTCGTTACCGATGAGATGATTGCCGATTGGGAAAGCGCTCTCGAACGCGACGAGTGGCCAAGCGGATGGGTGAATGTGGGCGAAATCGTCGAGGGGAAACTCCCGAAAGCAGCGCCCGAGACGGTAACGCTGTCCCTCAAGGTTCCCGCCGCCATGAAACGGGCGCTTGAGAAGGAAGCGAAGGCCGAGGGCAAGTCGACGGGTGCGTATGCCCGCGGAATCCTCGCCGATGGTCTCATGGCCATAGCGTAAAGCAGCAGGGGAGCTAACAGAAAGGGGAGCCTTGAAGGCTCCCCTTTCCTGCCGGCGACCCCGTTATAATTTGGGTCAGAGCTTTGAGTGCGCCAACACTCGCGGCTCGCATATCAACCGAGATGGTAGCTCGGCGATACACCAGCATTATATCAAGCTGGGATATCCCCAAACAGCTACCTCCCAAACAGGGAGGTTTTTTCATGGCAATGAATGAAAACGAGGGCGGTTCTGCATACCCGCCGAACCCGGATGTGAAATCCGGCTCTTGTCTAATAGCCGGATTTCAACCACTTACGGTGGTTCACCCCTCTTACTGGAATGCATACAAGACTGAATCTGGGGCAACGTTCTCAATCGATATGGTTCGCCTGAAGCTGTCGTTCATCAACGGCAAGGGCGAGTGGTTGAGCACGCACGCCCAGACATTCGACTGCGACAGCATGAGCGCGTGGACGAGCAAGATTAGACCCGGCGGCTGGTACGAGCTTTGGAGCTTCGACCTCGGCGACAGCTCGGTCGCGCTCGGCATCGGCTTCATGGAGCCGAGTTGCAAGGTGAACATGAATCGCGGGTTTATCGAGTTCAACCCGAACAAGGTTGGCGGGGACAAGCGGTTCTGGCGGCTGCTGGAAAAGCTCGCGCCATGCATCTCCCATGCCCGCTTGAAGAGGTTCGACCTCGCCTATGATTTGCCGACAAGCCGTCTGGACTGCCGCCTTAGCAAGGACAGGCGGATGTACAAGTCGGTCATCAGCAACGGAATCACGGAATACCTCGGGGTCAAGAACACGCCCGGATACGTGAAGGTCTACGACAAGGCTGCCGAGATGCACCTGTCGGGCGTGCTGACGCGCATCGAGCTGACGTGTGACGGGGAGTGGGACGCTGGGCAGGTTGTCGCGCACTGGCCGCAGGTTCACGCTTGGCACAGCGGCGAGGACACGCGCGACTGGGTGCGCGTTGTCGGAATCATGCTCGCCGAGAAGGCCGAGCGCGGTGAGGAAGTCGAGACGCTCATCAACATGCTCGGCTGGCGTTCACGACCGAAGGTGCGCGAGTATCTGCGCACGCCGATGGTCGAACTGCCGCCCGACTGCGCCGCCGCAGCCGTAGCCGAAGCGCGAAGCTGGTGCGCTCGGTTCGAGTAGGCGGGTCAATGTAGCAATGCGTGACCACGGGGGCGGAGTAGTTCCGCGCAGCGGATCTACGGAGACCTCGTTCACGGATTGCGGAATTGACGCGACGGTCAATCGAATAGACCAGACTTGAACAAGGGTCGATGACGCACTGCGCCATCGACCCTTTCCTTGCTCTAGTCGCGGCGAAGGAAGCCCATCAAATCGGGGCACGTATATATTCGGCTACTACGACCGAATATATACGTGACGTGTGACGTGTGACGAACAGCCGCGACAAGGGGGAGTTTGAGGGGGCTTGCCCCCTCATGCGAGCGCCGCCGCGTGCCGCCAAGCCGTAGGCGCGGAGCGACCCTAAGTCGCGGAGAACCGACGGTGGTACACTGTCGGCGCACCCCTTTTCAGGATGAAAAGGGGAGTGCGTTACCCTTTTGTTCCAAAAGCCGGGAGGTGCCGCCGCCGATGGGTAAGCAGTACGCAATCCTTCGAGTCCAGAAGTGCAAGGGTGCCGAGATAGGCGCCATGCAGTACCACAACGACCGCGAGCCGGGAAAGCACACGAACCCGGACATTGACCGAACCCGAACCCGGCTGAACCGCGAGATGTGCCCGCACGCCGACTACGAGGGCGAGATTCAGGCGAGGATTGACGCGGGCTACAAGGGTGCCCGCAAGGTGCGCAAGGATGCCGTGAGGCTCGTCGAGGGCATCGTGACGGCAAGCCCGGAGTTCTTCGAGGGCGCGAGCGCCGAGGAGGTGAGGGACTTCTTCGAGGACGCGCTCGGGTTCTGCCGCGAGGAGTTCGGGGAGTCGAATCTGGTGCACTTCACGGTGC
>NZ_JADMUF010000025.1 GCF_015546965.1 Collinsella aerofaciens
TGTATTCCGTAACATCTAAATCGACAAAAACGGCAGCATAAAGTCGACACTTCCCGCAAGGGGCATGCTGACCAGATCGCAGGGCTATCTTGGTGGTGCTTCGTATCTACCAAAGGAGGCCCGGAGAGGAAATGATCAGCATGACCGATAAGAATTCTATACGCCTGCTGTGGCGGCAGGGGGACAGCGTCGCCGAGATCGCGCGCAAGACCGGCGTGAGCCGGGACACCGTCTACAAGTACCGCGACATGGACGACTTCAGCCCCGAGCCGCCCGCGAGGCGGGCGCAGGGCTCAAAGCTCGACCCGTACAGGCCCCTGATCGAGTCCTGGCTCGACGACGACATGCGCAGCGGACGCAAGCAGCGCCATACCGCAAAGCGCGTCCACGACAGGCTCGTCTCCGAGTGCGGCGCCGACGTCTCCGTCAGCACCGTGGAGCGGTGCGTCAGGGAGATTAGGGCCCGCCGCTCGGCGGAGGCGGCCGACGCCCAGTACCTCGACCTCGTCTGGGGCCCCGGCGAGGCGCAGGCCGACTTCGGTGAGGCCGACTTCTACGTGAGGGGGATGCGGACCACGCTGAGCTTCTTCGTGATGACGTTCCCGTACTCCAACGTCGGGCTGGCCCAGGTCTTCCCGGGCGAGACGTCGGAGTGCGTCTGCCAGGCCCTGCGCAACGTCTTCGAGCACGTCGGCGGCGTGCCGACCAAGATCGTCTTCGACAACGCGACCGGCGTCGGCCGCCGCGTCGGCGGCGGGGTCCGGACGACCGAGCTGTTCGCCGCCTGCAGCGCCCACTACGGCTTCCGCTTCAGGTTCTGCAACCCCCGCTCGGGCAACGAGAAGGGCAGCGTCGAGAACAAGGTGGGCTGCGTGCGCCGCAACCTCTTCGTCCCCGTCCCCCAGCTGTGGGACGCCGGCGCCTTCAACCGCAGGCTGCTCGAGCGCAGCCTCGCCATGTCCGACAAGCCCCACTGGATAAAGGGCGAGCGCGAGCTCGATCTCTTCGAGGCCGACAGGCTGGCGATGCTCGGGCTGCCGGCCAAGCCCCTCGAC
Organism: Collinsella aerofaciens; assembly: GCF_015546965.1. GTDB lineage: Bacteria > Actinomycetota > Coriobacteriia > Coriobacteriales > Coriobacteriaceae > Collinsella > Collinsella aerofaciens_X. The sequence continues at coordinate 1,056 of NZ_JADMUF010000025.1, forward strand.
TGCGTCACCTACGTCTCTCGCACCGCCGACAAGAAGGGCAAGGTCTCGGTCGGCGAGAGGGGCCGCCACCTCTACTCCACGCACCCGTCGCTCTCGCGCCGCAGGCTCACGGTCGGCCTGCGGGCGACGACCGTGAGCGTCTACGACCCCGACAGCGGCGAGCTCGTCTGCGAGCACCCCAGGGCCTACGGCAGCGCCCCGACCGACACGTCCGACCCCGCCTCGCAGCTCGCCCTGCTGGCGTGGAACGCCGGCGGCTGGGAGAACAGCAGGGTGAGGGAGGCGCTCCCCGACGAGCTCAGGGAGCATATGGACTCACTGGACAGGGCGGGCCTGAAGGCCGAGCTGAGGGTGATGCGCGACCAGGCGGCCACCTCCGGATGGGAGGCCACGCTGCAGGCGGTGCGCCTCGCCTACGAGGCGACCGGCCGCATCGACGAGGCGTCGGTCGCCGTCAGCGCGGCGCGCGCCGCCACGGGGACCGTCACCTACGACGAGCCCGTGGACCTCGGCGTCTACGACGGCTTCATGGGGGTGGCGTAGATGGCCAGGGCCGCATGCCCCGACAGGCGCCTGCTCGAGTCCTCGCTGAGGGGCAAGGCGCGCTCGATGCTGTTCTCGAACAGCGTCGTCGACGAGTTCTGCGAGGAGGCGACGCTCCCCGAGATGAGGGCGGTCGAGGGCCTGCTGGCCAGGCAGATGGAGGTCAGGGCCGCCAACCAGCTGGAGAGGAGGATGCGCAGGGCGAGGTTCCCCGCGGCCAAGTCGCTCGACGGCTACGACTTCTCCCAGGTCTCGTTCCCCGACGGCTACGGGGAGGCCGACCTCAGGTCGCTCGCCTTCATCGACGCGTGCCAGGACTTCGTCTTCCACGGGAAGACGGGCAGGGGCAAGACCCACCTCGCCATCGCGGTCGGCGCCGCCGCCGTCAGGGCCGGCAAGTCCGTGAGGTTCTTCACCGTCGCGCAGCTCGTGATGCACCTGGCCGACGCGCGCGACCGCGGCAGGCTGCGCAGGGAGCTCGACGACCTGCTGTCGGCGGACCTGCTGGTACTCGACGAGCTCGGCTACGTGCCGCTCGACGTCGAGGGGGCGAGGCTGCTGTTCCAGGTCATGTCGGCCCCCGAGGGCACCCAGAGCCTCATAGTCACCACCAACATAGAGTTCAGCAGGTGGGGCACGGTGTTCGGCGACGACAAGATGGCCGCGGCCGTCGTGGACAGGCTCGTCTACACGGGCAGGCTGGTGGAGTTCAACGGCGCCAGCTACAGGATGGAAAACGCGCTGATGCTCGGGAAGGGTGAGGCCGAATGAGGTACGCCGCGGAGGACTGCCCGGTGAACAGGATGAAGGGCCGCGACGCCGGCGCCTGGGACGCGCAGACGCTCTGCGGGCTCTTCCAGTGCCCGGGCTGCGGGCTGACGCCGGACCACCCGCTGATGACGGGCGAGCGGGGCGGGATGGAGGAGGTGCCCCCGGAGGACTGGGAGATACCGTTCTAGGCAGCGGGCGGGCCGGCCGCGACGGCGCCGGCCCGCCCGGAGGCGGTCAGCATGAGGGTGTCGAAATTCGACAGACGTATTTGTCGATTTTTACTTGACGGAACACA
>NZ_JADMUF010000026.1 GCF_015546965.1 Collinsella aerofaciens
CGGTTCGACCGGGCCGCGCGGCAAGGAGATATATTGCCAGACCGGAGGGCCCCCGCGGGCGGGAATCTGGGCGTACATATTTCCTACACAGTTTGGGATTCTCAGCTGTATTTACCAGTAATAGAGAGGGGACCTCGTTTCCGAGATCCCCTCCTCCGTCTATCTAAAGAAATAGGCTCTAAAAGCCCTAGGCCAACAGCTTGCGACCGGACTCCTCGATCGCGTCAAGTGCCGCATCTGCCTCGGCGGCATCCGCGCCCTTAGCAAAGATGTACAGCTTAATCTTGGGCTCGGTGCCGGAAGGACGAACAATACCCTTGTTGCCACCCTCAAGATCGAACTCAATGACATTAGCCTTCGGCAGGCCGTTCACGCAGGTGTTGTAATCCACGACGGCCTCAATCTTGGAACCGGCGAGCTCCGCGGGCGGGTTCTCGCGCAGACCGGCCATGATGCCGGCCATCTTTGCCGCACCCTCAGCGCCCGGATAGCTCAGCGAAATCGTCTTGTTGTGATAGTAGCCATACTTCTCGTACAGCTCGTGCATCGCATCGGCAAGGTTCTTGCCCTGCAGCTTGTAATACTGAGCCATCTGGCAAATCAGCAGCGAACTGCTCACGGCGTCCTTGTCGCGCACGTGGTCGCCGGCCAGATAGCCGTAGCTCTCCTCGAAACCGAAGATAAAGCGATCGACCTCGCCAGCATCGGAAAGAGAAGTAATGATGTCGCCGATGTACTTGAAGCCCGTCAGGCAGCGGCGGAGCTCAAAACCGTACTCGTCGGCCAGAGCGTCAACCATGGCGGAAGAAACGATAGTAGTAACGGCAACCTTCTTAGTGAGATCCTCACCGCGGGCAGCACGGGTCTTGCAGATATAGTCGAGCAGCAGAACGCCCATCTCATTGCCGGTCAGCAGCAGGTAGTCATCGCCATTCTTGACAGCGACGCCAACACGGTCGGCGTCGGGATCGGTTGCAAGCAGCAGATCAGGGTGAACCTGCTCGCAGAGATCGATGCCCTTCTGCATGGCCTGACGGATCTCGGGGTTAGGATACGGGCAGGTCGGGAAATCGCCGTTAGGCTCCTTCTGCTCGGGAACAACCGTGACATCGGTGATGCCAGCGCTCTCGAGCACCGTCGTGACGGGAATGAGGCCGGTGCCGTTGAGCGGAGTGTAGACGAGCTTAAGCGGAGCGCCAGCGATCTCCTCGGCAGAAAGGTTAGTCACGCCGCGGGCGAGAACGGCGTCGTAATAGCGCTCGAGGCACGAGTCATCAATCCATTTGACCAGACCCTGCTCAAGAGCCTCATCAAAGTCCATGGACTTCACGCCGGTGAACGTATCGGTCTCGGCGATAGCCTTAGAAATTGCATCGGCGGCCTCGCTGGTGATCTGGCAGCCATCGGGGCCATAGGCCTTATAGCCGTTATACGGCGCCGGGTTATGGCTAGCGGTCATGCAAATGCCACCGGAGCACTTAAGATCACGGACGGCCCAGGAGAGCGTCGGCACAGGAGAAATCTTGGGATACACGAGGGCAGTCACGCCGTTTGCTGCAAGAATGGCAGCCGTCGTCTTAACGAACAGCTCACCCTTATTGCGGCTATCGCGAGCGATGGCGACCGTCGGATGCTCGAAGGTCGCATTGAGGTAGTCAGCGAACCCCTGGGTCGCACGACCGACCGTATAGATATTCATACGGTTAGTGCCCGCACCGATAGTGCCGCGAAGACCGGCAGTACCGAAGGCGAGATCCTGGAAGAAGGCGTCAGTGATGGCGTCCTCATCACCCTGCTCCTTCATCGTGTTGAGCTCAGCGAGGAGCTCCTCGTCCTTGACATTGGCAATCCAAGTATCAAGCAGCTCATGAATATCTGCCATGTGAGTCCTTCCGTCACAATCAATAAAACGACCCGTGCAAAACAGGACAAGCGCATCAGCGCGCTAAAGCAAATATTAGTCCATTGAGAACAAAGAACCGCCCACAGAACGGTGAACGTTTATATTCACCGGTGGATGATTGGATTGATTTAATTGTTTAGAGAATGTCGTCTATAACGCAAAAAAGGGGGAGGCCGCGAGGCCTCCCCCTTCTTCAGTCCGTTGCGACGGCTCGGTGCCGTCCACCGGTCAGCGGCGCCCTGGCCTCCCACGGGCTGACCCCGCAGTACTCTCGGCGCGATGG
>NZ_JADMUF010000027.1 GCF_015546965.1 Collinsella aerofaciens
CGCTGGCCTCCGGCTGGCTCAACCTAAACGGTACGTGGTACTGGCTCGACCCCTCGACGCACGCCATGGCGACGGGCCTTCACACATGCAACGGCTCCGTGTACTGGTTCAACACCTCCGGCGCGATGGCGACCGGATGGGTGCTCGACGGCGGTGCCTGGTACTACGCGACGGGCTCAGGCGCACTGGCCTCCGGCTGGGCATACGTCGGCGGCGCCTGGTACTGGCTCGATCCCTCGACGCACGCTATGGCTACTGGTGTTCAGCAGATCGACGGGGCACAATACTCTTTTGCTAACAATGGTGTATGGCTTGGCTAACAGCTCTTCTTTAATTGCTTTTTTCTAAATTACATATTGCTCTTAGTTATCCATTTGTAGACTATGTTTATGAATGAATTGCTTACTACTGGGGGCTACGCATGGCAAGGAAAAAGCGAATTACATTAACCCTAATTATTCTTTTGACTCTACTGCTCACTGGGCCCGGTGCGGTTGATATCGCGAATGCAGACTCCATAAGCTCATCCATCCCCGCTGTTTCTGATCAACAATCCGTCTCCTCGACTCTTACTCCTTCCGATTCAATCGATGATGGGTCTGCTCAAGAATCCGTTAAATGGAATCAGGGTTGGAATTCGTTTGACGGTAATTGGTCCTATGTGGATTCAGTTAATCCGGTCTCGCTGCATTCTGGCTGGCTCTATACCAGTGGGGCCTGGTATTGGCTCGACCCCTCGACGTACACCATGGCCATCGGGCTCCATGAGTGCAATGGCTCAGCGTACTGGTTCAACGCCTCCGGCGCGATGACGACCGGATGGGTGCTCGACGGCGGTGCCTGGTACTACGCGACGGGCTCAGGCGCGCTGGCCTCCGGCTGGCTCAACCTAAACGGTACGTGGTACTGGCTCGACCCCTCGACGCATGCCATGGTGACGGGCCTACACGAGTGCAACGGCTCCCTGTACTGTTTTAATTCGTCCGGCGCCATGGCGACCGGGT
>NZ_JADMUF010000002.1:0-125171 GCF_015546965.1 Collinsella aerofaciens
GCCTCAAGAAGGAGTAACATCGGGGCTTGCAGCGACGGACCTCAGGACACTCTTACACCACGTCTGCGCGCGCGACCCGGAGCGCGCATCGAAATAGGCGTTTTGGGCTGTTTGAGGGGTTAGCCATATACTACGTGGTCAAAAAGCGCCAAATATGAGTACTGTTGCCATGATAGTCACATATGTTTTACGTCTTTTGGGTTTCCTAACGATATTCATTCTCGTTAGGAAACCCATATTATTGAACCTATGGGGAATAACGCTGTCTCGCTTTTGGACAAATAGGGATCTTCAGCACTCATATACAAGGAAATTTGCTGCTACTAAATTGGTGACAGTACTCATATTTGGCATTTTTTGACCACAGGGGCTGCCGGGGCGGCGGTTTCGCCCTTTTTGCGCCGAAGCGATACACTGTTGCCGTTTGATTTCTTCGCTCAAGGAGGATGCGCATGCCGTGCACAACGATTTTGGTTGGTAAGAACGCGAGCTACGACGGGTCGACGCTGGTCGCCCGCAACGAGGACTCGTCCAACGGGGTGTTTGAGCCCAAGCGCATGCGCGTGGTGCATCCCGACGAGCAGCCGCGTGTCTACACGAGCGTCCTGAGCCACCTGACCGTTGAGTTGCCCGACAATCCCATGCGCTACACGAGCGTCCCCGACGTCGTTCCCGGTCACGGTATTTGGGCCGAGGCCGGATTCAACGAGCTCAATGTTGGCATGTCCGCAACCGAGACGCTCACCACCAACGAGCGCGTCCGCGGTGCCGATCCGCTCGTGGACTATGTGCCCGCCAAGGGCAACGAGGGCGAGGACGGATACGTTCCGGCACAGTCCGGTGGCTTGGGCGAGGAGGACATGGTGACCCTGGTCCTGCCATACGCCAAGTCCGCCCGCGACGGCGTACGCATTCTGGGTGACCTGCTCGAGCGCTACGGCACCTACGAGAACAACGGCATCGCCTTTAGCGACGTGGACGAGATCTGGTGGCTCGAGACCATCGGCGGCCACCACTGGATTGCCAAGCGCGTGCCTGACGACGCCTATGTGACCATGCCCAACCAGCTGGGTATCGACAGCTTTGACCTGGATGACGCCGAGGGCGCCCAGGCCGACCACATGTGCTCCGCCGACTTGCGCGCCTGGATGGCCGAGTGGCATCTGGACCTGACGCTGGGCGTCGAGGGCGACGGCCCGGCTGCGGTCTTCAACCCGCGCGAGGCCTTTGGCTCGCACAGCGACAGCGACCACGTCTACAACACACCGCGCGCGTGGTACATGCAGCGCTGTCTCAACCCCAGCGACGTGTGGGATGGCCCCGACGCCGACTACACGCCCGAGAGCGACGATATCCCCTGGAGCCGCGTGCCCGAGCGCAAGGTGACCATCGAGGACATCAAGTACGTACTCTCGAGCCACTACCAGGGCACGGAGTACGATTGCTACGGTAGCAAGGGCACGCCCGCTACGCGTGGCGCATATCGCCCCATCGGCATCAACCGCAACAGCCAGCTCGCCGTGCTGCAGCTGCGCCCCTATGCGCAGCCGGCCTATCGCGCCGTGCAGTGGATGGCCTTTGGCTCCAACTCGTTTAACGCGCTGGTTCCGCTGTACGCCAACGTCGAGACCATGCCCGAGTACTATGCCGACACGCAGGCTCGCGTGACGTCCGAAAACTTCTACTGGGCCAACCGCCTGATCGGTGCCCTGGCCGACGTCCGTTTCCATGAGTGCGGCCGCGCCGTGGAGGATTACCAGGAGAAGGTCGGTGGCATGGGCCACAAGCAGATCCATGACGTCGACGCTGCCGTAGCCGCTCTGCCCGAGGCCGAGGTGCCTGCCGAGCTTGCACGCGCCAATGAGGCCTTTGCCGAGCGTGTTCGCGTAGAGACCGATGCTCTACTGGGCAAGGTGCTCTACACCACGAGCTGCGCCATGAAGAACTCTTTCGCGATGAACGATAACGTGAGGTAGGGATTTCCCGTCGATCGAATAGCGCTAAAACGCTTTGTCGCTTTCGCTCAATCTTGGGTACAAGAACGCCAATGCAGTTGTTTGTGATTGGAGACAACCATGGTTATGAAACTCGATCAGCTTGTTAACGGGGCCATCAACGTGGGCTTTGGCGCTGCCGCCGTTGCTGTCGAAGGCGGCAAGAAGGTCCTCGACGACCTTAACACCAAAGGCGAGCAGGTCCGCAAGGACACCGCCACCCCCGATATCGCCCGCAGCGTGTCCGACATGTTCGAGCAGGCCGGCGGTACCATCTCCGATCTGACCGAGCGCTTGGGCATGCAGGGCGAGACCGCGGCCCAGCGCGTGCTCGACGAGCTCATCCTTGCCCGCGTCCGCGTTATGACCGCCCCCGAGCGCACGGCCTTCCTGGCCCATGTGCGCGACATCGTCGATTCGGTCGAGGACAACGTGACCTCGGTGCCCGTCGAGTCCGTTGAGCCCGACGATGCGAAGGATACCGAAGAGGCCGAGTAGCAGCGCAGATGGCAGATTCCACCACCGATTACAACAATCTAGATCCCTTGGGTGACGAGGCGGCGGTTGTCGATGAGGTCGATGCCGTCGTCTCGGGCGCTCGCAAGAAGCCGCGCGCTGTCGATATGGTCCCCGAGGAGCCCGACGCGATGGCGCCGGACGAGGAATACCAGCTCACGCCGGCGGGTCGTCGCGAACGCATCGGGCAGATTGTTCGCCTGGTCAAAAAGTACCGCGTGTGGGATAACCTCACGCCGGTTCGTTTGCGCCGCCTGCTCGAGGAACTCGGCCCCATGTTCGTCAAGATGGGGCAGATTTTGGCCAACCGGTCCGAGATTCTGCCGCAGCGCTTTTGCGACGAGCTGCGTCGTCTGCGCTCCGACGTGGAGCCGGTGCCGTACGAGGTCGTACTCAGCTGTCTGGAAGAAGAATACGGCCTGCGCCTGGGGGGGATGTTCGATGCGATCGACCCCAATCCGCTTGGTAGCGCATCGCTCGCGCAGGTGCACCGCGCTCGCCTGGTGACGGGCGAGGACGTGGCCGTCAAGGTGCAGCGCCCCGGTGCGCAGCAGGTTATGGCACAGGACATCGATATCATCCGCTCGGTGGTGCGTATCGTTTCCAAGTTCGTCAACACCGATCAATTCGTTGACCTGCACGGCGTAGTCGAGGAGTTGTGGACCTCGTTTCGCGAGGAGACCAACTTTTTGGCCGAGGCCAAAAACCTCAACGACTTCTACGAGTTCCATAAGAGCGTTCATGGCGTGACGTGCCCTAAATCCTATCTGGACCTGTGCACCGAGCACGTGGTGGTTATGGATTACGTCGACGGCATTTCGATCGCCGATCCTGAACGCTTGGTGGCCGAGGGCTATGACTTGGAAAAGATCGGTGCCGCGATTGTCGAGGACTACTCGACGCAGGTGCTCGATGACGGCTTTTTCCATGCCGACCCGCATGCGGGAAACATCATCCTCAAGGACGGCATCGTTTACTTTATCGACTTGGGCATGGTCGGACGCATGTCGAGTCACGATCGTGGCATCGTTAAGGACATGATTTTCGCCGTGGCCGAGGGTGACGTGCCCAAGCTCAAGGATTCGCTCATGCGCTTCGCCGTGACGCGTGGCGACTCGGCTGAGCTCGATCATTCGGCCTTTTTGTCCGATTTGGACTTTATCGTGGCTGACTTTGCGGGCCTTGACCTGAAGGATCTGGATATCGGCGAGTTTTTGACCTCGCTGTTAAACCTCGCGCGCAAAAACGATGTTGAGCTGCCGAGCGTGGTGACGATGTTCGCGCGCGGCATGGTGACGCTCGAGGGTTTGCTGACCGAGTACATGCCCAACGTCAACATGATCCAGATTATCCAGACGCACATTAAAAACGAGAAAAGCACCTATGCGCGCGTGCGCGACATGGGGCGCGATCTTGCCGCGAGCAGCTATCGCGCGGCGAAGGGTTCACTCGAGGCGGCTGAGTACCTGGGGCTGGCTTCGCGTATGCTCACACGCGGCCAGCTTAAGGTGAACACGCAGATCATGAGCAGCGATAAGGCGCTGCGACAGCTGGGCGGAATTATCGACCGCATGTCGATGGCAATTGTGATCGCCGGCCTGTTTATCGGTTCGTCGGTGGTGTACTACGCACGCATCGAGCCGGTTGTGTTTGGTATCCCGGTCATTGGCTTTATGGGCTACGTGAGCGCGCTGGTGCTGGCGCTTATGTTGGGCCGCAATATCTGGCTCAACAGCCACGGCGGGAAGCACTAGAGGCTGCGACCGTCACCGCATTTTCCTATCGCAAACAATAGCTTTTACCTTGGGCTTCGCCTGTGTGCGGGGCCCTTTTTCGTGATACCATTTTGACGGTAATAATCGATGGCCTAGATGGTGGTGCGGAGACGCACGAACGCACGGTTTTCCTGCGCGTTTGGGAGAATCGGGGTGCAAGTCCCCGGCTGTACCAGTAACCGTAATTCCTCTTGGCTCGGGATGTTCGCGTCGCAGATCGGACGACGCGCCTGAGCCGTTAAGGTTAAGTCGGATCGCCTCCCATCTTGCATGCGGCTGCGGCGTATGCCGCCGGTGTGCATAGGGCTCTGGAGGGAAGGGGGACCCCGATGGGGGAACTCGGGCGTAACATGCGCGATGACGTGGGGCAGCCTCAAGGCAACGCTCCAAGTGCAGACAGTAGGAGACAAATGGATATGATTGAGGACGAGCGCCAGCGCGTCTCGCATCGCCGTGGCGCAATTGCACGCGGCGTAGCCAAGCGCGGCCTGGTGGCATTCCTGGCCTTCGCGATGGCCTTCAGCACCACGCCGGCTCAGCTGTGGGCCGAGGGCGCCGAGGGCATTGCCGGGGCCGTGGCTCAGGCTACGACGCCGGGCGAGGACGCAGCGCTTGCGGGCGGTGCCGCTGAGCAGAGCGGCGCCGAGGCTTCGGATTCCGGGAGCGCGCCTGCAGCTAGTGCCGCTACAACAGAGGCAGCAACTGGCGACGAAGGCTCGGCGACGGGGGAGAGCCCTGCCGCGAGCGAGCAGTCTTCAGCGGCATCCGCTGGCCAAGCAGGATCTGCCGCCGCGGCTGCCGTTCAGACAGAGAACCCGACAGAAACCGGCGATGTCGCCAAGAAGCAAGTCGAGGTCTCGTTCTCGATTATCGGCACCGATGCCGACGGCAAGGCTCAGACCTGGGTGGCACCTACGCAGCTCAAGCTCGACGAGGGCGCGACGGCTGCGGATGCCTTCGTTAAGCTGCAGCAGAAGACGGGCTTTAAAGCGGATTACGAACCGAACACGGCATACGGCTTCTACCTCAAAAGCATCACGTCCCCGACAGATGGCCGCACGCTTGCCTACGATCCGACGACTAATGCCTTCTGGCAGCTGTTCGTCGACGGCGCGTCTTCCTCGGTTGGCGCGAGCAGCGTTAAGCTCGCCCCGGGGCAGAAGATTGAGTTTGCCTTTACGGGTGGTAGCGCATCCCCTGTCGTTAAGGACCAGCTTGCTGCGAATGTGACCGTCATTGGTCGCGATGCCCAGGGCAAGACTCAGACTTGGGTCGATAACGCGCAGTATGTGGTGACGTCCGGTTCGAGCGCACTTGACCTTACGAAGGTCGCGCTTGAGGCGAACGATATTGACGCCGTTGCTGCGGGCTCCTTCATTCTGAGCCTTAAGTACAACGGTGTTGAGCTGGGTACGCCGCTCGATTATTCGACCTATTGGCAGCTGTTCATCAACGGCAAGTCGAGTGACTATACGGCGGACAATGTCACCATCCATGCCGGCGATACCGTCACGTGGTTCTACGGTGGCTGGGGCGACCAGTTGCCGTCCGATTCTGTCCATGCTTCCGTTCAGGTGCTTGGCAAGGACAAGGACGGCAAGCAGCAGGTTTGGGCTTCGACGGGTCAGACGAGTCTCAAGGCGGGCTCTACTGCCAAGGATCTCCTTGAGCAGACCGGCCTTAAGCTCGATGCCGGCGAATCGTCTTGGGGCTGGTTCCTCAACGGCATTTATTCGCCGTTCGATGATGAGTCCTATTGTGGCTATGATGCTGCGACCAATAGCTATTGGCGCTTCTACGTAAATGGCAAGTTCGCCGACGTTGGCGCCGGTGCCTACGAGCTCCAAGAGGGTGACGTCGTCACCTTTATGTATGGTGCTGACGCCGATGCCCTTCCTGGCCAGGTTCTTGGCTCTGTCGATGTTATCGGTCCCGATGTCAACGGCAACAATACTCGCTGGGGCTCGGCAAGCAATGTTTCTTTGCTCGAAGGCTCTACTGCCCAGAACCTTATTGAGACGGTCCTGAAGGCCAAGGGCGTTACGTACAACGGCTCCCAGAGTGGTGAGTACTGGTTCCTCAATTCCATCAACTCGCCGTTCGATCACAAGCCGTATGCCTGGGATGCTGCGACCAATAAATATTGGCACCTGTATATCAACGGAGAGCCCTCCTTACTCTGCGCCAATCAGATTACGCTCAAGAGCGGCGATAAGGTTACGCTTGCCTATACCACCGACGATTCGGCCATGCCCGATCCCGACAAGATTGTCGTGGACCCGAGTGCGACGACTCCTGATTGGGATGCCGAGTGGGCCGGCTACGGCAACAGTGGCAACGGTTCGACCGTAACGGATGCCAAGACGCCTGCGCAGGCCGCCGGTCTTAAGTGGGCCTTCGATTGGAAGGCCGAGTCTGGCCAGCAGTATGCCAACTGCAGCGAGCCTGTCATCGCTAACGGTTTTGTGTACATCGCGACCGAGAACGAGCTCATTAAGATCGATTCGTCCACGGGCAAAAAGGTTGCCTCTGCGCCGCTTGCCTCCAAGGTGAGCTATACCTCTCGTCCGATCTATACCAATGGCCTTATCATCGTTCCGCTCAACGGCGGTGCGGTCCAGGCGATTACTGCAGACAAGCTGATCTGCAAGTGGCTGACGCCTGGTTTGACGGACTTGACGCAGAGCTCCTGCACCGTCGTTTCGGACGGCGAGTACGTCTATGTAGGCTCGGTCGATATTTCGTATGACGAGAATTACAACGCGACCTACGGCAACGGCTCCTTTGCGCGCATTAAGATTGCCACGGGCGAAGTTTCTTGGCAGAACATCGACCCTGCCGAGGGCTATTACTGGACTGGTGCGGCTTTGACGGATAAGTATGCCATCGTTCCTACGAGCGCGGGTACGCTTAAGTGCATTGATAAGACGACGGGCGATGTCGTTTCGACCATGAAGCTCGGTGCTCTCGCGAACGCCGACTGTGTCGCCGATCCGTCCAATGGTTCGGCCTTCTATCAGATGACGCACGATGGAAAGCTCCATGTGATTTCGCTTTCGGCGAAGGGCGTACTGAGCGAGCAGAAGACGGTCGATCTGGGTCTTACTAATAACATGAGCGCACCGGCGGTGGCTGGCGAAAACTTGATTGTCGGCGGCCAGACGGCTACTGGCTCTGCTCTGGCTCTCTATAATCTGAAGACCGGTAAGACCACGATGGTCACCGCTGCTGACGATAAAGAACTTCCGGCCGGATTTAACGGTATTGCTGCTACTCCGCTGGTGAGTGTTCAGGGCGGCAAGACCTATGTGTACTTCACCGTTAACAGCGCGGATAGCAAGGATTACGTCAACTACTCTGCTGGTGGTGGCGTGTATCGCTATACGCTCGGCGATGCAGAGGCGACGCAGATTTATGATGCGGCTGGCCATTACCAGCACTGCGACTCTCCGGTCATCGCCGATGCATCTGGCAACCTGTACTACATCAATGACTCGGGTACGCTGTTCAAGCTTGGGGCCGTTGAGTCTTGGACGGTTGTCTTTAATTCCAACGGCGGGTCTGCTTGCGACACGAAGTTTGTTGCTACGGCCGACGGCAAGCTGGTCAAGCCGGCCGATCCGACGCGCGATGGCTACGCTTTCGGCGGTTGGTTCACCGATGAGGCTTGCACGCAGGCGTATGACTTCAGTACGCCGGTGACGGCCGATCTGACGCTGTATGCCAAGTGGACCAAGAATGCTGTTAACCCTGGCGGCAATGGCGGTTCTGGCACTAATGGTGGCAACGGTGGCGCTGGCAACGGTTCCGGTGCTGGCACTGACGCGGGTTCTGGCTCCGGTTCGAAGGGTGGCGCTATTGCCCCGGGCCAGAAGCCGGTGGCCAAGACGACGGTGTCGACCAAGACCGAGACCAAGGACAACAAGTCCAACAAGAAGGACTCCGATAAGTCCGATAAGAAGGACGAGAAGAAGTCTGACAAGAAGGACAGCAAGTCCGACAAGAAGTCCGATTCCAAGTCCGATACGGGTGCTGCTTCCACGACCACTGCTAAGAAGTCCTCTGGTGCTTCCGAGCAGGAGACTGGCACCAATCCGCTCGCCATCGTTGGTATCGCCGCCGGCGTCATCGGTCTCGCCATCGTCGGCGTGTTCGTGTTCACCAAACGTCGGTAGGTGAGGGCTGTGTCCAATAAATCCAAGGACGCTGACCCCAAGCAACCAAATTCCTCGTTCATTCAGTTCGACGATGCAAAGCAACAGGGCGCCGCTTCGGCGGCGTCCGCCCCTCGACAGAAGGCGCTTACTGGTGTCCTGACCGCCGCGTGCGTTGCGCTAATTGTCATATCGCTGGGCTTCGTCCATCCTTCCGAGAGCGGCGCCTGGTCCATTGACTGGATCGTTCAGACCGTGACGGGGGAGAGCGTCGTTGCGAAGGACGCCAAGGGGTCTGACTCGACCGTCGCTTCGGGTAAAGCTGGCTCCAAGGATTCCAAATCTTCGGATGGGTCGAACGACGAGTCTAAGGGTTCGGATAAATCTGACTCTAAGAAGGAGTCCGAGTCTTCGGACAAGGAATCAAACAAGGGCTCGGATAGCAAAAAGTCCGAAGACAAGGATGGCAAGAAGTCTGGAGAGAAGAACAGCAATAAAAAGACCGACGGCAATCAGTCGACTTCTCAGAACTCGACTTCTTCTGGCGGGGCCGGCTCTACGCCTGGCGCCTCCTCCTCATCCAGCGGGGCATCTTCTGCCCCCGATAACGGCAACGCCTCTACTGGCGACCAGGGCAGCTCGCAGCAGCCTAGCTACGTAACGGTGACGGTTTCGGTCACATCGAGCGCTGTGGGCAATCCTGTGTCTTCTGGCGGCACCTTTACCTTTAACGAAGGCGCCACCGTTTACGATGCCCTGTGCGCGCTGGGCCTTTCTGTCAACGCACGCGGCTCATCGTACGGCACGTATGTCTCCGCGATTGGCGGTTTGGCCGAGAAACAGTACGGCGGCACGAGCGGCTGGATGTACTCCGTCAACGGCACAACGCCCATGACGGCCTGCAGCAACTACGTTCTCTCAAACGGTGACAACGTAGTCTGGTATTACGTTACAGGCTAGAGGCCTCGACATAGCGCGCCAGACGGGCGGTTCGGACAAACATCCGGGCTGCCCGTTTTTCATGCGTAGAGGACTGGGTCGCCGGGTCTCTCGGCAAACAAAAAACCGGTTGGAACGGGAATTCCAACCGGTTATACATTCAAGCAAATAGTGAATCGACTACGACCGTGCACCCTCGAGGAAGAAGCGGCGGCTGAAGTAGTTGTACCAGGTGACGAGGAACGTTGCGATGGCCTTCATGGCCTGGTAGCCGATGCTCAAAAACGTGACGCCCACAAACATGTACAGGTCGTTGAGGCCCAGACCGATTACCGACAGGATGGTGAAGATCGTGAACTCGCGCTTGCGGCTCATGCCCTCGCGATGGTCGAACACGTACTTCATGCTGAGCCAGTAGTTAACCACGACGGACGTGGTAAACGAGACCGTCGTGCTCATCAAAAAGTCGAGGTGGAACAGCTCGACGAGCGCAATGAGCATGCCCCAGTCGATGCCAAAGGAGATAAGACCCACGACGGCGAACTTGAGGAACTGCTTGGTATGAGGTTGTGCCAGTGCCTTGCGCACGTAATCACATCCAATGCGTTGATGAATCGAGCAGAGGATACTTTAGAGCTTTTGCAAGGGAAACGTAAGGTCTTTGGAAAGAACTATACGAACTCGCCAAATATTCAAGAGGTAATCCGCAAACGTTGCAAATCTTCCCGTAAACGAGCAAAGCCCACGAACAACGCAGCGCTCGACGCGCGTCATCCGTGGGCATCGTAAGGCTGTAAGGTTGCGAGTTACTTGGTCTCGTCACCCTCCAGGAAGATCTTTCGGGTCACAAAGTTGTAGACCATGACAAGCGCGGTGGCACAGATCTTGGCGATATTGGCCTCGAGTCCCAGGCCGGCGTTGAGCGCCAGCACGATGCCATCGTTGAGCACCAAACCGATCACGGACAGCACGACAAAGATGATGAACTCGCGGCGGCGGTTCATGCCTTCCTTGTGCGCAAACACGTATTTCATGCTTGCGAGGTAGTTAAAGATGAGTGAGATGATAAAGCCGCTGGTGTTGGCGATTAGGATGTTGAGGCCCAGACCGTAGTGGAGCAGATTCATAATGCCAAAGTCGATAACCGTGGCAATGACACCGACGACGCCAAATTTCATGATCTGCGCAAGGAGCTTTTGCATGGTACCTGCCTTAAGCTGGCGCCGAAGCGCCGCGGGGATGACAAACTTAGCAAGTTTAGCCAATCCCCGCGGGTGGTGCTAGGCGCGCTCCTCGATAGCACCGTTTCTATATGCATCGAGCAACTGGCGCAGGTCCTGGATCTGGCTGCGGATCTTGGCGCCAGTATCGGTGTCGCTCACCATGCGGCGACGGTCTGCTTGGTCAAAACGGTTGGTCTCGCTTTCGATGTCCACGTTGCGCGTGAGCGCCTCGGCAACCGTCGTAAAGGCCTGGTGCGACTTGAGGCGGCAGCCGCGTGAGCTCGAGATAAGCGTGTAGCCGGCGATACCCGTCTTGGGATGGTAAGCGCGGCAGAAGCCGCCATCGATGACCAGCAGCTTGCCCTCGGCGCGGATGGGCTGCTCGCCCTTGGTGGTTTTAACGGGCGTGTGGCCGTTGATGATGTGGCCGGTCGGCGAGCATGCCATGGGCGCGACGCCAAACTCGCGCATGATGTCATCGCAGACCGAGGGCGACTTGGTAAGCGTAAAGTACGGGTCCATCGGCTCGACCCAGGTGCTCTTATCGGCGATATAGGCGCGCTCAAAGGTACGCACCAGGCGTCCGCTGGCGGGTGAGTTAAAGCCAATCCACAGGTACCACATCCAGTCGAGAGCGTCGCGGTCGCCCACGCGCCAAGCGCGGCGGGCGATGTGGTCGCAAAAATCGAGATAATCGCGACCAGAGTGCCAGGTGCCCAAGCAGTTCATACTGCTAAAGGTTCCGTCTTCGTTGAGCGGCACGCAGCCGTGGAATAGCAGGTTGCCGTTGGCGACCTTGTACATCGAGCCATGGGAATAGAGGAAATCGATATGGCGACGCAGGTGATCGGCGGTGACAAACTCGGACACGAGCTTGTCGATGATGTGCTGCTCCTGGGGCGTGAGCGTATAGGGGTCCGCCGGGTCGACGGTGGGGAAGTCGTTGGTCGTGAGCGGCCACACGCTGCCGTCGGCGAGCGTGACCGTGCCGGTGTCGTGATCGATCTTGTCGAGTAACAGGCGGTCGGTCATATCGAACTCGGGGTGGCGCTGGATAATCTGGCCCTCGAGCTTAAAGAGCAGTACGTTGATGGCCTTGATCAGCGGGGTGATGGACTCACCGGCGGTGTAGGTAGCATCGGCAAAGGCGACAAGCTCACGCAGCGAGATACCGTAATCGTTCTCAAGGATCTCGTAATTGTCGTAGCGTAGGTTGTTGCGCAACACCGTGGCGATGCAGGCGGGCTCACCGGCCGCAGCACCCATCCACAGCAGGTCGTGGTTGCCCCACTGGATGTCGAGCGAATGGTAGGTGAGCAGACGGTCCATAATCTTGGCCGCGCCGCCGCCGCGGTCGAAGATATCGCCCACCAGGTGCAGGTGGTCGACGGCCAGGCGCTTGATGAGTGAGGCGAGCGACTCGATAAAGTCGTCGGCGCTGGCGGTCTCCAGGATGGACTCCACGATGCGCTCGTGATAGCGCACGCGATAGTTGTTCTCGTCCGGGTGCGTGTGCAACAACTCGTCGATGATGTAGGCGTAATCGCGCGGGATGGCCTTACGCACCTTGGAGCGCGTGTAGCGGCTCGAAAGCGAGCGTGCGACCATGATGAGCTGGTCAAGCATCGTCTTGTACCAGGTTGGCGAGTCCTCGCGCTGGCTGCGGACCAGCTCGATCTTCTCGCGCGGGTAGTAGATGAGCGTGCACAGCTCGCCCTTTTCGTCAAAGGAGAGCGTGTCGCCAAAAATCTCGTCGACATGCTCGCGCACGACGCCCGAGCAGTTGTTGAGGATGTGCATAAAGGCTTCGTACTCGCCATGCACGTCGCTCATAAAATGCTCGGTGCCCTTGGGCAGGTTGAGGATGGCCGAGAGGTTGATAATTTCGGTAAACGCGGATTGTTCGGTGGGGAACTGTCTCGACAGCAGGCGCAGATACTTGAAGTCTTGCGGGTTGCGATCGAATGCGACCATGAAACACCTTCCGATGGAGCTGGTAAAACTGATAAACA
The DNA here is from genome assembly GCF_015546965.1 of Collinsella aerofaciens. GTDB lineage: Bacteria > Actinomycetota > Coriobacteriia > Coriobacteriales > Coriobacteriaceae > Collinsella > Collinsella aerofaciens_X. The sequence goes on from NZ_JADMUF010000002.1 coordinate 12,614, forward strand.
GCGTCAAACGTTTATCAGTATGCGCCGCTTTTGTTTCGATTTTGCGCCAGCGGCCGAATTGTCGGCTGAACGGTTTGGTAAATCGATTTAGTTGAGGTAGATATGGCGGTTGAGTGGAGACGACAGAGGGTGTTTTCTCAGATATTTATGCATGGGGTCGGTGGAGATGATGGTGGTAAAGATGTTCGCTATTTTTGGTTCGATTTGGTAAATAGTGGACATATGTACCGTATGTAGGCTCACTGTGCGATAATTTGCGCAGCAATGAGTAAGGAGTCTCATATGAGTGATTTTGTCCTGACCTGTGAATCTGCCGCCGACCGAACTCGGGAGTTCTTTGCGTCGCGCAATATCCCTGTCGTGTGTTTTCATTACGAGATCGACGATGTTGTCCATACGGACGATCTGTATCAGTCGATTACGCCGGACGAGTTTTTTGCCCAGATCGCCGCGGGCGCCATGCCCAAGACGTCTCAGGTGAGCGTGGGTGAGTACGAGGAGTTTTGGGAGCCGTTTGTTGCCGAGGGTAAAGACGTGCTGCACCTGACGTTGTCGTCGGGCATTTCGGGCACGTATGGATCGGCCTGCGTTGCGGCGCAGATGCTCGCGGATCGCTATCCCCGGGGCGGCAAGGTGCGCGTCGTCGATTCGCTGGCGGCGTCTTCGGGCTTTGGCCTGTTGCTGGAATATGCCGCCGACGTGCGCGATAGCGGGGCTTCACTCGACGAGACGGCTGCCTGGATCGAGGAGCACAAACTCAACCTGCACCACTGGTTCTTCTCGACCGATCTGTCGAGCTACCTGCGCGGCGGTCGCATTTCGGCCGTGAGCGCGATCATCGGCACGGCGCTTAAGATTTGCCCGCTTATGACGGTCGATTGCGAAGGTAAGCTGTCGCCACGTGAGAAGATTCGCACTAAGAAGCGCGCGATTTCCGAGATGGCTAAGACCATGTTGGCACACGTGCAGGACGGTGCGGATTATTCGGGTAAGTGCATCATGTCGTACTCGGCGTGCCGCGAGGATGCCGAGGCAGTTGCGGCGCTGATTGAGGAACAGGTTCCGCAGCTTAAAGGCAAGATTGAGATCAATGACATCGGTACTCTGATTGGCTCGCATACCGGACCTGGTACGGTGGCGCTCTTCTTTATGGGCGACAAGCGCGTGGATTAATTTGCCCCATCACATCGCTGCATGATTGTTCAAACGAAAACGGCCCGCCTCACGTTTGTGGGGCGGGCCAAGATGTTTTACTAGCGTTTCTTTCCGCGGAAGAAGAAGCCGTGCAGTGACGGCTTGAGGCCGCGGTTGGCGCGATGCTCCTCGACGCGCTCGTGGATCGAAGCGACGCGCTCGATGACTTCGTCGGGAATCGGCACGTCGGGATTCATGTTCTCGACTTGGCTGACCTCGGCGGCGGCGACCTGGTCGATAATGGGCACGTCGTCGCGCGAGATGACAGGTGTGGCGTCTTCCTTCATCTTGCGATAACGCTGCATCATGTCGGTCTGTAGCTGCTGGGCCGAAGGCGGCGTCCAGATGATGGCGTTGGCGCCGGCGGCGATGGTTTCACGGATGCTCTCTGGCGTCTTGCCGCCCGGCGCGATGAGCGGCAGGTTGGGATAGTGCTCGCGCAGCTCGCGTAGGGCCTGGGGCGTGTTCTTGCCGGCGGCGATGTTGAGAATCTTGGCGCCGGCGCGCACCTTGGCGTGGGCATCTTCGTCGCAGCGAACGACCGTGGCGATGACGGGGATGTCGGCGATGTTGGTGATGTGCTCTACCATCTCGGCAGTAGCGGGGGAGTTGACCACGCAGCCCGCCGCGCCCTGCATCTCGGAGACGGCTGCCATCTGCACGGAGCGCTTACCGGTCGTAGTTCCGCCGCCCACGCCTACAAAGACCGGGCACTCGGCGACGGTCAGCAGCGCTTGTGTAATGGCGGGCTGCGGCGTGAAAGGGTAGACCGCAAAGACGGCATCGGCGTTGGAGTTGCGGATAACCGCGACATCGGTGGTGTAAATGAGTGACTTGATACGGCGGCCAAAGAGCGTGAAGCCGCTGGCCTCCTCGATCTCGTCGGGCATGCGGAGGGCCGCCTTGCGCAGGCGTCCGTCGATGGGCAGGGGCTCCATAGGGAGCAGGCCGTTGGGCGTGACGGCTACCTGGGGCTCGGTGAACTCGTCTGCGAGCTCGACCTCGGAGAAATCGACCGAGGCTACGATGTCCTCGTGAACCTCGGCGGGCACATCGATGGGAGCTTGGTCGTTTGCCGCGGCAGGCGTGTCGAAGGAGCTGGTGCCGACGAAGGCGTCGACGCGCTCATTTAGATCGTTGAGGGTATCCATGGAGGCTCGATTCTATGCGATGGTGGCCGGCGCGATGCAGCCGGAATTGCGAATGCTAAATCGTTTGACGAGTTGATTTTTCCCCGCCGCGCCATCCGTTAGACCGAAGGGCCGGTGAACGTGAAGGAGCTGTGGTGGCGGGTATCGAGGTGCTATCTTGAAAGTCCCGTTAAAAAGAGAGGTGACGCGGTATGGAATTGACAGCAATGTTTGGCTCGATTGGCCTGTGTGTGGGCGCAATCGTTGCCGCCGCGGTCATCTACTTTGTGGTCACGGCCATTAAGGGCAAAAGGGCCGAACGCAAAGAGCGCGCGATGCTTAAACAGCATCGCGACCAGCAGGGCAAACGCGCACAGAGATAGCTTGTTGAGTTTTGGATCCGTGCGCTAGCTGCGTTTTCGGATCAGGGCAATGTAGAAGCCCTCAAAGTCGCGGCTAGGCGGAATGGTCAGCGTGCCGGGCATACCGTTGGCGACGGACGAGACGTGGCCGGCGGCGATGGCCTCGGTGAGAGCGTTGCTCTCGATATGCGGCTCCTCGCCGGCATCCTGGGCGCGACGCGCTTCGCTTTCGCTCGGCGTGCCGTCGAGGGGGATAAGCTCGCAGTCCATGTGCTTGTCGAGGGCCTCTTGCAGGGCGTCCTCGTTTTCCTGCGGTAAGATCGAACAAGTCGAATAGACGAGCGTGCCGCCCGGTTTGAGGGCACCCATGGCGCGGTCCAGAAGCGCGCGCTGCGAGCGGGCGCACTTGACGAGCAGCTGCTCGGTCAGGCCGCGCAGGCTTTTCTCGTTGCCGCTGATGACGGTGCCCGTGCCAGTGCAGGGAGCGTCGAGCAGGATGCGGTCAAAGCGGAAGAACTCGTCGAGCTCGCGTGCGTCGATGCGCATGACGGGCACGTTTTTGGCACCCTGGCGGCCCAAGTTGGCCTCGAGCTTTTCGGCGCGGGGAATGCTCATCTCGCAGGCGGTGAGGTGTGCCTGGCCCTGGGTGAGGGCGGCGATCTGCGTCGTCTTGCCGCCAGGGGCTGCGCACATGTCCAGGATGTCCTCGCCGGCCTGAGCGCCCAGGACCAACGGCGGCATCATGGATGACAGGCTCTGCAGGTAGATTTTGCCGTCGCGGTAGATGTCGAGATCCCACAGATCGGAAACCTGGGCCTCGGGCAGGATAAAGGCGTCCGGATACCAGGTAACGGTTTGGTGCGCGATGCCGGCGGCATCGAGCGCCGCAGTGATGTCCTCGGCGGTCGCCTTGAGCGTGTTGGCGCGCAGCGTGACCGGGCGCGTGGCTGCGGCGCCAAAGCCCTCGATCATGAGCTCGGCATCGGCGGGAGTATAGGCGCCGGCAACCGTGTCGACCATAAAGCGCGGCAGGTCGGCGGCGGAGTGTTGGGCGGCAAGCTGGTCGGAAAGCTCGGTAGCAGCAAACTGCCTAAGCTTGAGCTCGGGCTTAACCTGCTTTTTTTGCTTACGACGACGCGGCTTGGACATCCGTCTTTCCTTCCATCAAAATGATTTTTCTGGGCGCCTTGGCGGTTGCCTAGTACTGGCTCTCGTGCTTGCTGAAGAAGTCGAAGCGCGGGGGCAGCGGCCTCACGCGGTGCTCGCCGGGCTTCTCGCCCAGGCTCTCCACAAACTCGTCCGTGGAGGCAAAGATGTTATCCCAGCTAAAGAACGCGACCGGGTCGACGTCGAAGTACTCGCAGATGAGCTCGCAGCCGGCCGGCACAATACCGTGCATGAGCACGGTCGCCACGCGCAGCTCGGTAAAGGCGTCGACCAGGGCCTGCGTCATGGCGGCGTTGGCTGGCTCGCCCTCGAGCTTGTTGGCGGCCTTGGAGGCGTCGCTCCAGCGCTTGTTGGCGGCGCGCAGGTAGTCGTCGCACACGGCAAGCGCGCGGTGCGTCTCGAACTTGTACATGGCCTGCTCAAAGGCGAGAGCTGCCTGCTCGGCAGCCTCGACCACGGCGGCAGAGGCGGCACCGGCGGGGATGCAGCCGTTGCGGTAGGGGCTCTCGTCGCCTTCCTTGACGGCGACGCCGTAGAAGCAGCTGCGGGCCAGACGGTTGAACACGCCAGTCAGCAGCGCACTCTCCTTAAGGGCCGGGTCGATAACGCGCTTGTCGTCGCAGGCGCGCACCTCGTTGCCGTCCTTGTCCTTGCCGGTCACACGCGTGTCGTATGCCTTAGGGCTAAAGCTCACTGGCTTTTCGGACAGGCCGAGCGACAGCCAATGCGCGCGCATCTGCTCGCAGGTGTAGTGGTTGAGCAGGTCGTCTGCCGGCGGGGGAGGCGTCTGCGAGGACGAGCTCGCCTTTTTGCCCATGTAGAGCAGGTGATAGCAGGCGCTGACGGTGCTCTGCGTGAGGTCCCAGCCCAGGGCCTCCCACATGGCGGTCTGCGCGATGCAGTAGAAATAGATGTTGTCCTGACCGATGAACTGGTAAATCTGAGCGTCGTCAGAGCACCACCAGTCGCGCCAGTCGAGCGAGCTGTGCTGGTAGGTGGGCGCGGGGACTTGCGTGGAATTGGCGGCGGGCTCGCCCATGAGGGCGGCGTCCTGGGCGGCGACACCCTCGGTCACGCCGGCGGCACGGGCGTCGCGGGCGAGTACGGTACGCGTGTAGCTGATGGGCGCCCACAGGCTCTCGGGCCAGCACCAGCAGGTGACGTCGGAGACGCCATCGACCTCGGGCACCGGAACGCCCCAGTCGATGTTGCCGGTGATGCGGAAGGGCACGAGCGCCTTGCCGCTGCGGAAGCGCACGCCACCGTTGGCGAGCACTGCGTGGGCATCGTCGCGCTCCTTCCAGCTGGGGAAGGTGACGGTAAAGCTGCTCTTGTTGCCCTCGGGCTCCAGCACGGTGTGCTCAGGAAGCTGATCCTCGACGGCGTCGAAGGCCTCGCGGAACTTGTTCTGGATGTAGAGCTGGGCCGGCAGCAGCCACTCCTCCATGGTCTTGGAGACCACGGAGCGAACCTGCGGGTTCTGGGCGAGCTTGGCGGTGTAGGTCTTCATAAAGTCGAGGTAGGCCGGCAGGTCGAAGTAGAGGTTGTCGACCGGGCGCAGCTCGGGCACCTCGCCGGTGAGCTGGCTCTTGGGCGCGATGAGCTCCTCGGGCTCAAACTGGTGGCCCAGATCGCACTCGTCGGCATAAGCCTTCTCGGACTTGCAGCCCTGGATGGGGCAGCGGCCGATCACCTGACGGCCGTTGAGGAACGTGCCGGCCTTGGCATCGTAGAACTGCAGCGTGGAGCGCTTGGAGATGGTGCCCCGCTCGTGCAGGCGCTTGATAATCTCGGCGGTCACCTCGTTGTGGATCTGGGCCGCCGGCTCAAGGCCCGAGCCACCGTAGATGTCGCAGCTGATGTTGTAGTTGTTGAGGGTCGCGGCCTGGCGGGAGTGATTGGACTCGACATACTCGCCGATGGACTTGTCGTAGCCTTCGTTCTCCTTGAGCTTGCGGTAGCTCTCCATGATGGGCGAGCCGTAGCAGTCGGTGCCCGAGGTGAAGATGACGTTCTCGCGGCCCAGACGGTCGCGCAGGAAGCGGGCGAAGAAGTCGGCAGGGACAAAGACGCCGCCAACGTGGCCAAAGTGAAGGCCCTTGTTGCCATAGGGCTCGCCGGCGGTAACGATGGCGCGGCGCGGCCAGCTGGGACGGTCGTTCATGGAGTATTTGGATGCCATGGGACTCCTTCGCATATGGTGAGAGCGCAGCCGGGCGCGAGGCCTGGCGACGCGGTGGTCAATTCGTGCATATCGTTCATCATTATCGCACATGCGGGCGGGCGCGTGGCAGGGGCGCTATCCTAAGATGCCATGAATGAGATTTCCAACATACATGCGTTTGAAGACGAGGATTTCCTGCACGCCTGCTTTGTGTGGGGGATGGTCGTAGTCGGCGTGTTTGCCGTGTGCCTGGTGCCGGTGTTTATGCTGCTGGGTGGGCCCGCGGATCTGGATGCGGCTGACGCGGGTGGCTGGACGGCGGTCTTGGGCTGGATTGTCGGCTTGGCTGCGGTTTCGGCGGCGTCACTTGCCGTGCACGAGTTGGTACACGCGGTGTCCTTTAAGTTGTTTGCGCCCGCCGGTGCGCAGGTGACCTTTGGGGCAAATCTCGAAACCTGCATGATTTATGCCTGCGCCGAGGGCGTTGTGTATTCGCGCCGGCGGTACATGGTCATTTGCCTGGCGCCGACGGTTGCGTTAACGGCGGCGTTTGCCCTGGGGTTTGCGTTCTCGGGCTATCCGCTGCTGTGCTACCTGGCGGCCGGCTTGCATTTGTCGGGTTGCGTGGGCGATTGGTATTACGTGCGGACCATCCTGCGCGACCGCCGCATTGTCGCCTGCGAGGACACATCCTTTGGCGTGCGCTTTTTTGGGTGAGGAGATGTCGATGAAGTCGTTGTTGCTGCATGCGTGCTGTGCACCATGCTCGCTTGAGCCGGTTCGCCTGCTGCGCGAGGAGGGGTTTGAGCCCACGATTTGCTGGACCAATCCCAATATTCAACCGCGCGATGAATGGCAGCGCCGCCTGGACGAGCTGCGCCGGTGGTGTGCCGATGGCGACATCGAGCTCATCGAGGCAGGGGAGGACCGCGATCGCTGGGAGACCGGCGTGGCACCGCTGGGTGCCGATCGGCCTCGTCGCTGTCGCGCGTGCTATGCCCTGCGCTTGGCCGAGGCGTGCCGCGTGGCCCAGGAGCGCGGGTTTGAGTTTGTGGGCACGACGCTCGCCGTCTCGCCGTACCAGCTGTTCGATACCTGCAATGACGTGCTTGAGCGCTTGGCGGCGGCACATGGGCTCACCCCGGTGATTCGCGATTTTCGCCCGTATTACCCCGAGGCGACACGCCGTTCGCGCGAGCTTGGCATGTATCGGCAGAACTACTGTGGTTGCCGCTTCTCGGCTGTCGAGGCGGCCATGGACCGCGCCCGTATCCGCGACGAGCGCAAAGCCGCCAAAAAGTAGTTCACTTGGGACGTCAGCCTGCTAGGATGTAGAGCGGACTTTAGCTATATAAGGAGAATCCGACGTGTCTATGCGTACCGATGATTTTGACTACAACCTTCCTGAGGAACTGATTGCCCAGGCTCCTGCCGAGCCGCGCGACTCCTGCCGCCTGCTGGTGGTGGATCGCAAAGGCTCCCAGACGGGAACGCCGCTGGAGCATGGCGGTACCGTTGAGCACCGCATCTTCCGCGACATCATCGATTACATCGAGCCGGGCGACGTGCTCGTCATCAACCAGACGCGCGTGATGCCGGCCCGTCTGATCGGTCGCAAGACGGGCTCGGGCGGCGTGGTCGAGACGCTGCTGCTCAAGCGCCGCGAGGATGTTGACCCGCTGGGTCACGTTTGGGAGTGCCTGGTCAAGCCGGGCAAGCGCCTGAAGCCCGGTGCCCAGATTGAGTATCGCGCCGGTGGCGCCCATGCGCCCGAGGGGGCTCCCGTGGTGCTGACGGCCGAGGTCGTCGACTTTGTCACCGATAGCCGCGGTGGCCGTCTGGTGCGCTTTGAGCCGGCCGGTTGCAATGCCGCCGGCGAGCCGCGCACGCTCGACGAGGCCATTCACGCCGCCGGTCACGTGCCGCTGCCGCCCTACATTACCGATTACGAGGGCGATCCCGAGAAATATCAGACCGTGTACGCCATGAAGGAGGAGCACTCGGCTGCCGCTCCTACGGCGGGTCTGCACTTTACCCCCGAGCTCATGGCCGCTATCGAGGCCAAGGGCGCGAAGTTTGCCGCCGTCGAGCTCGAGGTGGGCATCGATACCTTCCGTCTGGTGGAGGAGGACGATCCCACGCAGCACGTGATGCATACGGAGCGCTATCACGTGTCGCAGGAGGTTGTCGACGCCGTGCATAAGGCGAAGGCTGAGGGGCACCGTGTGATTGCTGTCGGCACTACCGCGGTGCGCTCGCTCGAAAGCGCCTTTGACGCGGACGCGCCGGTGTCCGATCCGGCCGTGACGGCGCGCTATTTTGAAGGCCGCGAGGACGGGGCCGATACGCTTGGCCGCGGTGACATCGTGGTGCGCGAGAACGCCACGACGCAGCTTTACCTCATGCCCGGCTCGACCTATCACGTGGTCGATGCGCTCATCACGAACTTCCACGTGCCGCGCTCCACGCTCATGATGCTCGTGAGCGCACTTGCCACCCGCGACCAGATCATGGATGCCTACGCCGCCGCCATCGAGGAGCGCTATCGCTTCTTCAGCTTTGGCGACGCGATGCTCATTTGTTAGTTACGCGGTTCTACGAACCGCGTAACTACTCGACGCTGCGCGGGCCGCATTTGGACAATCTGACGTTCAACTTCAAGGGCGCGACCAGAAGGTCAGCGCCCTTTCGTTTCACGTCACCTTGTCTCAAATGCGACTCGCTCGCTGTCGTTGCCAAAACATCGGCGTTGCCGTTGTTGGTACTTGGGGACGTTCCTTATGTGCCGGCACCTGGGGACACTCCTTGTAGTCTTTGGGGAGTGGTTACTTGCTCGCGAACAGCCAGACTAGGATGATCACCAGGATTGCGGCGACGATGCAGACGATGGCGCCGGTGAATTTGATGCGTGAGTCGCGGGTACGCTCGCGCACCGCGTCCTCGGTGGCCTCGAGCTGGGTGACTTCTCGCTCGGTCTCGGCGTGTTCGGCTTTGTCTCGGGCCAAGGACCCTGCAAGCGACTCAGTGATCTCTGGGTGGTCGTGCACCTCGGTCGCCTGTTCGATAATCGACTGCGCATGCGCGGCATCTGCTTGGGCGTTGGCGATGCTCTGCTCTTGGTCGCGGCGTGCCTTGTCCTCGGCAGCGATCTTCTCGCGCAGTTCGCGCTGGCGCGTCGCGGCGGCGGTCTTCGCCGTCTGCAGCTCGTCGCGCGCGGCATCGGCCTCGGTCGTCACAGCTTGGTGCGCGCGTTTTGCGTCGGCGATGGGGGCTTGCGCCTGCTCGACGGCCTGCTCGGCTGCGGCAAGCGAGTGCTCAAGGTCGGCGGTGATGCGCGGGACATCTTCTTCGGCTTTACGCAGGGCATCTGCCGTGTCGGAGATCTGCATCGAGAGCTCGCTGGTGCGCACCGTATAGTTGGCGGGATTTGCCGAGGGATTGCGTTGCAGCTCGGCATACTCATGACGCAGCGTCTCGAGCTGGGCGCGCGTGGCGTCGACGGTTTGTTGTGCGGCGGCAATGCCGGCGTCTCGCTCGGCCTTCACCTTGTCGCGGATGCGCTTGGAATCCTCAAGACGTCGAACGAGGCGGTTGCCGGTCTCGCGCGAGCTCGCCTCGCGGGCTTCCACGGCATCGAGTGCAGCCTTCAGGCGGAGCTCGGTCGCATCGTCCTCTGCCTTCATTTGCTCGAGCTGGCCCTTGAGCTCCGTCGCTTTGGCGGCATGGGCGTCACGGTTAATTTCACCTGCCGCAGCGGTCTTTTGTGCCGCGCCAATCGCCTGGCGTTGATCGGCGATGATCTGATCGTAGCGGCCTGCGATGTCCTGGCGCGTCTCGAGTTCCTCTGCCTGGTCAGCGATGCGCTGCTCAAGCTCGGCTAAATGGGCGCGGGCATCGGCGAGTGCCTTCTTGGCGGCGTTCATCTCGCGCATGGCCGACGCGCCCTGGGCGATAAAAGTGCCCACGGCGTTAGCGGTGTTTGAGACGGCGCCCCCCAGGTCGCGGCTCGTGGCGGGGGAATGCGAGGTGGTCGGGTGCGCGGCCTCGGCGGCATTCGTATCGGCAGTCTGCGGCGCGGCGATATTGCCGGTGCCGCCTTCGATTACGGAAAAGCCCGCTGCGTGCGGGTCGACCGCGTCGGCGCCGATCGTGGGGTGCTCGAGTTGCAGGAACGAGGGCATGGTGCTGCCCTGGTCGGCAACCGGGGTCTCGCCGGGCACAAACGTCGAGGCAGCTTCGGCGGCTTCCTCTTCCTCAGCGTCGACATCGGCATCGGCGACGGCGTCCTTCATCGCTTTGACGGCATCCATCATGGAGTCCATGACGGCGTCGAGCTCTTCTTCCGAAGACACCTCGATGGGGGCCGCTGGTTGCGGAGCGTTCTCAGCCTTGGGCTCAGTATCGTTCGGGTCCGGCTGCTCTAACTGCTCTTCTTTGTCTTGCTCTGCGGCGACATTTGCGTCTGCGGCCTCGTCTGCGCCCGCAGCACCCTCCTCGACAGCGGCATCAATGCCGCCATCGTTGCTGGTAGAAGTATCGCAGTCGTCAATGGTGTCTGCGGAATCATCAATATGCTGTTGAGTCTGGGGGTCCAGCTCGTCTGTCATAGGTATGTGCTCCTCATCGTTGTTTGTCATCCTATGATAAAGTCTCGCGCCGACTTCCCGCGCGCCGCAGCAAAGTTTCAAAACGTGTTCGATGGCTCGCGTCGATAGCAAAAACTCGGCCACTCTATCCAATTTTTACTTGACATTCCCTTCGCCGAAAGACGTTGCGCCGTTCGCCTGCCATGGGCTTTATTTTTCACTTGAACCCGTTAAAGTTGCATTTCAGCTTGTGGCGCGTTTATTTGGATGCGCGCAGTCGGCGGGTGCGCCCGTCGCGATTTGAAAGGACTTTATATGGGACTTTTCACTGGTAAGACCGTGATCGTCACCGGCGGCGGCAAGGCCACGCTTAAGGACGGCTCCGCTGGCTCCATCGGTTACGGCATCGATATCGCTTTTGCCAAGGAGGGCGCGAACCTCGTTATCACCGGCCGCAACGTCGCCAAGCTCGAGGCCGCCAAGGAGTCCCTCGAGGCCGAGTACGGTGTCAAGGTTCTGCCTGTTCAGGCCGATGTTTCGGCTGGTCAGGACAACGAGGCTGTCGTCCAGAACGTCATCGACAAGGCCATTGAGGAGTTCGGCCGCATCGACGCCGTCGTCAACAATGCTCAGGCCAGCGCCTCGGGTGTGACCATCGCCGACCACACCATGGATCAGTTTAACCTGGCCATTTATTCCGGTCTGTATGCCACCTATCTGTACATGCAGAAGGCCTATCCGCACCTGAAGGAGACCAAGGGCTCCGTGGTCAACTTTGCCTCGGGCGCCGGCCTGTTTGGCAACTACGGCCAGTGCAGCTATGCCGCTGCCAAGGAGGGCATCCGCGGTCTGACTCGCGTTGCCGCCAACGAGTGGGGCAAGGACGGCATCAACGTCAATATCGTTTGTCCGCTTGCTTGGACCGCTGCGCTCGAGAACTTCCAGGATGCCTATCCCGAGGCGTTCAAGGCCAATGTCCACATGCCGCCGGCAGGCCACTACGGCGACGTCGAGAAGGAAATCGGCCGCGTTGTCGTTCAGCTCTGCGGTCCCGACTTTAAGTACATGAACGGCGAGACTGTCACCCTCGAGGGTGGCATGGGCCAGCGGCCTTAGGGGTTACGGCGTTTTACCAAACGCCGTAACGGGCCGACGCTGCGCGGCCGCCAGGGCGACAACTTGTCATTCAAAGAGGGCGGCATGACCAGAAGGTCTATGCCGCCCTCTTTTCATGCCAATTTGTTCGCCCTGGCGACCGCTCGCTGGCATTGCCAGAGCATCGGCGTTGCCTTGGCTGTTGGAAATGATTCCAATGACTATGACCCCTTTGCGCCAGTTTCTGTCGAGTCGGTGCTCTTTGCGGGTTGCCCGTATAATGGTTTGCGTATGAACCGCAACCAAGGAGTTCCAGTTTATGGACCAGAGCCTTTTTAAATTCGATCTGATCGCCGAGGATCCGACGACGCATGCGCGTGCCGGCGTGCTGCACACCCCGCACGGCGACATCGAGACGCCGATCTTCATGCCCGTGGGCACCAAGGCAAACGTCAAGGGTATTCCTACCGAGACCGTCAAACAGCTCGGCGCCCAGATCGTGCTTGCCAATACCTATCACCTGTCCATGCGTCCCGGCGAGGACACCATCGCCGAGCTGGGCGGACTGCACAAGTTTATGAACTGGCACGGCCCCATCCTCACCGACTCGGGCGGTTTCCAGGTCTTCAGCCACAACGATGCCGTCAAGCTCACCGACGAGGGCGTGCGCTTTATCGTCAACGACTATGACGGCCGCCATGTGTTCTGGACGCCCGAGGACAACATGGAAATCGCCATGAAGCTCGGTTCCGACATCTGCATGCAGCTCGACCAGTGCCCGGGCTATCCCGCCACGCGCGCCTACGTTGAGCGCGCCGTTGAGCTGTCGAGCATGTGGGCTGAGCGCTGCTATAAGGCGCATACCCGCGACGACCAGGCGCTCTTTGGCATTGTTCAGGGCGGCATGCACCTAGATCTGCGCCTGCGCTCGCTGCGCCATCTGGAGGAGTGCGGCGACTTCCCCGGTTACGGCATTGGCGGCTACTCGGTGGGCGAGGACCACGAGACCATGTTCGAGACCCTGGCACCACTCGTAAGCGAGTACATGCCCAAGCACAAGCCGCGCTACCTGATGGGCGTCGGCAACCCCACCACCCTCGTGCGCGGTGTGGGCGTGGGCATCGACATGTTCGACTGCGTGCTGCCGACGCGCACGGGCCGCATGGGTACGGCGTTCTCCAGCGAGGGTCGCCTCAACTTCCGCAACGCGCGCTTTGCGCACGACGACGGCCCCATCGATCCCACCTGCACCTGCCCGGTGTGCACGGGCGGCTACAGCCGCGCACTCATTCGCCACATGGTCACGCAGAAGGAGATGCTCGGCGGCATTCTGCTGTCGATGCACAACATCTACTACCTGCTCAACCTTATGCAGCGTGCCCGCCAGGCCATTATCGAGGGCCGTTACGGCGCGTTCGTGAGCGACTGGATGAACAGCCCTGCCGCGGTGGATTACTAAGAGCTGCGGGTGCGCTTGCGGGTGCGCTTGCGCGGTGTCGAGGCCACGTGCCAATCGACCGTGCACAACCGGCACCGGGCATCGCATGCGCCGGCATCGGCTGCGCGACCGCTGACCGATAGCTTGCAAGTGCTTGATGCATCGTGGGTACCATACCGAATAGTTGATGCTCGGGCGGGTGTTTGACGCATGGCGTCGACCCCGCCCGTTTTTCTTTTTCTCGATAGGAGTACCCATGATTAAGAATGAGAACGTCGAGGACGAGCCTGCCTACGACGAGACGTACCGCCGCGGCCCCGTGGTCATGCGCGGCCCCATGATTCCCAAGGACAACACCTATGCCAACCTGCTGGCGCCCGAAGATTTGACCGACTGGCTGCATGCCGATCCCTGGCGCGTGCTGCGCATTCAGGCCGAGTTTGTCGATGGCTTCGGCGCGCTTGCCGAGCTTGGCCCCGCAGTGACCATCTTCGGCAGTGCCCGCACGCCTAAGACCGATCCGCTCTACAAGGCGGCGCGTACCGTCGGGCGCAAGATCGCGCAACGTGGCGTGGCGGTCATCACCGGTGGCGGCCCCGGCATCATGGAAGCGGCCAACAGGGGAGCGGCGAGTGTCAACGGTAAGTCAGTTGGCCTGGGCATTGAATTGCCGCACGAGCAGGGGCTCAATAAATACGTGAACCTTGGCATGGACTTCCGTTACTTCTTTGTGCGCAAGACCATGTTCGTCAAATACAGCTCGGGCGCCATCGTGTTTCCCGGCGGTTTTGGCACGCTCGACGAGATGTTCGAGGTGCTCACGCTGGTGCAGACGCACAAGGTCAAGCGCATGCCGCTCGTTCTGGTGGGCAGCGAGTACTGGCAGGGCCTGTTCGACTGGCTCAACGGCCCGGTGATGGATGCCGGCATGATCAGCCCACTCGATCCAGACCTTGTCCACATCACCGACGACCTCAACGAAGCCGTCGACATCGCCCTGAGCGGGCTGATGTAGGGTAGGTAAAATGGGACGGGGCTAAAAGACTGGTCTGAAACGTTTGATACCAGTCTTTTTAGCCCCGTCCCAAATGAACTGCTTCTAAGTTGCGGTGGAATAGGGATTGATTTGCGGCTGATAAGTCAAAAACAGTCCCTATTCCACCGCAAGTGGTAAAGGTGCCCCTAGTGGATGGGCTGGTAGCGGGGGCAGTAGCTGATGGCGATGGCGTCGACGCCTACATGGGTGGCGATGGTGCAGCCGATGGGGCCGGTGCCGGCGTCTACATAGTCTTGGCCTGCGAGCGTCTCGTTGACAAGTTCCTGCTCCTCGGCGGCGCCGGTCGTGAGCACGCGCACGCTGGAGCCCGGATGCTCGGCCAAAAATGCGAGGCAATCGGCCATGGTGTTGGCGACGATGCGCTTGGCGCCGCGGCCCTTTTTGATGGCCTTGATCTCGCCCGATTTCCACTCCGGCGAAACGGCCAGGCGAATGTTGAGCATTTGCGTGAGCTGGCCGGCGAGCTTGGGCGCGCGGCCGTTCTTAACGAGGTTCTCGAGCGTGCGGGGAATCAGCAGCAGGTGGGCGTCGGGCAGGGTTGCGCGGATCTGTGTCTCGGTCTCGTCCAGGCTGCGATCATCCTCGCGCATGGCAAGCGCGTACTCCACCAGCAGGCCCTCGGCGCCCGAGCCGGTGCGCGAATCGATGCAGCGCACGTCGAGCTCGTGGGTCTCGGCGACCAGGCATGCGTTGGAATAGCAGGCGGACCATTCGCTGCACAGCGAGATAAAGATGGCGCTATCGTGGCCGTCGGTGCGTACGCGGTCAAAGAGTGCCTTGAACTCGCCGGCACTCGGCTGCGAGGTGTGCGGCAGCTGCTCGGAGCCGGCCATGCGGGCGACGTACTCCTGGGCGGTAATCTGCACCTGGTCGAGCAGGTCCTCTCCCTCGATAATCACATGCAGCGGAATTACGTAAATGCCGAGCTCTTGAGCACGGGCGGGGGAGATGTCCGACGTGGAGTCGGTTATGATGGCAAAAGACATAATTGCACCTTTCGTTGGGGCGCTTGCGTGCCGCCTTCTGAGAGCAAAGTGCGACAAGTATAGTGGAGTTGCTCTACATTGCTAGGTTCAATTGTTGAATAGTCAACAGTTTGAAGTGACGGTGTGGAAATCATCAACTGGGGAAGAGGGATGCCGATGGAGGCGCTGGAGATATGCAGGCGGCCGGTTGTGCTGTTCGATTTCGATGGCACGGTGGCCGATACGGGTCGGGCGGTGATGACCTCGACGCGCAAGACGCTGGCTGCACGCGGGTTTTCTGAGGTGCAGATGGGTGACCTGCGCCGCATGATTGGGCCGCCCCTATGGAAGAGCTTTCACGACTTTTATGGCTTCTCCCGCGAGGAGTCGCTTGTGGTGGCCGACGAGTACCGTGCCTTTTTTGATGAGCTGGGACCGGAAGAGTACCCCGTGTTCGATGGGATCCCCGAGCTGCTGGATGGGTTAGCCGCCCGGGGCAAGCGTATGGCCGTGGCGACGTCGCGCATGGAGGCAAAGTGCATCGACATGGTGCGTGAGCTCGGGCTTTCGCAGTTTGAGGCGGTGGTCGGCATGAATCCGTCGCAGGGGCGCGAGACCAAGGCCGATTCGGTTCGCGATGCCCTGGCGGCGCTCGGCGCGACGGCGGGCGATGCCGTGATGATCGGCGATCGCTTTAACGATGTGGAGGGCGCGCACGCGATGAGCGTGCCGTGCGTCGGCATCTATTCGGGCGCGGCGGCGCCGGGTGAGCACGAGGCGGCGGGTGCCGATGCAGTGGTGCACTCGGTGGCCGAGCTTGCTAAACTTTTCGCTATCTAATAGACGTAATGTGAGGGGCGGGCGTACCCGTCGCTCATTGGTAAGGAGGTCGTCCATGAATCAGGTGGAGCAGAGCGTTACCGAGTATGTCGACGAGGTCTGGGAAGATGTCGTCGCCGATATCGAACAGCTGGTGAGCTATCCGTCTGTGGCCGTTGCTGCCAATGCGGAGCCCGGTGCGCCGTTTGGCCGTCCGGTCCGTGATGCGCTCGATTGCGCGCTCGGCATTGCGCAAAAGCTCGGCTACCAGACAAGCGACGACGAGGGTTATGTGGGCATTGCCGATATCCCGGGCCGCGGCGATAAGCAGCTTGCGACTATCTGCCATGTTGACGTGGTACCCGCTGGCCCCGGCTGGAACACCGACCCGTTTGCGATGGAGCGTCGCGAGGGCTGGCTGCTCGGCCGCGGCGTGATCGACGACAAGGGTCCGGCCGTGCTGTCGCTCTACGCCGGCGCCTACCTGCTCAAGCACGGCATCGTGCCGCGCTATACCTTCCGCGCGCTGCTGGGCTGCGATGAGGAAGTGGGCATGTCCGACGTTCACCATTATCTGGAGAACTACGCGAATCCCGACTTTCTGTTTACGCCCGATGCCGAGTTCCCGGTCTGCAATGCCGAGAAGGGCCAGTTTGGGGCGACGTTCGTGAGCCCCAAGATCGACGGCGGGCGCATCGTGTCGTGGAGCGGCTCCGAGGCGAGCAATGCCATTCCGTCGCAGTCCATCTGCGAGCTTGCGATTGCCGCCGATGAGCTGCCGGCGCCCGTTGAGAACGTCGACCGCCTGGAGATCACGGCGCTTGATAACGGGCATGCGCAGATTTTTGCCCACGGCATTGGCGGTCATGCCTCGATGCCCGAGGGAACGATTAACGCCGTCGGCCTGATCGTGGCGTATCTGCGCGAGGCCGAGGACGCGTTTGGTGCACGCGACGAGCGCCTGCTGACGCCTGCCGAGCACGAGTTTGTCAAGTTCCTGGCCTTTGTACATGCGGACGCCTATGGCCGCGGCCTGGGTATCGACGCGACGAGCCCGGCGTTTGGCCCGCTCACCTGCAACCCCGGCGTCATCCGTGTGGTGGATGGCCACATCGAGCAGGTCATCGACGTGCGCTTCCCCGATAGCACCAGTGCTGATACCATCCGCGAGCAGCTCGAGCCGCTTGTCGGCCGCTTTGGCGTGACGTGCCAGCTGGGTCGCGCGAAGGTACCGTTCTCGGTCTCTGCCGACGATCCGGCCGTGAAGGCGCTTATCGATACCTATAACGAGTTCACTGGCAAGCATGCCGAACCCTTTGCCATGGGCGGCGGCACGTACGCGCGCAACTTTGCCCGCGCCGTCTCGTTTGGCCCCGAAGAGACCGGCCTGGAGCTGCCCGCGTGGGGCGGCCAGATGCACGGTCCCAACGAGTGCGCCAACGAGGAACAGCTCAAGCAGGCGCTCAAGATCTATATTGTTGCGATCCTTCGTTTGAATGAATTAGAGCTTTAAGGTTTCGCGGTTTCCCAATCTAAGTTGCGGTGGAATAGTTCCTAGAATGGGCCATTTGATGGCCAAGCAGGAACTATTTCACCGCAACTTTGTTTTTATTGGTGTAAAAGGCGGGTCATGCTTGGTGGCGGGTTTGTTATTCGTTTGTAAAGGCCGTGCTGCGCTTGCGGTAAGGGTCTATCAAATGCCCGTAAGAAACCGCAGATAAGGCGGCCGTCGCCCGATCGGGGCCGTATCTTTCCAAACAGCAAAGCGGGCAGGGTGCCCGCGAGTCGCATGTATGAAAGGAAGATCATGCTCGATCAGGCTTATTCTCGTCGTCAGTTCCTCGGCCTCGCTGGTGGTCTTGCCAGCATCGTCGGTCTCGGTCTCGTTGGTTGCGGCGGCTCCGGCGCATCCGACGCCGCCGATACGGGCAGCGCCGCTGCCGCTGCTGAGTCTGTCTCCGGCGAGGTGACCTATGACGGCGCCTCCTCGTTCCAGGCTCTTGTCGAGGCCGCTGCCGAGAAGTTCATGGATGCCAACCCCGATGTCTCCGTCTCCGGCTCGGGCAACGGTTCGGGCAAGGGCCTGACCGCTGTCGCCGCCGGCACCGTTACCATCGGTAACTCCGACGTCTTCGCCGAGACCAAGCTTGAGGCCGATCAGGTCAAGAACCTCGTCGACCACGAGGTCGCCGTCGTGGGCATGGGCCCCGTCGTCTCCAAGAACGTCAAGGTCGACGACCTGTCCCTCGAGCAGCTCAAGGGTATCTTCTCCGGTCAGATTACCAACTGGAAGGAGGTCGGCGGCGACGACGCCACCATCGTCGTTCTCAACCGCAAGGCCGGCTCCGGCACCCGCGCCACCTTCGAGGCCGCCGTCTTTGGCGACGAGGCCGTCGACTTTAAGGGCGATGCCGAGCTCGACAAGTCCGGCGACGTCCAGACTCAGATGGGCAGTACCGACAACGCCATCTCCTACCTCGACTTCTCGCACTTCGATGACTCCAAGTTCAACGCCATCAAAGTCGAGGGCGTCGAGCCCAAGAGCAAAAACGTCACCGACGACTCTTTCAAGATCTGGGCTACCGAGCACATGTACTGCTCCAAGGACGCCGACGAGGCCACCAAGGCCTTCCTGGAGTTTATGCTCTCCGACGACGTTCAGGGCAAGCTCGTCGAGGAGCAGGGCTTTATCCCCGTCTCTGCCATGAAGGTCGTCAAAGACGCCAGCGGCAAGGTCTCCGCTAAATAAGTAATCGCCCCGGAAAGGTTTGCAATGGCAAAACAGCTGCCAAAGCGCGACCTTGAGAACGTGGGCCTGGGCGTCACGGGCGCGTGCGTAGCGCTCGTGACGCTTGCCGTTGCCGCGCTCATCTTTATGGTCGCCCAAAAGGGCCTCTCGGCTTTTATCAAGGACGGCGTCTCGGTCGTCGAGTTCTTCACCGGCACCAAGTGGGACCTGGCCAACACGGCCGAAAACGGCCTGCCCTACACCGGCGCCCTGCCCCTGATCGTCACCTCGTTTGCGGTCATGGTGCTCTCCACGCTTATCGCGCTGCCCATCGCCATCGGCTCTGCCATCTTTGCGGTCGAGATTAGCCCTAAGTTTGGTTCCAAGATCTTTCAGCCGCTTATTGAGCTTTTGACCGGTATTCCTTCGGTCGTCTTTGGCCTGATCGGTTTTCACGTGGTCGTCGGTCTTATGAAGAGCGTTTTCCATGTGAGCACGGGTCTGGGCATCTTGCCCGGCGCCATCGTGCTGGCCGTCATGATCCTGCCGACGATGACCACGCTTTCGGTCGACGGCTTGCGTGCCGTGCCCGACAGCTACCGTCAGGGCTCGCTCGCGCTGGGCTACACCCGCTGGCAGACCA
Organism: Collinsella aerofaciens; assembly: GCF_015546965.1. Lineage (GTDB taxonomy): Bacteria > Actinomycetota > Coriobacteriia > Coriobacteriales > Coriobacteriaceae > Collinsella > Collinsella aerofaciens_X. Next base: position 31,962 of record NZ_JADMUF010000002.1, read on the forward strand.
TCTGGCACGTGGTGCTCAAGTCTGCCATGCCGTCGCTCATGACTGCGGTCATCCTGGGTATGACCCGCGCCTTTGGCGAGACGCTCGCCGTGCGCATGGTCATCGGCGGTATCGAGGCCATGCCGACGTCGCTGCTGTCGCCGGCCTCGACCATCACCACCACGCTCACCACGTCCATGGCGGTCTATGCCGAGGGCTCGGCCCAGGACGATGTTCTGTGGGCGCTCGGCCTGCTGCTGATGGGCATGAGCCTCATCTTCATCCTGATCATTCACCTTATAGGCCGCAAGGGGGCGAAGGCTCGTGGCTAGCACGCGCATTCATATCGACGAGGCGAGACTCGGGCGCGTCCAAAAGCAGGACCGCATCGCCACGGGCGTACTGACGGCAATCGTCGCCATCGTCATGCTCATCGTCGTCTCCATGGTGGCCTATATCCTGTTCGAGGGTATCTCGACGCTGTTCAAACCGGGCTTTCTCACGGAGCCGTCGCGCGCCAACGGAACCCAGGGCGGCGTGTTCTACCAGCTGTTCGACTCGTTCTACCTGCTGCTGATTACTCTGGTCATCTCGGTGCCCATCAGTCTGGGCGGCGCGGTCTTCCTGGTCGAGTACGCGCCGAACGGCCCCATCCGCGACATCGCCTCCACCGCCATCGAGACGCTGTCCTCGCTGCCTTCCATCGTCGTCGGCATGTTCGGCTTTCTGGTGTTCTCGGTACAGCTGGGCTGGAAGTACTCCATCATCTCCGGCGCCGTCGCGCTCACCATGTTCAACATTCCCATCCTGGTGCGCGTGATTCAGCAGGCGCTCGAGGACGTGCCGCAGGCCCAGCGCGATGCGTGCCTGGCCATGGGCCTCACCCGCTGGGAGGCCACGCTGCACATCCTAATCCCCGAGGCCATGCCCGCCATCGTGACCGGCATCGTGCTTTCGGCCGGCCGTGTGTTTGGCGAGGCCGCAGCACTGCTTTTTACCTCGGGTATGAGCTCGCCGGTTCGCCTGAACTTCTTGAGCTTTAACCTGTCGAGCCCCACCTGCGCTTGGAACGTGTTCCGTCCCGGCGAGTCGCTCGCCGTGCACATCTACAAGATCTATGGCGAGGGCAGTCCCGAGGCCCAGCAGATCGTTTGGGGCACCGCGGCGCTGCTGATGATTTGCGTGCTGCTGTTTAACGTAGTCGCCCGTATCGTGGGCAAACAACTGGCAAGGAAGATGACGGCCGAATGAGCGAGATAAATGCAACGCCCGCAACTGAGGCGGCATCGTCCGAGACCCAGGACTTTTTGTCGAGCGTGGGGGAGAGCGAGAAGCGCGTGCGCGTGAGCGGCAAGGCCGTGAGCGACGAGGTCGTGCTCTCCACCAAGGACGTCAACGTGTACTATGGCGACCACCATGCACTGCACAATACGTCGCTCGACTTTCACAAGGGCGAGATCACGGCGCTCATCGGGCCTTCGGGCTGCGGTAAGTCGACCTTCTTGCGTAGCCTCAACCTCATGAATCGCGAGATTCGCGGCTGCCGCGTGGAGGGCGAGATCAACTATCGCGGGCGCAACGTGAACACCAAGACCGAGAACACCTACGAGCTGCGTCGGTCCATTGGCATGGTGTTCCAGCAGCCCAACCCTTTCCGCAAGTCCATTCGCGACAACATCACGTTTGCGCCCAAGCGCCACGGTATCACCGACCGCGACGAGCTCGACCGCATGGTCGAGGAAAGTCTGCGCGGCGCGGCGCTGTGGGACGAGGTCAAGGACAAGCTCGACAAGAGCGCCCATGCGCTTTCGGGTGGTCAGCAGCAGCGCCTGTGCATCGCGCGCACGCTGGCGCTCAACCCCGACGTGATTCTGTTTGACGAGCCCTGCTCGGCGCTCGACCCCATCTCGACGCTGGCGATTGAGGACCTTATGTCGTCGATCGTTGCCGACCGCGCCATCGTCATCGTGACGCACAACATGGAGCAGGCGTCGCGTGTGTCCAACCGTACGGCGTTCTTCTACATGGGCGATATGGTCGAGTACGACGAGACTGACGAGATTTTCCAACGGCCCAAGGATAAGCGGCTGAATGATTACCTCACCGGCATGTTCTCCTAGTCCGGGACATGCTTGAGGCCCGCGGTGGCCACGGTTGCCACGGGACTGATTGGAGAGGCGGGTCATCTCTTTTGAGAGATGGCCCGCCTTTTTGTGTCGCGTGCGGCCCGCCTTTTCGCTGCTATCATGGACAACGTTGAATTTCTACGAAGGAGCAGGGCATATGGCGATTCTTTTGGGATGCGATTCCGTCAGCCTAGAGTTTCCCACCAAGCATATTTTCGATAGCGTGACGCTCGGCGTGGGCGAGGGCGACCGCATTGGTATTGTCGGTAAAAACGGCGACGGCAAGTCGACGCTGCTGAGTGTGCTCGCCGGCACGCTGGAGCCCGATGACGGACGCGTGACGCACCGCCGCGACACGACGATTGGATTGCTCGGCCAAAAGGATAACCTGGTCGATGCCGACACCGTGCATCATGCCGTCGTCGGTGACACACCCGAATACGAGTGGGCCTCGAGCCCGCGTACGCGCCAGATTCTGGCCGGCCTTATTAGCGATGTGCCCTGGGAGGGCACGGTGGGCGAGCTTTCGGGCGGCCAGCGCCGTCGCGTGGACCTCGCGCGCCTGCTAATCGGCGACTACGACGTGCTCATGCTCGACGAGCCCACCAACCACCTGGACATGCGTACCATCAACTGGCTCGCGCGTCACTTAAAGGCTCGCTGGCAGCGCGGTCAGGGCGCGATGCTCGTGGTCACGCACGATCGCTGGTTCTTGGACGAGGTCTGTACCAGTATGTGGGAGGTCCACGACGGCCAGGTCGATCCCTTCGAGGGCGGCTACTCGGCATACATCCTGCAGCGCGTGGAGCGCGACCGCATGGCCGCCGTCACCGAGGAGCGTCGTCGCAACATGGCGCGCAAGGAGCTCGCGTGGCTGAGCCGCGGTGCCCAGGCGCGCTCCACCAAGCCCAAGTTTCGCGTGGATGCCGCCCGCGAGCTCATCGCCGACGTGCCTCCCGTGCGTGACGAGCTGGAGCTCAAGCGCCTGGCCGTGAGCCGCCTGGGCAAGCAGGTTATCGACGTGGTCGACGTGGACGCCGGCTATGCGGATACCGATGGCGCGCCCAAGCAGGTGCTCTCCGACGTGACCTGGCTCATCGGTGCGGGCGACCGCTATGGTCTTTTGGGCGAGAACGGTGCCGGCAAGTCGACGCTACTCGACGTGATTCAGGGCAAGATCGCGCCCCTGCGCGGCCGCGTGAAGATCGGCCAGACGGTGCGCTTTGGCGTGCTGTCGCAGCAGCTCGAGGAGCTCGAGCCCTACATGGGCGACACGATCCGCGAGGTGCTCAGCCACTATAAGAAGCATTACGTCATCGACGGCAAGGAGACTTCGCCCGAGAAGCTCTGCGAGCGTCTGGGCTTTACGACGCAGCAGCTCTGGAGCCGCATCGGCGATCTTTCGGGCGGCCAGCGCCGTCGCCTGTCGCTGCTGCTGACGATCCTGGACGAGCCCAACGTGCTTATCCTGGATGAGCCCGGCAACGACCTGGATACCGACATGCTGGCGATTGTCGAGGATCTGCTCGACGGCTGGCCCGGCACGCTGATTCTGGTGACGCACGACCGCTTTTTGATGGAGCGTGTGACCGACCAGCAGTGGGCACTGCTTGACGGTCATCTGACGCATATGCCCGGCGGCGTCGACCAGTACCTGCGCCTGTGCAACGCCACGGCCGAGGGTGAGCCCGTGGGTGCACCGAGCGCCAAGACCGGCACGTTCGACACCGGTGCCGCGGCAGCTGCGGCCGAAAAGCCCAAGTCGAGCGGTCAGCCCAATGGCCTTTCCAACGCCGAGCGCCAAAAGCTCCGCCGCGAGGTGAGCTCGCTCGAGCGCAAGATGGAGACGCAGCGCGCCCGCGTGGAGGAGGCCGAGGCCGCCATGGCGCAGGTCGATCCCACCAATTACACGGCGCTCGGCGAGCAGCAGGCAAAGATCGACGAGGCCCACGCCGCCATGGACGAGCTGGAGATGGCGTGGCTCGAGGCGAGCGAGAAGCTCGAGGGCGAGGAGTAGGCGAGGATGATCAAGGCCGCATTTTTCGATATCGACGGTACGCTGCTGAGCTTTGAGACGCACCGGATTCCGGCGTCGGCACAGCAGGTGCTCGACAGCTTTCACGAGCAGGGGATTGCGTGCGTGATCGCCACGGGTCGCCCGACCTACCAGATGCCCGATTGGCTGCTCGATTTGGGTTGGGATGCGTACATTACGCTTTCGGGCCAGCACTGTTTTGATGCCAAGGGCGTTTACCGCAGCTGCCCGATCGATCCGGACGACGTCGCGGTGATTGTGGACCAGGTGGCGCAGGGGCGCTACGACTCGCTGTGCATGCAGGGCGAGAACTCGTTTGTGAACCGCCTGTCCGAGCGCGTGGTGACGGCCGGCAGCAACGCGGGAATCGTCTACCACGAGGAGCCGTTTGAGCACGCCTTTGACGCGCCGGTCTACCAGTTTTGCGCCTTTGTGGACCCGGCCGACGAACATATCGTGACCGACGCCGTGTCGCATTCGCTCACCACGCGCTGGTGCGACCTGTTCTGCGACATTATTCCCGCTAACGGCGGCAAGGACCTGGGCGTGGCGGCGACGTTCGAGCGGCTTGGTATCGACGCGAGCGAGGCGATTGCCTTTGGTGACGGCGAGAACGACCTGTCGATGTTTGCCGCCGTGGGCACGAGCGTGGCCATGGGCAACGCACAGGACACGGTGAAAGCTGCGGCGACCTATGTGACGACCGCCGTGGACGACGACGGCATCTACAACGCCGCGAAGCACTTTGGATTGATGTAACTGCGGGCCGGCACCCGGCGCCTGGGGACACTCCTTGCGGGGCGTCCCCATTTTGTTTTCGTCCCGCACGTTTTGTGAAACACGGCTAACTTTTAGACAAAGTAGTAAGACATGGGCAACTTTTGAGGTAAAGTTAGCCGTGGAAAGTATCCAAAGGCTAACTAGCAATCATCGCGAAAGGCGGCCCATGGCCCTACGTGAATCCGGAGAAGACTATCTCGAATCGATCTACGTTCTGTCGGAACGTCAGGGCATCGTGCGCTCGATCGACGTTGCGGAGTATCTCGGCGTAACCAAGGCGAGCGTTTCCAAGGCCATGGCGACGCTGGAAAGCAACGGCTATGTCGAAATGGGCAAGCGCGACGTTCATCTGACGGAGCGTGGTCTGGAGGTCGCTCGCCAAATGTGGGAGCGTCACTGCTTTTTCGTGGGGCTGCTAGAGGATGCGGGTGTTTCGGCTGAGGTCGCGTCGCAAGAGGGCTGCCACATGGAGCACTGCCTGAGCGAGGAAAGCTTTGAGAAGCTGAGGGCGATGTTGGGCCGGGAAGATGTAGCGGGTCAAACAACAGAAGCCTAACTGACCCACAGTAGCGCGGAGTTCACGCAAAGCGCGAACCAGCGACTGGGACCAGCGGCCCTTTCGGCCAAGTCCATTTCAGCAAAGGAACCCTGCCAGCAAGCGATGCCCAAGAACCGCCTGCGATGTTACCGCAGGCCGGGACCGGGCTTGGTTTTGAAAACACTCCGCAGCGCGAGGCCCGCCTTTCCGTTGCTCCGCAGGAGCAGGAAGGACGGGCCTCATGCGCGAGGACGTTTTCAAAACCAAGCCCGGTCCCGGCTGGATAGCCCAAGAACGCTACAGGTTCTTGACACCCATCGCGCGCATGGCGTTCAGGATGGCGATGATCGCCACGCCTACGTCGCCGAACACGGCAAGCCACATATTGGCGATACCCAGCGCTGCCAGCACAAGGATCAGCAGCTTGATACCCAGCGCAAAGATGATGTTCTGCCAAACAATCGCCATGGTCTTGCGCGCCACACGGATGGCACGGGCGATGTTGGACGGCTTGTCATCCATCAGCACGACGTCCGCCGCCTCGATAGCAGCGTCGGAGCCCATGGCACCCATGGCAATGCCCACATCGGCGCGGGTGAGCACGGGCGCATCATTGATGCCGTCGCCGACAAAGGCGAGCTTGCCCTTGCCGCTTTCGGCCGCGAGCAGCGCTTCAACACGCTCGACCTTATCGCCCGGCAGCAGCTGCGCGTGGAACTCGTCGAGGCCGAGCTGCTTGGCCACCGCAGCAGCCACTTCCTTGCGGTCGCCCGTGAGCATAACGGTGCGCTTGACGCCGGCGGCGTGCAAGTCGCGGATCGTCTGCTCGGCATCGGCCTTAACAGTGTCTGCAATCACGATGTGGCCGGCGTACACGCCGTCAACGAGCACATGCAGAATCGTTCCGACGACCTCGCAATCGGGCGCTTCGACTCCGGCCGCGGCGAGCATCTTGGCGTTGCCGACGACGACGTGCTTGCCGTCGATGGTTGCCGTCACGCCGTGGCCCGCGTCGTTGGCGGAGTCGCTAACGCGCTTGGGGTCGACCTCGCCCTGGTAGGCGACACGCACAGACTGCGCGATGGGGTGATCGGAGAACGACTCCGCAAGGGCTGCGACCTCGAGCAACGACTGCTCGGTGTAGCCAGCCTCGGGGTGCACCGCGACCACCGAGAACGTGCCGTTGGTGAGGGTGCCGGTCTTGTCAAAGACGACGGTGTCCACATCGGCGAGCGTCTCGAGATAGTTAGAACCCTTGATGAGGACGCCCAGCTTGGATGCGCCGCCGATGCCGCCAAAGAAGCTGAGCGGCACGCTGATCACGAGCGCGCACGGGCAGCTGACGACCAGGAAGGTCAGGCCGCGCAGGATCCAGTCGGACCAGGCGCCGGTGACCAAGCCGCCGCCGAGCGCGAGTACCGCGGCAGCGCCGGTGACGGCGGGCGTGTAGACGCGGGCGAAGCGCGTGATGAAGTTCTCGGTGTGCGCCTTCTTTTCGCTGGCGTTTTCTACGAGCTCCAGGACGCGCGCGACGGTGGACTCGCCAAATGGCTTGGTGGTGCGCACGTGGATGAGACCCGTCATGTTGATGCAGCCGCTGATGATATCGTCTCCGGTTTTGGCCGGGCGGGGGATTGACTCGCCCGTGAGCGCGGCGGTATCGAGCTGTGTCTCGCCTTCGACGATGACGCCGTCGATAGGCACGCGCTCGCCGGGCTTGACGACGATGATGGTGCCCACGGCGATGTCATCGGGGAAGACCTGCTCGAGTGTGCCGTCGGGTTGCTCGACGTTGGCGTAGTCGGGCGCGATGTCCATCATGGCGCTGATCGACTTGCGGCTCTTGCCCACGGCGTATGCCTGGAACAGCTCGCCGACCTGGTAGAACAGCATGACGGCGGCGCCTTCGGCCATGTGCGGGTCGGTGTCGGGGAAGAGCACCATGGCAAACGCGCCGATGGTCGCGACGGCCATGAGGAAGCTCTCGTCGAACGCCTTGCCGCGGCGGATGTTGTTGTATGCCTTTTGGAGCACGTCGTAGCCGGCAATCAAAAAAGGCACGAGGAACAGTGCGAAGCTGGCGTAGATGTCGCCCGGGGTGCCGAATGCGGCAGTGAGGGTGCCGAGCTTATCGAGGGCGTACACCACGGCAAAAATGCCCAGCGCTACCAGGATGCGGTTGCGCTTATGCTCGAGTGACTCTTTTTTCTTGCGCTTCTTCTTTTTCTTTTTGGGATCGGCAGCCGCCATGATTCAAACCTCCCATTTGAATGTATGAACACTCGCTCATATAATTTCGCGAGCAAAGGCCGCAGCAAGCGCGGCCTTGTGGGTCAGCGTAAACCTGGGCTAGAGAATGATCTCGCAGTCCGGCTCGGCGTCGGCGGTAAACTCCACGACGCGATCGAGGACCTCATCGAACTCGGCGTCGTCGGCTTCGAGCGTCAACTTCTGGGTCATAAAGTTGACCGAAACGGACTTGACGCCATCGAGCTTGGCCAGCTCGTCCTGAAGCTCACGCGCACAGTTGGCGCAGTCGATCTCGTCGAGTTTAAACTGCTTTTTCATGGTGGGTTCCTTTCCCTGTTTTTGCGGCTTGGGTGCAGGCCGCGCTGGTACCGTGGTTGGTTGCTATTCGCAGATATGGCTCATGCCCTGGTTGAGCATGGTGTAGACGTGATCGTCGGCGAGCGAGTATAGGATGTTGCGCCCGTCGCGCCGGAATTTAACCAGGTGCGACTGCTTGAGTGTGCGCAGCTGGTGCGACACCGCGGACTGCGAGGTTTCGGTCGCTTCGGCGATGTCTGCCACGCAGAGCTCGCGGCCCATGAGGGCATAGAGGATCTTGATGCGCGTGGTGTCGCTGAAGACCTTGAACAGGTCGGCGAGGTCGTAGAGAAGCTCCTCGTCGGGAAGGTCCTCGGGCGAGCAGGTGGTGGGGATCGCGGGTTCGGTGGCCTCGATGTCGGGTTTCGTTTCATCAACGCGGATGCTCATTGCAATATCCTTTCATATGAACATGCGCTCATATAACTTGCTTCCGATTATATGAGTGTATGTTCATATGTCAATGACGTTCAGGTAATTCGTTGCACAAAATGATGGGGAATAGTGGACGAGATCCCGGACTGAGCGGTTTTGATAGCCGATGCCGGGGTGGGTGCCCCTGAGCCGTGCAAAAATTGGAGTATTCTGCAACGATAGGGGGTCCGCTAATTTATTGCAGGCCATATAATGCAGTTCAAGAGTTATCTTAGGGTGTTAATCCGATGAGTTCTTCCTCAAATGTTGCCTAACGCTCTAACGCAAGAGTGATTTCGCTTCACATTTGGATCCACTCGAGGGTGATAGACACCCGGCTCTGCTGAATACTCGCAATTTTGCACGTCGCTAAGGTGCCCACCTTGTTAGCCGGTCTAGCTTCCGGCCCCGAAGATCCTGCCCTCGGGCGCGAGGCTGCTTGTTTGGGCAAATGATGGGCTGTCGGATTCGACTGTCTGCATGTCATCGATTGCCGGAATTTCATTAATTGTCGGGTCATCCAGCGTGATGCCTTCGAGTGTTGCTTTTTCGAGGTCGATTCGTTGACGATCTTCGGAATCCTGGCGAAGCTGCTTCTGAATTCGCTTTTTCTCTTCTATAAACCTTCTGAGCACAAACTGTCTCAGGTCCTCTTGCATGATTTGAAAGTCTTTTGGCAGTCGCGAGGGGCGTACGCCCTCTTTCCGCTGGATTGCTTCCATGACCCTAACAAAAGAGCTGGCATGCATAAAGGAATAACGGCTGACGGTGATGATTCCGTACCCCATGGACGCAAGTGCATTCTTGCGCTCCTCATCGATGGCGCGGTCTCCTTCCGCGTCATGATAAAAACCGTTGTATTCAATGTCTGTGCGAGATTTCTTTAGATACGCATCCATAAAGAACTTTTTGCGTCTCGTGAGATTCTTTGCGGCAGCGGTGACCTGTACCTCGTAATCGGTCTCAATTCCCCTAATACCAAGCCCTCCTTCGCTTTTGGGCAGCGTTAGCATCATGACAAAGGCCGTTTCCATAGGAGACCGGCATCCGTCGCGCACACATTGGATCGCCTTTCGGGCAAGAGCCAGACCGTCGCATCTGGTAATGGAATTAAAGAACTGCTTTAACCTCTCGGTCGAGGTGAGCGCGAAACGCTCGGTATAGGAGGTGGAAGAGTCGGTTCCAAGGGAATAAGCGCCGCATAGTTCAAAGTAGTACTCCACTAGTTCGCGAAAAGAAAGATAGGTGGCGGCCTGAAGTGCGCAAAGCTCAACGCCAACAACGAAGATGCTATCTTTGAGCTCTATAAAGCGTGAGTTCGAGAATCGTTTTGAAGAAACGTGGCACTGACAGTTCATTGCATAGCGCGCATTCCTGCGATCAAACACCATCACCTCGAGGGAATCATTTGCGTCGAGGGAAACATCATTTTTGGTGAGCCATTCTGTGGCTGCGTCAAGGAGCGTTCCGGTGGGACATGATCCGTAAATCGCGGCAGGGTTACAGGACTCGATGCCTTTCGCAGACACCGAATGCGCGGCCTGGTAGACCGCTTTTGCAGTGGTATGTGACAATACGATAGTCATGCTATATATCGTGTCAGCTAATGCCGTGTTGATGGCGCTGAGTGGAAAAGTCGTTTTAGAGGTCTAACCAAATGCTGTCCAAAAGCTTGACGCAATTATGGGTTGGTATGCCCTAAATAAAAGTTTTCGCAGCTTAGCTATAGCATATAAATACTCAATTGCTGCACATTTGATATCGATGCATTACCATCCGATAACGAATTACGTGTCGGGAATTGGTCGAAATCGTTCAAAATGAGGGTTCAGAATTTGTGATGGCAGATCTATCTGTGGAACGTAGGGTGGCCCCGCTGCGGGGTTTTCCGCTGCGAGGCCGCTCGTGAACGGTGCCATGCTTGTCGCAGGCGTTTCTACTTGGCAAACAGGTTCTTGAGGTTGAACTCGGCTTGGACGGTGCGGAGCATGAGGTCGGTGTCGTCGAGGCCCAGGTGCTGCTCGTTGGCGTCGGCGGCGAGGGTGCCGCGGCGGCGGGCCCAGTTCTCGAGCGCGGCGGGCGCGGATTCGCGGGGGAGCGAGCGGACGTCGGCATCCAAGCTGCGGCAGATCTGGCGCGAGTCGATGACGATGATCTTGCCGGCGCGGCGTGCCTCGGCGTAACCGTCCAGGTGGATCTTGAACCAACTGTCTTCGAACGCGGCGTTATGCGCCATGTACGGGTACTTCTTCATAAGCTTGAGCAGCTGCTTCTGCAGTTCCTTGTTCTCGCGGAACGGCTTTTTGCCGTCGATGTCGTCCCAGGTGATGTGGTGGATATTCGACAACGGCACATCCTCGCCGCGGTAGATGTCGGGCAGGCCGCAGTAGTGTGCCTCGGCGTCGTGCGGGACGGCGTCGCTGGTGAGCTCCATGATCTCCCAGCCTACGTTGATGATGTAGCCGCGCTCGGGTGCACGGCCGGTGGTCTCGATGTCGATACCGAGCACGGTGCCCTGGATGGGCTTGCGGGCGTAGGCCACGCCGAGCGCGTCGCGGTCGCCGCGGATCTCGCGCATGACCGACGCGGCGGTGCGCTTTTGCATCTTGCCGATGGCGGCGCAGGTGTCGGCATCGGACAGACCGCGCGAAAGCGTCGCGGGCGTCACGTTGCGCAGGCGCGCCTCGCCAATCTGGTCGCACAGGTCGCGGTTGCGGTCGGCCAGGTCGCGCACGGTGGCAAAGTCGAAGCCGGGGTCGCCCTCGGCAGTAAAATACTCGGTCTCGAGCACCTTGAGGGCCTCCTCGCCCTTCTGGCGCTCGGACTCCATGGCGCCGTGATCGCCATAGATAAACATGGGAATAAACGGCTGGCGCTCGTATTCGAGTGCTTGTGAAACGTTCATATAACTGCTCCTTGGATGGGCCGCGTCGTGCGGCTCAGGGTCATTAAGATGTGGCGAGATGATAGTTTACCATGGGCAACTATTGGCATCGCGCCTAGGACAACTACAATACCCTAGTTGACCGCTAGGACTTTTACAATGCTGCCGAAAGACACGAAAGGTTCCATCCGTCATGGATTTGCTGATTGATATTCTGCTCGACGCCGGCAAGGACACGCTCTCGCTGGTGCCGTTCTTGTTGGCGACATATCTGGTTCTCGAGACGCTCGAGCATGTGGCGGGCGATCGCGTTAACGGCGCCATCAAGCGCGCCGGCGCCGCTGGTCCCGTGGCTGGCTCGTTGCTGGGCATGGTGCCGCAGTGCGGCTTTTCGGCAATGGCGGCCACGCTGTACGCCGGTCGTGTCGTGACCTTGGGTACGTTGGTGGCGGTGTTCCTTTCGACCTCCGATGAAATGCTGCCGCTGTTGCTCGCCGAGCAGGTGCCCGTGCAGACCATGGCGATGCTTTTGGCTTCGAAGGCACTGATCGCGCTGGTCACGGGCTTTATCGTGGACGCGGCTATCCGCGGCCTTCGTCGTAATGCCCGCGCGCATGCGGCGATTCGCCGTACCGTGCTGGGGACCGCTGCCAATCCGGCTCATGTGAACTGCGCGCACGACGACCATACCGGGGGCGACATCATTGATGAAGTGGCCGAGGCGGGCGTGAGCGCCGACCACATCCACGAGTTATGCGAGCGCGACCATTGCGGTTGCGATGATGATGAAGATGAACATGAGCGCGACCACGGACACAGCCATGACCACGGTCACTCCCACGAAGGTGCGCCCGTCCTGTCGATCATCCGCAGCGCGATCTCGCACACCGTGCAGGTCTCGGTATTCATTTTCCTGGTGACGCTGGTCCTGGTCGCCGTGCTCGAGACGTTCGGCGAGTCCGCGATCGAGCAGTTCCTGCGCGGCAACGAGACGCTCGCCGTCTTGGGTTCGGCGCTTGTCGGGCTGATTCCCAATTGCTCGGCGAGCGTGGTCATTACGCAACTATATCTGGAAGGCGCGCTGCAACTGGCGCCGATGCTCGCCGGCACGCTCATTTCCGCTGGCGTGGGTTATCTGGTGCTGTTCCGCACCAACCGCAGCGCCCGCGAAAATGCCGTGTTCCTGATCATGATGTACGTCATCGGCGCTGGCTGGGGCCTCATCCTCTCCGCCGTTGGCCTTTAAGTAGATTATTGGGACACGTCTTACGATCTACCCCTGTGACCAGGGCATTTCCCGCTGCCAAAACAAAAAGGTAGATTTTTAGGCATGTCCTAAAAATCTACCTTGGTTAGTGCAGCAACTCGGTGAGGTTGCGTTTAAAGCGGGCGCGGTCTTCGCTGGTAAATGCCGCCGGACCGCGAGTGCGACCGCCGGCGCGGCGCACCTTCTTTTCCTCGTGGCGAATAAACAGTTGCATGTCGATGGTCGCTTTGTCGTAGACGCGCCCGCGCACACCGATGGCGGCGGCATCGCGCCCGAGCACCATGCTCGCCAAGCCAATGTCCTGCGTCACGACCACGTCGCCCGTCTGCAGGCGTTCGATAATGGCAAAGTCGGCGCTGTCGGCGCCCACACTCACGTCGAGCGTCGTGACCCAAAAGCCGCGTCGCGCGTGCTCGGCATCGCGCGGGTCGTCGCGGCGAATATGCCGTTCCAGGTTTTGCGTGCTGTTGCCGGCGATAACAACGGCGACGCCCGCCCGCCGCGCGCAGTCAATCGACTCGCGCGTGACCGGGCAGGCGTCTGCATCAATAAAGAGCGTTCGCGGCATCTAGTGCACCAGTTTGCCAAATTGAATAGCGCGAACAATCAACGTTACGCCAAACACCAGCAGCGCGGCGCCGCTAAAGATGACGAGCATCTTGGCCGACCACAGCGGATAGATAAACACGAACATGCCGGCGATGATTGAGAGTGCGCCGCTCAGGATGGCGAGGGCGCGGTTGGACGAAAGCTCGGACTCCAGAATGGACATGACACCTTCGACAATCCAGCCAAAGCCGGCCACGATAACTACCATCGTGGTGAGCGTCGCGGTCGAGAAGGCCTGGTTGCGCAGGATTATGACGCCGCCCAAGATAATGAGTAGGTTGGAGATGATGCTCGTCACGCGCCAGCCGGTGGGCAGCAGCGGCTCAAAAATGGCAGTGAACAGCCTGATGGCAGCAGTGATTACAAAGTAAAAACCCAAGACAGTCGTCAAAAAGATGAGGGACTTGGCGGGTGCAAAAAGCAGCGCGATACCAGCAATGAGCGCTAAGACGCCCGTGATGGCGTAGATCCAGCGTACGGCCTTGACGGCTTTGCCCGCCATGCTTTTCTCGTCAAATCCAAACTGGCTCGATTTTTGGTCATCGTTCTTAAAGATGCCCATAATGTCTCCTTTCCGTGCGGCGTAAGCCTTGATCGTTACAACCAGTATCGCCTAAAGGCGCTGGCGTATGGGTCGGGGAGGGCGAAACGTAACCAAAAGGTCCCGAATTGTTTCCGTTGTTCCCCACGTCGCGATTTTCTATTCAACAGGTGTAGAACATTGCAGCCCTGTTCGTTATTGCCTACGTTTTAGGTTAGATTTTCCTAAGGACAATTGGCTTGTATTGGGGGTCCCTATGAACGAAGCAGTTCCCGAGGCACCGTCGAGTGTCGAATCGATGGCAAAGCAAGGTTGCGAAAAGCTCGGCTTGGACGCATTTGATGCGTTGGTTCGCCGCGCCCGCACGTGCCGCCGTTTTGACGAGTCCATGCGCGTGCCGCGCGAGTTTTTGCTCGAGCTGGCGGAGCTGGCGCACCTGACCCCGTGTGGTGCCAATGCTCAGCGTCTTCGTCTTCATGTGGTGAGCGGTGCCGAGGATTGCGCGCGTGTATTTGACGAGCTCGCATGGGCCGGCGCACTTAAGGATTGGCCTGGTCCTGCCGAGGGCGAGCGCCCGACCGGCTACATCGCGATTCTTGCTGAGCGCGCCGTTCCGGGCAAGCCCACCGCTCCCATTACCGAGGTCGACACGGGCATTGCCGCGCAGACGATGATGCTCGCCGCCCGCAGCGCCACGCCCGAGGTGGCAGCCTGCATGTTCAAGGCCTTTACGCCCCACGCGATCGATGCCATGGGGCTCGATAACGACAAGTATGAGCTCAAGCTGATCATGGCGTTTGGCGTTCCGGCCGAGACACAGGTGATCGATGCGATCGATTCCAACCCCGACGGCTCCATCAATTATTGGCGCGACGAGGCGCGGGTGCACCACGTACCCAAGCGTCCGCTTGCCGACGTGCTGCTGTAGTTGTGCGTCGTTGCGGTGCAATCCGGCGGCAAAATCACCACAAAGGCTCCTGTCCCCTTTGTGGTGGTACGAGGGGAGGGTGTGTGGCAGATCTGTATTTGGTGCGGCATGGGCAGACTGAGCTCAATGTGCAGAGCATTTTGCAGGGCTGGCACGATTCGCCGCTTACGGCGCGCGGGCGCGAGCAGGCGCTGACGGCGCGTACGGCGTTTGCGGCGCGTGGCGTGGCCTTTGATCATGTGTATTCCTCGCCGTTGGGCCGGGCGCGGCATACGGCCGAGCTTATCGTTGGCGAGGGCCGTTCCATTGAGCTGGTCGATGACCTGCGTGAGTGGCATTTTGGCTCGCTGGAGGGCACATCAAATCGCGATATGCCGCCGCAGCCCTGGGGTGATTATCCGGTGGCCTTTGGCGGCGAGTCTGAAGGCGAGCTACGGGTGCGCATGGTCGCGGCGCTGTCCCGCATCATGGCCAGGCCGCAGCACGACTGCGTGCTGGCGGTTTCCCACGGCTCAGCCTGCCAGGAGTTTCTTGAGTATGTGACTGGCGGGGGAGAGCTGCCCGACAACGGTGCCGTGCTTCATTTTGGCTATTGCGACGGGGCGTTTTCGCTCTTGGGTTGGTAACGAACGAAAGGACCCCTATGAATAAAGATCTGTATCTGGTCCGTCATGGACAGACGATATTCAACCTCAAGCGTATCATTCAGGGGTGGAGTGACTCGCCGCTTACGCAGTTGGGTTGCGACCAGGCGGCGCGCGCCGGCATGTTTTTACGTGCGCGCGGCATTGAGCCCGATCATGCCTACACCTCCACGCTTCATCGCACCGAGCAGACTATCGCCAACTTGTGGCCGGGCTTGGCGTACGAGCGCCTGGACGGCCTGCGTGAGTGGTTCTTTGGCGACTTTGAGGCCGAGCGCGTGATGCTTATGCCCGAGCGCCCGTGGCGCGATTTCTATCGTCAATTTGGCGGCGAGGGCCAGATCCAGGTGCGCGAGCGCATGGTGGCGACGCTGACCGAACTCATGCAGCGTCCGGACCATACGTGCGTGCTCGCGGTAAGCCATGGCTCGGCTATCAAGGAGTTTTTGGACCACGTGAGGGGTGCGGCGGCTGACGAGCGCGATCGCGTGCCGGGCAACTGCTCGGTGCTGCATTTCGTGTTTGACGACGAGGCCGGTACGTTTGAACTGGTTGAGATTTTTACGCAGGAAGACTACGCGCGCGAGCTGGGGCTTGAACCGCTCGTGGCTACTGCGGGTCCGCAGCGCGGATAACGCGAGCGCGTCGGCACGGGTCGCCGGCTAACTTCTCGACGCAAAAGGGGCGTAGATGCATGTACCTGCTGCATCTCCGCCCTCTGTTTGTTGAGCTGCCGATTTTTGTGCTGGGCGGTCTGGTCTTGCTAGAACCGCGCGACCTGGTGCGTGAGCAGACCCGTCGGAACCTGCGGCGCGGCGCCGCTGACCTGCGCGGCGGGGAAGAACACGGCAACGGTAAAGTTGAACGGCTCCTTGCCGGTGTACGTTCCGGCGGCACGGGCCTCATCGGCCAGCAGCTGCGACGCTCCGGTCAGAGCGGCGGCGTAGGCGGGGTCGTCGGCCAGTGCCGGCTCCGGTGCTTGGTCGAGCATGGCGCGGATGGCCCCGACGGCGTCCTCGCGCTTGACCTCCCACGCGCGGTGCGTAATGCCCGCGGGGTCGGTGACGGCGTAGAGCGACGCGCCTTCTTTGGCAGCGCCCAGGATGATGTCCATGACGGGCGACGCCTCGTAGGAGAGCGACACGGGGCGCGGCTGCACCTTAAGTTCGGCGATCGCGCGCGCGGCGGCGGCCACGTCAGTGCTGGCATCGCCCTTGTCGCCCGCAAGTACACTCGTCGGGCAGATCGCCACGACACCCGTCACGCGTCCCGGCTCGCCCGAGCATTCGTACACGTAATACGCCGCACCCGGGTCCTTGAGCATCAGGCCATCGGCAAGGGCTCCGCGCAGGGCATCGTTGCCGCTCAGGATGCTGCCCATTGCAGGCAGCGCCTCGAGCACGCGGTCCTGAGCCGGGCGGATGCAGGGAAACGGAAGTGCTTTCATGGGCGGTCCTAACGCACGAGTCGGTTTGTTCGCGGCTTATTATGCCCCAACTTGCCCATTCGCGTCCCAGAGCACGTTATCGGCGAGCGCGATGAGCACGTTCTGGCAGCGAACGATATCGGCGTGGGGCACATATTCGTTGGGCTTGTGCGCGAGCGTGAGCGACCCGGGACCGTAGCTCATGCAATTGCGGTTACCTGTCTTGCCGGCAATGACGGCGGTGTCGGTGTAGCCGGTAAAGAAGCCGACGGTCGTGTCCGCGTCTGTCACGTCATCGGCGGCACGCTTGAGCGCTGCTAGAAGGGGAGAGTTCGGGTCGCGCTCGATGGCGGGGCGGTCGCCCGTCACGGTGTAGCTGCCATGGCAACCGGGAACGGCGGCTTCGGCGACGGCGATGGCCTGCTCTACCATGCGCGTCGCGGCGGCCGTATCGGTCGGCGGGGTCAGACGCATGTCGACCCAGACTTTGGCGCGGTCGGGTACGACGTAGGGGCGATATCCGCCCTCGATTTGGCCAAACGTGATGGTCGAAGGCCCCAGCTCATCGTGCGCGGGCAGCGCCATAAACGCGCGACGGAGCGAACACACGACCTCGGCCATGGCGGCGACGGCATCCGCGCCCTTCCAGGGCTGGCTCGCATGCGCCGTCACGCCAGTCATTTCAATTTCGAACCACGTACGCCCCTTGTGCGCCACCTGGATCTGTCCGTCGGTGGGCTCGGTGTCCAGCACCCATTCACGCGAGCCGACCCAGCCAGCATCGATCGCGGCCTCTGAGCCACGCATAAAATCTTCCTCGTCGACCGAGCAGATGAGCGAAAAGCCGCGTCGGGGCAGCTCGCCCTCTGCTGCTACGCGCTCGAGTGCATGGACAAGTGCGGCAATGGCGCAGGCCAGGCCACCCTTCATATCGCAGGCACCGCGGCCGTAGAGTTTGCCGTCGCGCACGACCGCCCCGAGCGGCGTAATGTCCGCATCCCAGCCGTCGCCCAGCGTAACGGTATCCATATGGCAGATATAGACGAGTCGCGGCTCGTCGCTTTGGCCCGGCACGGTGACCATTAGATTGCGGCGTCCGGGGAGTACTTCGTGCTCTGCAATCTGCACGGCATCGAGTACCGGATGGCTCAGCTGCGCCAACCGTTCCTCAACCAACGCTTTGATATAGCGTTCAATCTCGCCCTCATACGCACCTGGGTCGGAACTGTCGATCCGCACGAGCCCTTGCGTAAGCCGCCAAGCAAAATCTGTATCAACCATAGGCACCTCACAGATAGTTAGGTCAACATACAGATTGTATGCCAAGAAGCGGCTCGGTGCATTTAATGGAGGGCTCACAAAAACGGGGACGCCTCTCGTGCGAAAGGCGCCCCCGCGGGCATTCAATGTCAGCGACGGGCAGGCCACATGGGGAACTGCCCGTCAGATCAGCCGGCGCTATTTAATCACGCGTACGCGATACATCGACGGAATCTGCTTGAGCGCCTCGATCGTGCTGCTGTTCAGGTGCTCGTCGGTGTCGAACATGGTGTAGGCGTTCTCGCCGGCGGACTCGTTGGTCATGCGCTGCACGTTGGCGTTGTCCTTGGCCAGGATGGCTGTGATCTGGCCGATCATGTTGGGCACGTTGGCATGCAGGCAGGCGATGCGGCTCGCGGCGCGCGCCTTGCCCATGCTGCAGGCGGGGTAGTTGACACTGTGCGCGATGTTACCGTTCTCCAGGTAATCCTTGAGCTCGCTGATGGCCATGTCGGCGCAGTTGGCCTCGGCCTCGCCGGTGCCTGCGCCCGAGTGCGTGGTGATAAACGTATTGGGCATCTTGACCGTCTTGGGTGTGGCAAAGTCGCAGCTAAACCAGCTGAGCTTGCCCTCGCGCAAGGCGGCGTCGACGGCATCTTCGTCGATAATGGTCTCGCGCGCGTAGTTGATGAGCACGGCGCCCGGGGCCAGCAGATCGATCTGCTGGGTGCTGATCATGCCGATGGTGTCGGCCTTGCTGGGCACGTGTACGGTAAGGTAGTCGCAGCCGCGGCACAGGTCCTCGAGCGTGCCCACACGCTGCACCTCGCGGCTCAGCACCCATGCGTGCTCGACGGAAATGAACGGGTCGTAGCCGTAAACGTCCATGCCCAGGTCGACGCAGGCGTTGGCGACCTTGGAGCCCACGTTGCCCAGGCCGATGACGCCGATGCGCTTGCCCTTGAGCTCGCGGCCCACAAAGGCCTTCTTGGCCTTCTCGGCATCGACCTGAATCTCGGGATCGTCGGCGTTGTCGCGCACCCAGTTCATCGATTGCACCACGCCGCGGCTCGAGAGCACCAGCATGCCCAGGACGAGCTCCTTGACGGCGTTGCTGTTGGCGCCGGGGGAGTTAAAGACGACGACGCCCTTCTTGGCGTACTCCTCGACGGGGATGTTGTTGACGCCGGCGCCGCAGCGGGCGATGGCGCGGATGCCCTCGGGCAGCTCGTAGCCGTGCAGGTCGGTCGAGCGCATCAGGATGGCGTCGGCCTTCTCGGCGGTGTCCACAAACTCGTAGCCCTCGCCAAACTCGACTTTGCCGTCTTTGGTGATGTCGTCGATGGTCTTGATCTTACGCATGGAAAAACTCCTTAGCAGGTTTTGATGTAAACAGGGTGGCCTGAGGTGGCTGGTCGGCCCGCGTGTTGCAGGCTAGTTAGATCGCGGACTCAAACTCTGCTGCGCTTCGAAGTCCTTCATGTACGTGGCCAGCGCCTGTACGTCCTCCATGGTCACGGCGTTGTATACGCTGGCGCGCATGCCGCCGACGAGGCGATGGCCCTTGACGTTTTGGATCTGGTGCTCGGCCGCGCCCGCGACAAAGGCGGCGTCGAGCTCGGCGTCGCCGGTGCGGAACGTGACGTTGGCGATGGATCGGCTGTCTGCCTGCGTGGTGCCGTGGAACAGTTCGCTGTTTTCGAGCAGGTCGTAGAGCAGGTTGGCCTTGGCCCAGTTGCGCTCGGCCATGGCGGCAAGTCCACCGGTCTGCTCAACCCAGCGGAACACCTTGCCGCACACGTAGATGCCAAAGGTGTTGGGCGTGTTGAGCATGGAGCCCTTGGCGGCCTGGGTCTTAAGGTCCATGTACTGCGGCGTCTGCGCAAAGGCGGGGCCATCGGCGATAAGGTCGTCGCGCACGATAACCACGGTCACGCCTGCGGCACCGGCGTTTTTCTGCGCGCCGGCATAGATGAGCCCGTAGCGCTCGACGTCGAGCGGCTGCGACAGGAAGCAGCTCGAGACGTCGGCGACCAGCGGCACGTCGCCGCAATCGGGCAGCTCGTGGAACATGGTGCCAAAGATGGTGTTGTTCTGGCAGATGTAGACGTAGTCGAGCCCGTCGCCCGCGGCCTCGGCGGCAATGCGCGCGTTGATGTCGGCCATGTTGGGAATGCGGTCGAAGTTGGTGTCCTCGGAGCTCGCGAGCAGCACGGCCTCGCCGTACTTGGCGGCCTCCTTGTATGCCTTGTTGGCAAAGTTGCCGGTCACGACGTAGCCGGCGCGGCCGCGGCGCATGAGGTTCATCGGGATGCCCGCGAACTGCAGCGTGGCGCCGCCCTGCAAAAACAGGACGCGGTAGTTGTCGGGGATGTTCAACAGGCGGCGCAGGGTTGCCTCGGCGTCGTCGATGATCTGCTGGTACATACTAGATCGATGGCTCATCTCGAGCACGGACATGCCGCAACCGCGGTAGTCCATCATCTCGTCGGCGATCTCGGCGAGCACGCTGGTGGGCAGTGCGGCCGGGCCTGCTGAGAAGTTGTGCACACGTGCCATCTTCTAGGTCCCCCTCATAGTCGTTTGAACGTTCGGGATACTTTAGCACAGTGCAGCATCGGGCGCGACCGCATCACAGCAAAACCCGAGTGCGCCGCTATGATTTACAGGGTTGTTACATGGGGGAGGACGGTCGCTAGGTCTATATCACCGGGATATACCGTGACAAATACTCCTTGAGCGCCGGGTCGCATACATAAAGAAACGTTCCCAGCATGCCACGCGTCATGAGGACATAGTAGGCGTTGACGATGATCTTTCGCAGATCATCGTCGCCTGCTTTTTTCTTTGCGACTGCATCTTTGAAGTTCGCTTTGTTAACGCAGACGGCTCCTTTATCGCCGTCGTAGTAAATGTCTGGTCCCAGAATTACGAAGCCGTAGTTGAGGTCGTAGCCCTGTACTGTGTGGATGCATCCGACCTCGTTGACGGCGTTGGCAGAATTAACCCAATCCTTTTGGGTTGAGTTCCAGCGTTTGGGGATACCCTCGATGACGATGTCGAAAGCGTCTTTGTGTTTCTTCGTTTCCCACTTCCACGCAAAGCCTGCCGTCATGCGGGATAGACCAACTTCTTCTTCCTTGGCTTGCTGCAGGGAACAGAAATCCTCAAACCGGTCGACGATGCCAAGCTGATACCTGGGGATATCGCTGTTCGGGTCGCCGGTTCGCGAGTCGTAGGGCTCCGAGGCAAAGAGCTCATCAAACTTCATGCCGGCATGCATGTATGCCTTGTTATCGAGCAAGTCGTATACAAAATCGAGGTACTCATCGCCGCCACGCACGCGCATTTGGGTACTCAAATTGAATTCTTCGGTCTCGATTCCCGCTTCCTCAAGCTGATTAAGTCGCTGCTCAAGGCCGTCTCGGTTGAGTCCGGACGCGCGAACCTGCTGTTTGGGGTCATAAAACAGATATGCCTTGTCACAGCATTTGAAAATCCAATCCACCTGGCTGCTCGTGCGCGGCAAGTCGAGTCGTTCACAAGTGTTGTAAAAAGCTCCGATGCCGGCGCCGGCGGTCAAGTAGTTTCCCAGTCGGTGTGCCTCGTCGACAAGTAAGATGTCATACCGATCGTTTTTGGTGACATCGCTGGGGCTCAGGATGTCGCCGGGCTTTAACCCGGGAAGGAAGTGCGTGAGCTTTTTGAGTGTCTTGCTCAGAGACTCCATGGGCGTTACGAAGCCAACTCGCAGATCGGCGAGATTGGGCTCGTTTTTGATTTTGAACATCAGACTGATGGCCAGAATCGTTTTGCCTGTTCCCGGCGCGCCGTTAACGACGGTTACTCGCTTTCTTTTAGGGCCGCCATGTTTAATGTCTTCATGTTCCTGTTCGAGACGCTTGTAAATCGTCTCGATCGTTTCGTATTGATCGGGCGTGAGCGTCTTGAAAGGCGAGAACTTAAAGAGGTCCGAGTTCTCGAGCTCTTCGATGGGATGGATTGCGTAGTTCTCTTTTCGGAGCTTCGTCCAGAGGTCTCGGAACTTCTGTCGATACTGAGGCCGCTCAAAATAATCGAACTGGGCGTAACCATTGTTGGCGTTGGTTACCTGGTATTTTTCGTCAGCGCAGAACAGTTCAATGAGCCTGTTTTCAAACTCAAATGTCGCGGACTGATTGAAAGTGGGATTGTCGATCAAAAGGGTGCGGTCGAAGTCTTTGTCAACGTTTGCGGCGTGCTGCTTCATGCGGCGCCGATAATTGGTCGTTTGCCCGATGTACGCCGTTTTGTTTTTGCTGTTAGTCAGGATGTAGAGAACGGGCCAGCTTTCGTCATGGTGAGCTCCGGGCTTTGGCGTGCCAAAATCCTGCAACGATTCACTTGTCTCAAAGGGCTGGGGTAGGGGAAGCGTATATTGCCGAAGGGCGAACTCGTTACTCATGGTGGCCCGCTTTTCTGTATTCGTTGGAGCCGGTGTCGATGGAGTAGCGCTCGCCGTTGCGTTTGAGTTTGGACGAGAGCGCCGCTGGCAGGTCGATGTCGTTGAGGTCGGTAAATCGCAGGAGGAAAAGGAGCGTGTCGGCGACTTCGTCTTCGATAGCTTGGCGTTGCTCGGCGTCTTCGAACATCTCCGCAATGCGCTCATCGCTCATAAAACGAAAGAGCTGAAGGAGTTCTGAGGACTCAGTTGCCATGCCGATGGCGAGCTCTTTCGGCGTGTGATATTTGCGCCAGTCGCGTGCGTCGCAAAAATCTCTGACTTGCGCCGTCATGGCATCGAGCTTGTCCATTGTCCACAACCCCCCTTGATGGTCAATGACTTATTATGGCGTTGTCTGAGATTTATTGCATCTCATTTGTGGTGCTCGGGTTATGTGGTTGCGGTTGCCCAGCAGGAGGTTTCACCTTGAAGATCAATGTCGATGTGGATCAGCTGCGCGAGGGCTTGCTCGACCGCGCGGGGAGCGCGGCTGGAGTGGGTATTCCGGCGGCCATGCTCGACGTGATGGATATCGTGGACGAGTCGCCCCAAGAGCTCCTAGCTCGAGCCGAACGCGAAGGCCTCGACCTCCGAAACTTTGCCGTTGACGTCGCGGACGACGGCTACGGCACGGACGAGGGCTGGTAACCACAGCCGCCCCTCAATCCCATCCCCTCAATAAGTTGCGGTGAAATGGGGACTTAATTGCGCTTTTGAGCGCATAAACAGTCCCTATATCACCGCAACTTAGGAGGAGCGGGGTAGCTACGACGCGAGCGTGGCGATGACGGCTTCGTCGCCGACGTATATGAGGGTGTTTCCGTCGGGGATAATCGTTTGGCCGTCGCGCTTGAGCATCACCACAATAAACGGGTGCTTGCCTTGCGGCACGTCGCGCAGGCGCTGGCCGGCCAGACGACCGTGGGGTGTCACGGTGACTTCGCGCAGCGTAACCTCGGCACGCTCTTCAAACGTCGGCGCGGCCATAACCAACAGGTCGCCTTCTTCAATTACGGTATCGCCGTTGGGTAACACCGGATGGGCGCCGTCGCGCAGCACCAAGACCACCAGCATGTTCGTCGCGCTGCCAATGTCCGCGAGCGAGCGTCCGGCAAACGGATGCCCCGCGCCCACCTTGAGCTTAACGAACGACATGCCGTCTTCGTCGCGGTAGTCGTTAAAGGTGCGGCGGACATCGCCTTCCGCATCGATCATGTCGAGCTTTTTCGCCACCGCCGGCAGCAGCGAGCCTTGCACCACAATGCTCGACACGGCAATCACAAATACCAGGTCAAACAGATCGTGCCCACCGGGAACACCGGCCACCACGGCAAAGAGACTAAACACGACCGAAGCCGCACCGCGCAGGCCCGCCCAGCTTACGAGCGCTACCTGGCGGGGGTTCGTCTTAAAGGGCGCTAGCAACAGGCCGACGGCGATGGGGCGGCTCACGAGGAGCATAAACGCCATGAGCGCCAGGCCCGGCAGCAGCATTTGCGGCAGGCGGGCGGGCGTCACGAGCAGGCCGAGCAAAAAGAAGATGGTCATCTCGGCCATTTCGGTAAGGGTGTCGAAGAAATGCGCCAACTCGACCTTGTCGGTGATGTCGCTCGCGCCCAGCACGATGCCGGCCAGGTACACGGACAAAAAACCGTTGCCGCCCAGGTAGCTCGGCAGGGCGTAGGCGACGATTGCCACGGCGAACAAAAAGATGGTGTGTGCGCCCTCGGCTGTTGCATGTGCACGCTCGATCAGCCGTGCGCTTGCCCAGCCGATGACAAGGCCCAAGCCCACGCCCAGGATGATCTGCTTGGCGAGCAGCATGGGGATATTAATGTCGCCGCCGGCCGCGAGTGTGGCGAGCACGGCGGTGAGCATGTAGGCGACGGGGTCGTTGGAGCCCGATTCGACCTCGAGTAGCGAGTCGGTGCCGCCCCTCAGCGACAGGTTGTGCTCGCGCAGCACGCTAAAGACGCTGGCCGCGTCGGTGGATGCCACGACCGATCCCAACAGCAGGCCGTCAATCCAGTTGAACCCCAGCGCGAAGCGGGCGAACACGCCGGTGATGCCGGCAGTGATGACGACGCCGAGCGTGCTCAGCAGCACCGCCGGCACAGCGACGGGTTTGGCACGGTCGATATTGGTGTTAAAGCCGCCGTAGAACATGATGAACAGCAGCGCCGTGCTGCAGACGGTTTCGGTGAGCGCATAGTCGCTAAAGTCGATATGCGCCGGGCCGTTGACGCCCAACAGCATGCCGAGCGCGATAAAGATGAGCAGGGTGGGGAAGGGGAGTTTTTTGCCGACGGGTTTGATGGTCAGGCACAAAATGATGACGAGGCCGATAAAGAGAAGGATCTGGTTCATAGATGGTGTCCGCTCCTGGGTGGTTGGCGTGGCACGGTCAGTTGCCTGCGGTTATTTGTACCCAAAGATGGTGGGTTTATGGGGTTGGATTGCGGGCGTGCGCGATATCGTCATAGACGGCTGCCGTCTTTGCCTCTGCTCGGAAACCCTTTCCAGCTTTATTGCAACGGAGTACAATGGGTAACGTTTAAGTTCAACTTGAAGTTTTAGTTGCGGAACCGGGCTTCGGCCGCAATGCAAGGAGAGGCGTACCATGGCGATCTATGTGACATCTGACGCTCACGGGCACGTGCGTGCGCTTGACGAGGCCCTGTCTAAGATCTCGTTGACGTCCGACGACACGCTGTACGTGCTGGGCGACATGATCGATCGCGGGCCCGATCCGGTCGGCGTTATTAAGCTCGTGCGCTCGCTGCCCAACGCCCGCGTGCTCAAGGGTAATCACGAGCAGATCATGCTCGATGCCATCATTGGCCAGGATCCGCTCGATGCCGAGACCTGGGATATCAACGGTGGCTGGACGACGCGCGAGCAGCTCAACGACATGGAATTTGAGGCATACGAGGAGCTCGTGCGATGGATGGCCGCGCTGCCGCTCTACGCGGTGGTCGAGACCGAGGAGCGCCCGTATCTGCTGGTACATGCTGGAATCGAGATGAAGGCGGCGCATGCGTTTTTGCTTGAGCATGGTGTCGATTGCGGCGACGGCGTTGGAGCGGTCGATGCCGATCGCGAGCTGCTGCAGCAGATGCTCGCGGTGCAGTCGTCCGATGACCTGCTGTGGATTCGTCACGGCTATTGGGATGTGCCGACCGGGCTGCTTTCTTCCGAGGGCAGGGGTCCGGTGGTGGTGAGCGGTCACACGCCCACGGTATCGCTTGGGCGCTATTGCGAGGTCGGTGGTCTGGCGGGGCTCGATGAGGAATCGGGACGAGGACAGATTGTGCGCTTGGGCGGCGAGGACACTGCCGGTGTGCCCGATCGCATCGACATCGACTGCGCCGCCGCTACCGGCTCCGAGTTCGGCCGCGTGGGCATCCTGCGCCTGGACGACGGGGCGGAGTTCTACGCGAACATCAACCCGGGCGAATAATCGATGCAAGTGGTAGCTAATTTGGGACGGGGCTTTTTTGACTACTTTTGCCCTTCTGCCCGCTAATTGATTTCTCTGGGACGGGGATTAAATAATCATTTGGCTGCCCGCTGGCTAAGTGAGTAGACTTTTTTGGAAATGCCGAGCATCCAACATATTTGCTTCAATAAAACCGCAGGTCACAGGCTTGTGCTTTGTTGGTGTGGTCAAGGATTCGATAAAAGTCTACTCACTTAGTTTTACGTGATGCATATTGTCTTCAACGAGACCCCAGCCGGGGCGATTCCATCGCAAATTCCGGTGACCGGGGCAGCTAATTAGGCGCCGTATGGGTTGCGGTCGCGCTCGATGCGTTGGCGGATGTGGGCGTACTCGATTATCAGCAGCACCAGGAGTAGGGCCATGATGGCTAGGTAGCTCACTACAGCGCCCATCAGACCCAGCAGCTTAATCAGGATCACCGGCAGCACCACGCTCACGGTAAAACAGATCAGGTAGATCTTGGTGACGTCTCCAGCGTGGCGCAGCACCGTGATAATGGCGTAGATAAAGTCGATGGCCGCGGTGACGCCGCCGGCGACAACCATCAGCAGTGCCAGCGTGCGGTAACGCTCAAAGTTAAGGCCGTACATAAAGTTCATGATGGGGATGCCGGGCCCCGCCATAAATGCGGCGCACGCGCCGGTAATAACCACGATCAGTGCCATAACAGCAACAATAATCAAGTCAAAGCGGCGACGCTTGCGCGGATTCGCCCAAATGCTCGACAGGCGCAGAAGCTGCGGTTTATAGATAAATCCAATACTCAGCAAAATGGCCTGCGCGGGAAAGAACAGGGCATTAAAGTACAGCTGATACTTGTAGGCCAGCGTGCCCTCCATCACGAACTTGGGCATGCTCTCGATAAGGTTGAACAGGAACAGTGCACCAAAGAGCGGAGCGCACTGGACAAACAGGTGGCCGACCTCGCGCAGGCTCACGTGACGCGATTTTTCGGTCTCGAGCAGGGCGAGCGGCGCGGTGACCAGCACGAGCGAGGCGATGGCGGTGATACCCATGGCCATAGCCGCGATGGGCATGCTGCGCGTGAGGAACAGTGCCACGCTAAAGACCGCAATGACGCCGGCGGAACGCAGCGTTTGGCTCATGCCGGCCAGGTAGAGCTTATCGGCCTGCTGCAGGCGGCCCTCGTACACGTCCGCCACGCCGTCGATCACCTTATAGAGGTAGACGCCCAGGCCGATCGTGGCCATCTGCGCATCGTAGCCGCGGGCGCTGCTGTATACCAGGCCGCATGCCAGCGCGAGCGCTCCGCAGAGCCAGCGGTTGAGTTGGTAGGAGGCGAAGGACGTCTTTTCGTCGATGTCCGAGACCTGAAAGTTTCGCACTCCGTAGTTGCACGCGATCATGATGAGGGTGCCGGTGACAAAGGCGATGGAGAACTTGCCGGCCTCCTCGGCGCCCACGAGCTGCGTCGACACAATGGTGAGCAGCGGAAACGCCATGCCCCATACGGCGGTGCCCAGGGTATTCCAAAGGTAGTCGCGACGGGTGGCGTGATCTTCGTACTCGGCTTCTTGCGTGGAGAAGCCGCCGCCGTAGACAGCTCCGAGCAGGCGGTTCCACCAGGCGTTGACCATGCGACGGATGGGGCCCGGCTCGCGGTCGTGCTCGCGGCGACGGCGCGTGGCCTGGCTGCTGTCGGGGCCGCCGGCGTTGCGCTGGCTCAGCTCCTGGATGCGTGCAAGCTCCTCGGCGGTGTGCGAGGCGGGAAACAGGCCGTTCTCGATGCGTCCGCCCTGCCCGTGCGCCCCGCTGCCCGATACGGTGGGGTCGGCGACGCCGTTGCGGCGGGCTATGGCGCGACGGATGCTATCGAGGGGCGTGATGCTCAAGGCGGTTCCTTTCTATTGCTGCGCCTTAGTATAGTCGCGACAGTGTCGGTTCGTGTTTTTGAACAGATTGTTCAATATATTCGGCAGGCGGCAGCAATTTGTCGGTAAGCGTGCGGTATTCTGTTGAGGTTTTGTGACACCCCGATGCCGCCTTCGCGGTACCAAGGAGCTTTTACCCATGGACGTCGCCGCATTTTTGCTGGCTCTTGTGCCGATCATCTGGCTTGTCGTGATGCTGCTGTGCTTTAAATGGCCGGCCTGGAAAGCTGCCATCGGCTCGTTTGTTCTTTCGTGCGTGCTTGCCTTTGCGTGGTGGCACCTGTCGGTGGCGCAGATCGCCACGGCCTCGCTCGAGGGCTTTTTGATGGCCCTGTGGCCGATCGTGCTGGTGATTATCGCCGCGGTCTTTACGTATAACCTGTGCGTGCGGACGGGCGCCATGGACGTGATCGGCAGCATGATCACCTCCATCAGCAGCGACCGCCGTCTGCTGGCGCTGCTCGTGGCTTGGTGCTTCGGCGGCTTTATGGAGGGTATGGCCGGCTTTGGTACCGCCGTCGCCATCCCCGCCGGCATGCTCGCGGGCCTGGGCTTTGAGGCTGTCCCCGCCGTGCTCATCTGCCTGCTGGCCAACGGCGTGCCCACGCCCTACGGCTCCATCGGCATCCCGACGGTGTCCGTTGCCGATCTGGTGGGTCTGGATTCCCTGCACCTGGCGACCGTTCAGCTGGTGCAGCTCGCGCCGTTCTTTGTGGTGATGCCGCTGCTCATTGTGCTGGTCGCGGGTCGCGTGGCCGACGATCGGGGCAATGTTGCGAGCGTGGGCGAACGTCTGCATGGCGTGGCCGGTATCGCGCTGCTCTCTGGCGCGTCCTTTGTCGGCGCGGCCCTGGTTGTTGCCATGTTTGTTGGTCCCGAGCTTGCCGTGGTCGTGGGCTCTATCGTGTCGCTCGCACTGACCGCTGCGCTTGCCATGCGCGCCGAGAAGTCCGGCCACCTGGATGCGCGCTTCCATATGAATATCGAGGCCGGCGAGCAGCTTACCGTTAAGTCGGCGCTTTCTGCCTGGTCGTGCTTCATCCTGATCTTTGTGCTACTGCTGGGTACCTCCAACCTGGTGCCCGCCGTGCATGCCGCGCTCGCTCCGTTTGCGAGCCACGTGCAGGTGTATTGCGGCGAGAACCCCGGTACGCTTACGTTTTCGTGGATCAACACGCCGGGTGTTTGGATTTTCCTGGCTGCGTTTGTCGGTGGCGCGATTCAGGGTGCTTCGCCGCGCCTGATGGGCGAGGTGCTGGCCGCGACCGTCAAGCAGATGATGCCGACGGTGATCACCATGCTTTCGGTGTTGGGTTGCGCCAAGGTGATGGGCTATGCGGGCATGATTTCGTCTATCAGTGCGTTTTGCATCGCCGTCGCCGGTGGGCTGTACCCGATTCTGGCTCCGTGGATCGGTGCCGTCGGTGCGTTCGTTACCGGTTCGGGCACGTCTTCGGGCATGCTGTTTGGCCCCATCCAGAGCCAGGCCGCAACGGCGCTGGGCGTGAGCGACTACTGGATGGTCGCGCTGAACGCACTGGGCGTTGCTGCCGGTAAGATGATCTCGCCACAGACGCTCGCGATCGGTTTGGCTGCTGTCCACGTCCGCGGCAAGGATGCCGAGCTCTTGGGCGCCGTCCTGCCCTACGCCGCCGGCATGCTGGTCCTCATGAGCGCCATAGCCATGCTCGGCCAAGGCCTGCCGCTGTAGTCGGCACTTAGGGACGTTCCTTATGTGCCGGTACTTTGGGAACGTCCCTAAGCGCCGGCATCCGGGGGCACTCCATGGCTGTTGCCTGTTCAAGAGTGTCCCCAATGACTAGTCGTTTAAAAACGTCCCCAATGACTAGGCCGCTTGCCTGCGATTTTTGACCGTTGGGCGGGCTTGCCGCCCTTGCCGCAAAAACGTTTTTGCATATCGGGTACAACGGGCTTTACGTGAGTAAAGTGCGCGCCGCGTCCACGTGTCGCGTTTTTAAAGGAGGCCCCATGCCTGGTGTTACCCCTGCAGAAGTTTTGTCCAACTTTGGTATTACGCTGGTCGAAGATCCCGCCGAGAATCAGCCCCGTCTGCTGGTCGATCTACCCGCCGCGGAGCTCGTCGAGCACGCTATCCGCCGCGAAGAAGGCCGCATGGCATCCAACGGCGCGCTGGTGATCGAGACGGGGGAGCGTACCGGCCGTTCTCCCAACGATCGCTTTATCGTTGACACCCCCGATGTTCACGACAAGATTGCCTGGGGCGCGGTCAACCGCCCGCTGTCCGTCGAGAGCTATGAGGTCATCAAGGCCGGTATCGTCGACTATCTCAACGAGCGCGACGTGTTCGTCACCCGCGGCATGGCAGGTGCCGACCGCAACCACACGCGTCGACTGCTCGTTGCCTGCGAGCGTGCCAGCCAGGCACTCTTTATTAAGCAGATGCTCGCCCGTCCGCTCGCTCGCGAAATTGCGCGCACCGGCGAGCCGGACTTTTGCGTGCTCGCGGCACCCGGGTACCAGTGCGATCCCGCCATCAAGGGCCTCAACTCCAGCGCCGCCGTGGTCATCAACTTCCAGGAGCGCGTGATTCTGGTCGCCGGCACCGGTTACTCCGGCGAGATTAAAAAGTCGATCTTTAGCGTCATGAACTATCTGCTGCCCGTCGAGGACGACGTGCTGCCCATGCACTGCTCGGCCAGCATGGATCCCGTCACGCACGAGACCGCCGTGTTCTTTGGCCTGTCCGGCACCGGCAAGACCACGCTTTCGGCCAATCCCACGCGCCTGCTGATCGGCGATGACGAGCACGGTTGGTCCGACATGGGCATCTTCAACATCGAGGGTGGCTGCTACGCAAAATGCGAGGGCCTGGACGCCTTCCACGAGCCTGAGATCTTCAACGCTGTCCGCTTTGGCGCAATCTGCGAAAACGTGGTGCTCGACGAGAACCGCAAGCCCAACTACGATGACATCTCGATTACGCACAACACGCGCGTGGCCTATCCCGTGGAGCACATTCCCAACGCGTGGACCAAGGGCATGGGCACCACCCCGAGCGTCGTGCTGTTCCTGACTTGCGATGCCTTTGGCGTACTGCCGCCCATCTCGCGTCTGACGGCCGACGCCGCCATGTACCACTTTGTGACGGGCTTTACGGCTAAGATTCCCGGCACCGAGGTCGGCGTTACCGAGCCCACGCCCACGTTCTCTTCGCTGTTCGGCGAGCCGTTTATGCCGCTCGACCCCATGGTTTACGCCAAGATGCTCGGCGAGCGTATTGCCGACGGCCGCACACGCGTGTACCTGGTCAACACCGGCTGGATCGGCGGCGGCTACGGCGTGGGTCATCGCATCGAGCTGGCCTACACGCGCTCGCTGGTCGCGCGCGCCCTCGACGGCACCATCGAGGACAGCGAGTTCGTGCACGACGACATCTTTAACGTCGACATTCCCACGACGTGCCACGGTGTGCCCGATGGCATCCTGGTGCCGCGCCAGTACTGGCAGAGCACCGCGCGCTACGACGAGGCCGAGCACAACCTGGCGGTGATGTTCGAGGAGAACTTCGAGAAGAAGTACTCGCACCTGCCCGAGTCCGTCAAGGCCGCTGGCCCGCACGCCCAGGTGCCCGCCGAGGCCCGTCACCGCGGCCGCGGCCTGCTGGGACTTCGCCTGTAAAACCACCACAAAGGGGACACCTTTGTGGTGGTTTTGCTCGAGCGGTTGACTCGGGTTACAATACGCCTGA
Organism: Collinsella aerofaciens; assembly: GCF_015546965.1. Lineage (GTDB taxonomy): Bacteria > Actinomycetota > Coriobacteriia > Coriobacteriales > Coriobacteriaceae > Collinsella > Collinsella aerofaciens_X. The sequence goes on from NZ_JADMUF010000002.1 coordinate 63,607, forward strand.
CATATCGTCCCCTTCTCCGGATGGGGACAGCGCAAGCGCTCTTGTGGCGGCACCGTAGGACTTTGAAGGTGGCCGTTGTAAGGGCGCTTTTTGTTTAGGCGCCCTCACTCGGGCGCGCACAATGAAGGGAGAGCGTATGAAGAGCTTTATTGCCGAGGATTCATTCTGGGAGTTGTTTCCGCAGGCGGCGGTCGGTGTTGTGGTCGTGGAGGGCATGAAGCCCACGGCTCAGATTCCTCAAGAGGACGTGGATGCGATTGCGGCGTTGCTCGACCGCGCCAATATCGATGCGGAGCGTCATCTGACTAGCGATACCATCAGCGAGAACGCGCCGGTCAAGGCATGGCGCGAGGCCTATCGTCTGTTCAAGACCAAAAAGGGCGCGCGTTGCTCAATCGAGAACCTGCTCAAACGCGTGCTCAAAGGCAAGCCGGTGGGCCACATTACGCCCGCGGTGGACATCTACAACACGGTGTCGTTGACCTACGCGCTGCCCGTGGGAGGCGAGGATCTGCATGCAATCGAGGGAGACCTTCGCTTGAAGGTGACCGACGGTGGCGATGCGTTCTTGCCGCTTGGCGAGGAGGCGGACGATCCGACGCTGCCCGGCGAGCTCGCCTACATCGATGATGCGGGCGCTGTGTGCCGCTGCTGGAACTGGCGTGACGGCGTTCGCACGGCGCTGTCCGATGATTCGGCCGATGCGTTCCTGGCGATTGAGTGCGTAGAGCCCGAGCGCATGGGGGACTGCCAGGCCGCCATCGATCGCTTAGCCGAGCTGCTTGAGCGCTATTTGGGAGCGACGGTTGTCGTTAAGACGCTTGTGACCCGCGACAATCCCTGTGTGGAGCTGTAGCGGCGCCTAGAACCTATTGATGCCCAAAATCACCACAAAGGCACCTGTCCTTTGTGGTGATTTTTATGTTGATGGGTCAACAAATGAGGCACGCAGGGCCGGCGGTCGCTGGATACGGCTAAGATGTTTACCCGTTAGCATTATGCAAGCGAAAGGCGGTCGTCTCCCATGCAGCAGAGCGACGAGACACGTTTCGAGGACTTTGTCGGACTGATCAGCGGACTCTACAAGGAGATCCAGCGCATTAAGACGTCTGAGGGCGCAAGGCTGGGTCTCAAGGGCTCCGACGTTATGTGCCTGTACTATCTTGAGCGCAGCAAGGACGGCCTGACTGGCGCCGACCTCGCCCGCATGGCCGGCGTTACCCGTGCCGCCGTTTCGCGCACACTGGCACATCTGGAGGAGGGCGGCTACGTCGAGGTCGACGACTCGGGCGATGCTGCCGTCAAGTACCGCGCTCCGGTTCGCCTGACTGCCCTGGGCGGCGAGAGCATGAGCGAGGCCGATCGCATCATTCGCGAAGTGCTCGACACCACCGGCAAGGCCATGGGTGTGGAGCAGCGCGAGCAGATGTATGCGTCGCTGCGTACGATTCTCAACACCTTGCGCGAGATCTAAGGCTACCAAGGTATTTGCTTTCAATTAACAACTGCATAGTCCCGTTTGAGCGCGTATACCGTGCCGGGGCATTGCTGTCAAAATTCCCCGCGCGAGGTCCGCGCAAGAAAGGATTCGCTATGTCCATTCGTATTATTACCGATTCCGCGAGCGATATGACGCCGGCGGAGCACCCGGCACTGGCCGTTTTGCCGCTGTCCGTTACCTTTGGCACCGATGTGTACATGGATGGCATCGACATCGATCACCAGCGCTTTTACGAGATGCTCGTGGAGCGCGATGAGCTGCCCAAGACCGGCCAGGTCAACCCGTACGCGTTTTCGCAGGCGATTGCCGAGGCGCGTGAAGCCGGCGATGAGGCTGTGATTATTACCGTGGGCGCTAAGCTATCAGGCACCAATCAGAGTGCCCGTACCGCACTTGCCGAGGCGCCGGGCGGCGACGTGTACGTGGTAGACAGCAACAACGTCACCCTGGGTGAGCGCGTTCTGGTCGAGTATGCCCTGCGCCTGGTGGACGAGGGCCGTAGTGCGGCCCAGATCGCGGCGGCCGTCGAGGCCGTGCGCGACCGTGTGGTGGTTATCGGCCTGCTCGAGACGCTGGAGTATCTGGTGCGCGGCGGTCGTCTGTCTGCTGCGGCCGGCGCTGTGGGCACGCTGCTCAATGTGAAGCCCGTGGTGGCTGTCGAGCACGGTCTGATCGTGCAGCTGGGCAAGGCGCGCGGTTCCAAGAACGGCCGCAACCTGCTGAACCAAAAGGTCGAAAAGTCAGGCGGCATCGACTTTTCCATGCCGCTGGCGCTGGGCTATACGGGCCTTTCGGATGCGGTGCTCAAGAAGTATATCGAGGACAGCGCGGCACTGTGGGCTGGCCACACCGAGGGCGAACTGCCCGTTCACACCATTGGCGCCACCATCGGCACCCACGTAGGCCCCGGCGCCGTCGCCGTAGCCTTCTTCCAGCCCGCCAACTAACCGACCTGCCATAAACCACCACAAAGGGGACAGGCACCTTTGTGGTGGTTTATGCTTTTCCGGGTGGAAGGGAGCGAGCAATGGCGTCTGAGGGCTTTTTTGAACGGGTGTACGAGGTGGTCGAGCAGATCCCCGAGGGGATGGTCGCCACGTATGGTCAGGTGGCGCTGCTTGCCGGTCGTCCACGAAGTGCGCGGTACGTGGGGTATGCCCTGCATAGTAATCCGCGCCCTGGCCAAATTCCCTGTCATCGCGTGGTGTTTGCCGACGGCCGTATCTGTGAGGGCTTTGCCTTTGGTGGCCCCGATGCTCAACGTGAACTTCTGCTGGGGGAGGGCGTGGTGTTTGCCGATCCTATGCACGTCGACCTTGCTTCTTGCCGCTGGCCGGCGGGGCTTTAGCGGCCGGATCGCCAAAACCACCACAAAGGTGCCTGCCCCCTGCAGTGGTTTAGGTCTGTGAAGGTTTACCGGAGCTAACTTATGGAGAAGGTATGGCGGCGCATAATGACGCTAGAAAGTAAACCACGGTGAACTATATTGGTTTCAGCAACGGAGCAGGCAATAGGCGATGAAAAAGCCTGCCCTGTTGAGTTTGATTCGCATCCCTCCCCTCTGTGCGATTCAACGGTGTACTTCGGGAACAGGCCCGCTGGCAACTATCTGCCAGCGGGCCTGTTCCTGTTTCGGTGAGGATTCGGCCTCACCGTCTATGTTGTGCGAAGGCGCTTTGCCTAGTACACCATGCCCATGGCGTCCTGAACCTCTGCCAGGGTCTGCTCGGCGATCTCGTTGGCGCGACGGTTGCCCTCGTGCAGCACGTCCTTCACGTAATCCAGATCGTTCTCGTAGCGCTGACGACGCTCGCGGATAGGTGCGAAGTACTCGTTGACGGCCTCGGTCACGTACTTCTTGAGCTGGCCGGAGCCGCCCATGCCAATCTCCTCGGCAATTTCGACCTCGGAGCGACCGGTGCAGATGGCGGCCGTCGAAAGCAAACCGGACACGCCGGGGCGGTTCTCGGGATCGAACGTGATCATGCGCTCAGAGTCGGTCTGGCTCTTCTTGATGCGCTTGGCCGTCTCCTCAGCGGTCATCGAGATGTTGATGGCGTTGCCGTAGCTCTTGCTCATCTTGCGGCCGTCCAGGCCGGGCAGCAGCGGGGTCTCGGACAGCAGTGCATCGACCTCGGGGAACACCTTGCCGTAGCGGTTGTTAAAGCGGCGGGCGATGGTGCGGGTGAGCTCGATGTGCGGCAGCTGGTCGCGACCGACGGGCACCACATTGCCCTTGCAGAACAGGATGTCGCAGGCCTGATGCACCGGGTAGGTGAGCAGAAGGCCGGTAAGCTCATGGCCCGAGGCCTCCATCTCGGCCTTGACCGTGGGGTTGCGCGCCAGCTCGGCCTCGGACACCAGCGACAGGAACGGCAGCATGAGCTGGTTGGCGGCAGGCACGGCGGAGTGCGCGTAGATCATGGTCTTGTCGGGGTCGATACCGCAGGCAAGGTAGTCCATGACCATGTTGTACACGTTGTCCTGGATGTGCTCGGTCGTGTCGCGGTCAGTGATGACCTGGTAGTCGGCGATGAGCACGTTGGTCTTGGCGCCCATGTTCTGCAGCTCAACACGGCCCTTGAGGGTACCGAAGTAGTGGCCCAGGTGCAAACGGCCGGTGGGGCGGTCGCCGGTGAGCATGGTGAACTTCTCGGGCGTTTTGGTCAGGCCCTCGCGAATGGCGTTGCTCTTTTGCAGCGCGACTTCGTAGCTGTTCTCGTTTGGCATGATTGCTCCTAACGTATGTTCATGGGTCAAGATGATAACGCGTTTATTGGAGGGGCGGTGCGTAAGTAGGCGAGGGGCGGGAGAGGGGTGGCTTGTGCGATGGGCGCGGCGCGCCCGCGCTTGGCCAACGGTGCCTTGGCACATCCTCGGCAGCTTGCCCTAGAGCTTGTGGTGGCGCTCTTCTTTGCGCTCCTCGGCAGCCTGCTCCTCCTGCTTAAAGGCGGGGTCGTCGGGGGTGACGAGCTCGTCCTCGTGCGTGCGCTTGTTGTAATGGTGGCGCAGCACGGGCTCAAACAGATGTAGATGCTTGGCAAAGGCCGCCGAGCCAATGGCGAGCACGGTAAAGATGAGCACACGCATGGGCACCTCGACCTGGTTGATCGCGGCGGCACCGGCCGAAAGCATGATGCACCAGGCGTAGATGAGCAGCACGGCTTGCTTTTGGTTGTAGCCCTCTTGGATCAGGCGGTGGTGGATGTGGCCCTTGTCGGCCTGCCCGATGCTAATGTGGGCGCGCTTGCGGCGCACGATGGCGCTAAACGTGTCGATGATGGGCACGCCGGCAACGATGAGCGGGATGATGAGCGAGGTGAGTGCGGCGGTGCGGCTCACGTTGAGCAGCGAGATGGAGCCCAGCGCAAAGCCCAGAAGTAGCGACCCCGAGTCGCCCAAGAAGATGCTTGCGGGGTTGAAGTTGTAGCGCAAAAAGGCCAGACAGGCGCCAAAGAGCGCAATGGAGAGCGCGGCGGCGTCGATGCGGCCCGAGAGAACGGCCATCGAAAACATGGTGAACGACGCGATGCCGCAGATGCCCGTGGCCAAGCCGTCGAGGCCGTCGATGAGGTTAATGATGTTGGTGAATGCTACCAGATAGATCACGGTAATGGGATAGGCGAGCCATCCGAGCATGATCTCGCCGGGAGCAAACGGGTTGACGATGACGCCGATTTTTAGGCCGCCCATGCAGGCGATAAGCGCGGCGAGGACCTGTCCGGCCAGCTTTTGCTTGGGCGTGAGCTGGAAGACGTCGTCGATAGCGCCGGTCGCAAAGATGACGGTAAAGGAGAGCGCCAGCATGGGATAGCTAATGTGAAGGCGCGGGTGCGGCACCAGGACGGGTGGCCAGCCTAGGTACCAGGTGCCTAGGATTTGCACAATGCAGGCAACGACCAGGCCCAAAAACACCGCCGTTCCGCCCAAACGCGGGATGGGCTTGGTGTTGATGCGGCGCTTAGAAGGATAGTCGACGGCATCGAGCTTAATTGCCAAGCGCTTGACCAGGGGCACCGCGAGGAAGGTCGTGATAAAAGCCGCCGCTGCCACGCATAGGTACGGTATGTAGCTCGGGGATGAAGCCATGAATCTAAAAACCGCCAAGCGTCGAAGGAAAAGGTCAGAAGAACGCCATGCGCAAAGGGCATAGCTGTCCCATGATACTCGACCAAGGGGGGTGCATGTAATTGCACGCAGCGATAATCACGCGCTTACCAGATATTGGGATGTTGTCGATGGCTTGTCGGGATGCCGACGGGGATCCATATGGACTGTAATGGTGTTTTTCGGCAAAAGAAAACCACCCCCCACGTTACGAAAATGAACCCACCTAAAACAGGTGGGTGCCCTCATCGACTGTTCCAGCGTCCTTAACAACGAAGGATACCTGTACTAGGCACGACTGTGTGGGCTCCCTAAATAAACGCGACGGTTCACCCAGTTGCTCCGCGGGGGGCGGAATACCTACATCATAAAGCGGCACTTTGTGGATTCCAGTCTTGACATTACAAAAATCGTGTCGGACGATTACGGCGCCTTAGGGACGGAGCCGTCTACGTGGCCTGGCCCTTTACGTTTGAGCTGCTGAATCGTTGTTTTGGAGCATGTTTTTATGCCGACGTCGTTGACCGAACTTTTTTCGCCCGCCTGCCATTTGTGTCCGCGCCGTTGCGGTGCGGCGCGCGATGAGGGCGCGCGCGGCGTATGCGGTGCCAACGACACGCTCAGGGTGGCCCGCGCGGCGCTTCATATGTGGGAGGAGCCGCCTATCTCGGGCGAGGCCGGTTCGGGCACGATCTTCTTTAGCGGTTGCTCGCTTAAATGTATCTACTGCCAGAACCACGAGATCTCGACCGGCAATTTTGGCCTTGAGATTTCGCCTGAGCGCTTGGTCGAGATTATGCTGGAACTGCAGGACCAGGGTGCCAACAACATCAATTTGGTGACGGCGACGCACTATGCGCACCTGTTGCCTGCCGCGATTGCCGCGGCGCGGGCGCGCGGGCTGGTCATCCCGATCGTCTACAACACGAGTGGTTACGAGCGTGCGAGTGCCGTGGCGGCGCTGGGCGACCTGGTCGATGTGTGGCTCACCGACTTTAAATATGCCGATGCCGGGCTTGCGCAGTCGCTTTCTCATATTAAGGACTACCCGCGCGTGGCCGTGTCGGGTCTGGCCCAGATGGCGCGCGAGATCGATCGCCGCGGGGGAGAGTTGGTGGACGAGGACGGGCTTATGAAGCGCGGTATGATCGTGCGCCACCTGGTGCTTCCGGGGCATGCGGACGATTCGTGTCGCGTACTGGACCTAGTGTGGCAGACGGTGGGCGATGTGCCGATCTCGGTCATGAACCAATACACGCCCAATGCCCTCATGCGCGAACAAGGCGGCGATCTGGCGCGCGCCGTGACGCGCGAGGAGTACGAGCAGGTGCTCGACCATGCCGACGACCTGGGCTTTACGACGATGTTCTGGCAAGAGGGCGGAGCGGTAGACGAGAGCTTCACCCCGGCGTTCGACACCACCGGTGTCCTCACCAGCGCAAAGTAGCGCGTTCGCCGATGATTTTTCTGGGACGGGGATTAAAAAATCATCGGGCGAATGGTAGTCAAAAAAGCTCCGCTCCAAAAAGACTGGTTATTGGGCGTTGACAGTTGGCGAGCCGTAGGTAAAATATCGACTTGTCCTGGGGACGTAGCTCAGTTGGGAGAGCGCTGCCGTCGCATGGCAGAGGCCGAGGGTTCGACTCCCTTCGTCTCCACCCTTGGATTTGATAAGCCGCTGACATTGTGTCGGCGGCTTTTTTTAAAAGAAAGGGCTGAACCATGGCCGAGCTTGAGTCCCAACCATTGTCCGACGAGGAGCGCGCTGAGTTGGAAGAGCTCCGCGCTGAGAAGGCCCGCCGCGAGGCTCGGGAAGAGGCCCGTCGCGAGCGTGAGGAGCTGGCTGCCCTGCGTGCCGAGCGTGCGAAGGCCGAGGAGGTCGCCGCGAACGCCGCATCCGAGCGCAAGCCCGCGCCTGCGCCCGAGCCCGCCGCTGCGATGCCTGCGCCTGCCGCGCCCAAGCCTCAGCCTAAGAAAGCCGCCCGCACCAAGCCCGCCGAGCCCACGCCGAGCCGTGACGAGATGACCTTTGCCCAGCGCATGGTTACCTCCAAGGAACCTACGGGCGAGAACGAGATCCCTGGCATGGCGCCGGCTCAAAAAATCATCATTGTCCTTGCCCTCATCGCGTTTGTCATCTTTATGGGCTACACGATCCTGACCAGCATGGGCCTGCTCTAACCGATTTGCATCGGGCGTCATGTCCGAACACTCTGCCCTTGTCCAACCCTCAAATTCTGTACCACACATCCGAAAGGTCGCCCCATGGCTTTGACCGACATCTCGCATCCCACTGACATCGCAATGCTCACCGATCTGTACGAGCTCACCATGGCCCAAGGCCTGTGGGAGAGCGGTAAGGCCAACGAGCAGGGGTGTTTCACCGCGTTTTACCGTGACCATCCCTTCGGCAGTGCATATGCCGTTATGTGCGGTACCGCCGAGCTGCCCGAGCTCGTCGAGAACCTACGCTTTACGCCCGAGGATATCGACTACCTCGCGTCGCTCCAGGCTCCCGCCGGCGGCGCGATGTTCAAGCCTGCATTCCTCGACTACCTGCGTAACTTCCGCGCGCACGTAAATATCGACGCCGTGCCCGAGGGCGAGCTCGTCTTTCCGCGTGAGCCCATGGTGCGCGTCACGGGCCCCGCGCTGGAGTGCCAACTGCTCGAGACCGCGTTGCTCAACATCGTGGGCTTCCAGACGCTTGTCGCCACCAAGACGGCGCGCGTGGTGCTGGCGGCGGACGGTCGTCCCGTGGCTGAGTTCGGCCTGCGCCGCGCCCAGGGTCCCGACGGCGGCTTGGCCGTGGCTCGCGCAAGCTACGTTGCCGGCTGCTCGTCCACGTCCAACGTGCTGGCCGGGCGCCGTTACGGCATTCCCGTGTTTGGCACGCATGCGCACAGCTGGGTGATGAGCTTTGATTCCGAGCTCGAGGCCTTCCGCGCCTTTGCCAAGTCGAGCCCCAAGAACTGCACGCTGCTCATCGACACGTACGACGTGCGCGAGGGCTGCGAGCATGCCATTACGGTCGCCAAGGAGATGGAGGCGGCGGGCGAGCGTCTGTCGGCCATCCGTATCGACTCCGGCGACCTGGCCAAGCTGTCCAAGTACGTGCGCGGGCGTTTTGACGCCGAGGGCCTGCCCTATGTGGGCATCTCGGTCTCCAACGATCTGGACGAGTACACGATTCAGTCGCTGCTCGACCAGGGCGCTCCCATCGACAGTTTTGGCGTGGGTACCAAGCTCGCGACCTGCTACGATCAGCCGGCGCTGGGCGGCGTGTACAAGCTTTCGGCCCGCCGTGCGGCAGACGCCGATGCCTGGACACCGGTGGTGAAGCTCTCCGAACAGCCGTATAAGCGCACGATTCCGGGCGTGCAACGCGTGCGCCGTTACTATGACGGCTTTGGCGGCCCGATCTGCGACATGATTTATGACGAGGACCATCTGGCGGGGGAGGGCGCCTCGCGCGGCAATACCCTGGTGGCCGTGAACGATGCGGCGCTGGTGACCGATGTTTCCGAGCTTGAGTATCGTGAACTGCTGGTGCCGATTGTGCGCGACGGCAGCGCGGTAGCCCCGCGCGAGAGCATCGAGGATGCGCGCGACCGCTGCACTTGGGCGCTCGACCACCTGGACCCGGTCTACAAGCGTTTCCTGTATCCGCAGACCTACGTGGTAGGTATGGAGCAGGGCCTGGCCCAGGTGCGCGACGACCTCGTGCGCAAGAACATGGCCGCGGCCTCTGCCTTCCCCTGGGCTCACTAATTTCCTTGGCAGAAGGGGCGGATCACATCCCCTCGGCAGCCAGCTCGCCCGCTCGCTGAACAGTCGATTGGTTTGACGTATGACGACTTCTTATAAGACGATGGTGGTAAAGATCGGTTCGTCCACGGTGGTGGGCGCCGACGGCAAGGTCAACCGTGCCTTTATCGGCGGCCTGGCCGATCAGGCCGCGTCCCTGCGTAAGCTTGGCTGGCGCCTGGTCGTGGTGAGCTCCGGCGCCATTGCGTGCGGCTATCCCGTGCTGGGCTTTGACCGCAAGCCGGTCGGCGACCTGCCGAGTCTGCAGGCCTGCGCCTCGGCCGGCCAGTGCATTATCTCGTCTGCCTATGACGAGGAGTTTCATGCGCGCGACCTGCTCACCTCGCTCGTGCTGCTTACGCGTCACGACACGGCGCGCCGCACGTCCTACCTGCACGCGCGCGACGCCCTGCTGCGCCTGGTGGAGCTGGGCGTGGTACCGGTTGTCAACGAGAACGATACCGTTACCGTCGATGAGATCAAGTTTGGTGACAACGACACGCTGGCGGCGCTTGTGAGCTGCCTGGTTTCTGCCGATCTGTGTGTGACGCTCTCGGACATCGATGGCCTCTATACCGCCAATCCGCACGAGGACCCCACGGCCGAGTTCGTCCCGGTCGTGCATAAGATCGATGCCAAGATTATCGCCTCGGCGGGCGATTCTTCGACCTCGGTGGGCACGGGCGGCATGATCACCAAGATTCGCGCGAGCCGCATTCTCATGACCGCGGGCATTCAGAGCGTGATTTGCTCGGGCGAGGAGCCCGATGCGCTCGTGCGCCTCGCCCGCGGCGAGAGCGTGGGCACGCTGTTCGATCCGCCGGCGGAGCGTCTGGACATCGCACCCCGCAAGCTGTGGATCGCGCTGGGCGACAAGGCGCATGGCTCGGTGACGGTCGATGATGGTGCTGCGAAGGCGCTGGTCAGCCGTGGCTCTTCTCTGCTTGCGGTGGGTATTCGCGAGGTTGATGGCCAGTTTGCCGAGGGCGATGTGCTCGATGTGTGCGATCCGAGCGGTATGGTCGTCGCCCGCGGTATCGCCGAGGCCGATTCGGACGTGCTGGAGCTTGCTGCCGGTCGCCGCCAGGACCAGATCGCCGGCAACCGCCTGCTGGCAGACCTGGCCGAGAAGCCCGCGATCCATCGAGACAACTTGATTGTATTTGCTTAGGCCTCGACGCCGGGCGCCTTCGATCTGCAAGGCACGTGGGGCGAAATTACCAGGGTAACTTTGCCCCGCCGCGCTTATGTCCGAGCTGGTCGCCACGAAAACGGCCCATCTACTACGTTTAATAGGCTATCGGTGACCATGCCAAGAATTGCAAAAAGAAAACCGCAGGTAGAACGCCTGCGGTTTTCTTTATTTATGGCATCTGGTTGGGCCATGCGGGTGAAACGTAGTAGATGGGCCGCTTTCGTGGCGAAGGACATCATCCGACACTTGGGGACGTTCCTATTGTGCCGGCAGTTGGGGACACTCCTTTGCTAGAAGATTCGGCGCAGGTCTCCGCGGTTGAGGGCTTCGTCGAAGAGGTGCTTGAACACCACGCTGCCGTGCAGGCCGTCGTGCTCGAACTCGTTGGTCACCCAGGCGTGCGAGTTGTCCACGCGGCCGAGCGTGTCGAGCTGCAGGTCCGAATCCACGTACATGTCGTCGAAATACACCGCGGCCTGAAGCGGCACTTCGTTGCAGGCCAGGCGCTGCGGGTCGTAAATCTTGTCCCAGCTGGTGTCTTCCATCAGCAGGTCCATGGCGGGCTTAAACGGCATAAGCTCGGGCATCTGCTCAAACATCCACGGGAACATGGCCTCGCCGGTAAACATGAGCGGGCGCGCGAGCGTGTCGAACTCGGCGCGATGGGCCTTCTCCTCTGCTGCGGCCCAGCGAATGGGCATGGTGTCGCCGTCGGCGTAGATGAACTCCTGCAGTGTCCAGTACAGCGGGTTTGTACGCGTGTTGGTGCGCTCGAAGGCGCGCATCAAAAAGCTGTCAGATACCGAGGCGTTGCAGGTCAGCGTGCCGTCGCCATCAACAAAAGCGTGATCGATAATCCAATGCATGCGTTCAAAGCTCGGCTTCATGCCAAAGTCGCTGCCCATGAGCTGTAGGCGCTCGACCGTCATAGGCGAGCCGTCGGGCAGCACGGGCTTCTGTGCCTCGAGCGCATCGGCCAGGGCTGCCACGCGCTCGACGTCGGCGGGGTAGCGGTCGTAATACTGCTGCGTCTTGGCGGCCATGCGCGGGAAGGTGTGCGCGTAGACCTCGCTGGCGCTCGCCGGCACGTGGGGGATGCCGCCGCAGGTAAAGCTCGCCGCCACGCCCTCGGGGAAGAGCGATAGATAGCTCAGCGTCAAAAAGCCGCCGTAGCTCTGGCCGAGCGTGACCCACGGCTTGCCGCCAAAGCCCACTAGGCGCAGGTACTCAAAATCGCGCACGATGGAGCTGGCGAGGTGGCGCTTGAGGAAGTCAGCCTGCGAGCGTGCGGCATCGGAGCCGGCCGCCGTCGCGCGCTCGCCCAGTGCGGCAATCGTGCGCCCGTCCACGCAGCTACTGCGTCCGGTGCCGCGCTGGTCGGGAAGGACCACGCGGAAGTGCTTGACGGCCTCCTCGATCCAGCCGTCGCTTGTGGGCGACAGCGGACGCGGGCTCTCGCCGCCGGGGCCGCCCTGCAAAAACAGAAGCAGCGGCAGATCGTCGTTGATGCGGTCGGGCGCGCAAACCACGCGGTAGAAGAGCTTGATGCTCTCGGGCGCGCCGGCGATGGGTGCCGGCATAGCGCCGCGGCGCATGGTGCTGCCGACGGCCAGGAGCATCGGCTCCAGGCCGCGCCAGTCAAGGGGGACGTCGATGCTGTGGTCCTCGACGTAAAGGCCGGGGACGTGGTACGAAGTGATGAGGGCCATGTGAGTCTTCCGTTCGTTGCGGTGTTTCGGGTTGACCAATTCTACCGCCGCGGGCGAGGCCATGCGCAAATCGGCTACCATGGTTGCAAACTTCTAGGAGAAAGGGCCGCCCATGTCGGTCGATATAGCCACGTATGTCCACGATCTTGCCGTTGCCGCCAAGGCAGCGTCGGCCTCGCTTGCCACGGCGAGCAACGAGCAGCGTCAGGAGGCCGTGCGCGCCATGGCCGCAGCACTGCGCAACGGTGTCGACTCCATCGTCGCCGCCAACGAGCTCGATATGTCCGCCGCGCGCGATGCGGGCACCTCGGCCGGACTGCTCGATCGCCTGCTGCTGACGCCCGAGCGCGTCGAGGGCATGGCCGCCGGCCTGGAAAAGCTCGCCGAGCTGCCCGATCCCGTGGGCCGCGTGCTCGACCACCGCGTGCTTGCAAGTGGCGTGGACCTGACCCGTGTGAGTGTTCCGCTGGGCCTGGTCGCTATGGTCTACGAGGCGCGCCCCAACGTGACGGCCGACGCCGCAGGCATCTGCATCCGTACCGGCAACGCCTGCATTCTGCGCGGCGGCTCGCTGGCCTATCACTCGTGTGCCATGATCGCCGAGCTGCTGGCCGATGCGCTCGAGGCCAAGGGCTTCCCGCGCGAGGCCGTGTCGATGATTGAGTCCACCGACCGCGAGGCCACTGGCGAGCTCATGAAGCTCCGCGGTATTGTCGACGTGCTCATTCCGCGCGGCGGTGCAGGCCTGATCCAGCGCTGCGTGCGCGAGTCGCTCGTGCCGGTGATCGAGACGGGTACGGGCAACTGCCACATCTACGTGCATGAATCCGCCGACTTTGATAAGGCACTCAACATTATCGTTAATGCCAAGACCCAGCGCGTAGGCGTGTGCAATGCCGCCGAGTCGCTGCTGGTCGACCGTGCTGTGGCCGATGCGTTTTTGCCCGCAGTCGTGGCCGTGCTGCATGACCACGGCGTGCTCATTCACGGCGACGAGGCAACCTGCGCCGCATGCGCCGATGCCGGGCTTGCCGAGGGTGATGACTACGTCGCCGCGACTGAGGAGGACTGGGGTCGCGAGTACCTGGCGCTCGAGATGAGCGTGAAGGTCGTGGCAAGCGAGGACGAGGCCATCGCACACATCAACCGCTACGGCACGATGCACTCCGAGGCCATCGTTGCCGAGGACACGGATGCTTGCGAGCGCTTCCTGGATGCGGTCGATGCCTCGGCCGTGTACGCCAACGCCAGCACGCGCTTCACCGACGGCGGCGAGTTTGGCCTGGGCGCCGAGATCGGCATCTCGACCCAAAAGCTCCACGCCCGCGGCCCCTTCGCCGCCGAGGCCCTCACCACTTACAAATACAAGCTCCGAGGCACCGGCCAGGTCCGCCCCTAACGCCCGCGCAAACAAAAACCACCACAAAGGTGCCTGTCCCCTTTGTGGTGGTTTTAGGTGGCGTGGGCGGTTAGGCCTGGAAGGTATCGCGGTCGGGGGCGAAGGACTGCATGGCCGCGATGGTGCGGTCAAAGAGCTCGGGGAGCTCCCAGCCCAACATCTCGGCGCCCTGCGAAATCACGTCGCGCGAGCAGCCGGCGGCAAAGCGCTTGTCCTTGAACTTTTTCTTGAGCGACTTGGTCGTAAAGTCCATAACGCTCTTGCTCGGGCGCATGATGACGGCGGCGCCGATCAGACCGGTGAGTTCGTCGCAGGCAAACAGGATTTTTTCCATCTGCAGTTCGGGCTTGGGCAGCGAGGCGTTAAAGTCCGATGTGTGCGTCTGGATGGCACGGATGAGCTCGGGCGATGCGCCCTCGCCCTCGAGAATCTCGGCTGCATAGATGGTGTGGTTCGTGGGGTCGTCCTCATGCTCCTCCCAATCCAGGTCGTGCAGCAAGCCGACGATGCCCCAGAAATCCTCGTTCTCGGGGTCGAACTCGCGTGCAAAGTAGCGCATGGTGCCCTCGACGGTCTCGCCGTGCGTGATGTGAAACGGGTCCTTGTTGTGCTCGTTGAGCAGTTCGAACGCGCGGTCACGGGTGATTCCGGCGTTAAGCAGCTCTGCCATATAAGACTCCTTGTGCTCGTGGGTATCGCTAGAAATGAATACTACTAGAACGAGAAAACCACCACAAAGGCGTCTGTCTCCTTTGTGGTGGTTTTGGCGGGCGAATTAGTTGAGGGCGGCTTGGGCTAGGCGGGCTTCGGCGTCTTCTTCGGTGATGCCCAGGGCCACGGCGAACTCCTCTATCGAGCGGCGCTTGGCCTCCTTGAGCACGCGCATGTAGTAGGAGCTGGGCTTTTTATCGGCTTCCTCGGCCTGGCGGATGCGATGCATCATGGTCTTTGCCACGCGGACCGTCTCGGGTGCACCCAGCTTGAGCTGCTGCTTAAAGTGCGTTTCCTCCAGCGAGCTATTGCGCTCGGTAAAGGTGTCACACTCCAGCTCGTCGTAGTGGCTCAGCAGGTGCTCGGCATCTTGCTGAGAGATGGCGGCGTGCAAACGGTCGGCCTGCGCCACGGGGTACATGAGGATCGTCTGCGCATGTCCCTGCTTGGTCTCGAGCAACAGCATGGGCTGCGGTGTGTCGTCCCTAAAACCGACGACGGTGCAGACTCCCTGACCCGGATGAATGACGTGTTGACCGATTGAGAACATGCTACCTCCAACTTATACGAATTTACGTATGTCTAGAATAACACGCTGACGTGCGCAAACCCTTACTTTATGCAGGAAAAGCACACAACTCTGATAGGTAAGAGTATTCGATAACAGGCGCAGCTCATTCACACCTTTATACATTTTCAACGCCTGCATAATCTGCAGGCAGACTGGCATCTTTGAGTGACTCCATACAAGCTGTAGTCAATTTTGTGCATATGCAATATCGATTGGCTTTACCCTGCGACAGTGCCCGTCGCTTGTGATAGAGTGCTACAAACTCTGGCTTTTGCCCTACGAGTGACCAAGAGCTCGGGGGCTTTAACACAAGGAGGATCTATGCCCGAGAAGATTGAAGAGCTGGTACGCGCTGCTCTTGCTGCGGCCCAGGAGGCCGGCGACCTTTCCGCATTTGAACTTGACGATTGCGCTATCGAGCGACCGGCTGACACTTCTCATGGCGAGTGGACCTCTACCATGGCCCTGAAGTCCGCCAAGCTGGCCCATTGCGCCCCGCGCAAGATCGCCGAGGCTGTCGTTGCCCATATGCCCGAGGACCCCGCGATCGAGAAGGTCGAGATCGCAGGCCCCGGCTTCATCAACTTCTACCTCTCCGTCGCCGTCAAGAATGCCATCTTTGGCGAAGCTCGCGAGAAGGGTATGGACTTCGCTAAGTCCAACGTCGGTGGTGGCCTGAAGACCCAGGTCGAGTTCGTTTCCGCCAACCCCGTCGGCCCCATGCACATCGGCCACGGCCGTTGGGCCGCGCTGGGCGACTCGCTCTGCCGCGTTATGGACCACGCCGGTTACGACATCCAGCGTGAGTTCTACATCAACGACCACGGCTCTCAGATGAACACCTTCGGCAACTCCATCAGCACACGCTATATGCAGCTTGCCGACATCATCGCCAAGCAGGGCGTGGATATCGACGAGGCTCACAAGCTGCTGATCGCCGACCGCGACGCTTTTGTTGCCGACGAGAACGACGAGCATCCCGAGACCCATCCGTACCAGGACAACTTTGCCGAGACCCTGGGCAAGGACTCCTATGGCGGCGACTACATCATCGACGAGGCCGCCGAGTTCTGGCGCACCGATGGCGATAAGTGGGTCGAGGCCGATCCGCAGGAGCGTATGGAGAGCTTCCGTGAGCGCGGCTACGTGAAGATGGTCGACAACATGCGCGACCTCTGCCATGCCGTCAACTGCGACTTCGATCGTTGGTACTCCGAGCGTTCGCTGTACGTGAAGGACACCGAGGGCGAGACCGCCGGCACCTCTGCCGTCGACCGCGCTTTTGAGAAGCTCGACAAGATGGGCTACCTCTACACCAAGGACGGCGCCCTGTGGTTCCGCTCCACCGACCTGGGCGATGACAAGGACCGCGTCCTGATCAAGTCCGACGGCGAGTACACCTACTTCGCCTCCGACGTTGCCTATCACTGGGATAAGTTCCAGCGCGTCGACCACGTCATCGACATCTGGGGTGCCGACCACCACGGCTACATCGAGCGCGTCCGCTGCGTCTGCGACGCTCTTGGCTATCCCGGCAAGTTTGAGGTTCTGCTGGGCCAGCTCGTCAACCTGCTGCGCAACGGCAAGCCCGTCCGTATGTCCAAGCGTAAGGGCACCATGGTGACCCTTCAGGAGCTCGTCGACGAGGTCGGCTCCGATGCCGCTCGCTACACGCTCATTTCCAAGAGCTCTAACCAGATGGTCGACTTCGACATCGAGGCCGTTAAGAAGCGCGACAACTCCAACCCGGTGTACTACGTGCAGTACGCTCACGCCCGCGTGTGCTCCATCCTGCGCCGTGCCGCTGACGTTACGCCCGAACAGGCTGACGAGATGGGCATGAAGGCCGTCGCCGCCAAGGCCATCGGTGAGAACGTCGATTACTCGCTGCTGACCGACCCGACCGAGCTCGCTCTTTCGCGTAAGCTCAACGAGCTCACCGACCTCATCGCCAGCTGCGCTCGCGACCGCGCTCCGTTCCGTCTGACGCACTTTGCTGAGGAACTCGCCGGCGACTTCCACAGCTTCTACGCTGCCTGCCAGGTTCTGCCGAGCGAGGGCCGTCCCGTCGACCCCGAGCTTTCGCGCGCCCGTCTGGCCGCTTGCGACGCCGTCCGCGTGACGCTTGCCCTGGTGCTCACCCTTGTTGGTGTCTCCGCTCCCGAGCAGATGTAAGCTACGGGTCATTTGACCGCGCAGGTTTGGTTTAACTGAGCCTTGAAAGCCCGATCTCCCACGGAGGTCGGGCTTTTTGCGTTTGGTTAGACTATTTGGTTTGCTGGGAAATGCTACCAAATCGCAACTATACCGGTTTACGGGGCTGAATCGCCAACTGGCGACCATGGTGCCAATAGCAAAATTAAACCCGCAGGTAGATGGCTTATTGTTTCTTGAAAATGCAGGGTATGGTTGGCTTGCAGCATTCTGGCCCCGTAATCCGGCGTAGTTTTGAAAAGTCCCTTGGGGACGGAGGAAAATGGATCATTTTTGTCTCGCGGAGGGGTGGCGCGGACCCGTCCGCCGCGAATCGTGCCCATCTCCTACGTTTTGTCGCATACCCCGAACCGTGCCGTAAAGTTCGATATTAAAACCGCAGGTAGCGAACTCGCTGTTTTTGATTAAACAAGGGTATGGTCAGGGGTACGGGGGCAAGCGTAGTAGATAGGCGCGTTTCGTGGCACGGCGAATTCCGACGCCACGGATTTGCTCCCTAGTCGCTTCATTTCAAGGCGCCTTAGGGGAAGAGTGTCCCTTTTGAATAGTCGTTTAAGAACGTCCCCAATGACTAAGTTGCAGGTGGCGGCGGTTGTGTTACACTAACGCTGCGTATATGACGCAAATATCTCGATACAGATCAATGATGTCCGTCGGTATTTGACGGAGCTAGACTGTTTAGCCGCCCTGAAGGTTTATGCAGGGAGCATGTGATCACAGGGCTTGAAAAGAAAGTTGAGCAAACACTGTGTCTGATCAACAGCAAGAAAACGAAATAACGACGACGCAGGCCGCTCCCGCTGTACCGGTTGCGTCGGACCAGGTTGCGGCGCCCGCGCAAGTCTCGGCTCCTGAGACGCCTAAGGCTGCTTCGACGCCTACGCCTGTAGCGGCTGAGAAGGCCGTGCCTGCAACTGGTGAGGAGGCTGCTCCGGCAAAGCCCAAGCGCATGCGCTGCACGGCCAAGCCTGCCGCTGACGGCGAGGAGGTCACCAAGCCCAAGCGCCGTACCACGCGGACGACGCGCGCCAAGCGCACCGTTGCAGCTGACTCCTCGGCGCCGATTTCCGATGAGGTCGCGCAGGCACGTGCGTTGGCGCAGATTAGCGAGGCTCAGGTGGTGCGCGCCCGCCGTCGTGCTGCCGAGCGCGAGGCCGCGGCTCTGACCGAGCTTGCAGCTCCGTCTGTGCCCGAGACCCCTGCCGCCGACCAGCCGACCGAGAAGCCGGCACCGCGCACACGCCGTCGCACGGTTGCTAAGGCCGAGCAGGTTGCCGATCAGGTAACCCCCGAGCTCACCGAGGCTTCGGTTCGTTCCACGTCAGGGGAGGGCATATCGCCTGCTGAGCCTGCTGCGCCTGTCGAGGTCAGCGAAGTTCCCGTTGTCGATCCGGCTTTGCGCCCGCACCGTCGCGGTCGCAAGCCCAAGGCCTTCGTCGAGGCAGAGAAGGCCGCAGCCGCAGCTGCAGCCGCTCGGGATGCTGCGGCGACCGCCGAGTCTGCAACCGCTGCCGATGCACCCGTCCAAGATGCTACGACTTCCGAGGCCGCTCCCGCCGATGTCGAGCCCGCCGACGTCCGTCCTGGTCGCAGCCATCGTACTGCTGCTAAGCGCACGTCCAAGGCCAAGACTGCCAAGAAGGGTGCGTCCGAGGATTCCGCCGAGACGACCGTCGATGCATCGACTGATGCCGCCGAGCCCCAAGACGTCGAACAGTCTGCGTCCGAGAAGCCCAAGCGCGGTCGTAAGAAGTCCGCTAAGGCCAAGGCGTCCGAGCAGCAGGCTGATGCCGAAGCGCAGATTGATTCCGGCGCCGAGGCCAATGACGCCGCTACGGCCAATGCCGGCGCCGCCGCAACCGATGGCGCCGCGCCCGCCGAGGCCGAAGACGGCGCTCGCCCCAACCGTCGCCAGCACAAGCGCAACGACGAGCGCAATGAGCGCAAGGACGAGCGCAACAACGACCGTCGCAACCGCCAGCGCGATCGCAAACAGCGCAACAAGGAGCGCAACGCCGCCCCCACCGAGCCCACGCTTTCGCGCGAGGAGCTCGCTGCCATGAAGGTCGCCGAACTGCGCGAGAAGGCCAAGGAGTTCGAGATCGAGACGACCGGCAAGAAGAAAGCCGAGCTCGTCGAGGAGATCTACGTCACCGCCGCGAAGGCCGAGGGCTTCCGCGACATCAAGGGCATTCTGCAGATTCGCCCGGACAGCTCCGGCATTATCCACGCCCATGGCTACATGAAGTCCAACGACGACGCCTTCGTGCCTGCCTACCTCATCCGCTCCGCGCGCCTGCGCACGGGCGACGTCATCGAGGGCTCGCTGCGTCCTTCGCGCGGCGGCGACAAGCGCGCCGGCCTCGCCAAAATCACGACCGTCAACGGTCTGGACCCCGAGCAGATTCGCAACCGTCCCAAATTCGGCGACCTCACCCCGGTCTATCCCAATGAGCCGCTGCGCATGGAGCACGGCAAGGACTCCATTACCGGTCGCGCCATCGACATCGTGTCGCCGATCGGCAAAGGTCAGCGTGGCCTGATCGTGTCCCCGCCCAAGGCCGGCAAGACCACGATCCTCAAGAAGATCTGCCAGTCTATCTCGATTAACAACCCCGAGGTGCACCTCATCTGTCTGCTCGTCGACGAGCGCCCCGAAGAGGTCACCGATATGCAGCGTTCCATCAAGGGTGAGGTTGTGGCGTCGACCTTCGATATGCCCGCCGACAACCACACTCGCGTGGCAGAGCTCGTCATCGAGCGCGCCAAGCGCATCGTGGAGCTGGGCGGCGACGTCGTGGTGGTGCTCGATTCCATCACGCGCCTTGCCCGTGCCTACAACTTGGCCGCGCCCGCCTCAGGCCGCATCCTTTCGGGCGGCGTCGATTCGGCGGCACTGTATCCGCCCAAGCGCTTCCTGGGCGCAGCCCGCAATATCGAGAACGGTGGTTCGCTCACCATCCTGGCCTCTGCCCTCATCGACACCGGTTCCAAGATGGACGAGGTCATCTTTGAGGAGTTCAAGGGCACCGGCAACATGGAGCTTAAGCTCGACCGCGAACTGGCCGACCGCCGCATCTTCCCGGCTATCGACCCCGTTGCCTCCGGTACGCGTAACGAGGACCTGTTGGTCGACGAGCAGATGCGTCCGTTTGTCTTTGGCCTGCGTCGCATTCTTGCCGGCATGAACAACACCGAGCGCGCAGCCGCATCGTTTATCAAGGGTCTTAAGGGCACCAACACCAACCAGGAGTTCCTGGTGCGTTCGGCCAAAAAGCACAGTGACTACGAGCAGACGTTCTAGGTTGTCATCCACACGCAGCGATAGTCATCAATGCGATAAAGGGTCGGGGCTTGAGCCTCGGCCCTTTTCCATATCGCCGCTCCGCACTTATTTTTGACCATAAGACTGGCAAGCAGCAGGTTTCCCGTTTCAATCCGACATCGTCGCTTGCAATCGACAGGGCGGTTTCGCATAATAGCTTTTAAGCTTCGCGACGGAAAACGCAGATGAAACGAACCATATACCGTTGCTTTGGGGCGCAGCCCCGCTTCATCTTCTCTCGCGCAGCCAACTAAATGATGCGATTTGGGTGCTGGAAGATGGGGAGAGCTCATGGCTTCTTCTGATGCAACACAACGAGCAGTCCTTGCCGGACTTTCGTGCGGGATCGGCCTTGCCGCTCCCGTGGTTATGTATGCCGCGACGCTGCCGTTTTCGTCGGTGAACGAGACGGTCGTGGCGGGTGCGGCTCCCTTCGCCGTGGGCGCGGTGGCGGGCGTGGGTATCTATGCCGCCTCGCTGGGTATCTCCGAGTACCGTGCGCAGCGTGAAGAGCGTCTGTTCCAGCCCGATGCCATGGGCGGTGCCGCCAATCTCAATCAGCATCAAAGCGAGTTCAAGACAGCCTCGATTCCAGCTCAGCAGCAGGATGCTACTCCTTATGCTGCGGCTTCTGCTTCTCAGACTCAGTCGGAGCAGTCTACCTCAGCATTCCTTTCCGGCCTGACCGGTGCGTTCCAGCGCCGTCATACCGATGATGGTGTCCCTACCATCGCTCGAGCCGCAGATGCTATGGACGAGGACGAGGCTTGGTCTATGATCGACAGTATGCTCGACGACGATTCGCCGGTGAGCTGCGACCCTGCACACTCGCGCGACGTCTATCAAGTCGCCATCGACGAGCTCACCAACGGCGGGCAGACCGGCTCCTTCAATCGCGACGACATCGCCGCCGCGGCGCGCGCCGTGTCGGGCTCCCAGGCCGCCCCTGCGGGCAGCACGGCGGCTTTCGTGGCACTCGTTGCCAACGCGGCAGCCAATAATGCCTACAACGCTACCTCGGGCGACGCGAACGCTTCTGCCGACAATTCGTACGTTGATGAAGCCATGACCGCTGACGAGGAGGCCGTTGCCGCCCGCCGTGCCGCCGAAAGCTCGCTTTGGGGCGCTCCTGCCCGGCAGCAGGCGGCTGAGGCTGCGCCGTACAACGCGAACCTCGCCAGCATGCCTATCATCTCCGGTGCCGCAGGCATCGATCTCGATGACCTCGATGAGCCTGCAGCCATCACCGCATCGATTGATGCCCAAGATCGCATCGACACCGGCGACCTTCCGGACGCCTCGCTCGAGGTTGATGTTCCCATGGCCGATTACTCGGGCCACGAGGACATGTGGGCCGCCGCCACCGCGATTCTGGATGAGATTGACGAGCCTGCTCTTGTTGCAGCCCCCGCTCCCGTCGCTGCCCCTCAGCCTGCTGCCCCCGCCTATGTCGGCCGTCACAGCGCTGTGTTCCCCGAGGATACCGCCCGTATCTCGCGCGAGAGCATCGAGCGGGCCGAGGCTATTGCCGCCGGCATTATGGAAAATCGTCGTCACGAGCGCGTCAATCAGATCCTCGAGGAAGAGATCGAGCGCCTGCAGTCCTCTACCGCCAAGCGTACGGGCCGTGCCTATCTGAGCGTTATCGAGGGCGGTACCGCCAGCTTCGCGCCGCTCCGCGCGGAGGCATAACTTCTGCATGGTTAAGATCAATCGAAAATGGGCGGTCGTGACCTGCCTGATGGCGCTCTTGATCTGGGGCAATTCGCTGGTTCCCGGCTCGGGGTCGGGCTCGCTGAGCCTGACGGTCATGGAAGCTATCCGCGGTTTCCTGCACGGCGTGGGACTTCCATATGAATGGGTGACCAACTTTGTTGTTCGCAAGTGCGCGCATTTTACCGAGTATATGGTGCTCGGCATCCTGGCAACGCACGCCTTTGATCTTGAGGGCCGGCGCACCTTTGACGTGCTGCTGCCCACGGCGGTGTTCCTGCTGCTGATTCCCTCGATCGACGAGACGATTCAGCTCTTTGTGCCGGGACGCGCCGGCATGATCACCGATGTGATGATCGACTGCTGTGGAGCGGCAACGGGCGTTGTGCTCCGATATCTCTTACGGTCGCTGATGCACGCCAAAAAGGCCGCCTAGGACGTATTGTTTGGTCCTGGCGGCCTTTTTTATTTGAGGGCTTATATGGGGCGTGGTGGCGTCGTTCCGTAGGTTAGATTTGCCGAGCGCGCCACGCCCTGTGGGTGCGTCTGCTACTGAAGCGCCTGTGCGCCCAGGGCCAGGCAGCCCATGATGCCCTGCTTGCCCTCGAGGCTGTTGTTGACAATGTAGGTATCGATGTCGTTGACCTCGGGCGTGACGATATAGCCGTTGAGCATCTCGGCGCACTTTTTGCGTGCGAGCGGCACGATGGGGGTGTGGTCTGCCACGCCGCCGCCGATGATGATCTTTTGCGGCGCGTAGCACAGCGTGTAGGTCATGAGCGCCTGTGCCAGATAGCCTGCGAGCAGGTCCATGGCCTCCGGGTCATCGGCCATGTCTCCGGCGCTCTTGCCATTCCAGCGCTTTTTAACGCCGGGGCCGGCGATGAGGCCCTCGAGGCAGTTGTTGTGGAAGGGGCAGGCGCTATGCTCGCCGATGGTGTCGCGCGGGTCACGCGTGACCAGGATGTGGCCAGCCTCGGGATGCATCATGCCGTGCACGAGCTGGCCGCCCGAGAGCACGCCGGCGCCCACACCGGTGCCGATGGTCAGGTAGACAACGTCGCTGAGGCCCTGAGCGCAACCAAAGGTGACCTCGCCCAAGCAGGCGACGTTGACGTCGGTATCGTAGCCGCAGGGGACCTTGAGCTCGTTTTGGATGGTGCCCAGTAGGTCAAAGTAACGCCATGCGGTCTTGGGCGTCTCCAAGATCTTGCCGTACTGGGGCGAGGCAGGGTTGACCGCGGTGGGGCCAAAGGCGCCGATGCCCGGGGCGGCGATGCCCTTGTCTGCAAACCATGCGTTGACGGCCTCGACGGTCTCCTGCGGGGTCGTGGTCGCGATCTGCTCGCGCTCCAGGATCGTACCGTCCGCATAGCCCGTGGCGCAGACCATCTTGGTGCCGCCGGCCTCGAGTGCTCCGATAAGCTGCTGCTCTGCCATAGTATTCCTCTCTCTGGGACGAGTTGCTCCGTGACTAGAGTATAGAGCTCTAAACCATTTAAGAAAGCGCTATAAAAAGATGCCCTGCAACGCGGCGGGCGGTGCGGGGCATCTTTGGTTGCTTTAGTTGCCGGGCCGTCCTTACCCGCGCGGCTTGATTTTATCACGCAGGGACTTGAGGTTTTCGAGCGCGGCGTTGAGCGTTTCGTCTCGCTTGGCAAAGTGGAAGCGAATCAGATGGTTGACGGGCTCACGGAAGAAGCTCGAACCGGGAACGGCACCCACGCCCACCTTAGACGCGAGGTCCTCGCAGAATTCGAGGTCACTGTCATAGCCAAATTCAGAGATGTCCATCATGACGTAGTAGGCGCCCTGCGGTACGTTGTGCTCAAGACCGATGCTATCGAGCCCTTGGCAGAACAGGTCGCGCTTAGCGGTGTAGAGGTCGAGGACCTCCTGGTAATAGCTGTCGTCGAAGTTGAGGGCGGTAACGACGGCTTCCTGCAGGGGCGCGGCAGCGCCCACCGTGAGGAAGTCGTGGACCTTCTTGATGCGTTCGGTAATCTCGGCCGGGGCGATGGTGTAGCCCAGACGCCAACCGGTGATGGAGTAGGTCTTGGACAGCGAGCTGCAGCTGATGGTGCGCTCGAACATGCCGGGCAGCGTGGCCATATAGACATGCTCGTGGGGCGCGTAGACGATATGCTCGTAGACCTCGTCGGTGATGCAGTAGGCGTCGTACTTCTTGCACAGGTCGGCAATAAAAGTGAGCTCCTCGCGAGTAAAGACCTTGCCGCAGGGGTTGGACGGGTTGCACAGGACGATGGCCTTGGGGTCGTTGTCGCGGAAGGCCGCCTCGAGGACCTCTCGATCGAAGTCGAACGTGGGCGGGTTGAGCGGCACATAGATGGGCTCAGCGCCCGAGAGAATCGTGTCGGCACCGTAGTTCTCGTAGAACGGCGAGAAGATGACGACCTTGTCGCCGGAGTTCGTAACCGTCATCATGGCGGCCATCATGGCCTCGGTGGAGCCGCATGTGACCACGATGTTCTCGTTGGGGTTGATCGGCATGCCCATAAAGTGCTCCTGCTTGGCCGCGAGCGCCTCGCGCATGGCCTGGGAGCCCCAAGTGATGGAGTACTGGTGATAGAGCGGCTTGGGGTCGGTCGCGATGGCGCTGAGGCTCTCGAGCAGCTGCGCCGGAGGATCGAAGTCAGGGAAGCCCTGCGAGAGGTTGACGGCACCGTACTTATTGGAGATGCGCGTCATGCGGCGGATGACCGAATCGGTAAATGTCGCCGTGCGGTTGGAGAGTTCTTTCATGCTTGTCCTTTCGAGCATTTGCAGTGGGGCAAGTTTACTCCTATAAAACCGGTGGGAATTGCTCGAAACGCGCTCGAAAAACTCTTTTCAAAATTCTTGAAAATTGGGGCTTGCATCGCGTGGCGTTCCTTGCAATAATAGTCGAGCGCGAAGCGCACAGGACACGGTGGGTGTAGCTCAGTTGGCTAGAGCGACGGGTTGTGGTCCCGTAGGTCGAGGGTTCGAGTCCCTTTACCCACCCCAGTTCTTGCTTCGTGTTGATATCGGGTCGTTAGCTCAGTTGGTAGAGCAGGGGACTCTTAATCCCAAGGTCCAGGGTTCGACCCCCTGACGGCCCACCACACGATATCTCCTCTAAAGTCCGCCACAACGGACTTTAGCTTTGGGTCGTTAGCTCAGTTGGTAGAGCAGGGGACTCTTAATCCCAAGGTCCAGGGTTCGACCCCCTGACGGCCCACCAAAGCATGTTTAAGCGACTGGCTTCGGCTGGTCGCTTTTTTGTTGACCTCGCATGATGGGGTCGAACCCGAAAGGGAATAGCCGCTTTCACAGATCGAGTCTACCCTGGGGATCGGTAAAACCGTCAGTGCCCTCCTTGAGCTTTTTCTCGTCTGCTTTCACGCGACGTTCGAGCTTCTTTGTATCCTCGGCAGGCGGTAGATTCTCGGGGACAATTCCACGGTCGATGAGGCTACCACGCACGCTTGTGTTGTTCTCGATGTGCTCTTGCTTGATCTGGTCCAGGCCGTACAGATCGTGTTCCTCGGCGTTGAAGGCCGTCATCGAGTTCGTAAGGTCCTTTGCTTTGATGAGGACATCGGCTAACCTGTCCGCCAATGCCGCGCTCTTGGGAACGCCGAGCTGATGTTTCATTTCCGCCGTGCTTCTGCCGCCGAATAACGCTTCATCGCCCTTCGACTTGATGATCCCGAATCCTTTGGAGTCCACGCCGCGTTTAAACGCAATACCCGAGAGCTGTTTCTCTGAATCGGATAGCGAGTGGCGCGCCTGCAAGCGCTGAATCTCTGCGAAGCGCTGCTCTATGAGCTCTTGGCGGCGCGTCTGCACGGCAAAGTATGCCTGGGCGAGCGCGATCTCTGGCTTGTTTGAATCTCCGTTCTGGGCAATTAAATAGCATGCATAGCGCGTAAGTTTGTAGTCTTTAACTGCGCGAGCGGCGACACCGGCAGTTACCATTTTCGTGGTGTCACGAAAATGGGAATCAACTGGAGTTTTGTTTGTTTCGCACGAGACTTTTGCTCTCTTAACAACTTCGGCGAAGTTTTCCCATCGAGTGTACCCCATGGGTTCCATTAAATCGCGTGCGAGCCAATACTCGACGCCGTCTTCTACATGGGCGTGGCTGTCAAGTTCGACACGCCATTTCTCGATATCCCTGCTGTCCATATCTCTTCCTTTCTGTTCGTTTGTCTACGTGGACTATGCCGACTCCGTATTCAGAATGAGTATATTTGCCCGCGCGGACACGAATGGGCCCCGTGTCGCTTTGAGCTCACGGGACCCATTAATATCGAGAAGATGTGTTCTGCTCTAGAGGGGTGCTCAGCTTAGTCCACTCGATAGTGCGAACCCATACTTTCGGTCCGTCTGCGCATGGCTTTGACCATCTCGGTTGCCAGCTTAATTTGCGATTGCAGGCGGGCGAGGGCTGCGACTTCGCTGTCCAGGACTTTCTGCGTGCTCAAGGTCGTTGCCTCCGTCTTCAAGCCCTCAAGCTCGTGTAGTGCCTCGGATAGGCCCGTCTCGGTGCGGTTGATCATGCAATAGGTGCTCATCGTGTGTTTGAGGCCGTGCGTCAGGCGTTCGGCATCTGTTGTGGCAATGCCGTACTGGGGGAGGGCGATATCCGCCTTCAGAGCTGCCTCAGGCTCTTTCTGCGCTGCAAGGGCTGCCGATGCGCCAGCGATGCGCCCAAACACGATGCCGTTGGCGCTTGACAGGCCGCCAATGCGATCGGCGCCGTGCATGCCGCCTGTCGCCTCACCGCAAGCGTAGAGACCCGCAACACCGGTTGCGGCTGCCTTGTCGATCTTGATGCCGCCGTTGGAGGCATGGGCGTACATCGCCGCGCGCATCTCATCGGTCGGGGCAATGCCATGCTCGTTTTGAAGCCATGTGGCAAAGGTCTGCACAAACTCGGGGACGTCATCACTGGGGAAGTCATAGTGGAGCGCTAGGCCCTCGGCGCCCGCTTGATCGATGACAAGGTCGATAGCACGTGAATCCAGGCGTGACGTGAAGGGGCCGTATCCGGAGCGTTGCTCGAGCA
Organism: Collinsella aerofaciens; assembly: GCF_015546965.1. Lineage (GTDB taxonomy): Bacteria > Actinomycetota > Coriobacteriia > Coriobacteriales > Coriobacteriaceae > Collinsella > Collinsella aerofaciens_X. The sequence goes on from NZ_JADMUF010000002.1 coordinate 90,912, forward strand.
GCTCGTCTAGTTTCTCGTCGGCAATATCGACCGGCTGATCGAATTTGACGTAGCGCCAGGTCTTCTCGTTAAAGACGAGGTTGCGCTTGGGCTCAATGAGGCCGGGCATCATCTGCATGAATTCTATATTAGTAAGGGATGCGCCGTGGGCCAGCGCAATGGCCTGCGAGGAGCTGAGCACGTCGGTCGACGTAAGGCTGCGCTCGAACAGCCCACCCGTGCCGCCCGCAGCGATGATAGTGGCCTTGGCTGCCATAGGCACGAGATGCTCGTTTGCGCGGTCGTAGAGCACGGCGCCGGTAATCTTTCCGGTTGTGTCCTCAACAAGGTCGATAAGTTCGTGGCGGGGGAGCAGGCGAATGCCGAGCAACTCAATCTGGGCCGTACACGCGTCTTCAAGGGGCTTGCGGGTGAGACCGCGCCACATACGCGTCTTGTGGTCAAAGCAGGGGATAAACTGCTTTTGCTGGGCGCTGTCGGCGCTTTGTGGACGCTGAAGTTCAACGCCCAGGTCTTGCTCGAGCCAATGGATCGCCTGAGGAATGCCATGGACAAATGTCTGGACGAGCTCGGGGTCGGCCACACCGCCGCCAACGGTCTGAATAGTGTCGATGAGGTCCTGTTCGTCTTTTGCGTCGACGGGCCCGATAAGGCCGAGGCCCCAGGTACCCGGGAAGAAGCTCGATCCGCTCATGGTCTTGCCGGCGCTCGCCACGGTGACGGCTGCGCCCGCGCGTGCCGCTTCGATGGCGGCACAAAGGCCCGCAATGCCAGATCCAATTACCAGTACATCAGTCGATTCCATCGGATTCCTTTCTCGTCCGGCGCATTGTCGCATGGCTGATCGGCAAATGTCTTGCAAAGGACTCACGTTTCGGTAAAGGGCAAATATGGCAGGTGGGCGTCAAGAGTGTCCGATCGCTCTGCCCCCATCCCCTCTATAAGTTGCGGTGAAATAGGGACTGTTTTGGCATGTGAAGGCGTTATTCAGTCCGTATATCACCGCAACTGATATACCGGTGATGGACTACTTTATGGCAGCGTGAATAAAAAAGAGCCGCCACCTCGAAAGGTGGCGGCTCTAAAGCTCAACTATATGAGCATCGCGCAGGCGCGATTAGGCCTTGAGGGCCTCCTCGACGGCGACAGCGCAGGCGACGGTGGCACCGACCATGGGGTTGTTGCCCATGCCGATGAGACCCATCATGTCGACGTGCGCAGGCACGGAGGAAGAACCGGCGAACTGGGCGTCGGAGTGCATACGACCCATGGTGTCGGTCATGCCGTAAGAGGCAGGGCCGGCGCCCATGTTGTCCGGATGCAGGGTACGGCCAGTGCCGCCACCAGAAGCGACGGAGAAGTACTTCTTGCCAGCCTCGATGCGCTCCTTCTTGTAGGTGCCAGCGACGGGGTGCTGGAAGCGCGTGGGGTTGGTGGAGTTACCGGTGATCGAGATGTCGACGTTCTCGTGCCACATGATGGCAACGCCCTCGCGGACGTCGTCGGAGCCGTAGCAGTTAACGGCAGCGCGGGGACCATCGGAGTAGGGGATGGTCTCGACGACCTTGAGCTCGCCCGTGTAGTAGTCGAACTGGGTCTTCACGTAGGTGAAGCCGTTGATGCGGGCGATGATCTGAGCAGCGTCCTTGCCCAGACCGTTGAGGATAACGCGCAGCGGCTTCTTACGAGCCTTGTTGGCGTTCAGAGCCAGGCCGATAGCGCCCTCAGCGGCAGCGAAGGACTCGTGGCCAGCCAGGAAGGCGAAGCACTCGGTGTCGTCGGAGAGCAGCATAGCGCCCAGGTTGCCGTGGCCCAGACCGACCTTGCGGTCCTCGGCGACGGAGCCGGGAACGGTGAAGGCCTGGATGCCCTCGCCGATGATGGCAGCAGCCTCAGAAGCGGTCTTGGCCTCGCGCTTGACGGCGAGAGCGCAGCCGAGGGTGTAGGCCCACTCAGCGTTCTGGAAGGCGATGGACTGGGTGTTGTTGACGATCTCACGCGGGTTGAAGCCCTTGTCGGTGCAGATCTGCAGAGCTTCCTCGAGGGAGGCGATGCCGTTGTCGGCGAGGCACTTGTTGATCTTGTCAGCGCGGCGCTCGTAACCTTCGAACGTAACAGTCATAGTTATTTCCCTCCCTTTCTACTCGTGAACCGGGAACACGCTGGCGACGGAGTGAGTCTCCTCGTCGGTGCGCGGGTCGATGTACTTGGCAGCGTTCTCCCACTGACCATAGTGGCCCATAGCGCCAGCGATGGCCTCCTCGGGGGTCTTGCCTGCCTTGACGGCGTCGGTGAACTTACCGAGGTTCAGGAACTCGAACGCGATGATCTCGTTCTTGTCGTTGAGAGCCATGCGGGTGACGTAGCCCTGAGCGAGCTCGAGGTAACGAGCGCCCTTGGCCTTGGTGCCGAACATGGTGCCGACCTGAGAGCGAAGGCCCTTGCCGAGGTCGTCGAGGGAGGCGCCCACGGGCAGGCCGCCCTCGGAGAACGCGGTCTGGCTGCGGCCGTAAACGATCTGCAGGAAGATCTCGCGCATAGCAACGTTGATGGCGTCGCAGACGAGGTCGGTGTTGAGGGCCTCGAGGATGGTCTTACCGGGAAGGATCTCGGAAGCCATGGCGGCAGAGTGGGTCATGCCCGAGCAGCCGATGGTCTCAACGAGGGCCTCCTCGATGATGCCGTCCTTGACGTTCAGCGTGAGCTTGCAGGCGCCCTGCTGAGGTGCGCACCAACCCACACCGTGCGTAAGACCGGAGATGTCGGAAATCTCCTTAGCCTGGACCCACTTGCCCTCCTCGGGGATGGGTGCGGGGCCGTGGTATGCACCCTTGGCAACGGGGCACATGTTCTCCACTTCCTGTGAGTACTGCATGCCTCTCCTCTCTATCGTGTTGGCGTCCCGTCTGGGGGTCGTGGCTGGCGATTGCCGGGCGACCCTTCGAAAGGGACATGACATGCAGCCCCTATAATACCGCGAAATGCACGGAATATTCGGCGAACGGCTCAGTTTTCGTAGCGAGAAGCGCGGAACTTTCAATTGAAGCGATTTAACAAAGCTGTTTGCAGCTGTGCGGTTCGCTGAAGGGGGTCGGTTCTGTTCAAGCTTTTGACTATGTCGCGTTGTCTGACCTGTAGCTATGATGCCGTTCGCCGCCTGTATACTGCCTTTTGCCGTGTGGCGTAGTTGTTTTGCGTGAATGTTTTGATGGCACGCTTCAATCGTGCTGTATTGGATGGCAAGCAGATCGCGGCGAGGGGAGCGTCATGCAGCGCGTTTGGAGAACGGTCACCGGCTTTTACCATGTCTGTGCCCGCGGTACAGGCAAGCAACTGATCTTTGAGACCGATGACGACCGCTGGGAGTTTCTGGAGCTGATGCGCGACTGCTGCCGGGAGGCGGGGGTGACAATCGTGGCGTGGTGCCTTATGGACGACCACGTGGATCTGGTGCTTTTGGATTATGAGGACGAAATGAGCGCAGCCATGCAGCGGTTGCTGCTGACGTATGCCCGTCGGTTCAATAAGCGCACTGGGCGCGCGGGCTGCCTGTTTCGTGAGCGTTTTGAGCGCCGCTCGCTCGATACCGACTGGCAGGTGATGGAGGCTATTCGCTCCGTACATGCCAATCCGCAGGAGGCGGGTATTGCTCTGATTGAGCGCTATCCGTGGAGCAGCTTTGCCGAGTATCTACGGGCCTATGACAACGATATGACGAGGGGATTTTCCGACCCTTCTTGCGTTCTTGAGCTTTTTGGTTCTGCCAAGGCCTTTATTGCCTATTCGCTTTCGACGCCCGACAGCGGCGAGCCAGCGCTGTGCGATATGAAAGAGACGGAGTGGGAACGCCACGCCTTTGCCGAAAAGTTGGCGAAGGGGCTCGGGGTTCCGCTCCACGTGGTTAAAGCCGCACCGTCGGCGCAACGCAATGTCGTTATTCTTGGATTGCACGATGCTGGTTTTACGGTGCGTCAGATTGAGCGGTATACGGGGATTGGCAAAAGTACCGTTTCTCGTATTGTGCGCGCCCGTGCGCGAGCGGCGGTGCGGACTGGCGGAAACGTGGTGTAGGGCCGCCGGTGCACCGCGGCTGGGGTCGCCCATACGCCGCAGCTATTGTTCTAAAAGCTCGGGTACGGTAACTGCACTTCTTAATTTGCATAGAACAGACGCCGTTATGCATAAAATAACGCCTTAGCTCGGTTTTGCCCGTACCTACCCCCGTCTGCGCCGTGCAAAAAGCGGAGTTTTCTGCATCGTGGTACTGTCGGCACCGCCGCAATTTTGCAACATACGGGCTCTGAAGCTATTTATGCCTGCCGATGCGCTCCCGAAGCTCATGTTTGCGCCCCTGAGACCACGATTCTTGTTCTAAAACGCAATATAAAGGCCACTGGAGATGTTGATTAACGCTTCCAATGCGTATACACACGGCTTGGCGTGCTGAATATTCGCAAAAATGCACGCCGCACCCTATGGGACCCATCTGCGGCAGGCGTGAGGCGAGCCGGAGCCCAGTAAGACGAGGCTTGGGACATTGCCTGGCGTGCCCGTGGTCCTGTCACAAGCTTTAGTACGGTGGAAAACGCTCGTGTTCGCGGTTGGCCGTGCGATAAATGACAGACGGGGCGCCGGACGCGCGGACTGTGTATCCGCGCTCGTTATGAAAAAGCCGAGCCGCCCGTATCGGGCGGCTCGGCAATCAAAATCCTTGGATTTGGGGCATCCGCTACTGGTTAGCTTGCCCCTCGAGCATACCGTCGAGGGTGCGCCAGGCGAGCTCGGCGCACTTGACGCGGGCAGGCATGTGCGAGATGTCCTGGAGTTGGGCGGCCTCGTCCAGATCTTCCAGGTCCTCCTCTGAGAGCTGCTCGCCGCGGATCATGGCCAGGAAGAGCCCGGCCAGGCGGCGTGCCTCCTCGACCGTCTCGCCGGTGATGAGGTCGGCCATGATATCGGCGCTGGCCTGGCTGATGGCGCAGCCGTGACCGGTAAAGGAGGCCTCCTCGATCACGCCGTTCTCGACACGCAGCTGCAAGGTGAGCTCGTCGCCGCAGCTGGGGTTGATGCCGTCGTGCTCGTGCGTGGGGGCGTCCATCTCGTACTTGTAGTCGGGGTGCGAGTTGTGCTCCATAAACGTGGTGGAGGTGTACAGATTACCCATTAAACGTGCTCCAAACGTGATGCAGGCCGGCGATGAACTTGTCGATGTCGGCCTTGTCGTTGTAGAAAGCCACGCTGGCGCGGCAGCAGGCGAGGTTCTCGACGCCCAGCCAGGTAAGCAGCGGCTGTGCGCAGTGGTGGCCGGCGCGGATACACACGCCGTCCATGTCCATGATGCTCGCGACGTCGTGCGGGTGGATGCCCTTGACGTTAAAGCTCACGACCCCGTGATGGTTATCCCAGTAGATGGAGCCGATGATCTGGACAAAGTCGAGCTGCATGAGCTCGCCCATCAGGTAATGGACGAGTGCCTGCTCGCGGGCCTGGATGTTCTCGTAGCCCACCGTGTTGACGAGGTAGTCGAGAGCGGCGCCTGTGGCGAAGATGCCGGCGGCGTCCTGCGTGCCGGCCTCGAACTTCTCGGGGACGGGCGCCCAGACGGCGTCCTGCTCAGTGACCGAATCGATCATCTCGCCGCCGGTGAGCATGGGCGGCATGGCGTTGAGCAGGTCCATCTTGCCCCACAACACGCCGATGCCCATGGGGCCCATGGCCTTGTGCGCGCTAAAGGCAAAGAAGTCGGCACCCAGATCGGCCACGTTGACCGGCATGTGCGGCAGCGACTGCGCGCCGTCGACGACCAGATAGCCGCCATACTTGTGCACGAGCTTGCCGAGGTTCTTGACCGGGTTCTCGACGCCTAGCACGTTGGAGACCTGACCCACGGCCAGAATCTTGGTCTTGGGACCGACCTTGGCCAGGACCTCCTCGGTGGTGAGCTGGCCGGTCTTGGTGGGGTAGAGGTAGACGAGCTTGGCACCGGTCTCGCGGCAGACCTGCTGCCACGGGATCAGGTTGGAGTGGTGCTCCATGATGGTGATGACGACCTCGTCGCCGGGCTCCAGCACCGTGGGCGCAAAGCTCTTGGCTACCAGGTTGAGCGACTCGCTGGTGTTGCGGGTGAAGACGACTTCGTTGGCCTGGGCGGCGCCGATGAGGTCGGCGATCTGTTGGCGGACCTTGGCGATGGCATCGGTGGCCTCGACGGACAGCGAGTACAGGCCGCGCAGCGGGTTGGCGTTCATGCGCTGGTAGAAGTCGCGCTCGGCGTCGAGCACGCAGGCGGGGCGCTGCGCGGTGGCAGCGCTATCGAGGAAGGCGATCTCGGGGTGCTGCTGGAACAGCGGGAACTGCGCCTTGTAGGGATTGGTCTCGATGTCGACGGTAGGCCAACCGCGCGAAGCCTCGTCGCTGGCGTCGAGCTCCATGGGCTCGGGGGCGGTGCAGGTATCGCATTTAACGTGCTCGGTATCGATCATGCGAGCTCCTCTTCAAAGTTATCGATCAGGTTGTTGCCCAGGCGGACGACGGCGGCGCGGGTGCGCTCATCGGTGGCGGAAAGCGCAGCGTCCTCCAGCTTGGCTCGAATAAACAGATCCTCGGCGGCGTTTTGGTCGAGGCCGCGGCAGGCGAGGTAGAACAGCTGCTCGTCGCGGACGTGGCCGATGGTGGCGCCGTGGTTACCGGCGACGTCGTCCTCGTCGCACAGGATGACGGGGACGGTCTTGTTGTCGACGCCCTTGTTGGCGAGCAACACGGTCTCGCGCTCGGTGCCGGTTGCGCCCTTGCAGCCGTGCACGAGGTCGATGGTGCCGCGGTAGACCTTCTTGGGCGTGCCGGTCAGCACGCCGTTGGCGTCGATCTCGCACTCGGTCTTGCGGCCGCGGTGGCGCAGCTCGTAGTTAAAGTCGCGCACCTGCTCGCGGGCGCCCAGGTAATCGGTATCGATCGTCACCTTGGCGGTATCGCCCAGCAGGTCGCCGGCAAGGCCGGTGGCGCTGGCGCCGGCACCCAGGACGGTGTGCTGCACGTTGACGCGCGCGCCCTCGTCCAGGAACAGGCCGGTGTCGTCGAGCGCGATCCAGCTGTCGTCGAGCGTCTGCGTGCAGGTCACGTTGACGGTGGCGTACTCGTGGGCGCACACGCGCAGCACGGAGCCCACGACGCCCTCGCCGGTAACGGGGGAGTCCAGGGCGATCTGCAAGTCGAGCGTTGCCTGCGGGCGGGCGACGACGTCGATGGCGGCGATGGCGGCCGCAGCGTCGACGCCACTCACGCGCACGGCAGCCGTGGCGTGCTTGTACGCGGGCACATCGATGACGATGCGCTTGGTGGCGTGGTCGGCCAGGTAGGCGTAGGCGGCCTCGCCCATGCCGGTCTCGAATGCCTCGGCGGGGGAGAGTTCCTCTTCAAGCCTGATGGCGCCGGCCTGGTAGACGGAGGTGGCGGGCACGTCGAGCTCGGTCTCGGGCGTGATGCGGGTGCGGTCGGCAGCGTCGCCGGGGGCGGAGGCACGGCGCTCGGGGAAGCGCTCGGCCATGGCTTCCATGGCGGTATCGAAGGCGTCGGCAGCGCCGCGGAATTGCTCGTCCAGGCCCTCGACCTCAACGGCTTCGGCGGGAGCGGTGGCAAGCTCGTCGGAAAGCTCGAGCTTGGTCTGGTTCATCTTGAGCCAACCCCAAGTCGCCGCAGGCATCGCATTAACCTGCTCAAGCGTGGTTGCAGCGGTGTTCGTGGTCTGTTTCATTATCCGATCGCTCCTTCCATCTCGAGCTTGATCAGGTTGTTCATCTCGACGGCGTACTCAAGCGGCAGTTCCTTGGAGACCGGGTTGGCAAAGCCGTTGACGATCATGGTGCGTGCCTCTTCCTCCGAGATGCCGCGGCTCATCAGGTAGAACACCTTGTCGTCGCCGATGCGGCCGATGGTGGCCTCGTGGCCGATGTCGACATTCTTGGCGCGGATGTCCATGGCGGGGATGGTGTCGGAGCGGCTTTGGTCGTCGAGCATCAGCGACTGACAGCTCACGGTTGCCTTGGATCCCTCGGCCTTGGGCGTGGCCACGATAGAGCTGCGGAAGGTCTGGATACCGCCGCTCTTGGAGATGCCCTTGGTCTCGACAGTCGCCGAGGTCTCGGGTGCGTTGAGTACGACTTTGCAGCCCGTGTCGAGGTTCTGGCCGGCACCGGCAAAGGTGATACCGGTAAAGCTCGAGCGGGCGCGACGGCCGTTGAGCACGCTCATGGGGTAGAGGTAGCCCACGTGGCTGCCGAAGGAGCCACTGATCCACTCGATGTCGCCGTCCTCGTCCACGCGCGCACGCTTGGTGTTGAGGTTGTACATGTTCTTGGACCAGTTCTCGATGGTCGAGTAGCGTAGGTGCGCACGCTTGCCTACAAAGAGCTCCACGGCGCCGGCGTGGAGGTTTGCCACGTTGTACTTGGGCGCGGAGCAACCCTCGATAAAGTGCAGGTCGGCGTCGTCCTCGACGATGATAAGCGTGTGCTCAAACTGGCCGGCGCCCTTGGCGTTGAGGCGGAAGTAGCTCTGCAGCGGAAAATCGAGCTTGGTGCCCTTGGGCACGTAGACAAACGAGCCGCCCGACCACACGGCGCCGTGCAGGGCCGCAAACTTGTGGTCGGTGGGCGGGATGAGCGTCATAAACTTCTCGTGGATGAGCGGCTCCCACTGCGGATCGTGCAGGGCTTCCTCAATGCCGGAGTAGACGATACCCATCTTGGATGCGGTGTCCTGCATGTTGTGGTAGACGAGCTCGGAGTCGTACTGCGCGCCGACGCCTGCCAGGTAGCTGCGCTCGGCCTCGGGGATGCCCAGACGCTCAAAGGTGTTCTTGATGTCGTCGGGCACCGACTCCCAGTCGTGCTTTTGGTCGGTGTTGGGCTTGACGTAGGTGACGATGTTGTCCATGTCCAGGCCCTCGATGGAGGGGCCCCACGTCGGATCCGGGAAACGGTTGAAAATCTCGAGGGACTTGAGGCGCAGGTCGAGCATCCACTGTGGCTCGTCCTTCTTGGCGCTGATCTCGCGCACGATGTCGGGCGTGATGCCGGCGTCGAGGCGCTCGAATCCCTCCTCGCCATAGGTGAAGTCGTAGAGGCTGCGGTCGATGTCCGCGACCTCGGTGCGGTTCTTGGTCATAGCGTCGCCCCTTTACGCCTGCTCGGCAGCGGCAGCCTGGGCCTGCGCACGCTGCTCGGCGGCCTCGCGCTCAAAGGTCTCAAAGCCGTTCTTGTCGATCCAGGGGATGAGCGAGGCGTCGTCCTCGCGTACGATGTGGCCCTTGACCATAACGTGGACGCGGTCGACATCCAGGTGCTCCAGGATGCGCGTGTTATGCGTGATGATGAGCATGGAGCCGTCGCAGCTCTTGCGGTAGGCGTCCATGCCGTGGCTGACGGTGGACAGGGCGTCGACGTCCAGGCCGGAGTCGGTTTCGTCCAAGATGGCGAGCTTGGGCTGCAGCAGCAGGAGCTGGAGCATCTCGACCTTCTTCTTCTCGCCGCCCGAGAAGCCCACGCCCAGCTCGCGGTTGAGGTAGGCGGTGTCCATGTTGAGCTCGGCCGCGAGCTCCTTAACGCGACGGCGGAACTCCTTGCCCTTCATCTCCAGGCCGGGGCGGCCGGCGATGCTGGCGCGCAAAAAGCTCGACAGCGGCACGCCCGGAATCTCGACCGGGGCCTGGAAGCTCAGGAACAGGCCGGCGCGCGAACGCTTGTCGGTGGTGAGCTCGGTGATGTCCTGGCCGTCAAAGACGATGCGGCCGTCGTTGACGGTATAGACGGGGTCGCCCATGACCAGGTGGCCGAGGGTGGACTTGCCGGCGCCATTGGGTCCCATCAGCACGTGGGTCTCGCCGGCGGCGACGTTGAGGTTGACGTTGTGGAGGATGGTCTTCTCGTCCACGGAGGCGGTCAGACCTTCGATGGAAAGCAGCGGATTTGCGCTCATGCTGTCCCTCTCTGTATATGGTGTACTCATAGGTGTACTAAACCCTAGGAATCTTCTCGGAATAAAGTTACTATGGGTTCGGCGTTAGTCAAGGGAAAACCCGACTAATCCACTCGACTTTTCAAATTCTGGGACAAAATAACCTGTTGTGTTTGTCCCACTTACTTAAGATTTGGGACAAACAAACCTGGTTATGTTGTCCCAGATGCGATGGGAGGGTAGGTATGCTCATTTCTTCCAAGGGCCGCTATGCCCTCCGGCTGATGATCTATATCGCGGCGCTCGGTGACGCCGAGGGCAAGATTGCTCTGCGCGAGGTTGCCGACCGCGAGCATATCTCGCAAAAGTATCTGGAGCAGCTGGTTCGTCCGCTTATGAAGGCGGGCCTGCTTAAGAGCGTGCGCGGCAAGGGCGGCGGCTACATGATGGCCAAGGACCCGGCCGAGGTGCGTGCTGGCGACATCCTGCGCGCTGTCGAGGGCAGCACGGCGCCCGTGGCGTGCGACGGCATCGACAATAGCTGTACCCGTAGCGATTTGTGCTCGACCGTCAAGTTCTGGCGCGGGCTGGACGACGTGATTGAAAAGTACGTTGACGGCGTGACGTTGGCCGACCTGGCCGCCGTTCCCGAGATCAACTTTGACATTAAGCTGTAGGTTGAGCTCAATTCCTTAAGATTTCGCGGAGGGTTGTTGCCGTTTACCGAGGGGTTGTTGTGCAACAACGGGCGAGCTGCAATACTTATTCTCATCTTTGCAAACTGCACTTTAACTACACCAATGCAGGGAGGATTTTATGCAGCCCAAGCATTCCGCGATTGTCGCGGGCCTGACGCTGGCGCTTTCGTTTGGCGCCGTTTCCGCGCCGGCACCCGCCGCTGCCGAGGAGCCCACGCCGGGCGTTGCCTCGGATGCCACCGATATCGATAAGGGTCTCTACACCCAGCAGTCCTTCTCGGGCGTGCTGAGGTCGGTCCAGGGCGTTTCGTTTGTCAACGTGACTCCCGAGATGAAGTACTTTACCAAGTACGAGAGCCATGGCAACTACAACCAGGGCTTCTCGTATGGCGACGGTTATAACGCGCTGGGCTATTACCAGTTCGACCGGCGTTGGTCGCTCATTCCGTTTATGAAGCAGGTTTACAACTACGATTCTGCCAAGTACGGCATGCTCAAGGATGCGATTGATCGCGGCAGCGAGATTTCCAACGCGAGCAATGCCATGTACGAGAACGACCAGCTTACCGAGCTGGGCCGTATTGCACAGGAGGCCTTCCAGGGTGCTTATAACACCGATCCTGCTGAGTTTTCGGCTCTGCAGGATGCGTATGCGTACAACTCGTACTATGCGGTGACCGAGGCGTGGCTCAAGAGCGGCCTGGGTATTGATATTTCGGGCCGCGCCGATTGCGTCAAGGGCATGGTGTGGAGCATTACCAACATGTGCGGCACCGGTGGCTGCAGGGACTTTTTCCGCTGGGCGAATCTTTCCAACGATATGTCCGACCGCGAGTTTGTGACGGCGCTTTCCAACAGCGTGGTCAATAACGTGGCGACCAAGTATGCAAGCCAGCCCCAGTACCACGAGGGCTGGAAGAACCGCTACCGCAATGAGCTAAAGGACTGCTTGGCTTATATCGCCGAGGACGAGGCAGCCGCTGCGACGCCCGTGCAGCCCGAGCCCACGCCGGTGCCCTCGCCGACACCTGATTCGAATGACGACTCGAGTGACGATGCCAACGATGACAGGATGGATGCGCCCTCGACCGATGCTGACGGTAATGGCTCTGCTGGTGGCACTACCAACGACGGCTCTACCTCGAACGGCTCCGATTCGAACGGCTCTGCTGCGGGCGATTCGCCTTCAAGCTCTGCCGGCAATACGGACAGCGACGCTTCTGGTTCGACCGGCGCTGACACCTCTAACTCATCTACCGGCTCGAGCGATTCGTCCGTTGACACCGGCTCTAACAACGGCTCCGGCTCTGACACGACCCCTGATTCCGATGCTTCCAAGGACGACTCGAATAAGGCGCCGGACGCTCCCGTTGCTTCGCCGGACAAGAAGCCTTCTTTCTCCGAGCAGCTTGGTTCTACGCTGGGTTCTTCGCTGATGGCTGGCGTCAATAACGGCTCGGCCCAGAACAAGGACAACTCTGATCAGGTTTCCACGGAAAAGACCGAAGCCGCAAAGGGCGACTCCAAGGACAAGGCTTCCGAGAAGGCTGAATCCGATAAGGGTCCTAGCTCTGATGAGAAGGGCGACAAGTCCGGTCAGAAGAAGGACGAGGACAAGAAGTCTGAATCTGAGGAGAAGGACAAGAACAAGGACAAGACCGAGGACGGAAAGCAGCAGGGCGAGGACAGCAGTAAGGGCAACACCGACAACCAGAACCAGGAGCAAAATGACTCCAAGACGGTGACCACTACAACCACGACGACTACAACGACCAAGTCATCTGGCGGCAACATGCCCAAGACGGGCGACCTTATCGTTATGGCGAGCCTTGCCAGTGCAAGCTTGGCCACACTGGGCGCTACGTCTATCGTAAGTGGTAAGCATAAGCTCGATCAGCAGAAGAAGGCTTCTGGGGAGGACGGCTCGGAGGAGTAGCCTCTCGGTTGCTAGATAACTAAAGAGTTGGGACGGGGTCTGGTGCTAATACATTGGGCCCCGTTTTGTTGTGCAACGATTAGTTATGCCCCCTCATACCTCTTGTTGCTACCGTTGCCCGATATGTTTGCGCGGCGACATCGGTACGCGCGAGGCGGTCATTACAATTGGCATCGTGTTGCGATTTAGGGGGAACGTTTTGGTGTCTGAACAGGCAAATAATGGTTGTGCTGACGGCTTTGGCGTGCGTTTGATCGGCTGTGCCGACGATGCGGCTTTGCCCATTGGCATGCACGACTATGCGGAGACTCTTGGTTGCTGCACGCTGGTCGACAAGACCATGTTTATTGCCGATGTGTTGGACTGCGACGCGTCCGTTGTGGTGTGCTGTCGACCCGTGGGTTTTGGCAAGAGCATGAACTTGTCGATGCTCAGGGCTTTTCTGGAGCGTCCAGCGGTCGGTCGTGCTGGTCAGCGTTTGTTTGCCGATGCTCAGATTTGGGATGCGGACGGCGGGCGCTATCGGGATGAGTACGCTTGCTATCCGGTGATATCGCTGGATTTTTCTGGCGCTGCGAGGCGTGGCGCCGCTATTGCCAGCGTCGTGCGCGATGCCCTTTCGGGCGAGTGTGCCCGCCTGCTGGCGCTTTTGGAGGCTCCGGATTTAGCTCGAGACAAGGTGCGTCACATCGAATGTGTCGCGCGTGGCGTGGCGAGCGCGGATGAGGTTGACTCGGTGCTCGGTGTGCTCATTGAGCTGCTGGAGATGGCCTGCGATGAGCAGGTTGTATTGCTCGTTGATGGGTACGATGCGGCATGGTTGGGCCGTGCAAGCGCGAGGGGCGCTTCCGGTGCCGATCCGGCAGAACTACTTGACCGTGTGCTGTTTGACGCCATTGCCACTGCGCGCGATTCGTTGCGGCTGACGTGTCTGATGGGGGAGTGTCCCGCTCCTGCCGAAGCGGCGCTTTCTTCGCGCGGCTGCTCGTATTGTCTGACGACGCCGCTGTCGGCGTGGTGTGACCGATGTTTCGGTTTTTCGGATGCCGAGGTCGAGGCTCTTTTGAATCATGCTGGGCGCGAGGAATACCTGGATGATGCGCGTGAATGGCTCGAGGGGTATCGGTTTGGCAGGGCCTATTGCTCGAGTCCAGAGCGTGTGATTGGGTTTTTGGACCGAGGCTGCACGGCGTCTGTGCGTGCCGATCTGTATGGATATGCCGATTGCCTGAGTAGGGTAGTTGCCGGGTGGAATCTCGACCGCCTTTCGGTCTTGTTTGATTTGCTCGAGGCCCATGGGTGCGCTGAGGTCCCGCTTTGTTTGGGCACTGCAGAGCCAGATGTCTCGCCTGACGATGTCATGTGGACAGCGCTGTATCTGTCCGGTTTTCTCACGACGGATATGACTGAGGAGCCAGAGCATCGCGATCGCCTCCGTGCTTTGCGATTGCCCAATAACGAGCTTCGTCAGGCCTTGCGTCTAGTGATTGTTGAGTGGTTTGAGTGCGCTGCCGAAGACACTCGAGATGTCGATGCGTTTCGCGACGGGCTGTGCCGTGGGAACGAGGATACCGTGAGGCGGGCGCTAAGCCGCATCCTGGGGGATGCGGGTATCGGTGAGACCGACCCAGATAAGCCGCTGCCATATCATCTGCTCTTGCAGGGGCTCTGCTTTGGCTTGCCGGGCTATGCCAATCCTGCTTCGAGGCGAAAGTGTGGCGCGGGTCGCTGGGACATCCAGGTTTTTCCTACGGGCGCTGTGTTCGACGTAGCTGACACGATCGGTATGCTCGATGAACGTCCGCTGATAACGATCAACATGATGTATGACCCCGGTGTGGATGCGCTGGGTCTGGAATTGCTGGCCGTGCAGTCGCTACTCGACATAGAGCGCGACGGCATCGACGAAATCCGTGTGCCGCGACCCGGCGTGGGTCGCATGCGCTGGGGGTTCGGTTTTGATGGGCAGCATGTGGCTACGGTGTGCCAGCGGCTTTAAGCGCCGAGGTGTTTCCGGCTTCCGTTACTCGGTGTCCTTCATGGGCGGCATGGGCTTCCAGTCGGGGTCCTTGATGATCTTTCGGGCGTCCTTCATGCCACGGCGCAGCGCCGGAATGCCGGTCTTAAAGCACTTGTCGACCACGGCCAGGCGAATGAATTCCTTGCAGAAGGTCGCGGCGTTGCCCAGACGGAACAGCACAGGGTGGTAGTCGCCGTAGATCTGCATGTAGCGTGCCAGATAACCGCGGTTGCGCATGATGTAGTAACGGTTGGTGTCGCTCGTGGAGTTGAGCTGGCGCTTGCCGGCGATATCCCAGTTAGAGACGGCGCGGGCGCGCTTGAGCACCACGTCGGCGACCACGGCGGCGGGGAAGTGTTGGCTGGCTACGTAGCCGTAGCAGGCATCGTCACCGTAGATAAAGAAGCGCGCATCGGGCAGGCCAATCTTGTCGACCACGCGGCGCGAGAACATGCCGCCCTCAAAGCACAGCTGGTTCATGGCGCGATAGCCCTCGGGGCCTAAGTCCCACTTGGCGACGGGGTTAGGGATGCCGAGCGAAAGGATGAGCTGGTACTGCCAAAAGAAGGCGCCGCCGTCAAAGTCCAGGCGCGAACCCTGGATGACGTCGTAGCGGTCGGTCCACTTGGCCAAGCGTTCGATGCCTTCGGGGATGACGAGCACGTCGTCGTCCATGACCCAGAACCACTGGGCCCCCAAGTCGTAGGCGCATTTAGTGCCGGCGGAGAAGCCGCCCGCACCGCCGCCGTTTTCGAGCTGCGGGGCGTAGATGACACGGTCGGTGCCGCCCTGCGCGTCGGGCTGCTCGGTGTCGATGCCCCACAGGTTGGCCAGGCGCTCGTTGAATGCGGTGCACATGGCCTCGGTCTCGCGCGAATTCTCGTTATCGACAATCACGATGCGCCAGGGCGTTGCCGTGAGCTCGGTCATAGAGTCGAACAAGTTGGCCAGGAGTTCCTGGCGCTTGTACGTAACGACGACGATGGCGAGCTTATCGATGGGAGCGGGAAGGTTTGAAGGCATGAGGCAATATATCCTTTCACGCGCGGCGGGCGAGTGCTGCGCGGAAGCTATCGAATACGTCCTTGAGACTGTCCTATTGTAAAGGCTCGGCGCACCTTGACGGCAAGCTTTGAATAAAACGCAGGAACCTGCCACGGCTGTAGCGGCTTTAGGGTCTGACGGCAGCGTGTCTATTGCCGCTTGGGCTTGCGAGCGATAAGGCTTCTAGCTGCGTCGATGATGAGGAGCGCTAAGGCAAAGACGATGCTAATGACGGTACCCGTGACGATACATATAGCTGCCGGGCTGTTTTGGCTGATCAGTATGTTTGCGAGCAACGTATTGAAGACGGGACGCCACAGGCTACTGGTGAGCGACTGCATCACATAGAAACCAAGCGTGGCGGTCGATAAGGTGACGATGACACCTGCGGTCCGTGGATTGCCTGAGGCACTGCGCCGGGTCGCCGCAAAGAGCAGAGAGGCGGCAGCGAGGGCAAACGAGATCAACGAGGTTGATTTGTAGGAGAGGACTGCCATCGCCGTGAGGTTGCCGGTGAAGGAGAGTGCTCCTTCCAGGATGGTGGCGAGCACCAAAACCGCTGCGAGCGACCGCGTGCCTAAGGCGCCCGCCCTGTCCGAATCCATGGCGTCGGTTACGTCGCGGAGCAGCCCGCCGATCAAAAACGCGATTACGTACGTGGCGGCGCTCATGAACTTTTGGAGCCAAGAAAACTCGCCGGCGCTTGTCGCACTCATAGCGGCTAAATACCCGTTAACAACAAATGCGAGGATGCCAACGGCGATGACCGTCGTCTTGTAGGTTTTCTGGGGGAGTCGACTCTTAGCCAGTCCAAACCATGTCGCCATGAAGACCGTGGCGGCATAGACCCAGATAAACTCAAGGCCTAGCGTGTACCAGTAGTGCGTATTGAGGGTAACATCGGGAATGGGTGAGACGACCGTGGACCACGCGAGCGCCACGAGGCAATAAAACGCAGTGGGCATAATGACCTTGCCAAGGCGCTGCGCCGTCCGTTGCATTTGCGACTTCCACGTTGCTCCACCGTCCCAAGCACGCGCGGCCGAAGCGATGAGAAAATAGCCCGAGATCATAAAGAAGACCTCGTTGGCCCAGCAGCCAAGCAAGTTAATAAAACCGAGCGCGCCGGAATAGGGGAATATCGCAAGTGGGGCATATTCCACGGCGCCGACGCAGACGGCTTGGAAGGTCCACTGAAACGTGTGGAATACCGCGATGCCAGCGACCGCTACCAAGCGCAGCGCTTCGATGGGTATGTTGCGTGCGGCTTTGGGCTGCATGACGTCCTTTCTTATCGGTTTGCCTCTGCGAGCTCCATAGATTATATAAACGCCCGCTGGCGCGCTGACCCTTTGATACCATGAAACGACAGGTATTTCCTAAGGAGCACATTTGTCTACTAACGCCTCTGGCAGCCCTGTTCTGTCGCTGCTTATTCCCATTTACAATGTTCAGCGCTACCTGCGCGAGTGCCTCGATTCCGCCCTGGCGCAGACGCTCAAGGATATTGAGATCATCTGCATTAACGACGGGTCGACCGACAACTCGCCGGCGATTATCCGCGAGTATATGGAGCGCGATAGGCGCGTCAAGATGATCGACAAGGCCAACAGCGGCTACGGCGACTCGATGAACCACGGTCTGGAGATGGCGCGTGGCAAGTACGTTGGCATCTTGGAGTCCGATGACTTTATGGCGCCCGACGCACTCGAAAAGCTTGTCTCGGCCGCCGATAGCAATAATGCCGACTTTGCGAAGGCGAACTTTGATTTCTACTGGTCTAAGCCCGAGGAGCGCCGTTCGCTGCACGAGATGTTTAGACCTCAAGATTGCGGCAAGCCGGTGCATCCGAGCGATACGACGCAGTTCTTTAAGCAAAAGCCGTCGATTTGGTCGGCCGTGTACCGTCGCGATTTTCTTGAGCGCAACGGCATTACGTTCCTGCCGACTCCGGGGGCATCCTTTCAGGACACGTCATTCGCCTTTAAGGTGATCGCGTGCGCCGATAAGGCTGTTTACCTGCATGATGCCGTGTTGTCGTATCGCCAGGACAACGAGAATTCCTCGGTCAATTCTTCGGCTAAGGTCTTTTGCGTCAATACCGAGTATGCCGAGATTGAGCGTTGGATTCGAGAGGATTATGCCCGCGACCACGCAGGTGATGACGTCGCGCGCATGCTCAAGTTCAACCAGCTCATTAAGTACGATTCGTACATGTGGAACTACGTGCGCCTGGCGCCTAAGTTCTATAAGGAGTTCCTGGTGCAGATGGCCAAGGAATTTCAGGCGGCCTTGGACGCGGGGGACTTTTCGCTTGACGACCTCAAGCCGTGGAAGCGCGCAAATCTCGCTGCCATCCTCAAAGATCCTGAGGGCTGGGTTGACGAGCATCCGAGTTTTGCGACGGATGGTGCCTTGGGGCGTGCTAAGTATTACGCCTCGGTTGGAGGCCCAGGCGTGGTCGCCGCCTTCCTCATCGAATCGCTGAGGGGGTAGGTCGGCATGGGAGAGGCCTCGTGTCCTAAAGCTACCATTGTCGTCCCCGTATACAACTCGGCACGCTCGATTCAGCGATGCCTCGACTCGCTCTTGGCGCAGTCCGAGCGCTCGATTCAGGTTGTCTGCGTCAACGACGGTTCAACTGACGATTCGTTGAACGTGTTGCGCCAGGTTGCGCAAGCCGACGATCGCGTACTGGTGATTGACCAGGAAAACGCGGGCGTCTCGTGTGCTCGAAATGCCGGTATCGATGCCGCCGAGGGCGAAGTCGTCTTCTTTGTAGACGCCGACGATTACATCGATGCCCAGACGGTCGAGCGCGTGCTGCAGGCTATGGAGTCGTCGGATGCCGAGGTCGCCGTTTTTGGTGGCGTCTGTGAGCCCGCCGATGCCGCTTCCAAGCGCGTCCAGCAGCTCATGAGCCCCAAAGCGGGTACCTTTGGCACACACGATCCCCGGCTGCTGTTCCATGCGAATGCGCAGCCGTATGCCTGCCGTGCGGCCTTTTCGCGCGAGCTGCTTAATCGCGAGGGTATTCGCTTTGCTCCCGGGTTGGCTTTGGGCGAGGACGTTGTATTCCAGTTCGCGGCCTATGCGCTTGCCAACAAAACCGTCGCCATGCCGGACAAGTTCTACCACTATGTGATGGAGAGCGACTCGGCGACGCATGAGTTCAATAGTGACGAGGCTCGCGACAAAAAGCTCGATGCCCATATGATGATGCTCGAGGAAGTCTTGGAGAATTGGGTTGCCTACGGTCTTTTGGACCTGTGCCCCGGCGAGCTGGTCACCTGGTTTTTGGACCTCATTGTGTTCGACCTGGCGCGCTTGGATGCTGATGGCTTCCATCGCGTGGCGGCTCGCGTCAGCATGGACCTTACGACGTTTTTGGGAACGGAGTGGGCGGATATGCCTGCCAAGGGCGCCGTTTGCCGTGTTGCCCACAAGCTCGTTGCGGCGACCTCGGGCGTTTCGATGGCAGACGCCACGCTGTTCTATCTTTCGACTCGCGGTCTCAAAGCCTGCCTGGAGCGCTTTATCTAATACCAAGCGCTGCCGCCCGCCGCAACTCGGCTGCTAAAATAACCCTGTTATACGCTATTCAACAGGAGGTTCTCTTGCAGAACTCTGATACCCCTAAAGTTTCGCTGCTTGTTCCCATTTGCAATGTCGAACGCTACCTGCGCGAGTGCCTCGATTCCGCCGTGGCGCAGACGCTCAAGGACATCGAGATCATCTGCATCAATGACGGTTCCACCGATAGCTCGCCGGATATCATCCGCGAGTACATGGAGCGCGACCCCCGTGTAAAGATGATCGACAAAGCCAACAGCGGCTACGGCGACTCGATGAACCGCGGTCTGGAGATGGCGCGCGGTGAGTACGTGGGCATCCTTGAGTCTGACGACTTTATGTTTGAGGATTCGCTCCAAAAGCTGGTCGCCAAGGCCGATGCTGAGCATGCCGATGTCGTTAAGGGCGACTTTTACCTGTATTGGTCCACGCCCAGCGAGCGCCGTGAGCTGTTTGGGATCATCGACGAGTATATGACGGGCGCCGCATATCGCCCCGTCGATCGCCCGGGCATCTTCTACCGCAAGCCTTCCATTTGGTCGGCCATCTATCGGCGCGAGTTCCTCAACGACAATCAGATTCGTTTCCTTCCCACGCCGGGGGCATCGTATCAGGATGCGGGCTTTAACTTTAAGGTTTGGGCGTGCGCCGAGCGTGCCGCGTTTATTGCGGACCCCATCCTCTGCTATCGCCAGGATAACGAGAAGAGCTCCGTTAATTCGCCCAACAAGGTGTTTTGCGTGTGCGACGAATATGCCGAGATGCAGCGCTTTTTGGATGAGCGACCCGAGCTTAAGGCGCAGCTTCAAGGCATTTTAATGCGCATGAAGGTCGATACGTACCGCTGGAATGATGAGCGCCTGGTCGACGAGCTGCGCGAGCAGTTTTGGGAGAAAGCCTCGCCCGAGCTCAAGGCCGATTGGGACGCCGGTCGCTTTGACCTGTCGCTGTTCGACCCGCGCGGCGAGACCGACTTGCGCTTGATGGTCAAGTCGCCCCGCGCCTACATCGATTCGCGTTTTGACTTTAAGAAGCCGGGCAAGCTCAATACGTTTAAGCACTACTTTAAGATCGGCGGCCTGCCGCTGGTCTGGCGCGTGCTGACGTATCAGCGCACCTACGGCGATAACCCGCATCCCGACGACGTGCCGGCGGCACAGTAGGAGCGCGTGACCATGGCTACCCCCAAGATTTCCGTTGTCGTTCCCATCTATAAGGTGGAGGAGTGCTTGGCCTGGTGCCTGGACTCCCTGCTTGCACAGGACGTGCCCGATTGGGAAGGCGTGCTGGTCAACGATGGCTCGCCGGATGGCTCGCGCGACATCGCGGCTGCCTACTGCGAAAAGGACGCGCGCTTTACGCTGGTCGATAAGGAGAACGGCGGCCTGTCGAGCGCGCGTAATGCGGGCATCGCCGCGTCCACGGCGCCCATCGTCGCGTTTTTGGATTCCGACGACCGGTTTACACCCGACGCGTGCCGCGTGATCATCGATGCCTTTGAGCGTGAGGGCTGCGACGTTTTGACCTTTGGCGCGAACCCGTATCCGCTGGAGTCGGGGTATCCGTGGCTTAACTATGTGCTGAGCCCGCGCGATGTTTCGTTTGAAGGCTATAGCTCTGACCTGCTGTTTAAGGAAGCGTCTCGTCCCTTTGCGTGGCGCACCGCCTGCAAGCGTGAGTTTTTGCTCAACAACGGGATCGTGTTCGACGAGACCGTCAAGTATGGCGAGGACCAGGTCTTCGACTTTGCCGCGTATGGTCGTTCGCACAAGACCGCGCTTATTTCGAACAAGCTGTACGACTATCGCGTGGCGCGCAAGGGCTCGCTCATGGACACCATGCGCTACGACGACGAGACGCGCCTGCTGGAGCACGTGAAGATTTACTCCGCGGTGCTGACTGACTGGCAGCGCGACGGCCTCGATGCTCAGCATGCCGAGGACCTGGCTTATTTCCTATGCGATCTGGTGCTGTATGATGCGCTCAGGTTGCTGGGTTCGGACTGCGGCAAGGTGCTCGCTGCCGTGGCAGTAGTGCTTAACGGCTCTGCTGTAAGTGGCGATGCCGCGCTCGCACAATGCGCTCCTGCTGTCGCCGCTATGGTGCGTGCGGCACTTACCAGCAAGGCTCCCAATGCTCGTGCGTGCAAAAAGCTCATGTTCGATTACGACGTCTTGAGGTTTGGGCGCCTGGGCGCGTGCAAGCGCATGGCCGCGAATGCCCTGGGAAAGCGAGAAGTATAGAGATGAGTATCAAGCGTTTGGCGCTTTGCCGCAGCCAGGGTCGCCTGTTTGTGCTGCTTCGTATTGTCGGCGAGGATGTCGCGGGGATTATTGAGTGCGAGGGCTCCCGGGCTTTTGCCCACGCGACGACCAATGGCGCCAGCGTGCCGTTGTTGGTGCTACCGGTCGATCATGGCCGCGTGTTGGCGCTATGCCCTTCAGTTGCGGGCTATGAGCGCGAGCTCGCCGTCTTAGTGCTGCCGTTTTTGGATGGCTCTGCGACCGACGTCGACTTTGCGTCCAGTGGCCAAAAGCTTGGATCCATTCGCCTCGATAGCCGTATGGCTAAGCTGGAATCCAAGATTAACTACAAGGCAAAGCCTGCGTTGTGTGCGCTCATCCGCGATGCGCAGCGCGGCGAGCGCTGCGGCCGCTACGAGATCGATGCCGTCCGTTATCTTCCGGCCGATTCGGGCGCTGTGTGGCGCTACGAGGTCACATGGGCGGGAGACTCCCAGTGCACGCCCCAGCTTGAGATACTCGATACGCATATGAATGTCATCGATGCCACGGTTCATATGTTCGAGTCGCAGGTCGACGTGTCTCAGCAGAACGGATGCCGCGTCAATAAAACGTATCTGAGCGTGGAGATGCCCGAGGACATTCGAGACTTTGTTGCGATTGCAACTGATCCCGCGGGCCAGATTCAGAGCGGTTTTTGCGCCATGGATGGCCGCCTGTACAACGGTATGGTCGACGACAGCTGGAACCGCATGAAGGATGCACGCGCGGACGATGCTGCCTATCGCCGTTGGTTTGAGCAGCATCGCGCAAAGCCGGGCGACTTGGCGTGTCAGCGCGTCGCCGCGGCGGCATTCGCCTACAGGCCGCTCTTGAGCATTGTGGTGCCGTGCTATAAGACCGATCGGGTTTACCTGCGTGAGTTGCTGGATTCGCTGCTTGCCCAGAGCTATGACAACTGGGAATTGCTTCTGATGGACGCCTCGCCCGAATGGGATGCGGTGGCCAATCTTGCGGCCGCCGCTCACGACGAGCGCGTCCGTCGCATCGAGCTGCCCGGTAACGGCGGCATCGTGGTCAACACCAACGCAGGTATTCAGCAAGCGACGGGCGACTACATCGCATTCTTAGACCACGACGACATCCTGGAACCGGACGCGCTGTTCCGCTATGTTGCCGCTCTGAACAAGGGCGCCAAGGACGAGCGCCCTCAGGTCCTGTTTTGCGACGAAGACATGTTCCAGAAAACGGGGGAGTGGGGCCAGCCGGTCTTTAAGACTAAGATTAACGTTGACCTGCTCTATAGCCATAACTGCGTGACGCATTTTCTGATGGTGGAGAAGGCGCTCATCGATCGCATTGGCGTGTCGCCGGAAGACGTTGCGGGTGCCCAGGATTACGACCTGACGCTCCGCTGCCTTGCGGCGGGTGTTTGCTTCGAGCACGTTGCGCACGTGCTGTATCACTGGCGCGTGCACCCCGGTTCTACCGCCGACGGTTCTGCCGATAGCAAGCCATATGCCATCGAGGCCGGACGCCTTGCGCTACAGCGTCACTTTGACTCGCTGGGCGTTCGCGGAACGGTCGAGGAGTCCGAGACGCCGTTTGTCTACCGTATGCGCTATGCGCTGCAGGAGCCTGCGCCGCTGGTGAGCATTGTGATTCCCACCAAGGACCACGTCGAGACGCTCGACGCCTGCGTAATGTCGATAGTCCAGAAGGCTACGTATGCCAACTACGAGATCGTCTTGGTGGAGAACAACAGCGAAGACCCGGAGACCTTTGCGTATTACGAGGCCCTGCCGGAGCGCGTAGCCGCTGCGTCTGGTGGCAAGGGTGCAGCGCGCGTTGAGTGGTGGCCGGGCGAGTTTAATTACTCCCAGATCATCAACTTTGGCGTTGAGCATGCCAAGGGCGACTATCTGCTGTTGCTTAATAACGATACCGAGGTTATAAGCCCGGACTTTATCGAAGAGATGATGGGCTATCTGCAGCGTCCCGATGCGGGTGTGGTGGGCGCCAAGCTCTATTTTGCCGATCATCTGGTGCAGCATGCCGGCATTTTGGTTGCCGTGCGCGGCGCGCTTGCCCATGCTAACCAGGACTTCTCGGCAAAGCGCGAGGGCTATCTTGCCCGCGCTGTGCGCCCGGGCAACTTTAGCGCCGTAACGGGCGCCTGCCAGATGGTTCGTCGCGACGTGTTTGAGCAGGTTGGCGGCTACAACGAGGAATTCGCCGTCGGCTTCAACGATGCGGACTTTTGCCTACGCGTGTGGGAGGCGGGCTACCGTACTATCTTTACGCCCTATGCCGAGCTGTATCACTACGAGTTCACCTCGCGCGGTAGGGAAGAGGCCAACGAGGAAAAGCTGCGCCGCTGGAAGCGCGAGCAGGCACTGTTCATGCAGCGCTGGCCAGAATTCTTCCTCAACGGCGATCCGTGGTTGGGGCCGAACTTATCCGATGAGAGTGAGTATTTCTCGGTCTAAGGCAATGGTTTTTAGGAAGTCCTTAACTTTCTTTTGCTATGAGCTTGGAAGAAAGCAATGGTGGACTACTAATTAAGACAAATTACGAAAGCTCGATACTTCCGCGATAAGTTTATACAGGCTTATATAACTCGATATTATCGGATATAGTCTACGATAATTATTTAAACGATGATTGGCTGTTAATCGATTCCCTAGAAAGGCAAACAAGTGAGCGCCACAGCATTCCATAATCCGTTTCGTCCCACTGCCGGCGCTGAGCCTCCGCGCATAATTGGCCGTGACGATATCGCTCTTGAGTTTACCGAGAGCTTGAATGCGGGAATTGGTGCACCTGCGAGGCTCATGCGCATTGCTGGACCGAGGGGCTCCGGAAAAACTGTTTTGCTCTGCGATCTTAGGGATCGTGCTCGAGAGCTTGGATGGAAGACCGCTATTGTCTCTGCTGGCCCTAACTTATTGCTGGACTTGTGGGATCAGGTTGCTGATTCTTCCCTTGCGGCCAATGCTTCGGTCGGCGTAAACGCCGGCTTTGTTTCCGCGAAAGTTGACGTTGCGCCCAAAGAGCCGAGCCTTAGAAAGTTACTGAGTTCGGCAGCGAAGTCATCCAAGGGTCTTTTTATTGCCATCGATGAAGTTCAGGACGCTCCGATTGACGATATGCGTGTCATTGCGTCTACGGTTCAGCTTTTGATAGGGGAAAAAGTAGATATCGCACTTGCCTTTGCCGGGTTACCCGCCGGTGTTATGGATCTTATTAACGGCAAGGCGCTTACGTTCTTGCGTCGTGCCCTCCCCGAAGATCTGGCGCCTATCAACCAGGTGGAGGTAGCGCTCTCTATGGGCGATAGCTTTGTCGCTACTGGCTTGACCATAGAGGACAATCTCCTGTCGAGAGCCGCTAAGGCCACTAAGGGCTATGCCTATCTGGTGCAGCTGGTCGGTTATTCCATTTGGCAGCGCGCCAACTTGCATCGTGTCAAAAGTGCCATTGTGAGCGAGCGCGACGTCACTGAAGGCATTGCGCTGGCAGAGGCTCGTTTTCACGATGTTGTTCACGAGCCCGCGATTTCGGGACTGGGGCTCAACGATATCAAATACCTTTTGGCCATGTGCGAGGATAAACAACAGTCCAAATCATCCGAGATTGCTAAGCGCATGGGTAAAAAGACCAATGAGATCAGCTCTATTAGGGCCAAATTGCTACAAAGAGAGGTTATTCAGGCACCACAGAGGGGTTACGTTCAGTTTGCCGTGCCGGACCTAGATATCTATCTACGAGAGAACGCCGAGGAGATTCTCGAACGGTTCTAGGTCGAGGTATTATTAGGTTTTGATTTTACTTGGGAGCATTATGGTAAAAATGCGAGATTCCCGTATCGAATTACTTCGCATTGTCCTTATGTGGACGGTAATGGCTCAGCATTTTGTTGTTCACAACGCTGATTCTGTTTCCGTATTTCCTGATTCGTTTACTAGGTTTATCTACAATATCTTTTTCTATCCAATTGGAAGAACTGCGGTCGGCTGCTTTGTTGCCATAACAATCTGGTTTGTTGCGGGGAAAGTCGAATACTCCATAAACAAGGCTGTTAAACAGATAGCTTCAATCGAAGGCACGGTTCTCTTTTATAGTATTGCGCTGGGCTTTTTCTTCATGCTTCGCGGCGATATTCAAGTAAGTCCAACCAATTTGATAGATATTTTTGCACCAACTCTTACTGGTTCTAGTTGGTGGTTTGTAACCGTCTATGCTTGGCTTGTATTTTTGCTGCCCTTTATACTTCCGGCTTTGCATGCGTTGGGCCAGAAACTACATCTGTATCTAGGAGTTTTTCTGGTCTCTGTCTTTGGATTTCTGCGTTATGTGCCGCTCTTTTGGATTCCCATCGACGGGCTACTAGTAGATTTTATTATAATTTGCGTTGTTGTTTGCTATATTCGCTGGTATGTAGACTTGTCAATAGTGGATATGCGGCTCCTGGTTGCTTGCTGCATTGCTTCCTTTGTGGGAGTTGCAATCTCGTTTTACGGTCAATTCCATTTTGATGGCTTGCTGGGCTCGACCTTTGCGAATTTGTATAGCGGTTTTTTCGGTTCACCGGCGTCTATTTTTTCGTTAGCTATAGCAGTTTCGGTCTTGTTGGTCGATTTAAAGATGCCGCATTTTTCCTCCCGTTTCGTTAACGCTGTAGCGAGGCTTTGTTTTGCTACTTATCTTATTTCTGACTATGCGCCTATCCGAAGTTGGCTTTGGAGCTCGCTGTTTCCCTTTACGCGTGTCGGCGTTGGACTGGGATTATTGCAGGTGCTTCTGGTTCCAACGGCTGTGTTTGCGATTTGCTTGATGCTGGAGGGTCTCAGGAGGCTCTTGGTTAGTTTCATCATGCGTTTTATCGGCCCTTTCGATTTGTTAAATAAAGCTTCGAACTAAATTTAGGCTCTTGCCATTTTCTACCGCATGCGTGATTTGCCGACGAACCCTCTACGCTGGTGTTGGAACGATTGGGATTCTGAACTAGTGTTCTCTGGTTGTTGCGGGTTGGTCGATAACCATCTAGTAAAGTGAGTCGTGGGCACGCAAGGCCTGTTATAGATATAGTATCGCCCACGGTTGTTGCAGCTAAGACGACTATCATCGAGGCTGCTGTTAAGAAGCCGATCGAGCCGAAGGCTGACGTGGTAACCGTTGCGAAGTTTTCTGAGACCGTCGATGATGGCTCGGTTGGCATGTTTCTGGTGCTGGTGTTGTTGGAGGCGCTATTAATTGCTGTAGAGGCTTCGGTTTAAATCAAGGAATCGAACCGGTTTCCACATCAATAGAATGCGTTGGCCGCATATGACGTATCGATATGGGCATGGTATTGCGTTTTTTAATTTGCGGCCACAAAGATGCCTTTTGCAAAGCGCGAGGGCTATCTTGCCCGCGCCGTGCGCCCCGGCAACTTCAGCGCCGTAACGGGCGCTTGTCAGATGGTCCGACGCGACGTATTTGAGCAGGTCGGAGGCTATAACAAGGAATTCGCCGTCGGCTTTTACGACGCAGACTTTTGCCTGCGCGTCTGGGAGGCGGGCTACCGTACCATCTTTACGCCCTATGCCGAGCTGTACCACTACGAGTTCACCTCGCGCGGCAGGGAAGAGGCCAACGAGGAAAAGCTGCGCCGCTGGAAGCGCGAACAGGCCCTGTTCATGCAGCGCTGGCCGGAGTTCTTCTTCAACGGCGACCCCTGACTCGGGCCAAATCTATCTGCCGAGAACGAGTACTTCTCGCTTTAGCGCGAAGTGATGCCAAGATTCGGCAAAGTATCCTCAAGAGTCGCAAGGGCGGTGGGGTTCAAATACTCCTCGTTCAAGCGGCTCTTGTCATATCGAAAACGTGTGCCTCGTGAGCATTCGACGAGTTCCGCAGTAAAGAATTTCTCCCAGCTAAAAAACTCTAAGCTTTCGATATGTTCAGCGGGATTAAGTAGTATCTCCTTAATGTGTTTGCTGTTGAATAATCCCGACTTCAACACGAGCCATTCGAACGATTCCGGCAGGAATAGCTTGATGTTCTTTCGGCGCTGTAGTGCAGTTGCTTCTGCAATTTCTGGTCCAAAGGCGGCGCCGTCGGCAATCACGAGGATATCGTTTTCTGGTGCGTCCGTAATGCAATTGCAGATATTTGATTTTCCACCCGCGCTGATGCACCTAATACTGCTCTTTTTGCATAGCAAACTGAAGAATTCGTAGCCCGAATTTGTGTCCTCGACGATGACAAGCTCGGGCCTCTCGCCTTTAAATTCAGTATCACCGTAAATACGATATGTAGAAGTGTAGACACGAGAGTAAACGGGATACTTCGTTGTGGTTCGGTTGGTGTTCTTAAGACCGTAGACTTCATCAACGCTATAGGGCAGTTGGCGCAGTGACTCTCTGGCGACGATTACGTAGTAGTTTGAGCTACGTTTTGCTTCATGGGCAAATTCTCTTGATCGAACAAAAGTATTACCCTCATCAATAAAAACAATGCTGCTGGAAATCTCTTGGAGGTCTCTGCGCCAATTCTTTCCAGCTATTGTCTTACAGGGAACTTTGCAACTTACTGTTACGCCGCTTTGTGGCCCTAATTCTTCGTGAGCAGCCACCATATCGAGCAACGTCGTTTTGCCCGTGGCGCTGTTGCCTTGAATGATGGTCAAGTTTCTATTGATGGTCAGTTTAAACTGAACGCGGTTGTTCTGAATAACTACCTTGTATGATCCGCGCATCAGGAGTTCTCCCTTAGGCATTTTCCAGCTATGGGAACAAGGTCAAACATCGTGTGGACCACGTCGCCCGTGTTGGCAACGGTCACCGTAAATTTACCGTTTCCAAAATCCAATATATGGTAGAGATTGATTGTTAAGTCCTTTTGCGCGGCGATTCGCAGAATCCAATAAGCGCAATTGTCACCACAGTTTGAGGCGTTATATACGTTTTGCGGCATGAAGTACATAAGCAGCAGTGTTTTGGTACCGCTCGAGAGCTTCTCAGGAGGGATGATGCCGAGGATTTTAGTGTCGATTGCATTGGGGGCTACCACGGTGCCCTTATCGATTGATTTAATGATCCTTTGAGCAAAGGCGTCTTGAAACCACTGGGGCGAATATACGTTATCGAAGTAAACCGACGTATTGTAAATAACGTTTTCCATATCACCATAGTGAATTGTTAACACGTTGGTCCCTTCGGGTCGCTGGTTTGGTGTTCGGTGAAATTGATTATATCGCAGCATACGAGACGGGCATTATTGGCCTGTTGTGTATGTGATTAATGCCCATGGCGTGTTTTATCGGAAGTGTTTAGATCGATTGTCTTGTACCTGAGTTGCTTTAAAAGTCTGCGTTCTAGATAATACTTTTTGAGCCTTGCTCCGTGTGGCGGCACGTAAAAGCTGTACTGTGCTTGGGCAGGTAAAAGTCCAAGACGATTAGATATCCGAGAGGATATCGAGCCCGCACCGGGGAGATAAGGTGAGTCTACACCGGGGACTTTAATTCCGGCGACAATTAGGTTTCCATGAGGATACCGCGGCTGACAGCCAGCAGAAAACCGCCTTATACGATTCTTCCGCTTGCCGCGTGCTTAAAGGATTTACGCCGAAAGGGATTGCCGGTTTGCGCCATAAGACGTTGCTGTTGGCAATGCGCGGAACGGCAAGGACGTGGCGGCTCTCATTAAATTGCAGTCACAAAGATACCTTTTATCGATTTCCTGTTGAAAAACTAAATTGATAGTCTGAGAATGACTTAAGAGAGCCTTAAATCTCGGAGAAAGGATGTCGTATGAAAAACCTTCGAGAAAGATGGCACGGACTAACAGTGCTGGGAGTTGCTGTATTTGCCGCTGTCTGCATGACGGTTGCCCCGGCGCCCTCATTTGCTGATATTGCTGGCGGTGGCGGAGGCGGTGGACCGATTACGGAAAGGTGCTCCGACGGCCGTCCGATTTCTTACTGGGAATATGACGGTTGGAACGGCACTAAAAATGAGCAGATGTTTGGCCCTCTTACGCGGTATAGCGTCGAGTACAATGCCGGGGGGACTGCTCACAGAGATTTTCTAGTAGGCCTAAACTCTATTGATCAGAGCGCCTCGAGGACCGATTCTTCTGTAGTTACATCACGTCCCGCAGGTACATACTATTTTGACAAAGATGGATTAATGCAGACCGGACTCGTTCGGTGCGAGGACGGCAGCCTTCGCTATTTTGATCCCGAGACTGGCTCCATGGTCACGAACCAGTGGTATAACGATTGCGAAGCCGTTTGGTACTATTTTGGCGCTGACGGGACCGCGGTGTCGAACTGGCAGCTTATCGGCGGGGATTGGTACTACTTCTATCCCGAAAACCACGATATGGCATACGGCCGAGTTCAGATTGACGGCAAAAACTACTTCCTGAACACCCCTGGCGCCAATGCTGATGGCCGCATGCAGCATAGTGGCTGGATTTATGACTCCATCTATGGAAAGTGGCTCTATGCGACTTCCAGCGGCGAGCTGTTGACCGGTTGGCATAATATCGGTGGAACTTGGTACTATTTCAATGAGTACGGTGTCATGCTAACTGGCTGGATCAACGATTCGGGCACCTGGTACTACGCCAACGCCTCCGGCGCGATGGCCACTGGCTGGCTCAACATCGGCGGTACGTGGTTCTATCTCGACGGCTCGGGCGCCATGGTTGCTAACGGCTGGCGCAGCCTGGGCGACTCTTGGTACTGGTTCAGCGACTCCGGCGCGATGGCTACCGGCTGGTTCCAGGTGGGTGACTCTTGGTACTACGCCAACGCCTCCGGCGCGATGGCCACTGGCTGGCTCAACATCGGCGGTGCGTGGTTCTATCTCGACGGCTCGGGCGCCATGGTTGCTAACGGCTGGCGCAGCCTGGGTGGCTCTTGGTACTGGTTCGACAACTCCGGTGCGATGGCCACCGGCTGGCGTCAGATCGACGGCGCCTGGTATTACTTCAGTGGTTCCGGCGCTATGGTGCACGATGCCTGGGTCGGCTCCTATTATGTCGGCGAGGACGGTAAGTGGATTCCGGGCTACAGTCTAGTTTGGTATAAGAACGGTAGCGAGGTCTACCATACGCATAAGTGCCGCACTGTAGGCAAGGATGCAAGGGGCTATTCACAGATCTCTATTCAGGAGGCCCAGAGGCGTGGCGCTTCACGAGAGTGCAAAAACTGCCAGCAAATTGGTTAGTACATTGCTGAACTAGTTTGATTGAGGCCCCGTTGCCCTAAGGCGGTGGGGCCGCTGTTTGATTGGATTCCGTGCTGTTATGAAGAAATGCTCATTTGGGGTACTGGCCGTTTTGGGCCTTGCTTCTTTGGGGTTCCTGTTGGGTTCGCCCTTGCCGTCGTTTGGCTTTGATACTAGTAGATC
Organism: Collinsella aerofaciens; assembly: GCF_015546965.1. Classification (GTDB taxonomy): domain Bacteria; phylum Actinomycetota; class Coriobacteriia; order Coriobacteriales; family Coriobacteriaceae; genus Collinsella; species Collinsella aerofaciens_X. Next base: position 121,783 of record NZ_JADMUF010000002.1, read on the forward strand.
TGTTGACGGCTCATCATCCGCTCTGGTTGGGACCTATGTCGACTCAAGTGTCTCAAATGCTGGTGTTCAGGATGAGTCGACTTCAATAGTTGAGGCAAACGCTCAGGTAGATAAAGGGGCTTCTCCTGAGGCTTCGGACCAAATAACTTGGCATCAAGGATGGATATCGCCCGAAGAAGGGGCTGGTTTTTGGCGTTGGGGCTTGTCTGACGGAACATTCGCAGTTTCTTCTTGGAGACATATAAACGGTAACTGGTACTGGTTCGACGACGAAGGCCGAATGGCTCAGGACGGATTGGCTCAGATTGGGGGGACGACGTATGGATTCTCCTCTTCGGGCGCAATGCGTGTCGGCTGGTATCTGGATTCTACGGACTCTAACTCTGCTTGGCGTTATTTCTCCGACTCTGGAGCTATGGCAAAAGGCTGGCTCTCGGACGGCGGCAACTGGTATTGGCTAGACGACGAGGGTAAGATGGCCCATGATGCAATGCTTCAGGTTGGCGGAGCCACCTACGGATTCTCTTCTTCTGGCGCAATGCTGGTCGGATGGCATCTCGACGCTTCTGTCTGGCATTATTTCTCCGGCTCTGGCTCACTGGTAAAGGGCTGGCTCTCGGATGGGGGCCGTTGGTACTGGCTTGATCCTGCAGATGGCTCTATGGCCACTGGGTTGAATGAATGCAACGGCACCCCTTATATCTTTAACGGTTCAGGGGCCATGATTTCCTCACAGTGGGCACTTGTTGACAACAATTGGTATTACGCTGACTCCAACGGCTTGCTGCATGGAGGCTGGTTGCTTCTGGGGAATTCTTGGTATTATCTGGACCCAGGAAGCCACATTATGCTCACCGGCTTTGCGCAAGTGGGTTCGTCTACCTATTTCCTCACAAGCTCAGGTGCTATGGCAACTGGCTGGGTAATTGATGATGGTACTTGGTATTTCGCTGCGCCAAGTGGAGCTATTCAACAAGGTCGATGGATAAAGTCCGGAAGCTCTTGGTATTACCTTGATGAGGTGTCCGGCGCAATGCGTACTGGTGAATATACGGTAGACAACACGCGCTATTATTCTTTTGATTCCGGTGCGATGGCCTCTTCATGTTGGATCAACTTGAGTGACGGTGTGTCGTGGGCGAATTCGTCTGGAGCACTGAGCGAGCCGTTGCCTACTTCATCTGATGGGTCTCCCGTAGTCGCCGATCGTGTCGGCTCGTCTTCATTGCCAGGTGTGATTCATATTGGAGACGCAGTTTTCTATGCGGATGCAAACGGCGCCGTCAATGTAGCATCTGGTTGGATTATGTCGAAAGACGCTTCTGACGAGAGCGGCAATACTTGGTACTACGCATCTTCCAATGGTGTCCTTAAGTCTGGTTGGCAATATGTTAACGGTGCGTGGTATTGGATGGATCCTTCCACGTACAAGATGAAGACTGGATGGCTCAATGACCGCGGCACGTGGTACTGGCTTCAATCTTCAGGTGCAATGTTTGCTAACGGGTGGCTTAAAATCGGTGGCGTCGACTACTACTTCAGTTCAAATGGCGCTTGGCTGAACATGTCAGGGTCTGTTTTGGGCGTAAAAAGATCCAGCCTGGTAACTTGGCTTATGGGCCACGAAAACGATGGCTATTACTGTGGAACACGGTACGATACACGCGTTAGCCAGGAAACATGCATGTATCCAAAGGGGGATCCTCGTTGGGATGGTTATACGGGCATGAACTGCGGTGGATTTGTATCGCATGCATATATGAAAGCGGGCGGTAATTTAGCTCCCATTGCCGCCGAGCAGAGTCATTCCCCTTGGAGTGGAGGTCCCGGAAGGGGCGGCTGCGTTAACGCGTATCGATGGTACGGCTACGCTATCGATACGTGCGCGAACGTGACTTATTTCAACTCTATTGATGAGTTGTTACGTAGTGGTCTGGCTCGTAAGGGGGACATTGTATTCTTCAATCCTTACAACCCTTATGCGGACGATAGCCATATTGGCTTTTTCTGGGGCAATTCGCCGAGCGAAAATTTGTTCTGGCATAGCGATGGCTATGGAAATCGCATCTCCGGTTTGACCGCTTTGGGCCCATCGAAAGTAATCTTGATTCGCTAGAACTCTAAGCAAGAAGGGGGGCTTCTTCGAGCCCCCCCCTTCTTGTGTGGCATTTGGTTTGAAAGCTGCTTCGGTGCCAAACTTTGTTGACCCAAGGGTGGGGGAAATATACTTCGAGTACCAACTTTGCTAATAAGCACTTGTTTGCATTGCTGCTTGGCGTACAACATTATTCGTCTAAGACGACATCCTATCCCGTTGGATACTCGGATAACTTTCATAGCTATGCTGTAAGCTAGACAGAATACAGGCGAATGATGAGGTCTACATGAACAAACATTTTAAGTATTTTCCGTCATTAATGATGCTGATGGTCCTTGCTTCCATTTTTGTGTTTGCGTTACCGTTGAATGCGGAAGCTACGCAATCCTTAGTTGAGAATTCTTGGCGTTATGAGGATGGACAATTAGTTTCAGATGATGCTTCTTCCGAAGAAGACGGAATAGCCTTATTGTCTATGGGCGCTCTTCCCGATGGGGTTACAGCTCAGGGCATTGACGTCAGCGAGTACCAAGGGCGTATTGATTGGGACGCAGTTAAAGCTTCTGGCATCGATTTCGCTATTCTGCGTGTTGGGTTTGGCGCTCCGTCCTTCGGCGGTCGAGTTGACTATCAATTTAATCGAAATATTTCTGAGTGCGAACGACTCGGAATTCCCTACGGCGTCTATATCTATTCATATGCTTTTGATAATCAGCAGGCAGCCGATGAGGCGTCCATGGTGATTGACTGCCTATCCGGGCACAATCCTAGGCTACCGGTGTATTACGATCTTGAGGACAACAAAATTATTGCAGATGGTCGTCAATCCGGAATTGCATCTAGAGCTCAGACATTCTGTAATAAAATTTCTGCTGCTGGATATAAGCCAGGCATTTATGCAAACCTAAATTGGTTTAACAATATATTGACCGACCCTGTATTTAAGAGTGGTTCTTGGGACCATTGGATCGCTCAATATAATTCAAAGTGTGACTACACCGGTAATTACAGTATTTGGCAGTATAAGAGCAACGGAACAGTCTCTGGCATCAACGGCAATGTTGATATGAATTATGCGTATGTAGATGTTTCTCTTTATTATTGGCAGTTAAAAGATAATACCTGGTATTACGCAAACTCTGACGGTAAGGCATATACCGGATGGTTGTACCTCCGCGGCGCCTGGTACTGGCTCGAGCCCGATGCGGGCGGTGCCATGGTGACGGGCCTACACGAGTGCAACGGCTCCCTGTACTGTTTTAATTCGTCCGGCGCCATGGCGACCGGGTGG
>NZ_JADMUF010000002.1:125579-346277 GCF_015546965.1 Collinsella aerofaciens
GCGCTGGCCTCCGGCTGGCTCAACCTAAACGGTACGTGGTACTGGCTCGACCCCTCGACGCACGCCATGGCGACGGGCGTTCAAACTATCGGATCATGTGAATACATATTTAATAGCTCTGGCAAGATGATGGCAAATTGCTGGTCAAACGGCGATGGATCTTGGATGTATCATTCGTCAACCAGTGGCGCAATTGACCTCAAGGGAACCATGACCGATTCGGGAATCCAGTTGCGCGACGATGAGGGGAATGTCAGAACTGGTTGGATTGAGAGCCAGGGGTCTCGATATTACTGTTCTGCTAGTGGGATTATTTTGCTCGGTTGGCAGCAAATAGACGGGACCTGGTATTACTTTGATTCGGACGGTCGAATGTTGACCGGTTGGCTTAATGTCGATGGCAACTGGTATTGGCTAGACTCTGCTTCGGGTGTAATGAAAACGGGATGGCTTTCCCTTGGGGGTGCATGGTATTACCTTGATGCTGCGCGCGGCGGCGTTATGTTGAGTTCTGGTTGGTATTGGGTTGGCTCTACCGACTACAAGTTCAGCTCGTCTGGCGCAATGGTCGGTGTCTGGGTCGATGTCCCTTGTTATTCTCAATATCCGGAACTTCCTACTGGATGTGAGTCGGTTGCCCTTACAAACTTGCTTAACTACTATGGTTTCGGTTTAGGTAAGACGATTATTGCGGATTATTACTTGCCCAAGGGAAGCAACGGCAACTTTGTTACCGCCTTTGATGGCAATCCAAGGCGTAGCAGCGGGGGTCTCATGGGATGCGTCGCCCCTGCGATTACTATTGCTGGTAATAACTTTCTGCGCGCTGCTGGAAGCGGCAAGCAGGCAAAAGACGTTTCTTTCTCGTCAATTTCTTCCATTAAGAACAGACTGACCTGTGGACAACCTGTCGAGATGTGGAATACCGAGTGGGGAAGCTGGCCGGGAGGTCGTTATGCAGCGCGTTGGTATAACGGGCATTCCTATGGCCTGTGGGGCGGTAATCATGCCGTAGTCCTTAAAGGCTATGATGATGAACAGGGAATTGTCTATCTTTCGGATTCGATTAACGGCAATGTTACGCGAAATGCCCAGGTGTTCTTCGGCACGTGGCAACAGATGGATAGTCAGGCCGTGGTAATTGAGTAACTTTGATGCTAAAAAGGGGAGGACTCAATGAGTCCTCCCCTTCGCTTAATTTCTGCTATCAAGTCTTATGCAGTTCGCTTGCGACCAAACAGCTCATCCCAATTACTGGCTGCCAATACGGTTCCGCAAACAATTACAATGCAGCAGATTACAGACGCCATGTCGGGAATTGTGCCAAGCAAAATGAGGCCAAAGACTACCGACCATGCCGAATAGGAGATGTTCAGAGCCATTGCGCGTGCCGCTCCAATAGCGGCAATGCCCTTGTAATAGAACAGATAAGAAGCCGTTCCTGCGAGTCCGGCCAGTGCAATGATCAGCGTCGGCATGTTCGGGATGGCTCCTATCGTAAAGTGCCATGCGCCGAAGAGGGGGAGAACAAGTACCCCATAAACAAGCGCGCTTGCAGTTTCGCGAATCTGCAAAGCGGTTTCATCGTCAACGGCGTCATCCTTCATTCCCCATGCGCACAGCACAGCCTCAGATCCCCATCCAATAACGGCGAGTACGGCTCCGAGCAATCCGAGGGGGGCATTTGCAATTTCGCTCGATCCGGCCGATAGATAGCCCATCGTCATCACGCCACAAAGGGCGACAAGAAGGGATAATATTTGGCCCTTGCTCATTTTTTCCTTCAGCAGCAGGAATGACAGGAATGCTCCGACTGCGGGGTAAAAGGCGGAGATAATTGCCGTGTAGGCGGCCCCGATATTGTTGATCGCCAATACGTAGCCTGTCATTCCGATGGGTCCTCCGAGCAGCGCTCCGGCGATGACTACCTTTCCTGAACGAGTCTTTAGAGCGGCGAGCGTATCCTTTAGTCTGCCTCGAACGCCCATATAGCCAAAGAGCCAGATTGCACAGAAGGCATCATGTAGAAAAGAACCTGCGATAGAGGCGCAAGCGAGCGCCTCCGCCGTTCCGACGTAGGGCGCGAGTGCCAAGCCGATTCCAAGAATTACCGTATCGAGGCCCCAGAGGAGGCCACTAAAAAAGCCGAATTGCATCGTTACTCACCTTTCCGATAGATTTCCAGCGCCTTTTTGAGGTATTTGGCACCGTAGTTGAAGTAGATATAGAGCCATTCGCCCACAAAATCACCCTCGGCTTCTTTAAGAAGAGCCCAGAGATACCAGCACCACCCTGCGAGGGCAATGTGCGCATAGTTATGCGCAACTTCGCCATTCGTTGCTTTGCGACCAAAATAAGCGTCAAGTGCGCGGTCGACTTCATCTTCGGAAAGCTCGCAGCAGACACTACACGTTCCAAAATCATTCGCGTAGTCGCTCATGCCGGCATATTCCCAGTCAATGAGATAGTACTTATCGTTTTCATCGATAAGGAAATTGAGATAAAAGAAGTCATTGTGGCAAAGGCATTTTGGCGCGTTGTCGGCCTGAACAAATCGCTCCAGCTCATCGATTTCGGTCGCCATTTCTTTAAACCCCGGAATGTCGATGGGTCCTTTCTCTAGGAGAAGCGATTCATAACGCTTTGCCTCAAGATAAAAGTCGAACTCAGTTTCGACATTAGCGCCGCTCTCGTGAAGTGAACGACACATCTGCATCATGCGGTTCATTTGGGCGGCGTCATGCGGATCAGGCTGCTTTGCGTTGGGAACAAACTTTGAAATTTTCCAACCACGTTTGGGGTCTTCATAGATGAACGTGTCGTCAAGCCCAAGTTCTTTGGCCTTTTTAAGTGCGGCAACTTCGCCATTTCTATTAATAAGCAGCTCGGTCCCGACTCCCGGATGACGGTAGACGTACTCTCCCTTGTTAGTTCTAAAGTGACACGATAGATTCGTGAGGCCTTGCTTAAGAGGGTAGACGTCGTGAATCTCTGATTTGGAGCAGCCGAGCACCTGTTCGATGTTATCGAAAATGTCGGAGTCAACATTTTCGATAAAGTGCGGGTCGAAAACACGAAGCTCATCAAGAGAGTCAAATTCGTTGATTTCACCCTCAGGATACTTCTTGATTACCATATCGAGTTCCTTGATGTGCTCGATATACAGATCTTCCCAGAGCTTGTCCGCCGTTTCCGGCTTGTTATATTCCGCTTCAAGTATTTGTTTAAATGCAAGTGAGAAAGCTCGGTCGAAGTAAACATGGCCGAGCATATACCATGCGTTAGAACCACCGATTGTAACATTGGTGATTCTATCCATTGCACCCGTTTGAATGCACCATTCTTTGGTGGCGCCTTCAGCGTATTGAGCAGAATAAAATGCTTTCCAAACGTATGCCTCAAACGGATTGTTGAGAAGGTAATCATCGCTTGAGCAAATGTAGGTGTTGCCAAGACGCTCTTTTACGCACATAAGCGATGCGTGGTTATTCTTGGATGCGTATTCGTTGTTAACGACAATCGAAACGCCGAACTTGCTTTCGAGATAGAAGAAATACTCTTTTTTATAGCCGACAACGACGGTGATATTGCTGATACCCGCGTCTTGCAGCTGCCTAATCTGACGCTCAACGAGAATCTCACCACGTACTTTTAAAAGGCCTTTGGGCTTTTCATACGAAATAGGAGCAAAGCGGCTCGAAAGCCCAGCAGCCAATATCACTGCATTTTCAACTTTATAAGGGTGAAGTGCTTCATACCCGCTGTCGGTCAAACTGTCAGATTCGAGAAGACCCTCACTAGTGAGCTCCTTATTCGCTGCGTTTACAGAGCCAAGTGAAAGCCCAGTGTGCTCGGCAACTTCTCGCTGGCTGGCATAAGGGTGCTTTAAATATTCGTATAGAACCGTAAAGTTGCGCTTGCTCAGTTCCACTGTAGGCCTCCGATTAAAGTGTTCATTACTTGGTATAAGAATAGATTGATTGAACGCAATGTTCAATCAAATAAGGTTACCTACATAGACTGAACAGAAAGTAGTGAAAATCAATCACGTAATGTGGATTAAAATAAACAACTGAGATATCTGGGAGGGTTGATTATGTATCGATTCGAAAAGAAGGCTGCACTTGTTTGCGCCACTGCGTCATTAATCGTTGCTTGCTGCTTGTCTGTGACTGTCAATGTGGCGTTTGCGCAGGACTCCGGCGAAGCTCAGAGTATTGAGTCAAAAGCGGATTTACCCTCCGGGATTTCCGATAATCTGCCACTGGATAGCCCTTCCGTCATAAATGATGGGTGGCAACGTGACGAGTCGTCTGGAGTTTGGTATTACGGAAAAAACGGTAAACACCAAACCGGCTGGCTGCAAAGCGGAGGCTATTGGTATTGGCTTGACCCTGCCAATGATGGTGCAATGCAGACAGGCTCTTTTAATGTGACCGATGCTGGCGGATCGATTTCTTCGTTTTATGCGAACGACGGTAATGCCACAACGCCTTATGGCTCGCTATGTCAGAACTGCTGGCTGCGTAACTCGGGTGGAAATTGGTTTTACGCCAATGCTGGAGGCGATTTAGCTGCTGGTTGGTTTTACCAAAACGGCACATGGTATTACTTGGATCCTGTTTCGCATGTTATGCAGGTTGGTTTTGTCAACCTCGGGAGCGGGAAATACTATTTAGATGCTTCTGGCGCTATGAAAACCGGCTGGATTCTCCAGGACGGGAATTGGTACTGGGCATATCCATCGGGCGCACTTGCTTCGTCATGGCAGACGATAGGTGGGACTCGCTATTATTTTGACTCTCAGACGCTGGCTATGTTCAAAGGTCGTCACGAGATCGATGGAAGTACCTACATTTTTGGCGACTATGGCCTCGTAAATGGATGGTTCAAAGATGGAGTAGATTGGTATTACTGCTCTAATGGTATTGCGGTCACTGGCTGGCAACTCGTTAACGGAACCTGGTATTATCTCGATCCGGCTTCCGACGGCAAAATGTCTGTTGGGTATTTAGACCTTGGCAATGCAGCATATTATTTGAATTCGAATGGGGCTATGGCTATTGGTTGGGCTCAGTCCGAGGACGGCTGGTATTTTGCCTCTGAATCTGGCGCGCTTATTTCTGGCTGGTATAAAGAGGGCGTGAGTTGGTATTACCTGGACCCTGCTAGCCATCTCATGAAAACGGGCTTATTTGAGGTGGGCGGCAACGATTGTTTCGCAAACCTGAGCGGTAGACTTGTGGTGTCAAGCTGGATTACCGTTAAAGACGGCGTAGAAAGATATGCCGATGGCAATGGATATCTTTGCAAAGATGTGATCCGCGAAAACGGTACTATCCTAAAAACAGCTGGAGCTGATGGCTGGCAGGTTGCGTCCGGTTGGGTTAATGTTGCAAATCAAAGGTTTTATGCTGAGCCCGGAACGGGCGTCATTCATCGTGGATGGCTGCAGATTGATGGCGATTGGTATTGGCTTGATGCCGATTCTGGTGCGATGAAAACTGGATGGGTTTTTACTGACGGTGCATGGTATTACCTAAACGCCGACGGAAAAATGGCAACTGGTTGGAAATGCCTCAATGGAACATGGTATTACCTTGACTCCAACGGCAGCATGCATGTTGGCTGGCTTAAAGATTCGGGTAAGTGGTATTGGCTAGACGGCAGCGGTGCTATGGCAACAGGCGCAAGAACCATCGATGGCGTGCGTCGAATTTTCTGGAGCGATGGCCAGTGCGACAAGGTTGGCTGGCAAAATCCTCCGCAGTATCCCCAGGTCAGCTCTTGGACTGTTCAGTTGCCTAGCTACTGCACTGGCTACTTTACCTATGTGACTCCTTCTCGCATTTCTGTCGAAGCGACGCGGGAAGATTGCGTGAATGCCTTTATTCAGCGTGCTTACGAATATATCGGTACGCAATATATTGAGCCTTGGTCTACCGCTCCCGGCGGGGCTGTTGATTGCTCTGGTTTTGTCTTGCAATGTCTTTATGCTACTGGCATGGATATGGGTGTTTACAACCCTTATAACCATCGCTGGGATCCAAGCCAAACCTACAATTCGATGAATTGGTATCGAAGCAACATCTTTATGCCCGTGAGCACCAGCTCGATTCAGCGTGGCGATGTGATTTATTATCGCGGGCATATCGCAATCGCACTTGGCGGCGGTATGATGATTGACTCCTGGCCTCATCAGGGTGTCGGTATTCATCCCGTCAGCGCTAGGGGAAATGTGATCGGCGCAGCCCGTCCGTTTATCTAATTGATTCCTTGTAAGACAGTCGGTACCGGTTGGGGGCCTGAAATGAATGCTCGGATTGATCATCGAATTTGCTGGCGAGCAATCGGCTTGGTGCTACTATCCGCCTCGCTCTCGGTTTTCGCCCCCGCGTTTTCTTGCACTGCTTATGCCGTGGAAGAGGGGGCGGATAACGATATCGTAGAGCGCGACTCGACGGAAGGGTCGGGTGCTTTTGTCGGCGGCGGTCTCGCTCAAGATTCCAACGATTATGCTGGCAAAACAGCGGAAGATTCGAATCCACAGGTTGTCGAAAGCCAAGACTCGTCGACGACGGAAAAACTATCTGGATGGCAATGGGACGGTTTGTCCTGGTATTACTATCTTGACGACTGCCGTTTGACCGGAATGCAGAATGTTGACGGCTCGTTGTTTTATTTGGACCCCGCTCGTGACGGCGCGATGAGTTGCGGCTGGATTTTTACTGACAATAAGTGGTATTACGCGAGTCCATCAGGCGCTTTGGCAAATGGTTGGCAGCTTATCGGAGGCCAATGGTACTGGTTTGACTCCCTTGACGGCTGTTCCATGGTTACTGGGCGACGTGTTATCGATGGGCATCCTTATCTTCTTGGAACCTATGGACTGATTAATGGATGGTGTCTTGATAACGGTTTATGGTATTGGGGTAGCAATGGTGAAGTCTTAACCGGTTGGCTTCAAACTGGCAATAACTGGTATTGGCTTGATCCCGCCAATGATGGTGCTATGTCTAGGGGAATCGTTTCCGTTGGCTCATCACGTTATTATTTATCGGATTCCGGTGCAATGGCTGTTGGTTGGGCGTTTGATGGTACGGACTGGTATTACGCAGACGGTTCCGGCGCACTTGCGTCGGGCTGGCGTTCGGTGAACGGCGCTTGGTATTGGCTCGATATCGCAAATGACAATAGAATGGTTACCGGCTTTTTTTCCATCGGATCGAATCGGTATCATTTTTCTTCAACGGGAGCGCTGTCACTCGGCTGGTTTATGAGCGATGGAGACTGGTATTACGCTGAGCCATCTAATGCATCGGGTATTGTAAAGACGGGTTGGCTGAAGGACGGTAGCCAATACTATTATCTTGATCCTGCCGTCGACGGCAAAATGCTGCTCGGGCATTTTTCTGTAAATGGGAAAAGCTATTATGCAAAAGGCTCAGGCGCTGTTGCTTGTCGTGAATGGGTAGATGTCCAGGACTCGGTTCAGGATGGTCCGTCTAAGGCTTTTGCTGGTTCTGACTGCTCGTTGTGCGGAACATTGCGCAATGGGAAGTTATTTACTTCAAACGGCGATGGCGAATTGGTCGAAGCGCGCGGTTTCGTGACGCTTGGTGGCTGCATTTTCTATGCTGATCCGACTAATGGCTCCTTGAGCGTCGGCTGGCAGAACGTTAACGGAAAATGGTACTTCTTTGATGAGACCGCTGGCTATGCACGATCTGGCTGGCTGAGCAAGGATGGCTCCTGGTTCTATTTAGATCCATCCACTTACGTTATGAAAACCGGTTGGGTTGCCGTTAACGGATATTGGTATTACTTGAATTCGTCTGGTTATATGCAGACAGGATGGCTCAATTTGGGCGGCACCTGGTATTGGCTTGATGCTAGTGGGGCTATGGCTACTGGCTGGCGCGTTGTGGACGGATCCTGGAATTACTTCATGGCTAACGGCGCGTGGGTGTCAGACTATATGGACGCTAAAGCTCAAAGTTATTCAAGCAATACAAATTGGCTGATACTTGTCGATACGTCGCGTTGTATCACGAGCATCTACACTGGGTCATGGAATAATTGGTCCTTAAACCGTCGATATGTATGTTCGACGGGAAAAGCCAGTACGCCAACTGTGATAGGGGAGTACCAAGTCTACGGAAAGGGATACTCCTTTGGGCATGGATATACTTGCTATTACTACACACAGTTCTACGGTGATTATCTATTCCATTCCTCGCCCTACTACGTCAACAGTAACCGGGTGATGGATCCCACGATGGGCGTTCCATCCTCTGCAGGATGTGTACGCCTTGAGATCCAGAACGCAAAATGGATTTACGATAACATTCCTTATGGAACAAAGGTTGTTACCTATTGATATTGGACAAGTGTCTTTAAAGGTGGGAGAAAGACACTGATTCTTAAGGGACTCTTTTCCAATTGAAGTGCTTTGATTTGGCAAGCGGTTTCATGAGAAGGCAGTCATAAACTGTATGAACTTCCGGTGCGCAGGATTTTAATTCTCTACGAGCTTCCTTTTCAGATTATTTTGAAAAGCCAACCATCTCGCTCCCTCTAGGGGGGCGAGATGTCGGTGTTGGTGTTAAAAATTACGGGAGCATCATTCAATTTGCCGCCATGTATTATCTAAAGGCCGAGCCTTCTCCTGTCTTTTTTGAGCGTAATAAACAACACCTTAAATCTCTAATGATTGCTTTGCTAATCTTGAAAACATGACTTTGGGAGGATTTTTGGAAATAGAAAAGGGAAATGGTACAGGCGTATGCGTACTTCTTTCAGCATATAAACCTGATCTTAAGTTTTTCTCCGCTCAACTTGATTCGATTGATGAACAAACGTTTCCGGTTACGCTTTTGGTCAGAAATGACTGCCCCGAATCGGCCTCTTTAGAGGGGTTTATCCAAGAGCATATAAAGAAAAACGCCTATCGTTATTATCATGGCGATAAAAATCTCGGTTACGTCAAATCGTTCGAGGCACTACTCTCTTTGGCAGAAGGGGATTACGTAGTATTTTGCGATCAAGATGATATTTGGGAGCCTAACAGAGTTCAAGTTTCGCTCAACCATATGCTAGAAGAAGGCTCAATTCTTGATGTTTGCGATAGATCGGTAATCGACGAAAACGGAAACATGCTGGTAGAGAGCTACAGAAAAGCTCATCCAAATTCGCCTGAAGTAAATTGGTGCTCCGGAGAGGATATTACTATTCAGGCTGCAAGTGTATGCTACGGCATTGGTATGGCTCTCATGCTAGATGCGAGTGCTGCTAAGTCGATGATTCCCTTTCCGGAATCCACTGCACATGATTTGTGGTTGACATTGGGCTGCAGCGAACTGGGGAAGTGCAGTTTTACAACGACTCCCTTGGTTAAGTATCGTCGACATGGCGGGAATGAAACTGGATTCCTTGCGGGTGTTGCTTCAAAAGATGATTGGTATTTAACAAGAGTTAAAAACAGGGTTGATACAGCTAAGCAATTTGCCGAAAGATTTCCTGATTCACCGCACCTAAAGGAAATAATGGGGTTCGCCGATGCAAGAGAGCGACGCTCCATAATTGGCTTGCTTAAATATCGACGAGCTTGCCCGTCCATTGCTAAAGCTGAAATCATTATGCGACTTGTACCGAATTGGCTGTTTCTTTTGATTTTAAACATGATTAAAGAAGCAAAATAGCTTCGTATCCGAATCGCGACTTGTTCAGAAGGGCGCTTATATTTGTGGAAGCCACAGAGAAGACTCTTTCGATTAAACACAATATGTTCTGGAATACCGTTGGCTCGTTGACGAATTTAGGCTGTCAATGGCTAATCACTATATTGGTCGTTCGACTGTCTGATGGATATAGTGCTGCTGGAATTTATTCCCTTGCTATGTCTATTTTCAACATGTTTTCTCAATTGGCCCAATACAGGATGTACACGGTACAAATTGCAGATGTTGAAAGGAAAAACTCTGCTGGTGAATACCTGACTTTTCGTTTCTTTACTACGTTTATGGCGTTTGCAATGTTGGCCGTCTATTCCATTGCGACGTGTCGTATTGATACGGTGCCTGCTGTTCTTTTGTATGCTCTCTATAAAACCGCCGGCTTAGTTATTGATGTCATGCATGCCAATGATCAGGTTGGCCATAGGATGGACTATATTGGGAAATCCCTCATAATGCAGGGCATTGGTTCTCTCCTTTCGTTCATTGTTGTCTTTGGGCTGTTAAATAGCCTCGAAGGTGCATTGTTGCTAATGACGGTAGTGACTATAGGTATCGGTGTTATTTACGATTATCCGAGATCAAATCGAATCTCTGCAATCAAGCTTGGAATTACCCAAGCGAAGGTCAGAGCTTTCCTATGTGGCTGTTTGCCCATCGTTCTGGGCGGCATTGCTGCTTCTGCGGCGCCGAATATTCCAAGGCAGTATTTATCTTATACATTCGGAGATTCTGCTCTAGGCATTTATGCATCAGTTGCTGCTCCCGTGGCAATTATCCAAATGGGTGCGACGTATATCTATAATCCTTTATTAGGTTATTTAGTAGAGCGTTACTATTCTAGGGAAAAGTCCTTTTTTACGCTTATAGGTAAAATACTTGCCGGTATTTTATTTGTCGGCGTCATATCAGCAGTTGCCCTTTTCTTTTTCGGCAAATTATTGCTGTCTTTGTTTTATGGCGCTGGAATAGCCAAACATTCTGATCTCCTTCAGCCTATGTTGGCTTGTGCCTTTTTGACTGGCATTGCTTGGTTTGTCAACGATTTGCTGGTTTCTCTTGATAATTACCGAGGGGTATTTGTTGGCAGCATATTGTCCTTAATCAGTGCTGTTGCTGTCATGGCTCCCGCGCAAGTGTTGTTTGGCTTAAATGGCCCTACTGTAACGGCGCTTATATCCAATGCTATTTGCCTTATTTATCAGTCTTTTGTTTTGGGGAAACAGACGCAAGAATGGTTCGGGGAAAAGAGATAGGCCGATGATGTCTAAAGCTCACGCGCTATTAAAGCTTCAAAACACTGAATTGGATATCCTTCAGGTTGTCGCTGCATTCTGCTCTAAGCACGGCATCAGGTGGTGGCTTGATGGCGGAACATGTTTAGGAGCAATGCGTCATAGGGGGTTTATCCCTTGGGATGATGATATAGATATCGGAATGATGCGTTCAGACTATGACTGCTTTTGCTCTTTAGCCGAGGATGGTTTACCGGAAGGATATTCGCTCCATACATCGCGGAATACTATTGGCTATGCTGCGATGTTTGCTAAGGTGTATCGCGATGGAACTCGCTTCGAGAATCAGGAGGCTCGAGAGGCTTCCAGTTCGATGGGCATTTTTGTCGACATCTTTCCATATGACCAGCTCTATACAGATAAACGCCTTCGTGCAAAACAAGTCCGAACTGCATCAATTGCACAGAAAAGAGCTTATTTATATCACTCTTCTTCCATTGTTGTCCCTCATAAAGGGTTCCTTGGACAACTCGAGCAAATTGGTTGTTCTGCTATACACGTAGTGGAACGACTGGTTTCTCGAGGCGCATGCTCTTACCAGGATTTGTTCGACTCCTGTATTGCCGACTCAAATACGGGTGAGGTCTCTGATTATTGTCTGACGTTAAGCTGGCCGAATATGGCGCCAGTGCCTATTTCAGAGATTTTCCCTCTGAGCAGTGCGGTTTTCGAAGGCAGTGAATTCCCCGTTCCTCGCATGACGGATAAATATCTTACAACGATGTATGGCGAATGGAAGAAAATTCCGGAGCCGGAAAATCGACATACCCATCTTCCTCTTCTGCTTGACTTTGGGGATGGTGAAGTCTGGACTGCGCAGAATTAAGGATATGAAATCTTTACCAGATGAGGTTATGTAATGAGTTCTTCTATTTGTATTTTCACCCATCATTATCACCCGCAACTTAGTGGAATTGGTAATTTTGTTGATGGTCTCGCTCATGCCCTAGCTGCCCGCGGCGACAGGGTGGTTATCGTTACTAATGATTCAATGCGCGTAGGAGTCGGTCATTCAGTCGAAAACGGTCTCGAGATAATTCGGCTTCCATGTATTTCATTGCTTGATGGAAGGCTTCCTCTTCCCAAAAAAACCGGCGATTATTACCGGCTCCTGCAAAGCCTTGATGATTATGAGTGGGACGGCGTACTTATCAACACGAGGCTTTTCCCCCTCTCACTCGAAGGGCTGAAGTTTGCTGCGGATCATAACACTAGGGCCGTCGTTCTCGACCATGGTTCAGCGTACCTTTCTTTCAATCAGCCATTCCTTGATTATTTTGTGCGCCGATATGAGGATTGGATTACTGATCGCGTAAAGACGTTTGAACCTGATTTCTATGGGATTTCTTCTAAAAGCGTTGAATGGCTTCAGCATTTTAATATCGGTGCAAAGGGCGTAATATCGAACTCAATCAATGCTTCAATTTATAGGAGCATCTCTTCGGGTAGAGATTTCCGATCAGAATTAGGTGTCCCTCAGTCATCTTTAGTTGTGGCTTTTGTTGGGCGGTTTATTCCTGAAAAGGGAATTTATTCAATTATTGAGGCGGCTCGCGCAAAGGATATTACCAAGCGTGATATTTGTTTTGTTCTTGCAGGGGATGGTCCGCTGGCCAATGAAGTCAAGGAAGCCTGTTCGTCGAACTTGTTTTGGCTTGGGAGATGTAGCGCAGAGGACATTTCCTCCTTACTTCAGCAAGCAGATGTGCTTTGTCTTCCAACTCGGTCCGAAGGCTTTTCGACGGTACTCCTTGAGGCTTCAGCTTGCGGAACGCCCGCTGTGGTAACAGATGTGGGAGGCGCGCACGAGCTTATTCCAGATGATAGCTACGGCACGATAATTCAGTCCATGTCATCTGATGAGGTGGTTTCGGCATTATGCAGGCTTTTTGATGATCGAAAGCTGCTTTCTCTACAGTCTCGAAACTCTAGGGCCCTTGTTGAAAATCGATATAGCTGGGACGCCACTGCTATAGATGTCGAGAAGGCGTTTTGTATTTGCTAAGTGATACTTGGCTGGCTTTTACTTAGCTTTTGAGTGAAGTTGGATCTAAGACCCGAATTTGTTATTGTCGACTTACCCTATTCGATTTTGTCTTTAGTTGGAGATGCACGTTTTGAATAATCCTGCAATTAAGAAAAGCGAGTACGCGCTTGCCATCTTTGGGCTGGGACTTCTTTTGTTAGCTGTCGCGACATCATTGCACTATAAGAATTTAAATCTATTCATTCTTGAACTCTTTTGCGATGTCGTTGCTGTTGCGTGCTTATATTTGCAACCGAAATCACAGTCGAGCGGTGATGCTATTCGTCAGATAACCGTTCTCGTCGCGTCCAGTATCCTCAGCAGCCTTCTGCTAGTTTTCATCATATTGGCTGGCGCGAAGACGTTTGGCCCCTTCGGTCTTGGTGCATGGAATATCTCAGGTCTGGTTATATGCTTTCATTTAGTTTTAGCGTTCCAGGGAATTGAGCTTTGCTATGGCCTGTTGAAGAGCTTCGTAACCTCGGTTAAGAAAACTGATGCTAAGAAGTGTTTCTTTTATTTGGCGGTTTTTGTTGGCTTTGCTGTTTTAATCGCTTTTATTGGCATTCCGCTCGATAAGTCAAAGACGGTGTTGTTCGCGTCTGCTTTGCCCATTACGGTTTTGATCGGATTGATTGCTATTAATGGGGGCATTTCTTATCTGAAGCCCGAACTGTTCGCTTTCGCATGCATTGTCTCAATTGGTCTATCCGTAATTATTTGCTTTCCCGTTACAAATTTTTTGACATGGGATGATGAGGTCCACTATGGAAATGCAAACAGTTTTTCCTACCTCACAAATGCTGAAATAACAAATTCTGACCGAATGATAGTCGAGCAGTTTTATATGGGGGACGGCTTTAGTTTGGATGCAGCTTTGGGTAAGTACCCAATAGATGAAACAAGAGAGTTTAACCGTGGCTCTGTTGAGCAATTGGTCAGAGAGGCTGATAAAAATGATTTAGCTGAAGGTATCGAACGTTTTAATTGTTTTGATAGTGTGGCTCTTTCTAAAATTGCCTATATTCCTTCATCTATCGGCCTTTGTTTGGGTCGCTTGCTTCATCTCCCATTCTCTATCAAATTTGCATTGGGTAAAATTTTTAATTTGTTTGCGTATGCAGTTATCTGCGGAATCGCAATTCGTATAGCCCCTTGCAGAAAGTGTCTTTTCACTTGTATTGCGTTGTTCCCGTCTGCTGTGTTAATGGCAGCCAGTTACTCGTATGATCCCTGTGTGATATCGTTCAGTTTGCTAGGAACAGCTCTTTTGTTGAAGATGCTTATTTCTGAAGAGGATATTTCTGCTAAAACGTTCTTCGCATTTCTACTATCTTTTGCAATCGGGTTTGCAGCTAAAGCGATTTATTTTCCCTTATTTGGACTTGTGCTTTTAATTCCTGCAAATAAGTATGTTTCAATCAAGCAAAGACGTATCTTGATTGGTACTGCTATATTCGTTTGTGCCATTATGATCCTATCTTTCTTGACGCCATATTTCTCATCTGTCGTAAATAATATTTCTGATGCACGTGGTGGCTCCGAAGTCTCTACGGCTGGTCAAACGACGGGAGTGCTTGCAAATCCAGTTGGAACTATAGCTGTAATCTCGAATTTCGTTTTTGGATCGATGCTGACCCCGGCGTTTCTCAATTCAATATCAACGAATATGGCTTATCTTGGGGACGTGTCTAATCTGTTCCCATGGCTTTCGTATCTCCCCATCATGTTGTTTGAAGCTATTTGCATTATTGATAATGAAAAAGATATTAAAATAAAGCTTAGCCGTTGCGGAATTGTTTGGACTCTATTCCTGGTTCTTGCTACTTGCCACCTAGTTGCTTTGGCTCTATACATCGCTTTTACAGGAGTTGGAAGCCAGACAGTTGCGGGTGTCCAAGCGCGATATCTCATACCTTTGATAATACCTTTTGCCTGTCTATTGCTCAGGTTCCCTATTTACTGCGATGAGGAGGAGAAGGCTAAATTTACAGCCTTTATGCTCGGGGCTCCATTTGCGCTGCTGTATTTTGTGATGTTCGAGCTTCTGTATATCCGTTTTTTCTAAATTAGCGATATAGGTCATGGTTATAGTAGGAGTGGGCAATTAGTTGGATTCGATTGGATCGAATGGGACGGCGTTGAGGGTTCGCTCAGGACATGCGCCCCGTATTTGAGGCAGAACTGCAAGGGGTCCTTTTCCTGCGGTGATGGATGGGGACTCCATGTGTGCCTTAGTTGAGCAAGCTAAATATCTAAGCTTGAGATGTAACTTCCTAATGGTTAGACAGGATACAGTAAACTTAAGTCTGAGTTAAGCTATGCGTTGGACTGTAAGAGTCGCAAATTCTTTGGGCGTCGCTAAGAGCCAACTGTTTTTGGAATGGATGAATCTCGATTGTCTTTTACTTCAACGACATGTTCAAAAGGACATCTGCGTGTTCTCGTAATAATTCCTGCCTATAACGAACAGGAGTGCATTCTCAATACCGTTGCAGCTATAAAAGCTGCGGGTTATGACTATGTCGTAATCAACGACGGCTCACAAGATACAACGCTTGAGCTTTGTCGAGAGCATGGTATCAACATATTGGATCTGCCGCAGAACCTTGGTATCGGTGGGGCTGTCCAAGCGGGCCATAAATATGCCCAGAGATTTGGCTATGATATCGATATTCAGGTTGACGGCGATGGCCAACATGATCCTTCTTATATTCCTGAGCTTGTAAAGCTGATTGAGAGCGGTGCGAGTTTGGCGATAGGCTCTCGATTTTTGGTTGAGACTGATGGTTTTCAATCAACTTTTATGCGTCGTGTTGGAATCAGGTGGCTTTCATTTTTGCTCGAGTTGCTTACGGGTAAGGTGGTCACCGATCCCACTTCTGGCTTTAGGGCCTGCAATAAAGATGCTATCGACCTGTTCTGCAAGAGTTATCCTGATGACTACCCGGAGCCAGAGTCGATTGCTTTGGCTATGAAGCTTGGTCTTCCCGTTATGGAAGCGCCTGTAAAGATGAATGAGCGCCAAGGTGGACGTTCATCTATCGGGGGCTTCTCTTCCGTCTACTATATGGTCAAGGTTACGTTAGCCATTGTCCTTGTGTGCTGGGTTCATAGAGGAGACAAATAATGAATCTTATTTTGAGGATTGGTGCGGCCCTCTTTTTCGGCGGATTCCTCGTCTATGTTTTACGTCTCGTGTCCAACGGAAAGATGCTTCTTAAGTATTCTTTGCTGTGGATTTTGATGTGTATGGCGGCCTTGATCTGTGATTTATGTCCTCAGATTATTTATAGTTGCTCAACAGCTATTGGGTTTGTCAACCCGGCCAATTTCCTTTTTTTGGGTGCAATCGTGCTGTTGCTTGCAATCTCTCTGTCTCTTAGCGTTGCCGTGAGTCGTCATGTTTTGGCGATCAAAAACCTTACTCATAGGATTGCCTTGCTCGAAAAAGAGCTTGAGAAAAGGTCTGATCATGAATGAGCTCAATACATGGTTTGATTCAGTTCCTTCGGCTATCCCTCATTAGGGCTCCTAAGTTTGTGCACCATTGATCGCGCTCGACTGCTGGTTGTGGATTGTCTAACAAATAGACAATCCCTATGTTGAGTGTCTTATCGTTTTATCTGGTGCAACGTATCAAGCGAGTTGTCTTGCATATTAATTAATTTGGGAATTGCATCTCTGGGTCGACTGCACCTGGATATTCAAAGGTTAATTTGATTTGGCGAGAAGAGAAAAATGATGAAAAATCGACATCTGAGTTTAATCAGCGTGGTTTGTCTAACATCAATTTGTTTCATCTCTCTTTTATGGCCCGCAATCGCATTTTCATTAACTGAAGATTGCGTGGCTGAAGGCACTGATGGCTCTTTGGTTCAATCGGGTCAGGAAGCATTTGGGACATCATGTAGCGATCGTTTGACTTTGGATTCCGATAATTTCAAAGCATCTATCGATTCGTCGATATATGAATATACTGGCGATGTGATTACTCCTGATGTCTCTGTTTTGACTGCCAGCGGTTCTGTGCTAGCAAGCGGAATCAATTATGAAGTCACGTATTCAGATAATGTTGCCCCTGGCTGCGCCACTATAAGAGTGAATGGGCGAGGGAATTACGCCGGCGTTACCTCTCAACTGTCGTTCCAGATCGTTCGTTCCTCTGATAATAGCATCGCTCTTCCTGGTTCTTGGGCCTACCAAAACGGTAAATGGTGGTGGAGATATGAGGCTGGTGGTTGGCCGTCAAACTGTTTTCTGTCCATTAGAGGGGCGGAGTATTATTTTGATTCCGAAGGTTATGCAGCTACTGGCTGGAAATACTTGAACGATGGCTGGCATTTATTTTCTAACTCCTGTGCACATTTGAAGGGATGGGCTGCCACCGGTGGGCGCTGGTTCTACCTTGACGAGACATCGGGTTCAATGAAGACCGGCTGGGTTTTAATTGATGATAGCTGGTACTATTTGGACAGTTCGGGCGCTATGCAGACCGGGTGGTTACTCCTTGGCAATACTTGGTACTGGCTTGAGCCTTCTGGATTAATGGCTACGGGCTTTAGGCTTGTTAACGGCTCTTTGTATCATTTTTCCGAATCCGGTTCTATGAGCTCCGGTTGGTTTATTAACGATGGGGCATGGTATTGCTCCAGCGCATCGGGAGAGATTCGTACCGGGTGGTTTTACAATGGTTCTAGCTGGTATTTGCTAGACCCCAATAATAATGGCGCCATGCTGGAAGGATTTCAAACTGTAAATGGCTCCATTTATTATTTGGATCCGGATAGCGGCGGTGCATTAAAGTGCAACACTTGGGTCTTCTCACAAGATGAAAACGTATATTATGCGTGCAGCAGTGGTGCGATTGTGCTTTCGGGCGTCAAGGACGGCGCGGGCGGAATTAAGCTCAGGGATCCCGAGGGAAAGCCTGTCGCTGGCTGGTATTGGTCCTCAGCTGCACAGGTGTGGTTTTACACAGACTCAGATGGGGTTCTTCAGCGCGGTTGGCGATTCATTGACGGTAGGTGGTATCACCTCGACAACGAATCCGGAGCCATGAATACTGGCTGGTTCCTCGATGATGACGGAACGTGGTACTACCTTATGTCTTCTGGACAAATGGTAAATGGCTGGAACAGAATTGGAGACTCCGAGTATTTCTTTAATGCCTCAGGTGCTTGGGTGGAGCCTGAGCACTCCGCGCGCACCTCCTTGCAGTCCCAGATCGTTAATCGTTGCCATAGCGTTCCTTCTCCTGGGGCGGGACTGTGCTCGGAGTGGGTTAGCCATGTGTTTTACCCCGTGCTGGGGTCATATCCCAACGGCGACGCATGCGACATGTTCTGGAATTGGTGTTACAGCCGAGATATATCTCAGCTTAAAGTTGGAATGATCGTTGCGGTCCCTACGCATACTCATACAAGTGCTGGTGCCCGCTGGGGCCATATTGCTATTTATATCGGAAACGGTATGGTTATGGATAACATCGGTTACATCAGGACAACATCACTTGCTTGGTGGCTGAACTACTACCACACTACCGCTATACCACAGTGGGGCTGGGTTTTAAATACGCCTTTGGAATGATGCGGATTCTGGCCAGCATGCGGAATCAACGCCTGCTTGTGTATCGAATCACAAACGCTTCTTAACTGTATATGATGTATGGAATGCTATTATTCATAGTAAGGGAATCGAGGGTTGACCCTCGATTCCCTTATCTATTAGTCGCATTTTAATAAGGCTAAAATTAGAAAGCGCAGAATTAAGCTAACACTTTATAAATGATAGTAGCGATTTCCGGGTTCTCCCACGCTGAAATTCGGGTTAATGTATGGATCGCCTTCGACATAGTATTTTGCCCAGCGATAATTCATGTATGCGACTTCTTTGTGGAACCGAATCTGCTTTTCCGTATTGTTTTCAACGCCTCTAGAAATCGACTCGTAGTGATAGAGCTCGACTTCGGGCGTGTATACGATCAGGTCGTTAATCTCGCGTAGCTTTAAGCAAAAGTCAACATCATTAAATGCAACTTGAAGCTCTTCGGTGAAACCTCCGACTTTCTCATATTCGCTACGCTTGGTCATTATGCAAGCTGCAGTGACAGCGCTGAAGTCTTGTTGCGCATCGTTGAGTGCAAAGTAGCCCCAATTATTCCTTGGCATGCTTTGGCATAGATGTCCCGCTACGCCGCCAGTGACGCATAGGCCCGCGTGCTGAATGGTGTTGTCGGGATAGTAGAGTTTTGCACCGACTGCGCCAACATCCTCACGTGCGCAGATGCCAAGCATGGTCTCGATCCAATTGGGCGTAATTACCTCAGTATCGTTATTCAATAGCAAGAGATAGTCGCCCTTGGCGTGAGCAACGCCAAAGTTCATGAGCTTGGAGAAATTGAATTCGTGTTCCCAAGTTACAAGACGAACGATGTCAGGATATTTTGCTTGCAACTTATCGTAATAATCGAACGTCGCCTTTTCTGTGCTGTTGTTTTCGATTATGACGAGCTCGTAATTGTCGTACGTTGATTTCTCAACAATTGATGTAATGCAGTTGTTCAGGATGTCGGCGTGGTCTTTAGTCGGGATGATAATTGACACGAGTGGGTGGGAATCTGGCACAGCGTAGGTTACTTTATATGTAAAGGGACGACGCGCTTGTTCGACCTTCGCATTGAGCCCAAGCCTGTCCAAATGACTCTGGACCGCTTTGATACCTGCGATAGTGGCATACGGCTTGCTATCGGCATTTGCTGCGGTGGAGGTCTCGCTTAGGCGCCAGTGGTATAGAACCTTCGCAACATGATGAACTTTCCTTGACTTTTCCACGGCGCGGAGAGTCAGATTATGATCCTGTGCTCCATCGAACTCTTTTGTGTTCGGCTCTAGAGTGTCTAGCAGGGACTTACGGATGGTAAGCATGTGACAGATATAGTTATTGTTTCTGAGCAGGTCGATATTGAAATCCGGCTTAAAGAACGGCTGCGCTAGCTTTCCATCGGGCATGAGTTTATCTTCATCACAATATAGAAGATCGACGTCATTGTTGTTTTCAATTGCCTCGGCATATGAGAACAACAAGTCCGGTTCAAGAATGTCGTCATGGTCAAAGAAGCTAACGAAATCGCCCGAAGCTACGGCAACGCCTGCGTTTGTGTTTTCGGAAATACCCTTATTTTCGGTAAGATTAATTGACTTAATCCTGTTGTTGCGGGCTGTCTCCTGCTCAACGCGAGCCTTTAGTTCCTGATTGTCAGGGCTTGCATTAACTAGGAGGAGCTCCCAGTTTGCATAAGACTGGTTTTTTACGGATTCGACCATATCGTTAAAAAACGAAATGGGCGTGTTGTAAAGAGGGACAATGATGCTGAATTTCGGAGCGCTATTGAAGACGATTTTTCTCTGCTTCTCCAGTGCGCCAATGGTTGCCTTATGCTCTGTAAACCATTCGGGGTATTCAGGGTCAAACTGCGCATGGGTAAAGAGGAAGTTGGTCTCCTCAAGAAGCAAGCCTAATTTATCAGGTGTTAAGCAGTCAAATGCACTGAATGAAGGGTGATTTTGATCGTCAATTATAAAGTAGCAACGATCAAACGCCTTTGGCATGCGGATCGAGAGCTGTGTTTCAAGTTGTTTTTTCTCGGATGTAAATCCAACGCTCGTTACATTTGAGCCGAAGTTGACTATGCTCAGCTCAACCTCATTGAGGAATCGATCGAGGCAGCGAAGTTTGATTTGCGAGTCGTTGCGGTACGGTGTTCTAATCGTGCACCTCAGGATATACTCGTTTGAATCTTCGATGCACTGCCAAAAATCAATCGTCGCCATCTCAAACTCTGAAACGTCATCGTAATTTCGGAGTTTGCTGCACATGTCAGGTTTAATTTTGTAGTTAAGACGCGACTCCCATTTGATGTTCTTGCAATTGAGCGAAAGGGAGTCGCTGCTCAGGTTGCAACCGTCTTTGCCGATTTCGTTAAACTCAATTTTAATGGCTCGGGTATCGGGGTCGGGGATTACAAGAACGTATGAGTTCGATTCGCCGTTATTTTCCTTGAATTTTAGAAGAGACAAAGGTAAGCGGCGGTCGTCATCCGTTGCCGCTTGAGCTTTTATGCTGGAGCCTTCATGGATGCCTTCTATTTTAAGTTGCTGGTAGATTTTCCAGTTTCCTCTGCATACTCCGGTTGTTTCGACTCGCATTGTTTGCCTTTCGTTTGTTGGACACTGCTCATTGTACTTATTCATTTCCTACCTCGCGATAAATGCAGAAAGAGATGCGTGTTTCTGCTGTCCGTTTTAAAGAGAATGAGGAGGAAGCCGTTGCCGGCGCATATAATTTTAATAACTATGTTTGTCTAATCGTTATTTGCAATTAGCAGCTTTTGCTCAACGATTGTCAACTGAGAGGAATTCTATGAAAGGCATCATCCTCGCCGGCGGGTCCGGCACGCGCCTGTACCCGCTCACGCTCGTGACCTCCAAGCAGCTGCTGCCGGTCTACGACAAGCCCATGATCTACTACCCGCTGTCCACCCTCATGCTGGCGGGCATCCGGGACATCCTGGTCATCTCCACGCCGACCGACCTGCCCAACTTCGAGCGCCTGCTCGGGGACGGCTTGCGCTACGGCGTGGACCTCTCCTACGCCGAGCAGCCGAGCCCCGACGGCCTGGCGCAGGCCTTCACCATCGGCGAGGAGTTCATCGCCGGCGAGCCGTGCGCCCTGGTGCTCGGCGACAACATCTTCTACGGCAACGGCCTGTCGCGCCACCTGACGCGCGCCGTCCAGAACGCAGAGTCCGGTAGGGCCACGGTCTTCGGCTACCACGTGGACGACCCCGAGCGCTTCGGCGTCGTGGAGTTCGACGGGGAGGGCCGCGCCGTCTCCATCGAGGAGAAGCCCGCCGAGCCCAAGAGCTCCTACGCCGTCACCGGCCTGTACTTCTACCCGGGCGACGTGGCAGCCAAGGCGCACAGGGTCGAGCCCTCCGCGCGCGGCGAGCTCGAGATCACCACGCTCAACCAGATGTACCTGGAGGAGGGGACGCTGTCCGTGGTCACCCTCGGCCGCGGCTACGCGTGGCTGGACACCGGCACCATGGAGAGCCTGCACGAGGCCGCGGAGTTCGTCCGCGCCGTGGAGCACTCCCAGGACCTGCCCGTGTCCGTGCCCGAAGAGATCGCGTGGGAGAACGGCTGGATCACCACCGCCGAGCTCGAGGAGGCCGCCAAGGCCTACGGCAAGTCGGTCTACGGCCAGCACCTGAAGAAGGTCGCCGCCGGCGAGATCGTCAACAGCCCGCGCGAGTACTAGTGCAAGCTTGTTTTCTTTCAGGGGTCACCGTTTATCTGGTGGCCCCTTTCGTTATGATTACGTTGACCATAAAGACAATATGATTGGGAGTGGATGTGTTAAGCGTCTACTTTGGCGATATGCCAGAAGCGATTTACAACACAGCGACATATTTCAAAAACTCTTACCGATCTTCTTGGATTACGGATCCCTATGCAGTCTCGATAATTAAAGATGTCGATCGATCGGTTGTTGTCTCCGAAAACGTCATCGAAAGCCCTGTGCTTGGATCCATCTCCCCACTCCAGCTTTCTGGTGGCGTGAAAACGCTGCTGCTTATGAGATTTGATCGTAAGCATATTTTTAACGCTTCTACCTGTGGTGACAACTGTGCCAAGTGGATTCTCGACATGGCGAAAGACCGCAAGCTCGTTTTGAATTTCTATCATGTGATGGACTTTGGCCGCGAGGATTTTAAAATCAAAGTCGTGAACAGCGGCCGAATCGTTCATAACATGGCCGAATTGATTCACGAGTCGATTCCGTATCTGTAGGTGCTGCTTATGAACGGTTCGCATCTTGTTAAGATTTCCCGCCGTAGGGGAACCAAGTACACATTTACCATCAAGCGGAACATCACTATTGTGCGTGGCGATAGCGGCACGGGTAAGACGACGCTGTTTGACATGGTCGCAGACTACATGCGAACGGGCGAGCAGTCGGGCGTTTCCTTGCAATGCGATTGTCCCTGTGTCGCCCTGACCGATTATGATTGGCGAAACCAGCTTTCGTCCGTTCATGACTCGATTGTATTTGTCGATGAGGGCTTAAAAGAGATCCATTCTGATGAGTTTGCCCATCATGTGCTGTATTCCTCGAATTATTTCGTGCTGATCTCAAGGGCTGATTTCCCCAATCTTCCGTATAGCGTGGATGAGATTTACAAGATTAAGACGAGCGGAAAATACCATTCTTTCGTCCCTGTTTATCAAGATCGCGGGAATCATCGTTATGCTATTTCCCGGTCGGCGCCAAAACAGGACATTACTTACGTGAAATAACTGGGGATTCGGTTTTTCACTACGACAAAGACTGCATTCCGGAGGCGTTTTGTACAGGAGGTAATTCTGCGAAGGTTATGGCTCTTATCGCATGCCGAAATGTCCGATAGTTTTGTTGAATAGTGTCGCGGCGTCACTTCCTGCGGCATACTAAAGAAGCTGTACTTGCTTCAGATTGGATTTTCATGTCTGAGATTTTTGAACCTAAGAACATCATCGTCACGGGCGGCTGCGGCTTCATCGGCAGCAACTTCGTGCACTATGTCGTCAACAACCACCCGGACGTCCACGTCACCGTCCTGGACAAGCTGACCTACGCCGGCAACCCCGAGAACATCGCCGGGCTGCCCTCGGACCGCGTTGAGCTCGTCGTGGGCGACATCTGCGACGCGGAGCTGCTGGACCGCGTCGTCCCGGGCCACGACGCGATCGTGCACTACGCCGCCGAGAGCCACAACGACAACTCCATCGCGGACCCCGAGCCGTTCCTGCGCACCAACGTGGAGGGCACCTTCCGCCTGCTGGAGGCCGTGAGGAAATACGGCATCCGCTACCACCACGTCTCCACCGACGAGGTCTACGGCGACCTGGCGCTCGACGACCCCGCCAAGTTCACCGAGGAGACGCCGTACCACCCGAGCAGCCCGTACTCGAGCACCAAGGCGTCCTCCGACATGCTGGTCCGCGCCTGGACCCGCACCTACGGCCTGCGCACCACGATCTCCAACTGCTCCAACAACTACGGCCCCTACCAGCACGTGGAGAAGTTCATCCCCAGGCAGATCACCAACATCATCGACGGCGTGCGCCCCAAGCTCTACGGCCGCGGCGAGAACGTCCGCGACTGGATCCACACCGAGGACCACTCCTCGGCCGTCTGGGACATCCTCACCAAGGGCCGGATGGGGGAGACCTACCTCATCGGCGCCAATGGGGAGAAGAACAACATCACCGTCCTGCGCATGATCCTCGAGGCGATGGGGAAGGACCCCGAGGACTTCGACTGGGTCGCCGACCGCCCCGGCCACGACCGCCGCTACGCCATCGACTCCACCAAGCTCCAGCGCGAGCTCGGCTGGAGGCCGGCCCACACCGACTTCGCCGAGGGGCTCAAGGCCACCATCGACTGGTACGTGGAGAACGAGTCCTGGTGGCGCCCGGCCAAGGAGGCCACCGAGGCACGCTATCGCGCCCAGGGGCAGTAAGACCGCATCCCGGCGAACCGCACCGCGGGGCGCCCGCGCGGGGCCGCAGGGCATGGGGATGATCCTGCGTCCCCGCGCGGGCGCCCCCGGTTATCCAACCTCTTCGATAGGAGCTTTTCCCACATGGCAGACATCGCATTCGAGAAGGACCTCTCCGTGGCGGAGACCGGAATCGAGGGCCTCAAGGTCGTCGACCTCGCCGTCCACGGCGACTCGCGCGGCTGGTTCAAGGAGAACTGGCAGCGCGCCAAGATGACCGCGCTGGGCATCCCCGACCTCAGGGTCGTCCAGAACAACATCTCCTACAACGACAGCCGCGGCGTCACCCGCGGCATCCACGCGGAGCCCTGGGACAAGTTCATCTCCGTCGCCCGCGGCAGCGTCTTCGGCGCCTGGGTGGACCTGCGCGAGGGCAGTGACACCTACGGCAGGGTCTACACGACCGTCCTGGACCCCTCCAAGGCCATCTACGTGCCCCGCGGCGTGGGCAACTCATTCCAGGCCCTGGAGGACGGCACCGCCTACACCTACCTGGTGGACGCCCACTGGTCGCTCGAGCTGAAGAAGACCTACACATTCGTGAACCTCGCCGACCCCGAGCTCGCCATCGAGTGGCCCATCCCGCTTGCGGAGGCCACCGTCTCCGAGGCCGACCTCAACCACCCGATGCTGAAGGACGTCGTCCCCATGGCGCCCAGGCGCACCCTCGTCACCGGCTGCAACGGCCAGCTGGGCCATGCGGTGAGAAAGCTCGCCGAGGAGCGCGGCGTGGCGAAGGACTTCGACTTCTGCGACATCGACACCTTCGACATGTCCGACCCGGACGCCTACTCCGAGTACGACTGGTCGCTCTACGGCACCGTGATCAACTGCGGCGCCTACACGGCCGTGGATAAAGCGGAGACCCCCGAGGGCCGCGCCATCGCCTGGAAGGCCAACGCGACCGGCCCCGCCCTGCTCGCCCGCACCTGCGCCGAGCACGGCATCACGCTCGTGCACGTGTCCAGCGACTACGTCTTCGACGGCGCCGCCGAGGCCCATACCGAGGACGAGCCCTTCAGCCCGCTGTCCGTCTACGGCCAGACCAAGGCCGCCGGCGACATCGCCGTGGCCGGGTGCCCGCGCCACTACATCATGCGCTCCAGCTGGGTCATCGGCGAGGGGCACAACTTCGTGAAGACCATGAAGGCGCTGTCCGACCGCGTCGCCGACCCCGAGGACGAGCTCACGCAGGTCGCCGTCGTGGACGACCAGCTGGGCCGCCTGACCTTCACGCGCGACATGGCCGAGGCCGTCTTCCACGTGCTGGGGACACACGCCCCCTACGGGACCTACGGCTGCACCGGCTCCGGCTCCGTTAAGAGCTGGGCGGACATCGCGCGCGCCGTCTTCGAGGCCGCCAACGGCAACGGCGAGAAGGTCGTGCCGGTCAGCACCGCCGACTACTACGCGAGTGCCGCGGGCCCCATCGCACCGCGCCCGGTCCACTCCGCGCTCGACCTGTCCAAGCTCGAGTCGGCCGGCTTCCACATGCCCGACTGGGAGGAAGAGCTGGGGGAGTACCTCAAGACGCTCTAGCTGCTATTCATATTTCAAAAGAAAAGCCGCCGCTTGTTAACGGCGGCTTTTCTTATGCCGAGCGTATAGTCCAGCCGCAACGAGGGCGGCGGTAGCCAGACTCACCGCAAGCCCTGCAAGGGCGCCCGGGGTCTTATAAGTCATTACGATCCTATTCGCGCCTTTCTGTACGCTTAGACACGACATACCCTTATCGGCAGCGGGCGTTAGTTCTGCGGCGGCTCCGTTAATCGTTACGCTCCAGCCGTCATCGTATGGGACACTCAGCAACAAGTTGCCGTCATTCTCGGCGGTATACTCGCCCTCGATCTTGCCGTCCTTGAAAACCGCCGGAATAAACTCGCTCGTCCTAAGCTCGTCGATAATCTGCTCAAAGACTTCCAGATTGAGTGCGTAAAAGACCGGTTCATTGTCTTGGGGCATATCGGTATAGCCCTCTGCAATCTCCAACGATACCGTATGTGGGCTTGGAGCATCCGATGCATCTGCAATCTGGCGGATATTGTTATCGAATCGCCAAGCTTCGTTATTGATTGTGCGCTGGTCGATGGTGAGGGCGACGGGCCAATAGCTGCCGGCATTCGCATCTTTATTGATGTAGAGATAACCGATTGATTCTGCCGGCACGGTGACGCTCCACTGCTTTGCATCCTGGCTGTCCGCCGTTTTCATGGCGTCAATCTCGGTGTAGAGCTCAACCTTGTGGCCGAGGATTTTGCTATACAGGTCGTTTTGCTTCTCGAAGGGATTCTCGCCCTCCAGCGTGCAGTTTTGAATATCTTTAGAGGCCGCGATACCAAGGCTGAGCGCATAGGGGTTCTCGTACACGGCACTTGCTGTGTCGCCTAGCTCGGTTATTGCCACGTATCCTGCGGGCGCTTGTCCGACGATGGCGTACTTGACCCCCAGTAGCGCGTCGGCAGCCAGAATCGGCTCGGCATAGCGGGTCGAAAACTCGCCCACGCTGCTGTATCCAAGGGAGTTGAGCAACGCGATGGCCTGCGGGTTGTTGGCAGACGAATACGAAGACAGCTGATCGTACCCGAGCGCCAGGCCTTCGTTGAGTGCGGCGCTATCGGCACGCGTGGTCGTGCGGTCAATGCGATAGAACGGCGTTGGGTCGTCGTCCTGAATCGTCTTTATAGTGTTTGTTGCGGTGGCGACGTAGGCGCTGTTATTGTCCTCGGAATAGCCTACGTAGAGCTGGTTCCACATGCTATGGGCGTTGGCAAAGAGCTCAATGGCGGTGAGCGCCAGGAGGGGCAGTATGACTGCCGGACGAGATGCTCGGCACAATTTGGGGTGGTCCTTGAGCGCCTGCAGGGCATAGCCCGCTGCCCACAGCGCAAAGAAGCTCAGCAAAAAAGCCGTGCGCGAATAGAAACCGTTGGGCACGCGCATGCCGCACCAGATGTACTCGAGCGGGCTCAAAACGGAGCTGGCGACCAGGATTATCGTGACGGCAAGCGTTGCGATGCGCGTCTTGTTCGAAGCCTTGCGGTTAAATAGTAGGCTCACCGCGAGCAGCATCATGATGATGCCGCAATAGAACTGCGGTGTACTATCGTTGTTCACCCACATGCCGGGGAGAAAGCCCCTGATGAGCGATTTGAGGCTTGTTTTAAACAGCGGCCTGAGGGCCAGGACGGGGCCGCCCTTGGACATGGCAAGGATAGTCGGCAAAAAGGTCCAGGCGGAGAGAAGCAACCCGAGCACGATGGCGCCTGCGAATCGAAGCGCTCGGTCGAGCATGAGCTTCCAGCTAAATCCTTCTTGTGCAACATAATCGACAAATTCGACCAGTACGAAGATGCAGAGGAACAGGCTGCTGATGTAGGCCGTATACCAGCAGAACATGACGTTCAGTGCCGTGGCGATGACAAGGCGCGCCATGCGCTGCTTGCGGATGAGCTCGTAACAACCGTAGGCGCAAACGGGAAGCAGGATCAGGCAGTCGATCCAGAGCGGGTTGCGCAGGTTGCTGACGGTCCAGCTGCAAGACGTGAATGACGCGGAAAGCAGGAAAGCCGCGGGCTTGGATAAGCTAAAGCGCTTTTGTACATACCAAGCGCTGCTGATGTGGATGCAGCCCAGTTTGAGCGCGGTTGTGGCAAATACGAAGAGCGTGAGCTTGTCCTGGGGAAACAACACGCAGAGCAGATTAAAGGGGCTCGCGAGGTAGTAGCTATAGAGCCCCCATGTGTTCATGCCGAGTCCCTGGGAGAAGGAATAGCGAAGGTTCGCTTCGCCCAAAAGGACGCTTCGGAACCACGTAAAGAAGTCGATGTATTGGTACTTGAGGTCGTTGGTGAGAAACGAATTGTCGCCAAAGGGATAGACATGCCCTGCTATCGCAAGCGCGATAAAGAGCGTGATGGAAAACGTGAAGCAGGCAGCGTAGAACGCAACGTTCTTGAGCGTGCTGTTATTGGACCGTGTCATCAGAATCCTCGTTGGACTCGCGAACGATATAGATGGGGCGTCGCTTGGTCTCCAGATAGGCTTTTGCCAGGTATTCGCCGATAATTCCCAGGCACAGAAGCTGCATGCCGCCAAACAGCGTAATGAGGCAGGCGAGTGAGGGCCATCCGCCTACGGGGTCACCCCAGACAAGCGTTTTGACCAGGATAACGATAAATCCCAGGATGGCGATGAGGCAAAAAAACGATGCCCGTGAGGGCGGCAAGTGAGAGTGGGGCCGTGGAGAACGCGACGATGCCGTCGATGGAATAGAGGAGCAGCGACCAAAAACTCCACTTGGTCTCGCCGGCCACGCGGTTGACGTTTACATAGGGGAGCCACTTGGTTTTAAAGCCGACCCAGCCGTAAATGCCCTTAGAGAATCGATTGTATTCGCCCATGGAAATGATTGCATTGACCATGGGTCGCTTCATGAGTCTAAAATCGCGCGCTCCGTCGACGATGTCGGCCTTGGAAATGCGGTTGATGATTTTGTAGAACATGCGGGCGCAGAACGACCTGATGGGAGGCTCGCCTTCGCGGGTGGTCCTGCGCGTGGCGACGTTGTCGTAGTCTTCGGTTTGCAGGATCTCGTACATTTGCGGCAGGAGCGAGGGCGGGTCCTGCATGTCGGCATCCATGGTGGCAACATAGTCGCCCTTTGCATGCTGGAGTCCGGCAAACAGCGCCGCCTCTTTACCAAAGTTGCGCGAGAAGGAGTACCAATGAATGGCATAAGGATGCGATGCCGCGGACTCGGCTTTCATGACGGTGAGCGTTGCGTCCGCTGAGCCATCGTCGACGAGGACTGCTTCGAATGAAATATCAGGGTGCGTTTGCGTCATGGCGTGGACAACGCCATCGAGCTCTTTGAGAAAGATCGGAAGCGATTCCTGCTCGTTGTAGCACGGAACGACGATGGAGATGAGCGGCATGGCGATTTACCTGGCGTTCGTTTTGTCGCTGCGATAGTCATCGAAAGCGTATTTGCTGTACACGTTGACCTCCCACTGCTTTTTTTCGACCTTTGCCACGGAGTCGAGGATGAATCCGGTTGCGAGGCTCAGGCCGCACAGGAACATAAACGAGGCGGCGAGCATGGCGGTGGGGAAGCGCGGGACGAGGCCGGTCTGGAAATACTCGACAACGATGGGCATGCCCAGAGCGAGGCCGATGAGCGCGAATAAAATCGCGACCAGGGTGAAGAACTTTAGCGGGCGGTAGTCCTTGAACAGCGTGCCGATCATCGCAACGACTTTAATGCCGTCGCTCACGGTATTGAGCTTGGACTCGGAACCTTCCGGACGGTCGCGGTACTCGATGGGCACATCTTTGATGCGCCAGCGGTGGTCGACGGCGTGGATCGAGAGCTCGGTTTCGATCTGGAAGCCCTCGGAAAGCACAGGGAAGGTTTTGACGAATGGGCGGCTCATGGCGCGGTAACCGGTCATGACGTCATCGAAGCTGTAGCCATAGATCCACTTGATCATGGCGCGTACCAGGTTGTTGCCAAAGCCGTGGAAGGCACGCTTGTTCTCCTCGGCGTAGGTGCCGTTGGAAAGGCGATCGCCTACGGTCATGTCGGCCGTGCCGTTAAGGATGGGCTCGCAGAGGGCCTTGGCCGCTTCGGCGGGGTAGGTGTCATCGCCGTCGACCATCAGGTAGCAATCGGCATCGATGTCGCGAAACATCTGGCGGCAGACGTTGCCCTTGCCCTGACGCGGCTCAAAGCGGACCGTCGCACCATGCTCTGTTGCGATGCGGGAAGTCTCGTCCGACGAGTTATTGTCATAGACATAGACCGTCGCCTGCGGAAGCTCGCGGTGAAAGTCGTCGACGACCTTACCGATCGTGAGGGCTTCGTTGTAGCAGGGGATAATGACGGCAATGGATTCAGAATTCACTCAATGCTCCTTTGAATTTCAATCTCTGAAAGTATAGCCGTTTGCGCCTGGCATCCTAAGATGTGGGTTAGTTCTCCAGTTTTGTTGCGCGATTCGTTTGCCTGCCTGTCGGGTCTATACTGTTCGTTTGTCAACGATTACGAGTAAAGGAGTTGCATCCGTGTCGGATCAGACAAAGCAACAAGAAACTCGCAGTCTGCCTGCGACGTTTGCTAAGAACGAATTTGAGAAGGACGCGTTTATCCTTCGTCAGCTGGTTACCAAGGATTTTAAGATTAAGTATCGTCGCAGCGTGTTGGGCGTTGCGTGGTCGGTGCTCAACCCGCTGCTGATGATGATCGTCATGGCCATCGTGTTCTCGACGATTTTTGCCCAGGGTCGCAACGGCTCTATTACGCCCGAGATGTACCCGCTGTACTTGATCGTGGGTAACGTCACCTTTGCCGTCATGTCCGAGTCTACGAACCAGGCGCTGACGTCGATCGTGGGCGCAGCTCCGCTGCTCAAGAAGGTCAAGGTTCACCGCTGGGTTTTCCCGGTGCAGAAGGTGCTCTTCTCGCTGGTCAACTTTGCCTTCTCGCTGGTCGCCGTCGCCATCGTTATGCTGTGGTTCCGCGTTATGCCTTCGCGGCACCTCATTCTGCTGCCTGTTTGCTTGTTCTTGCTTATGTGCTTCTGCATGGGCCTGGGTATGATGCTTTCGGCGCTCACCGTCTTTTTCCGCGACGTTATGCATCTGTGGAGTGTCGTCATCACGGCGTGGACCTATATCACGCCCATCTTCTGGACGACCGACTTCGTTGCGCAAATGCCCCATATCGTGCGCATCCTGGTCTATGCGAACCCCATGTACAACTACCTGCAGTTTATGCGTGACATCTTCCTGTTCCAGACCACGCCTTCGTTCTTGACGCTTGGTATGTGCGTCGCTTGGGCGGTTCTTGCGCTTGCTATTGGCTACACCGTGTTCCATAAGTCCGAGCGCAAATTCATCCTCTACATCTAAGGAGTGCTGTGATGACTGAATCTGTTGTTGATTACAGCGAGCAGCCTCTGGCTGTCGAGGTCGACGACGTCACCATGATCTTTAACATGGCGTCCGAGTCGCTGACCAACCTCAAGGAGTATTTCATTAAGCTTGCCAAGCACGAGCTGTTCTTTGAGGAGTTTAGGGCGCTTAAGCACATCTCGTTCGATATTCATCGCGGCGAGGTCGTGGGCCTGGTGGGCACCAATGGTTCCGGCAAGTCTACGATGCTCAAGATTATCGCCGGCGTGCTTGAGCCTAGCGAGGGCAGCGTTAAGGTGCACGGTAACATCGCACCACTGATTGAGCTTGGCGCTGGCTTTGACCCCGAGCTGACGGCGCGCGAGAACATTTATTTGAACGGTGCGCTGCTCGGCTATACCAAGGAGTTCATCGACGCCAACTTTGACGGCATTATCGAGTTCGCCGAGCTGCAGAACTTTGTCGACATGCCGCTTAAGAACTTCTCTTCGGGCATGGTGGCGCGTATCGCCTTTGCAATCGCCACGATTACCGAGCCCGATATTCTGATCGTTGATGAGACGCTCTCCGTCGGTGACGTGTTCTTCCAGCAAAAGTGCGAGGCGCGTATTCAGCACTTTATCCAGAGCGGTGACGTGACGGTTCTGTTCGTTTCGCACTCTATGGAGCAGGTTGAGCGCATCTGCCAGCGCGCCGTTTGGATTGAGAAGGGCGACCTTCGCATGGACGGCCCGGTTGATGAGGTCTGTAAGGCGTACCGCGAGCAGTTCAACTAGGTTATAATTATCTGCGCCTGGCACGCGTGCGCGTGCTTGGGCGTGCGGTTATTTGCTCCATTAGCTCAGTTGGATAGAGCAGGGGACTTCTAATCCCAAGGTCGACGGTTCGAATCCGCCATGGAGCACCATCGTTTATTAAGCCCGGACCGCTTGGTGGTCCGGGCTTTTTTCGTCTTATGTGCTGTGGTTTTGAAGGGTGCGTTATGGGGACCAAAAGGCTCGACTGGATAGATATTGCAAAGGGGATTGCAATTATTCTGGTCATTGTGGGGCACACCGTCACAAATCCTTCCCCTTTGCGGCATGCCATCTTCTCGTTTCACATGCCGGTGTTCTTTATTCTTGCTGGATATACGTTTAGGCCTAAGCCGTGGCGCGAGCTGGTGAGTGGTTCGGTGTCGCGCCTGCTGGTGCCGTATGTGGTGCTTGCGCTGGCGTGGCAGGTGCCGACGTTCTTGATGAGCGGGGCTCCTTTGACGGGTAGTGCGCTTACGGGCGGACTTGAGACACTCGTGTTTGCCTCGGGCGTTGATGTGCCTGGGCTTGGCGTTGCCGCCGTTGGCATGGCGTGGTTTTTAGCCGCGCTGTTTACGTCGCGCCTGCTGTTTAATGCGCTGTTGCGGCTGTTTGATGGGCGTGAAGTTGGGGTTGCCAGGCAGGGCGTTGTCTGTGCTGCGATAGCTTTCGGTGGCCTGAGCGTGTCTCGCTTTTTGGGTATCTACCTGCCGCTCGATCTGGATCTGAGCTGCTACATCGTTTTGCTGATGTGGATTGGCTATACGGTGCGTCAAAGGGGGCTGGAGCCGAGTGTAGACAAGCCGCTGCTGTTTATTGGGGCTGGAATTGTTTGGCTTGTTCTGGCGGCTCTTAGCGGGCTTGAGCTTTCGAGCCGCCGCGCGGACGGTTTTGTTGTCGCCACGATTGCCGCTCTTGCTGGCAGTTACTGCGTATGTTGGGTTTCCATGGCCGTGGAGAAGCTGAAGGAAGCTCCGGTCTTGGGCACCCTTGAGCGAGGGCTCGTTTTTTGCGGACAAGCCAGCCTGGCGATCTTTGCAATTCACGCGGTCGATTGGTTTATCCCCTGGCAGACGATGCCGCTGCTCATGACACTGCCGGCATCGTGGCTCTTCGCATCAATCATACGCTGCGCCTGCGATATCGGCTTGGCATACGTAATCAAAAAGGCGTAACAAAAGCGGGGACGACCAACTTGGTCGTCCCCGCTGTTTTGTGGACATTTTTGTGTCAGGGTTAGAACTGGGCGCCTTCAGTCTCTGCTGAAGCTCCGTTTGTTCGTTGCCTGTTTAACTTAGATAAAACTGGGGTTCAAACCAGTTCTCGAACGAATATGAATTGCCTTCTTCCGTCCATGTGTCGTCATTAAAAAAGAATTTGAGATCATCGTCGCCACAGATATCCTCGGGCCATTCATCCCAGCCTAAGTCCCGCGGATAGCCGTCTTCATCGAGATCGGTTTCATCGGTTTTCCAGTCGGAAACGAGTTCGAATGACGCATCTCGGATAAGCCTTACAAGCAGTTCTTGTGCAACGGTGTGGGCCATTATGTCTTGTCCGTGTTTTGCTCGCATACGATAACTAATTAGATCTGCTCGAAATTTGAATAGAAAGTCATAGTTGTACTGCATCAGATATTGAGACGGGAGTAAATCAATCATCCAGCTATCGGGGAGTTGTCCTACATGAGTCCCTTTTGGAAGATGAGAGAGGTCCTCAAGATCCTGATTGATATAGTCAAGCAGAATGTCGGTGCCAAAGGCGAAGGACGCTGCGCCTTTATAACCGTATTCATCTTTTAAGAGTTGGGACCAGGCGGCATGAGTCGAATCGATTGCCAAGGATTCTTTTGTCGTGGCCTCATTTATAGTTTCTGCGGCTGAATCATCGGGGAAGTTTTTCCATTTGAGGACCTTGCACACGGCTGTTGCCTTGTCGCTTCGAATGGATTGGCCGCTCTCATACTTGCCCCATGTTTTTGCCCCGATTCCGGCTCTGGAAGCTGCTTCTTCGATGCTAAGACCCAGTTCTGCTCTCCTTGCTTTGATTTGGTTTGCTAAATCTTCGCTAACTTGAATCGTCTTAGGCGGCATCTCTGTTCCTTTCAAACCGGAACGTATAGGATACATACCATACTAATACTAAAAGCCTGTTTGTAAAGCTGGTATGTTGCCAGCTTGCGCTTGATGGGGTTTTATCTATTAAAATATCGGACGCCCGCAGGTATTCGCTACGGGCGTCCGATATTTTAATAAGGTTCTATTTGTATGATTTAGCGTGGGGTTGGCTATTTCATCCTTAAGCACTCTGGTAAGACGTTCGATACAGCATTCATTGCCTGCGGCTTTAGGTACTGCTCGTTGATGCGTGCCTTTTTGTAAACGTAGCGGGTTTCTGCCGAGTATTTGACCAGCACATCGGTGAAGAACCGCTCCCAACTTAGGTAGTCGCGGCTTTCGATATAACTCGAGGGGTCTTCAAGGATTTTGGGAATGTCGCTACTGGGGATGAGTCCGGAGCGCAGGAGCGTCCACTCGAATGACTCCGGGAGGAACAAGCGAACATTCTTGTAAACACGCTGCCCCAATGCCTTTTCGATATAAGGACCGAACGCTGCTCCGTCTCCAATGGCAAGAACGTTTTGCTCGGGGCATTCATGAATTGTCCGCTTTAGATTTGCTACGCCGGTGGCGGTATAGCAGGGGATCCCGAGCCGGTTGCAAAGAGCGTCGTAGAATTGATAGCCAGATTTGCTATCTTCGACAACTACGGCGTCGGGTACCTCGAATCCAACATTTAGATCCTGATACAGCATACTTGCCGTGTGGTCATATAGTGGCTTGGTCACCGAGTAGAAGCGCCTGTCGCTCTTGCGGCCATTGATTGTTTTACTTGTCGTGTTGACTAACTTCAGGATCTCATCAACGCTGTAGGGGAGCTCGTTGGCATCGCGACGAGATATCAGAACAAAATAGTTGGACGAGCCGTTTACGGCTTTGGCGAAGTCCTTTGAGTAGATAAACTCGTTGCCCTCATCTAGAAAGACGATTGAATCTTCGATGATCGACAGCTCGCGCTCCCAGCGTCTGCCGGAAAGCGTTTCGCAAGGTACGTCGCAGCTGAGTGCAACGCCGCTTTCCGGTCCTCGGTCGTTGTAGTCGCGAATCATCGAGATGAGCGTCGTTTTGCCCGTGCCGCTGTTGCCGCGTATAAAGGAAATGTTGCGTTTAAAGGTGAGTGTGTACTTTACTTTTGCGCGCTCGACGACAACAGTATGTGTTCCCCTCATTACTCATCAACATCCAAAAAGTCATTGGTGGCACCGACAAACTCCTGCATGTTCCTGACGTTACGGCCATCGTTATCGATGCGGATCTCAAAGCTCTTCCAGGGGAATTTCATGATGTGGTATAAGGTCACCAGCACATCCTGCTCTTTGCCGATCTTGAGTAGCCAGCGGGCACAGTTGTCTCCGCAGGTGGATGCGTTGAACACCATATTTGGGAGATTGCGCACCAGCAGCAGCGTCTTAACGCCGCCGGACAGTTCGAGTGGGGTGATCGAGCCCAGCTGTTTGCTTACGATGTTGTGGGGACCGATGAGCTCTGATCCGTCCACGCTTTTAATAATCTGTGCGGCCATAGGGTCTTCGAACCATGAGTCCAAGTATGAGTTCCTAAAATAGGTTTCGGTATCGTAGATGGAACCAGGG
The DNA here is from genome assembly GCF_015546965.1 of Collinsella aerofaciens. Classification (GTDB taxonomy): domain Bacteria; phylum Actinomycetota; class Coriobacteriia; order Coriobacteriales; family Coriobacteriaceae; genus Collinsella; species Collinsella aerofaciens_X. The sequence continues at coordinate 161,658 of NZ_JADMUF010000002.1, forward strand.
TAATCCCCCAGATGGATGCTTAACATGCGCGTCTCCAGACGTTGTGTGACTGCAATGATTATATGCCAGTAATAAAGTGCCGCCAGTAGCAAGGTTGCTGCTGGCGGCACTGGCATTATTAGCGTGTGAATCGCGTTGATGGATTTGCTCGCGAGGCTACTTTTCGAGACGTTCCCCCAGCAGCTCCAGCGCGTGGGCGTAGCCTTGGAGGCCTTCGCCGGTGATGGTGGCGAAGCAGGTTAGGCGGGCGTAGCTCACCTGGCGGAAGTCCTCACGCGTTTCGACGGCGCTGATATGGACCTCAACGGCGGGGATGGCGACGGCCTTGAGGGCGTCCAGGATGGCTACGCTGGTATGCGTGTAGGCCGCCGGGTTGATGACGATGCCGTCGACCTTGCCGTAGGCCTCCTGAATCTTGTCGACGATGCTGCCCTCGTGGTTGGACTGGAAGACCTCGACTTCGTCAAAGCCCTGCGCGGCGCCTGCTTCTTTGCAGATTTGGACCAAACGGTCGTAGTTGTCGCTGCCGTAGATGCCCGGCTCGCGGATGCCGAGCATGTTGAGGTTGGGACCGTTGATGACGAGTGCTTTCATGGTTGCTTCCTTTGCGGTTGGGCGAGTGTGCTGCAGGCCTTGGGGTTCGACGTTTGCCCAGATAAAACCTGCCAAAATAAACCTGTCCCTTTTGGTAGGTTTTAGAGGGTGTCGAGGAGGGCTTGGGCGGTATTGGCGGCGCAGTCGCGCGAGTCGATGATGTAGTCGGCCCAGGCGCGGTAGTGCGGCATGCGCTGCTCGGCCAGCTTGTCGATGCCGTCGCGGGCGGTGATGGGGCGGCCCTTGTGGGCGAGCTCGTTGAGCTTACGGTTGAGCATCACGATCTGGCTGTTTTGGTGCAGCAGCGGGTAGTTCTCGTCGCACGTAACGACGCCGCCGCCCGTGGAGAGCACCAGACCACTGCGCTTGGAAATGTCGGCCAAGGCAGCCGTTTCCTGCTCGCGGAAGGCCGGCTCGCCGCGCTCGACGATAAAGTCGGCGCAGGGCATGCCGAGGCGCTCCTCGAGGGCGCGGTCCAGGTCAACGTGCTCACGGCCCGTCAGCAGGGCGACCTGCTCGCCCACGCGGGTTTTGCCCGAGCCGGGCATGCCGATCAGCGCGATGTTCTGCTCATGGCGGGAGAGCTGCTCCGTCACGTCCAGGATGCGCTCACGCGGGGTGACCTGTCCGGTGTAGCGCTCGACGGCTTGTGCAGCCTGGGCCACGAGCATCAGCAGGCCGCCGATGCTCGGGATGCCGCGGCGCTCAGCCTCGAGCATGAGTCCCGTGCGAGCGGGGTTGTAGACGATGTCAATGACGCCCTCGAGCGCATCGAGACCCTCGAGCGTACAAGGCGCGTCGGGGCAATGGGGGAACATGCCGGCGGGCGTGCAGTTGACGAGCAGCGCGGCATCGGACTGCTGGGCGATGTTGTCGTAGTTGATCTCGCTCGTGCGGCCTACGGGCACGACGATGGCGCCCAGATCACCCAGAACCATGCTTGCCGTGGTGCCGGCACCGCCGGTGGCGCCGAGCACGAGTGCCTTCTTACCGGCAACCTCCACGCCCAGCTCCTCGACCAGGCACTGGAAACCGAAGTAGTCGGTGTTGTCGCCGCGCAGGCGGCCGTCGGCCAGGCGGGTGATCGTGTTCACGTTGCCCATGCGCTCGGCGAGCGGGCTCAGCTCGTCTAGGTACTCCATAACGGCGCGCTTGTAGGGGATGGTCACGTTGGTGCCTTCCCACTCATCGCCGGTCATAAATGCCTCGAGATCCTCGGGCTCGCGCTCAAAACGCACGTACTCCAGGCCCGCGAGCTCCTTGTAGATGGTCGGGGTGTAGCTGTGGCCCAGGACGCGGCCCAGCACGCCGTAGGGGCGGGTTGCGGCGGTATCGGTCATCTAGAGCACCTCCGTGTAGCTGCCAAAGTAGGTGAAGCTCTCGCACACGTCGTCGATGGAATCGAGCAGGTCGTCGAGGGCCTTGCTGCCAAAGGGGCAGTCCAGGTCAAAGTAGAACATAAACTCAAAGTCGTGCCCGGGGATGGGGCGGCTCTCGAGCTTGATGAGGTTGATGTTGAGCGCATAGAAGCGCTCGAGCACGCGATAGAGGGCGCCCGGCTCATTGGCCGTGGTGATCATGAGCGAGGTGCGGTTGGCGCCGGGGTAGACGCGCGGCTCGCGGCTGATGACGACAAAGCGCGTGTAGTTGTTGTCCGAGTCCTGGATGTTGGGCTCTAGCACCTCCAAGCCGTAGAGTGCCGCGCAGCTGCGTGAGGCGATAGCGGCGACGTCGGTGCGGTCGGAGTTTGCGACCATTTCGGCCGACATGGCCGTATTGGGGTACTTGGTGGCGTGCAGGTCGTGCGCCTCGATAAAACTGGCGCACTGGGCGATAGCCTGACCGTGGCTGTAGACCCCGCGCACGTCCTGCAGCCTGGTGCCGGGCTTGACGAGCAGGTTGTGGTCGATCTTGAGACGCAGCGAGCGCACGATGTGGAAGTCGAACTGAGCGAGCAGGTCGTAGACCGCGTTGACCGAGCCGGCGGTGGAGTTCTCGATGGGCAGAACGCCAAACTCGCAGAAGCCGTCGCGCACGGCGCGCATGACGCCCTCGAAGGTCTCGAAGAATGCGATATCGGGCACGTCGAAGAGCTTGCACGCGGCAATCTGGCTGTAGGCGCCCTCGACGCCCTGGCAGGCGACACTGGCCGTCTGGGGGAAGGGCGTGTCGAAGGCCTCGGCCGTGGCGTGGGCCTTCTGCGAGACGGTGATGCCCTTGAGCTCGTTGATGTAGCGCTGCTGCTCGGCCTTGCTCATGCTCATAAGGAGGCGGAACAGGGTGATAGTCTGCGCCTCGTAGCGCTCGGGCGCGCGGCTGGCGAGGTTGTTGAGCTTGGAGCGCTCGCGGGCGGGGTCGAAGACAGCCTTGCCCATCTCGATTTTTGATTTGGCGACCTCGGTGGCGATGTCCATGCGCTCGACAAAGCTGTTGAGGAGTGTGGTGTCGATGCCATCAATGGCCTGGCGAATATCGGCAAGGTCCATAGGGACCCCTTTCACGTGTCGGTGATTTTTCTGGGACGGGGATTAAAAAATCATTGTGTGCCTAATGATTTTTTAATCCCCGTCCCAGAAAAATCACTGGGTGGGCGTGGGGGCCGGAGTTGGCCCCCACGGGGATTACTGGCGCTGAGCCGCGTCTTCTAGGAGGGCGTCCCAGATGGCCAGCGCTGCGGCTGCTTCGGCCACGGGGACGGCTCGGGGGACGATGCAGGGATCGTGACGGCCGTGGACCGAGAGCTCGGCATTTTCCATGGCGTCCATGTCTATGGTCTGCTGCTCGCGGCCAATGGAGGGCGTCGGCTTTACGGCCATGCGCCACATGACGGGCGCGCCGGTCGAAATGCCGCCCAGGATGCCGCCGGCGTTATTGGACTCGACCTCGATCTCGCCGGTCTCGGCATCAACGCGATACGGATCGTTGTTCTCGCTGCCGCGCATGGCGGCCACGGCAAAGCCCATGCCAAACTCCACGCCCTTTACGGCGGGAATGCCAAACGCGATTTGCGCGATGCGGTTCTCGATGCCGTCGAACATGGGGTCGCCTATGCCCGTGGGAAGCCCGTAAATGCCGCACTCCACGATGCCGCCGATACTGTCGAGTTCGTCGCGCGCGGCTAGGATTTCCTCGCGCATACGGCCGGCTGCGGCGGCGTCAATGCACGGCAGATCGTTCGTAAGGATCGCCTTGCGGTCGGCCTCGCGATAGACCATATCGTCCATCGGCAGGTCGGAGATACCGCCGATCTGCGCGACGTGCGCCATCACCTTGATACCGCGGGCCTCGAGCGCCTGCAGTGCGATGCCGCCGGCGATGCATAGAGGTGCCGTTAGGCGGCCGGAGAAATGCCCGCCACCAGCGACATCGTGCATGTTGTGATACTTCACACGCGCAGGGAAGTCCGCATGTCCGGGACGGGGCTTGCGGCGCAGCTCGGAGTAATCCTTGGAGCGCGTGTTGGTGTTCTCGATAATCGCGGCAATGGGCGCGCCGGTGGTATGTCCATCGACAACACCGGCGATGATGTGGGCGGCGTCGGCCTCGCGGCGCTTGGTTGCGGTCTCGTCGCGACCGGGGGCGCGACGGTCGAGGAAGGCCTGCAGCTTCTCCTGGTCCACGGCGATGCCCGCCGGGATGCCATCGAGCGAGCAGCCGATAGCGGGAGAGTGCGACTGGCCGAAGATGCTTAAGTGCAAGACGTTGCCAAAGGTCGAGGACATGCTATTCCTCCTCGAGTGTGACCTTGCCGCCCAGCAGGCGGTAGTGGTCGAAGAAATCGGGATAGGACTTGTTGACGGCCTCGGCGCCGTGGATCACGACCTCGCCGGTGGCACGGCTCGCGGCGATGGCGGCCATCATGGCGATGCGGTGGTCGTTGTGCGAATCGACCTCGCCGCCGCTGAAGGCATCGACACCCTTGATGATGAGGTCGTCACCGGCGATGCGCACCTGCGCGCCCAGCGCGGTGAGCTCGCGGGTGGTGGTGGCCAGACGGTCAGATTCCTTGATGCGTAGGCGTGCACAGTCACGGATGAACGTGCGGCCCTGAGCCAGCGATGCTACGGCCGAGATGACGGGCACCAGGTCCGGAATGTCGTGCGCGCTCATCTCAAAGCCGGCGAGCTTGTCGGACTGGACGGTGGCGGCGTTGGTGGAGCGCACGATGCGGGCGCCAAAGCGCGAGAGCGCGGCGAGCACGTTGCGGTCGCCCTGTGCGGAACTCAGCGACACGCCCTCGACGGTGATGGGGTCGCTGCCGATGGCGCCGGCGCACAGCCAAAAGGCGGCGTTGGACCAGTCGCCCTCGACGGCTACGCTGCCGGGCGTGCGGTACGAGCCACTGCTCACGCGGAAGTTTGTGACTTCGGGCTGGCCGTCCCTGGCGGGAATACGCTCGACGTTGACCTCGACGCCAAAGGCCTTCATGGCCTGGATCGTCAGGTTGATGTAGGGGCGGCTCTCAATGAGGCCGGTCACCTGCACGCAGGAGGGCTGGGCGAGCAACGGGGCTGCCAATAGCAGGCCCGAGATGTACTGCGAGCTTACGTTGCCCGGCAGCACAAAGGTGCCCGGGCGCATGCGACCGCTCGTCTTGAGCGGAAAACCGCCCAGACCCTGTAGGTCGCAGCCGGCGGCGATGATCTCGTCCGAGAGCGGGGACAGCGGGCGGGCGCCCAAGCGTCCCTGACCCACAAAAGTTGCTTCTGCGCCCAGCGCGCAGGCGACGGGCAACATAAAGCGGAGCGTGGAGCCGCTTTCGCCGCAGTCGAGCGTGCCGCCGGCAAGGGCCTTGAGCAGGCCAAACTCAACGCTCTTCATGGTGGGGTGGACCTGGAAGCCGTCCTCGACGGTCTCGATGCGGGCGCCGAGCGCCGTGAGGCAACGTACCGTGGCCTCGATGTCGGCGCAGGTGGTGTTGCAGGTAACGTGCGTCTCGCCGTTGGCAAGCGCGGCGCAGATGATCAGGCGATGCGCCATCGACTTGGACGCGATGGCGGGAACGGTGCCCTTGAGCGGGGACGGGGTGATGCGGGCTAGCATGCGGAAGCGTCTCCCTTCTGGCCGAGGCCCTCGGCAATTAAATCGTGGAAAGTGGAAAGCGGCGTGCGGTCGATGCTGCAGCGGCCAATGCCGTGCGGAATCACCAGGTCGATGGTGTCGCCCGCGCGCTTCTTGTCGTGGAGCGCCTCGGCAAAGATGGCATCGGCATCTAGGTCGCAGCGGTTCTTGAGGCCATGGCGGGCGCAGAGTTCCTCAATACGACCGGGCAGTGCAGCATCGCAAACGCCGTGCAGGGCCGCGGCGCGCGTGATGATGCCCATGCCGATCGACACGCAGTTGCCGTGTCCGAGCTCAAAGTGCTCGCAGGCCTCAACGGCATGTCCGGCGCTGTGTCCAAAGTTGAGGAGCTTGCGCTGGTTGGTTTCGCGCTCGTCGGCGACGACCACGGCGCGCTTGATGTCGATATTGCGGGCGATGATGAGCGCTACGCGGGCCACATCGCGGTTGAGCAGCTCCAGCGTGAGCGGGGTCTTCTCCAGCTCGGCGAAAAGCTCCGGGTCGGCGATCACGGCGTGCTTGACGACCTCGCCGCAGCCGTCGGCGAACTGCTCGGGCGTGAGGGTGGCCAGGCACCCCACGTCTGCGATAACCACGCTCGGCTGCCAAAAGGCGCCGGCCAAGTTCTTGCCGGCAGCCAGGTCGATGGCGGTCTTGCCGCCCACAGACGAATCCACCATGGCGAGCAGACTCGTCGGGATCTGCACAAGCTTGCAGCCGCGCATGTAGGTGGCGGCCACAAAGCCCGCCACGTCGCCCACGACGCCGCCGCCGAGTGCCACGATCACGTCGGAGCGCGAAAGCTCGTGCTCGGCCACAAACTCCAAAATGGCAACATAGGTTTCGGCGCGTTTATGGGCCTCGCCGGCCTCGAAGGTGCAGATGCTCACCTCGTAGCCTGATGCCTCCAGACTCTGCTTAACTGGCATCTGGTAGAGCGGGCCCACGTTGGTGTCCGTCACGATGACGGCCTTGGTGCCGCCGGCAGTGGCGCGCACGAGCGGTCCCGCCTGCTCCAGCAAAAACGTGCCAACATGCACCTGGTAGGGGCGTGCAGTGTCGATATCGATGGTAATCGCCATAAGCTTCGGTCCTTTCGACCTGGCGTGATAGGTGGTCTAGTGGGAGGCCTCGTCGTCGAGCGCGCGCTTAATGCGGTCGCCCTCGGCAAGGAGATTCTCCAGATAGCGCTGGTCGCGGTCCTTAAGGGCGCGGCTGTAGGCGCCGAGCGATTCGATCAGATGGTCGATCTCGAAGGCGAGCGCATCGGCGTCGTCGATCATGAGCTCGGACCACATCTGCGGATTGAGGTGCGCCACGCGGGTGAGGTCGCGGTAGCTGCCAGCCGAAAAGCCGTGGTGGACCTGGGCAGTGGGGCTTTTGACGTAGGCGTTGGATACCACGTGCGCAAGCTGGCTCGTGAAGGCGATGACACGGTCGTGCTCGGCGGCGCTGGTCACGCTGAACTTGCCAAAGCCCAAGGGGCGCACCATCTCGCGCACCTGGCCCAAAAGCTCCAGTTTGAGCGCATCGTCCACCGCGGGCGGCACGAGCACGAGTGGCGCGCCCTGGAACAGATCGGCGCGGGAGTGCGCATAGCCCGAGTACTGCGTGCCCGCCATGGGGTGCGCGCCCACAAAGTAAAAGCCGTGCTCGCGGGCAAGCTCAAAGGCGCGCTCGCACACGATGCCCTTGACGCCCACCGTGTCGATCACCACGGGGCCCATGATGGCCTCGGTGTCGGTGGCGTCGGCGAGCGCCTGGGCGTGCGCCTCGAGCCACTCGATGCATGCCTCGGGATAGCAGGCAAGGACGATGATGTCGCATTCGCCGAGTGTCTTGTCGTTGAGCTCTCCGGCGACAGTGCCCATGCTGGCGGCCGTCATGACATCGTCATCGGGGTCCCAGGCCAGCACGCGGACGCCCGCCTGCGCATAGCCGCGGGCAAAGCTGCCGCCGATGAGGCCAAGGCCGACGATGCCGGCGCACTTGGGGCCGCCCTGGTTAACGCGCGCGTTTCTCACCGTACCCATGGGCTACTCCATGGTCTCTTGGCAGACAACCTCGCGGATGGCTCGGATGCGGCGCATGGTGTCGTCGAACTGATCGGGGGTGAGGGCCTGGGCGCCGTCGGACCAGGCGCGGCTCGGCTCGTCGTGGACCTCGATCTCCAGGCCGTTGGCACCGCAGGCGGTCGCGGCGAGCGCCATCGGCTCAACGTAGCGGGTGTAGCCGGTGGCGTGGCTGGGGTCGGCGACGACGGGCAGGTGCGACAGGTGGTGCAGCACCGGCACGGCGTTGAGGTCGAATGTGTTACGGGTGCGGGTCTCGAAGGTGCGGATGCCGCGCTCGCACAGGATGACGTTGTCGTTGCCCTCGCTCATGATGTACTCGGCGGCCATGAGCAGCTCATCGATCGTGCCGGACATGCCTCGCTTGAGCAGAATCGGAGTCTGGGTCTTGCCGACCTCCTTGAGCAGGGGGAAGTTCTGGGCGTTGCGGGCGCCGATCTGCATGACGTCGATCTTCTTGTCCAGGAAGACCTGCACGTCGCGTGGGTCCATGATCTCGGTGACGATCGGCATGTCGAGTTCGGCAGACGCCTCGCGCAGCAGGTCGAGGCCGGCGGGACCCATGCCCTGGTAGGCGTAGGGGGAGGTGCGGGGCTTGTAGGCACCGCCGCGCAGCATCGTGGCACCGGCGGCCTTCACGCGGCGGGCGATGCGGATGAGGTTCTCGCCCTCGACGGAGCACGGGCCGGCGATGACCTGGAACTGATCGCCGCCAATCTTGACGCCGTGGCCGCAGTCGATGACGGAGTCCTCGGGGTGGAACTTGCGGTTGGCGCGCTTGAACGGCTCGGAGACGCGCTGCACGCGCTCGACGACATCCATGGACTCGAGCAGGAACGGGTCGATCTTGGTCGTATCGCCCACCAGGCCGATGATCGTCTCATTCTCGCCGCGCGAGACGTCGGTCTTCAGGCCCTTTTTCTCAATCCAGCTGACGATATGGCTGACGGCCTCGTCGCTGGCGCTCTGCTTTAAAATAGCAATCATGGTGTGCCTCTCACCTCGATGGATAACCCTTGCAAAAACGGCCCGCATCGCGAACCGTGTATATATGGTGCATGAGAGTTTATACTATCTGACTCGCTTTTGCCTTCTAAAGTGGGCCGTTGCGCCGCGTCTCCCACGTAATTGCAAAGCTTTTTCTTTTATTTTGATAGCCCGTGGTGCACTTGGGTATAATGCCAAACGTTGGCCCTATTAGCTCAGGGGATTAGAGCGTCTGCCTCCGGAGCAGAAGGCCGTTGGTTCGAATCCAACATGGGGCACCATCGAACGTAAGACCGTCCGAACCTCGCATGGTCCGGGCGGTTTTTCTTATACCGACGCGACGTGATGGGACGTGGTATGGCAGCAACGGATATCGAGCGCGGACTCTCAACCGCCGAGGTCGAGGAGCGCATCGCCGCCGGTAAGATCAACCGCAACATGGAGCTCAAGACCAAGTCGGTCAAAGAGCTCATCATCGAGAACCTCTGCACGCTGTTCAATTTGATCAACGTGATCTTGGCGTTCCTGGTCATTTTGACCGGTTCGTTTAAGAATCTGACGTTCCTGTTCGTGGTGTTCTTGAACACCGCTATCGGCGTCATTCAGTCCATGCGTTCCAAGAAGATGGTCGATAAGCTCACGCTTCTGACCTCTAAGAAGGCCATCGCGGTGCGCGACGGTGCCGAGGTGGAGCTCGACTTGGACCAGATCGTGCTCGACGACATCATTCGCCTCGGGCGCGGCGACCAGATTCCCGCTGACGCCGTGGTGGTTTCGGGCGAGGCGCTCGTGAACGAGAGCTTGCTGACGGGCGAGAGCGACCTTATCAAGAAACAGCCTGGTTCTGAGCTCATGAGCGGCAGCTTTATCGACTCGGGCCTGCTGCGCGCCCGCGTGATCCATGTCGGCGCCGACAACTACGTGGCTAAAATTAATAACGAGGCGAAGTACGTCAAAAAGGTCAATTCCGAGATCATGAACGCGCTTAACGCCATCGTGCGCTTTGCGAGCATCATCATGATCCCGCTCGGTTTGGCGTTGTTTGCCTCGAGTGTGAGCGAGCTGTGGGATGCCGCGGGAACCCCGGGCGATAGCGCGCTTTCGTGGTGCTTCTCCGAGCTGTTGGCTGGTCATGTGCCTTCGTCGGCGCTGCTGTCCACGGTGGGCGCCCTGCTGGGCATGATTCCGCAGGGCCTGGTGCTGCTGACTTCGTCGGTGCTCGCGATTGCCACGGTGCGCCTGGCCCGCCGCAAGGTGCTGGCGCAGCAGCTCTACTGCATCGAGACGCTCGCGCGCGTCGACGTGCTGTGCCTGGACAAGACGGGCACCATTACCTCGGGTCGTATGGAGGTCGAGGGCACCTACCCGCTGCCGGTTGAGGGCGTGAGCCTAGGCGCCGGCTCGGACGAGGCGGCTGTTCCCGTCGATACCACGGTGCTCGATTTTGCGCTGGCTAACGTCGCGCGTGCGACTTCGGCCGATGCCAACGAGACCTGCCAGGCGCTGCTCAACTATTACGCCGATCGTCCGGTCGAGGTGTCCGAGCCGCTGTCGGTCATTCCGTTCTCGTCGTCTAAAAAATGGAGCGGTGCTTCTTTTGCGCAGGGCTCCTATGTGATGGGCGCCGCGCAGTTTGTGCTTTCGGAGCGTGTGTTTTCGCAGGTCGAGAACCGTGTCGCCGAGCTTGCCGATACCTGCCGCGTGCTCGTGGTGGCGCGCGTGGACGGCTTTACGCCCGATGGCGATATGGTGGGCGAGGCCGAGCCCGTGGGCTTTGTGACCATCCGCGACGAGATTCGTACCTCGGCGGCCGAGACCATCGGCTACTTTAACGAGCAGGGCGTGACCCTCAACGTGATCAGTGGCGACGACCCGCGTACGGTGTCGTCGATCGCGCGCGTGGTGGGCGTGCCGGGGGCGGACGCTTATGTGGACGCCACGACGCTCGATACACCGGCCAAGCTCGATGCCGCAGTGGACCGCTACCATGTCTTTGGTCGTGTGACCCCGCAGCAGAAGCGCGAGCTCGTGCAGGCGCTCAAGCGCCGCGAGCACACCGTGGCCATGACGGGCGACGGCGTCAACGACGTGCTGGCGCTCAAGGAGGCCGACTGCTCCGTGGCCATGGCGGCCGGCTCCGATGCCGCGCGCAACGTGGCCGAGATCGTACTCGTCGACAACGACTTTGCCTCGATGCCCGCCGTGGTGGCCGAGGGCCGTCGCTCCATTAACAACCTGCAGCGTTCGGCCTCGCTATTCCTGACCAAGACGCTGTTCTCTATGGGCCTGGCGGCGCTGTGTATCGCGCTGCCGCCGTACCCCTTCGAGCCCATCCAGATGACGCTCATTAACTTCTTCTGCATCGGCGCGCCGGGCTTTGTGTTGGGCCTGGAGCCCAACAATGCTCGCGTGAAGGGGTCATTTTTGACCAACGTGCTCAAGCGTGCACTGCCGGCGTCGATTGCGGTCATTTTGGCTGCGGCGCTCGATATCTTTGTGGCGCGCGTGTTTGGTTTTAGCCAGCTCACGCTGTCTACGATGTGCCTGCTTACGTCGTGTGCGGCGAGCGTCAGCCTGATCTGGCGCATCTCGCAGCCTCTCACGCCCTTACGTGTGGTGCTCTTTGTGTTTGTAGTCGCCGGCATCCTGACGGGGGTTATCGGATTCCCGAAGCTGCTGTCTATTGCCAACCTGACGATGGGTCAGATGGTTATCTTGGCTGTCATCGTGGTCTTTACCTGTTCGGTGTTCTTTAAGCTCGCCACGATGATGGATTCGCTCAAGCCGCGTCGTCGTCATGCCGCAACTGGTTTTGGCCGCGGCGTGCGCGTCCGCCTGGGTCGCGGTGGCGGCAAGGTGAGCTCGACGGGTTCGACGGCCGAGCGTTTTGCCAAGCGCGTCGCCGCCGACATGGCGCAGCGCCGCGAAGCTCGCACCGTTCGTGAGGCCGAGGCCCGCGCACTCGAGGGCGTGGCCCAGGTCCAACCCAAGAAAAAGAGGAGTGCCGGAGCCAAACGCTCTCGCGTGACCAAGTCCGCCCAAGGCATCAAAGTCTCGATGCCAAGCAAAAAGAAGAAGTAGCTACGCGCCCTGGCGATGTTGAATTGGTGCCTTGTTCCTGTGGGGCCGTGGCGATGTTATGCTCTAACCTCGATTGTTTGAATTGCTTCGAAAAGAGGATGCCGTGATCTGCCCGCATTGCCTTAAGACTATCGAGGACGGCGCCTCGTTCTGCCCCTACTGCAACGCCTATGTGGGTCCGGGCGATGGTCCCGAGCACACCGAGTTCGTGTTCTGTGAGGGCTGTGGCGCGCGTCTTTCCCCGCATGATCGCACGTGTCCCAAATGTGGACGCCCCGCTCCGGGTATCCTCTCCGAGGACGCGGCCGCATCCGACTTGGCTGCGGGCCGCACGGCGGGTTTTCCGCGCCTAACGCAAGAACAGATCGATACCGAGGTGCCGCATGCGCCGGCCTCTGCCGCTGCGGTGCTTTCGGACGCCGCCGATCCTAACGAGACCTGCGTGCTGCCGGCTTTCGATAAGGATTTCGGTATTCCCGAGGTCGATATTCCCACGCCGGTTTCCCTGCACGACGATGCTCAAAAACCCAAGCGCAAGGTGCATCCCGACGAGGACGCTTATCACAAGCACAAGCGTCATATCCCTAAGCCGCTCATCGTCATCGCGATCCTTGCCTTTGTGTGCGGTGGTGCCTATTGGTTCGTGACGACCGATCCCATGGGTGTCATGCCTGGCTTCTATGACCAGTTTGGCCAAGCCGCGCAGACGACCTTCCCCACGCGCCAAAAGGGCGAGGCGACTGAGGACGATACCAAGCAGGACGATTCTGCCGAGGTGGTCCAGGAAGAAACCGTGCTGACCGATGATCAGCTCTATACCAGGCTCGACGGTCTGTATCAGACCATCGTGTCCTACGGCGACGAGGACCAGATCGGCGAGGTCATCGATTCCTTTAACAACGGTTATCTTCGAACGCCGCTGTCCACCCGTCAGGAGCTGTCGCAGAGTGCCTACGCCCTGCGCGACCAGATCAAAAAGACGCAAGATGAGCTCAACAACCTTAAGTACCAGGACGATACGGTCTATGCGGATGACATCGCCCACTTAAAGCAGCTTGCCGAGTGGATGTACGAGCGTGTCGACGTGATCTGCCAGAGTTGGGACATCTCGCTGGCCATTCCCGATGGCGAGTCGATGAGTTCCCACCAAAGCGAGATCCTGGCTCCCATCGCGCAGGGCGGCAACAGCGCGCTGAACCAGTACGACGCCAATGTGGGTTCCTGGAAGCCGCAGCAGCGTTCCTAAAATTAGTTCGCCATAGTCGGCATAACCTACGTGCGCAATTGATGTAAGCCTGTGCTTATTGCTACAATTCGTACAAATATGCTTTAAACGCACGAGGAAGGAACCACATGTTTGGTTTTAAGAAAGAGCTCTACACGCCCGAGTATCAGCTTGCCGGCGACGAGTGCGCCGTAATCGAGACGTCGAAGGGTACCATCAAGGTCAAGTTTGACGGCGAGGGCGCTCCCATTCATGTCGCGAACTTCTGCGAGCTTTCCACGATGGGTTTCTATGATGGCCTTAAGTTCCATCGCTATGTGCCCGGTTTTGTCATCCAGGGCGGCGACCCCAATACCCGTGATATGTCCGGCGCCGATGTCGCTGCCGGCCTTGAGGGCCCCGACGGCATGCCCGGTACCGGTGGCCCCGGCTACTGCATCAAGGGCGAGTTTGCCACCAATCCGCGCAACAGCCATGTCGATGGCGCCCTTGCCATGGCACGCTCCATGGACCCCGATTCCGCGGGTTCGCAGTTCTACTTCTGCCTGGGTGCCCAGCATAACCTTGATTCCGGTTATACCGTCTTTGGTACCACGGTCGAGGGTCTCGATGTGATTTCGCAGCTGCGTGCCGGCGACGAGATCGTCCATGTCGAGATCGTTCACGAGTAAAGGGGACTTCCTTGAATAGCCAGCTGATCCAACAGGGCCGCGCCGCTTACCGCGCGGGTGATTTTTCCGCTGCAGCCCAGATGCTTGGGGCGGCAAAGACTCCCGATGAGATTATGGGCGAGGCCGACCACCTTCGTGGCAACGCCTTGATGCACCTGGGCATGTATGCCGAGGCCGCCGAGGCTTATGCCGCCGCCCTCAACGACGGCACCTACGGCAAGCGCGGCGCGCTGCTCACCAACCGCGGCAAGGCGCTCGCCGCCGTGGGCGACTACACGACGGCCGCTCAGGCATTCTCTGCTGCTACGCAGGATGCTTCCTATGCCACGCCGTTCAAGGCCTATCTGGGCCTGGGTAACGCGCTGTTCCAGTCGGGCGACTATGCCAACGCGGGTACTGCCTTCCGTCAGGCTGCCATCGACGGCGCCAATCCGGCTCCTGCCGCCGCGCTCGGCGAGCTTGGTCGTTGCTTCATTAAGCTCGGCCGTCCGGCGGATGCCGTGGAGACCTACCGCACGGCTATCGACTTTGCCGGCCCCCGCGACGACACGCGTGCGCTCAACGCCGGCATGGGTCAGGCGCTTTCTGCCGCCGGCCGTCCCTCCGACGCACTCGACGCCTTTAACGCCGCTACTGCCGATGGCATCTACCAGCTCACCTCCGAGCAGGCCGATGAGCTTGCCCGCGTGCACGATTCGCTTGCCGCGCTGTCTGCCCAGACGGCTATGGCCACTGCTCCGGCGCCCGCGATGGACGCTCCTGCCGTCGATCCGCTCGATCCTACGGGCGCGACCGGCCAGTTTATGCCCGATCCCTCGGACACCGGTTTCTTTACGCTGTCCGAGTCCGAAATGGTCCAGCAGGACCGTCAGGATCGTAAGCAGGCCAAGGTCCGTCGTCGCCATCGCCACACGGGTCTCAAAGTCTTCATCGTGCTGCTTCTGCTCATTTTGATCGCCGCGGGCGGTCTGGGCTTTGCCTACACGCGCGGCTTTGGCTTCCCGTCTCAGGAGTCTGTCGTTACCGATCTGTTCCAGGCTGCCGGCGACGGTGACACCGCAAAGGCCGAGTCTTGCCTGGCATCGAGCCTGTCCGAGGACGCTAAGTCGATGATCATCTCCTCGATTCCGCAGGGTGCCACCGTGTCCGTCGAGGGCATGGATCAGTCCATGACCGAGACGACCGCTAAGGTGAAGGCATCGCTGTCCAAGGGCGGCGAGCAGGAGTACACCGTCAAATTCGTGCGCTCCGACAACCATATCGGCTGGGCCGTTTCCTCGCTCGATATGGATTTCTCGGCTGCTGACAACCAGTAGTGACCTTATGGGATTTAGCTTTGCCCGGCGCTTCACCGCAAGTGAGGTGCCGGGCTTGCGCTAGTATGATGAGCTAGTAGTTTTCCAGCAATCATCCAACACATCAGGAGTTGCGTTGTTTTCTTTGATGGATATGTTCTTCGGTAGCTATGCGGGCGATCTTGCCATCGACCTCGGCACCGCCAATACGCTTGTCTCCGTGCGCGGCAAGGGCATCGTCATTCGCGAGCCCTCTGTTGTCGCCATCGACAAGAACGACGAGCGCATCCTGGCGGTCGGTATCGAGGCAAAGCGCATGCTCGGCCGTACGCCCGGCAACATCGTGGCCGTTCGTCCCCTGAAGGACGGCGTCATCGCCGACTTCGATGTTACCGAGGCCATGCTTCGCTACTTTATCGATAAGGCGTCCGAGAAGCGCTATCCGTGGACCCCGCGTCCGCGCGTTGTCGTCTGCGTTCCCTCCGGCGTCACGTCGGTCGAGAAGCGTGCCGTCTTTGAGGCCACGATCCAGGCCGGGGCCCGCCAGGCCTATCTGATCGAGGAGCCCATGGCTGCCGCTATCGGCGCCGACCTGCCCGTCGAGGAGCCCACCGGCTCCATGGTCATCGACATCGGTGGCGGTACCACCGAGGTTGCCGTTATCGCTATGGGCGGCATCGTCGTCTCGCAGTCCATCCGTATTGCAGGCGACGAGTTCGATCAGGCCATCCTCACGCACGTTCGTGATGCCTACAACCTTGCCATCGGCGAGCGTACGGCAGAGGACATCAAGATCAAGGTCGGCTCCGCTGTGCCGCTCAAGGACGAGCTCGACGTCGAGGTCAACGGTCGCGACGTGATCACCGGTCTGCCCAAGACCGTGCGCATCGAGAGCGAGGAGATTCGTCGCGCGCTCAACAAGCCGCTCGACGAGATGGCCAAGGCCGTCAAGGACGCCCTCGATGCCACGCCGCCCGATCTTGCCTCTGACCTTATGTACTACGGCATTTTGCTGACCGGTGGTGGCGCTCTGCTACGCGGACTCGACGTGCGTCTGCGCGATGAGACCGGCGTTTCGGTCAACGTCAGCCCCACGGCGCTCGATAACGTCGTTAACGGCTGTGCCCGCGTGCTCGAGGCCAATGCGTTTGATGGCGGCTTCGTCCAGACCAATGCTTAATTTCCAAAAGGTGGATTCCATTTGGCACGATCTTCGGGTTTCTCCACAAATCTGAATACCAAGCGACAATCAACGGGTATGCGCCCGTTGATTGTTTTCAGCCTGATTTCGGTGTTGCTGCTCACGTTTTACATCCGCGAGGGCGAGGCAGGGCCGATTCATGCCGTGCGTTCGGGCGTAACGACGATTACCTCGCCGGTGCGTTTTGTGGGCTCGGCTGTGGCGGCTCCTTTCAATGCCATCGGCAACGTGTTCTCTAACCTTACGGCGTCGCAGGACACGCTCGACGAACTCAAGAAGCAAAACGAGGAACTGACCTCTAAGGTTGCTGAGCTCTCCGAGGCTCAAAAGACCGCTGAGCGTCTGGAGGGGCTGGTCGGCCTGCAGTCGACCTACAACCTTAAATCGACCGCAGCTCGTATTGTCGGTGCCTCCGGCGATGCCTGGACCTCGACCGTTACCATCGACAAGGGCTCTGCCGACGGCTTTACCATCAACATGCCCGTGACGAGTTCTGCCGGTGTTATCGGCCAGATTATCGAGGTATCGGCCAAAACGTCGACCGTGCGCCTGATTGGCGACGAGAACTCGGGCGTGTCCGCCATGGTGCAGGACACGCGCGCCCAGGGCATGCTGCAGGGTCAGGCTGACGGCACGCTGCGTCTTGAGTACGTGAGCGTCGACTCCGACGTTAAGGTTGGTGACATCATCGTAACCTCGGGCATTGGCGGCGTGTTCCCTAAGGGTCTACCGCTCGGCACCGTCTCGTCGGTCGAGAAATCGGCAAACGACGTGTACTACACCATTGTGGTGCGCGCTCAGACCACGGCCGAGAACAACGAGGAAGTGCTGGTCATTACCTCGCTGACCGACGAACAGTCGGCTTCGGATGAGGACGTGAGCACCGCTAATAGCACGCCGCAGGGAACGTCGCGCGATGCTGCGACCAAGACGAAGGACGAGAGTTCGGATGACAGTTCCGACACGTCCGAGACGACCGATTCCGGCTCGAGCGAATAGGGGGCATGTCCATGGATCTACACGAGCAGGGGATGAGCTCCCGCACGTTTGTGATCGCCGCCATCGTGTGTGTGCTGCTGCAGGCAGGCCTGGCACCGCAGATCTCCATTGCGGGCGGTCGCGTCAACTTCATGATTATCCTGGTGTGCCTAAGCGTGTTCTCGGGCGACCCGACCCGTGCCGTCGTGTGCGGTTTTTGCAGCGGCTTGTTCTATGACCTGTCCGCTGCCGTTCCGGTGGGCGTTATGTCGCTCCTGCTGACCGTGGGTTCTTTTGCCCTGGTGCACAGCGCTGTCGGTCAGACGGGCGGTACCCCGAGTGCGCGCGGCATCACTGTGGGCGCCTTCGCGCTCGTCATTAATGTGATCTACAGCATCATCTTGCTGTTTATGGGTTTGGAGACGAACTTTGTCGTGGCGATCTTCGGCCATGCGCTGCCGTCCTCGATCCTGACGGGTCTGGTTGCCATTCCGTTTTTGATGTCCGGCGTCGTGCCGCAGTCCGGCTATGGATTCTCCGCACGTGGCGGACGCCAGACGGGTATGCGCTTTAAGCCCAAGACCCGCAAGCTCAAATAGGGGAGGCCCGTAGATGTCTTCCCAGTTGACGGTTATTATCGCCGGTATCGTACTGGTTGTGGCCATCGTGGTCGCGCTGGTCATCATGCGTCGTGGCGATTCCCGTTTTACCTACGATACACAGCATGGAACGGCCCCGCGCGCCACCGAGGGCGAGGGCAATACCGCGGCGACCGCCTTTAAGGGCCGCTTTTCCATCCTCACCACGGGTGTGGGCGCGATGTTTGCGGCGCTTGCCGTCAAGCTGTGGGGCATGCAGATGGTCTCGTCGGACTATTACGAGAAGCAGGCCAATAGTAATCAGACTCGCACAGTGACCACACCCGCTGTGCGCGGCCGCATCCTCGACCGCAATGGCGTGGCGCTTGTCAAGAACCGTCCCTCACTTGCTGTCGTGGCCTACCGCGACCTTGCCGAGGATGAGGTTCTGGTTCGCCATCTTGCCAACGTGCTTGGAATGCCTTACGTGGCGGTCCTTCGCAATATTCAGGACAATACAGAGGGCGCTCAGAGCCTACATACCATCGCGACGGACGTCCGTCGCTCCACGGTTGCCTATATTCAGGAGCATGCCGGCGAGTTCCCGGGCGTCAAGATTGCCGAGCGTACCGAGCGCCAGTATCCATATGGCGAGACAGCATGCCATATCTTGGGCTATACCGGCACCATTACCTCCGAGCAGCTCGAGGCCCAGAATAAGAAAACCTCTGGCGATGATGATGCTTCTGCTGGCAAGATTACGTACCAGTCGGGCGATATCGTGGGCCAGGCGGGCGTTGAGAGCTACTACGAAAACCTGCTGCAGGGTATTCGTGGCGAGCAGACCGTCAAGGTCGATGCCTCGGGCAATGTGACCGGTCAGGCCGGCGCCGTTCCCGCGAAGGCCGGCTCCGACATTAAGCTCACGCTCGACCTTAAGATCCAACAGGCCTGCGAGACGGCACTGGCGAGCGCTATCGAGCTTGCCAAGACCACTGGCTACAGCAATGCCGGCAACGGCGCTGTGGTGTGTCTCGATCCCAACAATGGCGAGATCCTGGGCATGGCGAGCGAGCCCAAGTTCGATCCGTCCGTCTTTATCGGCGGCGTCTCAAATGACGTGTGGACCGAGCTCAATGATGACAAAGGTTCGCACCCGCTGCTCAACCGCGCCATTAGCGGACAGTACATGTCGGCTTCGACCATCAAGCCGCTCTCGGCACTGGCCGGTCTTGAGTTTGGAACCTACACGTCGGGGCAGACGACCAACTGCACGGGCTATTGGACGGGTCTGGGCAAGTCGTGGGGCAAGCGCTGCTGGCTGACGTCTGGTCACGGCACCATGACGCTGCAGTCGGGTATCGCTAACTCGTGCGACCCCGTCTTCTACGACATGGGCAAGGCGTTCTTTTATGACGATCAGCACCCCGAGGGCCTGCAGGAGGTCTTCCGCCGCTGGGGTCTTGGCAAGGCCTGCGGCATCGACCTGCCGAGTGAGGGCGCAGGCCGTATTCCCGATGCCGAGTGGAAAGAGTCGTACTTTACCGACGCGTCTGCCGAGGACCGCAAGTGGAATGCCGGCGATATGACCAACATCGCCATCGGTCAGGGCGACATCCTGGTGACGCCTCTTCAGATGGCGTGCGCCTATATGGGTCTTGCCAACGGCGGCAAGCAGTACGTGCCCCACGTGTTTTTGTCTGCCGTGTCGCGCGATGGCGACGGCGATGCCTATAAGTACAACGGCAAGGGCAAGAAGAAGCGCTTGGAGGCCAAAATCAACAGCGATTCGGACCTGGCTCTCGTGCGCAACGGTATGCATGACGTGATCTATGTTGCCTCTACGTCGTTGGCGGCGCACTTTAGCACGCTGACGCCGCAGGTGTACGGCAAGTCGGGCACGGGCGAGAAGAGCGGCGAGGACGAATACGCATGGTTTTGCGCCTATGCCCCGGCCGACGACCCCAAATACGTGATTGCCACCATTTTGGAGCAGGGCGGCGGTGGCTCTGATACCGCAATGCATGTCGTGCGCGACGTGCTCGGCGTGATTTATGACGAGCCCGATACCTCTTCGGCCTCGGGCGATTCTTCGGTTCGATAGGAGGTTGCGATGGATTTTTCTCCGGCGGATCTGTTCCGTTCAACCAAGACTGGCTCTCGCAGCAGCCTGGACCGCGTCAACAAGCAACTTTCGGCCTCGCGCGGCACGTTTCGCCAAAAGGTGCATATCGGTGTGCTCGTGGCCACTGTGGCGCTCGTCGCCTACGGTGCCATCATCATCTGGTCGGCTTCGCAGTTTAAGGCTGATGCCTCGTTCTCACGCCATCTGCTGGGAATTGGCATCGGAGCGGTGCTGGCGGTGTTGGTCTGGCGTACCGATCTGCGCGGTATTTCCAATTTCTCGACGGCGTTGCTCGTCATCGACCTGATCGTGATCTTCTCGCCCAAGATTCCGGGCCTGTCCTATACGGGCGGTCTGGGCATGACGGGCTGGATCAAGATTCCCGGTATCGGTTTGACATTCCAGCCGGTTGAGCTTGCCAAGCTCATTACCATTTTCTTTATTGCTACGCTTGGCTCGCAGTATAACGGTCGCATCGATACCGTTCGCGACTACGTCAAGCTCTGCGGCATGCTGTCCATCCCGTTTTTGGCCGTCGTTGCCATGGGCGACCTGGGCTCGGGCCTGGTTGTGTTGGTTTCGGGCGCCATCGTCATTTGTATGAGCGGCGCACGCCGCGAATGGGTGCTGTCGACCCTGGCCCTGCTCGTGGGCCTGGTGGCCCTCGTTCTGGCGCTCGATTCGGTTTTTGATTCGTTGCTCGGCCACGATGTGCTCATCAAGCAGTATCAGATGAACCGTCTGACGGTCTTTATCGACCCCGATAATGCCGATTCGGACGATGCCTACAACCTGCAGCAGTCGCTTATCGCCGTTGGCTCGGGCGGCTTCTTTGGTAAGGGTTTGGGCCATGCGACGCAGTCGGCCGGCGGCTTTCTGCCTGAGTTCCACACCGACTTCGTCTTCGCCTTCCTGTCCGAGACCTTTGGCTTTTGCGGTTCCTTTTTGCTCCTGTGTCTCTACGTGCTGTTGATCTTTTCGACGATTCGCGTTGCCTTTAAGTGTGAGTCGCTGTTTTTGCGTCTTTCGTGTGTGGGCATCGTTGGTATGTGGGCGTTCCAGACCTTCGAAAACGTCGGCATGTGCATCGGCATGATGCCGATTACCGGTATTCCGCTACCGTTTATTAGCTTCGGTTCGTCTTCGATGATGATTCAGCTGCTGACGGTGGGTATCGTACAATCCATATGGCGGCATCGTTCGGGCGCCGCGTAACCGCTGGAGGGGTTTGCTATGAAAATTCCCGTAGATAAGCTGACCCGCGCTTTTAAGATGGGCGCGTCCGTTAAGAAGGATTCCGATACGCCGGTGCGCGTCTCGGTCTATCTGGATTCGTCCGCCTCGCGCTTTCTGGCCGAGACGGTGCGTGACGCCTTTGTGCCGCAGACGACCTCGGGCATTGTGCGCGTCGAGCGTCTGGGGGAGGAGCGAATTGCTCCAAAGACCGATACCGATGTGGTGCTGGTGCTCTCGTGTGGTTCCGACCGCTTGGAGAGTGCCGTGCAGGAGCTCGTGATCGCCGGCGCGCCCGTGTGCGTGCTTGCCGAGTCTGCTGTGGAGGTGCCGTTTATCGAGGAGTCCACGCCCATGCTCGGCGTGGTAGCGGCAACCGATAAGACGTATCTGCTCGAGACGCTTGCCCGCTGGATTCTCGATCGCACCGACAAGGAAACGGCTTTTGCGGCGAACTTTGCCTTCATGCGCATCGCGGCGGCCAATCGTATCATCACCTCGTGCGCGCTCACCAATATGGCGACCGGTGCGCTGGTGTTTTTGCCGGGCGCCGATTATCCCGTTATGGCGCTGGCGCAGGTGGGCATGCTCTTTGAGCTCGCTGCCGTCTTTGGACGCGGCATTAAGCCTGAGCGCGGCTACGAGGTCGCTGGCGTGCTTGCCGGCGGTCTTGTGATCCGCGCGGTCACCCGCGCGCTCGTCAAACAGACGCCGCATATTGGGTTTGCCGTCAAGGCGCTCACTGCTGCTGCGGGCACCTATGGCATGGGCCGTGCGCTCGTTTCGCTCTACGAGCGCGATGTCGACTACAGTCGTGCCAACGAGGTGGTCACTGCCACGTTCTCCCGCGTTCGCGATCTGGTGACCACGGTCGCGGGCGCTACCCGTCCTATGGCGTCCTATCAGGACGCATCAGATCTCGCTGCTTAGGGGTTTTCCGTTGCGCGTTGCATACCAAGACTGTTTTCATCTAATTGAGCCGTTGCTCGCCAAGGTCGAGAAGCCGAGCCGCTATATCGATCACGAGTGGGGCACGCTTTCCAAACCCGATGCCGACTACCGTTGCTGCCTGATTTATCCGGATGTGTACGAGGTTGGTCTGCCCAACCAGGGCATCGCCATCCTCTACAACATCCTTAACCAGGCCGAGGGCATCTCCTGCGAGCGTGGCTATGTGCCGTGGCCCGATATGGGTGACGCCATGCGCGAGGCGGGCATTCCGCTGCTCTCGCTCGAGGGTGCAGCGCCGGTCGCTTCGTTTGATATCGTCGGTCTGCATGTGCCGCACGAGATGGCGGTGACGAACTTCCTCGAGGCTCTCGACCTCGCTGGTATTCCGCTGTTGGCGGCCGACCGAGGCGAGGACGACCCCATTATCATCGCCGGCGGCCCCTCGGTGTACAACCCCGAGCCGTACGCGGCCTTCTTCGATGCCATCCTCATCGGCGAGGGCGAGGAATCGCTGCTCGAGACCTGCCAGCTGCATCGCCGCCTGCGTGACGAAGGAGTCCCGCGCGCGCAGATTGTTGAGCAGCTTGCATCCATTGCCGGCAACTACGTGCCGTCGCTCTATGAGGTTCGTCACGACGAGCCCTGCTCGCCGCATGGCTACACCGTGCCGCGTGAGGGCAAGGATGCGCCGACCGTGGTCTACAAGCGCGTCGTCGAGGATTTCGGTGCCACGAATCCGCTGTCGCAGTCGTGCGTGCCCTATGCGCAGCTGGTCCACGACCGCCTGTCTATCGAGATCCTGCGCGGCTGCGCCCGCGGCTGTCGTTTTTGCCAGGCCGGCATGACGTATCGCCCGGTGCGCGAGCGCTCGGCCGACCAGATCGTCTCGTCGGTGATTCAGGGTCTGGAAAAGACCGGCTATGACGAGGTGTCGCTGACCTCGCTCTCCACGACCGACCATTCCTGCATTCGCGACGTGCTCGGCAGGCTCAACCGTCGCCTGGAGGATACGGGTATTCGCGTGTCCATTCCGTCGCAGCGTCTGGATTCGTTTGGCGTGGATATGGCCGAGTCGGTCGCCGGCGAAAAGAAGGGCGGCCTGACGTTCGCGCCCGAGGCCGGCAGCCAGCGCATGCGCGACATCATTAACAAAAACGTGACCGAGGAGGACCTGGACCGTGCGGCCAAGGCAGCCTTCGAGGCCGGCTGGAACCGCATGAAGCTCTACTTTATGATGGGCCTTCCCGGCGAGCGCGACGAGGATATCGTGGCCATCGCCAATCTGGCCGATCACGTGCTGGAGCTCGGTCGTTCCGTGGTGCCCAAGGCTCGTCGCGGCTCGATCTCGGTGTCCATCTCGGTTTCGGTCTTTATCCCCAAGGCTGCCACGCCGTTCCAGTGGTGCCCGCAGCTCGACTACGACGACGTCAAGCGTCGCCAGAAGCTGCTTGTCACGAGCGTTCGCAACCGTGCCGTCCGCGTGCATTACCACGATGCCGAGACCTCGCTCATTGAGGCCGCACTGTCCCGCGCCGGTCGTGACATGACGCCCGTCATCATCGATGCTTGGCGCGCGGGCTCTCGCTTTGACGCCTGGGTAGAGCATTTCTCGCTCGATAACTGGAAGGAGGCTGCTGCGAAAAACGGCATCGACCTCAATGAGCTTGTGCACCTGCCCTACGAGTTGGACTGGCGTCTGCCGTGGGAGCATGTGAGCCCCGGCTGCACGCGCGGCTTCCTCGAGCGCGAGTACCGTCGCTCGCTCGAGGGTGTCACGACTCCCGACTGCACCCGCACGTCGTGTACCGGCTGCGGTATCTGCCCCACGCTCCACGCCAAGAATGTATTGATGGGTGATCGCGCATGAGTGAGCGCCTGACCGACAACCCCTCGCTCTTTAGGCTTCGTGTTCGCTATGGCAAGCGCGATCGCCTTAAGTACCTGGGCCATCTCGAAGTAATCCATACCATTGAGCGCATCGTGCGCCGTGCGGGACTTCCCTATGCCGTCACGCAGGGCTTCTCTCCGCACATGCGCGTGGGCTTCTCTTCGGCGCTACCGGTTGGCACGTCGTCGACCTGCGAGTGGTATGACCTGTTTATGACCGAGTTCGTGGCGCTCGACGAGGCGTTTGGGCGCCTGTCTGCGGCGTCTCCGGCCGATCTGGCGCCCATCGAGGCCGCGTACATCGACGTGCGCACGCCGGCGTTGACGGCGCAGCTCACGCGCCTGTCGTATCGCATCGACCTGCACTTGGATCCCGAGGCGCCCGTAAGCGCCGACGAGGTGCGTCGTGCGATCGACACGTTGCGCGCGGACCATGGCATCGACTACGCGCGCGGAAAAAAGAGCAAGCGCTTGGATTTGGATCACACGCTCGTTGGCTATGAGCTCACGGCGGGGGAGCGCCCGGACCATTTGGTACTCATGCTCGACACCCATGCCGACAACGAGGGCTCCATGCGTCCGGAAATTTTGCTTTCCGCTGCTGATGTTTTGTTGCAGGGCTTGACCCCGGGCGTGGATGCACCTATTGTTTCCACCGGTATGCAAGACCTCGTGACCATCTGCTCCTACGATGTCGAGCGTCAGAATCAAGCATGCGAGGACGACGAGGGCCGACTCGTCAGCCCCATACCTGTGCGAACTTGTGGATTTGCTCCACATACTCGTTGACGGGGGTATTTTCGCCTGCTACTATATTCGGCTGTTGCACTAACTGATGCATGAAGGGCAAGTAAACATGTACGCAATCGTTAACACGGGCGGCAAGCAGTACAAGGTCGCCACCGACGATGTCATCACCGTCGAGAAGATCGAGGGCAATGAGGGCGACAAGGTCACCCTGCCGGTTATCTTCCTCAACGATGGTAAGAAGATCGTCACCGATCCCGACAAGCTGGCCAAGGCCAAGGTTACCGCTCAGATCGTTGAGCAGTTCAAGGGCGAGAAGCAGCTGGTCTTCAAGTTCCACAAGCGTAAGCGCTATCGTCGTCTGAAGGGTCACCGTCAGCAGCTCACCAAGCTGAAGATCGTGAAGGTCCAGGCTACGTCCCGCGCCAAGAAGGCTGTCAAGGCAGAGGCCGAGGCTGTTGCCGAGGCTCCCGTCGCCGAGTAGATTACACTCGTAACGAAAGAGTAGGTATACACAATGGCACACAAAAAAGGACTCGGTTCCTCCCGTAATGGCCGTGACTCCCGCGGTCAGCGCCTTGGCACGAAGCGCTTCGCCGGCCAGACGGTAACCACGGGCACGATTCTCGTCCGTCAGCACGGCACGCACATCCACCCGGGTGAGAACGTTGGCCGTGGCAAGGACGACACGCTGTTCGCGCTGGTCGACGGTACCGTTGAGTTCCACAAGGGTATCAAGCACAGGGTCAGCGTACGCCCGCTCGCGAACGCGTAATTCACCCTTCATAGAGCACATATGTGGGAGGCACTTGAGTTTTAGGATTCAAGGGTCTCCCTCTTTTTTGTAGGAGGCGATTCTGTTGTCACAGTTCACCGATATCAGCCGCATCAACGTGTGCGGCGGCGACGGCGGAGCCGGATGCATGTCGTTTAGGCGCGAGGCATTTGTTCCCAAGGGCGGCCCCGATGGCGGCGACGGCGGTCGTGGCGGCAATGTCGTCATCCAGGCCGACGCTCAGCTTTCCTCGCTGATCGATTACCGCTTTAAGCATCACTTCCGCGCCGAGCGCGGCACGCACGGGCAGGGTGCCCGTCGTAACGGTAAGAGCGGCGAGGATCTGATTCTCAAGGTCCCTATGGGTACCGTGGTACGCGAGCTCGACCCCGAGACGCAGACCCCGATGTTCGAGATTGCCGACCTGGTGCACGACGGCGAGCGCGTCGTCGTGGCGCCCGGCGGTGCCGGCGGTCTGGGCAACACGCACTTTGTGACGTCGGTACGCCGCGCTCCGGCCTTTGCCCAGCTAGGCGAGCCGGCCGAGGAGCACTGGATTGAGCTTGAGATGAAGCTCATGGCCGATGCCGCGCTCGTGGGCTTTCCCTCGGTAGGTAAGTCATCGCTCATTGCGCGCATGAGTGCCGCCCGCCCCAAGATCGCTGACTACCCGTTTACTACGCTCGTGCCGAACCTCGGCATGGTGCGTGCCGGCGAATATTCTTACGTCGTTGCCGACGTCCCCGGTCTTATCGAGGGCGCGAGCGAGGGCAAGGGCCTGGGTCACCAGTTCCTGCGCCACATTGAGCGTACGGCCCTGATCATGCATGTCGTCGACATGACGGGCGGTTTTGAGGATCGCGATCCGGTTGAGGACTATCGCATCATCAACCGCGAGCTCGAGCAGTATGGCGCCGAGCTTTCGGAGCGTCCGCAGATCGTCGTTGCCAACAAGTGCGACGCGCCGGGCACGGCCGATAGGATTGCCGACCTCAAGCGCGCAGCGCTCGACGATGGACATATGTTCTTTGCCGTGTCTGCTGTTACGGGCGCCGGTCTCAATACGTTGATGCTTGCCGTAGGTGAGCAGGTGGCCAAGCTCCGCGCCGAGCTGGCGGTCTCCGATGAACCGGTCGACCTGCGCGACGATGAGTGGGAGCGCCGCCGCCTGCAGCGTGAGAAGCGTTTCCGCATTGTCCAGGAAGAGCCCGGTGCCTTCCGCGTGGTCGGTCGTGCCATCGAGCGCATGGTCATTCAGACCGACTGGGAAAATGAGGAAGCCGTCATTTACCTGCAGCATAAGTTTGCGCGTATGGGTGTTGACGACGCGCTCGAGAAGGCCGGTTGCCGTGCGGGCGACGAGGTTCGCATTTGCCAGCGCACCTTTGACTTTGAGGGCGCCGAGGACTTCTCGGAGTACGAGGAGCTTGAGGATGCTGGCGAGGACGTTGCCGTTGAGGCCATTGACGTAACTGATGCTGCGGATGAGGGCGTCGAGGTTGTCGATGCGGCGGATGCCGAGGACGATGCCGAGACCTCGGAGGGCGAGTAAGCCATGTCGTTGCGCGGTGGAATCGGTTTGCCCGAGCTTCCTCTAGAGGACGGGCAGGAGTTTAGGCTCGGCATTATGGGTGGCACCTTTGATCCCATCCATTACGGGCACCTGGTGACCGCCGAGCAGGCGCGCGAGTCGCTCGACTTGGACGCTGTGCTCTTTATGCCGGCGGGCTCTCCTGCCTTTAAGCTTGACAAGCCGGTGTCGCCTGCCGAGGACCGTTATGCCATGACGGTCCTCGCCACCGCCGCGAACCCGGCCTTTTTGGCGAGCCGGTTCGAGATCGACCGTCCGGGCGTAACCTATACGGCCGATACGCTTCATGCCCTTCGCGACTTTTACCCGCCGCAGGTAAAGCTCTACTTTATTACGGGCGCCGACGCGATTAT
Organism: Collinsella aerofaciens; assembly: GCF_015546965.1. Classification (GTDB taxonomy): domain Bacteria; phylum Actinomycetota; class Coriobacteriia; order Coriobacteriales; family Coriobacteriaceae; genus Collinsella; species Collinsella aerofaciens_X. The sequence goes on from NZ_JADMUF010000002.1 coordinate 189,063, forward strand.
CGATATTGTGACCTGGCATGATGCCGAACGAATCGCTGAGCTTGCTACCTTTATTGCGGCGACACGACCGGGCTTTGATATCGATACGGCGCGTGCCCGAATCAAAGAGTCGGGGCTGCCGTTCGACGTGCGCTATATTCAGATTCCGGCGCTGGCGATCAGCTCGACGAACATTCGCAAGCGAGTTGCCCGCGGTATGAGCGTGCGCTATCTTACGAGCGAGTCCGTGCTCGGCTACATTCGCAAACGCAGGCTATATGCCGATTTGGGCCAAGAAGATTTTGAGTGATGGGGGTCTACGTTGTCGGTAGAGGATCAGTTTGAGGGCGATGAGCACGCGCTGCTCAAGCACATTCAAGAGCTGCTCGATGTTCGCATGAAGGATAAGCGCAAGCGCTATGTGCATTCGCTGGGTGTTGCCGAGACCGCACTTCATCTGGCCGAGGTCTACGGCGTTGACCGCTTTGATGCCGCTGCTGCCGGTCTGATCCACGACTGGGACAAAGTGCTCTCCGACGACGAGCTGGTTACGCGCGCTCTGCATTACGGCATTAAGATTGCCGGCTCTCCTTCCGCCGCGACGCCGCTTTTGCATGGTCCTGTTGCCGCCTATGAGCTTCCGCAGCTTTTCCCCGAGCTGTCGCCGGCCGTTTTCCAGGCTGTCGACCGTCACACCGTGGGTGCCTGCGACATGACGCCGCTCGATATGGTGGTCTTTGTGGCCGATGCCATTGAGCCCAACCGCCACGGCGACTATGCCCATGCGCTGCGCAAGATGGTGGGGGAGTCGACGCTCGACGAGTTGTTCTTCTCCTGTTTTGCGCAGGGTTTGGTCTATGTGATCCAGTCCGGGCGCTATCTTTATCCCACGGCTATTTCGATTTACAACCATTACGCCCAGCTACGCTAGCTCGGGCTGTCTAGAAAGAGGTATTCCATGGCCGACGAGACCATGACCGACGAACAGATTCTTGAACGTGTGGAGCACAAGAGCTTCGCCGCCACGTCCGACCGCACTGCCGCCTCGCTGTCCGCGAGCGGTGTCGCCGCCGAGGATGTCGCCCGCGCCGCCGCGCAGGCCGCCTACGACAAGAAAGGCGAGGACGTTCAGGTGCTCGACCTGACTGAGCTTTCCGATGTGTGCGACTACTTTGTCCTTGCTACCGGCACCAACAACCGCCAGGTTGATTCGATCGTCGACGAGATTGAGGAGAAGGTCGCCGAGGCTTGCGGCGAGCACCCGTTTTCCATCGAGGGCCGCGAGCAGAAGACCTGGATGCTCATGGACTACGGTTCGGTTGTCGTCCACGTCTTCACTCCCGAAGCCCGCGACTTCTACCGCCTCGAGAAACTCTGGGGAGACGCCCCCCAGCTCCCCCTCAACCTCCTCTAGGAGCTCATTTGGGACGGGGCTATTTAGCTACCTTCTATCGTTCGCCGGGCAGTTGCACCATTCGCAGCTGCCCGGCTTTTTTTGCCTTAGGGACTAATCGTCGAAGCGGGATTGGCGGCCGAAGGATAGGGCGGTGTCGCCGAACTTGTCTCGGACGGCGTCGATAGCGACGGAGAGGTCGCGACGGTCGCTCGATTGGGCTCCGCGGTCGTCGACTTCGCAGAACAGGTCGGTTTGGATCCCGCCTTGGTGGTCGAAGTCGCTCATGCCGATGCCCGCCAGGCGCACATGCATGCCTTCCTGCCAGATGTTGTCGAGCAGATCGAGCGCTACGGCAACAAAGATATTCTCGTCATCGGTGGGGTGTGGAAGTCGACGCTGCGCCGTTCGCCCGCTTCCATACGAATACTTGAGCTTGAGCGTCACCGTGGCGCCTGTTAGTCCCTGACGGCGCAGACGGCGTCCCACTGACTCTCCCAACAGCGCAATCGCCGCCTCAATATCCCCACGCTCAGTCAAATCTTTAGCAAAGGTGCGTTCATTGCTGACCGACTTGACCTCGCGCTCTTCATCGAGGCTCGTGACTTCGGAGATTTCGAGTCCCAGCGCACGCTGACGCATGCGCTCGCCGTTGACGCCAAAAATAGAGGCCAAGGTGGATTCCGGTGCACGTGATAGCTCGCCGAGGGTGTAGATGCGCATGCGGCGCAGTCGCTCCTCGGCCGAGCGACCGATGCCGCTCATGGCAGATACCGGCAGCGCGGCCAAAAAGCGCTGCTCGGTTCCGGGGCGCACGATGGTCAGCCCAAACGGCTTATCCCGCTCGCTTGCGATCTTTGCGACCGTCTTGTTGCAGCCCACGCCGATGGAGCACGTCACTCCCAGCGCTGCCACGCGGTCGCTTATACGCCGCGCAACTAGCAGCGGGTCTTCGGGCGCAAAGCGGCCCGGTGTGATATCGATAAAGGCTTCGTCGATGGATACGCGCTCCACGCGCGGCGTCTCCTCGGCAAGAATCGCCATGACCTGCGCGCTCACCTCGCGGTAGCGATCAAAGTGCCCGTGCGTCCAAATGGCTTGCGGGCACAAGCGCCGCGCCTCGGCCGAGGCCATGGCAGAGTGCACGCCAAAGCGACGTGCCTCATACGAACACGTGGACACGACGCCACGCGAATCGGCGTCTCCGCCCACGATGAGCGGCTTTCCGCGCCATTCGGGATGATCGAGCATCTCCACGCTCGCAAAAAACGCATCGAGGTCCATGAGGCCCACCGCCGGACCCGTCCAGGGAGGCGGCGTGACGCCCATGGCATCCTCATAACCGTATGTATGTTCGCGTCTTTCCATGTCATGAGTATACCGCGCAGCTCATGTGGGGTGCGTGTATGTGCTTGCAAATCCCGAATTCTTGTCTAAGATATGGATTTGCCCTCGACTACACCGAAGAAGTTGGTCTCACGGACTTCACCTGCCCGCGTCGATGGCGTATTATGTTCAACTGTTTGTTTGTAGTTGCAGCCTAAAGCTGCTTGGTTGGAGGAGTTTCCTTTGGCAGTCAAGATTCGCCTTGCTCGTCACGGCGCTAAGAAGCGTCCGTACTACCGTGTCGTCGTCGCCGATTCCCGCGCCCCGCGTGACGGTCGTATCATCGAGGAGGTTGGCCGCTACAACCCGATGACCGCCCCCAAGACCATCAACCTCGACCTCGAGAAGATCGCCGACTGGCAGTCCAAGGGCGCTCAGCTCACCGACGCCGTCGCCGCTCTGGTCAAGGCCGCCAACGAGGGCGAGAAGACCGAGACCGTCGTCAAGAAGTCCAAGAAGCAGCTCGCCAAAGAGGCCGAGGCCGCTAAGGCTGCCGCTGAGGCCGCTGAGGGCGCCGAGGAGTAAATCGTGCCTGAGGTTGACGCTGCACAGCTCGAGGGTGAGGCAATGCTCTCAGATCGCATCGCCGATCTCGTCGAATATCTCGTTGTTCAGATCGTCGACGACCCGGATTCCGTGAGCCTTGAGGTCATCGACGGTGACGACGCCTCTACGATTGAGGTTTCGGTCGCCGAGGATGACGTCGCTAAGGTCATCGGCCGTCGTGGCCGTACCATCAAGGCCATTCGCACGCTCGCCCGTGCACTGGCCGCTCGCCTCGACACTGCTGTCGAGGTAGAGGTTCTGGGCTAGGACCTTGAGGTCCCAGTACAAAAACATCGCCCGTGTGGTCAAGCCGCACGGAAGGAAGGGGGAGGTCCTCGCGCAGCCGCTGCGGGGGCTTCCTTCTGTATTAGAGCCGGGTATGCGCGTCGCCCTGACGCCGCCGGCGCTCAAGCGCGACCGCTTTTGCACGGTCGTGTCCGTCACCGATACGGGCGATGGCGATCTGGTCTCGTTTGAGGGCATTGACGATTTGACGGCCGCCGAGGGCATCACGGGATGCTACGTGCTGGCAAATCGTGACGACTTTGAGCTCGATTCGCTTGACGCTGCCTATACCGACCTGATGGGTCGCGAGGTGGTCGACGAGCGCTTCGGTTCGCTCGGCACGATCGTCGAGATTATGTCGACGCCCGCTAACGATGTTTGGGTTGTCGAGGGTGATCGGTACGGCGAGGTACTGATTCCCGTGATCGAGCAGGTCGTGCTCGATCTTCCCGACACAGGAACAATTTCCGTCCACGTTATGGACGGCCTGATCGATATGGACAAGTAGGGAGGAAAACATGCTGATCGAGACCCTTTCGGTCTTTCCCGAGATGTTTGAGCCCGTCATGTCCACGTCGATCTTAGGCCGCGCCCGCAAGGCCGGCCTTTTTGATTTTAAGGCGTATAACCTGCGCGACTGGACGCACGACCGCCATCGTACCGTCGATGACGAGCCGTACGGCGGCGGGCAGGGCATGCTCATGAAGGTCGAGCCTATCGCAGAGGCCATCGAAGCCATTAGCGCAGAGGGTCCCAAGCCCACTGTGGTGTTCTTTACCCCCTGTGGCGAGCCTTTTACGCAGCATGTGGCCGAGCGCCTGCTCAAAAACGAGCGCCTGCTGTTTGTGTGCAGTCGCTACGAAGGCGTCGACGAGCGCGCGTATGCGTATGCCGACGAGCGTCTGTCGATCGGCGACTATGTGCTTACGGGTGGCGAGCTACCCGCCATGGTCGTTGCCGATGCCGTCGTGCGTCTCATTCCCGGCGCCTTGGGCGACGAGATGAGCAACGTAGACGAGTCGTTCTCGACTGCCGAGGACGGTGGCCTGCTGGAGTACGCGCAGTACACCCGTCCCGCCGAGTTCAAGGGCGAGGGTGTGCCTCCGGTACTCGTGAGCGGCGATCACGCCAAGGTCGATGCCTGGCGCCGCAAGAATGCCATCGAGCGCACCTGCCGCTGGCGCCCCGATCTTCTCGAGACGGCGCGGCTTACGCCCGAGGAACGTGCGTTTGCTCAGGAAATCCTGGACGCTTCGTATTCGCAGAGCGAGGAGTGAGTATGGTTCCATCGCAGCATTCCGCGCTGAGGGGCGCTTTTGAGTGGATTGCGGTCATCGTAATCGCGCTCGCCGCCACCTTTTTGATCCGCACGTTTGTGGTCGAGCCCTTTGTGGTGCCCACCGGCTCTATGGAGGACACGATCGAGATCGGCGATCAGATTCTGGCACAAAAGGTCTCCCTTGAGTTCGGTCAGCCCGTCAAGCAGGGTGACATCGTGGTGTTCCACAACCCTGATGGCACCTCCGAGCATGATGTGCTCGTAAAGCGCGTTATTGCCACGGCCGGCCAGACGGTCGATCTGCAGGACGGCAAGGTGGTCGTTGACGGCCAAGCGCTTGACGAGGACTATACGACGGGCATGAGCTGGCCGCTTTCGGTTCAAGCGCCCAGCGCCCAGGTGAGCTATCCCTACACCGTCCCCGATGACTGTGTGTGGGTGATGGGCGACAACCGAGAGAACTCAGCCGACTCCCGCTACTTTGGGCCGGTCGACCGCTCCGATTTAATGGCCGTGGCACTCGTTCGCTACTGGCCGCTCAACCGCATCGGCGCTATCGACTAAAAACCGCTATAGTACAGTACCTAACCGTGTAATCGTTTCGACGAGGGGATATTAGAGGCATGAACGCTTCATCGCTTTCCTTCCAAGACATCATCCTGCGCCTCCAGCAGTACTGGGGCGAGCAGGGCTGCGTCATTATGCAGCCCTATGACTCCGAGGTCGGTGCCGGTACCTTCCATACCGCGACCACGCTGCGCTCGCTCGGTCCCGCCGAGTGGCGCACCTGCTATGCGCAGCCTTGCCGCCGTCCCGCCGACGGCCGCTACGGTGAGAACCCCAACCGCATGCAGCACTACTATCAGTTCCAGGTGCTCATCAAGCCCTCGCCGGTCAACGCCCAGGAGCTCTACCTGGGTTCGCTGGCCGCCATTGGCCTGGACCCCAACGACCATGACGTCCGCTTTGTCGAGGACGACTGGGAGAGCCCGACGCTCGGCGCCTGGGGTCTTGGCTGGGAGGTCTGGCTCAACGGCATGGAGGTCACGCAGTTTACGTACTTCCAGCAGGTGGGCGGCATCGAGGTCGACCCCGTGCCTGTCGAGATCACCTATGGCCTGGAGCGTATCGCCATGTATGCGCAGGGCGTCAACTCCGTCTACGACCTGGTGTGGAGCTACCTGCCCGACGGCACGCCCATGACCTATGGCGACGTGTTCCTCGAGAACGAGCGCGAGTTCAGTGCCTATAACTTTGAGGTCGCCAACGTCGAGATGATGCGTCAGAAGTTTGACGACTACGAGGCCGAGTGCCATTCCTGCCTGGAGCGAAAGCTGCCGCTGCCGGCGTACGACTGTGTCATGAAGTGCAGCCACGCTTTTAACCTGCTCGATGCCCGCGGCGCCCTGTCCGCGGTCGAGCGTGCCAACTACATCCTGCGCGTCCGCGCCGTCGCCAAGGCGTGCTGCGAGGCCTACATGGCCGAGGTCGCCGGAGTCAACGAGAATGCCGACCAGGAAGGCGAGGTGGCGTAAGCCATGGCAGACGCTAAGGATTTCCTGTTTGAGATCGGTACGGAGGAAATGCCCTCCGCGCCGCTGAACAATGCCGTCAAGCAGCTTGGCACCATGATCGCCAAGGGTCTCGACGAGGCCGGTCTGGCCCACGGCGAGGTCCGCGTGATCTCGAGTCCGCGTCGCCTGGCTGCGCTCGTGGCCAGCGTCGCCACCGCGACCGATGAGGTCCATGAGGTCAAGCGCGGTCCCGCGGCAAACATTGCCTTCGACGCTGACGGTAACGCCACCAAGGCCGCCCAGGGCTTCGCCCGCAAGTGCGGTGTGGCTGCCGAGGACCTGGTCCGTCGCGAGGACACTGACGGTCGCGAGTATGTGTTCGCAGAGAAGAACATTCCCTCCGCACCGGCTACGCCGATTCTGACCGCTCTGTGCGAGAAGACCATCGCCGGCCTGCAATGGCCCAACTACCGCTCCCAGCGCTGGGGCCACGAGCACGCGACGTTCGTTCGTCCGGTCCGCTGGATCTGCTGCCTTCTGGGCGAGGATGTTGTGCCCGTGTCTTTTGCCGACGTGACGAGTGGGAACACCACGCGCGGTCATCGCGTACTTGGCCCTGGTGACCATGTGGTTGCCAGCCCCGCCGTCTACGAACAGGTGCTCGAGGACGCCGGCGTGCTTTCTGCCGAGCGTCGTCGCGAGGCCATCCTCGCCGGTATCGCTGAGGTCGAGGCTGCCCGTCCCGGCTGCCATGTCGATACGCCCAAGAAGGTCTTCGAGGAGGTTATCAACCTCTGCGAGTGGCCGACGGTGCTCGTCGGCACCTTCGACGAGGAGTTCCTCAAGGTCCCGCATGAGATCATCTGCGAGTCCATGCTCACCAACCAGCGCTACTTCCCGATCTATGACGGCGAGGGCAAGCTCACGCGTGAGTTCGTGGTCGTCTCCAACAGCAAGCCCGAGAATGCCGAGCGCGTGATCGACGGTAACGAGCGCGTCGTGCGCGCCCGTCTGGACGACGCAAAGTTCTTCTACGAGGAGGACCTGAAGATCTCCCTCGACGAGTTCCGTGAGCGTTTGGCCAAGGTCGCCTTCCAGGAGAAGCTCGGTAGCGTGCTCGCCAAGTCCGAGCGCATCGAGCAGCTCGCGCTCGCTATCGCCCGCGAGGCTCACCTGGGCGCCCATCTTGCCGCCGACGCTGCTCGCGCCGCGCACCTGTGCAAGGCAGACCTGGTGTCCAACGCCGTCGTCGAGTTCACGAGCCAGCAGGGCGTGATGGGCGGTTACTACGCCACCGCGATGGGGGAGAACGACGAGGTCGCCCATGCTATTCGCGATCACTATCGTCCTCGCTTTGCCGGTGACGAGCTGCCCGAGGGCACCGCTGGCTGCATCGTCGCCTGCGCCGACAAGCTCGATACCATCGCCGGTATCTTTGCCATCGGCGAGCCCCCGACCGGCTCCTCCGACCCCTACGCGCTGCGTCGTGCCGCTATCGGCATCATCAACATCCTGCGCGACCGTCTGCCGATCGACCCCACGTCGCTCATTGACTTCGCTCTCGAGCTCTATAGCGAGCAGGGCATTGAGTTCAATGCCGCCGAGGTCGCCCAGCAGGTCCGTGACTTCTTCCATGGCCGCTTGGTGAGCATGGCCCGCGACGAGAAGATTCCTGCCGATACCGTCGCCGCCGTCTCCGCGGTGCACATCATCGCCCCGTCCGTCTTCTTCGCCCGCTGCGCCGCGCTCGACGAGGCCCGCAAGAACGATGCCGAGACCTTCGACAACCTGGCTACCGCCTATGCCCGCGCCGCGCACATCTCCAAGCCCGAGCTGGGTGCGGAGTACGATCGCAGCCTGATGGGCGAGGCCGAGCTCGCGCTTGCCGATGCGTCCGAGGCTGCCCAGACCGCTGTCGATGCCGCCCTTGCTGCCGAGGATTACCCGGCCGCATTTGCCGCCCTTGCCGCCCTGCGTGCCCCCATCGACCGCTTCTTCGATGAGGTCATGGTCATGGACAAGGACGAGCAGCTCCGCGATAATCGCCTTAAGCTGCTCAACCGCTTCGAGGCCGTTTTCTCCGGCATCGCCAACATCGGTGAGCTTGCCCGCAAAAAGTAAGCCAGCCTGCGCATAAGCGCAAAAGGAGCCCCGCATGGATTGCCCGGTCACCGCTCGTCCCACCGTTATCGTTATCTCCGACTCGCTCGGTGATACCGCTTGTGAGGTGGTGCTTGCGGCGTCCGGGCAATTTGATGAAGGGGCTTTTCGCGTTTTGCGCCTGCCCAAGGTGGCCTCCGTGGAGCAGGTCAGGTCATTTGTGGGGCCGCGCGTCGATTCCGACCATCGCGATATCGCCGTGTTCCACACCATTGTCGATCCGGCCCTTCGTGCTCGTGTGCTCGACTACTTGGGCATGCTGCACATTCGCTCGGTCGACCTGATCGGTCCGACGCTCGCCGTGCTGTCGTCGCTTATCGGTGTGTCGCCCAAGGGCGTTGCGGGTGTGATTCACAAGACCGATGACCGCTATTTCCATCGCATCGAGGCCATGGAGTATTTCGTTGAGCACGATGATGGGCGCGGCTGCGACGATCTGTCGGGTGCCGATATCGTGCTGCTGGGTGTATCCCGTACGTCCAAGACGCCGCTGTCGATGTATTTGGCCTATCAAGGTTATAAGGTTGCCAATGTTCCTTTGGCCCATGGCATGGAGCCGCCGAAGTCGATTTACGAGGTTGACCCGATGCGCCTGTTCGGCCTGATTTCGACCGTCGATGTGATTTCCGAAATTCGCGATAGCCGCTTGGGCGATGACTACGCTCGTGCCGTTGCCGGCTCTTATGCCGAGCCCGAGAGCGTGCGCAGCGAGCTCGAGGAAGCTCGTGCCCTCATGAAGCGCCTAGGCTGCTTTGTGGTGCGTACCGACGGCAAGGCCATCGAGGAAAGCGCTGCCGAGATCATTAGCCACTTGGAGGAAATCCAAGAAGCTCGCGCCCGCCGCGCCGCCCGTCGAGCCTAATATTAGTAGCATTTTGATAAAGCGATTTAGCAAAAACATCGCATCTGACCTGCTTTTTTATTGTAGTGGTATCTTCATAAGGTAACCAACTTTACCTACCGTTTACCGCCAGTTTTAGCACGTTTACCAAACCGCGTATCCTCTGCTCAAGCCCGTTCAAATCCGGCCGTATAGTTCCCTCACGGCCCGCATCCGGCGGGTCGATTCGTTACCACGGTCGTGCGCGTAAGCGCATGGAAGGGGAAGTATCGTGAGCGATTGCAAGAGGGTTTACCGTTTTGGAACCGACGCCCAGGGCACCTGTGTCACCGAGGGCGACAAGTCCATGAACTTCGTGCTTGGCGGCAAGGGCGCAAACCTTGCCGAGATGAGCCGCATCGGCCTGCCGGTTCCCGGTGGCTTTACTATTACCTGCCAGACCTGTGTCGAGTACTCCGGTGCCGGCAACGTCTGGCCCGAAGGCGCACTCGATGAGATTGTTGCCGCCGAGGCAGACCTCGAGGCCCGTTGCGGCAAGAAGCTCGGCGACGCCTCCGACCCGCTGCTCGTGTCGGTCCGCTCGGGCGCTCCGTTCTCCATGCCCGGTATGATGGACACAGTCCTCAACCTGGGCCTCAACGACGATTCGGTCCAGGGCCTTATCGCCCAGACGCAGAATCCGCGCTTTGCCTGGGACAGCTATCGTCGCTTTATCCAGATGTTCTCCAACGTCGTCATGGGTGTTGACGCCGACCTGTTCGAGAACGCCCTGACCCAGGCCCGCCTGGTCGCCGGAGTTCGCGTCGACTCCGAGCTTTCGGTCGAGGACCTGCAGGAGCTCGTCGAGACCTTCAAGGGCATCTTCTCTGATAACGTCGAGGCCGCCCTGTATCCCGAGCTTGAGGTTGCCGACGGCAAGCCCGTCTTCCCGCACGATCCGGAGCTTCAGTTGCGCCTTGCCATCCAGGCCGTCTTTGGCAGCTGGATGAACGAGCGCGCCTGCATCTACCGCAAACAGCACGGCATCTCTGACGAGCTCGGTACTGCCGTCAACGTCCAGGCCATGGTCTTTGGCAATAAGGGCGAGACCTCTGCGACCGGCGTCGCCTTTACGCGCAACCCGGCAGACGGCACCAAGGAGTTCTACGGTGACTTTTTGGTTAACGCCCAGGGCGAGGACGTCGTCGCCGGCATCCGCAACACCGAGCCCATCGCCGACCTCAAGGCCACCCCGGGCCTTGAGTCCGCGGGCGAGGAGCTCGAGCGCGTCTTCCTGACGCTCGAGGATCACTATCGCGATATGTGCGATATTGAGTTCACCATCGAGCAGGGCAAGCTCTGGATGCTCCAGACCCGCGTGGGCAAGCGTACCGCCACTGCCGCCCTGCGCATCGCTATCGAAATGGTCGAGGAGGGACTGATCACCCGCGAGGAGGCCGTAAGCCGCATCGATCCTGCGCAGCTTGACCAGCTCCTGCACCCGCAGTTTGACGCCTCCAAGAAGTACGAGGCGCTGGCCTGCGGTCTTAACGCCAGCCCTGGTGCCGCCGTGGGCGAGGTCGTGTTCTCGAGCGACGATGCCGTCGCGCGTTCCGCCGAGGGCCGCAAAGTCATTCTGGTTCGCTGGGAGACCAACCCCGACGACCTGAAAGGCATGGTCGCCGCCGAGGGCATTCTGACAAGCCACGGTGGCAAGACGAGCCATGCCGCCGTTATCGCCCGCGGCATGGGTACGCCCTGCGTCTGCGGCGTTGAGCGCTTCCACATCGACGCCGCCGAGAAGGTCGTGCGTATCGAGGGCAGCGATCGCGTGCTGCACGAGGGCGACATCATCTCCATCGACGGCACCCAAGGCATCGTCGTCGACGGCGCGGTCGACTTGGTCTCTGCAGAGCTCACCGGTGACCTGGACACCATCCTGTCCTGGGCCGACGAGATCCGTCTGGACGAGACCGACGGTCACGCCAACCACGTGCGCGTCAACGCAGACAACCCCGAGGATGCCGCACTCGCGCTCGAGTTTGGCGCCGAGGCCATTGGCCTGTGCCGCACCGAGCACATGTTCCTGGGTGACCGCAAGAACATTATCCAGAGCTTTATCCTGTCTGACGATGAGGCCGTGAAGCAGCAGGCCCTGGCCGACCTACTCAAGGTTCAGACCGAGGACTTCCTGGCGATGTTCAAGACCATGTCCGGTCGCGATGTGGTCGTCCGCCTGCTTGATCCGCCGCTTCATGAGTTCCTGGATAATCCTCGCGAACTCGAGGTCGCCATCACCAAGAAGGAAGCCGCTGGCGCCAGCGAGGAAGAGCTTGCCGTCCTGCGCACCCGCCTGCGTCGTATCGACGGCATGGTCGAGTCGAACCCCATGCTCGGCCTACGCGGCGTGCGCCTGTCCGTCGTCTTTAGCGATCTGCCGCTCATGCAGGTCCGCGCCGTCGCCACGGCTGCCGCCCGCCTTATCAAGGAGGGCGTCGACCCGCGCCCCGAGATTATGGTCCCGCTCGTTTCCATTACGGCCGAGCATGTCCAGACCCGCGAGGTCATCGAGCGCGTGATCGCCGAGGTTTCCGCCGAAGAGGGCGTCGAGCTCAACATTCCCGTGGGCACGATGCTCGAGCTGCCGCGCGCCTGCATGGTCGCCGACGAGATCGCCCAGCATGCCGACTTCTTCTGCTTTGGCACCAACGACCTTACGCAGACGACCTTCGGCTTCTCCCGCGACGATGCCGAGGCCAAGTTCATCTCGCTGTACATGCACAAGAAGATCTTGAAGGACAACCCCTTCGAGACCATCGACGCGGCGGTGCTCGAGCTGGTGCGCATGGCCGTCGAAAAGGGTCGCGCCATCAACCCCGACATGCACTTTGGCGTGTGTGGCGAGCACGGCGGCGACCCCAAGTCCATCAAGGGCCTGTTTAACGTGGCCGATGTGGACTATGTGTCCTGCTCGCCCTACCGCGTGCCCCTCGCACGCCTGGCTGCCGCCCAGGCCAAGCTCGAGGCGAAGCGCTCCGCCTAACGTTTTGGGTATAGACGCCTAGCGTAGCCCCCTTCATGCCGCCCGCCTCATTCGTGAGGCGGGCGGTTATCATGTGCGGGTTTTGTCTTTTTGTCTGCGTAAAAAATTGTTCTTGCAGCAGAAACCCGCGCGTGTATACTCGAATACGTTTGTTCAACTACGTGCCGGCCAAGGTGGTACGGCACCTCTAGAAGAGTAAGGAATTGCACATGGATTACATCCGCGCAATCGAGCGTCAGCAGATCCGCGAGGACATCCCGCAGGTCCGCGTTGCCGACAACGTCAAGGTTCACTACCGCATTAAGGAAGGCGACCGCGAGCGCATCCAGGTTTTCCAGGGTGACGTCATCCGCATGGCCGGCGCCGGTGCCCGTGAGACCTTCACCGTCCGCAAGATTTCCTTCGGTGTCGGTGTTGAGCGTACCTTCCCGCTTCACAGCCCCAAGATCGCCAAGCTCGAGGTCGTCCGTCATGGTCGCGTCCGTCGCGCCAAGCTGTACTACCTCCGCGACAAGGTGGGCAAGGCTGCTCGCATCCCCGAGAAGCGCTAAGAAGATCGCAGCGTCTGTCCACTCGTTTGGACAAAAGGGTCACCTTCGGGTGGCCCTTCTTTTTATCTGATTTGCATGCAAGGAGGCCCCGATATGGCCAATATGACGAGCTCGGTTTCGGCATCGCAGGTTGCCGGCGAGCTGGCGAGCGCCACGTTTGAGGAGATTCCCGCCCTCGTGGAACATTATCGTGAGGATCCGCGCCAGCAAGTGATCAAGGCTTGCGAGCGTGCTCTTAAGCGCCATGCCAAGGAACTTGCCGAGCGCGAGCGCGTCAACGGCATGTACGAGCTGATGCGCGAGCTCGGTGGGGATGGCGTGGTCGTGGGTGTTGACGAGGTGGGTCGTGGCTCGGTGGCCGGTCCTTTGACGGTGTGCGCCGTATGCCTTCCCATGGAGCCGCGCGTCTGGGGCATCAATGATTCCAAAAAGCTCACGCCGGCGCGCCGCGAGCTGCTCTCGGTGAAGATTGCCGAGGTCGCGACGGCGATTGGTTTTTGCCATATCGCACCTGCGGATATCGATGATATGGGCATGGCCCGCGCCATCCGCGCTGCCGTCGCGGGCGCCGTGGCCGATACGGGACTCGAGCCCGATTGCGTGCTTATGGACGGTAACCCCTTGGGTGCCGTTCCCAACGAGCGCGACGTGGTGAAGGGCGATGCCAAAATCGCCTGTATCGCCGCGGCGTCCATCATGGCCAAGGTCACGCGTGACGAGATGATGGTCGAGTACGACGCCGAGTATCCCGAGTATCATTTGGCCGAGTCGAAGGGCTACGCAAGCCCCGAGCACATCGAGGCGATCCGCAAACACGGACTTTGTCCGCTGCACCGCGTGAGCTTTTGCGGAAACTTTCTGCAGACTGAGCGCCTTTTTTAGGTCAATTGTGGAGACGGGGACCTCTGGCGTTTTATAAACCTGCTGGTAGCGGGCCGTGTGCAACGTGATTGTTGCGTACGGCCCGTTTTTTGTCGGCATTTGGTCAGCTTTTGGTTTGCTTCCGGTACTTACCCGCATGAAAGGTGCCCTCATCATCGGGGCAATGCAGTGTGCGGGAAAGGAGACCCCATGTGTGCCGCAAGCAAAAAGAGCAAGACGCAGCAACTCAAGGAACGCTGGGAAGACGGCGAGCTCGACTGCGGGGCGATGACGCCCGAGTTTATCAAGGGGCTCAGTCCCCGCGAGCTCGGCATGCTGGGCGAGCTGATCACCATCGATTACTTTAACGAGCGTGGATACACCTTGTTGGAGCAGGGCTATCGTTGCATTGAGGGCGAAGCCGATCTGGTGCTGCTCGATGAGCTCGACGATGTCGTGGTGATGGCCGAGGTCAAGACGAGGCGCGTCGCCCTGGATTGCGCCACGCGGGTCTTTCCCGAGGAGGCCGTGGACGCCCAAAAGCAGCGTCGGTATCGCCGTATCGCAAGTTGCTATCTCATGGAGCACTATCCGCTCAGGTCGATTCGCTTCGATGCCGTGGGCGTCACCATCCGCGGCGGGCATATCGCCGAGATCGAGCACCAGTACAATGCGTTCGATTGGCAGGTGTCGTGATGGCGTTCGAGACGTTTGCCGTACACGCGGCCTGCATCCGCGGCGTCGAGGCAATTCCCGTCACCGTCGAGGTCTCGCTTGCCGGTGGCGTTCCGGGCATCCAGATGCTCGGCATTCCGAGTATGGAGGTGATGGAGTCACGCGGGCGTATCCGGTGTGCCATGCGCTCGGCCGGCTTCGAGATCCCTCGGTCTGGCATTACCGTCAACCTGGCACCCGGCGATATCCGTAAAACCGGCAGCGGTTTTGACCTGCCGATTGCCATCGCGGTTCTGGCGGCCGACGGGCAGATTCCCCGTGACAACCTCGATCGCTGCCTTATCGCAGGTGAGCTTGGTCTGGACGGCACGGTGCTGCCCGTCAAGGGCGAGGTGGCGTTTCAGCTGTTGGCGCGCGATATGGGGCTTTCCTTTATCGCCGGTAGGTCCGATCAGCATGTGCCGCTTGCAGGCGTTGACTGCGGCTTTATCGAACACCTATCTCAGCTTGCCCATGGCATGGGGGATGCCGCACGGCATTACCTGGATTCTGAAGTGCTCGAGGCGACCTTTGAGCCCGAGCTCGATTATGCCGACGTGCTGGGGCAGGAGGTCGCCAAGCGCGGCATGGCGCTTGCGGCCGCCGGCGAGCTCGGCCTGCTCATGATCGGCTCGCCCGGTTCGGGCAAGACCATGCTTGCGCGGCGCATGACAGGCATTTTGCCCGAGCTTTCTCTCGAGGATCAGCAAGAGGCACTGTGCATCCATTCGGTCTTGGGCGAGAACATCGATGGACTGCTTGCGGGGCATCGCCCCTTCCGCAGCCCCCATCACAGTATTTCGACCGCGGGACTCATCGGCGGCGGGCGTCCGGTGCATCCGGGCGAAATTAGCCTAGCTCATGGCGGCGTGCTCTTTTTGGATGAGCTCGCCGAGTTTCCCACCGGCGTGCTGCAGACGCTGCGTCAGCCCATCGAGCGCGGTTACGTAAGGATCGTGCGCGTTGACGGGGCCTTTACGTTCCCGTCGCGCTTTCAGCTGCTAGCTGCGAGCAATCCCTGCCCCTGCGGATTTTTGGGAGATCGCGAAGTGCCGTGTCGCTGTTCCGCGTCGATGGTCGAGCGCTACCGGGGCAAGTTGCGCGGTCCTTTGGCTGATCGTATCGACATGATGATCGATGTGACCCGCCCCGATCCTCAGGTGATCATTGAGGGCGCGGAGGGTATGTCATCGGCCGAGCTGCGCGATTACGTCGTGCGTGGGCGCGCCTTTCGCGCCTGGCGTGAATCCCGTATGGACGATGCGGACACCGAGGCCGAGGAAGACGAGTCGCGGTCCATTGACGGCGTCGTTTCGACCTTTGGGCTTGATGAGGCTGCCGAGAAATGCGTGCTCGGCCTGTCGAGGCGCACACATCTCACGGGTCGCGGCATCGTGCGCCTGGTACGTATCGCACGCACGATCGCCGATGTCGCCGAAAGCGAACGGGTATCGCTGGATCACGTGCTCGAGGCGGCGATGTATCAGGGAAGGAGGGACCAATAATGGGCGAGAAGAGCTTTGAACTGCATCCCACGGATGCGTTGTATCCCGACACCGTATTGGAGCTTCCGGATGTGCCCGAGACCCTCTACGTTCGCGGCGACCCTGCCGTTTTATCGACGCCCGCGCTTTCTATCATCGGTGCTCGCAAGGCATCGCCGTACGGTCTCGCCGTGGCAGAGCTTGCGGCAAAGGTGGCGGTGGAGGCGGGGGTGACGGTGGTCTCGGGCGGTGCGGTCGGCTGTGACCAGGCGTCAGGTTGGGCTGCGGTCAACGCCGGGGGCAAACACGTCGTGGTACTGGGGACGGGTGCCGATGTTGTCTATCCGCGCTCGAGTGCCGGCCTCATCACGCGCACACTCGATACGGGCGGCGCGGTCGTTTCGATTTCGCCGTGGGGTATGGGACCGCGTAAGTTCGCCTTTCCGCGGCGCAATCGCGTAATCGCCGCCTTGTCGCAGGCGCTCTTTGTTTCCGAGGCGGGCATGCCCTCGGGTACATTCTCCACGGCGGAGGCCGCTATGGACTTAGGCCGAGAGCTCCTTGCGGTGCCGGGCTCTATCCTTTCGCCCGAGTCGCGCGGGACTAACTATCTCATCGCTAACGGAGCCTGCTGCATCATCGATGAGGAATCAATCGAGATGGCCATCTCGCGCATCTACGGCACGCTGCGCTACTCGCGTCCCGATGCACCTGGCATTGCCGATCTGGACCCAACACAGCAGACCGTGATGCACGCGCTTATCGCCTCGCCGCTCAAGGTCGACGACATTGCCGCGCTCGTCTCGCTTGATGCTGTCGGCGTGCTCAAGCTTTTGGGCTCGCTCGAGCTCGAGGGTCTTATCGAGCGCATGATGGATGGAAGGTATGCGCCCTCAAAGTTTGCGCTTCACGCCCAGACGCCCTTCGGTCACAATGGAAAGCGTGTCAATTAGAAAGGTGTTTGCAGATGCAGTTCGATCAGGTGACGGTTATCGGTGGCGGTCTGGCGGGTTCGGAATGTGCGATCCAGCTGGCAGATCGCGGGTTTGCCGTAAAGCTGTGCGAGATGCGCCCCCAGGTGAGCTCTCCGGCCCACCATACCGACCACCTGGCCGAGCTCGTCTGCTCCAACTCGTTTAAGTCGACCCGTCCGGACTCTGCGGCGGGCCTGCTGAAGGCCGAGCTCGAGCGCATGGGCTCGGTGCTGCTCGATTGCGCCCATCGTGCGGCCGTTCCCGCCGGCGGTGCCCTGGCAGTCGACCGCGTCAAGTTTTCCGAGCTTGTCGAAGCCGAGGTTGCCGCACGCCCCAACATCGAGGTCGTTCACGGTGAGGTGACCCAGATTCCCGAGGGTCATGTGGTCATTGCCGCGGGTCCGCTGTGCTCGCCGGCGCTGAGCGAAGAGGTCATGAAGCTCGTCGGTGGTGACGCCCTGGCGTTCTTTGACGCGGCAGCCCCGATTGTCGACGCCTCCACCCTCGACATGGACGTTCTGTTCTCGCAGTCGCGCTACGAGGAGCAGGGGAGCGGCGACTATCTCAATGCTCCGCTCAACAAGGAAGAGTACGAGGCCTTTATCGAGGCGCTCACCACGGCCGACCGCGTGGTGCTCAAGGATTTTGAGGGCGGCGACCTATTCCAGGCCTGTCAGCCCGCCGAGGAGGTTGCCCGCACCGGCAAGGACGCCATCCGCTTTGGCGCTATGAAGCCCGTCGGACTCACCGACCCGCGAACTGGTCGTCGGCCCTGGGCTGCGATTCAGCTGCGCGCCGAGAACAAGGAGAAGACCGCTTATAACCTGGTGGGCTTCCAGACCAATCTGACCTTTGGCGAGCAAAAGCGCGTCTTCCACATGGTCCCCGGTCTCGAGAACGCCGAGTTCTTCCGTTATGGCGTCATGCACCGCAATACCTTCGTCGATGCGCCCCACGTGCTCGACGGGACCTTTGCCGTGCCCGGCACGAACGTGCGCCTTGCCGGCCAGATCACTGGCACCGAGGGGTACATGGAGGCGGTTGCGACCGGTCTGCTCGCGGCAATCAATACCTATGCCGAGGCTATCGGGGCCGCCCCCGTCGAGCTGCCGCGCGTGGGCGCCTTAGGCGCGCTCGTGGGCTATGCGACCGATCCGGCAACCGTGGGCTACCAGCCCATGCATGTCAATTTTGGCCTAGTGCCGCCGCTCGAAGACGGCAAGCGCCGCAGTAAGCGCGACCGCTACCAGGCATATGCGGATCGCGCCCTCGAGGCCCTCGATGCCTACTTGGCCACGCGTTCCGACTTGTTTGGAGGCGACCGGTCATAGCCTTTGACCTGTACGATACCGTCGACTCGTTTATCGCCTACATCGCACGTGTCGAGGGGCTCTCTCCCAATACGGTGACTGCCTATGGATCGCGGTTGGAGCGCTTTGCTGCCTGGTGCGAGCGTACGGGTGTCGATGCGCGTATGGCCGACGTGCGTACCGTCCGCGCATATTTGGCCGAGTTTTCGCGCGAGCAGGTGGCGCCTCGCACCATTGCCGCGCATTTGTCGGCTATTCGGTCGCTCTATCGTTGGATGGCTGCCGAGGGGATTGTCGAGGGCGATGCGGTCTCGGCGATCGCGTCGCCCAAGCTGCCGCGCGACCTGCCCGGTGTGCTGACGAGCCAACAGGTCGAGGCGCTGCTCAAGACGCCTGATACTTCGACGCCCGTGGGACTGCGCGATACGGCGATGCTCGAGCTGCTCTATGCCTCGGGTGCCCGCATCTCGGAGCTTGCCGCGCTTAACGTGGAATCCATCGCTTGGTCGGAGCGCGTGGTTCGCCTTTGGGGCAAGGGGAGCAAGGAGCGCATCGTTCCTCTGTATCGTCGCGCACTCGAGGCGACGCGCACCTATGTCGAGGAGGGGAGACCGGTGCTGCTCGCCCAGGCAAAGCACCGCGACGCCGCAGCCGGTCTGCATCCGCTGTTTATTTCTGCGCGCGGTAATCGCATGAGTGCCGCTATGCTCAGGCGACGGTTCCATATGCTGGCGACGTGCGCCGGCATTCCGGCCGACATCGCGCCTCATGCGATGCGTCATACGTTTGCGACCGATCTGCTCGAGGGCGGCGCGGATCTGCGTTCGGTTCAAGAGCTGCTGGGGCATGCGAGCCTGTCCACGACGCAGATCTACACGCATCTTACGCCCGATCGGCTTAAGCGTGCCGTTGCTCAAGCTCATCCCCGTGGCGAATAGCCTTTCGCGCCCGAGGACGTCGACGCACATTCAGGTGTGTGGTTTTGATTGCGGGTTGGCAGAAAGAGGCAATCCTGCTATCATTCATCGGGTTGCTTCACGGCAACAGGTTTTTATCACGCACGCGCGGCTACTTCATACCGTGGTGCCCGGGCTTTGGTAGCACATGTCCGGGTTGGTTTTGGAGGATGACCCCGCGCGGAGGCAAACCACAGGAGGTTTAACATGGCTACCAAGATTAATATCCGCACCCTGCTCGAGGCCGGCTGCCACTTCGGTCACCAGACCCGTCGCTGGAACCCCAAGATGAAGCCGTTCATCTTCGGTGAGCGCAACGGAATCTACATCCTCGACCTCAAGCAGACCATCCTTGACGCCGACCAGGCCTACACCTTCGTCAAGAACGTCGCCAAGGGTGGCAACGTGCTGTTCGTCGGTACCAAGAAGCAGGCTCAGGAGGCCGTCAAGAACGCCGCTGAGCGCGCCAACATGCCTTACATCAACCAGCGTTGGCTCGGCGGCATGCTGACCAACTTCGTCACCATCCGCTCCCGCATCAACCGCATGGAGGAGCTCGAGGCCATGGTCGAGGACGGCCGCATGGCAGTGCTCCCCAAGAAGGAGCAGGCTGTGCTCGGTAAGGAGCTTACCAAGCTCCAGACCAACCTCGGTGGCGCCCGCGACATGAAGGGTCTGCCCCAGGCTCTCTTCGTTATCGACACGAAGCGCGAGGAGAACGCCATCAAGGAGGCTCAGCGCCTGAACATCCCCGTCGTCGCTCTGATCGACACCAACTCCGATCCCGACGAGGTCGAGTACGGCATCCCCTGCAACGATGACGCTATCTCCGCTGTCACCCTTATGTGCGAGCTCATGGCTGACGCCTGCCTCGCTGGCTCCGGCAAGGAGCAGGTCTCCGAGGCCGAGATGGCCGCTGAGCCCAAGGCCGAGTAAATCAGTCTTAGTTAATTCTTTTTCATCTCTTTGAAAGGAACCACAATGGCCCAGATTACCGCCGCTATGGTCAAGCAGCTCCGCGAGATGACCGACTCCCCGATGATGGAGTGCAAGAAGGCTCTCGTCGAGGCTGACGGCGACATGGACGCCGCTGTCGACGTTCTGCGCAAGAACGGCCTCGCCAAGGCTGCCAAGAAGGCTGGCCGTGAGACCAACGAGGGCGCTGTCGCCGCGTTCGTCTCCGAGGACGGCAAGACCGGCGCTCTGCTCGAGCTCTCCTGCGAGACCGACTTCGTCGGCTCCAATGCTAAGTTCACCGGCTTTGCTTCCAAGGTCGCTGAGGTTGTCGCTACCACCGAGCCTGCTGACGTCGACGCTCTGCTCGAGAAGCCGATGGGCGAGGAGACCGTTTCCTCCGAGCTCACCGAGATGATTCACATCATGGGCGAGAACATGAAGATCTCCCGTTTCGCCGCCCGCAAGGCCGAGAACGGCGCTCTCGCTTCTTACATCCACATGGGTGGTAAGATCGGCGTTCTCGTCGAGTTCGCTTTCGAGAAGGCCGAGACCGCTCAGGCTGAGTCCTTCAAGACCTTTGCTCACGACGTTGCGCTTCAGGTTGCCGCCGTCGCCCCGATCTGCGCTACCCGCGATCAGGTTCCGGCTGAGACCGTCGAGCACGAGAAGCAGATCTACATGGCTCAGGCTGCCGAGTCCGGCAAGCCCGAGGCTATCCAGGAGAAGATGGCTGTTGGCCGTCTGGAGAAGTTCTACAAGCAGTCCGTGCTCACCGAGCAGGAGTTCATCAAGGACAGCTCCCTCACCATCAAGAAGTACGCTGAGCAGGTCTCCAAGGAGCTCGGCGACACCATTACCGTCGTTGCCTTTGACCGTCTGGTCCGTGGCGAGTAAATAAGCTCTTGTAGCTGGTAATGAGCAGGCTGTGGGTTTTACTCACAGCCTGCTTTTTCATGGCTCTCCGTTAAGCCTTTGATATTATGTTATGAGTCTAATTAAAGGAGGATCGCTTTGTCCGACATCCGATATAAACGCGTGCTTCTGAAGCTCTCCGGTGAAGCGCTGATGGGCGATGGCAACTACGGCATCGACCCCAAGGTTACCGATCATCTTGCCAAGCAGGTCAAGGAGCTGCTCGCCGTTGGTCATGAGGTTGGCGTCGTTGTCGGCGGCGGCAATATTTTCCGCGGCATGGCCGGCGCCGCCGGTGGTATGGACCGCGCCCAGGCCGATTACATGGGCATGCTCGCTACCGTTATGAACGCGCTTGCCCTGCAGGATGCCTTCGAGCACAACGATGTTCCCTGCCGCGTGATGAGCGCTATCCAGATGAACGAGATCTGCGAGCCCTATATTCGCCGTCGCGCCATCAACCACCTGTCTAAGGGCAACGTCGTTATCTTTGCCGCCGGATCGGGTAATCCGTACTTTACGACTGACACCGCCGCGGCCCTTCGCGCCTGTGAGATCGGTGCCGAGATTCTCATTAAAGCCACCAAGGTTGATGGCATCTACGACAAGGATCCCGTCAAGTGCGCCGACGCCGTCCGCTTTGACAAGATCACCTATCATGAGGTGCTCGTTCGCGGCCTGCAGGTTATGGATTCCACGGCTACGTCTCTTTGCCAGGACAACCGTATGCCCATTTTGGTCCTCAACATCGATGGCGAGGACACCGTCAAGCGCGCGCTCGCGGGTGAGCCCGTCGGCACGCTCGTCTATCAGGAGGATTAAGCATGGCAGAGAACATCACCGCCCACATGGACAAGTCACTCGAGTCCCTCAAGCATAACTTCTCCAAGGTCCGCACTGGCCGCGCCAACGCTAACATTCTGTCCGACATCACCGTCGACTACTACGGTGTTCCCACGCCCGTCACGCAGGTTGCCGCCGTTAAGACACCCGAGGCCCACATGCTGCTTATCGAGCCGTGGGATAAGGCGCTCATCAATGCCATCGTCAAGGCTATCAGTGCCTCCGACCTGGGCATTACCCCCAACTCCGATGGTACCGTCGTGCGTCTGCCGTTCCCGGCTCCCACCGAGGAGCGTCGTCGCGAGCTCGTTAAGGAGTGCCGCGAGTACGCCGAGCAGGCCAAGGTCTCCATCCGCAACATCCGCCGCGACTTTAACAACAAGCTTGAGCGCGACGAGGAGCTCACCGAGGACGATGTTCGTCGCGAGCAGGCCAAGGTTCAGAAGCATACCGACGAGTATGTTGCCAAGGTCGAGGAGCTTCTGAAGGAAAAAGAAGCCGAGGTCATGGAGATCTAAGGTGCAATACGACGAGCATAAACTGGTCGAGTACTTTGCCGACGCCCCTGCGGGCGTCGGTTTTTCCGACCTTGACCTCAATAACATTCCGCACCATATTTCGTGCATCATGGACGGCAACGGCCGTTGGGCCACGTCGCGCGGTCTTGCCCGCACCGAAGGCCACAAGGCCGGCATCGTCTCGCTGCGCGAGATCATTACCGCCTGCGTGCGCCTGGGTGTCGACGTGCTTTCGGCCTATGCGTTTTCGACCGAAAACTGGAATCGCCCGCAGCACGAAGTCAACGTTCTGATGCACCTGTTTGCCAAGACGTTTATCGATGAGCTGCCGCTGCTTAAGCGCGAGAATGTTCGCGTTGTCTTTTTGGGCGATATTTCCGCGCTGCCCAAGAAGACCCGCGACGTCTTTGAGCGCGGCCTTGCCGAGTGCGCCGACCATACCGGTATGACGCTGGCGCTGGCCGTTAACTACGGTGCCCGTGCTGAGATCACCCGCGCTGTCCGCCAGATCGCGCTTGATGCGACTGCCGGCAAGATCGATCCTGCCGCTATCGACGATGATATGGTGTCTTCGCACCTGTACACCGCTGGGCTGCCCGATCCGGAGCTTGTGATTCGCACCTCCGGCGAGCTTCGTCTTTCGAACTATCTGCTGTGGCAGGTTGCCTATTCCGAGTTCTATGTCACCGATACCTATTGGCCCGACTTTGACCGCTGGGGCCTTGTCGACGCCATTTTGGCTTTCCAGGGTCGCGACCGCAGGTTTGGTGGACTGAGTAAGACCGAGGAGGCTTAATCGTGTCCGAACGTCCCAAGGCTTCCGCTCCCAAGGCGCCTACTTCCGCGACGCCCGCGCGTAAGGCTGCCCCTGCAGGGGCGCCTGCAGCGAAGGGCAGCTCCGGTTCATGGCTGGCGGGCTTTATCACCCGTGCCGCCGCCGGTATCGTCTATGCCGTTGTCTTTATCCTGTGCCTGGTTTTGGGTATTGTGCCCACGGCCATCTTCGTGTCCGTCATGAGCGGTCTGTGCTGCTACGAGTTCTTCCGCATGACGAGGCTCGACGGCAAGGTTGCCAACGAGCGCCTTGGTATCGCTGCCGCCGTGCTCTTTCCGCTCTCGGCACTGGGCGATTCGCTGCTGTTGAACGCCCTGCTGTTCGCTTTGATGCTCGCGGTTGGTATCTGGTACGTCTGGTCTCCGCGCACCCGCATCTCTGACGTTGCCGTGACGCTCATGGGCCCTATCTACACTGGCTTTATGCTGTCGGCTATCGTGCTGCTGCGCGATGCCGTGCCCGGTTTTGCCGGCGCCCTGCTTTCGGTGGGCGTTTGTGCGTCCCTTTGGGTCTCCGACTCGTTTGCCTACATCGTGGGCAGCCGCATCGGTAAGCATAAGATGGTTCCTAAGATCTCTCCCAAAAAGAGCTGGGAAGGCTTTGTCGGCGGCATTTTGGGCTCGGTTCTCATCTGGCTCATTTTATGGGCGACGCATTTCTATAAGCTGAGCTTGCCCTATGCGCTGCTGTGCGGCGTGGTCGTCTCCATCCTGGGCGTTATCGGCGACCTCATCGAGTCGCGTATCAAGCGCGGTGTGGGCGTCAAAGATTCCGGCAATCTCATACCGGGCCACGGCGGCATGCTCGACCGCAGCGATTCGCTCATCTTTGGCTGCATTACCGCGCAGCTGCTGCTGATGATCGGAGGCGTGCTGTAATGGCTTATCAGACCACCTACGGTCCCGATGGGCGTCTTCGTGTTGCCATTCTGGGCTGTACGGGTTCTATCGGCACTCAGGCGCTCGACGTGTGCCGTCAGCATGCCGATCGTCTGCAGGTTACGGCGCTGTCCGTCAACTCCGGCACCCCCGAGCTCGTTGCCGCTGCCCGTGAGTTCTCGGTCCCGGCGGTTGCCGTGGCGGACGCCTCCCATGGCGCCGACGCGGTACTGCAGGAACTGCCCGAGGGCACGGAGCTCGGCGTTGGCGCGCAGGCCGTGTGCGAGCTCGCATGCCGCGATGATGTCGACTGCGTGCTCGTTGCCATCGTGGGCGCTGCCGGTCTCGAGGCGAGCCATGCTGCTCTGACCTCGAACAAGCGCCTTGCCCTGGCCAACAAGGAGTCGCTCGTCGTCGGTGGCGATCTGCTTATGCCGTTGACGCAGCCGGGCCAGCTTATCCCGGTCGACTCCGAGCATTCTGCCATCTACCAGTGCTATCTTGGCGAGAATCCGCGCGAGGCTCACTGCATTTGGCTTACCTGCTCGGGCGGCCCGTTCTTTGGCCGCACGCGTGACGAGCTCGATCGCGTGACGCGCGCCGATGCCCTGGCGCATCCTACGTGGGCTATGGGTGCAAAGATCACGATTGACTCCGCCACCCTCATGAACAAAGGTCTGGAGCGTATCGAGGCCATGCATCTGTTTGGATGCGATCTCGATTTCATTAACGTGGTCGTGCAGCGCCAGTCCAAGATTCACTCCATGGTCGAGTTTGCCGACGGCTCCGTGATGGCGCATCTCGGTGCCTCCGACATGCGCATTCCCATCCAGTTTGCTTTCTCGTATCCCGAGCGTTGGGATACTCCGGCTCCGCGTATCGATTTCCGCGAGTTGGGACAGCTTACCTTTGACGCGGCCGATATGGATACCTTCCGCTGCCTTGCGCTGGCCGAACGTGCCGGCAAGACGGGCGGCACCATGCCGTGCGTGCTCAATGCCGCCAACGAGGTCGCCGTCGATGCCTTCCTGCATGATGGCTGCAGCTTTACCGATATCGACCGCATTGTGGAATCCTGCATGGATGCTCACGATGCGCAGACGGTCGATTCGTTTGAACAGCTTCGCGACATCGATGCGTGGGCGCGTGAAAAGGCCGCGCAGGTGCTCGCCGCAACCCGTTCTTAACCCATAAGGATTGCTTTTTCGTTTTATGGATACTGTTCTGAGCGTTCTCTCATCGGTCTTTTGGGGCCTGCTGATGCTTTCCGTCCTCGTGTTTTTGCACGAGGGCGGCCACTTTTTGGCGGCGCGTGCCTGCGGCGTCCGGGTGACTGAGTTCTTTTTGGGTCTGCCGTGTCGCTTTGATATCCACCACACGTCTCGTCGTATCGGCACCAAGTTTGGCGTGACCCCACTGTTGCTGGGTGGGTATGCTGCCATCTGTGGCATGGATCCGACCGATGTCTCGTGTGCCGATCGCGTGCTTGCTGCCGTCTATCGCCACGGCCGTGTGACGGTGGCCGATCTTGCCGTCGAACTCGAGCTGTCCGAGGAGGATGTGCTCGAGGCCTGTGCTTTGCTGTTGGGCTGGGGCTCCATCGCTCCCTGGTATGAAGAAGGAGAAAAACCTTCGCCCAGTTACTATCCCACCAAGTACCAGACCCTGCCGCGTGATGCGGCGGGTTATACCACCTTTGATGGCCGTCGGTTCGATCGCGAGCACGCGACTGCCGAGGGCGATGTATGGGAGCTGCCGTGCGGCGAGGCCGAATTCCTTGCACGCGAGCGCTCGCACACCTATTTGGGCCAGGGCTTTGTCAAGCGTGCCTTTATGCTGCTTGCGGGCATTATCGTCAATATCCTGACGGGCTTTTTGCTCCTTATGAGCATCTATTCCATCGCGGGTGTCACGGTGCCGGTGGATACCAATGTTATCGGCCAGGTTGACGAAGGCTCGATTGCCGCCGCGGCGGGAATCGAGGGCGGCGATGCGATCCTTTCGGTCGACGGAGTATCGTGCTCTACCTGGATGGACGTTTACGATGCCATCGGTAAGGCTGCCGGTAAGGACGATATCGCCATCGAGTACGAGCGTGACGGTAAACAGCATACGACCACGGTTGCGCTCAAAGAGGACGAGCGTCTGGGTGTGTATGCCTCTACGCAGGTGGTCCGTTTAGACCCCATCACGTCGGCTCGCCTGTCGTTCTCCTATGTCGTGCAGACAGCGGAGGGTGTGATGCGCCTGCTCCAGCCGCAACATACGATGGAGATTCTCGATCAGTCCTCTTCGATCGTGGGTATTAGCGTTATGTCCTCACAGGCTGCTGCTGCCGGCCCTGCCACGTTCCTTTCGTTTGCCGCCCTCATTTCGTTCTCGCTTGGCTTTATGAACCTGCTGCCCATCCCACCGCTCGATGGCGGCAAGCTGGTCATCGAGATCATTCAAAAGATTGCGGGCCGCGAGCTTCCGCTCAAGGTCCAGACGATTGTGAGCTATGTGGGCATTGCGCTCTTTGCGCTGCTGTTTGTCTATATGCTTCGTTCCGACATCCTTCGATTTATTCTGTAGGGGAGTGTTTGGATTGTCTTTATCCCATCCTTTACCTCGCGAGCTGACGCGTCCCGTACATGTGGGCGGTGTGCAGATCGGTGGCGGTGCGCCGGTGGTGGTCCAATCCATGACCTGCACCGATACCGCTGATGCCCAGGTAACACTTGCGCAAGTGTGCGCGTTGGCGCAGGCTGGCTGCGATATCGTGCGTGTGAGCGTGCCCACCGAGGCCGCGCTTGAGGGTTTCCGCACCATCTGTGCCGAGTCTCCGGTGCCAATCGTTGCCGATATCCACTTTAACCACAAGCTGGCCATTGGCGCTGTGGAGGCCGGTGCTGCCAAGCTCCGCATCAATCCCGGCAACATTGGCGATTGGGCCAAGGTCGATGCCGTGATCGATGCCGCGGGCGCCGCTGGGTGCGCGATTCGCATTGGCGTGAATGCGGGCTCGCTTGAGCAGGATATCGCCGAGCGCGAAGACCTCACGCAGCCCGAAAAGCTCGTGATGTCGAGCGAGCGTTTCGTCAAGCATTTTGAAGACCGCGGCTTTACGAACATTGTGCTTTCGGCCAAGGCCCATAGCGTGCAAACGACGCTCGATACCTATCGAGCCCTGTCGCGTGAGATTCCTCACGTTCCGCTTCACTTGGGCGTAACCGAGGCGGGTACCAAGCTTCAGGGCACCATTAAGAGCTCGGTGGGCCTTGGTATTCTGCTGTCTGAGGGTATCGGTGACACCATGCGCGTCTCTCTCACGGCCGATCCGGTTGAGGAGCCGCCGGTTGCCTGGGGTATTCTGCAGTCGCTGGGCCTGCGTCGCCGTGGCCCCGAGATTGTCTCGTGCCCCACGTGCGCCCGCTGCCAGGTTAACCTCATTCCCATCGCCGAGGAGGTCACCGAGCGGCTTAAGAACTACTCCGCGCCGCTTTCTATCGCTGTGATGGGATGTGCCGTTAATGGCCCCGGTGAGGCTTCTGATGCCGACCTGGGCGTTGCTTGCGGACGTGGTCAGGCCTTGCTCTTTTCGCATGGCCAGATCATTGGTAAAGTAGCTGAGGACCAAATTGTCGACGCGCTTATGGCAGAGGTCGACAAACTTATTGAGGAGAAATAAATGACCCGAGCAATGTATATGTCTAAGCTCTATGCGCCGACGCTTAAAGAGGATCCGGCGGACGCTGAGCTCGCCAGCCACCGCCTGCTGCTCCGTGCCGGAATGATTCGCAAGGAGGCCGCCGGTCTGTATTCCTACCTGCCGCTCGCATGGCGCTCGATTCGCAAGATCGAGAACATCGTGCGCGACGAGATGGATGCCGCCGGCGCCCAGGAGCTCATGATGCCCATTATGGTCGACGCTGAGCTATGGCGCGAGTCCGGCCGCATCGACGCCTATGGCAAGGAACTCGTGCGCTTTGATGACCGCCACGGCCGCGAGTTCGTGCTGGGCCCCACCCACGAGGAGACTGTCACCGCCCTGGTGCGCAATGAACTGCGCTCCTATAAGCAGCTTCCCGTCAACCTCTACCACATCCAGGACAAGTTCCGTGACGAGTTCCGTCCCCGCTTTGGCCTGATGCGCGGTCGCGAGTTCATCATGAAGGATGCCTACAGCTTCTCTGCCACGCAGGAGAGCCTGCAGGAGGAGTACGACAAGATGAAGCAGGCCTACGCCAACATCTGCGAGCGCTGCTACATCAAGGCCCTGCCCGTTGTTGCCGACTCCGGTGAGATCGGTGGCGATACCTCCGTCGAGTACATGGCTTTGGCCGACGCCGGCGAGGCTTCGCTCGTCTACTGCGATGAGTGCGGCTTCGCTGCCGACGATGAGGCCGCAAGCACCAAGGTCGTTGTGACCGAGGGTCCTGGCGATGGTACGCTTACCAAGGTCGAGACTCCGGGCATGGGCACCATCGAGGCCGTTTCAAAGTTCTTCGGCTTCCCCGAGAACGGCACGCGCAAGTCGCTGGCACTCATCGACGCCGAGGGCAAGCCCGTCGTGGCCATTGTCCCGGGCGATCATGAGCTCAATGACTGCAAGGCCGAGCACGTCTTTGGCAAGGGCTATCGTATGATGACCGATGAGGAGCTCCAGACCTACGGTCTGCATAAGGGCTTTATCGGACCGGTTAACCTGCCCGAGGGCATTCGTCTGGTGTGCGACGAGAGCCTGCGCGAGTCCAAGCAGTGGGCCTGCGGTGCCAACGAGGTCGATTATCACTTTACCGGTGCCTGCCCCGAGCGCGACTTTACCGTCGACGAGTGGGCCGACTTGGTAACCGTCGTTGCCGGCGATCCCTGCCCGCACTGCGGCAAGCCGCTCTCTGCTGCTCGCGGCATCGAGGTCTCTCAGGTCTTCCAGTTGGGCACCAAGTATTCCGAGGCCATGGGTGCCACCTTTATGGACGAGGACGGCAAGGAGAAGCCGCTGATCATGGGTTGCTACGGCGTGGGCGTTTCTCGCTCGCTCGCTGCCGTCGTGGAGCAGCACAACGACGAGCACGGCATCGTCTGGCCAGTCTCCGTTGCCCCGTACGAGGTTGCGGTGATTCCGCTTGATCCCAAGAAGGAAGAGTGCGCTACCGTTTGCGACCAAATCGTCGAGGGCCTGTGCGCCGAGGGCATCGAGGTCGTCGTCGACGATCGCGATGAGCGTCCCGGCTTTAAGTTTGCCGACAACGACCTTATGGGCTTCCCGTATCAGGTGGTGCTCGGCAAGCGCGGCCTTAAGAACGGTACCGTTGAGCTCAAGGACCGTGCTACGGGCGAGCGTGAGGACGTGGCGATTGACGAGGTCGTCGCCAAGGTTGCCGAGCTTGTTAAGGCGGCCCGCCGTTAATCGACGATTTCGCTTGTAGTTCGATATACGGGACGGCCCCGCATTTCTCCAGAACGGGGGGATGCGGGGCCGTCCTTTTATCTTGTAGCATCCTCGATATCTAAAAGGAAAACCCCACAGCCCATATGAGCTGCGGGGTTTTCCTTTGTGCCTCCGATGCGAAATAAATCGCTCAGATATTACTGATAATCGACGACGTCGATCCAGTTCTTCAGGAACTCATCGTTCACGTTGCGCTTACGAGCGAGCTCGGAAGCGGCGACGATGCTCGTCCACTGACGCACGACCTGCATGGGCATGTCGGCGCGGTCGCAGTAGAGCTCCAGGTAGGCCTCGGCCTGGTCCTTGCTGTTGAGGGCGAAGAGCAGGTAGGTGGTGGCAACGTCGGCAGCAGGGGAGCCCTGGGTGGCGTGTGCCCAGTCGCACACATAGAGCTGGCCGTCGTCGCCGACGATGACGTTGGAGGGGTTGAAGTCGCCGTGGCAGACCTTGAACTCCTTGGTCATGCCGTCCAGGCGCTCCTGAAGGTTGTAGCGCGTGGTGGCATTGAGCTGATCAAGGCTGTCGATCATGCGGGCGAACTTGTCGCGTTGACGGTTGAGCAGCGGGGAGGTGTAGCCGTGGATCTCGATCTGGAGGTCGACGAACACCTCGAGGTGCTCACCAAAGCGCTGGGGCTCGGCAGTCATCTTCTCGGCAAGGGTGGTGCCCGGAACCTTCTCGGTCACGAGCGCCCAGCCGTTGGCGTTCTCGAGCTGGGAAACCTCGAGAGCCTTGGGGCTGCGGATGCCGCACTCATTGATGCGGGCAAGATTCAAAGCCTCGTTGAACACGTCGGAGACAGGCTTGGTCTCGTTAAAGACCTTGACGATCTTGTCGCCCAGGTCGTAAACGACCTTGTTGCCACGGCGGACGAGCTCGGTCTTGGAATCGGGTAGCAGCATGGTTGCATCCTTTCAACGATGCGATAGAAGCGACGGCGGGGGTGTGTGAAACACCCGTGCACCCCCGCCGTTAAAAACCGTGCTAAAACTAGCAGACGGCGTAGTCCTGAGGCTCGCGGCCGTAGTAGGCGTCCAGGTAGAGCTCCTTGATCTCGCTCATGAGCGGGTAGCGCGGGTTAGCGCCGGTGCACTGGTCGTTGAATGCCTGCTCGGTCATCTCGTCGAGGGTGTCGAGGAAGTACTGCTCGTCAACACCGTAGTCGGCGATGGTCTTCTTGACACCGATGAAGTCCTTGAGCTCCTCGAGCTTCGTGATGAAGTTCTCGAAGACCTCCTTGTCGTCCTTGCCCTCGATGCCGCAGTACTTGGCCATCTCGGCGTAGTTGTGCAGCGCGTTGGGGTAAGGATACTGGGAGAACGTGCCCATCTTGACGGGAGCCTCGGCGGCGTTGTAGCGCATGACGCGGGTCAGGATGACGGCGTTTGCGAGGCCGTGGGGCAGGTGATGGAAGGCGCCGAGCTTGTGGGCCATGGAGTGGTTGAGGCCCAGGAAGGCGTTGGCGAAGGCCATACCGGCCATGCAGGAGGCGTTGTGCATCTCCTCGCGGGCATGCGGGTCCTTGGCGCCGTTCGTGAAGCTGGAGGGCAGGTTCTCGAAGACGAGCTTAGCAGCGCGCTCGGAGAGGCCCTTGGTGTAGTCGGAAGCCATGATGGAGACGTAGGACTCGATGGCGTGGGTCATGACGTCGATGCCGGAGGCGGCGGTCAGGCCGCGCGGGGCGGTCATGCAGTTGTCGGCGTCGACGATAGCCATGTTGGGGAGCAGCGCGTAGTCGGCGAGCGGCCACTTGATGCCGGTCTCCTTGTCGGTGATGATGGCGAACGGCGTGCACTCGGAGCCGGTACCCGAGGAGGTCGGGACGGCGACGAAGTAGGCCTTCTTGCCCATCTCGGGGAAGGTGAAGATACGCTTGCGGATGTCCATGAAGTCCATGGCCATGTCCTCAAACTTGCACTCGGGGTGCTCGTACATCATCCACATGATCTTGCCGGCGTCCATAGCGGAGCCACCGCCGACGGCGATGATGACGTCCGGCTCAAAGAGAGCCATCTGCTTGGCGCCACGACGTGCGCACTGCAGCGACGGATCGGGCTCGACGTCGTAGAAGCAATCGTGGGCGATGCCCATCTCGTCGAGCTTGGCCTCGATGGCGCGGGTGTTGCCATTCTTGAAGAGGAACTGGTCGGTGACGATGAAGGCGCGCTTCTTGCCCATGACATTGCCCAGCTCGTCGAGGGCGACGGGCGTGGAACCCTTCTTGAAGTAGACCTTCTCGGGAGCGCGGAACCACAGCATGTTCTCGCGGCGCTCGGCCACAGTCTTAACGTTGATCAAGTGCTTCACCCCAACGTTCTCGGAGACGGAGTTGCCGCCCCAGGAGCCGCAGCCCAGGGTCAGAGACGGCTTCATGCCAAAGTTGTACAGGTCACCGATGCCGCCGTGCGAGGACGGGGTGTTGATGACGATACGGCAGGCCTTCATGACGTGCTCGAACAGGCTGATCTTCTCGGCCTGGGCGGGGTGCACGTACAGAGAGGCGGTGTGGCCCGGGCCACCGGCGAGCACCAGTTGCTCGGCCTTGTCGACGGCCTCCTGGAAGTCCTTGGCGTGGTACATGGCCAGGACCGGGGAGAGCTTCTCGTGGGAGAACTCCTCCTTGGCGGGGTCGGTGGAGGTGACCTCGGCGATCAGGATCTTGGTCTTGGCGGGAACCTCGATGCCGGCGAGCTCGGCGATCTTAGCGGCAGCCATGCCGGGGATGCGGTGATCGAGGGCGCCGTTCTTGAACATGGCGGCACGCAGGGCCTCCATCTCGGCACCCTGCTTGACGAAGTAGCAGCCGCGCTTCTGGAACTCAGCCTTAACCTGGTCATAGATAGTGTCGATGACGGTCACGGACTGCTCGGAAGCGCAGATCATGCCGTTGTCGAAGGTCTTGGAGTGGATGATGGAGTTGACGGCGAGCAGCACGTCGGCGGTGTCATCGATGACGACCGGGGTGTTACCGGCGCCAACGCCCAGGGCGGGCTTGCCCGAGGAGTAAGCGGCCTTGACCATGCCCGGGCCACCGGTGGCGAGGATGATGTCGACGTCGCGCATGACCATGTTGGTCAGCTCGATGGAGGGGACATCGACCCAGCCGATGATGCCCTCGGGGGCGCCGGCCTTGACGGCGGCGTCAAGCACGAGCTTGGCAGCGGCGATGGTGCACTTGGCGGCAGCCGGGTGCGGGGAGATGATGATGGCATTGCGGGTCTTCAGGCTGATCAGTGTCTTGAAGATCGCGGTGGAGGTGGGGTTGGTCGTCGGGATGACGGCGCCCACGATGCCGATGGGCTCGGCGATCTTGGTGATGCCGTAAGCCTCGTCGCGCTCCAGAACGCCACAGGTCTTGGTGTTCTTGTAAGCGTTGTAGATGTACTCTGCGGCGTAGTGGTTCTTGATGACCTTGTCCTCAAGAACGCCGCGGCCGGTCTCCTCGATGGCCATCTTCGCCAACGGGATACGAGCCTTGTTGGCGGCCATGGCGGCCTCATAGAAGATCTTGTCGACCTGCTCCTGCGTGTACGTAGCAAAAAGCGCCTGGGCCTCTCGCATCTGAGCGAGCTTAGCCTCAAGCGCCTCTACGTTGTCCACAATTGCGGGAGTAGTGTTTTCCGGTGACTTTTTCACCATTTGTGTCTCCTTGCGATCGGAGATTTACCCTACGCCTTGCATGATAGCAAGAAATAATTCGGTGAACGGTCAGATTCCTCTAAAAGGCACACTAAAACGCTTCAATCAAATGAACCGTTTCAACTAAAACTATCTGCTTGCCATCGCCCCGCTCATTAGGGACAGACTTACATGAGTGCTTTCACTTATTTGGGACAGACATCGATTTGCCATTTTGCCGTTCTGGGCCTGTTATTGCCGCTTATTGGATATAAATAGGTTGCAGGCTCAGCATTTCGCGTTGCTTCTCTCCTTTTAGGTGTTGCCTGAACAGTTTTGAAAGGAGAGATTATGCCCCGATGCGCCCGCCCCGTTTCGATCACCGGCTATTACCACGTCTTTGACCGCGGCAACTCCAAACAGATTATTTTTGAAGATGACTCCGACCGTTATCGTTTCTTATCGGATATCTCGGACAGGTTTGCGCGCCATGAAGTGGCGGTGTTGGCTTGGTGCCTTATGGACAATCACTTCCATTTGATGGTTGATGACCCATTTGACAACCTTTCAAAGGCAATGCAGTGCGCGCTGACGGCATATGCTAAGTATTTCAATGGGAAAACGGGGAGAACGGGGCATCTGTTTAACAATCGCTATTCGCGGGTCGCGGTTGAGTCCGACATGCAGGCGGTGCAGCTGCTCGATTATATCCATCTCAATCCGGTGAAAGGTGCGATCAGCTCACTCGAGGTGTACCGTTGGTCAAGTTACAAGGCATACCAGCTGGGCTACGATCCCTTTGACATCTGTGATGCGGCCCCTATGCTCGATATTGTCGGCGGGTCTCGTCGATATTGCGAGCATCTCGAGGAAGTTGCCGGGCGCATCTGGTCAGTGGAGGTTCTTCCACGCCGGCGGATCCCCGATGAGGAGGCCTTTTCCGTTGCGCGCGAAGTCCTGCCGAGCATAGATCCTGCGCTGCTCAAGGCCCTGCCACGCCCCGAACGCGATGCCTGCCTGCTGAGGCTCAGGCGGGCACATCTCACGGTTAAGCAAATTGCTCGTATCACCGGTATCGGCGCCACGAGCGTGACCAAGGCAACTGCAGGCTGGAAGGATGCAGCGTGAGGCAGGGGCCGGAGCCAGTCGGTGTGCCGCTTGCGTGCGCCATGTCTGTCCCCAATGCGTGCAAACACTCATGTAAGTCTGTCCCCAATGAGTGCAAAAAAGCGCCCTCCGTAGGGGAGGGCGCCTTTGGTAAGTTCTATGTGAACGCGAGGTCTTTGACCCGGAGAGTCCGAGGTACTTGTTGGTAAGACCTTATTTAAGAGCGCGCAACCTTGCCGGACTTGAGGCAGGTGGAGCAAACGTTCATCTTGCGACGGTGACCATCGACGACGACGTAGACGCGCTGGATGTTGGGGCGGAACTTACGGTTGGTGACGCGGTGAGAGTGGCTGATGGAGCGACCGGCAACGGGGTGCTTACCGCAAACTTCGCAAACTTTGGACATAACTGACCCTCCTTGGGCGACAAACGAACATGTCGCGTTAACAAACAAGCCTGAACTATAGCACAGAAGCAGCTCCCTGTGCGTAATCTACACAGAGATATTCCTCTTTTGGCGATAGTGCTCACGCTACGGCCCTGGACGTAGATCCGATTTGCGTGCAGCAGAGGGGATTATGCCAGCTCGTGCGTGCGTTTTCAAGCTCGTCCCACAAATATATATAGGTTTATTGAGCGTTGGGCTCCGTTTACGGATTGCTCTGTATTTATGCTCGCAATTAAGCTCGAGGTTGGCTACACTATCCCTTGACCATTAAAGGGGTACGAGATACCCACATGGAATTACATAGCTGCCATAGAGCAGCCCTTCCTTGTGGGTGTCTGGTCCGCTTTGAGCGGTCGGGCATCTATTTTTTTGACTGTGTCAGCAGTCAAGACATGTGAGGAAGGAGATCGATGGGCACGACTTCCCCCAAGGCGGTCATCATGGACGAGACCGCCGTCAACCGAGCGATGACCCGCATCGCGCACGAGATTCTCGAGCGCAACGAGGGCTGTGAAGACCTCGCTCTGGTCGGCATCGTCACGCGCGGCGACCTTCTGGCAAAGAAGCTCGCCGAAGAGATCAAGGAGATCGAGGGCGTCGAAGTTCCGCTCGGCAGCCTCGACATCAGCTTCTACCGCGATGACTATGCGACCAATTTCGCTCCCGCGATCCACGCTACCAACATTCCCTTCAGCGTCGACGGCAAGCGCGTCGTGCTGGTGGACGACATCCTGTACACGGGTCGTACCATCCGCGCCGCTCTGGACGCCGTCATGGACCTGGGCCGCCCGAGCCGCATTGAGCTGGCAGTTCTCGTTGACCGCGGTCACCGCGAGCTTCCCATCTCGCCGGACTTTGTCGGCAAGAACGTTCCCTCGTCTCACGAGGAGAACGTGCACCTATATATGAAGGAAGTCGACGGCCGTACCGCTGTCGAGATCAGCGACGTCGCGCCGGGTTCCCACGTGGGCTCCGCGCCGCTGGGAGGTGAGTAGTACCGTGGCGTTCAACCATAAACACCTGATCGACATTACCGAGTACTCCGAAGAGGACATTAAGCTCATCCTCGAGACCGCCAAGGCGTTCTCCGAGGTCAACGAGCGTGCGATCAAGAAGGTCCCCACGCTCAAGGGCAAGACCATCGTCAACATGTTCAACGAGCCCTCGACGCGTACCCGCAGCTCCTTCGAGCTCGCTGAGAAGCGTCTTTCGGCCGACAGCCTCAACTTTGGCGGCTCCTCGACCTCCACGGTCAAGGGCGAGAGCCTCGTCGATACCGTCGAGACCCTCAACGCCTACAAGATCGACTGCATCGTCGTGCGTGACAAGCACGCCGGCGCGCCCTACATCGTCACGCAGAACTCGCCCGCGAGCGTTATCTGCGCCGGCGATGGCAAGCATAACCACCCCACGCAGGCCCTGCTCGACCTGTACACCATTTGGCAGCACAAGGGTGACTTCCATGGTCTGAAGGTCGCCGTCGTCGGCGACATCTCCCACTCCCGTGTCTGCGGCTCGCTGATCCCCGCGTTGAAGATCATGGGCTGCGAGACCTACGCCGTCGCCCCCGGCACGCTGCTGCCGCCGGCACCCGAGGTCCTGGGCTGCGACCACGTGACGAGCGATCTCGATTCCGTCCTGCCCGAGCTGGACGTCGTCTACATGCTGCGCGTGCAGCAGGAGCGCCTCGAGGGCGCACCGTTCCCCACGATTCGCGAGTACCACAAGCTCTTCGGTCTGACCAAGGACCGCGAGAAGCTCATGAAGCCCGATGCGATCATCTGTCACCCGGGCCCCATCAACCGCGGTGTCGAGTTCGACTCCTACATGGCCGACCACCCGCAACGCTCCGTCATCCTGGAGCAGGTCTACGCTGGCATCTGCGTGCGTATGGCTATCCTGTATCTGCTGCTTGGAGGTGCCGATAATGGCCTTGCTTCTTAAGAATGCCCACGTCGTCGATCCGTCTGTCGAGCTTGACGGTGTCGTCGACGTCCTGATCGACGGTGACAAGATCGCCGAGGTCGGCGAGAACCTCGCCGCCGAGGGAGTCGAGGTCCGCGACCTTTCCGGCAAGTACCTCGTCCCCGGCCTGGTGGATATGCACGTTCACCTTCGCGAGCCCGGCTACGAGGTCAAAGAGGACATCGAGAGCGGCACCCGCGCAGCTGCAAAGGGCGGCTTTACCGGCGTGTGCTCCATGCCCAACACCGATCCCGTTACCGATAACGGTACCGTCGTGGAGTTCGTTAAGTCCCGTGCTGCCGAGGTCGGTCACTGCCGCGTCTATCCGTCGGGCGCCATGACCCGCGGTCTTAAGGGCGAGGCCATGTCCGAGATGGGCGATATGGTCGCCCACGGCGCCGTCGCCTTCACCGACGATGGTCGCGGCGTGCAGGGCGCGGGCATGCTCCGTCGCTGCATGGACTACGGCAAGATGTTCGGCAAGGTCTTTATGAGCCACTGCCAGGACGAGGATCTGGTCGGCCACGGCCAGATCAACGAGGGCAAGGTCTCGACCCGTCTGGCCCTCGAGGGCTGGCCGGCCGCCGGCGAGGAGCTTCAGATCGCCCGCGACATCGAGATCGCCAAGCTGACCGGTGCCAAGCTGCACATCCAGCACATCTCCACCGCTCACGGTCTCGAGCTCGTGCGTGCCGGTAAGGCCGCCGGTGTCCAGGTGACCTGCGAGGCCACCCCGCACCACATGTTCCTGACCGAGAACGACTTGGACGAGACCTACAACACCTCGCTCAAGGTCAATCCGCCGCTGCGCACCGACGAGGACGCCGAGGCCATTCGTCAGGGTGTCATCGACGGTACCGTCGACGTGATCGTTACCGATCACGCTCCCCATACCCCGTGGGAGAAGGCCCGCGAGTTCGAGCTTGCGCCCTTTGGCATGATCGGTCTCGAGACCTCGCTGTCGCTCGTGCTCACCGAGCTGGTCAACACGGGCAAGATGAGCATGGGCCGTATGGTCGAGCTCATGGCCATCAAGCCGCGTGAGATCCTGGGCCTCGACCAGGTTCAGGTTAAGGCGGGCTCCGTTGCCGACCTGACTGTCTTCGACGCGTCCGCCACCTGGACGGTCGGCGAGGACGGCTACGAGTCGCGCGCCGAGAACTCCGGTTTCGCCGGCCGCACGCTTACCGGTCGTGCCACCGATGTGTTTGTCGGCGGTAAGCAGACGCTCGCCGACGGCTGCATCTGCTAGCATAGCCTTATCGCTTTTGTGCGCGGCGCCCTTGCGGTGCCGCGCTTTCTGTTCGTTTGGACCATGCAACCGCATGGGGGATTGGAGCGTCTATGCCCACACCTTCCACTGCACGCATGCACGACTTCGAGGTCGTCTCGAACCAGGAGATCGCCGATGGCATCTTCTCGCTCGTCATCTCGGCCCCCAAGCTTGCAAGTGCGCTCAAGCCCGGTCAGTTTGTGAACATCGCCGTGCCCGGCGATGCGTCCTCGCTGCTTCGTGTGCCCCTGAGCTTCTATCGCGCCGACGCCCAGGCCGGCACCGTCGAGCTGTGGTACGCCGTCGTGGGTGACGACACCCGTCGTCTGTCGCAGATGGCCCCCGGCTCCAAGTCCAACCTGTTGGGCCCTGGCGGCCGCGGCTGGCTTGTTCCCGAGGGCACCAGGAAGGCCCTGCTCGTCGCCGGCGGCATCGGCGTTCCGCCTGTGCTGTGTCTTGCCGGTATGCTTGCCGAGCAGGGTGTTGATGTGGACGTATGCCTGGGCTTTGGCACCGCTTCCAAGGCCGTGGGCGTCGATGAGTTCCGCGCTCTGTGCGATACGGTCGACGTATGCACCGACGACGGCTCGTTGGGCACGCACGGCTTCTGCACCGATCCTGCCGCCGAGCTGCTCGGCGAGGGCGGTTATGACTACGTCGCCAGCTGCGGTCCCGCCGTCATGATGAAGAAGGTCGCCGCCGCTGCCGCCGAGGCCGGTGCGTACTGCGAGGTGTCGCTCGAGCGTATGATGAGCTGTGGCTTTGGCGCCTGCAACACCTGCAATGTAGAGACGGTCGACGGTATGAAGGGCGCCTGCATGTGCGGCCCCGTGTTCGATGCTTCCAAGGTGGTGGTCTTCTAGTGGGTACCGTGAACATGGCCGTCGATTTCGGCGGCGTCAAGATGCAGAACCCCATCAACACCGCAGCCGGTACCTTTGGCTACGGTTGGCAGTTCCAGAACTTCTTTGATGTCTCCCAGCTGGGCGCCATCACCACTAAGGGTTGTGCTGCCGAGCCCTGGCCCGGCAACCCCGCGCCTCGCATGGCCGAGATCCCGGGCGGCATGATCAACTCCGTGGGGCTTCAGAACCCCGGTGTGGCTGCCTTTGCCCGTGAGTCCGGTCCGTGGCTCGAGCAGCTCTCCAAGGACGGCTGCCAGGTCATCTGCCAGGTCGCCGGTCACTCCGTCGAGGAGTTTGTCCGCGCGCTCGAGATGTATGTCGAGCTGTGCCCCTGGGCTGCCGGCTACGAGATTAACGTCAGCTGTCCCAATATCGCCGCCGGCGGTGCCGCCATGGGCTCCACGCCTGAGGGCGCCTCTTCCGTTATGGCTGCCTGCCGCAAGGTGACCGATAAGCCGCTGTTCGTGAAGATGGCGCCGGTCAACGTCGCCGAGATCGCCAAGGCCCTCGAGGCTGCCGGCGCCGACGGCCTTTCGGTCATCAACTCCATCCAGGGCATGGCCATCGATGTGCACACCCGCAAGTCCCGCGTTGCCAAACCCAAGGGCGGCCTTTCGGGCCCTCTTTGCCACCACATCGCCGTGCGCATGGTCTGGGAGGTCGCCCAGGCCGTCGATATCCCCATCAACGGTGTCGGCGGTGTCATGACCGGCGGGGATGCGGCCGAGTTTATTCTGGCCGGCGCCACCTGCGTGTCGGTCGGCATGGCCAACTTCGTCGATCCGTGCGCTTCGCTCAAGATCGCGAACGAGCTCGAGGCCTGGGCAGAGTCCCAGGGCGTAAAGGACATCAACGAACTGGTAGGTGCGTTCGAATGCTAGAGACCGATGCCCGCGACCGTGTTATCGTCGCTCTCGACTGCGACCGTGAGCGTGCGCTCGAGCTTGCCCACGAGCTTTCGGGCCATGCCGCCTGGCTCAAGGTTGGCATGACGCTCTATTACGCCGAGGGTCCTGAGATCGTCAAGACGTTCAAGGATTTGGGCTTTAGGGTCTTCCTTGACCTTAAGTTCCATGATATTCCGCATCAGGTTCGCGGTGCCGCCCGTTCGGCCTCGCTTGCCGGTGCCGACCTGCTTTCGGTTCACGGCTTGGGTTCGGGCGCCATGCTCGCTGCCTGCCGCGAGGGTGCCGAGGAGGCGCGCGAGGACCGCGCCAAGCTCGTCGCCATCACCGTTCTCACGAGCATGAATCAGGATGCCCTGAGCGAGATCGGCGTCGAGTCGCCCGTGTCCGAGGAGGCCGCCCGCCTGGCAAAGCTCGCTCAGGCCAACGGTATCGATGGCATCGTGTGCTCGCCGATGGAGGCTCACGACATGCGTGAGCTGCTGGGTCCTGAGGCCCTGATCGTGACTCCGGGCGTGCGTCCGGTGGGTGCCGCCCTTGGTGACCAGTCCCGCGTGGCGACGCCTTCCCAGGCTATCGAGCGCGGTGCAAGCCACATTGTGGTGGGCCGTCCCATCACCGGTGCCGACGATCCGGTTGCCGCCTTTGACGCCATCGTCACCGAGCTGGTCGAAAACGTCGCGTAAAAGATTCCCCTAAGTCACCACTTTTGGGTCTCATTAGCACAAAATAGCCCCTGTGCCTGCGTAAACTTTCCCATCCTTTGTGTGGAATCGCAGGTCAGGGGCTTAACTTTGGGCGCAGTATATTGCACTTTTTGCGGGTATCGTCTAACCTATGGAGCCGCGATTGGGCATTTTGTACGTTCTACGTGCTAAAATGCCAATTATTGAATCAGATATAACCCAACTTTTTGGAGGTACGAATGGCACTCCCTCAGCTTACCGATGAGCAGCGCAAGCAGGCTCTTGAGAAGGCTGCTGCCGCACGTCACGCCCGCGCTGAGCTTCGCGAGCAGATCAAGAAGGGCGAGAAGTCCCTCGAGTCCGTGCTCAACTCCGATGACCCCATCGCTTCCCGCATGAAGGTTTCCACCCTCATCGAGTCTCTCCCTGGTTATGGCAAGGCCAAGGCCGCCAAGATCATGGAGGAGCTCGGTATCTCCGCTACCCGTCGCGTCCAGGGCCTCGGCGTCCGTCAGCGCGAGCAGCTCCTCGAGCAGCTGACCAAATAAGTGAGCGCTCAGGATTCCAAGCTCTTTGTGATTTCTGGACCGTCAGGCGCAGGCAAGGGTACGCTCGTCACTCGTGTGCGCGAGCGCCGCTCGAACCTGGGCCTGACGGTTTCGGCTACCACGCGAGCACCACGCAAAGGTGAGGTCGACGGCGTCAACTACTTTTTTCTGACGCGCGAGGAGTTCGACCGCCGCGTGGCAAACGGTGAGTTTGTTGAGTGGGCCGAGGTCCACGGTAACTGCTACGGCACGTTGGTGAGCGAGGTCACATCCAAGCTCGCCTCTGGCGCATCTCTGATTTTGGAGATCGATGTCCAGGGCGCCCTGCAGGTGAAGGAGCGTTTCCCCGAGGCCGTGCTGATCTTTATCAAGCCGCCTTCGCTTGAGGTACTCCGCGAGCGTCTGGTCGGTCGCGGTACCGAGACGCCCGAGACGATTGAGCTGCGTATGGCAAACGCCGCCGATGAGCTTGCCCTTGCCGACCGCTACGACGACGTCGTGGTTAATGACGATCTCGACCGCGCGACCGATGAGCTCGTTCGCGTTCTCGATATGCATGAAAGGATCTGAGGTCCGTGTCCGTTGTTAAGCCTTGCATTGACGATCTTCTGGAGAAGACCGATCACAACCGCTTCCTGCTTGCTTCGCTTGCCTCCAAGCGCGCCTGCGACATTAACAGCATGCTGCGTGGCCAGCACAACCGCGTGCTTGCCGTCCAGGATGTCGATGACATCACCATCGGGCTTTCCGGTGCCGATACCATCTCGATGGCTATGGACGAGATTGTCGACGGCGACATCTCTTACGACGAGGCCCGTTACGAGAAGGCACTCGGCCACAAGGTTGCTGAAGCCTAAATGGCGGCTCGCGTCTGCCTGGTCCACTATCACGAGGTTGGACTGAAGGGTAAGAACCGCGCACATTTTGAGCATATCCTCATGGATAACATCAAGGCGGCCTTGGCCGCCTTTTCCGTGAATGCCGTGTCTCGAATTTCCGGTTATATCCTCGTGACCTTTAACGAGCATCAGGCCGACGATGCGGCGCGTGTCATTCGCACCGTTCCCGGCGTTGCTCGCGTGTCTTTGGCGTATCACACCAATCGCGACCCTCAGGAGTACTGTGCCGCCGCCGTCAAGGCGCTGCGCGAGTTTGGTTCTTTCGATTCGTTTAAGGTGCATGCCAAGCGCTCCAATACCGACTATGAGCTCACTTCGATTGACATCAATCGTCAGGTGGGCGAGGTGTTGTGTGAGGCCTTCCCCGATAAAAAGGTTCAAATGCACGACCCCGATGCCATGGTGCACGTACTGGTGGTTCAGGGTAGCGTTTATGTGTACGCGCGCTCCGAGCGCGGCGTGGGCGGTCTGCCGGTGGGTTCTGCCGGCAAGGTCGTGACGCTGCTGTCGTCGGGTATCGATTCTCCGGTGGCGACTTGGATGCTCGCGCGTCGCGGTGCGGTGTGCGTGCCGGTACATTTCTCCGGTCGTCCGCAGACGCCCGATACGAGCGAGTATTTGGTGCAGGACATCATCCGTGCGCTTGAGCCGGGTGTCCAGATCGGCCGCCTGTACGTGGTGCCGTTTGGCGACTGCCAGCGTGAGATTTCGGTCACCTGTCCCAGCAACCTGCGCGTGATCATGTATCGCCGCATTATGTATTCGGTTGCCGAGCGCATTGCACACATCGAGGGCGCCAAGGCCATCGTTACGGGTGAATCGCTTGGGCAGGTTGCCTCCCAAACGCTTGAGAACATCATGGCCGTCAACGAGGCCGTGAAGATCCCCGTGTTCCGTCCTCTCATCGGTTCGGACAAGCAGGAGATCATCGCGCGCGCCGAGGAGATCGGTACGTTCGATATCTCGACTGAGGCCGCTCCCGACTGCTGCACGCTGTTTATGCCGCGCCGTCCCGAGACGCACGCTAAGCTCGATGCCGTGCATGAGGCCTGGGAGCTGTTCGATCACGAGGAGATGATCGAGCGCCTGCTCAAGCAGACCGAGTACATCGACTTCGAGAGCAACACGTATAAGGCCCCTAAGACCTTAAAACGTAAACATTCGGAGCTTGCTCCGCGTGAGATTTACCAAGATCACGAGTAAATTTGTGCATAGACCGACGATGCGCTTGCATCGTCGGTCTTTTGCTATCTGGGCATTTTGCGACTAAGTGCTCATTTGCTGACGTGTGCCTGAATAAATGGACATTATTTCGCAAGGTTTTGGTCGGCTTTTGGTTTGACCGCGAAAACCGGTTTTGGAGAATGGCTGTTGCAG
This sequence comes from Collinsella aerofaciens, assembly GCF_015546965.1. GTDB lineage: Bacteria > Actinomycetota > Coriobacteriia > Coriobacteriales > Coriobacteriaceae > Collinsella > Collinsella aerofaciens_X. The sequence continues at coordinate 232,426 of NZ_JADMUF010000002.1, forward strand.
GACTCTTTTCCTGACACGATGTTGTTGGGAGGTTTTGCTATGGCGCAGCGCGAACAACACGAACGGGTCAAACGGATGGACCGCTTGGCGGACAAGCTGCTCGGTCATAAGGCAGTGGTGATGGCGATACTGGTCGTCATTGCGATGGCGAGTGGACTGGCGATGGCGAACCTTGGCGGCGGTGCCGGCAGTGTGTCGTTTGAGCACACTGATGGTTCGGGTTCGTTAGTGGAGCCGGGATCCGGCGATGCCTCGAGCGGAAAGACATCCGAAGGCTCTTCGCCTAAGGCGTCTGCCGCGGCAGAGGTTTATGTCGATGTTGATGGCGCCGTTGTGTCGCCCGGTGTATATCGTCTCAAGGACGGCGCGCGGGTGGCTCAGGCGATTGATGCCGCCGGCGGGCTGGCGCCCGAGGCAGACGTTACGGGGCTCAATCGGGCATCTAAGGTCGTCGATGGACAGAAGATTCACGTTCCAACGGTAGGGGAGCAGCAGGCGTCCATTGCGGAAGTTGGTGTTGATGGTGGGGCTTCCGCATCATCGGGCGTGAGTGGCGCAACAGGCCTAGTAAATATTAATACGGCAAGCGCGGCAGAGCTGCAGACGCTCTCTGGCATCGGTCCCTCCATGGCCCAGTCGATTATCGATGAGCGGACAAAGAACGGTGCTTTTGCCTCGGTTGACGATCTGATGCGTGTGTCGGGAATCGGCGAGAAGAAGCTTGCCAAAATCAAAGATTCCATCTGCGTATGAGTGCGACCGAGCGCGAGCATGTGATGCCTCCGCGGCCTCTGATGCCGTGGACGATGGCCCTGTGTGCCGGCATGTGCATGAGCTGCGCCTTGGTGCTCAACGTGGCCGCCGATGCGCTGCTGTGGGAGCGGGCTTCGGCGGTCGGGCCGCTATGGGCCATTCCCGTTACGGCGGCGGTATTCGTTGTGCTGGCTCAATCTTGTGCGCGGCTTGCCCCTTGGAAGCGGTGGCTGTATGCCGCGTCCGTCGGTCTCGTGGCGGGAGCGGTCGTCTCGGCGTGGTGGGCTGTGGGCGTGCTAAGCGCCTCGAAGGCGCTCGACGGTCGAGCGGCAAGCAGCCTTGAGTTTGTCGTGCAGGGTGACCCATCCATAAACGACGACGTGTATTCCTATACCTGCGAGGCACGCGCGGACGGTAAGAACTTGGCAATGGTTCGCCTATCGTGCGACCTCGAGCTCAAGGTCGGGGCGCACGTGCGTGTTATCGGTCGCGTTTCACGTTTTGAGAACGATGCGTATGGACGATCGCGCGTGCTCCGAGGCGAGGTGCGCAAGGTTAAAGTCGTTCGGATTTTGTCGGTCGATGAGGACTCTCCGGGGTCGCTTCTTCGGATGCGAAATGGGCTGCTTGCGTCCATCGCGCCTGCGACCGACCCGGCGCGTGCACTTATAGCCGGTGTCGTCTGCGGTCGTTCGGCCGAGCTGCGCGCCCAGCCGGCGGGCGACTGGTTTTCGGTGACGGGAACGGCGCATCTTATCGCCGTCTCGGGCAGCCACTTGGCAATCGTGGGGTTTGTAATCGAGGGTGTATTGCAAAAGACTCGGTGCTCACGCGGTCTTCAACGGGCGATATTGGCGATAACGCTTGTGGGCTACGCTGCCTTTACGGGCGCGTCTCCCTCGGCCGTGCGCGCGTGCTGCATGGTGTTCGCGACGCTTGTCGTAAACGGCGCGGGGCGGCGCCGGCATGGCGCATCGGCGCTCTTCGTAACCATGTCCATCTTTGTGCTGCTGCGGCCGACGGTTCTGTTCGAGATGGGCTTTCAGCTTTCATGTGCCAGCGTCTTAGCCATTCTGTGCTTTTGCCCCTATGCGACCTACGCTTTGGGTGAGCTGGGTGTGCCATCAGACGTTGCCAGCATGCTTTCCGTCACGCTGTGCTCGCAACTGGCGACACTTCCCATTACCATTCCTGCCTTCGGTACGTTCTCGCTCATTGCTCCGCTGGCAAATGCGGTCATCGGTCCGGTGGTGAGCGTACTGCTTGCCGTGTCGATCGTGCTGGTTCCCTTTTCGCTCGTGGCACCGTTGCGGACTTGGGCGCTCGTTGTGCCCATGATTGCCTCCCGTTGCGTGCTGTTCTTCGAGCAGCTGTTTGCCGCCGTGCCGGGTGCATCCGTGAGCGTGCCGCCCGATAGCATGTGGATTTATCTAGTGCCGTGTTTGCTGGCGGTGCTGCTGGTCTGGTGGCCGCGTCCCCGTGCACGTCCTGTGGCGGTGGGGCTTGCATGTCTGGTGTTCCTGGCTGCGATTCCGTACGTCTACTGGGATCGATTTGCTCCGCCTTCTGTGACGGTGCTCGATGTGGGCCAGGCCGATGCGATTCTTATCCGCCAGGGCGGTGCAGTGGCACTCGTCGACTGCGGGCTCGACGAGCGCGTGGTGGCGGCGTTGGTTCGCAATAACGTGCACCATATCGATGCCGTCTTTGTGACGCATTGGGATGAGGATCACTGGGGTGGTCTGCCTGCCGTGCTCGAACAGTTTTCGGTCGGTACGATTGCCGTGGCGGCGGATGCGCTGGAGGATGCTCCTGCCGAGGTATTGAACCGACCTGGCGTGGAGTATCGGCAGGTGCGCCGTGGGGATACGGTCGATATCGGCTCATTTTGCGCCCGCGTGATGTGGCCATTCGAGTCCGTGGATGGCGAGGGAAATGAGGACTCGCTTGTCCTGCTGCTCTCATATGTTCAGGAAGGCAAGGGCCTGCGTATGCTCCTCACCGGTGATGCCGAGATCGACCAAGAACGGGAATTCGTGCAGGAGGTGGGGGATATCGATGTCCTTAAACTTGGGCATCACGGCTCCAAGGTTTCAGTCGATGGTGAGTTGCTGGACGTCCTGAAGCCCGAGCTTTCCCTCGCGAGCGCGGGCGAGGGGAATCGATACGGCCATCCGTCCGATGCCTGCATCGATGCCGTTAAGGAAGCGGGCGGCGTGTTCGCGTGCACCATCGAACACGGCGACATTACCGTCACGCCGACTGCGAATGGCTTTGCGATGCGATGCCAGCGACCGTGACGACGTCGTTGGCGTGTGGTGGGCCCCTGGGCTAGAATGGCACGGAACGAATATGAAGGCCTGCGGGAGGGGAGCGCAATGTCCGAAACCGGTCTGCTGCCGGCATATCTGATTGTCGGTACCGACGGAGTCAAGCGCGATCACGCCGTCTCGCGTATGAAAGCGCGTCTGAAAAAGTCGGGTATGGTTGAGTTCAACCTCGACGAGCGCGACATGACCAAGGACCCCGATATCGAGTCCATTATCGGATCGCTTAACACCTTTCCGATGGGCAGCGAGTTTCGCCTGGTAATCCTTGACGGCTGCTCAAAGCTCGCCAAGGCGGTCTCGGAGCCGCTCGTCGAGTATCTGGCGAGTCCCAGCCCCACAACGGTCTGCCTCATCATCGCCGACTCGCTTGCCAAGAACACGCGCCTGTATAAGGCGATCGCCAAGATCGACAAGAAGGCTGTGATCGATTGCTCCGGCACCAAGCGCTGGGAGCTACCGCGCCGCGTGCAGCAGATGGCGACGCAGCACGGCAAGTCGATCTCGACGGCCGCCGCCGAGGAGCTCGTTTCGCGCTCGGGCGAGAACACTCGCATGCTCGATAACGACTTGGCCAAGCTTGCCCAGATGGTCGAGGCGCCGCAAATTGAGCTTGCCGATGTGGAGCGCTGGATCGTGCGCACGGCCGAAGTCCAGCCCTGGGACTTTCTCAATGCGGTCTCGGCCCGTGACATGCGCCGCTCGCTCGAGCTCTTCAATCTACTGCCCGCCAAGAGCTACGTGTGGATTTACACATTGCTGTGCGGGCGCATTCGCGAGCTTATCGTTGCCAAGGCGCTCGATGCGCGCGGACAGGGTCGTGAGCTGGCCGCAACACTTAAGCTCCAGTCCTGGCAGGTCAAGAATCACCTGACCTGGGCACGTCGCTTTTCGATGGCAGAGCTCGTTGCCGCGCTCGAGGGCGCGGTCGATGTGGAGCTCGCGCTGAAGGGTTCGGCCGATTCTCAGACCGCGCTTTTGCTCTGGATTACGAACATCTTGAGAAAATCGTGATGATACCTGCCTATTTGACAAATTCGTTCTATCCCTTTGAGGGGGAGCGTGCTATAGTAGGCGCTTGCATGACCTCACCGTGTCTCAGAGGTGTCATACATTTTTTGCAAGGAACTCGAAAGGAACTCCAGAAGTGGCAAACATCAAGTCTCAGAAGAAGCGTATCCGCACCAATGAGGCAGCTCGCATGCGTAACAAGGCTGTCAAGTCCGAGCTCAAGACGCTGACCAAGCACGTCCAGTCCGCCGTCGCCGAGGGCGACGCCGAGAAGGCCCAGGCTGCCCTCAAGACCGTCACCAAGCGTCTCGACATGGCTGCCGCCAAGCATGTTATCCACAAGAACCAGGCTTCCAACCGCAAGTCCGGTCTTGCCAAGCTTGTGAACAGCATCAACGCCTAAGTTGTAAATTTCACACCACACAGATTACGCGCATAAATGGAGCCTGTTTTATGGAACAGGCTCCATTTTTTGTATCGCTCGGGTAAGATAGTCCGCATGAATACTTCAATTGACATTTCCCACATCCGCAACTTCTCAATTGTTGCGCACATCGACCATGGCAAGTCCACGATCAGTGACCGTATCCTCGAGCTCACCCATACCGTCGACGAGCGCGACATGGAGTCGCAGCTGCTCGACACCATGGATATCGAGCGCGAGCGCGGCATCACGATCAAGTCCAACGCCGTCCGCGTGTCCTATGACGCCGACGACGGCGAGACGTATCAGTTCAACCTCATCGATACGCCGGGCCACGTGGACTTTACCTATGAGGTCTCGCGTTCGCTGGCCGCCTGCGAGGGCGCGGTGCTCGTCGTCGATGCCACCCAGGGTGTCGAGGCGCAGACCGTCTCCAATGCGACGCTCGCCATGAACGCCAATCTGGACATTGTGCCGGCCATCAACAAGATCGACCTGCCCTCGGCCCATCCCGATGAGGTCAAGACCGAGATCGAGGATGACTTGGCGATCCCTGCCGATGATGCCGTGTGTGTCTCGGGCAAGACCGGAGAGGGCATCCACGATCTGCTGGAGTCCATTGTCTTTTTGATCTCTCCGCCCAAGGGCGATGCGAACGCGCCGCTCAAGGCGCTCATCCTGGATTCGTACTTCGACGAGTATCGTGGTGTCGTCGCCACGGTGCGCATCTTTGACGGTTCCATCAAAAAGGGCGATACCCTGCGCATGATGCAGGCAAAGGGTGACTTTTTGGTCGATGGCGTGGGCGTCAAGCGTCCCGCCGAGACTCCGGTCGATGCGCTGACGGTCGGCGAGGTGGGCTACGTGGTCACGGGCCTGAAGGACCCCGAGGCCGTGCGCGTGGGCGATACCCTCACGTGGGCGTCGAATCCCTGCCCTGAGCCGCTTCCCGGCTACCGCGAGGCTAAGCCCATGGTCTATACGGGCCTGTTCCCGATCGATAACAAGGACTACGAGAACCTGCGTGACGCGCTCGATAAGCTGCACGTCAACGACCCGTCGTTGGTGTGGGAGCCCGAGACCTCGGTGGCGCTCGGCTTTGGCTTCCGCGTGGGCTTCCTGGGCCTGCTGCACATGGAAGTCGTTAAGGAACGCCTGGAGCGCGAGTTCAACTTGGACCTCATTGCCACGAGTCCCTCGGTCGACTATCACGTCTACAAGACCGACGGCGAGATGATCGATGTCCGCAGCCCGCAGGACCTTCCCGAGGCCACGCGCATCGAGCGTATCGAGGAACCCTACCTCAAGGCAAAGATCATCTGCCCGCCTGAGTACACGGGCGCCGTCATGCAGCTCGCCATCGAGCACCGCGGCGTTACGACCGACATGATCCACCTGACGAGCAAATCGGTCGAGATGCGCTTTGATATGCCGCTTGCCGAGCTCATCTTGGACTTCTTTGACCAGCTCAAGAGCCGCACTAAGGGCTATGCCTCGCTCGACTACGAGTTCAACGAGTATCGTCCTTCCGAGCTTGTGAAGCTCGATATCTTGCTTTCGGGCGATGAGGTGGACGCGCTGTCGTTTATCGTGCACAAGGACAAGGCCTATGGCCTGGCCCGCGGTCTGTGCGACAAGCTCAAGGAGATCATCCCGCGTCAGCTGTTTGAGGTGCCCATCCAGGGTGCTATCGGCAACAAGATCATTGCCCGCTCCACCGTCAAGGCGCGTCGCAAGGACGTGCTTGCCAAGTGCTACGGCGGCGATATTTCGCGTAAGCGCAAACTGCTCGAGAAGCAGAAAGAGGGCAAGAAGCGCATGAAAGCCATCGGCTCGGTCGAGGTCCCGCAGGAGGCCTTTATGGCGATTCTCAAGGTGGACGAGTAGGCCTATGGCGCTTTCCGAATACAGCGAGCGGTTGCTGGGCGCCTATGCCGAGCAACCGTTCCTTATGGCTCCCATGGCGGGCGTGACCGACCCTGCCTACCGCATCATGTGCCGCCGCCGCGGTGCCAACCTTGCCTACAGCGAGATGGTGAGCGTGGCAGGCCTTGCCTATGCCAGCAACAAAACGTGGCGCCTGGTGCTGCCGGCCGACGAGGAGCAGCAGATTTGTGTGCAGCTCTTTGGCTCCAAGCCCGATCAGTTTGCGAGTGCCGTCGCCGCCGTCGAGGAGCGCGTTGGCGATCGCCTGTCGCTCATCGATATCAATATGGCATGCCCCGCCCGCAAGGTCGTTACCAAGGGCGAGGGCTCGGCGCTCATGCGCACGCCCGATTTGGCCGAGAAGATCGTCGAGGCGGCGGTGGGCGCGGCGCATGTACCCGTGACCGTCAAGATTCGCAAAGGCTTTTATGCCGAGGACCGTAATGCCGCGACGTTTGCCCAGATGCTCGAAGGCGCCGGTGCCGCCGCGGTGGCGGTGCATGGCCGCTGCGCCACGCAGCTCTATACGGGCCAGGCCGATTGGTCGGTCGTCGATGAGGTTGCCGACGCCGTTGAGATTCCCGTGATCGGTTCGGGCGACGTGTTTACCGCCGAGGATGCCGCGGAGCATCTGCGCAACTCGGGCGCCAGCGCGGTGTTTATCGCGCGCGGTATCTATGGCAACCCCTGGGTGTTCGGCGATGCTCGCGCCCTTGCACTTGATGGCACGCCGGTTCCTTCTCGCTCCTCGGTCGAGCGCCTGGACGCCCTGCGTGAGCACCTAACGCTGACGCATGAGCTCCTGCCGCTCATGTCGCGTGCCCGCACGTACGCAAGCTGGTACTTAAAAGGCATGCCCCATGCCGCTGCTTGGCGTGCCCATGTGGTGCGCTGCTCCACGTACGAGGAGTTTATGGCGCTGGTCGATGAGATCGAGCGTGATGTGGTGGTCTGCGAGGCCGCGCTTGCCGCCGGTGAGTCGGTGCCCGCTCATCCGCTGGAGGCTTAAGGGTGGCCGTCACCGCGCTGTACGTGCACGTGCCGTTCTGTGCCCAAAAGTGCCGCTACTGCGACTTTGACTCGCGCAGCTTTTCCCCGTGCGACCTGGACGCTTCACTCGATGCCTATTTTGAGCAGTTGTTCGCGCGCCTCGATGCTTTTGGCAAGGCTGGGGCCCTTGACCATATCCGCACCGTCTATGTTGGCGGCGGTACGCCGTCGCTGGCGGGGGAGCGCCTGGTAGAGCTGGCGCGTCGTATTCGTGCGTGGTGCGCCTCCGTTGAGTTTACCTGCGAGGCCAATCCCGAGTCGCTGACCGCCGAACTTGCCGCTGCGCTTGCCAAGGTTGGTGTCACACGCGTCTCTCTGGGCGTGCAAACGCTCGATAACGCCGAACTTACCGCCATCGGCCGTATTCACGATGCCGATCGGGCGCTCGCCGCCATCGCGACGGTCAAGAACGCTGGGCTTGACGTGTCGTGCGACCTGATGTGCGGACTTCCCGGGCAGACTGCAGCGAGTTGGAAGCGTACGCTCGATGGCGTGCTGGCGGCGGCTCCGCATCATGTGTCGGTCTACCCGCTCACGCTCGAGGAGGGGACGCCCCTTTATCGCATGGCGTGCCGCGACGAGTCGCTCGAGCCTGATGAGGATTTTCAGGCAGCATGCATGGATGTGGCGCGTGAGCGCCTGGGCGCGGCCGGTTATCACCCCTATGAGGTGGCAAGCTATGCGCTTGACGGTCATGAATGCGTCCACAACATTGCCTATTGGACCGGACAGGGCTATCTGGGCTTGGGTCGCTCTGCCGCCGGTATGCTCGACGCCGAGGATTTCGATCGCTTGGCCGGGCTGTTTCCTAGCGTGCCCGCTCGCGGCGATGCGTATCGCGTGCGTCTGGTGCAACGCGACGATGACGCGAGTGCGTTCGAGGCCGAATATCTCTCGCAGCGCGAGGCTGCGGCCGAAGACCTGATGCTCGCTTGTCGCATGACGCGCGGTGTCGCGTCCGACCTGTTGGTACGTGCGGCTTGCGTCATCCCAACGGGCGAGCTGGCAGCTGCCTGCGATCGCGCGCTCGAATTGGGTCTTGCCACTTGGGTGTCCGAGACGCTCGGGGTCCATGAGGGACCCTTCACTTCGGCAGATGTCGTCGCGGGCCATGTTCGAGCTCGTCTGGCGCCGACCCACCTGGGCTGGCTCGATGGAAATGTTCTGTTCGAGCTGTTTTGGGATCTAGCTTAGGCCGCTCGGGTAGAATTACCGGAATATATACGCTGCTGTGAGCAGGAGGTTGCCGCGCATGGCGACGATGAATGAAAAAGATTACTACGAGATTCTGGGTGTCTCCAAGGACGCCACCTCGCGTGATATTCAAAAGGCCTTTCAGCAAAAGGCCCGCAAGCTCCATCCGGACGTCAACAAAGAGCCGGATGCCGAGGAAAAGTTTAAAGAGGTTTCCGAGGCCTATGCCGTGCTTTCGGATGAGCAAAAACGTGCGCGCTACGACGCCATGCGTTCTGGCAATCCCTTTGCCGGTGCCCCTACGGCTTCACCCTATGGTGGCGGCTACGCCGGCAGCGCAGGCTATGGCAATCCTTTTGAGGGCGGCTTTCCCTTTGGTGGCGCCTGGGGCCAGCAGCGTCGCGGGCAGGCTGCCTACAATCCCGAGAACGGCGCCAATGTGGTCGTCGATATCAAACTCGACGCCAAGGAGGCCAAGGGCGGTGCCCGCAAGACCGTCCGCTACACGCGCTTCGATACCTGTAGTCACTGCGGAGGCTCGGGTTCTGTCTCCTCCGAGCATGCACATACCTGTCCGAGCTGCGGCGGTCGCGGCCACATCGACGTCGACCTGTCCTTTCTGTTTGGTGCGGGCACGTTCCAGTCGGTCTGCCCCGAGTGCGGTGGTTCCGGTAAGGTCGTAGCCGACCCCTGCCCTGATTGCGGTGGCAGCGGTCGTACTCGCGTAACCTCCGAGCAGACGATTGAGTTTCCTGCCGGCACGCACGATGGCGATGAGGTCCGCATTAGCGGCATGGGTCATGCTGGCACCAACGGTGCCGCGGGCGGCGACCTGGTCGGTCGCGCCCATGTTGAAGCCGAGCGCTTGGAAGGCAAAGCTCGTACCGGTTTTTACCTGATGGGCATCGTGGCGCCGTTTTTGGTACTCTCGGCCATCTCGGGCGTGTTCTCGGCCTTTGCCGTGATGTGCTTTATTCCGTTTACCATGGGCCTGTTCATGGTGCTTTCGGACGGTGTGCTTCATCGCAGCCTGCTGTGGTGGAAGCGCGGCGCGATGCAGTTTGCCAACGGTTTTGCCAACGGATTTATGTTCGCTCTCGTGTCGGTTTGGTTTGCGAGCTGCTCGCAACGTGCCATGCTTTCGCCCTACGCAATGCAATAACATCTAGCCCTCTGTTTGCGGCCGGCCCAGCTTGGGTATAGGACGCACTGTGACAAGAATGAAAGTCGGAAGGATTCGGTCGTGTCGGAAAATAGGGATTACTACGAGGTACTTGGCGTCGACAAGGATGCCGATGCGCGGACGATTAAGCGCGCGTTTCTAAAGAAGGCCCGTACCGTACACCCGGACGTTTCGGACGACCCCGAGGCCGAGGCCAAGTTCAAGGAGCTCAACGAGGCCTATTCCGTTCTTTCCGATGAGCAGAAGCGTGCTAACTACGACCGTTACGGCACTGCCGACGGCCCTGGTGGTTCGGGCTACGTCGATATCAACGATATTTTTGGTGGCATGGGCATGGACGACCTGTTCTCTTCGTTCTTTGGCGGCGGTGCCGGCGGTGGCGCCCGAAATCGCCGCGAGCGTCGTCGCGGCCGCGATATGGCCATCTCCCTTTCGGTGACCCTTGAGGAGGCGGCACTCGGTTGCAAAAAGACGATCAGCTATGACCGCCTTGCCCCCTGCGAGGATTGCAACGGCACCGGTAGGGCCGAGGGCGCACAGGAAAAGCAGTGCAGCCGTTGCCATGGCACGGGCTATGTGACGACGGTCCAGCGTTCTTTCCTGGGGCAGGTTCAGTCCTCTTCGCCCTGTCCCGACTGCCACGGCGAAGGCACGGTCATCGACCATCCCTGCGAGACCTGTGACGGTCAGGGCCGCACGCCTTCGCACGAAAAGATCGATATCGATATTCCCGCCGGCGTTTCGACCGGTCGCCAGCTGCGCGTGAGCGGTTTTGGCGAGGCCGGCCTTCGCGGCGAGCCTTCGGGTGACCTGATCGTTAACGTGCGCGTCGCCGACCACGAGCGTTTTAAGCGCAACGGCGACGACCTGTACCTCGTGAGCGATATCTCGATTGCGCAGGCTGCGCTCGGATGCGAGATCGAGGTCGAGGGCATTATGCCTGACGAGGTCGTCAAGGTGTGCGTCCCCGCCGGCGCCCAGTACGGCGACACCGTGAGCGTCAACAATTACGGCATGCCGCGTATCGGCGGTGGCGGTTCGCGCGGTCGTCTGATCGTGCAGCTGCGTGTGGTCGTCCCCACGAACCTTTCCAATAAGCAGCGCGAGCTGCTTCGCGCCTTTGCCGACGAGATGGGCGATGACGTCGCATCCGGTAAGAAGTCGGTGACCGACCGTATCAAGAGTGCCCTCGACGACATCCTCGATTAAGGAGCCCGCGTGCTCGCACCCCATATTTCCGTCGTCAACCTCGGCTGCCGTGTCAACCGGGTTGAGTCTGACCGTATCACTGCCGATCTTATGCGCCTGGGCTTTGCTATTGTGGAGCCTCAGGATGCCGATCTGATCGTCATTAACACCTGTGCCGTTACGGGCGAGGCCGAGGCCAAGACCCGTAAGGCCGTCCGTCATGCGCTGGCCCATCCAAACGAGCCCTATGTGGTCGTGACCGGATGCGTGGTCAATCTGCATCCCGAGGAGCTGCTGGAGCTTTCGGACCGCGTGATCGCCGAGCCGTCCAAGATCGATGTCGCCGAACGCGTCTGCGAGGTGCTGGGCGTTGAGTCCGATAACGTTCCCGCCTGCAGCGACGGCGAGGTTGTCGACGCACTCGGTCGCTCGCGTCTGGGCGTGAAGATCCAGGACGGCTGCAACCATCGTTGCACCTATTGCATTGTGTGGAAGGCTCGCGGCCCCGAGCGCTCCGTGCCGGTCGAGTCCGTGCTCGAGCAGGTTCGCGAGGCTCAGGTGGCCGGCGTGCCCGAGGTGGTGCTGACGGGTGTGAACCTTGGCGCCTACGATGGCAAGAGCGCGACTGACGAACACGTCGAGATCGATGAACTGCTCGAGGCGATTATGGAGCGCACGTCCATTCCGCATGTGCGCATTTCCTCGGTCGAGCCCATGGATATCTCCGAGTCCTTGCTTAAGGTCATGGCGCGCTATCCGCAGCGCATCGCTCCGTTTTTGCACCTGCCCGTGCAGTCCGGCTGCACAAGGACACTGCATCGTATGGGCCGTCCCTATAGCGCCGAGGACTTCGAGGAGACGGTGCGCATGATTCGCGCCAACTTGCCCCAGGCGTCTCTTTCGTGCGACGTCATCGTCGGTTTTCCCGGCGAGACGGACGAGGAGTTTGAGGAGTCGCTGGCGCTGTGCCGTCGCGTGGGCTTTTCGCGCATGCACGTGTTTCGCTATAGCAAGCGTCCCGGTACCCTTGCTGCCGATATGCCCGACCAGGTGCCGCCCGAGGTCATGGCCGAGCGCAGCCGCCGTATGCGGGCCGCGGCACAGGAGCTCGCTATTGCCGACGCTCGTCGTCGCGTGGGCACGGTCGAGCGTGCCGTGCTCGAGTATGGTGACAACCTGACGCTCGGCTCGTTCCATCATGCCCGTCTTGACGATACCTGTGGACTCACAGCCCCGTGCCTGCTCGATGTTGCTATCATCGTAGTCGATGATTCCGGCTTGGTCCATGCGCGCAGGGAGGTTCATGGAAGCCTCGAAGATTAGACTTACCGTTCCCGAGGGTATCGACCCCTCGCGCGTTTTGGGCGCCGGCGACGGCGTCCTTCGTGCACTCGAGAACTTGGTTCGCGCCCATGTGGTCGCCCGTGGCGATAGCATCGCCGTGAGCGGTGACCCGGATGAGGTCGAACTCGTGGCGCGTTTTTTCGAACATGCCTTTCGTGAGGCTGCTGCCGGGCGCACGCTTTCTGCCGACGATGTCTCGCGCTGTCTGGCCGTTCTGCGCGACGGTGAACACGAGGCTACGTCGCTTCGCGATGACGTGCTGCTTTCGTATCGCGGTCGTGCCATTCGCCCCAAAACGCTCGGGCAAAAGCGCTATGTGGATGCCATTCGCTCGCATACAATCACCTTTGGCTTGGGTCCTGCCGGTACCGGTAAGACCTATCTGGCTATGGCGCTCGCCGTTGCCGCGCTCAAGCGTCACGAGGTGGGCCGTCTGATCTTGACGCGTCCGGTTGTCGAGGCGGGGGAGAATCTGGGCTTTTTGCCCGGTACCCTTGAGGAAAAGATCGATCCCTACATGCGTCCGCTCTACGACGCCCTTTTTGACATGATGGATCGCGAGCGCACCGATGAGCTTATGGAGCGCGGCGTGATCGAGATCGCCCCGCTTGCCTATATGCGCGGCCGCACGCTGAGCGACGCCTTCGTGGTGCTCGACGAGGCGCAAAATACCACGCCTGAGCAGATGAAGATGTTTCTGACGCGCTTGGGTTTTAACTCCAAGTTCGTGATTACCGGCGACCTGAGCCAGCGCGACCTGGTGGGTCGTCGTGGCGGTCTTGCCGACGTTGAGCAGATTTTGGGCCGTGTCGACGATGTCGCATTTTCGCACCTCGAGCGCGCCGACGTGGTGCGCCATGCCTTGGTGGGACGTATCGTCGAGGCATACGACACTTATGATGACGTGCGCGAGCAGCGCCCGCGCGACCGAAAGGAGTCCCGTTGAGTGTATTGATCAGCAACGATGCCGAGCTCGATACGCTGCTCGATGCGCAGGAGGTGGAGCACATCTGCGAGGTCGTGCTTGCCGCCGAGGGCGTTGAGCGTGAAGTCGAGATTTCCCTTTCGTATGTCGACGAGGACGAGATGCACGAGCTCAACCACGAGTGGCGCGGTATCGATCGCACCACCGATGTACTCTCGTTTGAGTGCGATTCGGCCTTTGACGATGACATTCCCGCCGATGAGACGCTCGAGCTCGGCGATATTATCTTGGCCCCGCAGGTTATTGCCCGTCAGGCCCCCGGTTTTGGCAATAGCCCCGCTGACGAGTGCCGTCTGATGCTCGTTCACGGCATGCTGCACCTGCTGGGCTATGACCACATCGAGGACGACGAGGCCGAGGTCATGGAGGCCCGCGAGGACGCCATCCTGCGCGATCTGGCGCTCGAGCGCGGCGAGGACCCTAAGCTAGTCCACGTCGGCCCCATCACCAACCACGCCCACGACTAGGAGCCGTCTATGATTCCCGGATCGAACAAGGACCATCCGTCCTTCTTAAAGTCGTTTTCCTACGCCATGGAGGGCTTCGTCACCGCCGTCAAGACCGAGCGCAACATTAAGGTCATGCTCGTGGCGGGCGTGTGCACTGTCATTGCCGGCTGTATCGTGGGGCTCGACATTGCCGAGTGGGCCACGATTATCATCTGTTGTGGCCTGGTGATTCACGGCGAGCTGTGCAACACCGCTATGGAGGCCATCGTCGACCTAGCGACCCAGGAGCTCCATCCGCTGGCCAAGCGTGCGAAGGACATCGCCGCCGCCTCCGTATACGTTCTTTCCATCACCGCCGCGATTGTGGGCGTACTGGTATTTGCCCACGCGCTCGACTTTATTTAGAAAGGGATTCCCATGTCCGACAATATGCAGCCTACCGATGAGATTTTGGACGACGAGTCCCTGGACGCGGTGGATACCGAGGAGCTCGAGGATGTCGAGGAGTTCGACCCGTTTGAGGGTATGAGCGACGAGGAACTCGATGCACTGTGCGACGAGGATGAGAGCCTCGCGGGATTTGGCGACGTGGAACCCGGTTTCCGCAGCGGCTTTGTGGCCCTGGTCGGTCGCCCCAACGCCGGCAAGTCCACGCTGCTCAACGCCTGTTACGGCAAGAAGGTCGCCATCACCTCTCCGGTGGCCCAGACGACCCGCCGCCGTATGCGCGCCGTCGTCAACCGCCCCGGTTACCAGCTGGTTTTTGTCGATACTCCGGGTATCCACAAGCCCAAGGACGGCCTGGGGTCCGAGCTCAACAAGAGCGCGTTGTTCGAGCTGAACGATGTCGACGTCGTCGCGTTTTTGATTGATGCCACCAAACCGATTGGCAGGGGAGACGCCTGGGTTGCCGAGCGCGTCAAAAACGCCCGTTCCAAGAAGGTCCTGGTGCTCACCAAGGCCGATGAAGCCGATCCCGCACAAGTCATGGAGCAGCTTAAGGCCGCCCACGAGCTCATGGAATATGACGATGAGATCGTGACGTCGTCGGTCAAGAACTTCAACGTCGACGCCTTTATCGAGACCGTTGCGCACTTTTTGCCCGAGGGTCCGCGTTGGTTCCCCGAGGACATGGGCACCGACGCGTCCGACGAGACCCTCGTGGCCGAGTTTGTGCGCGAGAAGGTCCTGCGTCGCACCCGCGACGAGATCCCTCACTCCGTGGGCGTCATCTGCGACGCGCTCGAGCAGACTAAGAAGGTCCTGCGCGTGCACGCCACGATTTACGTCGAGCGCGAGGGGCAGAAGGGCATCATCATCGGCAAGGGCGGCGAGATGATCAAGCATATCGGCATCGATGCCCGTCGTGACCTTGAGCGTATCTTTGGCACCCAGGTCTTTTTGGAGCTCGACGTGAAGGTCAAGGCTGGCTGGCGCGATGACGAGGCGCAGATCCGCCGCTTTGGCTATAATGCCGAAGATTAAGCCTCGGCGTTCATGGCAGGCTCTCGCACATATCGCACGAAGGTGCTCGTCCTCGACAAGACCAAGCTCAAGGAAACCGACCTGATCTTGACGATGCTCGACGAGCGGGGACGGCAGGTGCGTGCCGTGGCTAAGGGCGCACGTAAGCCTGGCGGTCGCCTTGCGGCCCGCTGCGAGCTCTTCTGTACCGTCGATATGCTGTTGGCCCATGGTCGCTCACTCGACGTGGTCTCGCAGGCGGAGCTTTTAGAGGCACCGCTCGGTGCTGCTCCTGACTACGAGACGACCTGTGCCGCCAGCGCGATTGCCGAGGTTGCGCGTGTGTGCTCGTTCGAGGATGCCGAGGATCCATTTACCTTTGCCATCACGCAGCGGGCGCTCACGCTTGTTGGCAGTGGGCTTGACTCGGCTCATATGGACCTGCTCGTGGCAGCGTTTGTCTTTAAGCTGCTGTCGCACGTTGGCTACCGGCCCGATTTCTCGGCTTGCGTCTCGTGCGGCGATCCCATGCTCTCGTATTTCTCGGCCCAAGCCGGCGGGCTTCTGTGCGGGTCGTGCGCCTCGAGCGTGCCTGGCGCCGAGTTGGTATCGGTCGGCGAGGTCGCATGGCTGCGCGCCCTGATGTCCATGACGTTCGATGCCCTTCTGGCCGAGCGAATCGATCCGCATACGGCCGCGTTTTTGCTGGGGCTTTCGCATATTTGGGCCGCCACGCACACCGATCAGCGGCTCCGTGCGATGGAATTCATGTTGGGTCGGTGATGATACGCAGGCGCGCTCCGCTTGTGGTAACATACCGACCTGTTGGTACCTCGACCTTGGATGTTCGCTCCACCGGCGGCTTCCCAGTCCGAGGCGAATAGAGTCGTCCGCGGGCGACGCGAAACGAAAGGTGAAACAATGACTGTTTCCAAAGAGCGCAAGGCGGAGCTGACCGCCCAGTTCGGTAACTCCCCGGTCGATACCGGTAACCCCAAGGTTCAGGTCGCCATCCTGTCCGAGCGCATCAAGGAGCTGACCGAGCACATGAAGTCCCATCAGAAGGACTTCCACACCCGTCGTGGCCTGCTCATGCTCGTCGGCCGTCGTCGTCGTCTTCTCTCCTACATCAAGAAGAACGACATCGTCGAGTACCGTGAGCTCATCAAGGCTCTGGGCATCCGCGACAACATCCAGTAAGGATTTGTACATGCTAAGAGCGTCCTGCGCAGCGGGGCGCTCTTTTTGTGTAAGGGCGTGAACAATCACGCTCTGAAGCGTGGCGGGGGCAGGGGGCCCGCGTCACATGAGAAGCCCGCAGGCAAGGGGCCTGTGGGGTAAAGGAGAACAATGACACTCGTATCCAAGACCTTTGAGCTGTACGGCAAGACCTACACCTTCGAGTCCGGCGAGCTTGCCAAGCAGGCCACCGGCGCTTGTCTGGTCAAGCAGGGTGACACCACGATGCTCGACACCGTGGTCGTCTCCAAGGAGCGCAAGAATTACGACTTCTTCCCGCTGACCGTCGACTTCAACGAGAAGATGTACGCCGCCGGCCGTATCCCGGGCGGCTACCTCAAGCGCGAGGGCCGTCCCAGCGAGAAGGCCACGCTCACGGCTCGTATGATCGACCGCCCGATCCGCCCGAGCTTCCCGGACGGCTTCCGTAACGAGGTGCACATCGTCGCCACCTCGCTCGTCGCCGACCAGGTTAACCCCTTCGACGTTATCAACGTCATGGGCGCCTCTTTGGCTATGACGCTCGGCGGCGTGCCTTTCGAGGGTCCGCTTGCCTGCGTGCGCATCGGCCGCAACGTGGAGACCGGCGAGTTTATCGTCAACCCCACCTATGAGGAGCGCGAGAACTCCGACCTGGACCTGGAGCTGGGCGGCTCTGCCGACTTCATCTCGATGGTCGAGGCCGGTGCCGAGGAGATCTCCGAGGACGACATGCTCGCCGCTATGAAGTTTGGTCAGGAGGCCCTCGCTGCCTTCTGCCAGGCCCAAGACGAGTTCGTTGCCGAGTGGGAGCAGGTCAACGGCGCTATCGTCAAGAAGGAGTACCCGCTCGACCAGCCCGTCGAGGAGGTCCAGGAGCGCATCTTCGCCCACTACGACGAGATGGCCGCTGCCCTGCGCGACGCCGACAAGCTTTCCCGCATCGGTAAGGTCGAGGCTCTGAAGGAGTCCATCCGCGCCGAGTTCACCGACGAGGAGCAGGCCGCCTGGGAGCGCGAGATTCCCGTGGCGCTCAAGAAGCTCGAGAAGAAGGCCATGCGCACCATGGTCGTCGAGACCGGCGAGCGCGTCGACGGCCGTGCCGCCGACGAGATCCGTCCCATCATGGTGAAGGACAACTACCTGCCGCTCGTTCACGGCTCCGGCCTGTTCCAGCGTGGTCAGACCCAGGTGCTCTCCGTCCTGTCGCTCGGTATGCTCAACGAGGGCCAGCGTCTGGATACCATCGAGCCCACCGAGGGCAAGCGCTATATGCACCACTACAACTTCCCGCCGTTCTGCACCGGCGAGACCGGCCGCATGGGCAGCCCCAAGCGCCGCGAGATCGGTCATGGCAACCTGGCCGAGCGCGCTCTGCTCCCGGTGCTTCCCGACGAGAACGAGTTCCCCTACGCTATCCGTGTGGTCTCCGAGGTCATGGAGTCCAACGGCTCCTCTTCGATGGCTTCGACCTGCGGCTCCACGCTCGCCCTTATGGACGGCGGCGTGCCCATTAAGCGCCCGGTCTCCGGTATCGCCATGGGTCTGATCCAGGAGGAGGGCAAGACCGTGGTCCTGTCCGATATCCAGGGTCTCGAGGACTTCCTGGGTGACATGGACTTTAAGGTCACCGGCACCACCGAGGGCATCACCGCCCTGCAGATGGACAACAAGGCCACCGGCCTCACCTTCGACATCTTGGCCCGCGCCCTGCAGCAGGCCAAGGAGGGTCGCGCCTTCATCCTGCAGAAGATGCTCGATGTGATCCCCGAGCCGCGTCATACCACGCGCAGCACCGCTCCGCGCATCGTCTCCATCCAGGTTCCGACTGATAAGATCCGCGACGTCATCGGTTCCGGCGGCAAGGTCATCCGCGGCATCCAGGACGAGACCGGCGCTTCGGTCGACATCCAGGAGGACGGCACCGTCTTTGTCGGCGGCACCGGCGAGTCCGTCGATCAGGCCGTCGAGCGCATCAAGCTCATCATCAAGGTTCCCGAGCCGGGCGAGGAGTACACCGGTCGCGTGGTCTCCATCCAGCCCTTCGGCGCCTTCGTGAACCTGCTGCCCGGTAAGGACGGCCTGCTGCACATCTCCCGCGTCGCCAAGGGTCGCGTGGAGAAGGTTGAGGACGTCCTCAACGTGGGCGACGAGGTCAAGGTCGTCGTCATCGAGGTCGACGATCGCGGCAAGATCTCGCTCGATCGTCTCGACAAGCCCGAGGCCCCGGCTCGCGCCGAGGGTGCCTCCGAGGGCGACGGCGAGCACTTCCAGCGTCGTGAGCGTCCGCGTCGCGAGCGCTCTGAGCGCAGCGACCGTCCGCGCCGTCCCGGCGACAACGGAGGCCGAAAGCCTCGCCGTCACCACGACGCCGAGTAACAGCTACACATAAGCAGCTCAACAAGGGCGACTCCTAAGGGGGTCGCCCTTTTGCTATTCCCGGCGGGGCCGCAGGTAAAGTTTCCTGCTCTACAGTCCTGCGCAAGACGGAAAGCACATTAAGTGCTTTCCTTTGCGTGCGGAACTCGCGATAAACTTCATATGCGGCCCTCCCGGGCGCAAGCAAAAGGGCTGGTTGGTGCCGCTTGCTATTTAGTTAGACAGTCTATTCAGTGGTCAGATTTCAGATCAGTAGATAGCCGCAGCAGCATCTTCCCAGATAAAACGACCAAAATAAACCTGTCCCTTTTTGGCAGGTTTCCCGTGGGGCGGGCACTGATGAAGTTTATCGCGAGTTCCGCACGAACAGGAGGCCACTTAATGTGGCCTCCGTCGTGAGCAGGACTGTAGAGCAGGAAACTTCATCAGTGCCCGCCCCACGGGAAACCGGCGGGATGGACCAGTTCAGATGGGGCTTTGATGCATGGGTGGTCTGTTGTTGTGCAAATGGGTATCATATTTTGGTTATTGCATCGACTCTGTGATGCATGTTTGTACGTTCCCGGCGGTCGGTTTGCCAGAAGCGCCCCGTCGGTTGTTCCAGACCCGTTTCGAAGAAAGGAAACAACACTCACCTATGGCAGCTAAAAAATCATCTCCCTTGAAGATCATCCCGCTCGGCGGCCTCGACGGCATCGGCAAGAACATGACGGTCTTCGAGTGCGGCGACGACATGGTGCTCGTCGACGCCGGCCTCATGTTCCCCGACGACTCCCAACCCGGTATCGACCTGGTGCTTCCTGACTACACCTACGTTCTTGAGAACGAGGAGAAGCTCCGCGGTATCGTCGTCACCCACGGCCACGAGGACCACACCGGTTCGCTTCCGTATCTGCTGCAAGACCTCAACAACAAGGTGCCCATCTTCTCGAGCATGCTGACGCTTGGCTTTATCGAGGGCAAGCTTTCCGAGTTCCGCATTCGTGCACCCAAGTTCCGTGAGGTCAAGGGCGGCAGCCACGTCAATTTGGGTGGCATCTCGCTCGACTTCTTCTCGATGACGCACTCCATCCCGGGCGCTCTGGGCGTGTTCATCCGCACTAACCAGGGCACCGTTATGCACACCGGCGACTTTAAGCTCGACCAGACGCCCATCGACGGTGTCACGCCCGACTATGCCGCTATCAGCCGCTTTGCCAAGCAGGGCATCGACCTGCTGCTGTCCGACTCCACCAACGCTACGGTCCCCGGCTTTACCAAGTCCGAGGCCGAGGTCGGTCCCAATTTGCTGCATGCTATCAAGAATGCTCCGGGCCGCGTGTTCGTCGCGTCGTTCTCGAGTCACATCCATCGTCTGCAGCAGATCTGCGACGCCGCTCGCAAGTGCGGCCGAAAGGTCGTCGTGACCGGACGTTCCATGCTCACCAACACCCGCGTGGCGCGCGAGCTCGGTTATCTCAACATCGATGATGCCGATATCATCGATGCCTTCGATATTGACAACCTGCCCGACGACAAGATCGTCGTCATGTGCACCGGTTCGCAGGGCGAGCCTCTGTCGGCCCTTTCGCGCATGGCCAACGGCGAGCACAAGACACTCTCCATCCACGAGGGCGATACCGTCATCCTCTCGGCAACGCCGGTCCCCGGTAACGAGAAAGCCGTTCAGCAGGTCGTCAACAGCCTCGCCAAGCTTGGCTGCGACGTGTGGGATAAGAACCGTGCCCTCGTTCATGTTTCGGGTCACGGCAGCCAGGAGGAGCTCAAGCTTCTGATGGCCATGGCCAAGCCCACGTACTTTATGCCGGTCCACGGCGAGGCCGTGCACCTGCGTGCCCATGCTCAGCTGGCTCGCAAGATGGGCATCAAGGACGATCACATCTTTATTCTGGATAACGGCGACACGCTCGAAATGCGTGGCGGCATTGTCAAGCGTGGCACGCCCGTCGAATCCGGCGTGGTCTACGTCGACGGCCTGCGCATCGGCGATACCGACCCCATCGTCCTGCGCGATCGCCAAAAGCTCGCCAACGACGGTATGGTCACGGCCGTTGCCATCGTTTCGCTCAAGCATAAGAAGATCGAGGCCATCGAGTTCTCGGGCCGCGGCGTTTCGTTTGCCATCGACGACCAGTTCTCCGAGGACGCCTCCGCGTCCATCATGAAGACGATCGAAAAGGGCAAGTTTAGCTTTACCAGCAGCGGCTCCGACGCCATCCGTAAGGCGGTGCGCGACTCGCTGTCCAACTTTATCTGGAGCCGTACCCGTACCCGTCCGATGATCATCCCGGTCGTCATGGAGGTTTAGTTTGGCGCGCGGATCTGCACAAAACGCCAAAGGCAATAAAGCCAACAACCAACCGGCATCTCCTAAGGGTGCCGGTTCCCATCTGCGTGCCAATAAGGGCCACGAGGCCGAGTTCGAAGACTTTGAGCCCTTGGTCGAGCCCTCGGCCAATCGCGATATCGCCGGCGTCGTTATCGCCGTGCTGGCGATCGCGTCCTTTATCGCGGTGATTTCTCCGGCAACGGCGCCCGTGACGGCCGCGGTCGCCGGGTTCTACCACCTGGGCTTTGGCTTGGGCGCCTACGTGCTGCCGATCGTCATCTTGCTGTTTGCCGCCACGCTCTTTTTGGGTGAGGACTCGCCGCTCAACGTGCGCTCGGTTGCGGGCGGCGCCGTGGTCTTTATCGCCGTCGTCTCCATTCTTTCGCTGATGGTGCCGGGTACGAGCGACTCGTGCGACCTAATGTTCACGCCGCAAAACCTGTCCGCCTCGGGTGGCTACATCGGTGCGTTTATTGCGAGTGCGCTGCAGAATGCCCTGGGTAAACCTATCGCGATGGTGGTCCTGTTGGGTCTGGCCGTCGTTGGCTTTGTCATCATCGGCTTTTCGGTGGGCGGAGTTTTGCGCTCTGCCCGCGACCGTGCGGCCGATTTTGCCGAGCGCCGTCGTGCCGATGTAAACGCGAGTCCGTGGGGTGACGACGAAGCCCTGTCGGTGCCCGGCGTTGCCCGTCCGCACCTGAGCATTCTTCGTCAAAAGGGCTCCGATATGTCCGTGACCACGGTCATGGGCAACGATGCGGACCCGGTTCTGGACGATGACGACGAGGACGAGGATCCGTTTGTCGACGTGTCCGACGCCGTGGAGGCCGAGCGTGCTAAGACGACGCTGCTGCCGCGCCGTCATGCCAAGAAGGGCAAGAAGGCTCCCAAACTCAATACGAGTGAGCCCGATCCGTCTTGGTCCGAGAGCGAGATTGAGCTTACCGAGGGTGATGACGAGGACGACGAGTCCCCGCTCGAGACTGCTAAAACCACCTTGCTGCCGCGTCGTCAGGCAAAGCGCGGTCAGGTGACTGGCCAGCTTTCGATGGAGGACGATCCGGACAAGGTCGACGAGTCCGAACCGCCGTTTGCCGTGAATCCCGTTTCGGCCGCCCCTCAAATTCCTGATTTCGTCAAGCATCCCAAGGTTGCCGATACGGCTGTCGCGAGCGCTGCCGAGGCGTCTACTTCGAGCGATGGGGGAGCGGACATTGCCCCCGCGGATAACGAGGGCGAAGAAGAGGACGGCCTTAAGCTTCCGCCGCTCGAAATCCTGCATGCAAACCCCCAGTCCGCTTCTGCCGCGTCTTCGGACAAGGAGCTGGAACAGACCGCCGAGTCGCTGCAGTCCACACTGCTTGAGTTTGGCCGTAGCGCTCGCGTCGTCGGCTGGATTGCCGGCCCCACGGTGACGACTTTTAAGCTGCAGCCCGGCGAGGGCGAGCGCGTGAGCAAGATTTCGAGCCTTGAGGACGACATCGCGCTTTCACTTGCTGCTCAGTCCGTGCGTATCTTTGCGCCGATTCCCGGCACCTCGCTCGTGGGTATCGAGATTCCCAATCGAAAGCGTCAGAACGTCAACTTGGGCGACGTGCTGCCCTATGTTAAGGGCGGTCCGCTTGAGCTTGCCATCGGCCGCGATGCAGAGGGCACGCCGGTCGTCGCCGACCTTGCCAAGATGCCCCACCTGCTGATCGCCGGTACCACGGGTTCCGGTAAGTCGGTCATGATCAACTCCATCATCACGACCCTGCTCATGCGCGCCCTTCCCGAGGACGTTCGCTTGATTATGGTCGACCCTAAGCGCGTCGAGCTCGCAGGCTATAACGGCCTGCCGCATCTTTACGTGCCCGTAGTGACCGAGCCCAAGCAGGCCGCGAGTGCCTTGCAGTGGGCGGTGTCCGAGATGGAGCGCCGCCTGAAGGTCTTCGAGCGCCTGAACGTGCGCAAGATCTCGACCTATAACGAAAAGCAGGCCGCCGGCGAGTTTGAGCATTACGATAACCCGCCGCAAAAGATGCCCTACCTGGTCATCATCATCGACGAGCTTTCGGACCTGATGATGGTTGCCGGCAAGGACGTCGAGGCGTCGATTGTGCGTATCGCCCAGCTGGGCCGTGCTGCCGGTATCCATCTTATCGTGGCGACTCAGCGTCCCAGCTCTAACGTGGTGACAGGTCTCATCAAGGCAAACATTACCAACCGTATCGCCTTCAACGTCGCAACGGGCATCGACTCCCGCGTCATCATCGACCAGATGGGTGCCGAAAAGCTCACCGGCTTGGGTGACATGCTGTTCTCTAAGGTCGACTGGGGCAAGCCCCGCCGTATCCAGGGCTGCTTTGTTTCGGATGACGAGATCAACGAGATTGTCGAGTTTGTTAAGTCGCAAAGCGAGCCCGACTACCATGAGGAGATCCTGTCGGCTGTGGCGCCTGCCTCCATGTCCATGGCAGGTGGCGGCGGCATTGTTCGCACCGGCGTTGCCGAGCCTCAGGACGACGATCCGCTTATCTGGGAAGCCGCCCATATTGTGGTGGAATCGCAGCTGGGCTCCACATCTGGCCTGCAGCGCCGCCTGAAGGTTGGCTATGCGCGCGCCGGGCGTATTATGGACATGCTGGAAGAAAAGGGTGTCGTCGGTCCGCCCGACGGTTCCAAGCCGCGCGAGGTCCTGCTGGATGAAGAAGGCCTTGCCACGCTGGAATCCGTCGACGCTGAGATGGCACGTGAAGATCGTGAGTTTGGAGGATTCTGATGGCTGCACGCTTTGGTGACATGCTGCTCGAGCAGCGTCGCCGAATGGGCCTTTCCATTCAGCAGGTCGCCAACACCATCAAAATCAGGCCGCAGATCATCGAGTTTTTCGAGAATGGCAATTTTGCATCGATGCCTCCGCGCGGCTATGCGCAGGGCATGATTTCGAGCTATGCACGCTTTTTAGGCCTAAACCCGCGCGAAGTGGTCAACGCCTATTTTGACGATCTGATGGCATACGAACGCGAGACGTCTCAGCAGGGCGGTCGTTTTCAGGACGCCGCCGGCTACGTCAATTCGCGCTCCTCGGTCGACAACGGCCGGTTTCTGATGGTTCAGGGCGGGCGTTCGACGCGTTATGCCCAGCGCCCTCAGCAGGCTGGCTATGTTACCGAGACGGGCTCGAGCGAGGAGATTCGTTCCCAGCGCGATCGTTTTCGCAGCACGCCGGCACCCGAGGAGCGCGCACTCCCCGCTGCCCGCGGTATCGCACGAGACCCTCGTGCCGGCTACGGCGATGGTGGTTATTCCGATCGCGGGTACCGTGGCGTTTCTTCCGGTCGTCCGCGCGGCGGCTATGCAGACGCCGACACTACGCAGGTGACGCCTCGCCTTCGATCTCAGTCACAGCCTTATAGCCAGCGCTCCATAGCGCCTCGTTCGGGTCAGCGCAACTACCAGGGTCGCGGCGAGCTCGCCCCCCGCTCAGGCCAGCGCAATATGCAGCGCCAGGGTAGCTATCGCGGACGTTCCGACAATAACCGCGGTCGCATGCCCCAAGGCACTGGTCGCGGTGGTTCCAATCGTGGACGCGGCGGTGGGCGTGCTCCCCAGAACAACGGTCTCGATCCTCGTATCGTTTACGCCGGTATCGGTGCCGTGGCGCTGCTGCTGATCGTGCTCATCGTGGTGCTCCTGCGTGGCTGCGGCGCCTCGGCGCCCGAGAAGACGCCCGAGACGCCCGTTGCCACCAAGACCACGACCAAGAAATCTTCCAAGGAGACCGAATCCGTCGATGATGACACCGATGAGGCGACGGACCAGTCGACCGAATCGGGCACCGCCAAGACGACGTCCAAGAAGGAGGAGAGCGAGGTCACAAAGGTCAAGATCTCCGTTGCCAAGGGTAAGACCGCTTGGATTGAGGTCAAGGTTGATGGCAAGTCGGTCTATGGCGCCCAGGCGACCGGCCCCTTTGAGCAGGAATACACGCCCGAGTCCTCGATCGAGATCACCACGTCCAAGCCTTCCGATGTCACCGTTACCAAGAACGGCGAAAAGGTCCGCTACGACACTAAGACGTCGGGCGTGGCGCGCGTGACGATCACCGTTCCCAAGAAGGAGACGACCGAGTCCAAGGACGGCGAGAGCACTGACGGTTCCGATGGCACCGAAAGTACCGACGGAACCGATGGAACCGACGCCCAGTCCACGGACGGCACCGATACCGCCACCGACGGTCAAACGACGACCGATTCTACCGATTATTCGTACGACAGCTACTAAGCCGCTTGTAGGCGAAAGGAAAAACCATGGCTAAAGATTCCAGCTTTGACGTTGTGTCCGAAGTCAATATGCAGGAGGTCGACAATGCCTTCCAGCAGACCACGCGCGAGATTTCCCAGCGCTATGACCTGAAGGACTCCGGCGCCACGATCGAGCTTTCGAAGGGCGACAAGCTCTTTACGATCAGCGCTCCGGCCGACTTCGTCTCCAAGCAGATTATCGACGTTTTGAGCTCCAAGCTCATCAAGCGTGGCATCGATCTTAAGGCTGTGTCCTGGGACGCTCCGCAGGCCGCTTCGGGTGGCACCGTGCGCGTGCTCGGTCACATTGTCGAGGGCATCGACCAGGCTACCGCAAAGAAGATCAATAAGGACATCAAGGATCAAAAGCTCAAGGTCAAGGTGACTATCGAGGCCGATAAGCTGCGCGTTTCCTCGGCATCCAAGGATGCCCTGCAGACCGTGATCCAGTTTCTGCGCGACCAGGACTATGGCCAGCCGCTGCAGTTTACCAACTACCGCTAATTTATTCGAAAGGACCGCTTTCCAACATGGATACACCGTTGGGCTCCGTGCTCTATATCACCCTCGGTTGCGCCAAAAACGAGGTTGATACCGACCGTATGCGCTCGCTGCTGACCGCTGCGGGCTACGAGGAGGCATTCGATCCGCAGGATGCCGATATCGCCATCGTCAACACGTGCTCCTTCCTTGCCTCGGCTACGTCCGAGAGCATCGAGACGACGCTCGAGCTTGCCAATGAGGTGCAGGACGGCGTTCGCTCGTGCCCGATCGTTATGTGCGGCTGCGTGCCGTCTCGCTACGGCGACGATCTGCCCGACGAGCTTCCCGAGGTCGCCGCGTTCGTGAAGGCCGACGAAGAGGACGGCATCGTTGCGGTCATCGATGGCGTGCTGGGTGTCGAGCGTGAGGTTGCGGCATATATCCCGCAGGTCAAACGTACCGTCGAGGGCGCGGTTGCCTATGTGAAGATCTCCGACGGCTGCAATCGTTTCTGCAGCTTCTGCATGATCCCGTATATCCGCGGTCGCTATCACTCGCGTGATGCGCAAAGCATTATCTCGGAGGTGCGCGACCTGGTTGCCGGGGGCGTGCGCGAGATCGTGCTGATCGGTCAGGATACGGGCATCTGGGGCAGCGACTTTGACGCCGCCGACGTTGACGAGGGTTCGCCGCGCAACCTAGCCCAGCTGCTGCAGGCCGTATCCGAAGCCGTGCGTCCGCATAACGTGTGGGTCCGCGTGCTCTACCTGCAGCCCGAGGGCATGACTGACGAGCTTATCGAGACCATTCGCGATACGCCCGAGGTGCTGCCCTATATCGATATCCCCGTGCAGCACTGCGACGCGCGCATCCTCAAGGCCATGCGCCGCTCCGGTTCGCGCCAGGAGCTCGAGGGCCTGTTCCGCGACCTGCGCGAGCGCATCCCCGGTATCGTGATCCGCTCCACAGCCATGGTAGGGTTCCCGACCGAGACCGACGACGAGTTCCGTGATCTCATCGACTTTATGGATACCGTGGCCTTTGACTACACGAGTGTCTTTGCCTACTCGCAGGAGGAGGGCAGCCTGGCAGCCAAGATGGAAGGCCAGGTCGATGATGAGATTAAGCTCGAGCGCGCGCAGGAGGCTATGGACCTGGCCGAATCGCTCGGCTTTGCCGCGACCGCCGCTCACGTTGGCGAGCGTGCCCAGGTGATCGTCGACGGCATCGAGGAGACCGAGGACGGCGCCGAGCTCATCGGCCACGCCTGGTTCCAGGCGCCCGATTCCGACGGCGCGGTGCACTTGGATGCCAGCGAGGCCTCCGTGGGCGATATTCTGACGGTCGAGTTTACCGATAGCTTCTGCTACGAGCTCATCGGTCATGTGGTTGAGTAGGAGAGCGTTGTGGCTAACGAGAGCAATAAGGAACTGACGAGTGTCTGGACTCCCGCCAATATCGTGACGTGCGTGCGCATCGTCTTTATCCCGGTGTTCATGATCGTGTCGGCCCTGTCGCACACGGGCGTTGCCGGCACGGACTGGAGCACCTTCGACGGCCCGCTCGCCGCCGCCGCCTTTATTCTGTACGTCATCCTGTCGTGCACAGATAAGGTTGATGGCTACCTGGCTCGTTCACGCAACGAGATCACCGACTTCGGTAAGTTCTTGGATCCCATCGCCGATAAGTTGCTCGTGTTCTCGGCTCTGCTTCTGTTCTTGGATTTTGGTACCGTAACCGTGTGGTCGGTGTTCATCATCCTGTTCCGCGAGCTGCTGGTGAGTGCCCTGCGCATGGTCGCGAGTGCGGCCGGTGTGGTCGTTGCGGCCGATAAGCTCGGCAAGTACAAGACGGCGACCACCATGGTTTCCATCTGCGGCTATCTGTGCGTCTTTGCGATGGCCGGCCTTAACCTGGCCCCGGTGGCGCTGACGCTCGGTATCTATGGCGTCTCACGCTTCCTGTACGCCGTGGCCGTTATCCTGACCGTTATCTCGGGCGCTCAGTACTTTTGGAACTGCCGCAAGATCGTCTTTTCGGTCTAGGTCCTGGTAGGTATGACGGAATCATTTGAGCAGATTGCCGCGCATAACGAAGAGCTCGCACGCGATATTGTCGAGCGTGCAGGTGTTCGTGGCGTGACGGTTTCGACGGCTGAATCTCTGACGGCGGGCATGATCGCCTCGACGGTTGCCGATATCCCCGGTGCCTCGGCGGTTCTCCGTGGCGGTGCCGTAACGTACTGCGACCAGATTAAGCACCGTGTGCTGGGTGTTGAGCAGGAGACGCTCGTTCGCTATACCGCGGTGTCGTATCAGACGGCGCGTGAGATGGCGGCGGGCTCGCTTGAACTTTTTGGCAGCGATATTGCCGTGAGCGCGACGGGCTATGCCGGCCCCGGTGGTGGGACCGAGGACGATCCAGCTGGCACTTTTTATATTGGCTGGGCGTATCGCTCGGCCGATGGGGGAGTGCCGGTCGTGGACTCCATTCGTTGTCACTATGAGGGCGATCGTTCGTGTGTCCGTGCCCATGCGGTCGCGGAGGCATTGGGTCGCATCGTCTGCGTGCTCGATTCTATGGAATAGACGTGTTTTAAGGGGCCTCCGGGCCCCTTAATTGTGGAGATAGGGACCTCTGGCGAATTTGCTCTTTGTGCAGGTGGTTGGCGTATCCTTCCCCGTCATGCCTTGCTTGGTTCGCCTTCGGTCAAGTTTTTGGTCAGTGTTTGGTCGGCGTTTGGTTGGGTTTTGGAAAGGTCGGCTGCATATGATTTATCTGAACGGTTGACCACGAACAGCCGTTCGTTTATTATCGATGCAGGTTGTTAAGAGGAGGGCTATTCATGGCCAAGAATTCAGGTCCCGTACGTACCGTTCATGCTCGCACGACGGGTAAAGAGCGCGATGAGATGATCGCCACCACCAAGGCCGAGATCGAGAAGAAATTCGGCCAGGGTTCCATCATGAGGTACGGCGACGGTGGTCCCGAGCTCGAGGTCGAGGCCATTCCCACAGGCGCCCTGGCCCTCGATGCCGCGCTGGGCATCGGCGGCGTGCCGCGCGGCCGTATCGTCGAGATTTACGGTCCTGAGTCCTCCGGTAAGACAACGCTTTCTCTCGAGATTTTGGCAGAGGCCCAGGCTATGGGCGGCGTCGTGGCATTTATTGATGCCGAGCACGCGCTCGATCCCACGTATGCCGCGCGTATCGGCGTGGACATCGATGAGGTCCTCATTTCCCAGCCCGATACGGGCGAGCAGGCGCTCGAGATCGTCGACATGCTCGTGCGCTCTGGCGCCATCGACGCCATCGTCGTCGACTCTGTCGCTGCTTTGACTCCGCGTGCCGAGATCGAGGGCGAGATCGGCGATACTACGGTCGGCCTTCAAGCCCGTCTGATGAGCCAGGCGCTCCGTAAGCTCGCCGGTTCGCTCGCCAAATCTAAAACGACCTGCATCTTCATTAACCAGCTGCGCGAGAAGATCGGCGTCATGTTCGGCAACCCCGAGACTACGACGGGCGGCCGTGCCCTCAAGTTCTTCTCGTCGGTGCGCATCGATATTCGCCGCATCGACAGCATCAAGCTCAAGGACGAGGTCATCGGCAATCGCGTGCGTGCCAAGGTCGTTAAGAACAAGGTGGCCGCTCCGTTCCGCTCTGCCGAGTTCGACATCATGTACGGCACGGGCATCTCTAAGGAGGGCTCGATTCTTGACATGGCCGTCGAGTGCGGTATCTGCAAAAAGATGGGCTCTTGGTTTGCTTACGGTGAGGACAAGCTCGGTAATGGTCGCGAGGCCGCTAAGGCCTTCCTGCGCGAGCATCCCGATTGTGCTGACGAGATCGAGCATAAGGTTCGCCTCGCCTGCGGCCTTGAATTCGATGACGATGCTCCGTCCGAGGTCGAGCTGACCGATCAGCCCGAAACTGAGGAGTTCGATGAGCTTTACGCCATCGATGGCTCCGCGATGCTCGATGACGACGACGAGTAGCGGTTGCCCTCATGTCGTATACGGTGACCGAGGCCACGGTCGTCTTTCCCGATAAGAAGGCGACCTCCTCGTTCTCGAGTGGGTCTGCATCAAAAAAGCCTTGTGCACATATCGACTGCGAGCTCGAGGGTGGTTTTGAACGATCCATCTGGATTCCTGTTCGTGTTGCGCGTCTGTTTCTTAAAAATCGCCCCGATCTTCCCTGCGATTGGGATGAGTTTCGCGAAGCGGTACAGCTCATTGAGTGTAAATGCGCGCTTACCATGGTGACTGAGATGCTGTCGCGCCGCGACCATGCCACGGGTGAGGTCCGTGACAAGCTGGCTCGTTACGGATTTCGCCAGCCCGCAATTGATTTTGCCGTCCAGCGTGCCACTGAGTATCACTTTTTAGATGAGAACCGCTTTTGCTCGTACTTTATCGAGGAACGCAAACGACGCGGCTGGGGACAGCGCAAGATTGAGACCGAGCTCAAGCGCCGCCATGTCGTACTCGATGATATCCCCGGCTATCCCGAGAATTATTTTGCCGCGGATGACGACTTGGCTCGCGCATCGGCTCTACTCGCGAAGCGTCGTGTTCCCGAGACACGTGGATTCGAAAAGCTCGTCCGGTTTTTGATGGGCAAGGGCTTTTCGTACCACATCGCCGCCGATGCCGTTAAGGCGCGTCTCGATGCCGAACGTGAGGAATGTGCAGTTTAGACACATGCTAGACGCATGCGTTTTGCGTACCCGCCGTTCACCGCGTTTAAGTCGCCGTACCGAGTCCATTTATTTGACAGTTGTTACGGTTCAACGTACGATAAACACTGTCATTTGCTTTGTGATATGTGCTCATCTTTGATGAGTTTGTTTATATGTTTATCTGTATCCGACCCGCATAAGCTGCGCCCATATTACTCAAATGTCGCGAGCCGTTCGTAAGGACGGTTCGCTTTGTTGTGTAACGAATCCATAAAAAGGAGTGAGCATGCCTATCATCGCAGCGCTCGTTGGCATCGTTTTGGGTGCCATCGCCGCCATTGCCTACATGCGCACCGCCAAGCAGGGTAGTCTTCACGAGGCCGACGAAAAGATCCAGTCGGCTCACGCACAGGCTGAGTCCCTTATCGGTGATGCAAAGCGTCAGGCCGAGACCCTCAAAAAAGAGGCTCTGCTTGAGGCCAAGGAAGAGATTATCAAGAACAAGCAGGCTGCCGAGGCCGAGGACAAGCAGCGTAAGAGTGAGATTCGTACGCTAGAGAACCGCGTGATGCAGCGCGAGGAGTCCCTCGATCGCCGCAACGATGCCCTCGACAAGCGTGAACATCAGCTGTCCAGCCAGGCTGGCCAGGTCGAGAAGCGCTCTCGCGAGCTTGAGGAGCTCTGCGCCAAGCAGACCTCGGAGCTCGAGCGCATCGCCGACCTGACCCGCGAGGATGCTCACAAGGAACTCCTCGACAAGGTTCGTGGCGAGGTTACCCACGAGGCCGCTACGATCATCCGTGAGTCCGAGCAGCAGGTTCGCGCCGAGTGCCACAAGACCGCCCAGGAGATCTTGTCCCTGGCGATTCAGCGCTGTGCCGCCGATCACACCGCCGAGGTCACCGTTACCTCCGTGCATATTCCGTCTGACGACCTGAAGGGTCGCATCATCGGCCGCGAGGGTCGCAATATCCGCACCTTCGAGCAGGTTTCCGGCGTCAACCTCGTGATCGATGATACGCCCGAGACCGTCGTGCTTTCGAGCTTCGATCCGGTCCGTCGCGAGACCGCCCGCGTCGCCCTCGAGAACCTTATTGCTGACGGCCGCATTCATCCTGCCCGTATCGAGGAGATGTATCACAAGGCCGCCGACTTGGTTCAACAGCGCGTGCGCGAGGCTGGCGAACAGGCTGCCTTCGATACCGGTATCCACGATCTGCACCCCGAGATCGTTAAGACCCTTGGTGCTCTGCGCTACCGCACCTCGTTTGGTCAGAACGTGCTCCAGCACTCCCTCGAGGTTTCCGACCTGTGCGGCGTGATGGCTTCCGAGCTTGGCCTGGACGTTGTGACCGCCAAGCGTGCTGGTCTGCTGCACGATCTTGGCAAGGCTATCGACCATGACGTCGAGGGTCCGCATGCCGTTATCGGCGCCGAGCTCGCCCGTCGCTATGGCGAGAAGCCCGTTATCGTTCACGCTATCGAGGCTCACCACGCCGACGTCGACCCCAACACGGTGCTCGATGTTCTGGTCCAGGCTGCCGATGCCGTTTCTGCCTCTCGCCCCGGTGCCCGTCGCGAATCGGCCGAGAACTATATCAAGCGCCTTGAGAAGCTCGAGGAGATTGCCAACTCCCATGACGGCGTCGAGCGTACCTATGCCATGCAGGCTGGTCGCGAGGTCCACGTCATGGTTCAGCCGGACAAGATTTCCGATGCTCAGTCCACGGTCTTGGCTCATGACATCGCCCATCAGATCGAGGAAGAGATGGAGTATCCCGGTCAGGTGCGCGTCGTCGTGATTCGCGAGAGCCGCGCTGTCGATATCGCTAAATAACATGAACGACGCGAACGAGCTCATCTCATTTATCGCGTCGATGTCGGGGGAGGGCAACCTTCGCGTCGAGGAGAACCTTGGCGAGGGGTATGTCCGCCTCCGCGTTTCGGAGGCCGAGCGGCGCCAGGCAAAGCACGACATTCAGCATGTCGAGGATATTGTCATCGAAATGCTGCGCAACGCTCGTGATGCCGGCGCCGACAAGGTCTATCTCGCCACGACCAAGGAAGATGGCGTCCGTACGCTCGTCTTTCTGGATAACGGCTCGGGTGTGCCGCAGGATATGCAGGAGCGCATCTTCGATGCCCGCGTTACCTCCAAGCTCGAGAGCATGAAGATGGATCGTTGGGGCGTTCACGGTCGAGGCATGGCATTGTTCTCGATTAAGCAGAACACCGACGAGGCACGCGTTGTCGCGTCGGATGTTGACCTTGGCTCGGTCTTTAAGGTGAGCGTCGCTACTGACCGCCTTGGCGAGCGCGCCGATCAGTCCAGCTGGCCTCAGGCCGTGAAGGACGAGGACGGTCACTATGTCTGCGCCCGTGGCCCTCACAACATCATTCGCGCCGCCTGCGAGTTTGCCCTCGAGGAGCTGCGCGCCTGTGATGTCTATCTGGGGTCTCCGTCCGAGATCGCCGCGACGCTGCATGCACAGGCCTCCAGCCGTCTCGATGCTTCCCGTCTTTTGTTTATCGATGACGAAGCCGAGCTTCCCGTGGTGGATCGTCTGGGTCTTGCTTCGGATGCGGAAGACTTTATCCGTATCTGTTCGGGTTTGGGCCTTGAGATGTCCGAGCGTACGGCGCATCGTATCTTGGCGGGCCAGATTAAGCCCGTTCGCGGTGTGACCGCACGCCTGCTTCGCGAGCGCGATTCATCTTCACATGCATCTGCTCCGGTTGATCTCGCCAAAGATCGTCGCGGGTTGCGTATTGCCAAGGACGACATGGCGCAGTTCTCGCGAGCCGTGGAGCGCGACTTTAACGATCTTGCATCGCGGTACTATCTCAACCTTTGCGGCGACCCCAAGATTCGTGTTTCACGTGATCGCATCACTGTGACGTTCGATCTTGCCAAAGAGGAATAGCATCTTTACCGAGTCCGTTCGGTACGATACAGTTATTGCAGTTAAAACGTACTTTTAAACGCAGGAGTTTCTTCATGGATTGCCTGAAGGTATCAAGCAAATCATCGCCCGCGTCCGTTGCCGGCGCCATTGCCGGCATGGTCAAAGATGGTGTTCCCGTTAATATTCAGTGTGTCGGCGCGGGTGCCGTCAATCAGGCCATTAAGGCTGTGGCCATTGCACGCGGATTTTTGATTCCGACCGGGTTTGATATTTCCTGCGCGCCGGTGTTCTCCGACATCCTCATCAACGGGGAGTCGCGCACGGCCATCCGTCTTTCTATTTACGTTCATCAGATTAATCGTGCCGCTATGGATAGCGTTGTGATGGACGACGTTAAGCCTGTGGCATAGATTGTTTACTCTTTGCCCGCGCTCTTTGATTCCGCCTATTCCACCTCGTTAGGACTTATACACATGGACCAGGGTTCCGTACGCGATATTCTTGCCGGTAAAACCTACTTCATCCGCACCTTTGGCTGCCAGATGAATCAGCACGACTCCGAGCGCGTGAGTGGCCTGCTCGACTCGTATGGCTGCCTCATGGCGCTCGATCCGGAGCATGCTGACATTGTCGTGTTCATGACGTGCTGCGTTCGTGAGGCCGCTGACACCCGTCTGTACGGTCAGTGCAACTCTTGTAAGAGCCTCCCGCCTTCACCCTCGGGCAAGCGCGTGGTCGCCGTGGGCGGCTGCATCGCGCAGCGCGACGGCGAGGGCCTGCTCACAAATGTCGATAACGTCAATGTTATCTTTGGCACGCATTCTATCGCGCATGTTGCCGAGCTCATTGCCGAGGCATTCATGGACGGCAAACGTCATATTCGCACCAACGAGCACGAGGACACGGATGCTATGAGCATGCCGTGGCATCGTGAGACTCAGTATCATGCCTGGGTCCCCATTATGACGGGCTGTAATAACTTCTGCACCTATTGCATCGTGCCGTATGTGCGCGGTCGCGAAAAGAGCCGTCCTTTCGAGGAGATTGTCGACGAGGTAACCGGTCTAGTACGCCAGGGCGTGCGTGAGGTTACGCTTTTGGGTCAAAACGTCAACTCCTATGGTCGCGATCTGTTTGGCAAGCCGCGCTTTGCCGACCTGTTGCGTGCCGTGGGCGATACGGGTGTAGAGCGTATTTTCTTTACTTCCTCGCATCCCAAAGACCTGCTGCCCGAGACTATCGACGCTATGGCCGAGACGTCTGCCGTCATGCCGCAGCTGCACTTGGCAGTTCAGTCGGGCTCGACTCGAATCCTTAAAGAGATGAATCGTCGCTATACGCGCGAGGATTATCTGGGCCTGGTCGATCGCATCCGCAATCGCATGCCCGATATCGCGCTTTCGACCGATATCATCGTGGGCTTCCCCGGAGAGACCGAGGAAGACTTTGAGCAGACGCTCTCGCTTGCCGAGACGGTCCGTTATGCTCAGGCCTATACGTTTATCTATTCCAAGCGCGCCGGTACTCCGGCAGCCGAGATTGACGATCCCACGCCTCATGAGGTGATTCTTGAGCGCTTCAACCGTCTGGTGAAGGTTATCGAGACCACTGCGCACGAGTATAACCAGGGTGAGCTCCACACTGTTGTGCCGGCGCTTATTGAGGGTACGAGTAAAAAGAATGACGCGGTGCTGTTGGGCAAGAGTCCTAAGAATCAGACCGTTCATGCACCGATTCCCGAGGGCTACAGCATCAATCAGTTGATTGGCAAGATTGTCGATGTTGACATCGATGTTGCCAAGACGTGGTATCTGTCCGGATCCGTTGTGGGCGAGCCGCGCTAATGATTTCTCACGGGGCAGGCCTTTCCGCCGTTGCGATTGTCGGTCCGACCGCGGTTGGTAAAAGTGATGTCGCAGATCGTTTAGCGGCTCGTCTTTCGTCCGAAGTGCTGTCGTGTGACGCGATGCAAATCTATCGAGGTATGGATATCGGCACTGCCAAGATGACACCAGAGGAATGCACGGCGCCTCTACGCCTGGTTGATATTGTTGAACCGGGCGTTGCATATTCTGCAGCGTTGTATCAGGCAGACGCTCGTGTACATGTTGAGCGCTTGCTGGGCGAGGACCGCCTACCGGTGTTTTGCGGGGGTACGGGCTTGTATCTCAAGGCGGCCCTGGATGAGATGGATTTTCCCTCGGGCGAACTTGAGGACGATCGCCGCGCGGGGTATCAGGAGCTTGCCGAGCGCATTGGCGAGGAAGCGCTGCACGCGCTGCTTGCCGAGCGTGACCCCGAGTCCGCCGCGGTCATCCACCCCCATAATGTTCGTCGCGTGATTCGCGCGCTGGAAATGCACGATGATGGCGTGTCCTACGCGCAACAAAAGTCGCAGTTTAGTGTTCCGCGCGAGCATTATCACGCTCTGTGGTTTGGATTGATGCGTAATCGCGAGGTGCTTTACGAGCGAATTAACCTACGCGTCGATCTGATGTTTGAGCAGGGTCTTGTTGATGAGGTCCGTGGTCTTATGGACCAGGGGCTGAGAGATGCCCTAACTTCGATGCAAGCGATTGGCTATAAAGAGATTATCGATGCCTTTGACGGCGTGATTTCTATGGATGAGGCTCGCGAACTCATCAAGATGCGTTCGCGTCGCTATGCCAAGCGTCAGCTCTCGTGGTTTAAACGCGATGACCGCATCGTGTGGTTCGACATGGACGAGTTTACGATCGATGGGGTCGTTAAGGATATCCTTCACCGTATCGAGGCGGCCTAATGGCTCGATTTCCCCTCGTTCCCACGGCGCCTGAGCCCGAACGTGCCGTTCTTGTCGGAGTTGAGTGGCGCGATAACGCCTGGCCGCTTGATCGTTCGCTTGACGAGCTTGAGCGCCTGGCCCATACGGCTGGCGCCCAGTGCGTGGCGCGTTTGTCACAACGCCTGGTTAAGCCGTATCCAAAATCGTTTATTGGCTCCGGAAAGGTTGAGGAGCTTTGCGGGCTCGTGCATCGTATGGATGCCGATGTTGTTATCTTCGACGACGATTTAACGCCCTCGCAGCAGTCGTATCTTGAGAAAGCCGTGGGCGAACCGGT
Source organism: Collinsella aerofaciens (assembly GCF_015546965.1). Taxonomy (GTDB): domain Bacteria; phylum Actinomycetota; class Coriobacteriia; order Coriobacteriales; family Coriobacteriaceae; genus Collinsella; species Collinsella aerofaciens_X. The sequence goes on from NZ_JADMUF010000002.1 coordinate 269,106, forward strand.
TAAGATTATCGATCGCACGGCGTTGATTCTCGATATCTTTGGCCTGCACGCTCAGACCCGTGAGGGCCGCCTGCAGGTGCAGCTGGCCCAATTGCAGTATTTGTTGCCCCGCTTGCGTGGTATGTGGAGCCATCTTGCTAAAGAGCAGACACGCGGTGGCATTGGCTCGCGCTTTGGCCAGGGCGAAAGCCAGCTCGAGGTTGACCGACGTTTGATTCGCAACAAGATTGCCGCGCTTCGTCGTGAGCTTAAGCAGGTCGAACAGCGCCGCGATGTCCAGTCAAAGAGTCGTATCGAGTCGCCGGCGTTTCGCGTTGCCCTAGCCGGTTATACCAATGCCGGTAAGTCGACGTTGCTCAATCGCCTGACCGGGTCCACGGTGCTTTCTCAGGACAAATTGTTCGCCACGCTCGATCCGACGACGCGCTCGTATCGCTTGCCCGGTGGTCGCGGTATGACCATTACCGATACCGTTGGCTTTATTCAAAAGCTGCCGCATGGTCTCGTTGATGCCTTTAAGTCCACGCTGTCCGAGGTCCTTGGTGCCGACCTGATCCTTAAAGTTGTGGATGCCTCTGACGAGGACTACGAGCGCCAACTCGAGGCAGTCGATCGCGTTCTTGACGAGATCGGTGCCGGTGAGCGTTTGACCCTTACGGTGTTCAATAAAATCGACCTACTCGATAGCGTCGACCGATTAAGTTTCCATCGTCGCTATCCCGAGGCCGTGCTGTTCTCGGCCCAGACGGGCGAGGGGCTCGACGATCTCGTCGACCGTATTGCTCGAGAGGCGGCTGCCACCGATGTGTTGCTTTCTGCGGATATCCCGTATCGCGAGGGCGCCCTCATCACGCTGGTGCATGAGCAGGGGACCCTTCTGCATGAGGAATATTTAGGGGACGGGGTTCGCATTGTGGCGAAGTTGCCGGCCCGTATCGCGCCGCGTCTTGGGCGCTATCGTACGGAGTAAACGAGCTCAAGCACGCCTAGAATGATAGGCTGATGAAGCAGATAGAACGGTAAGGCATGCCGACCGAGGACTGTGAGCGTCGGGATGGGATTGGCGTATGCCCATGCCGGCGCTTCGTGGCTTGATGCTTGTGCTGCCTGGGCAGTAAAGAAGCCGGTAAGGTACATAAAGACAAACGGAATGAGCGGATAGTAGTCTCCCGAAACAAAACCCGGGCCCGGGAATCCAAGCCATGCCAGGTAGGGGAGTGGGTAGACCGCTTTTGGAATGCCCCAGGTTAGGGCAAAAAGAACAAGGCACGCTGCGATGCCCCACGAGCCCGGCATTTTTTGAAGTAACGGACGGGTGAGTGCAACCACCGCGGTGCACGCCGCCATGCAATAAATGATGCCAAAGTTTACCGAATCGTCGACTGATACCAGTGTAGTTGCAATCCATACGACCAAAGCTGCGGCCGCGTACTTGAGGGCGCGCTTAACGTTATTACGCGAGAGCGTGCTCATCCAACCGGCGATAAACAAAAATACCCAGCTGATACTTGCGCGCCAGATATCCTGGAAAACCGTTTCGGTAAACCATGGCATATCCCATCCATATAGGTAGGCCAAATCGTAGCAGGCGTGAAAACCTGCCATCGACAGCATCGTAAACCCGCGGACGGTATCAAAGATGGTGATGCGTTTTTGCATTACGAGAACCGGCGCATCAAGCCGACGACTTTGCCCAAGATAACGGGATTCGTTGCATAGATAGGCTCCATGGTGTCATTCTCTGGCTGCAGGCGTACGCGTCCCTGCTCCTTGTAGAACGTCTTGACGGTCGCTGAACCATCAATCATGGCCACGACAATTTCGCCGTTCATGGCACTCTTTTGTTCACGGACGATGATGTAATCGCCATTGAAGATGCCGACATTGATCATTGAGCTCCCATGCACCTCAAGGATAAAGGAGCCCTGGTCTGTGGCGATTTCGGTCGGGATGGTAAAGGTGTCTTCGATATTTTGCTCGGCCAGAATGGGAATCCCGGCCGCGACGCGACCGACGAGCGGCAGCGAGACCGTTCCGCGGGGCGCTGTGGGTTCATCGGATTTGGAAATCGAGACAGAGGATCCGTCCTCATCAAAGAGCTCTAGGGCGCGAGGCTTGGTGGCATCGCGCTTGAGCAGTCCTCGAGCCTCCAGGGCAGAGAGATGAGCATGCACCGTGCTGGGGGAGGAGAGGCCTACGGCCGATGCCATCTCGCGCACACTGGGCGGATAGCCCTTCTCCTGCTGATATTCCTTGATGAAGTCGTAAATCTGCTGCTGACGCTTGGTAATTTTGCGAGCCATCAGGGGATCCTCTCTGCCAATGTCAAACAAATGTTCGATTTTTGCTTGACAGGAACAACTGTTCGAAGATAATAATAACCGAACATTCGTTCTCGCGCTAGACATTTTTGTCCGCGCGGCTTGATAAAACTGTTCTCAGCAAAACACGCGAGAGGAGAACATGATGAACGCAACGAATATGGTCCAGGGAAACCTTGCCCTTAAGCTCGAGACGCCTGCAGAACCCACTTTTACGGTTGTTCAGGGTGGCCGCTCCGGCTTTCAGCCTTTGACCGTAAAGCCTGCTCGCAATCAGCAGGCTGTAGTCGCGCCGGCTCGCGTTGCCCTGAAGGTTCCGACGATTGTCGCCGTTGCCGTTGCGCTTACGCTCTTCGTTGTCCTCGCTACGTCGGTCTTTAGCGCTCGTCACGCCGCGTATGCCGAGTCCGTTTCCAACGTTACCTACGAGACTATTCGCGTTCAGCCTGGCGATTCTCTTTGGTCTCTTGCCGAGGAATATCCAATCGAAGGCCTTTCCACGCAAGAGACTTCCGACATGATCCGCAACGTCAATCACCTGGAGCATGGCTCGATCGATGCCGGTGCGCATCTTAAAGTTCCCGCTCGTTCCTAAGATTTAAGCACCGTCGCATGGTACCCTTGTAATCGTTTTAGAGGAGGTACCATGCGCTGTCCCAAGTGCGGCAAGGCACATACCCGCGTCGTTGATTCCCGCATGCAGGAATCTAATAACACCATCAAGCGCCGTCGCGAATGCTGCTCATGCAATTATCGCTTTACGACATTTGAGCGTTGTGAAGACCCTATCGAGGTCATTAAGTCAGACGGATCCAAGCAACGGTTCGATCGCAATAAGTTGCTGGTCGGTTTGATGCGCGCCACGATCAAGCGAGATATCGACACTAAAAAGCTCAACGAGATCATTGACGATATTGAGGTTGAGCTTCGCTCCCGTACCCTCACGGCCGTTACGTCTCACGAACTGGGCGATATGGTTCTTAAACGGTTGGCCAAGATTGATAAAGTGGCCTACATCCGCTTTGCCTCGGTCTATCGCGATTTCAAAGACGTCGACGAGTTTCTGCAAGAGCTCGACAAGCTAAGGTGATTTCATGTCCAACATTACCGTTAACATTAAACGTCTCGACCCAACCGTCGAGCTTCCCAAATACGCCCATCCTACGGATGCCGGTTTGGACCTGCGTTCCAACGAGGATTGCATTCTGAAGCCCTTCGAACGCCGTCTGGTCTCTACTGGGCTTGCCATCGCCCTGCCCGATGGCTACGCCGGCTTCGTCCAGCCCCGCAGCGGCCTGGCCATTAAGCAGGGCCTGTCTATAGTCAACACGCCCGGTCTCATCGATGCTCACTACCGAGGAGAGCTCAAAGTCATCCTCATTAACCTAGACCCCAAGAACAACATCAAAATCAACAAAGGAGACCGCATCGCCCAGCTCGTCATCCAAGAAGTCCCCACGGTCAATCTCGTAGAAGTACAAGAACTAGACGAAACCGACCGAGGAGCCGGCGGTTTCGGCTCTTCCGGTTTAGCTTAGATTGTTATGTCCGCTCACCCGTTGGAGGGCCCTATATATCATCCCATGCTCAAACATTCTCGCTTCGCTGCGAAACTGCGCGTGGGACGATATATAGGGCCCTCCAACGGGTGAGCTTCGTTTACATGTTAGCTACGGTAACGGCTTCTCCAGCAAAAGGTGATAAGATTGAACCTTCTAGCAAGCCGATCCGACAAAGGTGCTGTTTCTTTGTCTGATCGGCTTGCTAGAAAGATTGCTATTTGTTCTCAAGCAAAAAGGCCCCCGTCCGGGGCTCACCCATATCGTTCCACGCGCAGTTTCGCAGCGAGCGCAGCGAAGCGAGAATGTTTGAGCATGGAATGATATGGGTGAGCCCCGGACGGGTGGGATTAGTGCGCCACTGCGAAGCGAGAATGTTTGAGCACGGGATGATATATAGGGGCCTCCCACAGGTAAGCGGACATTAAGACGCTAGCGGATGTGCGCGGGTTTTTCGCCCCAGTAGAAGCGGCAGAAGGCTCGTTTGCGCTTTTGGGGTTTGTCTACGAGCTCCATCGTGGCGATGGCGATGTCTTCGGCTGCGCGGGGACGGCGCAGCACTTCGCCGTTGATGAGCAATGCCTTGAGCGACTCCGGATGATCGTGGAGATGTCGCAACGTCACGATGAGCTCTCGTGCCGTGGTGACGTGCATGCTGGCGCCCATGCCGGTGAGCATAGTGGTGTTGGCTTTTTCCTGGCCATATGACTTGCCCAGCAGGATCATCGGCAGGTGTGCGCACAGGCATTCGGTAACAGTTAGCCCGCCCGATTTGAGGATTGCCAGGTCGCAGCCGTGCATGAGGGCTGCCATGTCGTCGACATAATCCAACACCGTGACGTTCTCGAGCTTCATGGCATCGAAGAGCGTCTTCAGCCGGGTGGCATACTCCACGTCTTTGCCGGGCAAAAAGACAAAGTGCATGTCTTCGAAGCTTCGCAGGAAGGGGAGTGTGTGGTCCATCGCCGCGCGAAAGCGGACGTAAGGCTGAGGCAAGCTGGCACCGGCCATTACCAGCACGACGGTCTTGTCGGTGGGGAGGTTGAACTTGGCTAGCTCTTCCTCGCGATCGTAATCCGTGTCGAATCCGGCGCGAATAGGAATGCCGGTAATGCGAATCTTTGACTCGGGTACCTTGCGCGGACGCAGCGTTTCGGCCATAAATTCGTTGGCAACACAGAACAGATCGGTGTCCTTGTGGGGCCACCAGCCCTCGACTTCGTAGTCGGTCGGTACGCAGATGACGGGATAATCGATACCCGTAATTACGCGGGCGCCCACGGCAACATTGGCTGCTGTGATGTGCGTTGCGACCACAGCTATGGGCCTGCGGCTACGAATATATTCGTTGAAGGCGGGGAACATAATTCGCGACCATGCCGTGCCGCCACCCCAGAGAAGATGTCCCGTAAGCGTATATCGCCAGGTCAGGTCGTAAATGGGGCGCGTGGCTCCCGTAAAAGAAGCCGCGGTCTTATTGCCGTCGAATTTAATACGTCCAAAATCAAGGATATCGAGCACTTCAATCTCAACATCCTCGGGGATGCCATTGGTGCCGCGGATGAGGTCGAATGCTTGCGCAATCGCATTTGCGGCGGCCTTGTGACCCGAGCCGACCGAGGCGTGCACGATGGTCACGAGAGGTTTTTGCTGTGCCAAGAGCGTGGTTTGCTCCGATTGAGGAGTGCTGTGCGTGAGCAGGGGAGCGTCGTCGCTCGTCTGCGTCTGATCCATCGATAACTCCCCTTCGACGTTGTAACACGGAATTTATCATTGTAGTGCATGAGTGTCACGTTCACGTAAATTTGGGTATGAGCGCAAAGAACGACAACGTTTCGACGAGAGGACTCTTCATGACTACCGATCAGACAATCGATGTTGCGATTATCGGTGGCGGCCCTGCGGGCTATGCTGCAGCCATTTATGCGGCGCGTGCCAACCTAACGACGACTGTCCTTGAGCAGGGCATGTCGGGCGGACAGATTGCCACGAGCAACGAGATTGAGAATTATCCTGGTATTCCACTGCTGAGCGGCGCCGAACTTGGTGAGCGGTTTCAACAGCATGCTGAAGGCCTGGGGGCTCAGGTTGAATGGAGTATGGTAACAGGCGTCGATTACGATGCCGATGCGGGTCAATTTACCATCCATCATGATATGGGCGACACAGCGGCCAAGAGTGTCATTGCGTGCATGGGCGCCACGCCACGTCCTGCGGGTTTTGTTGGCGAGGACACGTATCGCGGTCGTGGCGTTTCGTATTGCGCGACGTGTGACGGCATGTTCTTCCGTAGCAAGCAGGTCTTTGTTATCGGAGGCGGCAATTCGGCATGTGAGGAGGCGCTGTTCCTGTCCGACATTGCCAGCAGCGTGACCATCGTGCTGCGTCGCGATCAGTTCCGTGCACCCGAGGGCGTTGTGAATAAAGTGCTTGCTAAGGACAATATTTCAGTTAGGTACCAAACTAGTATTGTTGAGCTTTCTGGCGAAGCGATGCCCACGACAATTACATTCAAGGAAAATGCGACTGGTGAAATGTACACTGAATCCTTTGAACCTGGCTCATTTGGCATTTTTGTCTTTACCGGCACGCAGCCACATACCGAACTTGTTGAGCATCTAGTCGATCTGGCTCCCGACGGCGGCATCCTTACCGACGATTCGATGGCTACCCGTACGCCCGGCTTATTCGCAGCCGGCGATATCCGTTCCAAGCGTTTACGCCAGGTTGTGACCGCCGTTTCGGACGGAGCCATAGCAGCAACCAGCGCATACGCTTTCCTACGCGGATAAGTACGATAATATATCTTATGTAAGGTTGCTATCTTTAAACAAAGTGGTTGAACGGTGCTTCAATGTGCTGTCCAACCACTTTTACTTAGCGGCTATGTGATATGCAAAACTAGATAACCTAGAATACAATATATAAAACGAACGGAGGCCCTTTATGAACCACGTCAAACATGTTATCCCGATGTCCGATACATCGGTCAGTATTAAGCCGGATGATATTCAGCCGACGGTGCTGCCGGACGCATTTATTCAGTCCGATATGGTGGGTAAACTCAACGCTTTGAGCCTGCCACGCTATGACCAGCTGCCCAATGTAACGCTCTATCGCGATCAGGTTATTGAATATGTTGCTCTGTGGATGGAGCCGCTTTCGATTTGCGTAGAGCAGCCTGTTATCACGCCTTCAATGATCAATAACTACGTGAAGGTCGGTCTCGTTCCTGCTCCGGTTAAAAAGCAGTATGGCCGTGAGCAGATTGCGCGTCTCATCGCCATTTGTATTTTTAAGCAGGTGCTGCCCATCGCTGCGGTTCAGGCGCTTTTTAATATTCAGCGCTTGAGCTACGACGCTCCGACCGCCTTTGATTATGTTGTCGATCAGCTCGAGGCATCGATTCGTTCGGCGTTTTCCGTCGAGCAGACTCCCGTGCCCGATACCGCACATCAGGTTACGCGCGAGTCGCTGCTCGTACGCAGTGCAGTATCGTCCTTCGTTTCGAAGGCGTACCTGATGAGCTATCTCAAGTTTAATGGGTTTAATAGCTAACTGAGGTATAAGACGGGCGGGATAAAGAGCCACTGGCCCCTTATCCCGCCCGCGCGTTTGACTAGTTGGACATTATCGGCCCGAAGCTACGCCCATGCCGTAACCGATGATGAGACCGCGCATCTCGGCGTAATAGGAATCTAGCCCGTTACAGGGCATGATGATAGTCTTGGAGCCGGGCCAGTGCTCGACAATGCGATCGGCAAGCGCCTGGGCTCCAGCTTCGTTCTCAACGTGATCGATGATGACCTCGCCGCCCGTGAAACCCTCGGCCTCCATGGTGTCGACAATCTTGGTGAGCATCTTCTTTTCGCCACGCGTGTGCCCAACGAGTTCAATTTTGCCCGCGTCGCTCGCCGTGCCCAAAATGCGGATATTGAGCTTGTTGGCAATGACGCCGGCTGCCTTAGGAATGCGTCCGGCCTTCGCAAGGTTTTCGTAATTACACAGGCTAAAGAGAATCTTGCTGTTTTGCTCGAGACTATCGAAGTAAGCGCAGGCGTCTTCAAAGGAAACGTCCGGGTTGCTCGCAAGATAGCGGTCGAACAGCAAGAAGATCAGATCCATTTTGCCACCTGCGGCTCGCGAGTTAACCAAATGAATCTGACGGTTGGGCTCTTCGGCAAGCACCATGTCACGCGCGGTGGCCGCGGCATTGTAGCTACCCGAGACGCCCTCGGAGATGGGCATGCAAATCGTCTTGTCAGCGAGCTTAAAGAGCTCAGCCCACTCCCCTACGCTTGGGCAGGCGCTCGATGATGCGTCGGCTTCCGATTGAATGGCAACATTAAGCTCGTGAACATCGAGCGAGAGGTCGTCAACGAATTCACGCTCCCCCACTCGGATCTTAAGGGGTGCAAATGCAAAGGTGGTATGAGGTGCGGTTGGTTGCCAATCGCGAAGATTGCAGCTCGAATCGGAGATGAGTGCCCAGCTCATTGAGGGTCCTTTCTAATTGTTCCCCAACAATTATAGCCATCTTTTTGATTGTTTGGACGGCTATCTAGTTTTGAATACTAGATAGCCGTACTGATCTTATGGCAAACGGTAGGGGCAAAAAGAATGGGCCTCGTGATTCAAGATCGCGAGGCCCACGTTCGTTCGCTGTAGTAATAAATTAATAGCGTACGAAGATGTAGTTGTTGTTCATACCGGCTGCGACGGAGCTGATGATAACGCCCGTGCTGTAGTCGGAAGCATGGATCATCTGGCCGTTGCCAATGTAGATGCCGGTGTGGTAAGAGTTAACAACGACGTCGCCAGGCTGGGGATCGGACACACGGGTCCAGCCCATGAAGGTACCAGTGGTGCCAAGGCGGCAATAACGGCCGGTGAGGCAGTAGCTTACAAAGCCGGAGCAGTCAAAGCTGTTCGGGCCAATGCCGCCCCAGGAATAAGCGCAACCAAGCTTGCTATAAGCGCGAGAAACAACGGAACCGCCGTCAACGGACTGGCTCGGTGCCGAAGGCGTGGGAGCAGGAGCAGGCGTAGAGGGCTGCGGCGTGGGAGCGGGCGCGGGCGCGGGCGTGTTGCCGCCGCCGTTGTTGGTCGTACCGCCACCATTGTTGGTGTTCTCGGTCGTACCGGCGGTGTCATTGCTCACCGTGGCCTTTTCGGCGGTGCTGGCATTAATGCCAGCCTGCAGCGCAGCGTTGGCCTCGGCCTCGGCAGCAAGCTCGGCCTGCAGCTGCGAATCCAGGGAGTTCACGACACTCTGGGCCTCAGCCTGCTGGGCGTTGAGCTCGTCGACCTTCTTCTGCGTCGCGGCGACGTTCTTCTCCTGTTCGGTCTGCTTATCGGTGAGCTGCTGCTTAAGGTCCTTGACCTCCTGAATGGTCTGGGCCTGCTTGTCGGACACCTTACCGTAGTAGAAGAGACGGTTGAGCATGTCGCCCAGATCGTCGACGCCCGTCAGAACCTGAAGGAGACTCAGACCGCCGGTCTTGTACTCACCGGCAACATAGCTCGAAAGCTTTGCCTGACCTTCGGCAATCTCTTGCTGCTTTTGCGTGATCTCGCCTGCAGTCTGATCAAGCTCCTGCGTCTGTGCGGAGAGTTCTTCATGAATTTGCTGGGTTTGGGTGCCAATCTGCTCGAGTTTAGTTCGAGCAGCGGCAAGGTCGGATGCGGTATCGGCGTAAGCCGGAGCCACGAGGCCCAGGCCCAAAACACAAGCGAGGGTTGCCGTAGCAGCGCAGCGTGCCATGTTTTTGTGCGTATTTGCTGTGCGCATGTAGCTTCCTTTCCGGTATCTAAGGGTAGCGGCTAGTCAACCGTTACCAGGCTAAAGAGCTCCACATCGTCATCAGACGGCGTGAGCTTCTCGCGCGGGTTGAGAAACGCAAGCTCAAGGATACAACCGTAACCGACAAGCTTTGCGCCCATATCTCGCACCAGTTTACCTGTTGCCTCGACGGTTCCGCCCGTCGCGACCAAGTCGTCCAGAATCAACACGGTATCTTTAGAGCTGATAGCGTCGGCATGGATCTCAATGGAATCCGTTCCGTACTCGAGCTCGTAGTTCTGGCTCACGGTCTCGCGCGGCAGCTTGCCCGGTTTACGTGCGGGAACAAAGCCGGCGCCAAGGGCTACAGCCACCGGTACGCCAACCATAAAGCCGCGAGCCTCGGGACCCACGACCTTGGTGATTCCCATGCCGGCAAAGTGCTCGGCGAGGGCATCGGTCATGGCTTTGAGCGCCTCGGGATTGCCGAAGAGCGGCGTGATGTCTTTAAAGATGACTCCGGGCTCGGGATAGTCGGGGATGTCGACGATTTGAGATTCGAAGTCGTACATTACATGACCTTTCAATGGGTTGCCGAAACTTCGGCAGCGGTTATTTGCCCGCGGTGGCGGTGCCGGATTGCGAAGGGGCGACGACCTTGAGCGGTTTTACGAGAGAATCCTCGTGCGAAGCCGGAGCGGCTGTCTCTTCGTTTTTGGCCTTGGTGGACTCGGAGCGAGTGATTTCCTCATCGAGTGCATCGATGTCGGCGTCCTCGACCACGGCGTTGAGCGACTCAAAAACGCGGTTCTTGAGCAGCGCAGTGTGCACACCTTCCGTCAGGTCGTGAAGCTTCTTAAACGCACGCTCGAGCTTGGCATCGCGCTCGTCATCGGAGGTATCCATGCCGAGCATGCTCACGAGCACCTGCTCAAACATCGAGGACTCGCGGTTGGCGGAAGACACGTACTGACGCAGGTTGCGCGGCTCGATATGGAAGCGTGACAGCTCGGAGCAGTAACGGATGATCGGAAAATCGCGACCATCGACGAGCTCACGATTCTGCGGACTCTTGATGATGCGAATGAGGTCGTTCTCGGCGAGCGAGCGGATAAACGAAATCTCGATGCCCAGCATATCGGGAATGGTCTCGATGGGATGTAGCTTTTGCTTAGTCTCCTTGGGTTCCGTCTTGAGTGGAACATCGGACAGCAAGCCCACCTCGTAGGCGAGCGTTGACAGGTCCGTGGCGTTTTCCAGGCGCTGCTTAATCACGTTGAGCGGCATGTAGCGGGTCTTCTGCAGGTGCAGAATGACCTCCAGGCGATCAACGTCCTCCTTGGAGTACTGACGGTATCCCTTAGGCGTACGATGAGGGGTAATGAGCCCCTCATCTTCTAGAAATCTAATTTTGGAGTTTGAAAGATCGGGGTATGCGCCTCGAAGCAGGTTGACGACTTGGCCGATACTCAGATAGTTGCGTTCGGCCATGCCCTACTCACCGGTTTCGATGCGCTCCGGCGTGCTCTCGTGGTAGATGAGCGTAAACGTACCGATCTGGACGGAAGAACCGTCGTGCAGCGGGGCGGCGTTGACGATAGCGCCATCGACCCACGTGCCGTTGAGCGAACCCAGGTCCTCGATGCGAGCGCCCATGCCCTCACGAATAATGCGCGCGTGGCTGCGTGACACGGTCATATCGTTGAGGAAAATGCCGTTCGCCGGATCGCGCCCGATCGTGGTCACGTCGTCCTCGAGCTCAAAGGCGGCACCGGTCTGCGGGCCCTTGACGATGGACAGGACGGGAGCGGTGATGCGCACGTTGGCCATAAGGTCGGGAACGGTGACATCGCTCGAAGGCACCCGGAATACGCAGGTAGCGTCGGCGGCCTTATCGTTTTGAGGCGTATTGTTAACCATGTTATCCATGACTACCCCTAACTAACGCGGACATGCCGCAAATAATGAACCGTACGTAATCATACCCCAACGAATCAGTCTTCGATTTCAGGGTTCAGAAAGTCGATGTCCTCGTCCTCGGGATGCGCGAGAGCCTGTTTAATGGTCACTCCGCCCTTAATGGAGTAGATGACAGCCGTGAGCATGGAGAAGATCACGCCGCCGTACACAAAGAAGATGCCGAGGGGCACCGAGCTTCCGTTGAGGCCCGGGAAGGCCGTAAGGGTTGAAGGTAAAAGATGCAGGCCGTCAATAACGGGAAAGCCCAGCAGCATGAGCGAGAAACCGGTCATGAGCAGCGCCGTGGCAATCTTGCCGGGAAAGACGACGTCAATGGGGCGAGGGTGGTAATGGCGCACAATGAGCGTGCCGATGCCCAGGTAGATATCGCGACCGATAATGAGCACGCAGACCCAGATGGGAAGCTCGCCGCGGACTACCAGGCCCAGCACACCGGTAAACAGCAGCGCACGGTCGCAGATGGGATCCATGACCTTGCCGAGCCACGAGACCGTTTTGGTCATGCGGGCAATCTGGCCGTCCATCCAGTCGGTGGAAGCCGCGATGGCATAGATGACAATGGCGACGACACGGTTGTTGTCCGTCACAAACAGGTACAGGAAAACAAGCGTGAGGACCAGGCGCGTAAAGGTAATGAAATTGGAGATCGTAAAGATCTTATTCGACGGGTAATCGGAAGTGCCGATAAGCTCCTTTTTGATCTTCTTCTTGATGCCCACAGGACTCCCCCGCTGGTAAACGACAAAACTTTCGATACTATACCCGTTCTAGCGATGTCTATCCAGCGCAAGCATAGAGAGTCCAGACATGTGGAGGACGTTGCTGGTCGGCACGTGGAGTCGCATCTGTGTACATCAGCCCCCAAAGATGCCAAAAAATAACGGCGCTGGTGAGGTGCTCTTCGCGTCAAGTCACTTTGCTTTCGAGCGCAAGGGACGCTCGAGCCAGGATGGAGAGGGCGAAAGCTACACCCTCACCGACCTCGACGGGGTCAATCGCATCGACTGCAAAAGCGGCTTCGGGTTCTACGCAGAGCCGAGGGCCGAGTCACAGTGGGCAGCAGCAAAGCGTGGTCCTGGACCTTCGCCAACGTTTCGCTGCGCAAGCTCTTTGAAGCATCGCTTGCGACGGGAAACCCGATAAGGTGGAGCTAGAGATGGCGGCGTTCGCCTTTTGGTTCCACCCGCCAGCACCTCCCCTCTCGATACTGCAAGGGTTTCATTGTGGTGATAGACCGACACCGTTCATCGTTGTTTTGGGTTCGTTCGCAGAGTCGTGAACGCACTCCCCTCTTGTTCAGCGCATAATGGCGCACCGTATGCGGCTGAGCGGCCGCACGCTAAAGGAGAGGTGCCCGCATGGGCATCGAGAGAGAGGATGCAGTATGAACCTGAGGGAGAAGTACGGTGAGTGGGGCCTGATCCTGGGCGCGACCGAGGGCGTCGGCAAGGCGTTCTGCGAGAAGATCGCCGCCGGCGGCATGAACGTCGTCATGGTCGGCCGTCGCGAGGAGAAGCTGAACGTGCTCGCCGGCGAGATCCGTGAGACCTACGGCGTGGAGACCAAGGTCGTGCGCGCCGACTTCAGCCAGCCCGGCGCTGCCGAGACCGTCTTCGCCGCGACCGAGGGCCTGGACATGGGCTTCATGAGCTACGTGGCCTGCCTGCACAGCTTCGGCAAGATCCAGGACACCCCCTGGGAGAAGCACGAGGCCATGATCAACGTCAACGTCGTGACCTTCCTCAAGTGCTTCCACCACTACATGCGGATCTTTGCTGCCCAGGACCGCGGCGCCGTGATCAACGTCTCGTCGATGACCGGCATCAGCTCCAGCCCCTGGAACGGCCAGTACGGCGCGGGCAAGGCCTTCATCCTCAAGATGACCGAGGCCGTGGCCTGCGAGTGCGAGGGCACCGGCGTCGACGTCGAGGTCATCACCCTCGGCACCACCCTAACCCCCAGCCTGCTGTCCAACCTCCCCGGCGGCCCGCAGGGCGAGGCCGTCATGAAGATCGCCCTCACCCCCGAGGAGTGCGTCGACGAGGCCTTTGAGAAGCTGGGTAAGGAGCTCTCCGTCATCGCCGGCCAGCGCAACAAGGACTCCGTCCACGACTGGAAGGCCAACCACACCGAGGACGAGTACATCCGCTACATGGGCTCGTTCTACCGCGACTAGCGGCTGCCGCGGCGCGTGCGCGAGGGCACGTGCGGGTTCGCAGGTAGAGATGCGAGTGCGAGGGTTTCTTTGCGGGGGCGTGCGGATGCGGCGCCTGCGAGGGAACCCTCTTTTCGTGGGTGGGCGCGACGGTATCTCTGCGCTCATCGTCGAGGGCGACCTGCCCGGCTCCCTCGCGATCTCCCCGCACGGGACCCCGCGCTCCGGCATCCTCTGGACCGTGTCCCGCTCGTGCCCAGTGGGCCGGCCGGTCCGGTCCCCAGGGTATCGGATTCCCGCATTCACCCGTACATGTACGGGTGAATGCGGGAGGTGTTCGGTTGAAGTTGATATTCAAGGATGTAGACCGTTTTCTCGGTAGTCCTCGAATGCGGCAGGGTTTTTCGAGTTTGTAGATGCTAATATAACCCTGCTCTCGAAAGAGGGCTCAGTCCCGGCTGGTAAACCTGACGTTTGGCGTGGTGTGCGTGACATGCATAGCGGGCATGGCCGCGATAGAATTTTCCATGCGGAGGGGCTCGACCCCATAGCGCCCCGAGGGTTTCGGGGAGGGCGAACTGGCAGGCAGGGAACCGGGATGCAGGCTGTCCAGAAGGAGGAGCGTAATGCCTCTCCTTCTTTTTTGTCAGATCAACCGGTCTTATATATTCCGCCGCTGACTTGATGCTTCCGAGATTGCGGAAATGTGTTGGATGCCACGGCGGCATGAGAAGATGAAATCCAGTTTTTCGGTCAATCCTTGTCGAATAGACAAGGAGGACGACATGAAGGCGAACAAGAGAGATGTCAGGCGAACCATCAATCTCGCCCGAGGATATGGCCGCAATCTTTGCGGCAGGGATTTCCTGATTTGCTACGGTTCGGTCAGTTGAGAAAGACCATCCCATCATTATAGACGAGGCTTTGGGACGGCAACCGAACGTGAACGTGGGCATCGATGAGCTCGCCCGAGAGCAAGACGGCACTTACGAAAGGGCTCAACGATCTCAATCGACAGCGTGAGCAATTCGATGTCGCGCACAGGAACAGGGTATAGGAATTGCATCGGTACTGCGATTCCGTTCACGAACTGGACGTTTGGCCGTAAAAGGAAGAGGGGGCTGGCAAGGCCAGTCCCCTCTTCTCTCATGACGCTCGATTTGCATTTACGGCACGACGAAAGCCGGGCCGCTGGTTACCTTGTCAAATTCGAGCACCGACGTTCCGGTGTTCAAATAAAGGCTTCCTTGGTTTCCGTCTGCGGAGGCGTAAGCCAGGTGGACAAATCCGTAATCATCTCCTGATTGGTCGGCCAACATGAAGATGTTCGGATCGCCGGTTGTCTCAAATGAACCGTCGGTCACATTTCCATTGCTGTCGACGATTTGCCACCTGTTTTCGTCTTCCCCAAGGAAGGAGAGCTGGGTTAAGCCGGTATCCCGGTCTCGGTACACTCCGTCTAGGCGGAACCCTTCGGAAATGCCACGTTTCAAGTTGTTCGCATCTTTTATGGATACGGCGGAGACTGCGATTGCGATTATCGCGACCAATAACGCCAGCGCAATGGGTATTTTGGCGGAGCCGGTCTTCATGTCATTCACCTCCCTCGTATGTATCGAGGTATTCCTGCTTGAGCGTTTGCGAGGACGACTCGATCTTTTCCACGAGTGTGCCGGCCTCGATGAAGTAGAACGAGTTGGTGAGGTCTGCCAGGTCGTCGAGTAGATGGCTTGAAATGAGCACGCTGCGTCCCCGCGCCACTTCGCTGCGCATCGCGTCGCAGGAGGTTTTCCGTTTTCCCGGGTCGAGGCCGTTCAGCGGTTCATCGAGGATGAGGTACGGGCAATCGGTCGCTATCGCCATGGCAAGCTTTACCTGCTGCTTCATTCCTGTCGAGAGTTTACGGGTCGGCTTGTCGAGATATGGGGAGATTCCGAGGGAGTCGCAGAGCGAGTCGATGTCGGCGGCCGATTTCCACGCCTCCCTAACGAAAGCAAGGTGCTCGAGGGCCGATAGCGTGGGGTAGAGATCCGCGCTGCCTGAAGAGCTCAGGTAGACGAGTTCTGCAAATTCGGCTGATTGACGCTGGCAGATTCCGTCTGCCAACAGGCTTCCCGAGCGGATGCGGGTGGGAAATTGGCCCGACAGCGCTTCAAGAAGGGTGGTTTTCCCCGAGCCGTTGGGAGCGACGAGGCCCGCCGCCGTTCCCGGGCTCAGGAGAAGCGATCCGATTGAAAGTATCGTCGTGCTCCCGTATCCCACGCTCGCGTCTAGAAGCTCGAGCCCATGGTGCTTTTTAGCGGGTCCAGCCTGTTTGGGCGAACGTGCCGCAACGGCTCCGACCGCAAAAAGGACCGCGACGTATGCCAGGGCCACGGCAAGCATCGATGCGCTGCCTGAACCGGAGCCAATGAATTCTGTCGGGAAGCATCCTACGTAGCCCGTTGCCTCGATAGGCGAGAACACGGCCAGCGGCAGGAGCTTGAGCGCGGCATTATGCCCTAGTGCCGAATCGGACAGTAACGGGAATGCCGGGGCCGCGACAAGCAGCGCTGAGGCAAGGGGGCCTGCGAGGACGCGCCTCGTTGCGGTCGATAGGACGACGGAGCAAACGGATATCAAGGTTCCGCCCGCAAGCAGCGCGAGAAGCAGGGTCGTGAAGACGTTTCCCGCGGTCGTGGTGGCAAGCGCGCCGTTATGGAAGAGGGCGATCGGGTACCCGATTTGCCCGAAGCCGTTTAGGGCCAAGGCGTAGATACCCCCGGGCGCAAGGCCGGCGATGAGCATCGCGGTCCCCGCGCCGATTATCGAAAACACGATCTGGATAAGGCGCCGGAATTTGGCCACGGGCGCCTTTGCCGCCAGGGTCCCGGGCCTTGTGGCGCCGAGCGCGAGTATCGACGAGAGAAGGAAGGGGATGAAGGGAAGGAAAGACGGCGCCGCGGCAATGGCGTAAGGCAGGAAGGAAAGGAATGGCAGGTCGTTTGCGGAGGCCGGGATATCCGTGATGCCGGAGCTGCTCAGGGCACGGCAATATGCGAGCGCTGCGTCATTGGTCTCTCGGTCTCCCACGATGGACCCGGATTGGAAGCCTTCGTCCATGAGCGCGTAGTAGCTCTCGGCAGAATCGAGAAAGGCGGCGTCGGTTTGAGCGGCAAGGGCGGCGTTCGCGTATCTTGCAAGCTCCGCGTCAGCTTGCTGCTCTGGCGATAGGTCTGTGCCGTTGGCCTGGGGTGCGCGCGTATTGAATGCGTCGACAAAGCTCTGCATGCCCTGCTTCATAAAGAAGGGCCCGTAGATGGGTGAATTGAACGAGATGGGGATGGAGAAGGCTGCGGCAAGAACGAGCGTGGAGATCCATACGGCCTTGTCTCTTAGGATTAGTTTGAGAAGAAGTCGACAGTACATTTAGAAGCACCTACGTTCCTCAAAGAATTGTTAGATTAAAAGTAACAGACCGGATGAAGATACGTGCGACGGGGGCGAGGCGAATGGCTGAGCGGTATCGATATGCGGGTTTAACGGCATATCGACCACATAGATTTTTAACTTGAATTTGCATGCAAGTTATTATTTCAGTTGTTTTAAGACGGAGTGGAATGCGAGCGCACAAGGAGATGCGGAATCCATGAGGGTCTCAAAAAATACTGCAGTGTTATCATCCTTCATCCTCTCTATTCTTCCATTTCTAATTCTATGGGTGGCTTGGTCGGCCCTCCCTGATACAATTCCAGCTCATTGGAGTGGGGGTGTGGTTGATCGGTGGGGAAATAAGTTTGAATTGCTGGTCGTTCCGCTGCTTTCTCTGATTGGTTCTATTGCAATTTCTACGTACCTTATTGTTTCCACGCGGCGAAGAGAGTTCGCGGATCTCTCTGTTCGAATGTGGCGGGACTTTCTTGCGTGCTATATTTCTGGCCTTCTTTTATCGACAACCTGTTCAGTGATAACTGTCGTGTGGGTTCAGTTGATTCTTACGCAAAACGCTGCGGTAGATGGAGGAGTTGGACTATCGATCCCGTATTCCCTTCCCGGACTATATATGATTTTGTGCGCTTTGCCTCCTTTTTATGCGAGCGGCGGGAGCAAAAAGGCAGAGCGCCTGATAACAGTGCTCATTGGCGGCGCGGAGATTGTTCTTTGCGGAATAGTGCTTGAAGGTTCGGCTGCCTCTTATGCGATGATCGGACTGATGATTCTGTTCTGTGCGTTTGGGATTGTGTCACTGGTTAGGGATAGCCAGTCCTTATGAGTTGAATTACTCATAAGGACATAAAGATTGGCACGTTGAGCTGGTCGTCTGGAGACCTCCTCGAAGTCATAAGCGAAGAGGATGTCCGAAAGGAGTTCGGACTCGATTGGTCCGCCGAGGATTAGAGGGCGCGAATCCCATCCCTCCACCTCCATCCCGCTTCCGGGCGCCCCGGGCCTGTCGTGCGGGATGCCGCCGCCACGAAACCGGCCCATCTACTACGTTTAACCCCGACCTGCCGACCATGCCCTGGATTTCGCAAAATCCGCAGGCCGTCTACCTGCAGTTTTCTTTTTGCCAAAAACGGTATGGTCGGGGGATGCCGAACAAACGTAGTAGATGGGCGGCTTTCGTGGCGGGCGTTCCACGGGGCGGTCGCTGCCGTCATTTCCTGCCGCTCCTCGACTCGATGTAGGCGTCCACAGACTCCCTCGACACCAGGAGCTACCTGCCGAGCCTGTACGAGTCAATCTCTCCCGACCTGATGAGGTGGTACGTCTTGCTCCGGCCGTGGCCGAGCTCGAAACCGAAAAATTTTGACCCTCAATTTCGAAAAAGGACGTGAGCAAATCCGCAATCACGACGTTAACAAACACAACCACACAGCCATGCCACGTGCGACAGGGCGCCCGACCTGCTGACCGCGTCGCGCCGTCTTGAGGGGTCTTGCCGTAGGCGCACGGCGCAAGCATAGAGAGTCCAGACATGTGGAGGGCGTTGTTGGGCGGCACGAGGACTCGCATTTGTGTACATCAGCCCCCAAAGATGCCAAAAAATGTTGGTTTTGGAGGGTGATGTACAGGTTTTGATGCGCGAATCGTATTGATTAAGCAAGTTGTTGCCCTAAGCAAGATCACGCCGTTGCTTTAAACAAAAAAGGTCAGGCACTAGGTGCCTGACCTGCAAACTTCTGGTCGGGACGACTGGATTCGAACCAGCGACCCCTTGACCCCCAGTCAAGTGCGCTACCAAGCTGCGCCACGTCCCGAAGCTTTTGTTTGTTGCTCTGCTCTCGCTCGCAACAGGGAGTATATTAACCCGAAACTTTACCCTTGCGCAAGAACTTTTTTAATTATTTTTGAGCAAGTCCAAAATTGTATCTGCGAGCTGGGGTTTTGTGAGTACGGGAAGTTCCCGCACGCCCATTGTGCTCACAATCCACGCCTTGTTGGTATCGGTTCCAAAACCCGAATCGGCACGCGAGACGTCGTTGGCGATAATGGCATCGCAGCCCTTGCGGGTCAATTTACGCTCGGCGTACTCGACGACGTTATCAGTCTCGGCCGCAAACCCGATCACACGGCGATCGCCCTTCTGGCGCGAGAGCTCGGCCAAAATATCAACGGTCTCGACGAGCTCGATACGATCCAAGCGTTCGTTGGCCTTTTTGAGTTTATGGTCGGCAGGGGCCGCGGGGGTGTAGTCGGCGACAGCGGCCGCGCAAATGGCCGCATCGGCCGTCTGGAAGGCGTTTAACGCCGCCTGCAGCATCTCTGCGGCGGTCTGCACCCGCACGCACTCTACACCTCGGGGAACATCGAGCGATGTCGGTCCCAGCACAAGCGTGACCTCAGCACCGCGGCGAGCAGCCTCCCCCGCCAGGGCGATGCCCATCTTGCCCGACGACCGATTGCCGATAAAACGCACCGGATCGATTGACTCATGCGTGGGGCCGGCGGTGATCACGATGCGCTTGTCCGCCAGGTCCTGCGGCACGGGATTGAGCACCTCGCAGATGGCTTCGACAATGTCCTCGGGCTCGCTCATGCGTCCCGTGTCCACGTCGCCGCAGGCAAGGTAGCCGTTGCCGGGTCCCACCACATGGACGCCACGGTCGCGCAGCGTGGCCATGTTGGCCTGCGTCGCCGGCGCCTTCCACATGCCGCTGTTCATGGCGGGTGCAATCACGATGGGTCGCGGCGTGGCAAGCAGCGTGGTGGAGATGAGGTCATCGGCGATGCCGTTGGCCATCTTGGCGATGATATTGGCCGTCGCAGGCGCCACGACCACCAGGTCGGGCTCCTGCGCAAGCGAAATGTGGTGGATGGGGTCGGAGGGGTCGTCGAACAGACCTACGGCGACGGGCTCGTTGGTGAGCGCACGGAAGGTGAGCGGCCCCACAAACTCCGTGGCATGCTCGCTCATAACGACCTTGACGCGTGCGCCGCGCTTTTGGAGCAGGCGCACGATATTGCACGACTTATAGGCGGCGATCCCGCCGGTAATACCCAGCAGGATCGTTTTCCCCTCAAGTTGCATTGAATTGTTGGGTGCCGCCGTCATCGTTAGGCTTCCTTGCTGGGAAGCACCAGCAGGCGGTGGCAATACGGGCAGTGCGCGATCTCACTACCGTCGTGGTTGAGGTCGCTCATGGACGATGCCTGCAGCGCGGTGTGGCAGATGGTGGGAATGTTGCCCTGGATGGTCTCGACGGCCAGGCCGCGGAACTGCTTGAGCAGGCGCTCGTAGTCGGTGAGCACGTCGGTCGGCAGCGTGGCGGCAAGGGAGGTGCGCTCCTTGGTGGCGGCGTCAATCTGGGCCTGCAGGTCGGCGGCCTTGGCGCGGGCGGCCTTGGTATCGGCCTTCACGCCCTCCTCGAATTTGGCGATGATGGCCTGAGCGCGAGCCTCGCGGTCGAGCGCCTCCTTATGGGCGATGACGACGTCCTTGCGGGTGTGCTCGATCTTGTCCAGGCGCTTGGCCAGGGTGGCGAGCTCGTTCTCCAGGTCCTGAACCTCGCGGTAGTCAGAACCGTCGACGTGACGCTTCTTGGCAGCCTCGATGGCGTTGTTGGTCTGGATTTCAGTGGTGTTGAGATCGTCGAGCTCAATGTCCAGATCCTTGCGCTGGGCGTAGAGCTTGGTCATCTCGGCCTTGAGCTTAACGTAGGTCTTGCGCTTGGAAGCGAGCTCCTTGAGCTCCGGCATATTGGCAAGTTCGCTCTTGTTACGGGCGAGCTCCAAATCGATCTGTTGCAGCTTGAGTAGCGTAGCGCCGGCGCTCATAAGTTCTCTCCTTTTGTCACAGTCCACCATTGGCAAGGGTTCAGTATTTTAATCGCATGACGGGGGTCGACCCCGGCGTCAACTGCAGAGTTCATCAATATATCAACGAACGGCTCCTCGGAGCGGTCGTGGCCGAGCAGAATCACGCTCAGTCCGCGCAGGGCAAGGTCCTGCGCCACGTGGTAGCCCGCCTCGCCCGTCACAATAACATCTGCGCCTGCGGCGATGGCAAGCTCTCCAAAATCGCCGAGGGAGCCGCCCAGAATGGCGACGGTGCGGCACGGGCGCTCGGCATCGCCCCATACGCGCGGGTCGCTGCCGAGCGCCGTGGCGGCACGGTTGGCGAAATCACACAGGTTGCAGGCGTCGTGGAGGGTCGCGAGCGCGCCCAGACCGGTGAGCTCAGGCTCGTCCACATGCTCCAGCGAGCTCATGGGCTCAGCGCCCAGCAACTCACTCAGGCGAACGCGCGCTTCGTGCGAGCGGTCCAGGTTGGTATGGAGCGAGATAATGCTCACGCCGCAACGAGCTGCCTCGTACAGCGCAGCGCTACACTGTGGGCGCGCGGAATCGGCCGGACAAAAGGCCTCGGGCGCTTTGATGTAGATGGGATGATGCGTCAGCAGCACGTTGGCGCCGGCCTCGAGAGCGCGGCGTACGTTGGCCTCGGTCGCGTCGAGCGCGCAGGCAACACCGCGGATCTCTGCAGCGGGATTGCCCACAGATAGCCCAACATGATCCCAGCCCTCGGCATCCGCCTTTGGGTAGCGTGACAGCAGCGCACGTTCAAGCTCGGCGACGATCATGCGGCACCTACGATCGAGAGCAGCGTCTGGGCAAAGTCGTCCAGATCGCCCGGATTCACGCGGTCATCGAAGGAAATACGCAGTGCGCCCAGCGCCTGCTCGCGACCGATGCCCATGGCGCTGAGCACGTGGCTCGGATCCATGTTGCCGCTCGAGCAAGCCGATCCGGCCGAAACCTCAAAGCCGGCGGCATCGAGCTTGATGATGAGCTCCTCGGAGTCCATGCCGTCGACGTAGATCGAAACCATGCCCGGCAGACGATCTGCCTGCGCGTAGTCGCCCATCGTAGCGTGAATGCGAGGATGGGCCGTAAGTGTGGCGTAGAGCTTATCGGACAGGGCCTGCAGCATCGCGCGCTCCCGGCCTACATTCGGCAGCAGTACGGAAGCGGCAGCGGCAAAAGCCAGCTGCGTGCGCAGATCCTGCGTACCGGCGCGACGGCCGGCTTCCTGTCCACCGCCAAAGATTCGGGGGCGCAGCGGCGTGCGGTTCTTAAGGTAGAGCGCACCGGATGCCACGGGGCCGCCGATCTTGTGCGCGGCAACGGTCATGGCATCGACGCCCAGCTCGGTGACATCGAGCGGAATATGCAAGTAGCCCTGGATGGCATCGGTATGAAACAAGGCGCCGGCAGCATGTGCGGCGGCGGCCAGCTCGCGGATGGGCTGCACCACGCCGGTCTCGTTGTTGGCGACCATAATGCTCACAAGCGCCACGTCGTCGCCGAGCAGCTCCGTGAGCGCAGCGGGCTCAATGTATCCTGCGCGGCAGGGCTGTACCAGGTCGACGGTAAAGCCGGCGGCACGCAGCAGTGGCAGGTTATCCAGAATCGAATCGTGCTCGATGGCCGAAACGATGACACGATCGCGTTTGCGATCGCGCTGACGGGCGCCCTCGGCAAGACCGAGCAGCGCCAGCTGGTTGGCCTCGGTGCCGCCGTTGGTAAGGATAATCTCGGACGGGCGAACACGTACGCCAAAGCTACGGGCGATCTCGCGACGGGCAACTTCCAGGCGTGCGGCGGCCTTGCGGCCGAGCGAATGCAGCGAGTTGGGGTTGACGCCGGCAAGCTCGCTGTCGTCATATTCGCGCTGCGCAAGGAGCGCCTCGGCGCGCATGGGCGTCGAGGCGGCATAGTCAAGATTCACGGGTATGCGGTTTTGACCTGCGGTCATAAGGGTTTATGCCTCCTGTGCAGCCTCGTTGCCCAGCTTCTGCAGCAGCGCAACCTCGGCAGCGGGATCTTCGGACTTAAATACGGCGGAGCCGGCTACGAGCACGTTGGCGCCGGCCTTGACGACGTCTGCGATGTTCTTGGAAGAAATACCACCGTCGACCTCGATGAGGGGCGAAACGCCGTGACGCTCGCACATGGCCGTAAGCTCGTGCAGTTTGGCGATGGTACCGGGGATAAAGCTCTGGCCGCCAAAGCCAGGGTTTACGCTCATCAACAGCACCATATCCACGACGTCGATGATGCTCTCGAGTACGCAGACGGGGGTGGCGGGGTTGAGCACCACGCCGGCCTTGACGCCGCGCTGCTGCAGATGCGTGAGCGTGCGGTGCAGGTGCGTGGAAGCCTCGTAGTGCACGGTGATCATATCGGCGCCGGCGTCGGCGTACCAATCGACCGTCTCGTCGGGGTTCGACACCATCAGGTGCGCGTCGACCGGCACGTCGGTGGAGCGCTTGACGGCCTTAAGGATGTCAACGCCAAAGGTCAGGTTGCCGGTAAAGTGACCGTCCATGACGTCGAAGTGCACGTAGTCGGCACCGGCGATCTTGTTGAGCTCGCCCTTGAGGTTGGCCATGTCGGCCGAAAGGACGGACGGAGCGATTTTGATGGAACCCATGGTAGTAGCCTTTCTGCGCTAGTCAGCGAGTCCGTAGAACTCTTGAGAGGGGACGCGGTCGGTAAGAATCTCGAGTGCCCTATCCAAAGTAACACCGTTGTAGAGCGTTTGCTCCACGGCAAAGGTGAGCGGGATGTCTACGCCCAGTGAACGGGCGAGTTCGCTGACGCTGCGGGCCGCGACGGCACCCTCGACCACCATATGCGTGCGCGCCTGGTACTCGTCGAGCGACACGCCGTGGGCGAACTCGTAGCCAAAGGTGCGGTTGCGCGAATGCTCCGAAGTGCAGGTGGCGATAAGGTCGCCCATACCGGCAAGTCCCATGCAAGTCATGGCCTGGCCGCCGCGGGCGTGAACCAGGCGGCTGATTTCGGCCAGACCGCGCGTCATGATGAGGGCAAGCGTGTTGTCGCCCGCGCCCGAGCCGGCGGAGATGCCGCACACGATGGCGATGACGTTTTTCATGGCGCCGCAGACCTCGACGCCAGTCATGTCCTGCGACAGGTAGATGCGGAAGGCCGTGGAAAGCAGCAGCTCCTTAAAGGTCTCCCCCACCTGCTGGTCTTTACTGGCGATTACGGCGGCAGAAAGCCCGCCGCGGCAGATCTCCTCGGCATGATTGGGGCCCGAAAGCGCAGCCACACGACGCTCATTGCCGATCTCGCTGGCGATGACCTCGCTCATGAGCAGACCGGACTCGGGCTCGATGCCCTTGGTGAGGCACAGAACCGGCGTCTCGTCAGCGATGAACGGCGCCGCCTGGTGGCAGACGTCGCGAAGGTGCGTCGAAGGCACGGCAAAGATGATGGCCTCGGCGCCGTCGAGCGCCTGGGACAGGTCCGTCGTGGCGACAACGTTTTCCGGCAGCACGTAGTCCACCAGATAGCGGGGATTACGGTGCTCGCCGTTAATGCCGGCGGCCGTCTGCTCGCTATGAGCCCACATGGTCACGCGCGCGGCTCGCGCGGCGGCAAGGCCGGCGACGGCGGTTCCCCAGGAGCCGGAGCCAATCAGCGCAACATTCATGACTCTCTCCTACTTATCGTCGGGCTCGGTGACGCGCTTGGTAAACGAGAGCTTGGACTCCTTACCGGCCATGAGCTTTTGGATATTCGAGCGATGGGCCCACACCACGGTGATGCCAATCATCGCCATATAAAACTTGAGGCCCAGGCTGCTGTACGGAAAGACCGCGCAGGCAGCGATGGGAAGACCGATGGCGGCGGCAAGCGAGCCTACCGACACGTACTTGGTGATGGCAACGGCCACGATAAACATGCCCAGCAGCGACAGGCCAATGGGCCAGTACCAGGCAAGAATCACGCCCAAGCCCACGGCGATACCCTTACCGCCGTGGAAGTTAAGGTAGGGAGAAAAGATGTGACCCCACACGGCAGCCAGGCAAATGACGCCGAGCATCCAGTCGCCGGCGGCACCGGGAGCCATGATGCTCACGGGGAAGCCATAGCCCACGCTCGCGATGAGCGGACGCGCGATAAGGACGCAGATGGCGCCCTTAAGGCAGTCGAGCAGCAGCGTGAGCGCGGCCACCTTGGGGCCGGCCACGCGCAGCGCGTTGGTGGTGCCGATGTTGCCGGAGCCCGCCTTGCGAATGTCCGTGTGGTTGAACACGCGGCCCAGGATCAGGCCAAACGGAATCGCTCCGATAAAGAACGAGACCACGGCGCAGATGGCGGTCAGCAGGATCGGATTAAGCATCCTTTTGCTCCTTCTTCCTAAAGAAGAGTCGAATGGGCGTACCGGAAAAATCGAAGGTCGAGCGCATGCGGTTCTCCACGTAGCGCTGGTAGGTGTCATTGACCAGGTCGCTGTGGTTGACGAAGAACGTGAACGTCGGCGGATTGACGCCCGTCTGGGTCACGTAGTGCATGCGCAGGCGGCGTTTGCCGTCCACTACGGTGTGGCCAAACTCGCGCAGGTCGGTGAGGAACGTGTTGAGGCGCGAGGTACTGATCTTTTGCGAGCGCGTCTTCTCGGCAGCGTCGACCATCGCCCAGATCTTCTCGACGCTGCGGCCGGTCAGGGCAGAGATGCGCAGGTACTGGGCCCAGGGAGCCATGACGCCCAGACGGCGGTCGACGGTCTCCATGCAGGCCTCGCGCTTGCGGTCATCGTCGAGCAGGTCCCACTTGTTGAGCAGCACCACGATGGCGCAGCCGCGCTCGATGGCAAGACCCATGACCTTCTGGTCCTGCTCGGTAACGCCCACGGAGGAGTCGACGACGAGCAGCGCCACGTCGGCGCGGTCGATGGCGCGCAGGCCACGGACCATGGAGTAGTACTCGATGTTCTCGTACACGGTGCTCTTCTTGCGAATGCCCGCGGTGTCGACCATGCGGTAGTGCTTGCCGTCGCGCTCGACGACGGTATCGATGGCATCGCGCGTGGTGCCGGCAATGTTCGACACGATGGAGCGGTCGGCTCCCAGGATGCGGTTGAACAGCGACGACTTACCGGCGTTGGGGCGGCCGATAATGGCCACGTTGAGCGCGTCGGGGAACTCGTCGGCGACCTCGTCCTCCTCCTCGGGGAGCAGGGCCACGATATCGTCGAGCAGGTCGCCCGTGCCGTGGCCGTGCAGAGCCGACAGCGGCGTGGGCTCACCGATGCCGAGCGAATAGAACTCCCAGATGTTGTCGTTCTCGCGATCGGGGTTGTCGAGCTTGTTCACCAGCAGAAAGACCGGCTTGTCTGAGCGCTTGAGCATGCGGGCGACCGACTCGTCCTCCTCGGTGACGCCGGTGCGGCCGTCGACCACAAACAGGATGACGGCGGCTTCCTCGGCGGCGGCGAGTGCCTGGTCACGGATGGACGTGGCAAAGACGTCGTCGCTCTTGAGCGGCTCGATACCGCCCGTGTCGACGATGGTGAACTCGCGGCCGTTCCAATCGGCCGTGTGATACGAGCGGTCGCGCGTGACGCCGCGGGACTCATGGACGATGGCGTCGGAGGTCTGGGCCAGGCGGTTAACGAGCGTGGACTTGCCCACGTTGGGGCGTCCGACGACGGCGACGATAGGTTTCATCTGCTCTCCTTTAATGGGTGGGGTCAGTGGAAATAGTGGAGTCGGCAGGCACAATGCCAAGGATGTGCTCCAGGGTATCGAGCAGCTCATGCGGCATGGTCGACACCACATGAACCTCGGCACCGCGACTGGTAAGGCTTGCGAGTAAATCGTCACGATGATACTCGTCAAGCGTCATGCCGTCAGCGTTGAACATGAGCTTAGGCACAAAGAGCATAACCCCTGACAGGTCTTGCGGCAGCTGCTCAAGGATATCGCTCGCGACGATGAGGCCGGTCACGTCCACGTTGCCGCCGAAGTAGCGGTTTTTGATGGCCGTGACGGTGCCGGCAAGGCCCTGTGGAGACTCCACGAAGCGCGCCACGGTATCGCGTGCGCTGGCGCCCGAAAGACATACCAGGCGCTGGTCGCGGGCGGTCATAGCCTTGCGAACGCTGGCAAGGCGCTCGGCGTCGGCGGCAAGAACATCGTCTGTCTCGTCCAGATACGAGCGGATCATGCCGATGCCGTCGTAGTACTGCGGGTAGCCGTCGTAGAAATCGGCCTCGGGAGGCTCGATGCCGGCGTCCAGGTAGAACTCATCGCTCATCTGAAAGGTGTGGCGGCCAAAGCGCTCGTACGCGCGGTCCTGGAAGGGTCGGATCATGGCGATAGTCTCGCGCGCCAGCTCGGGCTTGTCGCTGTAGGACCAGCTAAAGCGATTTTGGTGCTTGGTAAAGCCGAGCGGCACGATGCCCAGGCTCGTGATCTGTTCGTGCTCCTCGCAAAAGCGCAGGGTCTTTTCCAGCTCCTCGCCGTCGTTCATGCCGGGGCACAAAACGATCTGCGCGTGAATCTCGATGCCGGCGGCCATGATGGCCTCAAGCACGTCCATGCCGCGCTGGGCGTTGCGGCCCATCATTCGGCGGCGGACGTCGGGGCTCACGGCGTGGACCGACACGTTCATCGGACTCATGTTGCGATTGATAACGTTTTGCACGTCCTCGTCGGAAAGGTTCGTGAGCGTGACAAAGTTGCCCTGCAAAAAGCTCAGGCGATAGTCGTCATCGCGGATGTAGAGCGTGGAGCGACCGCCCTTGGGCAGCATGGTCATAAAGCAGAACACGCAGGCGTTTACGCAGGTACGCATGCCGTCAAAGATGGGGCCGTCGAACTCAAGGCCCCAGTCCTCTCCCGGGAAGCGGTCGAGCTCCACGGGGGTGACAGTGCCGTCGCGCGGATCGAATACCTCCAGCTCGACGGTGTCGTCATCTGCCTCCCAGAGCCACACGATCATATCGGTCAGCCGCTCGCCGTTGACCGTGAGCACGCGCATGCCCGGCTCGATACCCACATCCCATGCGGGCGATTCGGGACGCACGTTTTTAACGAGCGCGCCCTCACCCGGCTCGGGGTCGCGGCTGCGCCCGTAATCGGCCAACTCGGCGGCGTATGCGGGTACGGTCTGGTCCATGATTAGCGGCAAAGCTCCTTGATGCGCGCAACGGCGCGTTCGATGTGTTCTTGCGGGGTGGAGGCTCCGGCAGTGATGCCGATGTGGCGCGCGTTGGCAAACCAGGTGGCCTCAAGCTCGGAAGCTTCCTCGATATGATACGTACACGCGCAGGCGTCTGCGCAAATCTGCGCCAGGCGGCGGGTGTTGCCCGAGTTCTTGCCACCCACCACGACCATACAGTCGCAGCGGTTGGCAAGTGCGGCTGCTGCCTGTTGACGCTCACTCGTGGCAGCGCAGATCGTGTTGATCACGCGCAGCTCCTGCACGCGCGGGGTGATGGAGGCCACAACCTCGGCCAGGTTTTGCGCGGTTTGGGTGGTCTGCACAACCAGGCCCACCTTGCCCTTGAGCGGCAGCGCGTCCGCATCGGCGGCGCAGCTCACGACTTGAGCGTCATCCCCGGCGTGGCCCAGAATGCCCTCGACCTCGGGGTGGCCCGGCTCGCCCACGACGATCACGCGGTAGCCCTCGCGCACCAGGCGCTCGGCCGCCACATGAACCTTCTTCACGTAGGGGCAGGTGGCATCGACCACGGTAAGGCCGCGCTCGCGAGCGGCTTCGATGACCTGCGGCACCACACCGTGCGCGCGAATGATCACGGTGCCCGACGCGGCGTCATCCAGGGTGTCGGCCAGGCCTACGCCTGCCTCGGCGAGCTCGCGTACCACGATGGGGTTATGGATGAGCGGACCCAGCGTGTGAACCTGAGTGCTCTCCCCCGCCTGCGGGGCGGCCGCCAATGCCATATCGAGTGCACGCTGCACGCCGTAGCAGGTGCCGGCGTGGGCAGCGATTTCGATGGTGGGGACGACTCCCTCAGCGGCGGCCGCGGCGGTATTCATGACGTTCTCACCCATAGCTAGAACCTGCCCGGATGCTCGTCGCACAGCTCGTCGCGCATGGCGTAGACGCGATTCATGGCCTCGGACTCAAACCAAGCCAGGCGCTCCTTACGCTTGAGCTCGGCCGGTGCATCGGAAAGCGAGATGGCCTTGCCGGCACGGATCCAGCACTTTTTGGGGCGCATTAGCTTTTTGCCCGCAGGCGTGATATCGGACCAGCCACAAATAGCGAGTGGATTAACGGGTGCCTTGCCCATCTGAGCGATGAGCGCAAAGCCGCCATGGACCTCGGGCTTGATCTCGCGCGAGCGGATGCGCGTGCCCTCGGGGAAGATCAGGACGTCCTCACCGCGCTGCAGTGCATGCTGGGCGGCACGCAGACACTTCATGTCGGCGGTACCGCGCTCGACGGGAATGCCGCCCACGCGGCTAAAGGCCCAGCGTACGATCTTGCTCTTGGCAAACTCGGACTTAAAAATGGGGCGAATGCGGCGGCCGCCAAAGAACAGCGCCGTTTCTACAGCCAGTAACTCGGCCATCGAGGTGTGGTTGCAGATGACCACGCTGCCGTGGCCCTCCTGGCGCTCAAACAGCAGGTCGGCGTCTTCGAC
Organism: Collinsella aerofaciens; assembly: GCF_015546965.1. Classification (GTDB taxonomy): domain Bacteria; phylum Actinomycetota; class Coriobacteriia; order Coriobacteriales; family Coriobacteriaceae; genus Collinsella; species Collinsella aerofaciens_X. Next base: position 298,813 of record NZ_JADMUF010000002.1, read on the forward strand.
TTTCCAGCGCCACATGAGCTTGGAGAAGGCCCAAAGAATAGCCATGACCACGACGACGGTGCCGCGGATGAGCGCCGGGAACTCGGCGTAGGGGGCGTTGTAATAATCCTCGGGCGTCTGCTTAAACAGGCGCATGGGCTACCTCCTTTGGTTGATGAGGCCCTCGATAATGCGGACGACCTCATCGATGGTGTGGGCGGTGGAGTCGACGTGCACGGCGTCCTCGGCGGGCACGAGCGGCGCGACCTCGCGGCTACTGTCGAGTTTGTCGCGCTGTTTGAGGGCGTCGAGGGTCTCGTCGACCTCGGCCTCGAGTTGCTCTGCGCTGAGCGGCTGGGCGTCGTTTTGGTGGCGCTGCAGCACGCGGCGACGGGCGCGCTCACGAGGGTCGGCGGTCAGGAACACCTTGACCTGCGCGTTGGGGAACACGACGGTGCCGATGTCGCGACCCTCGGCCACGATATCGCGATCCTCGGCGGCGCGGCGCTGATGGATGAGCATGGCGGCGCGTACGCCCGGGTAGGCCGAGACCTTGGAGACGTTGGCGTCCACCTGCGGGGTACGGATGGCAGCCGATGCGTCCGCACCGTCGATGGTCAGGCGCGTGTCCTCGCCAGTGCCGTTGGTAAAGCGGATCTCGATCTGTTCGGCGAGGGCGTCGATGGCCGCCTCGTCGTCCAGATCAATGCCGCGGTCGAGCGCGGCAAAGGTGACGGCGCGATACATGGCGCCCGTGTCGAGCTTGTTAAAGCCCAGCTGGCGGGCAATCTCCTTGGCGATGGTGGACTTGCCGGAACCGGCGGGGCCGTCGATGGCGACGATCATGCAATGCTTCCTTTCGGTGGTTGACGTGCTGATATGGGACGCGGGCGCTGCTTGCTGGCGGACTGGCTAGCCCGTGTAGCGCTCGCGGTAGGTGTTGCGCTTGGGTGCGGAGCCGTGGCTGCCGTGGTGACGCGTGCGGCTCGCGGTGTTGGTCGCGGGCGCGGCGCCACGCTTGGCGCTGGCCTGCTTGGGCGGAATGCCGCCGGCCTTGAGGATCTGCACCTCGCGGTCGGTGAGCTCGCGCCACGAGCCCTTGGCCACGTCCTTGAGCTCCAGGCCGGCAAAGTTGCAGCGGTGCAGGCGGATCACCGGATGGTGGATCTTGCTCAGCATGCGCTTGACCTGGTTCTTGCGGCCTTCGCGGATGATGACCTCCACGGCGGTGGTGCCGGGCTTTACGCCTTGCGGAGCCACGGCCTCGGCCTCGCGCGCGGTAATAACGCGGCAGATCGCCGGCTGGCACAGGCCGTCGTCGAGCTCGATGCCGCGACGGAGTGGTTCCAAGTCGCGATCGGTCAGGTGGCCGTCCACGAGCGCCTGATAGGTCTTATAGACGTGCTTGCTGGGGTGCAGCAGATCCTGCGACAGGTCGCCGTCGGTGGTAAAGAGCAAAAGGCCCGTGGTGTCGCGGTCCAGGCGGCCCACCGGGAAGAGCCCAGGAAAGCGGTCGCGCGGGACCAGGTCGGCCACGCAGGGGCGCTCCTGCGGATCGCTCATGGTGGTGAGGTAGCCGGTCGGCTTGTAGAGCATCAGGTACACGGCGCCCTGGTTGAGCTTGACGGGCATGCCGTCGACCTCGATATGGTCGCGGTCGACGTCAACCTTGGTGCCCAGTTCGGTCGCGACCTGGCCGTTGACGGTCACGCGGCCGGCGGTCATCAGGTCCTCCGAGCCGCGGCGACTCGCCACGCCCGCGCGCGCCAAAAAGCGCTGCAGGCGCATGGTGTGCGGATAGACGGGCTGGGCGCCGCCTGTGGGCGCCGTAGCGCCCGCGGCGCGTGAGATACGCGTCTCCCCCGCTTCGTTAGTCCTCGTCATGCATGTCCTCCGAGTTATCGCCGGTGGGCAGAAGCTCTGCGTCATCGGCGTCCTCAACATCGGTATCGATCAGTTCGCGCTCTTCGTCCAGGTCCTCGGCCTGCTCCTCGAGCGTGGACTGAATGCTGCGGCCGCTCAGACGCTCGCGGATAAACTGTCGCGACTGCTCGTCGGGGGCAAACTGCTCCAGATCGGGCAGGTCGCGAGTGGAGCGCAGACCGAACTTTTCCAAGAAGGCGTTGGTCGTACCGTAGATGATGGCCTGACCGCGCTCGGGGTCGCGGCCGAGCTCGCGCACCAGGCCCTTGTCAACAAGCGACGCGATAACGCCGTCGGAGTTGACGCCGCGGATGCCCTTGACCACCTCACGCGTGACGGGCTGGTGATAGGCGATCACGGCCAGGGTCTCGAGCGCCGCCTGCGACAGCTTTTGCGTGTCCCAGCTCAGCACGTAGGCCTCGACCACGTCGTGGTAGGCAGGGTGTGTAAACAGACGCCAGCCGCCGGCGACCTCGCGAAGCTGAAAGCCGCGGTTGGCCTCCTCGTACTCAACTTTGAGCTCGGCCAACAGCGATGCGCACTCGCCGGGGGCGATGTCGAGCGCGCTTGCCAGCGCGGGCGCGCTCACGGGGTCGCTCGACACCAGCAGCAGCGCCTCGAGGGCGCCTTTGAGGCTGTTTGCCTCCAGCGTGGAAAGGGTTGACATGGTTACCGCTCCTATTCGGTGAGCTCGGGGCCCTCGCCGGGCACATAGGCCTCGGCGCCCTCGACGCGGTTGATTTGAATGGTTCCAAAGATCTCGTCCTGGCTCAGCGTGAGCGAGCCGCGTTTGGCGAGCTCGAGCATAGCCAGGAAGGTGACGACGAGCTGCTCAGTCGTGGCGTCGCCGTCCAGCAGCTCGCGGAAGGTGCAGGTTTGGTGCGCCATGGTAAAGCGGTCGACCGAGGCCACCGTCAGATCGAGCGGCACGCGATGCGGCGCCACGTGCTCGGCCTCCAGCAGGAAGGTCTGGCGCTTGCCGTCCAGGTCGGCACAGATGACGGCCAGGCCGCGCAGGGTAATGCCGGCCAGGTAGTCGGGCATAAGGCCCAAGAACTCGGGGTCGGGGCCGGCAACGCGCGAATGCATGCGGCTCTCGGCCCGCATGCGCGCGCCAAGGGCCGCTGCCGCGCCCTTAAACTGCTTGTAGGCGATCAGGCGCTGGATCAGGACCTCGCGCAGGGCGTCGCCGTCAAGTGCGCTGAGTTCCTCGAGGTCTTCGTCGTCCTCGTCATCGTCGACGGATTTGCTGGGGGCCTCTTGGGGTACCAGCGAGGCGGCCTTGATGTCCAAAAGGGTTGCCGCGACCAGCAAAAAGTCGCTCGCCACGTCTAGGTCCAGCGCCTCGATGCGCTCGGCCTCGGCAAGGTATTGCTCGGCCACCTCACTGATCGAGATGGCGCCGATATCTACTTTTTGGCGGGTTACCAGCTGCAGCAGCAGGTCGAACGGTCCGCTGTAGACCTGCGTCGACACGCGATACGACATCTTCGACCTCCTTTGACGGCGCCTTCGCGGCGCGGTTTGGGTGCATGTTGCGACCGTTTTACACGGTCGACCTGTAAGTTTACCTTAGATGCCGGCGATTGCGAAGTTAAGCAGCCGCTCAGCCAGCGGATACACGGTAACGTCGAAATAGCGGCCGATCACGTCGATGCCGGTCCACATGGGCAGCAGATACAGCACGATGATAAGGATCGGCATGGCGTACTGCTGCAGACGATAGTAGTTGGCGAGCGCCTTGCCTTTGAGGAACGGCACGATGATCGACGAGCCGTCGAGCGGCGGGATCGGGATAAGGTTAAAGAACGCAAGCGACAGGTTGACCACAATAAAGGTGGCGCCGAAGTTCATGATTTGGGAGGCCACGGCAAAGGACATGCTGGCGTAAAGGCTGCCATAGGCTGCGTGCATGAGGGCCGCGGCCAGGCACGCGAGCGCGATGTTCGATGCGGGGCCGGCCACGCTCACCAGGACCTCGTCGCGCTTGGGGTGCTTAAGGTTATTGAGGTATACGGGCACGGGCTTGGCAAAGGCGAACACCGGGCCGCCGGCGGCGAGCATCAGCAGCGGTAGGAGAATGGTACCGAACGGGTCGATATGGTTGAGCGGGTTGAGCGAGACGCGACCACGCGAGCGGGCCGTCTTATCGCCGAGCGCCCAGGCCGCAGCGGCATGCGCGCTCTCGTGGATGACGATACCAACGATGACGGCAACGGCGCTGGCAAGCAGGTTCATGAGGTAGCTGCTGGACATGGCGCTCCCCTAGCGGACGCGGCGCGAGGCGCGCGTGAGCAGATAGTCGGCCACAAACAAGATGACGGCCACGATAGCGTAATCCAGGCGGAACACGCCGCCAAAGGGCGACGTGATGACGCCGTAGCCGGCGATGGCACTCGGCAGGGCACGCGAAAGCTCAACGACAAAGCCAACGATCTGCAGCTTGGCGGTGAGGCCGCTAAAGCACAGCAGCACGGTCATCGCGCTCATAAAGATGCCGCAGATGCGACAGGCGATGGCGATGATGCTCATCGCCACGGCGGCGGCCTTACGAGAGTTCACGCGCGGTCTCCTCTTCGATCTGGGTGGAAAGCTCGAGCCATTCGTCCTCGAGCTTGGGCAGCTCCTGCTTAAGGCCGTTATATTCCCCCAGCGCGGCGTTGAACTTATCCTGATCGGCATAAAGCTCTTCGCTCGCCATCAATTCCATAAGCTCGTCATAGCGGGCGCGCTTTTTGTCCAGCTCTGCCTCGATCTTCTTGAGCTGGTTGCGCACACCCTTGAGCTTTTTGTTGAGCGCGGCGCGGGCCTGGGCCTCGGCGCGCTTTTGCTCCTTGGTCTTTTTGCCCTCGGCTGGCTTGGGGGCGGCAGCGGGGGTGTCGGCCTGGGCGGCGTTGGCTTTGGTTGCCTTGGCCGCGGCGGAAGCGCTCTCCCCTGCAGCCTCGGCGGCGGCGCGGGCTGCGAGGTCCTCGCGCTTGTAGAGGTAGTAGTCGTAGTCGCCGTCGTAGACCGTGACCTTGCCGTCGCGGATGTCGATGACGCGGTTGGCAACGGCGCGCACCAGGTGCTCGTCGTGGCTGATTAGTACGATGGTGCCGGGGAAGTTTTGCAGGGCGTTCTCGAGCATGTCCACCGAGTCGATATCCAGGTGGTTGGTGGGCTCGTCCAGGCACAGGAGCGCCTCGGGCGCCACAAGCATCTTGGCGAGCGCCAGGCGCGCCTTTTCGCCGCCGGAGAGGACGCGGACCTGCTTTTCGATGGAATCGTTATCGCTAAACAGGAAGGCGCCCAGCAGGCTGCGCTGCTGCGGCACGGTCCACTTGGGCGTGACGGTGTCGATCTCTTGCAGGACGGTGTTGGACTCGGTCATGCCCTCGAGCGCGTGCTGGGCGTAGTAGGCAACACCCACGTTGGTGCCCAGGTCGCGCGTGCCGGTAGTGGGCGGCTCCAGACCGGCGATGATCTTCATGAGGGTGGACTTGCCGGCGCCGTTAGGGCCGACGAGCGCCACATGTTCGCCGCGGTAGAGCTTGAGGTCGATGCCGCTGTAGATGTGCTTGTCGCCGTAGGATTTGGATACGCCCTCCAGGCCAACGACCATGTCGCCCGAGCGCGGCGGGTCGGGGAACTTAAAGTCGATGTGCTTGTGGCCTTCGGGCAGGATAACGAGCTCCTTTTTGATCTGCTCGATCTTACGGATGCGCTCCTGGGCCTGGGCCGCCTTGGTGGGCTTGTAGCGGAACTTGTCGACGAAGACCTGCATGTGGGCGATATCGCGCTCCTGGGCAGCACGCTTGGCGCGCATCTGTTCCAGGTTGTCCTCGCGCTGCTTAAGATAGCTGCTGTAGTTGCCGGTGTAGGTGGTCACGCGGCGGTTCTCGAGCGCGGCGACGTGGTCGACGCAGGCGTCCATGAAGGCACGGTCGTGGCTGACGATAAGCACGGCGCCGTCGTAGTTCGCGATAAAGCCGCGCAGCCACTGGACGCTTTCGAGGTCCAGGTGGTTGGTGGGCTCGTCCAGAAGCAGCAGGTCGGGGTGGCGCAGGAAGAGCTTGGCGAGCGCGATGCGCATCTGCCAGCCGCCCGAGAACTCAGAACACGGGCGCTCAAAGTCGGTGACCTTAAAGCCCAGGCCGGACAGGATTTTGCGCGCGTTGCTCTCGAGCTCGTAGCCGCCCAGGTGTTCAAAGCGGTCCTGGACCTGGCCGTACTCGTTAAGAAGCGCGTCGACGTCCTTGCCCTGCTCGGAGAGCTCGGTAATTTGGGCCTGCAGCTCGTTGGCGCGCTCGCCCATGCGGCGGATTTCCTTGGCGGCCGCCATGACCTCGGCGAGGATGGTGGTGTCCTTGTGCTCCAGGTTGGTTTCCTGCTCTAGGTAGCCCACCTGGCAGTCCTTGGCATACTGGACCTGGCCGGCGTCGGGGCTATCGATGCCCATGATGATCTTGAGCATGGTGGTTTTGCCGGCGCCGTTGGGGCCCACGAGCGCAAAGCGCTCGCCGGGGTTGATCTGGAAGGACGCGCCGCTAAAGAGGACGCGCGCGCCGAAGCTTTTTTCGATCTTGTCGACCAGGAGGATCATGGTGCCGCCTTTGACCTTGTGTGCCTATATGAAAAAAGGCCCCAACTTACGTTGGAGCCTCATTCAATGCTCGGGTGGAGACGAGGGGGATCGAACCCCTGACCTCTTGACTGCCAGTCAAGCGCTCTCCCAGCTGAGCTACGCCCCCGTGCGAAGAAGTACTATACGGGAACTCGGACGGCGATGCAAGGACAATTTCGGAAAAACTTTCGGCGGCGCGGCGCCGGGGCGCCCGACCGAGCGCGCGAGACCCGCCCTCCGCTTCCGCGGCGCGGTCCGCCATCCGCCCAACGGCTGTCCCGCCGGCGCCGGGCCCATTATCGGGGCCAACCACGCCCCCGCACACCCGACGATTTCAAAACCATGCCGGTTTACGGGGCCAGGCCGGGAACCCCCGAGCATGGCGCAATCGGTAAAATCAAAACCGCAGGTAGACGACTCGCACATTCCGCGAAATGCAGGGTATGGACGGCCTGTCCTGGTCCAGCCCCGTAATCCGACATAGTTTTGAAATGATACTTGTCAAACAGCACTAACAATTACGTGGATTTGAACCGGAAACGTTTATCAAAGCAATTTGGCAGGCATGTGAAGTGGGAACTTTGACAAAAAGAGGCCGGGCTATTTGCCCGGCCTCTTGATTCTCTGGTGGGCCCTCCGGGATTCGAACCCAGAACCCAGGGATTATGAGTCCCCTGCGCTAACCGTTGCGCCAAGAGCCCTTATAAAGTAGCTGTCGCGGTTGGGTTGGAAGAACAACTTCCAACGTTTTAAACTACGTCGTGAAATACTACCATGCACGCGGCACCCGTTCAACGCACGATCTTGTCGACCAGGAGGATCATGGTGCCGCCTTTGACCTTGTGTGCCTATATGAAAAAAGGCCCCAACTTACGTTGGAGCCTCATTCAATGCTCGGGTGGAGACGAGGGGGATCGAACCCCTGACCTCTTGACTGCCAGTCAAGCGCTCTCCCAGCTGAGCTACGCCCCCGTGCGAAGAAGTACTATACGGGAACTCGGACGGCGATGCAAGGACAATTTCGGAAAATATTTTGCGGGCGGCGGCGAGGGAACGCAGCCCGGCCGCGGACGCAGGCGCGGGAACGGGCCGCGAGGCCCCGCGATGCCCTTTTCGCCCGCGGGGGCGCGCCCCGAGGGCGCGCGGCGTTGCCGCCGCCCTCCTCTCCGGCGCCCTTGGGACATCTCGAATCCCGCGGACCGCCGTTTCTCGCATCCGCGGCGCGGTCCGCCATCCGCCCAACGGCTGTCCCGCCGGCGCCGGGCCCATTATCGGGGCCAACCACGCCCCCGCACACCCGACGATTTCAAAACCATGCCGGTTTACGGGGCCAGGCCGGGAACCCCCGAGCATGGCGCAATCGGTAAAATCAAAACCGCAGGTAGACGACTCGCACATTCCGCGAAATGCAGGGTATGGACGGCCTGTCCTGGTCCAGCCCCGTAATCCGACATAGTTTTGAAACGACACTAGTTCACTAGCAGGCAAACTAGGTCGTTCTAGCTCCTTGTCGCCGGCTAATTTCCGATTTCCAACCAGTTGCACAATACACTTGCGCGCAGTCGCGTCTCGGCGCACTTCATTGCTTCTGATTTAGCTTTATATCGAATTCCCAAACGACTGCAGACGCTTTTGACTATGGTGTCTAGCTGCTTTTTGTCGTTAAGCATATCGTGGGTTACCAGGAACACGTCGAAACCCATGCTCTGGAGCGCAGTCATGCGCTCCGCATCGTGGTCAAGTATCGCGCCTGATCCATGGATGACTTCACCTTGGATTTCGATAATTACTGCCTTCATTAGGATTGGGTTTACAATCACAATGTCGCCGTAGCAAACCTTTTGGTCTGCGATGCTTTGGGCCGCCTCGGATAGAGGGGTTAAATCGTTGAGGTACACGTATCTGAATCCTGAACCACCTAGACGTCGGGAACGACTTAGAAGAAGGACCCCCGCGACCTCGAGTGGAGAAGCAGCAATGCCGATAACCTGTTGAGCGGCATCATAGAACTGCTTTCCCCACATTTGGCTTTTAACCTTGTCGGCGAATCGATGCAGGTCGCTCAGTTCGATGAGCGGCTTTCTCATCCAAAGAGAAGTACCTTTGAGTTTTGTAATCTCTCTTCCGTCCTCACGCTTATTCGATTGGCCTTCAAAATCTGGGGCTTTTACGGTTGCGCGGGCATAAACTCGTTTCCAAGGGACCTCGTCTTCGCCCTCTCCAAGTTCGAACAGATCCTGCGTGCTGGAATTGCGATTCTCCTCTTCCGCCATTTTTAACTGCATTTCGACAGCGAGGGTCGGCTCGAAAACAGAAAACCAACCGCAAAGTTCGTACATAGCCAGCACAAGATCCATCTGGGACACAAAGCGTGTCATAGTAAATAACGTGTTTAGCGGATTGGTGACACTAAAGCCTAAATGAGTGTCGATTGTTGTGCCGGCATCCGATACCCCTTCCCAGCGAATAGTGGAGCGCAATCCCGAGTGGTGATTACAACAACCTGGCGAAGCAACAGCGATAATCGGGGTCTTGAGAACGTCGGTTACGAAAGGGGCTTGGGATAGAGCTCGCCAGCCGTCTTCGGAGTTGGGTAGGCGCGGGTAGCGGTCGCGCACTTGCGGCGGGCAGCGCCAGTAACGGAATGCGGTGTTTGCGCAGACGATTTCGTCCATTTGCGCCTCCCCTGGTTTCGGCTGCGGGCCGTGCGGATTTCGGGCAAGGTCGATTATCTACTGGGTCATCATGCGGGTAAGTACCGGAAGCTGACCAAACGCTGACCAATAGCTTGACGAGTTCTGCCGAAAAAGCGTCGTGTGATAGAAATCCGCTGGAAGGAGCTCTGGGCGTGTGGTCCCTGTCTTCACATTTGCGTATGAATCACATGGGGAATTCAATGAAAATACGCATGCGTTATATACAAAACAAGCAATGGCGTCGGTAAAAAGGGTGCGATAAAAAACGACGCCTTAGACGACTACGATTTGATTTTGATGTCAGTTTTGGTGTCACCCTTGGTGTCAAAAAGAAAAAGGCCAGAGGCTCAACACCTCTGACCTGCGCTTTTGATGGTGGGCGATACAAGATTCGAACTTGTGACCCCATCCGTGTGAAGGATATGCTCTACCCCTGAGCCAATCGCCCGTCGCCTTTCGGCAAAAGAGATACTAACATAGCCGCGCGTGGTTTACCAAGAACTTTTTGCCCTCGATTTTAAATTCGTGGGTGTCAGTCAAGCAAAAGTGACAAAAGCAATCGGCAAACCCGCAGCTAAACAAGCATTTATCGCTTAATCCACGAAGTCTCGGGGCGGCAAATGAGTCGCGCGTTGTTGTAGGCCATATCGAGCGTGAGGCAGGTGCGCGCGGCGTAAAAGCCGTCCTCGCGCTGGATGGTCAGCGCCAGCTCGGGCTTGTCGCCGGTCAGGCACAGCGGCAAGAGCAGCTGGATCCGGCCGCCATAGAACTGCGGTACCGCGAGCGTGTAGTTGGCTGCGGCGCGGCGGGCGGCCTCGACGACGGCTCCCTCAAAGGCGCGGCGCAGCAGCAGCGAGTTGTCCTCCCCCATCAGGCTGGCGGGGATGCGCGTGAGGTTTTCCTCGTCGCCCAGAATGTGGTCGATGTTGGAGCGGATGGGCAGGCGGTAGTCAAAGACCAGCTCGGAGGGGTCCTCGGCAAAGCGCACGCGGCATGGCAGGTACTCAAACGAGACCAGCATGGGGTCGCTTTCCTTAAAGAAGCCCTTCAAAAACCAGCGCTGGCGCGCGTCGGGCTTGGTGTTGGGCTCAAACAGGCCGTAGATGGTCTCGTAGCGGCGCGTGTACAGGCCGGTGTTGAACAGGCAGCGGTCGTCGTCGAACACCAGCGGCAGGTTGGACGGCGCGGTCTGGTCCACGTCGCGCTCGGTCAAAAACACCGCGCGGCTAAACGAAAACGACAGGTAGTTTTTGAGGATGCGGTTGCCGGGGCCCCAGTCCTCGGGGTCGGCGAGGTCGACCAAACGGTCGTAACAGGGCTCGGGGCAAAACGCGAAGTCGTAGACATTACTGCACAGGGTGCTGGGGATCTCCATGTGGCTTCCAATCAAGATAATGGCCGGCGTGCGGATGCTTTGATTCTATACGTGCGACGGGTCGCCCATGCCCGCAATGCAACCGCGGCGCAGCTCCTCGGCGAGCCCGCTGGTCGTACGGTTTCCGGAAACGAGGTCCTGAATCCAGGCGTAGTACTGGTTGTCTTTGGGCTCGGAGCTGTCGGACAGCACGACCGGAGTGCCGGCGAATCTTAGGACAGACAACGCAAAGACAAGGCTGGTGCGCTTGTTACCGTCCTCAAAGATGTGGTCCTTGACCATGTGCTCGGCCACGTAGGTGACCTGGTCAAAGATGTCTGCGAAGCGGTCGGCCGGCGATTGGCCGAATATCGTACAGAATGCACCCGCAAGCACGGACTCGACGCGTCCAAGCTCAAGCGCGGCCCGGTCGCCTGCGGCGTCAGTTGTATAGCAGCGCCCGACCGTCATCAGCGTGCTGTGTAGGCGCATCACAGCCGCGGCAATAGCTTCGAGCGAACCGGCATCATCAAGCACGAGCGGCACGAACGGATGAGCGCCCCGCTGCGTAGCCGCCATCATGAGTTCTCCAAGAGCCTGAGCGCGTTGGGCATTTCCGCAATAGTTGACCGAATGGCTTCGTCGATCAAGGCGATGTTTTCAAGATCATCGTGTAAAGTGTGGAGTGCTTTCGGCGCGATAGGGTCGGTTGCGTCTGCTTTACAGTTGTCAAAAGTCATGCTTTCAGGATAATTGCCGCAACAACTATCAGGGCATGTCGTTGCATTTAATGTTTTCATCACGCCGTCCTCCTGCTAGCTAAATCCGAGCGTTTAACCCGGGCATTTCGACCATGCAACCTAAATTGATATTCTTGAGGCAATCAATCATCGCTGTCCAAACGTCTAGATGCCAGGTCGAATACCTTGCCCTTGTCCCTTGCACCTATTGCGATGATTTGAACTACTTCGACGTGCCCATCACGGATGCGATAAATTACGCGAATGCCATCAGTGCGAAACTTAAGTTCCCTACAACCTGCAAGAAGACCCGAAAGTGGCTTGCCAATTTCATCGGCTCGAAGTGCAAGACGCGCAATACCTTTGTCCACCATAGCGCGAACCGAGCCATCGAGTGACAAATACTCTTTCTCGGCAGTCTTATCGTAAAACTCAACCTTAAACCTAGCCACGTTCACTCGAACAGCTCCTCGTCGGAAATGGGATCGGTCGTCTCGGCTTCTAGCATGGCCTCGAACCTCTCACGTCCCACGGTATCGGAGAACGGGATGCCCTTGCGATTCGAATCAGCGTCGCCCTGCGCGAGCCTTGCAGCGGCTATGGCGTGCAGGCGCTCCTCTCGGAGCTGTTCGAGTTCAACCGCCATCGCTTCGAACTCGTCGAAGCCGACGATAACAGTATCGATGCCATCGTTCCTGTCTGAGACAAATTGCGGCTCCCTTCGAGCGCGACGTCTCGCTTCGCCAAAATTTTTGCTTGCCTGCGTCGAAGTCAGCACCTGTTCGCGTCCAAAAACGAGTTTCTTGTCTATCACGGCAACCATAGCAACCTCCTTTATAATCTGTCTCTAATACGTATTATAGTCCCTCTTAAATACGTACTAAAAGGAAAGTTAAACAGCAATATTCCTAGTATTGATTTGAAGAACAGGGTTTCGAGTCGTACTCCAGGGCGATCGGTTGCCAGACGAGGTCTTCGATGGCGCAGCTTAGGGTGTTTGCGAGCGCCAATGCCGAGGAGACTGAGGCGCGGCGTAGGTCGAGCTGGTTCTGCTCGTAGAGTTGTATGGCGCGAAGTTTAACCCCCGATTGGGCGGCGAGCTGTTTTTGCGTTAGGCCGGCCGCCTTTCGTGCCGCTTTGAGGCCCTTTTTGTCTGCCTGGGCGTTGTTCCATTTTTCGATGACAATCTGGGCGAATTTGTCTTCGGAAGCCTCGTGAAGCGGATGGTACGAGCCGATGATCCAATCGAGCGGGGCGACTTCAAGAAGGTCGCTAAAACACAAGCTGCACATCCATTGCGCATAGGCCAAAACCCACCCCGCCCAATACTGAGGCGAACGGTCGAACGGATAGGTCTCCCTGCATTCGACGGGGCTCAGTCCCGCATGGGCGATAATATCGCGCGCGAGCTCGTCGCCCGACATGCCGCAGACGACGCGAGGCATACCGCGCTCAAACTGTTTCATCTCAAAAGCGTTCGACAGGATCGCCGTCAACTCGGCTGGATTCAACCCTTGGTCGCAGAGAGCGAAATCGACTGCCTCGCCCAGCGTTCTCATGGCATCCTCGAGATACATCTCACTGTAGGCGTGGGTCATTTTCTGTCATCCCCTCTCGAACGATATCGACGATACGAATTCCCTCAAACGGGTTTTCGGTAAGCAATTCCCGATACCGCGCCCTTGCCAACTCATCTCGGTCCTTGGCCAATGGGCCATATAGAGCTTGCGGCGCACGTTCAAATCCAGCAAAACGAATGCTCTTAAACGCACGCTCGCTTTTGAGCACAATCTGTTCTCCAAGGTTGCCGAGCCTCATCGCTCGACCGAGCTGGTCAATGGTGATCGTATTGTTTACAAACGCTCTGGCATAGCTGAAGTACGAGTCATCCGCACGCCACCCTCTAATCACATCGCAAGCGTTAGCATCAGGCAAAAAATGATCGCGAAGGTATTCGCATGCCCCCATAGCGACGGCGGTGTCCTTTCGGAATGAACGATGCTCTACAAGCAACGCTATCCAATGAAGAACTGAATATTGCGGCGATAGCAGGTCGAGTACCTTGAGATCGGCCATGTCGAGTTCATATCGATTTGCAAAGCCGTCTGCGTCCCTAGAGCATGCCCATTCCCTTGCAAGGTCGAGGCTCTCTGTGCAATAGAATCCCCGTCCATAGTCGTTATGGACTTTCCCCAGGCCAAGCTGGGGAGTCTCAATGATTTTCTGAGAACCATGCCACAGTTCCACGCGAGTCTCCTAACAGATATCGCTCTAGCGATAGTATAACACACTATCGCTAGAGCGATACCTGCATTCAAAGAGCAAGAGGATGTATGGAACGGAGTTTGAGTTCAATACTGGCTTCTAAGACTCTCCGAGTCCGGAAGTAAGCGGCAAAAATCAGACTCGTTGACCACGCCGAAGCACACCAACGCCTCTGCCTGCTACAGCGCTTCATAGATGCACACCTCATCCTGCTCGATGCTTTTGCTGAAGGCCGGGCGCATGTGCTCTGGTGGGTTGGTGACTATATCAACCTTTCGCCCAAGTTCCTTTTCGAGCTCAAGTGAAAGTTCATATAGCGTGCCAAACGTCATCGTGGCGCCGCAGGCTAGACGCAAGTCGATATCGCTATCGGGCGCTTGCTCGCCTCGGGCGAACGAGCCAAACAGATATGCCTCGCGGGCGTCGTAGCGAGCCAGCACGCGGCAGACCGCAGTGGATATGTCGGTTAACGAGATCATGAATAATTGCCGCTCAACAGTAAAACATCAGGGGACCAGCGCCGAAACCTCCGGTCCAACTTTATGGCGTTCGGCAAGCTCGAAAATGTATGGGGATTTTGATCTGAGGTTCTTGGGAAATAGTGTGACTGGCCGTAGCACGGGATAAATCACACTATTGGCCCGACCCAAATACATCATCTACAAGATCAGGCAAATCTGTCCATACCTGATAGGCGGCAACGTTGTCCGGATTTGCTTCTCTTGCGCGGCGTTTATCATCGGTATTGTGCTTTGCGGCATTGGCCAAAGCCTGGTCCTTTTTGCCATCAATCATTTCTAGATTTACAGACTTGAACTTAGACGCAGACGACCTGTTGGGGTCGGTGGTCTTTAATACACCAAGGTTGCGCGCCCTTTTCTCACATTGGGGAGTCGATGTAAAAGTTTCCGGGCATGGTGAAACATGATCGATGAGCCATACTTCAAAGCATGGATTGGAGATCGCGAGCTTAACCCCTGTTGTCTTAGCTTCTCGTTCTGCCTTGGCCAAATTCCTGAACTCATCCGAATCGACAACAATCCATGCGGAACTCAATGCTTCGATTTCACCTGTTTTAACTGCCTTTTTATCATTCTCAAGCTCTCGGGACAGTTGCTTGGCCACCTTCAAGGGGTCTCCGTCTATATGCCGATACCGCACGCTTCCGCGAACATCCATCTCACTAATTAAGTGGTTGAAGTATTCGGTTTCGGTCACCTTGCCATTGGACACAATTAAGTGGCGCTTTCTTTTGGCTCTTGTTTGCTTTTTGCGGCCAAGAGCAAGCCCTCTCCTTTCTGCCTTAGCCATTTATGTCAGCGTCTTCCTTCATGAGTCGGGCCACAAGTTGATGAAAACTTGGGTTGGGCAGCGGCACATAGACACCGTTTAAGTAATTGCGCCCCAGATTCTCATTTGCACGAGGGGAATACTCCATCGCTGCAATTAATTGCGAAGTACCTTCAGAGTCCTTTTCCACAAACCAGACCTGGTCACGTTCGAGCACCTCTTCCATGGGGCTGGTTCGCGTCATCAAGGTGACATCATGGGTTGAGAAGATGAGCTGCGCGCCCTTTGGATTTGTGTCAGGATCGGCGAACAGTGAGACGAAGTCGCGCAGGAGCGTAGGATGAAGACTCGAATCAAGCTCGTCAATTACTGTTGTGGCCCCGCTGCTTAAAGAGCGTATGGCTACCGAGAAAAACGCCAGCGCAGCTTTTGTGCCCTCCGATTCATGGGCGGAGTCCAGCCAAAAGCCATCTCCCGAGCCTTTATGGTGGAAGAACAGGTCATAAGCGAACGACCATTTAAAGTCTTCTGCAATTTTATTACGTGCCTCTTCCGGAATCTCATCGAGTCCAACGAGCGAGTCTTTTAAACTCATGACGCCTTCCGCTTGACGGACATCCATTCCGTCAATTCCGATATCAGCATATTTAATGAGCTGAGATAACATCTGAGCTCGTGCGTCATCGTTGATAAACAGCTTTTTTATGGTGGCAAGCTCTGCTAGATAATGCGTTGCATCGTAGAGATTGATGTCATTGGCAAGAGCTGCGAATGCGGATTGAATTACATCACTTCCAGCCGCCGCGGCGGCAGATAAGAACAAAGAATTATTGCGCGTGATATCCCAAAGTTGTTTTTTGGCGCCTGTAAAGGTGCTACCAAATTTAATTGACTGTTCCCCGTTTATCGATGAGCGGTCATAGAGAAGGGACGGCTGTTTTGATCGATACACGGTGAGATTCTCATATGTAACCTCATTTTTGTTTACACCAAATGAAAATTCATACTTTAAGTTGCTGGCGATAAAATCTATCGAGAATTCTGTGTCATTTGATCGCGATTCCGAGTCAAGTAAAAAGGGGACGATGGGTATTTGAGATTTCGCATCGCCTGCCGCGTAACCGGTACGAACAAAGTAAGAGACAAAGTTAAGAGCGTTTAAGAAATTTGATTTGCCCGAAGCGTTTGCACCGTAAATCGCAGCCACTCGCACAGGACCAAGTTCCTTTTTGCTTGAAATCGGTTCGAAAGAGAACTGCTGCGTATCCCGAAAACTGAGGAAGTTCTTAAAAGAAAAGTTGAGGATCATCTTTAGAATCCTTTTCGCAAAAGTTGATTTACCACAGACATCCTTTAATAACAAGGACAATTATATAGTTTTAAAACCATTATTTGTTAGCTTTGAACAAATATCTGCTTTAAATTGAAATCTATTCAAGAGGCCCTATTAGCATTGCAAATTGTTCCATTGCCGCTGCGACAAGAATGGCAAGATTGTCAAAACGTCTTTTTTGCCAGATGCCAGGAATGCGTCCCCTTCGCGAATGGCCTCAAGGCTTTCGGAATTAGGTTCCTCGGGGGCAAAAGTCAACGCGATGCGATGAGTGTTGCCCATTTGCTTGAAGAAGAATCGATATCGTAGAAGCTGCCTCACTCAGGAGCAATCCGGAAAGCGAGCGTTTTAGCAGCGAATCGCGGCGCATAGGAGCGCTATGCCGAATAAGAAAAGCGTTAGGGATGCGGCAATCCAGCAGCTATCACCTGTCTTGGGGAGCGAGGCAGTCGTCGCGGTGGTGGCTTTGGGCCTAGAGGCCTTGGCGGCCGTGGTGTTGGTCACTGTGGTCGTGGTCACCGTCTTAGTCGCGGCTGCGGGCTTTTGTGTGGGATTCGTCGACGGATCCGCAGCTGGCTCGCCGGTAGCGGAGTCAGTGCCAGGGGCGGACGGACCATCGCCCGGCACCTCGGGCCCACCGGTCTCCCCCGCCGACGACGTGGTATCCACGGGTTCGATCGTCACATGCGCTGCCGCGGACCCATCGGCTTCCACCACGCCGCCTGCGCCAAAGGCCCCAATGTGACCTCTGATTACGACAACGCGTCCGCACCAAGGTATTCACACTCAATTCCATCGTAAATAATTTCCTAAAACAAGTGATTTACTTTTAGGCGGGTCGAATCTAAATTTTATACCTAGTTATTTTTTTCCATTCGGCTGTAAAACCCATGGCCTCAAGGAGGCGCTCCTCGCCGATGCTCTCATCCAATGACAAGTATCCGTTAACGCACTTGACGAGCTTGGCCTTGAATGTCTTGAACTCGTCGTCGCGAAGGAGGTATCGAAGGGTGATCACTGCCGAGAAAACGTCTACCTTGCCGCAAGCGTAATCCGGCCCAATCTTTTCGATGCCGAGCTTGGCGTGCAAGGCCGTGTCAGGAATCTCGACGTGACACCTGTGGGAGAAGAGGCGCTCTCCATGCGCGCAGACGTTCCTGTAGAGGGCGAGTACGCGGATAAACGACGAGAGTTCTTTCGGGTTTCCGACCCCGAACCGCTTAGCAATCTTGGCCTTCTCATTGTCTCTAAGTGCCGTGAGCATTTTCGAAATCTGTCCGAAGGTCATGGCGTTCACGGCAACCCATAGCGGCACGTTCTTATATGCCCTGCGGTAGTAGGCAAGGTATTCGTGGCTGGTATCCTTGTTGGCGATATAGTCAAGCATGTTCAGCAGCTTTGGGAGAACACGCTTCGCGCCCTTCGACGTCGCGTAGCAGCGGGCGTCTAGATACTTGCTCCGGGACTCGCCATATGCAGCGCAGAACTCGTAGGCCAGCGCCGACCTGATCTTCGCCTCGACCTTGAGCAGCGCATCGAGCATTATCTCTCTAAGCTCGACGTCAAACTCGTAAAGCGCTAGGATGTCTCCAAAAGTGGCACCTTCGCGGTATACCCGGGTGCTCGGGTCGCGGAAAAACGACTGGTAGCCGTTCACGACCGGGAAATACTGTACCAAGCAGGAAAAGCGTCACGGAAGCGGCGATCCAGTTGCTGTCGCCGGTCTTAGGGAGCGCTGTTGTGTTCGCGGCGATGCTCTTGGGCTTGGACGGCGTAGACACCGTGGTCTTGGTCACCGTCGTCTTGGCCGTTATGTTTGTCTTGGGAATCGCAGCTGCGGGTTTCACTGTGGGGTCCGTCGCGGGTTCTGCACCGGGCTGCCCCGCAGCAGGATTACCAACAGTCTCACCCGTCCCGCCGCCTGGCACGCCTTCTCCACCGGTCTCCCCCGCCGGGGGCGTGGCGCTCTCGGGCTCAATCACCACGTGCGGTGCCACCGCACCGGAGGTATCCACCACGCTGCCAGCATCAAAGGCCCCGCCAGCAGGCGCCACAAACCGCGCAGACATAAGCGACCCACCCAGGCACGCAACGTCGCCGTCGGCACCGGCCGCATCAAGCCACGAGGCATCGACGGAAAGCCGACAGCCGGCCGCGCCATCGCCAAGACCCGCGTCCTGCAGATACACGCCGTAAGCGCGCACGCCCGCACCGGACCCGGCGCCCGCGGCAACGACGCGCCCGCCGCCGCGCACGGCCATGTCGCCGGCGATTACGCCCGCCACGGCCTCGTCCGTAATATCGGCCCCGTCCGCCCGGGCATCGACGGTGCAGCCGTCCACCACGAGCGCCTGCGAGGCGTGGATCCCGCACTGCGAGCCCATCGCCGTTAGGGTCCCGGAGCCGCGAAGCGTCAGACAGCCCCACACCTCCATGCCGCACAGCGTGATGTCCACCACGAGCGCCTGCGACTCCGTTGCTGACTTCATTGGGGAATCGTAGTCCACCGCAAGCATGTCCTTGGCCTTCATATGATTCATAGAGCCTTGAAAGAAGCTAGCAGGTAGCTATTAGCGTCCTGAAAAATGGACGAGCAGATAAGCTGCTACCCCTGAATTCAACAGAAAACGATCTTATGTTCGTAATTGCGGTACACTACTCTTATAGAAAGCGCTGCCGATTGGAACAAGATGAATAATATCGACTCGTTAACCGTTCAACGTCTTTGTGATAAATCGCAAGAAGCTTTTATATTGTCAATCGAGCTTTATAACAGACCAACACTTAAATATAGAGTTGAAGGATGTGCTTTCTTTCTTTGCAACGCATGGGAATTGCTCCTGAAAGCCCATCTCGTACAACGTAACGGCAACAGGGTCATATACTATTCTGACAAAGCCGATCGAACCTTGTCCCTAGAAGACTGTGTTAAAAAGGTTTTCACTAACGAAAAAGATCCCTTGCGGCGAAATTTGAGCAAAGTAATAGACTTGCGAAATACTAGCACCCATTTCGTTGTTCAAGAATATGAAGGAATCTATGCTCCGATCTTGCAAGCGTGTGTTGAGAATTACGATGAAAAAGCGCGCGAGCTCATGGGGATTGAGATAAGCGACCGCATCCCGGAAAACTATCTCGTGCTTTCGGTTAGACGCTCAGATGCAACGATTGAGGAATGTCGAGCGCGCTACTCTCCGGAAGTCATAAGTCGAATGATCGATGCCAGAAGTGGCGTGTTGACCTCGGCGGACGAAGAGGGCAATCGCCGATATGCACATACCTACACAACGGAACTACGTTTAACCAAAAAGAAAGATGCGGACCTGACTGTTCGTATTGACAAAAATGGAAATACGCCAGTTTCTATCATCAAACAGCTTGTTAAGCCTGAAGATAAATATCCCTATCGAACGAATTATGTAGTTGAAGAAATCCAGCGCAGGCTAAATGCAAATAGCATCCAGCTAAAAAGAAATGGCTGTCCTCAAGAATTCAACAGCTGGGTTTTTAACCTGTTTATAAAGATGTATGGGATGAAGGACGATCCTCGCTTTTCAATTAATACTTCGATGAAGGGAGAACAGCCGCGGTATGCCTATTCACAACAGACAATCGATGATATCTATGAGCTGATTAAACAGAATCCAGATGGAATCATCGAAGATCTAAGGTCAAAGGCGACGAACAAATAAAAACAGCCTTAGTAAGGGATGACCCCAGGAGCAAAGGAATTCTAAATCCAAAGGATCTACTCCCATTCGGGAACCCAGCTTTTACCCTTCCCAAGTCAACCCTTACTAAGGCTGTAACTTTATTATCCCAAATATGATTAGCATTCATACGCTAAATCTAAAAAATATCAAATAGGGGCGCTGCTGATCGGATTAAGAATCAATGCGCTTAACGGCCACACTCCCTATCAGGGCTTGAGACTTGGCCCCCTGTATGATATTCACGAATTGCTATTCTTCGAATGAGCATCTATTGGCCGAAATCTTACCCTACTGTTGAGCGAGGCCTGATTGATTTTTATAAGCCGTAATGCAGGAACTTATTTCATGTCCTAGTTAGAAGAGGAGCCACCTTCCATAGACTTCAGTTGAGCGGATACAATCCTTTAAAGGGAGAAATGATCCAAGTTGTCCATGTTCAGTTGCAGTATGTACTATGCCAACGACCTGGCCCAAACCATTAAACACTGGCCCACCACTCATTCCATGCCGAAATGAGCAATTCGTATAACAAAGTGTGCCCTCTTCACTTGGTTCTCCGACCCTGAGCAAATCTCCGCTGTGTAGTTCAAAGCTGAATCTAGATTCGGAAAAATGGTGTTGGTAAGCAGAAATCCTGTCGCCCTTGGTAAGCAACTCCATATTTGATGGAAGAAGGGGAATGTTCCTTAAGATCGCAGGAGGAACATCTTGTAATATTGCGGCATCGTGTTTGTTGTCCTGAACTACCTCATTCCCAAACCTAAATATTGCAAGCGGCGTCTTATCCGAGCTGAATAATTTAATTTCCCTGCTAGTTTTATCATGGGAAACGGCATCGCATATCACATGCCATGCCGTAACAAGACCGTAGCCAGGCAAAAAAACCCGAGACCCTCAAATGAGTTTTCTTCGCCATCATCTCCTTCGAGATACAGAAGTGAGTCTTGTTGAAGTGCGACTGGGAAAGTAGGCATATTTTCTGGTTTCGTTTTGTTGTACAAACTGCCCAAACGCATAAGTGGTCCTGATGTCCAGGGGTCCTTAATCAGAGACTTGTAAAAATCAAGACTTCCGCGAAGAGACGCTTCAAACATCCCTCTTTCTGCATCAGTAAGTTTGGCGATGGTTTTACCGTAATAGCAGCCCATCGCGCCTTCAATGTCGCCATTGCTTAGTCGATGGAGCGTTGAGCGGAGTCGCCGATATTGCTCGCGTTTTATATTTGTCTTTTGATTGCAGACAACGCCCGTGACCAGTTGTCTTGAAAAACTGCAACTGTAAAACGATTTATCCTCGTTGAGCTCAAACGATTCGGTTCCATGGAAGTTAGTGATTGCGTTTCGTAGCTTATTGGGCAACCTGAGCTTTCCACCTGAATAAAAATTTCGATAAAAGAAGTAAGAACTATTAAATGAGAACGTAAGATCATCGGCATATCGAGAGTATTGGTATCGATATTCTCGCGATAAGTGCATTAGCTGTTTATCCATACCGAGGCAAATCATGTTCGAAATAATAGGAGATGAGGGAGCGCCTTGAGGGAGTCCTTTCGGTGTCGCAACAATCCTTGAAATACAGAATGCAACTTCAGGGGTTAGACCTAACTTCTTGGAAACAAGAAGCCCGTACACTCGTCTTGACGAGATAGAAGGAAAGAAGTCCTTAATATCCAGGCCAACAATTACTTGTGAGCCAATGTGATTTTCAGCATTTGTTTTTATCGACCGTCCTTTGATAAAACCATGGACACAAGGCAATGGCTTATAGCCTTTTTCAAGCTCAGAGGCGATGATTCTTTGAGCCCTTTTTAAATCAGACCTTGGGATTAATAGTTCTCGATAGCCACCGTTTCTTTTTGGAACCAACCTATTTCTATATAGGTCATACATGGAAGTTGGATATACAAAGAAATCAAGCTTTTCCAAGGTCAGGCCAAGAAACCCAGCCAGATCGGCTTTCGACTGAAGTTCGTTGAGCATCAGATTATCCTTAAAGTTAATAGCCGGTTCCTCCGTAGAGTCGTACCTGATAGACACGTAGCAGAATATAATGTGCAAACAAAGCACTTCCGATTGCGATGCGCAAACGCTAATTCGAACCGGCTATAGGGGTCATTTTACCAGTCTTTAATTTTGCGCAAAGGCCGAACTGCGCATCATTAATCCGTAATGGGGCAAGCATGATGTTGGCGCGCCTTCCACGGCGTCGTCTGTGCAATGAGCCCTCTTGTTACCTATCAGGTAGAAACAGCAGCCTCCAGATTTCATCTATGTTGCAATCTGAGTTTTTGTGCTCACGTGTTTACCTCGGATTTCCGTCCAGAATAGGCTTTCAGACGATGTTGTCCTTGAAGATGATTATGAATGGAGAGCAGAAATCTTTCTTGTTTGTCATAGGGCGCTATCAATGTCGCGAATTAAACTTATAACCGACATGTGCACCGCAAATGCTGAGAGATGATCTTCTTGGTGATGCGACGGCATGCTGCCAGTTGTAAGGTCATCGATTAGCGATAATCGGTGATTAGCAAATAGATGAGAAATCGGTCACCGCATACTTCTGATAAATTGGCACCTCAGCAGCGATATGCGGCACCAAAAAGTGCCAATCCCAGCAGGAATAACGATAAAGAGGCGGCGATCCAGTTGTTGTCGGCGGTCTTGGGGAGTGTCGCTGCGGTCGCGGTGGTGGCTTTGGGTTTGGAGGACGTGGACGCCGTGGTCTTGGTTACCGTCGTCTTGGTCGTTATGTTTGTCTTGGTTGACGCGGCCGCGGGCTTTGGCGCGGGATTTGCCGAGGGTCCTGTGGTGGGCTCTCCGGCAGCGGGGGTAGCATCGGCGGGAGACTTGCCCGCGCTATCGCCAGACACCTCGCCCCCACCGGTCTCCCCCGCCGGCGGCGTGGCCACATCGGGCTCAACCACCGCATGTGGTGCCACAGCACCGGAGGCATCCACCACGCCACCAGCACCAAAGGCCCCACCAGTGGGCATCGCAAACCGCGCAGACATAAGCGACTCACCCAGGCAAGCAACCCCGCCATCTGCACCGGCCGCATCAAGCCACGAGGCGTCGACGGAAAGCCGACAGCCGGCCGCGCCAGCGCCAAGGCCCGCATCCTGCAGATACACGCCGTAGGCGCGCACGCCCGCTCCGGACCCGGCGCCCGCTGCAACGACGCGCCCGCCGCCGCGCACGGCCATGTCGCCTGCGATCACGCCGGCAACCGCCTCGTCAGTAATATCGGCCCCGTCCGCCCGCGCATCGACGGTGCAGCCGTCCACCACGAGCGCTTGCGAAACGTGGATACCGCACTGGGAGCCCGTCGCCGTAAGGGTCCCGGTGCCGCGAAGCGTCAGGTTGCCCCACACCTCCACGCCGCACAGCGTGATGTCTGCATCGGGCGCATGCGACTCCGTCACGGAGTTCTGCCCGGCAAGCGTCAGCACCAGGTCGCCCTCGGCGCCGATGGCCTCGCCCGCGTAGCCGTTAAGCTCCAGGTGGTCGGCATCGGTCCAGGCCCAGCCGGAGCCCGACACGCCCGGCTCGCAGTACGTCGCGCCCGCGATGATGAGGCTCTCCGCGCCCGCGGCATAAGAAGGCCCGCCTAGCAAAACGCATAGGCAGGCCATGGCGGTAAACATCTTGCAGTCCCTTTTAATGAGAAGGCAAATCGCTATAACCGAGTTTGTCCGAACATCGCGTAAGGCATGAGTCAGGTCGAAGGTGTTCATCGAGACGACAGGGACAGAGATGCCTTAATAGGTCGTCTCGATCTGGGCGAACCCCTCGTACCTAGGATCGACGCACCTCGATAGAGAACGCGGGGGCGCAGTTTGCCGCATTCCGCTCATCGACAGTGTTGGGCCATCGCTTTAAGGAACCTGTCGATGAAAAGGAAGAGTCTGGTAGCGTATGGCCACACGCAGGATCTACCGGCGAGCACATTGCGCAACATTTTGCAGAGCAAACCGCTGCCAGGGCCTGGTTTGGAGACGATATTCCAGCCTAGGATGGGAGGCAATCATCATTGCGCAGCTAAATCTCCAACAATGTTGAACAAATAGGATGTCATTTGCTTGAAATCCGGATAGCTTTGGTGGTGTCGATATTAAGGGAGCTATCGGAACAGCTCATCATGGCTGCCGGTGCGTTCGAAGAAAGCTACCTCTTCGTTTGATGACCATATGACAAGCCAGTCGCCAGAGTTTGCTACGTGACATTCGTTTCGCCCTGCCCAGTTGCCGCTTAGCCGGTGCATATTATGACGTCGTTTTAATATGTCCATTGACTCGGGTGTATTCTGTAGCACCAGGTCAATTAGCTTTTGAAGCTCGGATAGATCCCATTTACGGCGCCTTGCTTTTTTCTTTAAATCGCGGGAGAAGGCTGCAGAGAACTCTGCGGTTAACGTGCTCATTGTGCCATCGCCGCAGCGATGAGATCGGCGCCATTGTCAAAACGTCCTTTTTTGCCAGATGCAAGAAACGCGTCCCCCTCGCGAATGGCCTCAAGGCTTTCGGCATTGGGCTCCTCAGGGGCAAAAGTCAACGGGATGCGATGGGTGTTGACCATTTGCTTGAAGAATGCGCGCGTCACGGACGACAAATCAAGTCCATAGTAATCAGCCACTTCTGCTGCCTCGCGTTTGAGGTCATCGTCAACCCTAATGGTTAATGTTGAGCTTGCCATTTTGGACCCTCCAATCGTGTGAGTGCAACCTTAGTATAACGCACATACACTAGTAGATTGTGTAATTACAATCAATTAACTAAGCCTTTTAGTGGTACGGCACGTCATACATTGCATGCAGTAAAAAGGCAACGCTCCCTTTCGGAAAGCGTTGCCTTTAAAGCTTCAACTGGGATCTTGTATTGCAGCTAGGTATGCCGCACGCCCCAACAGCGATATGCGGCACCTAGAAGCCCCAGGCCCAACAGGAGTAGCGTAAAGGACGCTGCAATCCAGTTGCTGTCGGCGGTCTTGGGGAGTGCCGCCGTTGTCGCGGTGGCGGCCTTGGGCTTGGAGACTTTGGCGGCCGTGGTCTTGGTTACCGTCGTCTTGGTCGTTATGTTTGTCTTGGTTGACGCGGCCGCGGGTTTCAGCGAGGGATTTGCCGAGGGCCCCGTGGTGGGCTCTCCGGCAGCGGGGCTTGCATCGGCGGGAGACTTGTCCGCGTTATTGCCAGGCACCTCGCCCCTGTCGGTCTCCCCCGCCGGTGGCGTGGCCACATCGGGCTCAACCACCGCATGCGGTGCTACCGCACCGGAGGCATCCACCACGCCTCCAGCATCAAAGGTCCCTCCGGCAGGTGCTACAAACCGCGCGGACACAAGCGACCCGCCCGTGCACGCAACGCCGCCATCGGCGCCGGCCGCATCGAGCCACGAGGCGTCAACGGAAAGCCGACAGCCGGCCGAGCCATCACCAAGGCCCGCATCCTGCAGATATACGCCGTAGACGCGCACGCCCGCTTCGGACCCGGCGCCCGCGGCAACGACGCGCCCGCCGCCGCGCACGGCCATGTCGCCTGCGATCACGCCGGCGACCGCCTCGTCCGTAATATCGGCCCCGTCCGCCCGGGCATCGACGGAGCAGCCGTCCACCACGAGCGCTCGCGAGACGTGGATCCCGCACTGCGAGCCCGTCGCCGCTAGGGTCCCGGTACCGCGAAGCGTCAGGTTGCCCCACACCTCCATGCCGCACAGCGTGATGTCCGCATCGGGCGCATGCGACTCTGTCACGGAGTTCTGCCCGGCAAGCGTCAGCACTAGGTCGCCGTCGGCGCCGATGGCCTCGCCCGCGTAGCCGTCAAGCTCAAGGTGGTCGGCATCGGTCCAGGCCCAGCCGGGGCCCGACACGCCCGGCTCGTAGTACGTTGCGCCCGCGATGATGAGGCTCTCCGCGCCCGCGGCATAAGAAGGCCCGCCAAGCAAAACGCATAGGCAGGCCATGGCAACAATCGCAATGTAATGACGGCTGGTGTAGGACTCGGCAGCAAACATACCCGCTCCGATCTTCGAGGAGCCAATAGAATGTGCACCAGAAAATGCCCTGGTAGCAGCAGTTATTAGTTTAGCGAGATCAAGCCGTAAACGAAGAAAATGTCCCTGTACAGTGTCAATAATTAGGTGTAAATCGTTTTGCCAATCGGTGAAAGGAAGGAGCCATGTCAAGCGATGTGCGTAAATCATCGCGCGTACAAACGAGATCGCTGGCTGCATCTGTAAAGCTCTAATTCGATTTGGATTCTTCTGCGCATGTGAGACTCGTAAAGCATTATCTAAGATAGCTCATAGACTTGGTGACTACATTTTCCAGCCACGTGAAAAAGTCGTGTACGCAGCACTGATTCGCTTTAAAGCCATGAGCGTGACAAATAGAAAGTTAAGAAGAAAGAAGGCGGCGAGACAAAATAAGATTCTCGATAATAGTTCACTGATGCTCTTGGCCAATGGGGCCATACATAGCAAACCAACAGCGAAGAGCCCATCCAAAACCGTCCACATAGATATATGAAAAGACTCGTCAACTAACACAAACTCGCGATCGAGTGGTTTTGGATCATTTTGTGAGCTCATTTGCAAGCGCAACTGAAAGAGGAGAACGGCAACACCACACATAAGGCCAGAAATAATAGAGATACAGCTAATGAGATTCGATATTAAATCGTCAAGGTTAATGCAACTATCAGGCCATTTAAAAAATAGAGCCACCGACAGCAAAGCTGGAACAACTAGTTGCACAAATATATCGATGAGCGATATTTTATTAGTCTGATAATTGCGGAGCGTATCAATATATTTGATTAGCAGTGGCCAGAAGTCAATTTTGCCCATACTATCGACCCTCCGGAGTAACCTAATAGACTATTTATCTCTATTGAAGACATCCTCTGCTCTAGCGAAACTATCAAGACAAGCAGCGACAAACTGATCATCAGAAAGTGGCGGCTGTCCTGATTCATTCAACACTTCAGTTATGGGAACTGCAAATTCTTTATCAAGCATAAACGTCTTAGTTTTTCCGTCACGTTGCTTTAGCGTGGCTAAAACTTCTTCTCGGCCAGAATAGTTGCTTGTAACGCCAAAATACTCCGCGACAGCTTTCTTGTCTTTAATCATATCAATTATCGCTAGAGGGATGCGAAGGCCTCTTTTATGCTTCGCTACGAATGACATAGTTCCTACGTTTGCCACGGTACCGTCTTCAATGTTTTTGGAGGGGCGATAACGCCTAAGTTCAAATTGTTCTACTCCTGTAAACGCGTCTAGTGCAGACCTTTCCTGCACGCGCTCTGATTTTAAGGATATTCCGGTAGAATGGCTGGCAATATAATTCTTTAGTGCTGTAACGGGTACTGAGGCGCCTCCGCCATTTGGAACTGATTCAACCCCAATCAACGCATAGCCAAATCCGGGGGTACATTTTATAAGAAGTCTAGAAGGAACCATGCCGGCCATTTCTTCTGTGTAGGAAATGCCGCTATCGGTCATTGTTCTTGTATCAACGACATCAACCCGTAGTCCTGCTCGACCAGATTTCAGATTGATCAAAACACTGTCATTAATTTGTCGATAAGAATTAAACTGTATGAAGCGCTCGCCTTCATTCACTTGGAAAGGTACATTGTTGTCGTTTACAAAGCTGAAAATGTAGTCCGCTAAAGGCTTATCGCCGTAATTCGAGACATCAAGTCTTTCTTCTTTGTGCCTATATGTGTTTGCCCAAAGCCTATAGACGACAAGTGAGTGCATTGCGAATAATCCGGGCATTAGAGCATCTCCTAAAGCGATCAAATTAAAATTGATGCAATTTTATTCCTGCTGGTGGACAATTAAAAATACAATGCTGCATGCTAATTAAATTAATTTCAGCATTGGGAAATACCATTTCAACCCCTCGGCTCTCGTTAATATATTCTCCTAAACATAGGTTGCGGTTCAAGACACAGTCTGGGTCAACACTACCGTAGTCAACATATGGGATCGTCCAATGGTTCTCAAGCAAGGAGTAATATACGGGTAATAGCATCGCTTGCTCTAAAGGCAACAAACGATTCTCGGTTTAGAAGCCTGTATAAATAAGGCCGGACCGCTTTGTTAACTAGTAACAAAGCGGTCCGGCCTCAAAATGTCAGCATTAGCAAGCGGAATGATAGATGACCCTATCGTATATGTCGCTACTCTTATTGACCCTTCTTCATTGAATCTGTAAGGGAATTTACGAGGAACTCCCGCATCTGTGGCGTCGACATCACATTGCCGATCATTGATTATCTAAATCAACTTCATGCTGCTTCATGAGCTTTTCGATTTCATGCTCATTTGATTCTTTGAGCTTTTGAACATCTGAGGCGGATATATTGCGAGCAACTGAATAAGAGCTGATACCGGAAATTATCGAGGCGAGTATTGAAACGATTTACGACGCAATTATTGATGGCTCCATGATGTTATTCCTTACTGCCCCTGTGCGCGGTAGCGTGCCTCGGTGGCCTCCTTGGCGGGGCGCCACCAGGACTCGTTGGCCACGTACCAGTCGATGGTGGCCTTGAGCCCCTCGGCGAAGTCGGTGTGGGCCGGCCTCCAGCCGAGCTCGCGCTGGAGCTTGGTGGAGTCGATGGCGTAGCGGCGGTCGTGGCCGGGGCGGTCGGCGACCCAGTCGAAGTCCTCGGGGTCGCGCCCCATGGCCGTGAGGATCATGCGCAGGACCGTGATGTTGTTCTTCTCGCCGTTTGCGCCGATGAGGTAGGTCTCCCCCGTGCGGCCCTTGGTGAGGATGTCCCAGACGGCCGAGGAGTGGTCCTCGGTGTGGATCCAGTCGCGGACGTTCTCGCCGCGGCCGTAGAGCTTGGGGCGGACGCCGTCGACGATGTTCGTTATCTGCCTGGGGATGAACTTCTCCACGTGCTGGTAGGGGCCGTAGTTGTTGGAGCAGTTGGAGATCGTGACGCGCAGGCCGTAGGTGCGGGTCCAGGCGCGGACCAGCATGTCGGAGCTGGCCTTGGTGCTCGAGTACGGCGAGGACGGGTGGTACGGCGTCTCCTCGGTGAACTTGGCGGGGTCGTCGAGCGCCAGGTCGCCGTAGACCTCGTCGGTGGAGACGTGGTGGTAGCGGATGCCGTATTTCCTCACGGCCTCCAGCAGGCGGAAGGTGCCCTCCACGTTGGTGCGCAGGAACGGCTCGGGGTCGGCGATGGAGTTGTCGTTGTGGCTCTCTGCGGCGTAGTGCACGATGGCGTCGTGGCCCGGGACGATCCTGTCCAGCAGCTCCGCGTCGCAGATGTCGCCCACGACGAGCTCCACGCGGTCCGAGGGCAGCCCGGCGATGTTCTCGGGGTTGCCGGCGTAGGTCAGCTTGTCCAGGACGGTGACGTGCACCCCCGGGTGGTTGTCCACGACGTAGTGCACGAAGTTGCTGCCGATGAAGCCGCAGCCGCCCGTTACGATGATGTTCTTGGGTTCGAAAATCTCAGACATATTTACCCCCTCTTTGCCTCGTTTGCGACATTCAAAAGATACTTACCATACGCAGTCTTCTTCAGCGCTTCGCCCAGTTCGTGTAACTGATTATGGTCGATGAAACCTCGGCGATAAGCGATTTCTTCCAGGCACGCAATGTAATACCCCTGGCGGCTCTGCACGACCTCTACGTATTCTGCGGCCTTCAAAAGACCCTCGGGCGTGCCCGTATCTAGCCACGCCATGCCTCGCCCCATCAGCTCAACCGATAGTTGGCCTTGATCTAGGTAGGCATTGTTGATGCTCGTGATCTCCAGCTCTCCACGCGCGCTTGGCTTAACGTTTGCTGCGATATCGGAAACCTGTCCATCATAGAAGTACAGTCCCGGCACTGCATAGTTCGACTTTGGAACCTCGGGTTTTTCCTCGATGCCAACCACACGATGGTTCTGGTCGAACTCAACCACACCGAAGGCCCTAGCGTCCTGCACGGGGTATCCAAACACAACGGCCCCACCATGGCATTCGACCTTCTCCTTTGCGCGTGTAAGCACGCGAGTGAGGTCTTGACCATGGAACATGTTGTCGCCCAGAACCAGCGCACACGGTTCGCCGGCAAGAAAATCGCGCCCGATGGTAAAAGCTTCGGCTAGACCGCGAGGTTTGGCCTGTTCTGCGTACTCTAGGCGCATGCCTAACTCGGATCCGTCCCCGAGAAGTTCCTTGAACGCCGGCAGGTCACGTGGTGTCGAGATGACAAGCACCTCTCGGATTCCAGCGAGCATCAGAACGCTTAAAGGGTAGTACACAAGTGGTTTATCGTAAATTGGCAGAAGCTGTTTGCTAAGGGCTTTAGTAATCGGATGCAGTCGAGTGCCAGACCCACCTGCAAGAATTATGCCTTTCAACGTTTTCCCTTCAGCGGCAGCCGAAATAAAGTGCGCATTGCTGCTCAAGTCACTTATGGCTGCTTGGACAAATAATATATCGGTCGTAAATCTCTTAGGAGTCTGATACCGTTCTTGCTAATTTCCGTGATTGGATTCAGCGTTCGGTTCAGATTTAGCTTTGGTGATGGCTTTGGTTCTATCTCAGATCTTTAAACCTATTGAGAGCCATTTCAGTCTTGAAGTCTTCGAGAAAGTCTAAGAAGTCATATTTCGGCTCGTAGCCTAATAGCTCACGACAGTTTTCGATATCCATTACATAAGAAGGACCGCTTGGCATTTCAGGACGGTAAACAATCTTCGATTCAACGCCATCTGGATTGAATACCTTCGCGATACCGCGAATCCAGTCCTCGTTTGAAGTTCCAATACCGGTACCCACATTAAAGAAGCCGCCGTCAACGTTCTCTACGGTCACAGCTTTACGTAAGAGCTGACAGAAGTCCTTGACGTTTACAACATCTTTGGCACGGGTGGGATCGCCCCAGATTTCAAGCGTTTCTCCTGCCATGGCTCGATCAATCAGCAATCGATATCCAAGTGTCCGACGCACGCCATCGACGTTGTATGTCTTGTCGGGGGTAAAGGCGTAGACAGTGGGAAGCCTGAACACAAAGCCTTTTAATCCGTACTCAGCCTGATAATGCTTGATCAAATCAACGGCGAAGCATTTGGAAAGAGCATAGACGGTGTGATCGCCAGTCATAATAATATTGCGATCATCGTAAGGATGAATTACGGGGTTTTCCGGAGTAACGGAACCCAGCACATCGGATATGGTCTGAGCATAAAGAATGCGACCAGCACCCGTCTTACGGCAATACTCGAGTACGTTAAGGGCTCCACGGCTGTTTACGTCAATATAATCGGAAGGGTTATAGCCGCTCATATATGCTGGCAGTAAACCGGCAAGAAGAATCACCGCATGGACGCCCTCTTGGGGGAGCTGCTCTAGAGTAGAAGCATCGGACATATCTACACTTGTATAACCAATGTTGTAGCGATTGAAAAAATTCGTCTCTCTACGACCGGCGGCAAACACCTCATATTCATCTGCAGGCAGGTGATTTACTAGATCTTCGGTAAGGTATGCGCCAGTGTTGCCGGTTGCGCCGATTACTACAATCCTCTTTTTCACGGTTAGCTCACCTTCGCCCTCATGAACTCACTAGGCTCCGCACGGAATGCGTCAAGCTCGGCTTGCGTGTCGAACCTAAGGAATACCGATCCAAATGCGTGATTTGCTGCCGTGAACGCCTCGATTTTGGCTCCGGGCTCAATCCACAGCTGCTCTTCGGCAAGATAAGAGACGGCGAAATCAGCTGCATACTCCATACCTGTGAACACCCCGTCGCGATCAGAGTGAAGCATCTGCTGAAACCAGAAACCGTCATAAGCGGGCATCGAAAGATTGCCAACGGGTTCGCCGAGCGCGGCCTTCACCGCCGCCATGACAAGATCGGTCTTGCCGTCGGTGGCATATTTGAGCATCTCGCACAGTCGATTGCCGCCGCCGCGCGGAGAGCTCTCCATAATGTAGGCCCTGCCATCGGTTGCCACGCGGGTCTCAATGTTGAATACGCCGTCACGAAGGCCCAACAGATCGGCCAGGCGCTGCAATTCCGAGACAAGCTCTATTTGTGCCCATGCTGGCAATGATGCTGGCATTGCATACGCAGCGGGCGTGTAGGGATTTGGAACGGAGGGATCGAACAGCTGCGAGGTAAAGCTCACGCACGAGAACTTTCCGCCGCTAACGAATCCGTCGGCATCGGAGGAGTCCCCCTCCTTCTCCAAAAACTGCTCGACGATACAGCGCCCATCACGCGAAAACTCGAGAGCGTACTCAACCGCCGCCTTAAGATCCTCGGGGCCATCCACGCGCGAGCAGCCCTTCGATCCAGCCGAATCAACCGGTTTGGCAATCACGGGATAAGCAATCGAATCGGCTTCTTTCATGGCCTCGTCGGCAGAGCGGTAGATATGAAGCTCGGGACAATTAAAGCCATTGTCGCGAAGGAAGGCGCGGTAGCGCTCTTTATCTTGAAGAATGCTGACCGCCTCATAGCTTCCCTGGAACGGCAGCCCCAGTTTCTCGGCAGCATAGGACGCGGACACTACACCGGGATCGGCAGCGAATGACATAATTCCGTCGGCCTTGCATTTTTTAGCGGCGGCAAGCACAGCCTCGTTATCGATGATGCTCGCATTGATGTAGTCATCCGAGAAGGCATGTGCATAGTTATGCGGCAAATAATCGCATGTAACGACCTTCGCGCCCAACTCGTGCGCTGCCTTAATAACCGGCAGTGCATAACGTGCCCCACCAAGAAGGAGAAGTGTCTTGCTCATCGGTTTTCCTTTCCTGCATCCAGAACGGTATTGCAGATGCGGTCAACGTCTTCCAACGCCAAATCGGCGTACATGGGAAGCGTGATCACCTGGGATGCCGCCTTCTTTGCCACTGGCGTGCGGTCGCTTGAGTACACGCTTCGATAGCATGCGTAATCGTTGACCAGAGGATAGAAGTATTTGCGCGCGCCGACGCCAGTCTTGTCCAGGGCATCGAAAACGTCATCGCGCGTGGCGCCGAAGACACTCGGATCGAAAAGCACGGGAAGGTACGCATAGTTGTGGCGGATGTTCTTGGCGGGACGGAAAACGGTCACGCCGGCTGTGCCATCAAGGTTATCCCAATAACGCTCAGCAACGGCCTTGCGCTTGCCGATCTCGGCGTCCAGGTGACGAAGATTGCAGACGCCCATAGCCGCGCAGAACTCATTCATCTTGGCATTGCCACCGACGTACTCAACGTCCTCGGGACCTGTAATGCCGAAGTTCTTCCATTGGTTGAGCAGCGGATACAAATCTTCATCCTTGAAGCAGACGCAACCGCCCTCGATGGTGTTGAATACCTTGGTCGCATGGAAGCTGAACATAGACGCGTCGCCGAATGCCGCCGCACTATCGCTGCTTCCGTCCTCGTTCACGCGCTCGACGCCGAAGGCATGAGCGGCATCATAGATGACCTTAAGCCCGTGACGATCAGCGATCTCCTGGATGGCATCAACATCGCAAAGATTGCCGTAAACATGCACAGGCACGATGGCGCAGGTGCGCGGGGTGATTAATCGTTCAATGCTCTCTGGATCCAACGTTAGATTCACGGGATTCACGTCGGCAAACACGGGAGTAAGTCCCTTTCGCACGATAGCGTGAGTGGTAGAGGCAAAGGTGAACGGTGTAGTGATGACCTCTCCACCGGTCGGAAGAGCCATGGCCTCGAGGATGCACTCTAGGGCATTGTGACCGTTTGTGAACAGCGCAAGGTTGTTAATTCCCAAACGCTCCTTGAGGTCAGCCTCAAGTTTCTTATGCTCAACACCCATATTGGTAAGCCAATGGCTTTCCCAAAGAGGCGCAACCTCTTCAAAGTATTCCTCCATAGGAGGCATGGATGATCGTGTGACAAGAATGCGGTTACCCATATCAGGTACCTTCCCTTCGCTATGCTGCTTTCAAAGAACGATGACTAAAACGGATACTGTATTGACACAACGTCTTTAACGACGTTTTGCACCCAAGAAATCCCTAGCGGTATTGATGAGGTATTCAAAGGCTTCGAGTTTAAAAATGCCTGCGATACCAAAATAGGTAATTGCCATTACGGCAACTTCGACAGAAATTTGAAGTCCAGGCGAGGCGACAAATGAACCGCAAAACAGCGCAAGTCCTCCTGCAATTGCTGAAATCACAAATGCAGGAGCGATATCGCGTAATTGCTCAGAATACGAATAACCGATAACTCGTTTGTTAGGATATGCGTTAACAAATGTAGAGATAACGCCAGTAATCATATACATGGCGACCATTAAGTAAACGTCATGTAAACCAAACGCCGCAAACAAAATGAAGCAAATGCCATATGCCTTTTTTATTAGTTCTAACTTTAGAAATAAATCTGAACGTCCCATCCCGTTTAGAGCTTGCAAGTTAGTGGAATGTATGGGAAGCAATGCATAGATAAAGCAATACATTTGCAAAAACGGTACACAAGGTAGCCACTTTTCTCCTAAGAGGATGCCCACAATTGGTTCGGCAGCCACAGCGAACAACGTCATGGCGGGCACGATGAGAAAAGTTGAGGTCTTGAGTGCACGTCGAACTAAGCGCCTAACCTGCTTTACATTCGTGCGGACACGAGCAACTGCCGATAGCATAACAGGTTGTATCGCGCCATCGAGAATGTTACCAACAGCCTGGGGGTACTTTTTACCTTGTGAAACAAGACCAAGACTGGACGCATTAAATTGTTTGCCGATGAGAAGATCAGATAGAGACTGATAGCCTTGATCCAGTAGACCTGAGACGAGCAGTTTCCAGCCGTAGCCGAAATGATTTCGTGCCTTCTCAACATTGAACAAAAAACTTGGAAACCATTTCACTTGAAGTCCCAGTACAAAGCAATTGGAAACTTGGTAAACAAGTTGCTGTAAAATAAGTGCCCATAAACCTGCGCCGAGCAAAGCGGCGCCGACGCCAAAAAAGCCCGAAATAATTACAGCAGTAATGGTGGCGTTAAATACTTTGCGCAGTTGCAGCCCGCGCTGGACAATGGCAACCTGTACCGAATTAAACGCAGTTACAAGCAGCAGAAAGCCCAGCGATCGCATGGGCCAGACAATTCCAGGAATATCATAGAAAGCAGCGATGACAGGGGCAAACGCGAATACAGCCGCAAACAGAATAAGGGAGACGCCAAAGCTCAACCAGAACACGGTAGACAAATCCGTTTCGTCAATTTCTTCCGCCTGAACAAGCGCGGTATTCAAGCCTGAAGTAACGATAACGTTTCCGATATTCACGAATACCAACATAATGGCGAGCGCACCAAACTCTTTTGGAGAGAGGATGCGTGCCATAACAATTTGTACAGTGAGCTCTACAATGGCACGCCCACCTTTTTCGAATAGTTTCCAAAAAAGAGAAGATACGGTCAGCTTTTTCAGTGAGGAATCGTACATTTTACGACAACTTCCCCTGAATTCGACGACACCATTTTCGCACGGTTAGATACAAACTCGGTGAAATACGGAAGAGTATATACTTGAATTTGCCGCTTAACCCCCGCTTGCTTGCCACAGCCAAGGCTTTCTTCGTCGGCAGTGCTGTCTTGTCGCCGCATATTAACATTGTGTCATAGATTTTCGCATTTATAGCTTCCTGAACTGCGTCGTGGAAGATGCCGTCAGAATCTCGATCGAAGCATTTATACAACACAATATAGGAGTTCAAAATATCGAGTAGTTTTTTGTTCGATTTTGCCCATGATCCCATCATTGATTGAGCGTTGTTAACCCTATATGCGCTGGTTACCCTATCAAGGAAGAAAGCACTGCCACTTAAGGAAAGATATATTTGGTGTGCTCTGTCACCTCGAAACGCATCTTCTGGGAGCTCAGGCTGATCAAGCCAAGCGTCTCTCCTTGAAAAAAATGACGCTGTAGGGATAAAGGCGAGTTCCAATAAGTCTTTGGTGCCAAGAATCCGTTTGGCTAAAATCCCGGACTCAGATGGAAACACGGGAAGCATTTTTCCATAATTCTTCCCAGTTCGCGAATCCACCTTGATAGCGTTAGAAAAGCAATACGATAAAGAATCGTCTTTTTCTAGTTCGTTGTGCTGTAGCTCAAGCTTATCTGGTGAAACCCAGTAGTCATCACCCTCACATAGGGCAATATACTTGGCTTTACTATTTCTTAAATAGTCGAGATACCAGAAGAGAGATCCTTGCTGATACTGATTCTCGTCTTCATAAATACCTTTTATAATGTCTGGATAACGCGTTTCATATTCTCTGATAACGTCAGCCGTACCATCAGTAGAAGCATCATCGTGTACGAGAGCTAGAAAAGGGAAAGAAGCTTTCTGTGAAACAAAACCCTCTAGCGCATCTGCAAGAAATTTTTCCTGATTATAGGCTGAGCAAACGATCAGGACCTCGCAGTCAATACTCGATATATCACTGACTTGAAAACCTCTTCTCATTAAAACAGCACCTCACTAATAAATTAAGAAGTCCAAAAATTACCATGTATTTTTTAAAACGAACTTACAAGAAATTAATAATCAATCTTTTCGTTTTGACAAAAAGAAGGTAGTCACACGGATATACTCCACTTGGTTAAAGGCCATACAAACTACGCTAACAAGCGGTTGCAATTTACAATCCTCTATTTCGATTTCGTATGTTCTTGGTCAAAAGCGCTGTAAGGAAACACACCATTGCCGTAATAAATAAACATAAGATAAAAGCAACAGGCGAGCAGACGTACCAACGAAATGCAGCGAAAGCTACGCAATAGGTAACAAGCAATATGGAATAATCAGTCAAATAAAATATCGAAATAGGATGCGAATGGTATTTTGGAGCGCCTATATTCTTCAAAGGTTTAAATCGGCTTTAAGAATGAAAGGTAATAGCTCGTAGAGTAGTGGTATATGTCGTTCGTATTGAACACAGAAATATATGGATAATTAAGAACGCTTATTTCCTCGATATATTTAGATTGATCGATTGCAGCAGATATATTCTTTAAGTACATAACTAAACACATTGAGATGATACAGAGCAGTAGCACAGAGCCTTGCCTTGACTGGCCTTTTAAGAGTGCTGGCAATAATGCGCACTCAATTGCCAGCAAAGGCGCTGCAAGACGCGACGAAATTAGCTCGTTGCTCATAAATACGAGATAAATGCAAAACCCAATCGAATAACATTTGAATAAGAGCTTTGAAGATGTATCAACACTATTCCGTCCCGAATAAAGCATCACGGTTATGGAATAAATTGCCAGCCTATAAATCAAGGCCAAAAGATTGACACCGCTTGTCTCATATGAAATACCAATAAATGAAACAATGTATTGAAGTACAAAAGAAAGACCAACTCCGATACAAACCGAAGCTACTATTAAAGTAAAAATATGCTTGATTTGAATTTTTTGAACAACCAACAGTAGCAATAACACTAAAGCTCCGCTATGAATCGTCGAAAGCAGTAAATCGAGCAATATGAACTTGCCATGTTGCTCATTTTCAAGCATGGGAAGCATTAACCCAAGGAATACGGCTACCACCAATCCTTGTCTTAATGCAGAAAAGAAGTAAACAAAATATATTACAGGACATGCAAGCACTAAACTCAAAGCTCTATTTGGAGAATATCGTTTCAAGAATCTGCCCAGAAAGTACATTTCTATTACTGAAATCAATATGGACAAAGAAATGAAATCGAAGCCAAGGCAACGCCATAAATTGTTAATTATTTTCCATCCAAATTCTGAGTGAAATGCTTCTGTGTAATAGATGCTATTTAAGTTAATAGTGACAGGCGCAGACACAAAAATATAATTATACGCCAACCAATCAGTACCTTGCGCGTATCGAAGGGTTAGGAAAGAAGTTAAACAAAGAAACGAAAGTCCGTAAGAGATACGCTCCCATTTTGGATCAGATCCAAAGGCCGCGCATACTGCAGCGAGCAGAAATAGCCAAAGATATAAACTCATGGACACTCCCGTTATGTCAATCTAATATGATTGAAAATAGAAAGATTGGATTCAACGCTCTGGTTGGCCTCGATGACAATCGATTCCTTTTTCCGGATTGTTTCCCTACACCCGCCCGTGTCGTAGGTAACTACAGGCGTCCCGCACGCCTCGGCCTCAAGGTTCACGGTGGGGTAGTTGTCCTCAGTCGTGGGGTTGAAGAAGACGTCTGCCGCTGTATAGATCGT
Organism: Collinsella aerofaciens; assembly: GCF_015546965.1. Lineage (GTDB taxonomy): Bacteria > Actinomycetota > Coriobacteriia > Coriobacteriales > Coriobacteriaceae > Collinsella > Collinsella aerofaciens_X. Next base: position 336,917 of record NZ_JADMUF010000002.1, read on the forward strand.
GGCGAGCTGCTCGCGCGAATCGGTACGGCGAATGCCGATGACACCTGCTGGGAGCCGCCTGATCTGCTTCTCAGAAAGTCCCACGAGCACGATCGCGTACTTCTCGTTATCTAGCTCGCCTGCTAGACGTATGAAGTCGCCGAGTCCCTTGCGCTCAGTCCAGGGGCTCGCGACTCCTAAGATCATGAAACGGTTGCCAATGCCATAGCGCTCGCGGAAGTCACTCGGCGTTGGCTTGAATACGCTCGTGTCAATAGTGTTGTGACGTACCTCGACGGGATAGTTCTTGAGGAAGCTCTCCCCCACCAGATCGGCGAGCCACTGCGACGGCGTTATCAGCTTCATACGCTCTGCCGGCACAAGGTTAAAGAAATGCTTCTTTGCATCAAAGTTCCACGCGCAAGAAGCCTTGGAGAATGTTTTGGGATAGGTATGTAGTTGCGAGCACGGCTCGCCGTACGCGCAATGAGACTGCCATTGCGCGTACTTTACATATGTAAAGTACGCGCAATGGCCCGTAAAGGCCCAACAATCATGCAGGGTCCATTCGATCTTGCACTCGTGCGCTGCAAGCCACTTAAAGAGCATCTCAACGTTTACATAGTACCCATGGATATTGTGCAGATGCACTACGTCGGGGTTGATCTCGTCTAAGCGAACAAGCAGGCGCCTTGTCGCTGCCTTGGAGTGGAAGCCTGCCTTGCCGTCGATTCGCGTCTGCAGCGCATCCAGACGCGAATCGATATCGGTCGAAAATCGACACTCGTGCTCGCCCTCGGCTGCACGGCCGCGGCCCCAGAAAACGAAGGAATCATTGCCCGCCGTTAGCAACTTACGGTGCTCCTTCATCATAATGCCGCCTGTAGAGCCATTTGGCACCGTGTTTATGTGGGCATAAACGGTCACTACAGACTCTTCCTCCACACCATCTTGTCCACGACGCCGGTGTAGCTCTGGATAATCTTGACCACCTTGGTGGACACGGTCTCGTCGGCGTAGTCGGGCACGGGCGCCTCGGGCAGCGACCCTTCCGCGTCGAGCTCGACGGCCGTATGGACGGCCTGCAACAGGCCCCTCTCGGAGATACCGGCCAGCGTGAAGCACGCCTTGTCCAGCGCCTCGGGGCGCTCGGTCGAGGTGCGGATGCACACCGCCGGGAAAGGCTTGCCGACGCTCGCGAAGAAGCTGGACTCCTCGGGCAGGGTGCCGGAGTCGGACACCACCGCGAAGGCGTTCATCTGCAGGCAGTTGTAGTCGTGGAAGCCCATGGGCTCGTGCATGTGCACGCGCGGGTCGAGCTGGAAGTCGGTGGCCTCCAGGCGCTTGTGGGAGCGCGGGTGGCAGGAGTACAGGATCGGCATGTCGTACCTCTCCGCCAGCGCGTTGATGGCGGTGAACAGGCTCGTGAAGTTGGCCTCGGTGTCGATGTTCTCCTCGCGGTGCGCCGAGAGGAGCATGTAGCGCTTGGGCTTCAGGCCGAGCTCGGAGAGGATATTCGAGGCCTCGATCTTGTCCAGGTTCGCGCGCAGGACCTCCGCCATGGGCGAGCCCGTGACGTAGGTGCGCTCCGGGGCGCAGCCGGTGTCCCGGAGGTAACGGCGGGCGTGCTCGGAGTAGGCCAGGTTGACGTCGGAGATCACGTCGACGATGCGGCGGTTGGTCTCCTCGGGCAGGCACTCGTCCTTGCAGCGGTTGCCCGCCTCCATGTGGAAGATGGGGATGTGCAGGCGCTTGGCCGCGATGGCGGACAGGCAGCTGTTGGTGTCGCCCAGGATTAGGAGGGCGTCGGGCTCGACCTGGACCATGAGCTTGTAGCTCGCGGCGATGATGTTGCCGACGGTCTCACCCAGGTCGGCGCCCACGGCGTCCAGGTAGACGTCAGGGTCGTCCAGCGATAGGTCGCGGAAGAAGATGCCGTTGAGCGTGTAGTCGTAGTTCTGCCCGGTGTGCGCCAGCAGGCAGTCGAAGTGGCGGCGGCACTTCTTGATGACCTCGGACAGGCGAATGACCTCGGGGCGGGTTCCCACGATGATGAGTAGCTTCAGGCTGCCGTCGTCCTTGAATGCGATATCGGAATAGTCTCTGCCCATGCGGCTAGACCTCCTCGTAGTAGGTGTCGGGGTTCTCGGGGTCGAAGGGCTCGTTGGCCCACATGACCGTCACGAGGTCCTCGATGTCGGACAGGTTGGTGATGGAGTGCGTGTAGCCGGGGATCATCTCAACGGCGCGCATGTCTGAACCGGAGACGATGTACTCGTCGACCGGGAACGGGTTGCCCTCGGCGTCCTCCCCCACCTTCCTCAATTTGATGGACGCGGTGCCGGAGACCACCAGGAACCTCTCCCACTTGCTCATGTGCCAGTGGTTGCCCTTGGTGATCCCGGGCTTGCTCACGTTGACCGAGACCTGCCCGCGCTCCGGCGTGCGCAGGAACTCGGTGAACGAGCCGCGGCCGTCGACGTTGGGCTTGAGGCCGTAGGCGAAGTTACCCGGCTCGTAGTAGGACAGGAACGTGCTCCAGAGCTTCTTGGAGAAGGACTCCTCGGATAGGTCGGGAACCGAGAGCGTCTCGCGGCTGTCGCGGAAGCAGCCCAGCAGGTAGACGATCTCGCCCAGGGTCTTCACATCGGTCTCCGGGACGTAGCAGAACCCGTCCCCATCGACGCGCTCCAGCCCCTCGTAGCCGCAGCGGTGCTCCTGCCCCAGCAGGGCGCCCAGCATCTCTTCGACGAGGTCGTCGATATAGAGGAGTTCCAGCTCCACGCTGGGGTCATTGACGGTGTAGGGGCGGCCGTTAGCGATGGCGTCGCAGAATGTGGCCACGGCGGAGTTGTAGCGCGGGCGGCACCACTTGCCGTAGAGGTTCGGGAAGCGGTAGATGAGCACCGGCGCGCCGGTGCGCTCACCATACTTCCGGAACAGGCCCTCACCCGCCAGCTTGGACTCGCCGTAGACCGAACCCTCGAAGCGGCCAGACAGGCTCGCCTGCGCGGAGCTGGAGAGCATGACGGGGCACGTGTTGCCGTGGCGCTCGAGCGCCTCGAGCAGCGTGGAGGCGAACCCGAAGTTGCCCTCCATGAACTCCGCCTGGTCCTCGGGGCGGTTGACGCCGGCCAGGTTGAAGACGAAGTCGGCGCGGGAGCAGTAGCCGTCCAGCTCCCCGGGCGTCGAGTCGACGTCGTACTCCATGACCTCGAGCGGGAGCAGCCCCTGATACTTCTCGCGGCGGTCCTTGCCGTCGCGGATGTTTTTCAGCGCGCAGCAGAGGTTCCTGCCGACGAAGCCCCTGGCGCCGGTGACGAGGACGCGCACCCTACTGCACCGCCTCGTGCTCGCGGCCCTCGAGCGCCAGCTGCACGTACTCGGCGGTCTTGATCTTGGCGATGGTGCCCTCCACGTCGAGCCTCTCGGTGTTGTGGGAGGTGTAGGACTCGTCGGCCTGGGTCTCCACCTCGCCGTCCACGACGAACTTGTCGTAGTTGAGGTCGCGCGAGTCGCATGCCACGCGGTAGTAGCCGCCCATGTCCTCGGCCCTCAGGCGCTCCTCGCGGGTCATGAGGGTCTCGAAGAGCTTCTCGCCGTGGCGGGTGCCGATGACCTGGGTCCCCACGCGGCCGAAGACCTCCTGCACGGCCTCGGCGAGGTCGCCGATGGTGGAGGCAGGCGCCTTCTGGATGAACAGGTCGCCGGGGTTGGCGTGCTCGAAGGCGAACTGCAACAGGTCCACGGCCTCGTCCAGGTTCATGAGGAAGCGGGTCATGTTGGGGTCGGTGACCGTGAGCGGCTCGCCCTTGCGGATGCGGTCGATGAACAGCGGGATGACCGAGCCGCGCGAGCACATGACGTTGCCGTAGCGGGTGCAGCAGATGGTGGTGCGGCCGGCGCCGTTGCGGGCGTTGGCGTAGATGATGGACTCCATCATGGCCTTGGACTTGCCCATGGCGTTGATGGGGTATGCGGCCTTGTCGGTGGACAGGCACACGACGCGGTCCACGCCCTCCTCGATTGCGGCGTGGAGCACGTTGTCCGTGCCGATGACGTTGGTGCGAACGGCCTCCATGGGGAAGAACTCGCAGGAGGGCACCTGCTTCAAGGCGGCGGCGTGGAAGATGTAGTCCACGCCGTGCATGGCGTCGCGCACCGACTGGGCGTTGCGCACGTCGCCGATGAAGAAACGTACCTTGGAGGCGAGCTCGGGCGACTTCTCCTGCAGGAGGTGGCGCATGTCGTCCTGCTTCTTCTCGTCGCGCGAGAAGATGCGGATCTCAGCCAGGTCGGTGTTCATGAAGTGCTTGAGCACGGTGTTGCCGAAAGAGCCGGTGCCACCTGTGATCATCAGGGTCTTGTCTTTAAAAGCGTTGGTGTTAACCATTATTATTCTCCCCAGCAAGTTCCTTAAGGATTGATTCCAATTTGTCGAAAAACATCTCTTTGGAGAAATGGGATTCGTAATAGGAGCGGGCGTTTTTGCCCATTAGTTCTTTGTCGTTGCGTTCAACAAATTCATCGCAGATACGTGCCAAACCTTTGGCATCCTCAATAGCGCAACAAAGGCCGCAATGCGCTTCGTCGAGTACACGCTTAGTTTCACCGGAGAGTGCAGCTAAGACAGGCTTACCAGCCGCAAGATATGTCGTAACTTTTCTGGGCAACGTATACGTGGCCATGGGGCTATCCTCAAACGTAACCAGCATGGCTGAGGAAGCTGCATAATACCGAGGCATTTTCTCTATGGGTTTACGCCCATGAAAGACAACATTCTTAGCCTTTAACGTCTCAGCGAGTCGTTTACAATCATCGAGTCTAGAACCCGACCCAACAACATGGAAAACAATTCGATCGTTGTTGCAAAGACTGGCAGCACGGACAATAGTTGCGACAGACTGAGCCTGTCCAACGTTTCCCGCAAACGTTAGATTTACCTTTGTCGGGTCATAGCCATCGCATCCGCCAGAAGCCCCTACCGTCCCAAAATTATCGTCTGCATATTGAGGAAGGTAGTCAGACGGTTCTCTATTCAAGGAAAGACTGCTTGAGAAATATTCGTCAAACAGCGGCGAAGTGACAGCGATCCTGTCAGCCCGACTATAAATCCGCCTACTTACAGAAGACATCCATTTATAAGGGAGAGACTCCTGGCTAAAGCCGCCCGCAGTTAAACTTATAGGCCAAAGATCAAAGCAATATAGAAGCATCTTCTTGTGATGCTTCTTGGCATAAACCAAACCGGGATCAACTTGCATAACAGGTGAAAACTGGTAACCAAGAACAACATCAAACTCATCTTTAATATCTCGTGCAAGCTTATCTGCGTTGTACCAAAAGGAAAGATAGTTTTTAACCCTGTTTGCGGCACCCGTTTTTCGAGGTGCTAAATTTGCACGCAGAATAGTTACGCCGTTACGCTTTTGAACCCGATTTTTGCCATTTCTATACTCATCGGGAATATCGGAATTTGGCATTCCCGTATTAGGCAGACCGGTTAATGCGGTCACCGAATGGCCACGCTTAACAAGCTCTTCGCATACGTCAGAGGTGTTAAAGGGCTCAGGCCAATAATGTTGGCAGACGACGAGAATATTCACTATCTCGCACCGTCTCCCGTGCTCACAACGCCAAGCGTCTTGAGCATAATCACAAGGTCCGTCTTGATATTTCTTGATTTAATGTACTGGAGGTCAAACATGACCTTTTCGCTGGGAAGCAAGTCATAGCCACCCGTTACCTGGGCAAGACCGGAAATGCCCGGACGGACCATAGTGTGGTAATGCCATCCGTGAATACGCTTCTCAAACGCATCGCAGAACGCAGGACGCTCGGGGCGCGGACCGATAAGACTCATATCGCCCTTAAAGACATTCCAAAACTGCGGAATCTCATCCAGACGCGTCTTGCGCATAAACTTGCCAAACGGTGTTACGCGCGGATCTTCGTCCTGTGCCCACTGGGCACCACGAGATTCAGCATCGGTATACATACTGCGGAACTTATAGATATTAAAGACCTTGCCATCTTTGCCAACGCGACGCTGCGCGTAAATGACGGGGCCTTCGGACTCGGACTTAATCTTGATGGCAATAACAGCCATCGGAATCGCGAGAATAACGAGCGCACAACCGCAAGAGACAACATCGAAAGAGCGCTTGATAAAGCGGTAGAAAAGTCCACCGTTTACGATGGGTTCTTCTAGTTCAATGATGTCGTCACCAGGCAGCAGTTTTTCCAGCACATCGGTCGGAATGCCGTTCTCGGATAGCTTCGGCTCATGTTTGCCAACGCTGTTAAGCTTTGCAGCCTCGCGCCTGTCCTCAAGCGTGACAGTAAGCGCTGCCGCATCCCCCATTTGATTGTTATGCACGTTCTCTTCCAACACTATCTCCCCGCCCCCGAGGATCCTCCCTGTCCCGTTAAACAGTCGCCTGCAGCTAGGCGATCGCTTTTTTAAGGTTTCGCATTACGCGCTGCTCGGCCGAAAGCACGGCAAGGCCAACGCGCGTAGTTACGCGTCGGCCGCACAGGTCAAGCTCCAAATAAGCAGTGCTCTTGCGTCTGTTAATGGTTTTGATAAGGCCTTCGTGGCCCAGTAGCGGGCCTGCCGTCACTACGACCTTGTCACCGTCTTTTAGGGCCTCGCTCATGGGCACTATGCGGTCTCCCCTATACGTAAAGCCGCCAATAAGCTGGACCTCTTCTTTTGCCAACGGCACAAACTGACCGTCCTGGGATAACACCCTGGCAAAGTCATCCATGCGCAGCAGATACTGTTGCACGGTACGGGGATCTGCCGTATCGCAGATAAGATAACCGGGAAAGAGCGGCTTGGTCGTATTGACCCATTCGCCGTGTACTTTGATCTCGGTTTGAAATTGGGGATAAAAGAGCTCCTGCATGGCACCAGCCGGCACCATACGCTCAATGCGCTCGCGCATTACGTCTTCGCGACCGTTAATGACCTGGATCACATACCACACGAGCACCACCCCCTTGCTGTCTTACGTGTGGCTCACGGGGTTTGTGTATGGCTTCGCCAGGGCGCTTGTGCGCGAAGGCGCTCCATATTCAAACCCTGAGCCCAGTTAGACAAGCACGTGGCTCTGCCCCACCGTGAACGGTATGTATAAGCGCAGTTGCTAGAGACGCGGACGTGTATCGCAAAATGACCGCGTCCCCAGCTGACTGCGTGCGACCCAGTCAAGTGGGAACAAAACTGGACCGCACGCAAACAGCTGAAGAACTGCTACGCTTTGGCATGCAAGCGAATAAATGCATCTTAGAATTAACTCAGTGCAAATACATAACGTTGCATGACATCTATATTGGAGCTCGTGGTGTTTCTGGCACCGCCGTTACGGCCGGATGCTGATTTACCCTGCGCTTTGTGATCTGCTGGAGCCTTGAGCACAGTTGAACTCATGTAACGTTAGTTATCCTAGCACAAGCTGGTAGAGAAACTGATTTGGGTTGCGTTGGACAACATATCGTTCATTTGACGTGCTTAAGGGGGTTGTTTTAGGATGTTGTTCACGTTGGCGCAGGTTATTGGGGTGCTGGCAATAATTGGGAGCGTTCCTGAAGCCCAAACGGAGCAGCGAGCTGCACTGGTAATTGCGTTTGGATAACAAACTATGTACAGACATGGGAAATAAATTGTGCAACTTTTTGTTGGCGTAGGTGGGGTTTGTGGCGCGTGGTGTTTTGGCATGAAAAAAGCCCTCGGAATTCCGAAGGCCTTTGCATTCACGATGGTGGAGACGAGGGGGATCGAACCCCTGACCTCTTGACTGCCAGTCAAGCGCTCTCCCAGCTGAGCTACGCCCCCGTGACGAGGAGATACTATAGGGGAAGTTGGCGCGACGTGCAAGGACTTTTTTGGGTCAGACTCTAAATGCCTATTGATATAGGTAAGCGATGGCGGTTCCGGTGTGGACTTGGATCGTGGCTGTTGACCTGACGACGTTGCTGATGCCCGTGTCGGCCAAAAAGCCCAGGGGGCTGTGGTCTAGCTCCCATTCTAGGCCGTGTTCGCTTACCTCGGTGCTGGGGGCTATGGCGATGATGGAGAACGTCTTGCCTTCGGCACCTTCGATGGTCCACGATTCGCCTGCGCGAAGGAAGCGGGCGACCACCTTATCCTCGGCGATCCAGATAGGGGCATCCTCGTAGCCTGCAAGCAGCCCCAGTACGGAAAGCGCCATGTCCGGACGGCCGCCAGTGGCGCAGGTCGCAACTACTTCGGCACCTGGCCAGCGGCGACGGACGGAATCGAGCGCCAGTGCCAGATCGGTATAGTCCTTGTACGGGTCGTGGCGCTCAACTTCAAAGTCCTCAGCGGCATCAACAAGAGCGCGACCGGCTTCGCTTACCGTATCGGCGTCCCCTACATATACGTCGCAGCCCAATCCCGCGCCCAGCAGCGCGTCGAGTCCGCGGTCCACGGCGACAACGTGATCGCACTCCCCTGCTAGCCGACGCAACAGATCCGCGCTCGCCACCACGGGCGAGCCGCAGACCACTAATACCTTGCAAGCCACAGCCCTCGCCTATCCCTCAAACGAAAGCACGCGGGCCAGATCCAGCTCCTCGTAGCTGTCGATAAAGATATCGCAGTTGGCGAGCACGTCGTCGCGCTTCATGCGGCCGTGCGGGTCATAGATGCCCACGCGCTTAAAGCCGGCAGAGCCAGAGCTCTTTAGGCCAAAGACGGCGTCCTCAAACACCCAAGCGCGCTCAAACTTGCGCCCATGGCGCTCCTCCAAGCGACGCAGCGCAAGTTCATACACATCCGGGAACTGTTTGGAGCGTCCCGCCTCGCCCGTCGTGGTAACAAACTCCATGTACGCGTCAAGCCCGGCACCAGCGAGTGCAGACTTTACCAGCTCGGCCGGCGTGGACGTAGCCACGCACATGGCGATACCGGCCTCCTGCGCCTGCTTCAAAAATGCCAGAAGCCCCTCGCGCGGCGGCACCTTGGAGTAGCCGTCGATCAGGATGTCGCTCAGTTCGCGATACAACTCTTCGCCATCTGTGCCAATGCCCCAAGTGTCGTGGTAGGCCTGGCACTCGTCCTCGAGCGACAAGTGCTCAAATTGGGCAAAATCGTCGACCGTCACGTCAACTCCGTGGCGGTGCAATAACTCGGGCTGGGCATAGGCCCAAACGGGGGTGCTATTCACCAGTGTGCCGTCGCAATCGAAAATAAAAGCGACATTATGGGCGGCGGTCTGGGACATAAACGTACCTTTCGATGTCAAATGGTAAACAACCTGCTAAAAACGTTTTACCAAGGTCGCGCGCGCAGACGTGGTGTAAGAGTGTCCTGAGGTCCGTCGCTGCAAGCCCCGATGTTACTCCTTCTTGAGGC